>NZ_RZRU01000018.1 GCF_003997495.1 Mesorhizobium sp. M7A.F.Ca.US.008.03.1.1 | reverse complement strand
GTTCCCTCCCCCTTGTGGGGAGGGTTAGGGTGGGGGTTCTTCTTCGCAAGAATCCTTTTTATGCTTTCTTTCAAAGGCTTTGAACGTCAGGCCATGGCGCGACGCCAAGTCTTCCTCCCCCTTGCGGGAAGGGACTGAGGATGGGGGTACTCTTGGCACCGACCGGAATTGATCCTTCTGTTATCAAACGTGCCAGGGTCCTGCGTCGGAACATGACGGAAGGCGAGCGTAAGCTCTGGTCCGAGTTGAAGGAGTTCCGTCGCCTATACGGTTTACACGCCAGAAAGCAGGCACCCATCGGCCCTTACGTTGCTGACTTTGTTCTGCATGGGAACAACCTCGTTATCGAGGTGGATGGAGAGCATCACTTCACGCCGGAGCAAATGAAGAAGGATCGGATACGCGACGCATGGTTTGGCCGACAGGGCTATCGTGTATTGCGGTTTTCGACCGGAGATCTGGCGAACTCTTTCGATGGTTGCATCGAGGAGATATTGAGAGAAGTTGGAGTCATGTAGGGCCGCCGCTTCGGTCCTGAACCGAACTACCAAGACGCTCGTAAGAAGCGCGAAGAGAACAAGGGAACAAAAAATGACCAAAGTCATCAAGAACGGCACTGTCGTCACCGCCGACCGAAGCTGGAAGGCCGACGTGCTGTTCAGCCACGGCAAGATCGTCGCCATCGGTTCGGACCTGCATGGCGACCACGAGTTCGACGCCACCGGCTGCTATGTGATGCCCGGCGGCATCGACCCGCACACCCATCTCGAAATGCCGTTCATGGGCACCTATTCGGCCGATGATTTCGAATCCGGCACGCGGGCAGCCCTGTCCGGCGGCACCACGATGGTGGTCGATTTCTGCCTGCCGGCGCCACAGCAGTCGCTGCTCGAAGCCTTGCAGATGTGGGACAACAAGACCTCGAAGGCGTCCTGCGACTACTCCTTCCACATGGCGATCACATGGTGGGGCAAGCAGGTGTTCGACGAGATGGCCACCGTCGTGGACAAGGGCATCACCTCGTTCAAGCATTTCATGGCCTACAAGGGCGCGCTGATGGTCGATGACGACGAGATGTACGCGTCGTTCCAGCGCTGCGCCGACCTCGGCGCGCTGCCGCTGGTGCATGCCGAGAATGGCGATGTCGTCGCCGCCCTGTCGCAGAAGCTGCTGGCCGCCGGCAACAACGGCCCCGAGGGCCACGCCTATTCGCGACCACCCGAAGTGGAAGGCGAGGCGACCAACCGCGCCATCATGATCGCCGACATGGCCGGCGTGCCGCTCTATGTCGTGCATGTCTCCTGCGAGCAGAGCCATGAGGCCATCCGCCGGGCGCGGCAGAAGGGCATGCGGGTGTTCGGCGAACCGCTGATCCAGCACCTGACGCTGGACGAAAGCGAGTATTTCGACAAGGACTGGGATCATGCGGCGCGCCGCGTGATGAGCCCGCCCTTCCGCAACAAATTGCACCAGGACTCGCTGTGGGCCGGCCTGCAGGCGGGCTCGCTGCAGGTGGTGGCGACCGACCATTGCGCTTTCACCACCAAGCAGAAGCGCAACGGCGTCGGCGATTTCACCAAGATCCCGAACGGCACCGGCGGTCTCGAAGACCGCATGCCGGTGCTTTGGACGACGGGCGTCAACACCGGCCGGCTGACGATGAACGAATTCGTCGCGGTGACCTCGACCAACATCGCCAAGATCCTCAACATGTATCCGAAAAAGGGCGCCATCGTCGAAGGCGCGGATGCCGACATCGTCGTCTGGGATCCGAAGCGTAAGAAGAAGATCACCTCCAAGAAGCAGCAGTCGGTCATCGACTACAACGTCTTCGAAGGCTTCGAGGTGACCGGCCTGCCGCGCTTCGTGTTCTCGCGCGGCGAACTGTCGATCCAGGAGGCCGAGATCAAGGCCAAGCCCGGTCATGGCGAGTTCGTTGGCCGCGAGCCGAATGCGGCGGTCAACCGGGCGCTGTCGACGTGGAAAGAGATTTCCGCGCCGCGCAAGGTGGAACGCACCGGTATCCCGGCGACCGGGGTTTGAGCTTGGCGCGTTCGGCCGCGCTCATTTCGTTGGTCTTGGCGGCAAGTGTCGCCGGCCCGGCAGCAGCAGGCGGCGTACTGGCCGGCTCCTGGGGCAATGATGTGGGCTGCGTCGGCGTCAAGGCCGGTTATCAGGATAGCGATGCCTAAATCGTGCTGACCGCCGAAGGCATCGAGACCTATGGCAGCGGCTGCCGGTTCGCGCAGCGATTGACGCCGGTGCTGGGTGCGCAATCGCTGACTTCGACCTGTTCCGCAGAAGGCGAGGCCGGAACGACAACCGAAACCGTCGTGGTCACCAACAAGGGAGAGGACGGTTTTTTCGTCACCATTCCGGGTCTTGAAGAGATGGGGCCGCTGCAATCATGTTTGTAACGTTGGAACATCGGGGGTGAGCATGCGTGGTTTTGGTCTGTCTGTCGCGATGGTTCTTGTGCTGGCTGCCGGTCAGGCTTCGGCGGCAGGTATCGATCTGTCGAAACCCTATGGCGACAAATATGGCTGCATCAACCGCAACGGTCAGGAAGTCGCCGCCGATCAGATGCTGCTGTTGACCGACAAGGAATTGATTACCGCCGCCAGCGCCTGCACGTTCACGAAGACGCAAGCGCAGGCTGACGGATCACTCGTGGTGACGGCGACATGTGAGGCGGAAGGCGAAGAGGGACAGGAGCCGACCAAGTTTACCATCAAGCGCAGCGCCAAGAACGCCAAGAAGCTGACGATCGCCGATGAGGACGGCAACGTCATGGGGGAAGTTTCGCGGTGCAAATGACAGCTATCCCCTCGGCGTCAGGCGACCAGCGCGTCCAGTTCCGGCAGCAGGACGACGCTTTCCTGTTCGTTGGGATCGGTGCGGGCAATGACGGCCGAGGACGGGGCGCCGCTCAGATTGGCCGGCAGATGCGGTACGCCGGCGGGAATGTAGAAGAGGTCACCGGCCTTGACGACGATATGATGCTCGAGCCGGTCGCCATACCAGGTGTGGACTTCGCCGGAGAGGACATAGATCGCCGTTTCATGGCTCTCATGCATGTGCGCCTTGGCGCGGGCGCCGGGCGGTAAGGTGAGCAGGTGCATGCAGATGCCGGAGGAGCCGACGGTCTCCGTGGCAATGCCGGCGAAATAGGTCAAACCCTGCTTGCCTTCATAAGTGCTTTCAGGGCGGATAAGATGACAAGTGGGTTTGGGCGACATCGGGGAAACTCCGGGCGTCGATCGAGTGGGACAAGGTCAGTGGGACAGGGCCAAATGGGACAGGGTAAGTGGAAAACAACCTCGCGATAAAAGCAATCGGATTCCAGCCGGCGCCGCAGGGGCGGGAACAGGCAGGCGGCAGCCGATGACAGGGACTTCGCCAGCCGTCGTTGCGGCAAGCAAACTTGGACTGACCTTCCAGACTAATGACGGGCCGGTGCAGGCGCTGTCCAATGTCGATCTGACCATCGGCAAGGGGGAGTTCGTCTCCTTCATCGGGCCTTCGGGCTGCGGCAAGACCACGCTGCTGCGTGTCATCGCCGATCTGGAGAAGCCGACCTCGGGGACGATTTCGGTCAATGGCATGACAGCAGAGCAGGCGCGCGAGAAACGCGCTTACGGCTATGTCTTCCAGGCGGCGGCGCTGTTTCCGTGGCGCACCATCGAGCGTAATGTCGGGCTGCCTTTGGAGATCATGGGCCTGTCCAAGGCGGAGCAGGTGGAGCGGATCAAGCGCACGCTCGACCTCGTCAACCTCTCGGGCTTCGAGAAGAAGTATCCCTGGCAGCTCTCGGGCGGCATGCAGCAGCGCGCCTCGATCGCCCGCGCGCTGGCCTTCGATGCCGACCTGCTGCTGATGGACGAGCCGTTCGGCGCGCTGGACGAGATCGTGCGCGACCACCTCAACGAGCAATTGCTGGAACTGTGGGGGCGTACCAACAAGACCATCTGCTTCGTCACCCATTCCATTCCCGAAGCCGTCTATCTGTCGACGCGCATCGTCGTCATGTCGCCGCGCCCGGGCCGCGTCAGCGACATCATCGAATCGACGCTGCCGAAGCAGCGGCCGCTCGACATCCGCGAGACGCCGGAGTTTCTGGCGATCGCGGCGCGGGTGCGCGATGGGCTGCGGGCGGGGCATAGCTATGATGATTGAGCGGGTGAGGGACGAGGTTCACCCTCTCCCCAAAGGGGAGAGGGTGGCCGGAACGAAGCGGAGGTCGGGTGAGGGGGCGGCCAACCACGCCTTCGTCATCCTAGGGCGGAGCAGGCGCGAAGCGGCCTGCGTAGACCCTAGGATCCATGCCGCGACGTCGGCCAAAGGGCGAAAACGGTTGAGAATACGCACTAAACACAACGAGGCGAAGGGAGCCATGTTCCGCACCGTTGCGAAGCACAGAGGGAATGGCATGGATCCTAGGGTCTGCGCCGCGTCGCTTCGCTCCTTGCTCCGCACTAGGATGACGAAGAACGGGTGTCGCCCTCTCTTGTTCGCGGGAAGAGGGCACCGCTAGATGGACACCTTCCGCGACAAACTCATCCCCGTGACCTCCATCCTGTTGGGCGTGGTCGTGCTCTGGTATGTCTTCGCCGTCATCCTCAACACACCGTTCCAGCGCGATCTCGACCGCCGTGCCAATGAAACCTCCACGTTCAGCGAACTTATCGGCAAGACGCTGTCGCAGCCGAAGCCGACATTGCCGGCGCCGCATCAGGTGGCGGTGAATTTCTTCGAGAACACCTTCCTGCGGCCCATCACGTCCAATCGCAGCCTCGTCTACAATGCCTGGGTGACGCTGTCCTCGACGCTGCTCGGCTTTGCCTTCGGCACCGCGCTCGGCATCATCATCGCTGTCGGCATCGTGCATGTGGCGACGCTCGACCGCAGCCTGATGCCGTGGATCATCGCCTCGCAGACCATTCCTATCCTGGCGGTGGCGCCGATGATCATCGTCGTGCTTGGGGCGATCGGCATCAGCGGCCTGATCCCGAAGGCCATGATCTCGACCTATCTGTCGTTCTTCCCGGTGACTGTCGGCATGGTGAAGGGGCTGCGCTCGCCCGAGATCATGCATCTCGACCTGATGCACACCTACAATGCCAGTCGTTCGCAAACCTTCTGGAGATTGCGCGTGCCTGCTTCGGTGCCGTTCCTGTTCACCTCGATGAAGGTGGCGGTGGCGGCAAGCCTGGTCGGCGCCATCGTTGGTGAATTGCCGACCGGTGCGGTCGCCGGCATCGGCGCCAAGCTTCTCGCCGGCGCCTATTACAGCCAGTCGATCGACATCTGGTCGGCGCTGGTCGCCGGCTCGGTGGTGGCGGCACTGCTGGTCATGGTGGTCGGCATAGCCGGGCGCATCGTCGACCGCGCCATGGGCGGGAGGCCGGCATGAACTGGCTGAAACCCTCCTGGCAGGCGGTGTTGGCGATCGTGCTGTGCCTGATCGCGGTGGCGCTCGGCCCGATCGCCGCGCCGAAAGTCGATGCACTGGCGCAGCCTGCAGGGACGTTGATATACCCCTATGTCGCGACGACCGGGCTGATCTTCGGTGTGCTCCTTCTCGCCGCTTTGATCTCGATGGCCAGAATACCGTCCATCGTCGAAGCCGTTGTGCTTTTCATCGGCGCGCATCTGGTCGCCTGGCTGCTGATTGGAGGCATCACCGGCTTCGAAGGTCTGGCGCGGACGCCGTTCTTCCTGTTGCTCACCGCCGCATGGCTGCTTGGCTGGCGCTGCGTGGCGGTGCTGTCATCGTTGCGTCCCTTCGCCAAATGGGCTCGCACCGCGCTGCGCCTGATCATCCCGGCTATCTTCGGCGCCTGGATCCTGATCATCTGGGAAGCGGTGACGCGGGGCGCGGGCATTCCATTCATCCTGTTGCCGCCGCCAAGCGCCATCGGCGCGCGCATCGCCGGCTCGCTGCCGGTGCTCGGCGCCGATGTCAGGCAGACCATCTTCAAGGCGGTGATCTTCGGCTATGTGGTGGGCAGCGGCGCCGGCTTCATCACCGCCGTGCTCGCAGACCGTGTGCCGTTCCTGCGGCGCGGGCTGTTGCCGATCGGCAATATGGTCTCGGCGCTGCCGATCATCGGCGTCGCCCCGATCATGGTCATGTGGTTCGGCTTCGACTGGCAGTCCAAGGCGGCGGTGGTCATCATCATGACCTTCTTCCCGATGCTGGTGAACACGGTCGCCGGCCTTGCCGCCTCCGGCCATATGGAGCGCGACCTGATGCGCACCTATGCGTCGGGCTACTGGCAGACGCTCTTGAAGCTTCGGCTGCCGGCAGCCGCGCCTTTCATCTTCAACGCGCTGAAGATCAACTCGACGCTGGCGCTGATCGGCGCCATCGTCGCCGAGTTCTTCGGCACGCCCGTCGTCGGCATGGGCTTCCGCATCTCGACCGAGGTCGGGCGGATGAACATCGACATGGTCTGGGCCGAAATCGCAGTTGCAGCACTTGCGGGTTCGGTCTTTTATGGCGTGGTCGCTCTTGTCGAAAGAGCCGTCACGTTTTGGCATCCCTCTGTCCGTGGTGGATAGGGGCGGTGGGTTTAAGGGCACTAACTTCAGAGGGTAAAAAAAATGAAAAGACTGATTATTCCTGTTCTGGCCGGCGCGATGTCGCTCGCCGCGTTCCAGGCAATGGCCGCCGACAAGGTGACGTTGCAGCTGAAATGGGTCACGCAGGCCCAGTTTGCCGGCTACTATGTCGCCAAAGCCAAGGGTTTCTATGACGCCGAGGGTCTCGACGTCGACATCAAGCCGGGCGGTCCCGATATCGCGCCCGAGCAGGTGATCGCCGGCGGCGGCGCCGACGTCATCGTCGACTGGATGGGCGGTGCGCTGGCGGCCCGCGAAAAGGGCGTGCCGCTGGTCAACATCGCCCAGCCGTTCAAGAAAGCCGGCATGGAGCTGGTCTGCCCGAAGGACGGCCCGATCAAGACCGAAGCCGACTTCAAGGGCCACACGCTCGGCGTCTGGTTCTTCGGCAACGAGTATCCGTTCTACGCCTGGATGAACAAGCTCGGCCTGAAGACCGAAGGCGGCCCGGACGGCGTCACCGTTCTCAAGCAGAGCTTCGATGTGCAGCCGCTGATCCAGAAGCAGGCGGACTGCATTTCGGTCATGACCTACAATGAGTACTGGCAGCTGATCGACGCCGGCTACAAGCCGGAACAGCTGACCGTGTTCAACTACTCGGCGATGGGCAACGACCTGCTCGAGGACGGGCTCTATGCGTCGGAAGACAAGCTCAAGGATCCGGCCTTCGAAGACAAGATGGTGCGTTTCGTGCGCGCCTCGATGAAGGGCTGGAAATATGCCATCGACAACAATGACGAAGCCGCAGGCATCGTCATGGACGGCGGCGGCCAGGACGAGAACCACCAGAAGCGCATGATGAGCGAAGTGGCCAAGCTGATCGACAATGCCGACGGCAAGCTTGACCCGGCAACCTACGAGCGCACCGCCAAGGCGCTGCTCGACCAAAAGATCATCACCAAGGAGCCGACCGGCGCCTACACCACCGCCATCACCGACAAGGCGGTCAAGTAAGCCTAGTCGGCAACATATCGATCTAGAGACGGCGCCTCTTGCTAGAGGCGCCGTTCCTTTATGGTGTTCATGACGAAGCTGGTTTCGATCGAGGCGACGCATTTCAGCCGCGCGATCTTTTCCTTGATGAAGCGCTCGTACTGCTCGAGGTTTCCCGTCACCACCTTCAACACGTAGTCGCGCGAACCGGTGACGAGGTGGCATTCCAGCACCTCTTCCCAGCCGCGGATCGCGTCCTCGAACATGACGATCTCGTCTTCGTTCTGGCGGCTGAGCCGGATGGTGGCGATGGCGACCATGCTCCAGCCGAAGGCTGAGGGATCGACCAGCGTGGTGTAGCCCCTGATGACACCGGTCTCCTCCAGCCGCCGCACCCGCCTCAAACAGGGCGACGGCGACAGGCCGATCCGCTCGGCAAGCTCGTTGTTGGTGATGCGGGCGTCGGCCTGCAGTTCGCGCAGGATCTTGCGGTCGAAATCATCGGCTATCTTCTGCTGCATTGTTGGCCACCCTGGGCAATTCATTGCGGGGATGCAGCCATGCGAGCCCGAAAATAGCAAGGACTGCGCGGTGGAGATCGCATAAATTGCCGTGCGACACTCTTTCAAAAGCAGGAAAAGCCATGACCGCGCCACGCCCGTCGAAAACCCATATCGGCAACCACAAGCTCCACCCGGAGACGCTGATGCTGAGCTATGGCTTCGATCCGCAGCTTTCGGAGGGCGCGGTCAAGCCACCGGTGTTCCTGACCTCGACTTTCGTGTTCAAGTCGGCGGAGGAGGGACGCGACTTCTTCGACTACACATCCGGCCGCAAGGAGCCGCCGAGCGGCACGGCGTCCGGCCTGGTCTATTCGCGCTTCAACCATCCCAACAGCGAGATCGTCGAGGACCGGCTGGCGATCTATGAGGGGACGGATGCCTGCATCCTGTTTTCATCGGGCATGTCGGCAATCGCCACGACACTGCTCGCCTATATCAGGCCGGGCGAGGTCGTCCTTCATTCGCAGCCGCTTTACGGCGGCACGGAGACGCTTTTGACGCGCACGCTCTCCGGTTTCGGTATCGGCGCTGTCGGCTTCGCGGACGGCGTCGACGAGACGGCGGTGCGCTCCGCCGCCGACGCGGCGGTCGCGAAGGGCCGCGTGTCGGTCATCCTGATCGAGACGCCGTCAAATCCGACCAACAGCCTGGTCGACATCGCGCTGATGCGCAAGATTGCCGACGAGATCGGCACGCGCCAAGGGTCGGCGCCGATCGTCGTCTGCGACAACACATTGCTCGGGCCGGTGTTCCAGCGGCCCATCGAACATGGCGCCGATGTCTCCGTCTATTCGCTGACCAAATATGTCGGCGGCCATTCCGACCTGATCGCGGGCGCCGCCATGGGCAGCAAGGCGGTCACCAAGCCGATCAAGGCGCTGCGCGGCGCGATCGGCACGCAACTGGACCCTCATTCCTGCTGGATGCTCGGCCGTTCGCTGGAGACGCTGTCGATCCGCATGGAGCGCGCCAACGACAATGCGCGCCTGGTCGCCGAATTCCTGCGCGATCATGCCAAGGTCGAGAAGATGCATTACCTGCCTTTCCTGGGTGAGGATACGCCGGCGGGGCGCGCCTACAGAGCGCAATGCACCGGTGCCGGCTCGACCTTCTCCTTCGATATCAAGGGCGGCGAGAAGGCAGCTTTCGCCTTTCTCAACGGGCTGCAGATCTTCAAGCTGGCGGTGAGCCTGGGCGGAACGGAATCCTTGGCCAGTCACCCCGCAGCCATGACCCATTCGGGCATTCCCGTCGACGTGCGCCAGCGCATCGGCGTGCTGGAGACCACGGTCAGGCTGTCGATCGGTGTCGAACACCCGGACGATCTGATCGCCGACCTGACCCAGGCGCTGGCGAGGGTCTGACCGCCGCCATTCCGCTGAAATTTGGTGGGGCAGGTAATCGGGCTTGCCTGCCATCACATATGCGTGCGCCAAGGATACTTTTGGCTGGCTGACCGTTGTGCTGACGTATCCATGCGCTGGGGAGCCGCAGGGAGTTACATCCAACGGAGGTTTTCTAAAATGCGTATGCATTCCTTTTCGCCGATCGTTTCGGCACTCGCCGTCTCTGCTGCCGTCTTCCTTGCTTCGCCGGCCTTGGCTGACGTGGTGAAGTACAAGGCGACGCTCGATGGCAGCCAGCAAAGCCCGCCCGTGACTACCAAGGGCAAAGGCACCGCCACTTTAACGTTCGACACGACCAAGAAGAAGCTCAGCTGGAACGTCAAATATTCCGGCCTCAGCGGGCCGGCGACAGCTGCGCACATTCACGGCCCGGCGGCGATGGGTGAAAACGCCGGACCGGTCATCCCGTTCAAAAAGCTCAAGAGCCCAATCAAGGGGTCTGAAACGCTGACGGATGCCCAGGCGGCTGATCTGGAGGCAGGCAAATATTACGTCAACGTCCATACCGCCGCCAACAAGGACGGCGAAATTCGTGGGCAGATCGAAAAGGCGAAGTAGGCGCGGACAGAATAGCGATTGCTTCGGAAGTCGGCGGGACAGCCCCCCTCTGTCCTGCCGGACATCTCCCCCTCAAGGGGGGAGATTGGATTTCGCTACTGCCTTCGCCAATTTTCAGCACTGCAAAACAGAGAGCCGGCATTGATGAAGGCCAATCTCCCCCCTTGAGGGGGAGATGCCCGGCAGGGCAGAGGGGGGCGCCGTAGAACTCGGCCTTTACCGTCGGCGCTCAGGCCTTGTCCCGGATCTGGGTCATCGTCTTGGTCGGCGTGATCGCTTCGGGGTCGAGCCGGATTTCGACGATCGCCGGCTTGCCGCTGGCGCGGGCACGTTCGAAGGCGGGAGCGAAATCCGCTGTCTTTTCGACCGTTTCGCCATGGCCGCCATAGGCACGGGCGAGTGCCGCAAAGTCGGGGTTCTTGAGATCGGTGGCGACGACGCGGCCGGGATATTCGCGCTCCTGATGCATGCGGATGGTGCCGTAGATGCCGTTGTTGACGACCACGACGACGATCGGCAGGTCGTATTGCACGGCGGTGGCGAATTCCTGCCCGTTCATCAGGAAGCAGCCGTCGCCGGCGAAAGCAACCACGGTGCGGTCCGGAAACAGCTCTTTGGCGGCGACCGCAGCAGGCGTGCCATAGCCCATCGAGCCTGAGGTCGGCGCACCTTGAGTGGCGAAGCGGCGGAAGCGGTGGAAGCGATGCACCCAGGTGGCGTAATTGCCGGCGCCGTTGGTGAGGATGGCGTCGTCGGGCAACATCTTTTCGAGGTAGTTCATGATCGGGCCCATCTGGACCGAGCCGGGGCCGCCTTCCGGTGGTGTCGACCAGTCGAGATAGGCGGCATGCAGTTTTGGCGTCTCGGCTGCCCAGGTCGGCTCCGCGGCCGGTTTGCGCTTGGCGAAAGCGTCGATGAAGGCGGAAGGCGAGGCGTTGATCGCCAGTGTCGGCCGGTAGACGCGGCCGAGCTCACCAGCGTCGGCATGGACATGGACCAGTGTCTGGTCGGGGTAGGGGCTTTTCAGCAGCGTGTAGTCGGACGAGGGCATTTCGCCCATGCGGCCGCCGATCAGCAGCACGAGATCGGCCTGCTTGATCGCTGTGGCCAGCTTCGGGTTGATGCCGATGCCGACATCGCCGGCATAGTTCGGATGCAGATGATCGAACAGCATCTGGCGGCGGAAGGAACAGCCGACCGGCAGCGACCAGGCCTCGGCGATCGCGCGCATCTGTGCCACGGCATCGGCGTCCCAGCGCGTGCCGCCGAGGATGACGAACGGCCGCTTGGCCTTAGCCAGCAGCTTTTCCAGCGCATCGAGCTCCGCTTCGCCCGGCCGTGTCTCAACCGGCGTGTGCGGCAAGGCGATGGGCGCTTCGACGATACTGGTCAGCATGTCTTCGGGCAGCGAGATCACCACGGGGCCGGGACGGCCCGATGTCGCCACCGCGAAGGCGCGGGTGACGAATTCGGGGATGCGCGAGGCGTCGTCGATCTCGACCACCCATTTGGCGATGTCGCCGAAGAACCTCTTATAGTCCACCTCCTGGAAGGCCTCGCGCTCCTTGGCGTGGCTGGCGACCTGGCCGATGAACAGGATGACGGGTATCGAATCCTGCATGGCGATGTGGATGCCGGCCGAGGCGTTGGTGGCGCCGGGGCCGCGGGTGACGAAGCAGATGCCGGGCTTGCCGGTCAGGCGGCCGTGGCAATCGGCCATCATGGCGGCACCGCCTTCCTGGCGGCAGACGATGGTGCGGATCGCTGAATCGTGCAGCGCGTCGAGCACCGCCAGATAGGATTCACCCGGCACGCAATAGATGCGGTCGGTGCCATTGGCTTCGAGCGCGTCGACGATCAGTTGTCCGCCGGTCTTCATTGTCCAGACTTCTCCAGTTCGGCAAGGATTTCTTGCGTGTGCTCGCCCAGGCGTGGCGAGGGGCGCTCATAGACCAGCGGCGTGCCGGACATCACCATCGGCGCACGCACCGAAGGCAGAAGATTGCCATGGCCGTCGTCCAGGTCGAGCCGCATGCCGCGCGCGATGGTCTGCGGATCGGCAAACATCTGGCCGATCGTGTTAATCGGGCTCGCCGGCACGCTGGCCGCTTCCAGCTTGGCCAGCAGCGGGTCGCGATCGAAAACCTTCAGCGCCTCGATCATGTGTTCGCGCAACTTGACCCGGTTGGCGACCCGGGCGGGATTGGTGGCGAAGTCGGGATTGGCAGGCAAATCGTCCAGCCCGACGGCAACGCAGAATTTCGCGAACTGGCCGTCATTGCCGACCGCGAGGATGATGTGCCCGTCCCGGACCGGCACTACCTCGTAGGGGGCGATGTTCATATGCGCATTGCCCATCTGCACCGGCGACTTGCCGGAGACGAGATAGTTGAGGTTCTGGTTGCCGAGCGCCGAGATCTGGGTGTCGAAGAGCGCCATGTCGACATGCTGGCCGTCGCCGGTCTGTTCGGCGTGGCGCAGGGCTGCCTGGATGGCGATGACCGAATAGAGGCCGGTGAAGATGTCGGAGATGGCAACGCCGGCCTTTTGCGGCTCGCGGCCGACCTCGCCGGTGATCGACATCATGCCGGCCATGGCCTGGATGATGAAGTCGTAGCCGGCGCGTGGTGCGTATGGCCCGTCCTGGCCGAAGCCGGTGATCGAGCAATAGACGAGGCGCGAGTTGATCTGGCGAAGGCTGTTGTAGTCGAGCCCGTATTTCTTCAGGCCCCCGAGCTTGAAGTTCTCGATCAGCACGTCCGAAGTCGCCACCAGCCGACGCACGGTCTCCGCGCCTTCCGGCGTCGAGAAATCAATGGCGATGGAGCGCTTGCCGCGGTTGCAGGAATGGTAATAGGCGGCCGACAGGTTCTCGCCGTCCTTGCCCATGACGAAGGGCGGACCCCATTTGCGGGTGTCGTCGCCACCATCCGGGCTTTCGACCTTGATGACATCGGCTCCGAGATCGGCAAGCAACTGCCCGGCCCATGGCCCGGCAAGGATGCGGGCGAGTTCGACGACGCGGACGCCTTTCAGCGGGGGCTCAGCCATGGATCACCGTGGTTGCCGCAATCACTGCGATTGCTGCGAAAGCAGAGCCTCTATCAAGCCCTGCAACGGCTGTCACGGCTCTTGCAGTGGGCCAATCCGTCACGCTTTGAGGACTTCGTCGGCCCAGGTGGCGAAATCATCCATGATGATGTCGCGATTCACCTCGTTCAGGCTTTCATGTCGGGTGTCGGCGTAAACCTTTGAAACCAGATTCGAAAAGCCCATCTTGCGCATGCGATTGGCAAGATGGGTGATCCCTTTGCCATAGTCGGAAGCCGGATCCCTTTCGCCGCCGACGATGCTGACGGGCAGGTCGCGCCGGACGCCGGCAAAGCCGGCATCCTTGCCGCCATTCAGCGCCATGCCGACAACGTCGCGCCACATCGATACCGAGGCATCCCAGCCGCAGAGCGGATCGGCGATGTATTTCGCCACTTCCGTTTCGTCGCGTGACAGCCAGTCGAACAATGTGCGGTGATTGGGCACCGCCTTGCCCCAGGCCTGGAAGGTGAGTTTCGGCAGCAGACGCGATGGCACGTCGGAGCCGAGCCGCATCCGTTCCCAGGCAAGGATGCCCAGCGCAACCTGCCCAAGCAGGCCTTGCGAGAAATTACCGTTCCAGATCGCGGCCGCACGGACGCGTGGCGAGTGGCTTAACAGGTAGTTCAGCGCCACCGACGCACCCATAGAATGGCCAAACAGGATGACCGGTCTGTTTGGCTGTTCGCGGGCGATGAGATCATGGATGGCGCCGATGTCGGCGATGACCTTGGCCGGGCCATTCCTTTCGGCGAACCTGCCGAGCGGCGCGTCCGGCGCCCTGGTAGCGCCATGGCCGCGATGGTCGTGGACATAGACATGGAAGCCGCGGGAGCCAAGAAAATCGGCAAAGCGGGCATAGCGCGCTGCGTGCTCGGCCAAGCCATGATTGATCTGGACGACGGCGCGTGCCCGGCCATCGGCCTGCCTGACGAAAAGATTGAGCTCGGCACCGGTCGGCGAGGAAACCACGCGCTGCTGGCTGAATGACATGCCGCCTGGTCCCGCCCTTGCTTTTGTCGTCGTTGGCTTTGTTTGCGCCGGCCCATATTATGCGTCAATCCTGCAAACCCGCTTTTCGCGACGATGTTTCTTGCGTTTGGCCAGCAAAATATCGCAATTCTGACATGGAGACAGCTTCAGTGTGTCGCCCACTTGTCCAGCCGGGGATTTTCCATGCGCATTGCTGTCGTTTTCGGATTGGCCGTGCTGGCCGCGTCGCTGGCCGGTGCCGCACGTGCCGACGTCAAGATGAGCGGCTCCTTTGTGGCCGACGCTGCCTGTCCGGCGACGCAAGCGATCAAGAACGGCAAGAACCCCGGCAATGTCTCGACCGATGCCGGGCAGAGCTATCAGCTGCTTGCCGGCAACAAGGATGCGCCGACGCATTACCTCATCCTGGTGCCGGGCGCCGATCCGGAGCGCCGCTGGGTGAAGGTCAGCTGCGGCCACGTTTCCGGCAGCAGCGCGGCGACCGTGCCGGCCGCCCCTGACGGGCAAGGCAAGCCGGCGGTATCGGGGAAACCCGAATACGTCTTCGCGCTGAGCTGGCAGCCGGCCTTCTGCGAGACAAAGTCGAACAAGACCGAATGCAGGGCGCAGAGTGCTGGTGATTTCGACGCCACGCATTTCACCTTGCACGGGCTGTGGCCGCAGCCGAACGGCAATTTTTATTGCCAGGCGACAGCGAGCGACAAGGCCAACGACAATCCGGCCCACTGGAAAGACCTGCCGCCGGTCAATCTTGACGCCAACACCCGCACGGAGCTCGATCAGGTGATGCCTGGAACGGCCTCCCACCTCGAGCGGCATGAATGGATCAAGCACGGCACCTGCTACGGCAAGAGCCAGCAGGACTATTTCTCCGACGCGCTCAATTTGATGCGCGCGGTGAACAGCTCGCCGGTGCGCGATCTCTTCGCCAAGAACATCGGCGGCAAGCTGACGGCCGACCAGATTCGCGGCGCCTTCGACACTACCTTCGGGGCGGGAGCAGGGGACCGCGTGCGCGTTTCCTGCGTCATCGATCCGTCGAGCGGCAGGCGGCTGATCGGCGAACTGACGCTCGGCCTCGCCGGTCCAATCGGTCCCAACAGCGCGCTCAAGGATCTGCTGCTGGCTTCGGTGCCGACCAACAAGGCCGGCTGCCCGACAGGCAATGTCGACGCGATCGGCTTCCAGTAACACTCAACAGAGACACCGGACTGTCGCGTTGCCACGCCCTGGTGCTATGCTGCGAGCGCATCATTCGGGCGGGGGTCGTAATGGATGGCATGACGAGCAGCGCACTGGCGCGGCTGGCTTTCTGGGCCAAGGGCATGGTTTTGATCAACGATGCCCGCATGGAATGGCCGGGCTTTTCCTATACCGACGCCGAGTGGGTACGTATGCGAACGCTGTCCGAACCGATCGGCCTCGGCACCTACCAGCTGTTCACGATCGTCAATGCGGTGATCTTCATGATCATCGCGGCGATCGGTATTTTCGGTGTCTTCCTGCCGCTGGCGACGTTGCTCTTTCCCGTGCCGGCGGAGACGAGCGCGTTGAAATTCTCCTTGCTACTGGCGGCTTGCGCTTTCCTGATCATCGGGCTCGGCCTGCCGATCTCGATGCGCCTTTCGGCCATGCTGGTGGGCGGCAAGACGATGCGAGCAGCACTTGTTCCCGCGCCCGGCGACGAGGCGTTGGCGGCAAAAGTCTCGTGGCAGATCAACCGCATCATGCTGATCCTATGCGGCCTGCTGGTGCCGGGTATCCTGCTGTTCATTGCCTACGATATCGAGGCCGGGCCGATCATCACGGCGCTGAAATGGCTGGCTATCGCGCTGATGGCGGTTTCGACCGTCACCGGTCTTCGGCGGCGGAGGAAGTCGTAACCAACTAAATCTGTGCGGATTTGGTCCACGCAGCGGCCGTGTCGGCTTCGTGGCCGCCCGGCTCTCCGACGACGCGATCACGGCCGGTCGACTTGGCCTTGTAGAGACGCTGGTCGGCAAGCGCGAACAGGTCGGCAAGGCAGCGCGTCGTTTCGCTGACGCTGGAAACACCGGCGCTGACGGTCAGCTCGAACCGGCTGGTGGCGGCCGAGCCCTTGACCGCGTGGCGAATGCTTTCGCCGAACAGCCTGGCGACCGAGTGCGGACGAGAACTGAGGATGGCGAATTCCTCGCCGCCGATGCGGAACACCTGGTCCTCGGCGCTTGCCGCCTCGCCAAGCAGGGCAGCGACCGCCTTCAGCACCTTGTCGCCTTCGGCATGGCCGAAACGGTCGTTGATCGATTTGAAATGGTCGACATCAATGATCAGCAGGCTGAGCGGCCTTGCGGTGCGCAGGCTGACCTGGACGGCGGCTTCACCATCGGCGTCGAAGCGCCCGCGATGCAGCAGGCCTGTCAGCCCGTCGCGGCCGACATGTTCGACCAGCGCTTCGTAGCGTTCGCGATAGGTCAGCGTATCGAAGATGTCGGTCAGCCCGCGCGGCGCCGTGATCTGGCGTTCCTCGAACCATTTGAGATAGGCGACAAGCATGGTGCTGAAGATCAGCGCTGCCGCCATCTTGGCAAACCAGCCGCCGAAAAAGACGGCTATCGGCGCACCGGCGACGAAATGCAACGCGGTGAAGAACCCGGCCTGATCGAAGGTGAGTACGCAAGCCACGGAAATCAGGATGCGCGGGAACGGTGCCTTGCGCAGGGTGCGCCCGAGCTTCTCATAGAGCAGGATGATCAGGATGGCATCGACGAACAGCAGCGTCGTGCCCCAAACCATCAGCCAGCCCATCTCGTCGATGAAACTCATGTCGGGCAGCCTGCCGTCGGGAAGCGGGGCGACGGCGTGCAGGCGGAGCAGCAGCACCAGCCCGATCATCAGCGCATTGCCGAGCAGCAGGCCGTAGATCGGCTGACGCACCGTGGCGGCGTCCTCCTTCATGTAGAGCAGCAACAGCATGACCAGCTTCCCGGAAAACAGCACCGCCGAGCCCGGCGAGACCATGCCGAACGGCAAGGCGACGTAAAAAACGCTGGCGAGATAGGTCTCGAGGAAGTGCATGACGCCGAGCGCGCAGACGAAGACGCCGAGGCCGATACGCCGTCTGAAGCGAAAAAGCGTCACCATGACGCTGAAGTAGACGACCGCTTCGGCAAGGAGCAGGAAACTGTTCAGCAATCCCGTCGATCCGATCTCTTTCTCGAAATCGCGAATAGCGAGCGATTCCACTCCGATCCTGTTTTGACGCCGAAGAGTTAACCGGAGATTTCAGCACGCCCCTGGCCGGTGAAAAACTTCGGCGATTGGCGGACACTTCCGCGTGTGACCGGCCAGATGCGGCAAAAGCGATTGCCGTTCGCCGCCGCATCGCCTACATAGCGGCCAACCTCCACTCAATTCGACAGATCCAGTCAGTTTTCTGGGCTAGTCAGTTTTTTCAGGGAAAGCGCGCGTGGCACGCCAGTTCATCTATCACATGGCCGGCCTCAACAAGGCCTATGGCACCAAGAAGGTGCTCGAAAATGTCCATCTCTCCTTCTACCCCGACGCCAAGATCGGCATCCTCGGCCCCAACGGTTCGGGCAAGTCGACGATCCTCAAGATCATGGCCGGGCTCGACAAGGAGTGGAACGGCGAGGCGTGGCTGGCCGAAGGCGCCACTGTCGGCTACCTGGCGCAGGAGCCGGCGCTCGATCCGGACAAGACCGTGTTCGAAAACATCATGGAAGGCGTCGCTGCCAAGACCGCCGTCATCGAACGCTACAACGAATTGATGATGAACTACTCCGACGAGACGGCCGACGAGTCGGCCAAGCTCCAGGACGAGATGGACCGGCTCAACCTTTGGGATCTCGAACAGCAGGTCGAGATGGCGATGGAAGCGCTGGGCTGCCCGCCCAAGGATTCGGAAGTCACCAAGCTTTCGGGCGGCGAGCGCCGGCGCGTCGCACTTTGCCAGCTTCTGCTGCGCCAGCCCGACCTTCTGCTGCTCGACGAACCGACCAACCATCTCGACGCCGAAACCACGGCATGGCTGGAAAAGCATCTGCGTGCCTATCCGGGTGCCGTGATGATCATCACCCACGATCGCTACTTCCTCGACAATGTCACCGGCTGGATTCTCGAACTCGACCGCGGCCGCGGCATTCCCTATGAGGGCAACTACACCAAATATCTCGAAGCCAAGGCCAAGCGGCTCAAGCAGGAAGGCCGCGAGGACGATGCCCGCCAGCGCGCCATCGGCCGCGAGCGCGAATGGATCCAGTCGAGCCCCAAGGCCCGCCAGACCAAATCCAAGGCGCGTATCCAGGCGTTCCAGGACCTTCTGGATGCAGCCGACAAGCGGCGTCCGAGCGATACGCAGATCGTCATTCCGCATGGCGAGCGGCTCGGCAATGTGGTGATCGAGGCGGAAGGCCTGTCGAAGGGCTTTGGCGACACGCTTTTGATCGACGGCCTGGAATTCAAGCTGCCGCCCGGCGGTATCGTCGGCGTCATCGGTCCGAACGGCGCCGGCAAGACGACGCTGTTCCGCATGATCACCGGCCAGGAAACGCCGGATGCGGGCTCTGTGCGCGTCGGTGAAACGGTGAAGCTCGGCTATGTCGACCAGAGCCGCGATGCGCTCGATCCGTCAAAGACGGTGTGGGAAGAAATTTCCGGCGGCGCCGAAGTGGTCAAGCTCGGCAAGTTCGAAGCCAACACGCGTGCCTATTGCGCCTCGTTCAACTTCCGTGGCGGCGACCAGCAGCAGAAGGTCGGCAACCTCTCCGGTGGCCAGCGCAACCGCGTGCATCTGGCCAAGATGCTGAAGACCGGCGGCAATGTGCTGCTGCTCGACGAACCGACCAACGATCTCGATACGGAAACGCTTGCCGCACTCGAAGACGCGCTGGAAAACTTCGGCGGCTGCGCTGTCATCATCTCGCACGATCGCATGTTCCTCGATCGCCTGGCGACGCACATCCTCGCCTTCGAGGGCGACAGCCATGTCGAATGGTTCGAGGGCAATTTCGAGGATTACGAGCAGGACAAGATCCGCCGCCTCGGCCCCGATGCCGTCAACCCGCATCGCATGACCTACAAGAGGCTGACGCGGTAAGGGCAGGGTCCGTTGCGGGTGATCGTCGTTTGACCTAAATTGGGTTGACGGAGCTTCCCATGATCACAGTGAAACTGCCGCAAAAGACCGAAAAGCTGTTGGCCGACATGGCCAAGGCGAGCGGCCGGACGACCGATCAGGTCGCGGTCGACGCGATCCTCGAGGCCATCGAGGATTGGCAGGACGCCAGGGTTGCAGAGGAACGGGTCAGGAATGATGACGGCGTTCGTATCCCGCTGGATGAGATGATCCGCCAGCTTGAACTTCGTGAACGCGACGAGCGTAGCAAGAAGCCCGCCGCTGAATGAGTTGGCGTGTCGAGTTCACGCCGCGCGCTAAAAAGGACATTGAGCGGCTTTCGACGAAGGATCAGCGCCGTGTCCTCGAATTCCTCGCCGGGAGAGTTTCGGCGCATCCCGATCCAAGAGTTCTTGCCAAACGCCTCACCGCAACCAAAGAAGAAGCTTGGCGGTTTCGCGTCGGCGACTACCGGATCATCGTCCAGTTTCAGGACAGTCGCCTTGTCGTCCTGGTCGTGGAAATAGGCAACCGTCGCGAGGTCTATCGATGAACAACAGCGCCGTTTCACAAAAGCCAGACTGGTCCGCCGCCCAATATCTCAAATTCGAGGACGAGCGCACGCGACCGGCGCGGGATCTGGTGGCGCAGGTCCCCGTCGACTTCCCGCGCCGGGTCGTCGACATCGGCTGCGGGCCGGGCAATTCGACCGAGCTGCTTGTCGGGCGCTTGCCGGATGCGCAGGTGAGCGGCTTCGACACTTCTCCCGACATGATCGAGAAGGCGAGGGCGCGCCTGCCCGAGGTTACCTTTAACCTGGCCGATGCCTCCAAATGGCAGCCGGCGGAGCCGGTCGACGTGATCTTCGCCAATGCTGTGTTCCAGTGGCTGCCCGAGCATCCTGCGGTGTTCCAGCGGCTGATGGGTTTTCTCGCGCCAGGCGGCGCGCTGGCCATCCAGATGCCCGACAATATGGGCGAGGACTCGCAGCGCCTGATGCGCGAAACCGCCGCCGAAATGCCGTTTGCCGAAAAACTCAAGGGCGCGGCACGCGGCCCGCTGCAGCCGGTGTCGTTCTATTATGACCTCCTGTCGCCGCTCAGCGATCGGCTGGATATCTGGCACACCATCTACAACCACCCGCTTGCCGATGCCGAAGCGATCGTCGAATGGGTGAAGTCGACGGGCCTGAAACCGTTCCTCGATCCGCTGGGCGCCGACGAGCGGACGTTGTTCCTCGATAGCTACACGGCCAAGATCGCCAAGGCCTATCCGAAGACGGCTGATGGCAAGGTGCTTTTGCGCTTTCCGCGCATTTTCGTTGTCGCCAAGCGGGCCTGATTATCCACGTTGCAAGGCGCCCATTGCGCCGCTTGACCCGGTTTTGCCGCCATGCGCCTTGCCTGGTGAAATCAGGTTTAAGCCGGCGTAAACCGCCGCGGTGAGAAAACTGTTGCGCCGGAGCGTTCCGGCGCCCACATGAAGCCCGCAACGCCTGCGGATGGGACGGACTGGATATATGCATCGCGTCATCATCAGCGGCATCGGCGTTGAAATCCCTGAAGCCAAGATTACCAATGAAGAGCTGGTCGCCAGCTTCAATGCGTGGGTTGACACGGAGAATGCGCGCCGCCTGGGCACCGACGAACCGCCGCTGGCGAAATCGGACAGCGACTTCATCGTCCATGCCTCGGGCGTGCGCACCCGTCATGTCGTCGAGCGGGAAGGCATTCTCGACCCGACCCGGATGTCGCCGCGCATTCCGGCACGGCCCGACGATGCGCTGTCGCTGGAGGCCGAGTTCGGCATCGCCTCGGCGAAGAAGGCCCTCGACCATGCCGGGCTAAAACCGTCCGATATCGATCTGGTGATCTGCTCGGCCTCGCATCACCAGCGGCCCTATCCGGCGATCGCCATCGAAATGCAGGAGGCGCTGGGCACAAAGGGTGCCGGCTTCGACATGGGGCTTGGCTGTTCTTCGGCGGCGGCCGCCTTGCACATCGCCGTCAACCTGGTGCGGTCGGGTGCGCACAAGCGCATTCTGGTGACGACGCCGGAGATCATCACCGGCCACCTCAATTTCCGCGACCGGCAGACGCATTTCATCTTCGGCGACGCTTCGGTGTCGATGGTGGTGGAAGGCCTGGCCAAGGGCGACAAGCGGCCGGGCCGCTTCGAGGTGCTCGACACGCGCGTCTGGACGCAGATGTCGAACAACATCCGCACCAATCTGGGCTACCACACCCGCACCGCCCAGGATGATCCCTACATGATCAATCTCGAAGGCAATCTGATCAAGCAGGTCGGCAACAAGGTGTTCAAGGAAGTCACCGTCGCCGGACAAAAATTCATCGTCGAATTCCTCGCCGAACACGGGCTGACGCCACAGGCGATCAGGCGCTTCTGGCTGCATCAGGCCAATGCGCGCATGAACGCGATGATCCTGAAACTGTCGTTCGGCCATGAGGTCGACCACGACCGCGCGCCGATGGTGCTGGAGCGGCTGGGCAACACGGCGGGCGCCGGCGCCATCGTCGCGCTGTCGGAAAACCATGCCGACATGAAGCCCGGCGATTTCGGCCTGATCTGCGCCTTTGGCGCGGGGTATTCGATAGGCGGCGCGCTACTACGGATGCTCTGAGCTTGCCGCGTCAGGCTGGTGCGAACGGCACCAGCATCGGCACGCGCCTGGCATAGTCGTCATAGGCGCTGCCCAGCTCGCCGCGCAGGAAGCTTTCTTCCAGTCTTGCCTTGGTCACGATGCCGATGATGAGCAGCGCGGTTCCGGCTATGCTCCAGACGGTGCCCTTGGCCGCCATGGTGGCGAGGATCGCCAGCAGCAATCCGGTGTAGATCGGATGCCGGACAAGGCCGTACGGGCCGGTGTTGACGACACGGTGCCCGGCCTTGGCGGTGATGGTGCCCGACCACAGCCTGCCGAGATGCAGGCGCCCCCACCAGGCAAAGGCGATGCCGATGGCGATCAGCGCGACACAGATCCAGGCTTCGGGGAGATCAGGCATCCACAGCCTGAGCCGGCCTTCATAGCCGTGCGCCGGAATGAACAACAGCACCGCACCGGCCAACCAGAGCCCCCGATAGCGGGCCTCGGCCCTCAATCCGGCGCGCTTCTGGGCAGGGTCGGACCACAGGGCGGCGACGGCCCAGGTTCCGGCCCAGATCAACCAAAGCAACGTGATTGCCGTCACAGGTCGCACGATCAGCCTCCACAAACCGTCTGGACGTCACTATGAAACCGGCACCGCGCGGCGGCAATGCGGTGCGAGATCGGTGACAGGTAAGAAACGCGTGATCGCCATCCCATCGGTGCTGTTGATCGGACGATCAGCACTTTCGACTGGACGCCGCGAAGCCCGCCCGGCTAACTCGTCGAATGACGATTAGAAAGAACGCCATGCTGGATCTCTTCCCCGAGGCTGAAAGGCCGGTTGAAATCATCCCCGCGCAAAAGCTTGCCGCCAAGGCGGCAGCGCTTTACGTCGCGCCAGCGGATCATTTCCAGACGCGCCCTGTGGATGAATTGCGGCTGGGTTTCGACGGCATTTCGGGCGATTTCCATGCCGGTCCGACGCGGCGTTCCGGCGGGCGCGAGCCCTGGTATCCGCGCGGCACCGAAATGCGCAACGAACGGCAATTGTCCATAGTGTCGGCGGACGAGCTGGCGGTTGTCGCCGAACGGATGGGCCTCACCGAGATCAAGCCGGAATGGATCGGCGCCAATCTTGTGATCGAAGGGGTTCCGAACCTCTCCATGCTGCCGGCCGGTACGCTGCTGTTCTTCAAGAGCGGGGTGACCATCAAGGTCGACGCGCAGAACGGCCCGTGCCGCATCGCTGGCCGGTCGATCGCCGAAAACGCCGGAATGGCTGATATCGAAGCTGGCGCGCTGTTATTCCCGAAGGTGGCGAAACGGCTGCGCGGCGTCGTCGCCTGGGTCGAGAAACCGGGAACGGTCAAGGCCGGCGAGGAGATTTCGGTGCGCGTGCCGGAGCAGTGGATCTATCAAGCCTGAGGGTAGGCTACGCCGCCCATGGAGCGGCGTAGCAAAAGCGCTGGGCTTCAGCCCTTGCGGTTCTTCCTGGCGCCTTGCGCCATGATGGAGATGTCGTCCCACTTCTCCCAGGTGGCAATGCGGTTGGCGTATTCCTGCTTGATCATAGGCAGGCCGCCGTCGCCGAAGAACACCCGGAGCGGCGGCTCGGCGGCGTCGACAATGGCCAGCATGGCCGGCCCGGTGGCCTCGGGATCGCCGGCGACCGAATTGGCGCGGCGCTCGGCCATCTTGGCACGAGCGGGCGCATAGGCCTCGATCGGTTCGGACACCTTTGCAGACGGGCCGGCCCAGTCGGTGGAGAAGCCGCCGGGTTCGACCAGCGTCACATGGATGCCGAATTCCGCGACCTCGATGCTGAGCGACTGGCTGAAGGCCTCCAGCGCCCATTTCGAGGCGTGGTAGAGGCCGAGCGACGCAAAGGCATTGACGCCGCCGATCGACGAGATCTGGATGATGTGGCCGGACCGCTGCGCCCGCATGATCGGCAGAGCGGCCTGGGTGACCCATAGGGCCCCGAACACATTGGTTTCGATCTGATCGCGGGCTTCCTGTTCGCTGACCTCCTCGATGGCGCCGAAATGGCCGTAGCCTGCATTGTTGATAACGACGTCGAGCTGGCCAAAGCGCTTGTGCGCCTCGGCGACAGCGGCATCGACGGCTTTCTTGTCGGTGACGTCGAGCTTTATCGCGGCAATCCTGTCGCCGTATTTCTCGACGAGATCGGCGAGCGTGCCGGCATCGCGGGCAGTCGCCGCGACGCTGTCGCCACGCGCGAGTGCCGCCTCGGCCCAGACGCGGCCAAAGCCCTTCGACGATCCGGTGATGAACCAAACCTTGTTTGTCATGATCTTGGAGTCCTTGCCCCTGCGGGCGTGATTTTGGGTGAAAGCGGAGGCTTCTCCGCTTTCAGGCATATACGGTCGGTCCTCTGATTTTCCAGAGGCGACGGGAATCTTTTGAAAAAGACGCCTGAATTATCAGGGATAATTCACCTGAGACGACCAAGCCGGGTCATCGTGCTTTTGCCAGTAGCGCGCCATCAGCCGGCTGGTGGTCGGTCCGACCTTGCCGTTGGCGATCGCCGCGCCGTCGATCTCCGTCACCGGCATGATGCCGCCCGCGGTGGAGGTGATGAAAACCTCGTCTGCTTCGCGCAATGCGGCGACACTGACATCGGTGGCGGTGGCGGCAAGCCCTTCTTCGGCGCAAAGGTCAAAAACGGTGCGGCGGGTGATGCCGGGCAGCACGCCAATAGAAGGCGTCGACAGTTTGCCATCCCTGACGCAGAAGACGTTGAAGCCCGGGCCTTCGGCGACATTGCCGTTGAAGTCGAGAATGAGCGCTGTCTCGGCGCCGCGGTCATAGGCATCGTAGAGGCCGCGCACCAGATCGAGCCAGTGGTAGTTCTTGATCGTCGGGTCGATCGAGGCCGGCGGAATGCGTACCTTGTCGCTGATGGCGACGCGCAGGCCGCGCTGCAACTGCTCGGCATTGGCGACCGAGCCGAACGGCACGGCGAATGCCATGAAGCGGTTGACCGCCTGGCGCGGATCGCGGCTGAAGGTGGGCGAGGCGCCGCGCGTGCACAGCATTTCCACATAGGCGGCACGATGACCAGACAGCGCCACGCAATTGTGCAGGATTTCGGTCACGCCTTGGCGGTCGAAGGGAGTGGTCATGCGCAGCTTTTCCAGCCCGCCGAAGAAGCGCTCGAGATGCAAATCGAGGCGGAAGAAGCGGCCATTCCAGACATGCACGGTGTCGTAGGTTGCGTCGGAATGCAGAAAACCCCAGTCCAGCACCGAGATCTTGGCCTGCGACATCGGCAGGTATTGGCCGTCGAGGAAAGTGACCCCCTCGGGATAGGAGTGCGGGTCGACATGGCGGTCGTCGACCACGGGCAGTTGCTTCCCGTCCTGTATCGTCGCCGTGTGGCTCATCGGGGCCTCCTGTCGCGCAAGGCGAGATCAGCAGGCTATCGGCGCAGGGCAGAAGGCATAGAGCCACCCGCCCGGTGCTGTTCGGCCTCGATGACGATCTCGCCGATACATCGGATCGGAATTGCCTTAGATTGCGCGCTCTGAACGGGAGGGAGGAAGATGGGCAGGCTTGGGGCCGTCATAGCAGCCATGACGATGTTCGCTGCTGCGAGCGAAGCCAGCGCCGAGTGCGCGCGCGAAGGCGAGGAATTGTGCCAGGGCGGGCAGACCTATCGCTGCGAGAAAACCGGCAGCGAATTGACACCGATCTTCCAGAACCTGCCTTGTGCGGTGAGCGTGCCGTCGCTGAGCGGCACCTGGCTCGGCAATGGCCACCAGAGTCCGGCTGGCGATGCCGGCGCCGACTGGGCGATCGCCATGACCATCAACGATGGCAGCGCGTCGATCGACTATCCGTCACTCGGCTGCGGCGGATCGCTGTCGCAAACGTCCAGGGACGACAATTCGGCGGAATACCACGAGAGCATCACCTACGGTCAGGACAAGTGCATCGACGGCGGCAACATCACCGTCAGGTTTTTCAAGGGAAATCTGTCCTGGACCTGGGTCGGCCAGGCCGACGGCCAGCCCTACAATGCGGTCGCAGTGCTAAAGCGGAAGTAGCCGTGGTCATTCCTCCTCGTCGTCCGCGTCGAGCAGGCGGGTTGCGCGCCAGCGGGTGAGCACGATGTTGGTCTGCTCGATGACGAAGAAACGCGCCGAGTCGCGGTCGTAACCTTCGCTCAGCAGTTTCTCGTAGTCTGTGTGCATGTGGCGGATATGGGCAATCGTCGCCAGCCAAACGGCGATGCCTGGCGGCAGGGTCTTCATGTGGACCGCGCCGGCGTCGGTGCGGATCTTCTCCATGTCGGCATAGGGCGCCAGCGGCAGCAGTGCCGTCAGTGCCTTGGCGATGGCGCGGCGGCGGCCGGTCGGCGCCGTCATTGCCCGATCCGATCGGGCTCGTCGCGCCCTTCGATGGTCGCCTCGGCAATAGCGTCGGTCGAGGCGAAATAAGGCTTGATGTCGATGACCGGCGTGCCGTCGAGCACATCGATGGCGTCGAGATCGATGCGACTGGTGTTTTGGTCGAGCCCGACGAGCCTGGCCACATGCAGCCCGATCGGGTTGGGGCGGGCAGGGGAGCGCAGCGAAAATACACCCTTCGCTTCAGCCGCATGGCGCGGTTTCTGCACAATCAGGTCCCGCGGCGCATGATGCAGCCAGGAGAGGATGATGACGTGGCTGGCGCGTCCCAGCCCCCGCAGGCCACTTCGGTAGGGCGCGTCGATGGTCAGCACCGCCTTCTGCCCGGTCTCGCGCGCGGCGCGCATGTTCTTAGGGCAGGTTTCGCCTGTCGTCCACGGCGAGGCAATGCGGCCGATGAAGACGATGCCGCCATCAGGCGGCATCAAGGCCGGATCGTTTTCCAGCCTCTGCTCGCCTTCGCGCTCTTCGAACATCTCACGCGTTTCAGTCATGGCCCACGTCTCTTAAAACGCCACACAAGCGGCATTTTCTTGTCCGGAAGCGACATAGCCCTTGCAACGTCTCGAAAACCGACATAAACATATGTTTATATCTTTTCAAAGAGAATACGCTGATGCATGTCTCGCTCGACACTATGGTGGATACGTTAAAGGCGGCGGCCGAATCCAGCCGATTGCGCATACTGGCACTTCTGTCGCGCGGTGACCTCACCGTTTCCGATCTTACCGAAATTCTCGGCCAGTCGCAGCCGCGCGTTTCGCGGCACCTGAAGCTGCTTCTGGAGGCAGGGCTGATCGGCCGCTACCAGGAAGGGTCCTGGGCCTTCTTCCGTCTGTCGGATGCGGATTCCGCGCGTGACTTCGTCATGGGGCTGGTTTCCGGCATTCGCGGCGCCGATCCGCAGGTCGAGCGCGATCTTGAGCGTCTGGCCTCGGTCAAGCGCAAGCGGCAGGACCGGGCGGTCGAGTATTTTTCCGTGAATGCGGCAAGCTGGGACCATATCCGCTCGCTTCATGTGCCGGACCGCGCCGTCGAAGCCGCAATGCTGAAACTGGTCGGCAAGCGGCCGTTCCAGTCGATGCTCGATCTCGGCACCGGCACCGGGCGTCTGCTCGAAATCTTCTCGCCGCTCTATCGGCGCGGTGTCGGCATCGACATGTCTCGCGAGATGCTGACCGTGGCGCGCGCCAATCTCGACAAGGCTGGGGTTTCGAATGCGCAGGTGCGGCAGGGCGACATCTTCGCGCCGCCGGTGGAGCGCGATGCCTTCGATCTCGTCACCATCCATCAGGTGCTGCACTATCTCGACGATCCCGCCCGCGCCATCCACGAGGCGGCGCGGCTTTTGCGTCCGGCAGGGCGCCTGGTCATCGTCGATTTCGCGCCGCATTCGCTGGAATTCCTGCGTGACGAGCACGCGCATATGCGGCTCGGCTTTTCCGACCGGCAGATCGCCGACTGGTTTGCGGAAGCCGGCCTCGATCTCGAGGATGCCCAGGAGTTCGAGCCGCGCGGCGGCAATGAGGCGAGGCTCACCGTAAAACTCTGGCTTGGCCGCGACCGGCGCCTGCTGATCGCCGATCCATCCAACGACACAAGGCAGGCCAAAGCGAACTCGATAGGGGAAATCGCATGAACCAGTTCCGCTTTTCCCGCCGCCCCGATATCGGCGACAAGGTCAGGGTTTCCTTCGAATTCTTCCCGCCGAAGACCGACGAGATGGAAGCGAGGCTGTGGGAGACGGTGACAAGGCTGGAGCCGCTGAAGCCGAAATTCGTCTCGGTGACCTACGGCGCCGGCGGCTCGACGCGGGAGCGCACCGCACGCACTGTAAAGCGCATCCTGACGGAAACCGGTATTCCTGCAGCGGCGCATCTGACCTGTGTCGGTGCAACGCGCGACGAGGTCGACGCGGTCATCCAGGATTACAAATCGATCGGCATCAACCGGTTCGTGGCGCTGCGCGGCGACCCGGCCTCCGGCGTCGGCGAACCCTATCGGCCGCATCCCGGTGGCTACGAGAATGGCGCGGAACTGGTCGCCGGTCTCAAGGCAATCGCGGATTTCGACATCTCGGTCGCGGCGTATCCGGAAAAGCATCCGCAAAGCCCCGATTTCGCCACCGACATCGAGATGCTGAAACGCAAGGTCGACAATGGTGCGACGCGAGCCATCACCCAGTTCTTCTTCGACAACGATCTCTACGAGCGCTATGTCGAGCGCGTCCGCCGCGCCGGCATCTACATCCCCATCGTGCCGGGTATCCAGCCGGTTCACAGTTTCAGGCAGGTCGCGAACTTTTCCGCGAGGGCGGGCGCGCACGTGCCCGGCTGGCTGGCGGAGCGTTTCGAAGGCCTCGACCAGGACCCGCAGACGCATGCGCTGGTGGCGTCGGCGGTGGCGGCCGAACAGGTGATGGACCTGGTCGAGCGCGGTGTCGGCGATTTCCACTTCTACACCATGAACCGCGCCGATCTGGTCTTTGCCATCTGTCATATGATCGGCATCCGCTCGCACGAGGCGGCGGCCGCCGGATCAGCCGCGGCTTGAGGTCGGGCTCAAAAACAAAAGGCCGGGAAAAACCCGGCCTTTTGAATTGGTTGGACTATTGGGTGCTGGTCTTCCCCGCTTTGGCGGTCAGGGAAGGAAGCCCATAATAAGGGCTCCGATAAAGGCGAACGCAGCACAGATCATCAATGCGTTGATAGGCCTCGTAAGTCCCATGACATAGCCTCCTCTTAAAGAGCTATTTCATGGAGTCTAGGTTCATTTGTGCCACAGGCAAGCGGAAAATGTGCTGCATTGCGACGTGATTGTGAAATCCGCGACATGTCTTTTGCCGTTAGGCTTTGAAACTCCTAGGCAAAAACCGGCTTCAGACCTGTGAATAAAATGTGGCCGACTCGTGTCGCTGCCGTGTCATGGCAGCGCTACCGCTGCGAAGGTCGAATTCGACTTTCGCGATGCGGGGGGCAACTGGGTGGTTAGAGCATCCTTTGCGCGTCCAGTGGACGCGGCGCTCTAACGTCGGCCGAACAGCCGCCCGTCGATGGTGACGAGGCCGAGCGCGATCAGCACCACGCCGCCGATTTCGAACAGCTCCAGCCGCTCGCCAAGGAACAGGAAGCCGAGCAGCATGGCGCTGGCCGGCACTACAAGCGTGACCAGCGAGGCGTTAGTCGCGCCGGCCGAGGCGACGAGGTTGAAATAGAGGATATAGGCGAAGGCCGTGGACAGAAGCGCCAGCGCCAGCACCGCCGCCCAGACCGGCGGCGAGGCCGAGAACAGGCCGGACGGACCGTAGGTGAAGAGCACGATCGGGATCATGATGATGGTCGATGCCGTCAACTGTCCGGTGGCGATGACCGGTGAGGGCACGCCTCTGAAGCGGCGGGCGACCATCAGCGCAATACCATAGGACAGCGAAGCGCCGATCAGCGCGAATTTGGCCCAGACCGGGCCGCCGAGCCCGGCAAGCAGGCCGGGGCCGATCATGACGGCCGTACCGGCGATGCCGAGCGCAATGCCGGCGAGCTTGTTCCAGGAGAGCTTTTCGTCCGATGTCAGCGCATTGGCAAGAATCAATGTCCAGAACGGCGTCGTCGCGTTGAGCACCGAGGCAACGCCGGCGCCAAGCTCCGTCTGGCCGGCGAAGATCAGCGAGAAGGGCACGACATTGTTGGTGAGCGCCAGCAGGAAGAACAGGCCTGCATGCGGAAGCGCAAGGCGGAAGGACGGACCGCGCAGGCCGAGATAGATCTGCAGCGCGATCGCGGCGATGGCGACGCGAAACAGCACCAGCACCAGCGGGGGAAGTTCCGCCACCGCGATGCGGGCAAAGAAGAACGAGCCGCCCCAGATCGCGCCAAGCAGCAGCAGTTGTCCCCAGTCCTTGAGCACCATCGGCCCGCGTGGCGCTGATGTCACGGCTATTGCCATGTGAGTCGCCCTCCCAGACGGCCTGAATGCCAGTTAGTCACGCAGAAGCCATATCGGACTAAGTGACAAGGGCCACCCGAAACCTGATCGCTGGCAAACGTTGCCGGCAAAGACCTGGCGCCGCTGCGTCAGCCGCACGCGACAAAGAATTGTTTTCATTGCAGCGCCGCGCGTCTCTAGAGACGCGCAAAGGACACTGCAAAGACTCATATTTGGCGCATGATCCTTTCCGAAAGTCGAAATCGACTTTCGGGGTCATGCGCTAGCCGCTAGCTTGGATTAATTGTGCGCAGGCTAGGTCAAGGATTCGTCGATGCAGCGATTCGAAAATGCCCGCGAGGCGGCACTGGCGCTTCGTCCGGACGATCCGGTCTATTGCTTCCGCCCGCAAGTGCTGATGGCGGATGCCAGGCAGTTCATGGGCATGTTCCCCGGCAAGACCGCCTATGCGGTCAAGACCAATGGCGAGCAGATCGTGCTGAAGACCCTGGTCGAAGCCGGCGTCAAGGCTTTCGACGTCGCTTCGCCGGGCGAGTTCGCCGCCGTGCGCGCCGTCTCTCCCGATGCCGAGATGCTCTACATGCATCCGGTCAAGGCGCAGTCGGACATCAAGCTGGCGCTGGAGAAATACGCCATCCGCGTTATTTCGCTGGATCATGAGGACGAGATCACCAAGCTGACCCGAGTGGTGCGGGCTCTCGACATCGATCCGGGCTCGATCAGCGTGTTTGTGCGGGTGCAGACCAAGGGGCATGCCGCTTACGAGCTGTCGAAGAAGTTCGGCGCCGGGCCGGCCTATGCCGTCGAACTGGCCGAGCGGCTGAACCGCACCGGCTACAAGGTTGGCCTGTGCTTCCATGTCGGCAGCCAGATCGAGGATCCCGACACCTATGAGCGGGCGCTGGCTTCCGCCGATTGGGTGCGCAACCGGCTGACCTTCGATATTGCCGGGCTCGACGTCGGCGGCGGTTTCCCCGCCGAATACGGCCACGACCCCAATCGCAAGCAGATCGAGATGCCGTCGCTCGGCCAGATCATGTCGCGGCTGTCGGGCGACCTGAAGGAGTATCAGTTCGACCAGATGCCGCTGGTGGCGGAGCCGGGCAGGGTGATCGTGGCGCGCTGCCTGTCGCTGATCGTGCGGGTGCTGCTGCGCAAGGGCAAGCGGCTCTACATCAATGACGGCATCTGGGCATCCCTATCGGATTCATGGACCGGCAAGATCACGCTGCCGGCGCGCTTCATCCCCGATCCGGCGATCCGCTCGCGCAATGGCGAGGAGAAGAACATCGTGCCGTTCAAGGTTTGCGGGGCGACCTGCGATTCCGTCGACATCCTGTCGCGGCCGTTCTGGCTGCCGGAGACGGTCGATACCGGCGACTGGATCGAGATCGGCCATATCGGCGCCTATTCGCTGTCGCTGAGGACCCGATTCAACGGCTTTTACCCCGACACCTTCGTCGAGGTGACGACACCGTTCGACGAGGGTGACGCGCCACAGGGGTTTGCCAGTCTGGAGACGATGGCGGATTAGGGAATAGTGAGTAGTGAGTAGTGAGTAGCAGATAGGGAGTATAAATATTTTGCCGGCTCGGGTGCGGCGCACCATTATCTTCTACTCACTACTCACTACTCACTACTCACTACTCACTACTCACTACTCGCTCAATTTCCCCAACAGCTCCGGCGTAGGCCAACCATCGACCGGCAGGCCAAGGCGCATCTGCTCCTTGCGGATCGCCTCGCGGGTGTTGGTACCCAAAATGCCGTCGACAGTGCCGACATCGTATCCCCTGGCTTCCAGCTTGGTCTGCAGCGCCTTCATCTGCTCGTTGTTGAGACCGGTCTCGGGATTGCGCGGGTCCAGCGGCGGCGCGCCTGCCAGTCGTGCGGCAAGGTTGGCTGCCGTCAGCGCATAGGTGAAGGACTGGTTCCATTCGAGATAGACGTCGAAATTGTCGTAGGTGAGAAAGGCCGGTCCCCTGCGGCCCATCGGCAGCGCCAGGCCTGCTTTCAGGCCGTTGTCGACCAGCGGCGCGCCGCTGGGGTAGGTAACGCCCCATTGCGCCCACTGTGACAGCGGCAGCTTGTTGGTGCGACCGGTCTGGTCCCACGGCATGTCTTCGGGCACGCGGACTTCCTGGATCCAGGGCTGATCGCGTTTCCAGCCGCGCGACAGCACCTTGTTGGCGGTGGTCATGATCACATCGGGCACGCTGCCGCGCAGGTCGATCTTGCCGTCGCCGTCGCCGTCGACGCCGCGTGCCAGATAGTCGGAGGGCAGGATCTGCGTCTGGCCGATCTCGCCGGCCCAGGCGCCCCTGACATCGGCCGGCAGCACGCCGCGATCGATCAACTCCAGAAGTGGTACCAGCTGTTGCCGGAAGAGCTGCGGCCGGCGGCAATCATGGGAAAGCGTCACCAGGGCGCTCAGCGTGTGGAAGTCGCCCTGCACGGCGCCGAAGTCGGTCTCCAGCGCCCAGAAGGCGGTGATGATCGGCGCCTGGACGCCGAATTGCTGGTCGGCGCGGGCGAAGACGTCGGCGTATTTCTTCAGGTTTGCCGCGCCTTGCTTCAGGCGATAGGCCGAGATCATGCGGTTGGAGAATTCGACGAAGGTCTGGGTGAAAACGCCCTGGGCGCGGTCGCGCGCCAGCACCTTGTCGTCGATGGTCGCGGCCTCCAGCGCGTCAAGGCCAGCGGGGCCGACACCGGCGGCCTTGGCCTCGGCCGCCACGCCCTGCTTCCAGGCTTCGAAGTCGCCGCCGCATTCCTGGGCCATCGCCGGCAAGGCCGTGGCGCACAAGAACAGCGCCGCGAGGGCTTGAGAACGCAGTCGCATCAGCTTCCTTTCGACATTCAGAGTTCCAGGGCGTCCTCACGCGTCCATCGGGGCGCAGGGCTCTGGAATACCGGCGGTTGCAGACTTTACCGCTGGCTGTGTCGAAAAGCAGGCGGCAGGCCTGGTGTCAACGGGTGTTCTGCCGCAGCCATTTGTTCCAGGCGGCTTCGCTGCCGTTGAAGACGTTGATGTCGGACTTGCCGGTCATGCCGGGAACGATGCCGGTTCCGGTGTACTGCCAGAAGGTGAAGGGGTGGCTGCCGTATTTCTCACGCGGATGGCCGGCGACGGAACGTAGCCAGTAGGGATAGCCGCGGAACCCCGACAGTTCGTTGTCGTCGAAGAAGTCGACCGAAGTGTAGATGATCGGCTTCTTGCCGTAGTGCCGCTCGACGATTTCAAGGAAGGTGGTCATCTCCGCGCGTACCGTGGCAGCGTCGGGACGCAGCCTGCAGGTCGGCGATTTCGGGTTCCATTCCATGTCGAGGACCGGTGGCATCGCCGAGCGGTCGACGGGGACGTTGCGGATGAACCAGCGCGCCTGCACGGCAGCCGGGGTGCAGAAATAGTAGAAATGATAGGCGGCACGCGGAATTCCGTTGGCTTTCGTGCGCGCCCAATGCTCGTTGAAGTATTCATCGAAGCGATCGCCGCCCTCGGTTGCCTTGATGAAGGCGAAGGAGATGCCGCTGGCCTTGGCCGCCGGCCAGTCGACCGAGGTCTGGTATTTGGAGACATCGGTGCCGTGGACGGCATAGTTCCACGGCGCGCCGCTCTCCCATTCATGCGGCTTGGAATCGGCAAAGCGCGGCGCGCGCACGGCAACAGTCGGGCTGCTCGAAGCGGACGGCGACAGCGGCGAGAGATCGTCCACGGTCGAGCAACCGCCAAGCAGCGCTAGCATAAGGAGGCCCGCAAGACGGCGCATCGTAATTCCCGAGCCGGATTCAGCCGGTCGCTGATGGGTCTATACACTGATGGCCGGTTTTGTGATCGGGCCCCTCCGAGCGATCGCCCCACAGCATCGCTCAGCATATCCTGTGATCGCCGATCATGGTTGATAATCCGTTGATGGCGCTCGACAAGCATTGTGATTTGCGGAAGCAATGGCGGCAAATCGATGACATAAGGGTCGCGCAGAGCCCGGAGGAAATAAATGCGGATCGTGGTCAAGATCGTCAAATGGCTGCTTGGCCTGATCGTTCTGGCGATCGCCGCGCTTTTTGCCTGGCTTTATATCGCGCCGCCGGAGTTGATCAGGGTCGGCTCGGGCTACTCGGCCAAGATCGTCTGTTCGAACGTCTTCATTGCCGGCCGCGATCCCAATGAGGTGCTCGCCGTCGACGTGCAGGCACCCGGGCATCCCCTGCTGCGGTTAATGCGGGTTTCGGTGGACAAGAACAGGGGAACGGTGTCTGCCGGCCTGTTCGGTTTCCTCGGCAAGAGCGTCGCCGTAGCCCGCGACGGGCTTGGCTGTGCTTCGGTTCCGGACGGCGATGTCGGCAAGGCACGGCGCACGACAATCCACGCCGAGCCGTCGGCGGCCATTAAAGGCGATTTGTGGCCGGAGGGCGAGCGGGTCGAGGCTTCACAGGATCCGGTGATTGCCAAGCTGCTGGACGATGCGGCGCTGACCGGCATGGGCATGCGCGCGGTGGTGGTGGTCAAGAATGGCCGTGTCGTCGCCGAGCGCTACGGCGATGGCTTTTCCGCCAGGACGCCGCTGCTCGGCTGGTCGATGACCAAGACGGTGAACGCTGCCATCGTCGGTACGTTGGCCAAGGACGGCAAGATGGCTTTCGACGATAAAAACCTGTTTGCGCCGTGGAAGGCGGACGGCCGCGCCGCGATCAGCCTTGCCGACATGATGGCGATGTCGAGCGGGCTGGAGTTCAACGAGGACTATGGCGACGTCGCCGACGTCACGCGCATGCTCTATCTCGAACCTGACATGGCGGGCTTTGCCGAATCAAAGCCGCTGGCGGCCGAGGTGGGCAAGGTGTTTTCCTATTCGAGCGGTACGGCGGTGATGCTGTCGCGCCTCTGGCAAGATGCGATCGGCGACAAGGCCAAGGCGCTGACGTGGCCTCGCACCGCCCTGTTCGATCCGCTTGGCATGCATAGCGCAGTGCTCGAGACCGACGAGCAGGGTACCTTCGTCGGCTCGTCCTATCTTTACGCAACCGCGCATGACTGGGCGCGCTTCGGCCAGTTCCTGCTCCAGGGTGGGGTGTGGAACGACAACCAGATCCTGCCAACCGGTTTCGTCGACTGGATGCGCGAGCCGGCATCCGCCTCGAAAGTCTACGGCAAGGGTCAGTTGTGGATCGAGGCCCCGGGCGATGAGGAAAACCCCGGCGCCAGCGTCGCGGCAGGCATGCCCAAGGACACGTACTGGATGGAAGGTCATGACGGACAGACGGTCGCCATCATCCCCTCGGAGCAGTTGGTGGTGGTGCGGCTGGGGCTGACGCCTGCCAAGCTCGGCTACCGGCCGCAGACGATGGTGGGGGCGCTGGTCAAGGCGCTGCATTAATTTCCTTACCCCCTCAATAGGAAGGGTCCGCGCGCAGCGCCGGGGTGGGATGCTTGGCGCTTCACCCCACCCGCGCCTTCGACGCGATCCCTCGCATCAAGGGGAGGTGAGGGTGCGCGGTCCGATCACCGCCAGCCAAACATAGCCGCGATAAAGCGTGCGGAAACGGAAGCTTGCGCCGGTTCGGCGAGATTCCGATTCCAGAACTTCGCGCAACGATTCACGCGGCGCGACGTGGAATTTTTTGAGCCAGCCGCGCAGCAACGCGCGGAACCAGCCCGGCAGGCCTTCCTGCTGGCCGAAATCGACGATGTGCAGCGAACCGTTCGGCGACAGAGCGGCAAGGGCCGCCGCCACGGTCTTTTCCCAGCCGGGGATCATCGACAGCGAGTAGGACACGAAGACACGATCGAAGCGTTCGGCACCGAAGAGTGCCTTCGCATCAAAGTCGGTGGCGTCACCCCTAGCCAACAGGACGCGGTCGGACAGGCCTTCGCGTGCAATCGCGGCGCCGGCCGTCTCCAGCATCCCAGCTGAGATGTCGAGGCCGAAGTAACGCGCGTCGGGATAGCGACGCGCGGCCACGATCACGTTGCGGCCGGTGCCGCAGCCAAGTTCCAGCACCGTGCCGCCGGCCGGCACGTCGAGCCCGTCGATCAGTCGGTCGCGGCCGAGAAGGTAGTATTTGCGGGTCAGGTCGTAGATGTGGCGCTGCCAGCGGTAGACGCCGTCCATCAATTCGGCATGGCTGGCCTTGAATTCGGGGCTGGCCGGCAGCTCTGTCGTGTTCATGCCGCACGCTTCACATAGAGGTGGAAGCCGCCATAGATGGCCGAGCGGTCGCGGGCCGAAAATTCCTGCGAAGCCTCGTCCTGATAGTCCCACTGGTCGAGCAGCGAGCTGGAGACGCGGCCCGGCAACAGGCTGGGTTCGGCAGCGGTGCGGAAGATGACGCGGGCGCCGGCCGAAGCGGTGCGAGTGATTTCCGCCCACAGCGCGTTGAGCTGATCGTCGGTCATCCAGTCCTGCGCATCGAGCAGGATGAAGCGGTCGACGGAGCCGGCATCCTTGCCGGCGAGGAATTCGATCAGATTGGCATGGTGGATGGCAACGCGATCGATGTTGCCGCGGATGGCCCCGTAATTCTGTTTTTCGAGATAGGCGGGCAGGGCGGCCTCGCCTGGGTTCGGATAGCGCCGGGCAAAGGCCTGCCAGGCGAAGTAGTTGTTCTCCAGCGGAAAATCGCAAGCGAGTTTTTCCAGCCGGGCTTTCAGCACGCTGGCCATGGTGCCGTCGCCAGAAGTGATCAGCGAATCGTACTGCGCCGGCGGGATGCCGAGGCCGAACAGCGAAGCCTTGCGCGACGTCGCCCATCTCAAAAGCTTCTTGTCGAAGACTGGCGCCAACTCTTCGTTGAAGAAGCGGCGCTGCTCGCCGATGTTCTTGGCCCGCATGATGCCGGCAGGGTCGACGCCGAAGAATTTTGCCGTGCGGTGGCCCATGGCGATGAACAGGCCAAGCAGGCCGGTCTGGTAGAAATTGCGGTCGAAAACGGCGATGCGCCTGCTGCCGCGCCAGTTGCGGCGCTCCCAGTAGTGACGGCTGACAGGATCGAGATGCGGCGCGATGAAACGGTCGTAGGCTGCCGAATTGTGGCTGGTATCAGTGGCGCCGAAGAAGCGGAACAGGTCGCCCTGCGATGGCAAATGGCGCACCGCCTCCAGCTTCATGCGGTTCAGCGCGATGTGCGCGGCGTTGAGGTCGACGGCGTCGACCCGTGCCGGCGAGCGGGTGAGGTAGGCCAGGATGTTGCAGCCGCCGGAGGCGATGGTGACGACGCGGTGGCCCTGGCCAAGCTGCATCGCCTCCATGTCGACATCTGGGTCTTCCCAGATCTGCGGATAGACGAGGCCGGAAAACAGGAAGGCGAACAGCCGCTCCGAAATGCCGGCCTTCGACAGCGGCCGGTTCTGGTAGACGGCCTTTCCAACTTCCTTGCCGCGGCGAAAAACCAGATCTGCGGAAACGTCCGTCATGGCAAGATGATTCCCCATTTGCTTTGCCGCAAGCGGGTAACTCAGGGTCATGACAGGCCGGTGACAGCCTGTTGACGCCTCTTCTTACGGTTTGCCAAACCCGCCCGGCGTCGGTGTCGTCAGGATGACGGCGTCGCCGGCCTGCAGCACTGTCTGGTCGCAGGCTTTCAGCATGTCGATCGTGCCGTCCTTGCGGCGGATCTTGGTCGAGCCGACCTCGCCATCGCCACCGCCGTCCAGACCTTGTGGCGGCCGGTTGCGGTGTGAGGACAGGATCGCGCATTCCATCTTTTCGAGGAAGCGGATGGTGCGCCTGGTGCCGTCGCCGGCGCTCCATCTGCCCTTGCCGCCTGAGTTCTCCCGAATGTGGAAATCCTCGAGCAGGACGGGAAAGCGCAGCTCCAGCACTTCCGGGTCGGTGAGGCGCGAATTGGTCATGTGGGTGTGGACGCCGGAGGTGCCGGCAAAGCCGCGGCCCGAGTTCATCCGGCCGGCCGGCGAGCCGGAGCAGATGGTCTCGTAATATTGGTATGTCTTGTTGCCGAAGGTCAGGTTGTTCATCGTGCCTTGCGCGTTGGCCATGGCGCCCATCGCGCCGAACAACGCATTGGTGACATGCTGTGAGGTCTCGACATTGCCGGCGACGACGGCGGCGGGATAGGCGGGTTTCAGCATCGAGCCGTCGGGAATGATGATGTTGATGGGCCGCAGGCACCCGGCATTCATCGGGATCATGTCCTCGACCATGACACGGAAGGCATAGAGCACGGCGGCGCGGGCGACTGGTTCCGGCGCGTTGAAATTGTTCTTCATGACCGGTGACGTGCCGGTGAAGTCGACGGTCGCCTCGCGCGTCTTCCGGTCGACCGTGATCTTCACCTTGATCACCTGGCCGGTGTCGGTCGGGTATTCATACTCAGAACTATCGGGCAGCCGCTCCAGCACGCGGCGCACGCTTTCGGCGGCATTGTCCTGGACATGGCCCATATAGGCCTCGACGACATCGAGGCCGAAATGCGTGACCATTTTGCGGAGTTCCGCGACACCCTTCTCGTTGGCGGCGATCTGCGCCTTGAGGTCGGCGATGTTCTGGTGCGGGTTGCGCGCCGGATAGCGGTGATCGGTGAGCAGCGTTTCCAGCTCCTTCTCGCGGAATTTTCCACGATCGACGATGCGGAAATTGTCGAACAGCACCCCTTCCTCGTCGACCGTGGTGGCAAGCGGCGTCATCGAGCCGGGTGCCGTGCCGCCGATATCGGCATGATGGCCGCGCGAGGCTGCCCAGAAGAGGATTTCGTGTTTGATATCGTCGAACACCGGCGTCACGACAGTGATGTCGGGCAGATGCGTGCCGCCATTGTAGGGTGCGTTGAGGGCAAAGACGTCGCCGGGATGGATGTCGCCGGAATTCAGCCGGATGATGGTTTCGACCGAACGGTCCATAGAACCCAGATGCACCGGCATGTGCGGCGCATTGGCGACCAGCGCGCCATGGCGGTCGAAGACGGCGCAGGAGAAATCCAGCCGTTCCTTGATGTTGACCGAATAGGCGGTGTTCTGCAGCGTCACGCCCATCTGCTCGGCGATCGACATGAAGAGGTTGTTGAAGACCTCCAGCATGACCGGATCGGCCTCGGTGCCGAGCGCTGCCTGCCGGCGCTTTTTCTCGACACGGCGCAGGAGCACATGGTTCCTGGCGGTGATTTCGGCCTGCCAGCCCGGCTCGATGACGATTGTCTGGTTCGGCTCGATAATCAAGGCAGGTCCCGCAACCCTGTTTCCCGGCTTCAGCGCCTCCCGGCGGAAGATGGATGAAGTGCGCCACTCTCCCTCGGTGAAGATTTCGCGGGTTTGCGAAGGGCTTGCGGCAAGGTCCTCGGTTTGCGATTCAGTTTCGTCGCGGCCGGTGCCGCCGGTGTCGGTGCCTTCGACGCCAACGGTCTCGACGATCATCGGCTTGTCGTCATAGACGAAACCGAACTGCGCCTTGTGGGCGATTTCAAAATCGCGCCTGGCCTGGAAAATCGAATCCGCCTCGAAATTCACAGGCAGTGTCGTGTCGGTGCCGTCATAGCGAATGTGCAGCACCGGCTTCGTGGCGACCGTATCCTCGCCGATGCCTTGCGCCGCGAGCTCGGCGATGACGGCTTCTCTCAAGCTGGCAATGAGGTTGCCGATCTCCGTTCTGGACTCTTCGGCAAGCGGCTTGAGCAGCGCCTGCTGTCGCGAGGCAAAGACCGAGGACAGGCCGATGCCATAGGCCGACAGCAGACCTGAGAAGGGATGGATCAGCACCGCTTCCATGCCGAGCGCATCGGCGACCAGGCAAGCGTGCTGGCCGCCGGCGCCGCCAAAACAGTTCAGGAGATATTCGGTGACGTCGTAGCCGCGCTGCACGGAGATCTTCTTGATGGCGTTGGCCATGTTCTCCACGGCGATGGTGACGAACCCTTCGGCGACAGTCTCGGGCGACCGGCCATCGCCGATTTCGGCGGCGAGTGCGGAGAATTTTTCGCGCACTGTGTCGACGTCGAGCGTCTGGTCCTGGCCGGGCCCAAAAATCGCCGGAAAGAAATCGGGCTGCAGCTTGCCCAGCATCACATTGGCGTCGGTGACGGCGAGCGGGCCGCCGCGCCGGTAGGCTGCCGGGCCGGGATTGGCGCCAGCCGAATCCGGTCCGGCACGGAATCGGCCGGCCTCGTAGTGCAGGATCGAACCGCCGCCGGCGGCGACGGTGTGGATGCGCATCATCGGCGCGCGGATGCGCACGCCGGCGACCTCGGTGTCGAAGGCACGTTCGTATTCGCCGTCATAGTGGGCGACGTCGGTGGAGGTGCCGCCCATGTCGAAGCCGATGACCTTGTCGAAGCCGGCGAGCCTGGCTGTCTCGACCATGCCGACAACGCCGCCGGCCGGTCCTGACAGCAATGCGTCCTTGCCCTGGAACATGTCGGCGGCGGTGAGGCCGCCCGACGACATCATGAACATGAGATGAGGCTGGTGCGGCCCCTCGGCGGCACTGCTGGCGCCGCTTCCAACAATCCCCAACTCTCCCGCAACCCTTTGCACATATCTCGACAGGATCGGCGACAGATAGGCGTCGACCACCGTGGTGTCGCCGCGGCCGACCAGCTTGATCAGCGGCGAGACCTCATGGCTGACCGAGACCTGGCCGAAACCAAGTTTGCGGCAGACCTTTGCCACCGCCTTCTCGTGGTCGGGGTATTTCCAGGCATGCATGAAGACGATGGCGACCGCATCGATACCATCGGCCCTGGCCTGTTCGATCGCCGGCCGGCAGGCGGCGATGTCGAGCAATTGTTCGACGCAGCCATCGGCGCGCACACGCTCGTTGATTTCGATGACGCGCTCGTAGAGCTGTTCGGGAAGAATGATCTCCTTGGCGAAGATGTCCGGGCGCGCTTGGTAGGCGATCTTCAGCGCATCGCGAAAGCCCTTGGTGATGAGCAAAAGCACGCGGTCGCCCTTGCGCTCCAGCAGCGCATTGGTGGCGACTGTGGTGCCCATCTTGATGTCGCCGATCAGGCCGCTCGGGATCGTGTCGCCGGCCGACAAGCCAAGAAGGTCGCGAATGCCCTGGATGGCGGCATCGCTATAGGCTTCGGGATTTTCGGAGAGAAGCTTGCGCGGGTGCAGCCCGCCTTCCGGATCTCGGCCGATGATATCGGTGAATGTGCCGCCGCGGTCGATCCAGAAATCCCATTTTTCGGTCATGACAGCCCCTGGCGCTCTTCTGTTCGATCTGTGGTTCGGCACATGCTGTTAGTTCGCCACGGCCTGAGCGGCAATCGCAAATGAACCAGACGATGTTACATGCGGAAACGCAACGTTACGAAACTCATGGCCGTCTGACGCATTTGTCCTTCGACCGCTCACGGCAACGTGAGCGTGTGTTGAAGGAGAGACAAAATGAAAAAGCTCATTCTCGCGTCCGTTTCCGGTTTGGCGTTGCTTGGCGTCGCCGCCTGCAGTGACAGCGGTACGGACAACACCACCACCCAGAGCACCAATCCGCCGGCCGCCGAGGAACCGATGAAACCGGCTACTCCGGAAGCCACGCCGCCGGCCGCGACGCCTCCGGCAACGGATAATTCGACTACGAAGAGCATCACACCCGAGAAGCCTGCCGAGCCGGCTCCGGCAACACCAGCTCCTGCGCCCGCGCAGTAGTGAGCAAGCGGTACTTCGTGTGATGAATGAGGAAGGCCGGCTCGCGCCGGCCTTTCTCATATTGTCCGAGCGCCGTGGCTAATCCCTCTTGCGCGTCGGATCGATTTGTCGTGCAGAGCCTGCGGCACTGTCCCGGCTTGATAGGAGGGGGCGGTGGCTCTAAGAAGCAGGCCATGTCGATTTGGGATCGCCTCGGCGAATTCATCACCCGCGTTTCATCCTCAGCCTCGTCGGGTGTCGCCGACGTCGTCGAGGCTGTGCGCACGGTTTTCTCCGGCGATGCGGATTTGCGCCGGCGTGTCGCCTTTTCGGTGGCGATGATCGCGCTGTCGGCCAAGATGGCCAAGGCCGATGGCATCGTCACCCAGGACGAGGTGCGCGCCTTCCAGGAAATATTCGAAGTGCCGCCAAAGGAGACGCGCAATGTGGCGCGGCTGTTCGATCTCGCCCAGCGCGACGTGGCCGGTTTCGAGACCTATGCCGAGCGGATGGCGCAGATGTGCGGTTCGGGGCATTCCAATTGCGTGATGCTGGAAGACATACTCGACGGTCTGTTCCACATCGCCAAGGCCGACGGCCTGGTGCATGAGCACGAAGGGCTCTTCCTGCACCGCATCGCCGAGATTTTCCGCATCGACGAAGCGCATTACGAGGCCATCATGGCGCGGCACGTCAATCTCGGCGCCGGGGATCCCTATGTCGTGCTTGGCATCGAGCGCGGCAAGTCGTTCGACGAGGTCAGGAAACGCTATCGCAAGCTGGTTTCCGACAACCATCCCGACCGGCTGATCGCGCGTGGCCTGCCTCAGGAATTCATCAAGATAGCGACGACCAGGGTGGCGGCGATCAACGCCGCCTACGAGATGATCGAGCGGGGCCTGCGCCACGCATGAGCGGCTTTCTGCCCGACGAGCCACGTGCCGAAGTCAGGGTATCGCCGAACTTCGGCCCGCGGCGCGAGACACCCAGGCCTGACATGATCGTGCTGCACTACACCGGTATGGCGACCGGCGCCGGGGCCGAGGCCTGGCTTTGCGATCCGGCCAGCGAGGTCTCGTCGCATTATCTGGTGCACGAGAATGGCCATGTCGTGCAGATGGTCAGGGAAAGCGACCGCGCCTGGCATGCCGGAAAGAGTTCGTGGTTCGGACGTGCCGACATCAATTCCTGTTCCGTTGGCATCGAGATCGTCAATCCGGGACATTCTCTGGGCTATCCTGGTTTTCCCCGGCGGCAGATCGATGCGGTGATCGGGCTGTGCCGGGGGATCGCCGGTCGGCATTCGATCGCCGCCGAGCGGGTACTCGCGCATTCCGACGTTGCGCCGGGGCGCAAAATCGATCCCGGCGAGAAGTTTCCGTGGCGGACGCTGTTCGAGGCCGGCGTGGGCCATCTCGTGGCGGCCGCACCCGTCAGGCGAGGCGCCACTCTGACAACCGGCGATACCGGCGGCGATGTCGAAGCGTTGCAGTCGATGCTGGCTCTCTACGGCTATGGCGTTGAAATATCCGGGATTTTCGACCGGCAGACGGAGGCGGTGGTAGAAGCTTTCCAACGACATTTCCGGCCGCGCAAGGTGGACGGCGTTGCCGACGGCTCGACGCTGCGGACGCTGCAAAGGCTGCTTGCTTCCGTGAGGCGCTAAGCTCCGGGAGGCCCCTCCCAAGCAATTCTTTCCAATCCTTAAGTTACAAGCTGTCACTCAAAGTGACTTGCCTGGCCTTGTTTGACACCAATTCGGGCGTCAAACGGCTGGCGTGTAGATGTCGGACCCCAAGCCCCCCGGGTTGTTCCGACGTTGGTTAGGCGTTGCTGCGTGAACATCTTCGCGCGGTTCAGACAGAACAGGATCACATGCAGAAATTTACCGTTTTAACGGCAGCTCTTGCTGCCGGCGTAATGACTTTTGCCTTCAGTGCGGCGCATGCAGCGTCATTCAGCCCGCGGGCCGATCAAGGGTTTCCCGTGATGTCCGCAAAAAGCGGCAAGGCAGGCCACGACGCCAAGGCAACAAAGCGGGCTTCCGCCAAGGCGGAGACGAAGCGGGCTTCCGCCAAAGCGGAAAAGGCAAGCTGGTCCAAAGCGAAGAAGTCCACCGCCAAAAGGCAGACGAAGCGCGGCCGCAAGACCGTCGACATGACGGCAACGGCGTCGATCGGAGTCCGGAACGCGGCGGCATCGACGGCGGCGGTGGCCAGCAGTGGTCAGTATTCCGCTATCGTTGCACGCTATGCGGCGATCGAAGGCGTGCCGGTGTCGCTCGCCACGGCGGTTATCAAGATCGAAAGCAACTATCGGCCCAACATCGTCGGCAGCGCCGGCGAGATCGGCCTGATGCAGATCAAGCCTGCAACGGCTCGGATGATGGGCTATAGCGGCTCCGCCAAAGGCCTGTTCGATCCCGACACCAACATCAAATACGGCATGAAATACCTTGCCATGGCACGGAGCCTCGGTGGCGGCACGACCTGCGGCACGATTCTGAAATACAATGCCGGCCACGCCGCAACGCGGATGAACCCCGTCTCGGCAGCCTATTGCGGCAAGGTCAAGGTGCAGATGGCCGCGCTGGGATCGCCCGCATAAGTCTGCTTTTTCGTTTGCGTTTTTGGGCGTGAACCCCTTTATACGCTCTGCCAGCTGGCTGGGCGGCCGCACCCGCAAACGCCGAAAGGTCGTGGGTGAGGAAAGTCCGGGCTCCATGGAAACACGGTGCCGGTTAATGGCCGGCGGGGGCGACCCCAGGGAAAGTGCCAAAGAAAGAAAACCGCCACGATCCGGCTTGCCGGATTCGGGGTAAGGGTGAAAGGGTGGGGTAAGAGCCCACCGCGCGACTGGCAACAGGAGCGGCACGGTAAACCCCACCGGGAGCAAGACCGAATAGGGACGGTGCGAGGGGAAACCCTCGAGGGCTGTTTCCGGCTCACCGTCCGGGTAGGTTGCGTGAGGCGCATGGCAACATGCGCCCAAGATGAATGGCCGCCACGTTCTCGCCTCGCAAGGGGCGGGGGCCATACAGAACCCGGCTTACAGGCCAGCTGGCAATTTTTCTCCCCCGATATCAAGAGAAACCTCTTGAAATCAGCAGGTTGCGCCCTCGGGCGCGCCTGCTGATTCAAGGTCTCTTGTTGCCTGGTCAATTCACCGTCAACCCAGGCCAGAGAGGCTTTCCTTGAAAGCGGTGCGATTAAATCGTACCACGCCGGTGAATAGAATAAGGAGCCACTCATCGGTCAGGTCGACAAACGCAGCATTACGCTTTCGCCGGAACTGGCGGCGGCGGTCGACGATGTGGTCGCCGCCGGCGAATACGCGTCGGCGAGCGAGGTGATCCGCGACGCGCTTAGGCAATGGAAGGACCGACGCGACCTCTTCGGTTATACGATCGAGGAGTTACGCAGACTGGTGCAAGAAGGGATCGATAGCGGGCCGGGGCGGTTTGCGTCAATGGATGAAATCAAGGCCGAGGCGCGCAGACGCTTGCGATCCGATGACGCAGCATGAGTTTGTTGCCTATCGTCCGGGCCGCGCGTGCTGAAGACGACCTGATCGGCATCTGGCTTCATATTGCGCACGACAACGAAGTTGCAGCCGACCGGTTGCTCGATCGCTTCGAGGCACGGTGGCAACAGCTGGCAACTTACCCTTTCTCAGGCGCACCGCGCGATGATTTTGCGCCCGGCATCCGTCATCTGGTCGTTAGCGACTATCTCACATTGTATAGGTCGGCGACGACGCGATCGAGATCATTCGCGTGCTGCATGGCAAGCGCAAGATCGAAGCCGATGACCTGAACCCGTAACCGATCCGCTCACCCGCTGATTTTGTCCAGCGACGTCTCGATCGCCTTCCAGAGCTCGTCCACCGGTTCGCAGCCAACCGAGAGGCGAACGAAGCCAGCGGAAACCGCATCGCCTCGCTTCAAGCGCCGCTCGGCGGAGGTGTGGACGCCGCCGAAGGATGTCGCGGCCTGCATCAGTTCGCAATTGTTGATAAAATCCTCGGCCTTGTCCTCCGAGGCGAGCTCGAAAGAGATGAGGAAACCGAAGCGCTCCATCTGGGCGCGGGCAAGGTTGTGCGACGGATCGCCTTCCAGTCCAGGATAACGCAGGCCGCTGATTGCCCTGTGGCCCTGCAGCCGCCGCGCGATGACCTCCGCCGAGGAACACATGCGGTCGAAGCGCACATCCAGTGTTTCGAGGCCGCGATGCACCAGCCAGGCCTCGAACGGCCCGGGAATGCTGCCGGAAACCTCGCGCCAGCCGGTCACGGCGGCGATGATATCGGCGTTGCGGCTGGCCACATGGCCGAACAGCACGTCGGAGTGGCCATTGGGTGCCTTGGTGTCGGCGGCAACGACAACATCGGCGCCATGGTCGAGCGGCCGCTGGCCGAAGGGCGTCATGGTCGTGTTGTCGACGACAAGGATCGCGCCGGCTTTGTGAACAGCATCGGCAACGGCGGCGATATCGCAGATATCCAGCCCCGGATTGGCAGGGGTTTCGACAAAGGCGAGGCGATAGCCATCGAAGCCGCCATCGAGGAAGGTCGAGGTCGGCCTGACGTCGTAGGTGATGCCGAGCGGCTTGAGGAAGCGTTCGGCCAGCGCTCTTGTCGTGTGGTAGCCGTCCGAAGGCAGCAGGATACGGTCGCCGGCTTTGAGCACGGCAAAAAACGCCGCCGAGATTGCCGCCATTCCGGAAGGGAAGGCGACGCAGGGCGCGTCCTCCAGATGGGCCAGCATATGTTCAACCGCATCCCAGGTCGGGTTGCTGAAGCGGCCGTACTGGTTGAAGCCGGTAGCGTCGCCGGGCGCGTGAAAAATGGCGGCCATGGTCAGCGGCAGCGGGATGGAATCGCCCATTGCAAGCCGGCTGCGACGCAAATGGGGAAGTGCTGCCGCGCGTGACTTTGCTGTTTCAGACATCGAATTTCCAACCCTGTTTGCGACCGACGAGATTTGGCGAGACGCTATGCCCGGTAGCGGTTCGCGGCAAGGCGCGTCCGGTTGGGCCAGACGGCTCTAAACGCTTCGTTAGGCTTAATAGACCATAAAGACGAGACGTGCCGTCACGGCTGCTCTCCTTGGTCGCGGCGCGCGTGTTTGTGAAGCCTATTCCCGTTGACGCCCATAGTGTCCCATGATACCCCATCTAGACATCAAAGCCTTCGTTCCGTGTCAGGGTAAAGCGTACGCCAATCGAGCAGCCGCGGCGGCTGCGCGTTTGCCGGTTTTTGCTTGTGCGGACGAGGCTGATATGGGGCAGGGAGCGCGCTGCGGCGGCGCGTGCGACAAGATGGAGAGGGGTGCGGCGGCGCAAGCGGCTGCAGTGTTCAATGGACCGGTTTCTGTCAAACACGGTGAGCAGGATCGATGCGAAGGGACGGGTGTCCGTTCCCGCGCATTTCCGTGCCGTCGTGCAGAAGCGCGGCTATTCGGAACTCTATGGGCTGCGCTGCCTGGATCTGCCGGCGATGGATGTCGGCGGGCTCGATCTGCTCGACCGCTACGAGCAGCGCATAGCGCTCGAGGATCCCTTCCTGCAGACAGCGGACGATATGTCGTTCTTCTGCCATGGCGACGGAACCTTCTTGAAGCTCGACCAGGATGGCCGCATCACGATGAGCGATTTCCTGCGCGAACACACGGGCATTTCGGCCGAAGTGGCCTTTGTCGGGCGCGGCAATTTCTTTCAGATCTGGGAGCCGGGACGGCTTGCCGCCTATGGGGCGCAGGCGCGCGCACGGCTTTTGCAGCTTCGGCAGGGGACGAAGCCTGGGGAGCGACCGGAATGACGGCAGGCCACGGCGATGACCTTCCTCGCGCCGTAGATGGGCACGCCGTTGGCGGATCGGCCCGCCACATTCCGGTCCTCCTTGCCGAAGTGCTCGAAGCGCTGGCGCCCGCGCAGGGCGACATCATCATCGACGGCACGTTCGGCGCCGGCGGCTATACCAAGGCCATTCTGGCAACGGGCGCCTCGGTGGTGGCGATCGACCGCGATCCGGACGCAATCGCTGCCGGGCGCGATCTGGAAGCGCAGTCGGGCGGCCGGCTGCGGCTGGTGCAGGCGCCGTTCTCGACGCTGGACGAACATGTCGAGAGCGCCGACGGGATCGTGCTCGACATCGGCGTGTCCTCGATGCAGCTCGACCAGGCGGAGCGCGGGTTTTCGTTCCGCGCCGACGGACCGCTCGACATGCGCATGGCGCAATCGGGCCTCAGCGCCGCCGATGTCGTCAATTCCTTCAAGCCAGGCGATCTTGCCCGTATCTTCGGCTTCCTCGGCGAGGAGCGCCATGCCGGACGCATCGCCCGGATGATCGAGGCGCGCCGCGAAAAGCGTCCGTTCGAGCGCACGCTGGAACTCGCCGACGCCATCGAGACGCATGTCGGTCGCGCCCCGAAGGACAAGATCCATCCGGCGACGCGTGTCTTCCAGGCGCTGCGCATCTTCGTCAATGACGAGCTTGGCGAACTGGCCAAGGCCTTGTTTGCCGCCGAACGCGCTCTGAAACCGGGCGGACGGCTCGCCGTGGTGACGTTCCATTCGCTGGAAGACCGCATCGTCAAGCGTTTCATCGCCGACCGGGCAGACGTCGCGACCGGCTCGCGTCACCTGCCCGAGGCGCATGCGCGCACCGCGACCTTCCGCAAGGCGGGTGGCGGCGAGACGGCCGGCGATGCCGAGGTGGCGGCCAATCCGCGCGCTCGTTCGGCCAGGCTGCGCGCGGCGATCCGCACCGAGGCGCCGGCGCGCAGCAGCGACTTTTCGATTTTCGGCCTTCCAAAGCTTCCCGGCCCAACACTTCCCGGTACAGGCCGGCCGGGGGAGAGGTAGCTAAGTGTTTCGTACCAGCGACATTGTCCTGATCGCCGTCATGGTTGCGGTCGCGGCCCTTACCTACAAGGCCAAGCGCGAGGCCGAGGAACAATTGGCTTCGGTGCAGAAGATCCATGCGCAGATACGCTATGAGGAGGACACGATCGACCTGCTCAAGGCCGACTGGAGCCTGCTTACCCAGCCGTCGCGGCTGCAGAAGCTGACTGAACTCTACAAGTCGCAGCTCGAACTCGAGCCGGTCAGCGCTCGCCAGATCGGCGGCATCGGCGACCTGCCGGCCAAATCCCTTGACATCCAGGACATCCTGTCGGGACGCCAGGGCGGCATGGCCGACAATTCGGGCGGCAAGGCGCCGTCGGACGGCAGGGATCCCGTGGTGACCGGAGGCATCGCCCAATGATCGGCAAACTGCTGAAGCGTCGCGCCAGGACGAGTGTAGATGGATCGATCGTGGTCGAGGGCGCCCGCAAGGCGACCGGCGGCAAGGGCAGGACACGCATCGTGATGACGATGGCGGTGTTCTTCGGCATCTTCTCGACCATATCAGGGCGGCTGGTCTATCTCGGCTTCCAGACCCCCGATATGTCGGGCGGTCCGCAGAGCCGGGTGACGGCATCACGGCCCGACATCGTCGACCGCAACGGCGAAGTGCTGGCCACGGACATCAAGACGGCGTCGCTGTTTGCAGAACCGCGCCGGATTGTCGACGCCGACGAGGCGATCGAGAAGCTGTCGACGGTGCTTCCGGACATCGACTATGAGCAGACCTACCACAAGCTGAAGAGCGGCGCCGGCTTTGTCTGGCTGCAGCGGCAGCTGACGCCCAAGCAGCAGTCCGACATCATGCAGCTCGGCATTCCCGGTTTCGGCTTCCGTACCGAAAAGCGCCGCTTCTATCCGAGCGGCGAGACCTCGTCCTACATTGTCGGCCTCACCAACATCGACAACCAGGGCATCTCCGGAATGGAGAAATATGTCGACGAGCAGGGGCTGAGCGACCTGCAGGCATCGGGCCTTGCCATTGCCAAGGATCTCAAGCCGGTAAAGCTTTCGATCGATCTGCGCGTGCAGCATGTCGTGCGCGACGAAATCGCCGCCGGCCTCGAGCGCTATCGTGCCATGGGCGCCGGCGCCGTTGTGCTCAACGTCAAGACCGGCGAAGTGGTGGCCATGGCCTCGGTGCCGGATTTTGATCCGAACAATCCCTACAATGCACAGGACAAGGACCGGCTGAATCGCATGTCGGCGGGCCTCTACGAGATGGGGTCGACCTTCAAGAGCTTCACCTCAGCCATGGCGCTCGATTCCGGCAAGGCGACGATGGCGAGCCGCTTCGATGCTTCGCATCCAATCCGGGTCGGCCATCAGGCCATTCACGATTTCCATGGCAAGAACCGTGTGCTGTCGTTGCCGGAGGTGTTCCTCTATTCGTCCAACATCGGGTCGGCCAGGGAAGCCGAGATGGTCGGCATCGAGGGGCATCGCGAATTCCTGCATCGTCTTGGTATTCTGGACAGGATGCAGACCGAATTGCCGGAGACTGCCCGTCCGACTGAACCGAAGGTCTGGAAACAGGTCAATTCATTCACCATCGCCTTCGGCCATGGCGTGTCGACGACGCCGCTGCAAGCGGCTGTGGGCTGCGCGGCGTTGATGAATGGCGGCTTCCTGATGAACCCCACCTTTTTGGTGCGGACGCAGGCCGAAGCAATGGCCACCGCTAAGAGAGTGGTGAGCGAAAAGACCGTCGAAGGCATGCGCTACCTCTATTCGCTCAATGCCGAAAAGGGCTCTGCCAGAAACGCCAGAGTCCCCGGCTACCGCGTTGGCGGCAAGACCGGAACGGCCGAGAAGGTCGTCAATGGCCGCTACTCGAAGGATTTGAATTTCAACACCTTCGTCGCCGCCTTCCCGATGGACGATCCACAGTATCTGGTGTTTACCATTGCCGATGCCCCGCACCCGGAAAAGCCCGGCATGACGGATGTCGCGGCCGCGAATGCCGGGGTTATGGCCGGCAATATCATCAGGCGTTCAGCTGCCATGCTTGGCGTGAAGCCAGATTTCAGCCATGAAAATGGTGCAACGCTGGTTTCCTATCAGTGATTCTTAGGGCGCGCCGGCAACAGCGCGCTATTTTGTTGCGGTGAACGGGACTCGATGAAGCTCAGAGATCTAGCCGGTATCCTGCCCGTCGAGGGAATAGCTTCCGTCGATCTGGAGGTTACAGGGATTTCTTCGGATTCCCGCCAGGTAAAACCGGGCGTTGTCTTTTTTGCGCTCGCCGGAACCAAGGCCGATGGCGCCGTTTATGCCGCAGATGCCGCCGCGCGCGGTGCGGCCGCGATCGTGGCGGGCAAGGGCAGCACCATTGCCGGGCTCCCGGTTCCGGTGCTGGCGGTCGACGATCCGCGCCTGGCGCTGGCGCTGAGTGCGGCACGCTATTTCGGCAAGCAGCCTGAGATCATGGTCGCGGTGACCGGTACCAGCGGCAAGACGTCGGTCGCTGCCTTCACCAGGCAGATCTGGGAGCAGGCCGGCTATGCCGCCGCTTCGATCGGCACCACCGGCGTCGTGGCGCCGGGCCGTAACGATTATGGCTCGCTGACGACGCCTGATCCTGTCGCCCTGCATCAATTGCTGCGGGAATTGGCCGATGCCGGCGTGACCCACGCCTCGATGGAAGCTTCCAGCCATGGGCTCGACCAGCGCCGCCTCGACGGCGTGAAGCTGGCCGCCGGCGGCTTCACCAATCTCGGCCGCGACCATATGGACTATCATCCGACCGTCGAGGACTATCACCGCGCCAAACTGCGCCTGTTCGACACGCTGCTGCCGAAAGGCGCGCCGGCCGTCATCTTTGCCGACGATCCGTGGTCGGCGCCGACCATAAAGGCGGCGCAGGCCGCCGGGCTTGATGTGCTGACAGTTGGCCGTCATGGCGATTTCCTCAGGCTGAAGCGGGTCGAGCACGAGCGCCATCGCCAGCGCGCCGAAGTCGAGGCCGATGGCGTGCTCTACGAGATCGACCTGCCGCTGGCCGGTGATTTCCAGATTTCGAACGCGCTGGTTTCGGCGGGTCTTGCCATCTCCACGGGAACATCTGTCGCCAAGGCCTTGATGGCGTTGGAGAAACTGAAGGGCGCGCCGGGCCGGCTCGACCTCGTCGGCACCACCGGCAATGGCGCGCCGGTCTATGTCGATTATGCCCACAAGCCCGACGCGCTCGAAAACGTGCTGTCCTCGGTGCGCCCATTCACCACCGGCCGCATCATCGTCGTGTTCGGCTGCGGCGGCGACCGCGACCGCGGCAAGCGACCGATCATGGGCGAGATTGCGACGCGACTTGCAGATGTCGTCATCGTCACCGACGACAATCCGCGCTCCGAAGTGCCGGAAACGATCCGCGCCGCTATTTTGGCCGCTGCTCCAGGTGCCATCGAAATCGGCGACCGGCGCCAGGCGATCTACGAAGCGGTCGCCATGCTGCATGCCGGCGACACGCTGATCGTGGCCGGCAAGGGCCATGAGGAGGGCCAGACGGTCGGCTCCGAGACCTTGCATTTCTCCGATCACGAGGAAGTCCGCGCGGCACTCACGGAGCGTGCCGCATGAGCTTGCTGTGGACCTCCGAGGCGCTGGTTGCCGCCATGGACGGGCGGCCGCTCGGGCCGATGCCGGACGGCATTTCAGGCATTTCGATCGACAGCCGCAGCCTGCAGCCGGGCGACGCCTTCTTCGCCATCAAGGGCGAGGCGATGGACGGCCATGACTTTGCAACTGCCGCCATCAAGGCCGGCGCCGGCGTGCTGGTGGTGGCCGAAGGCAAGCTGCCGTCGCTTGGGCGGCTGACAGCGCCGATCATCGTCGTAGAGGACGTGTTGGTCGCGCTGGAAAAGCTCGGAGTTGCGTCGCGCGCCCGCTCGAGCGCGAAAATCATCGCTGTGACCGGTTCGGCCGGCAAGACCACCACCAAGGAAGCGCTGCGCCTTGTGCTGCAAGCCGTCGGCAAGGTGCATGCCTCGGCGCAGTCCTTCAACAATCACTGGGGCGTGCCGCTGACTTTGGCACGCATGCCTGATGATTGCGACTATGCCGTGTTCGAGATCGGCATGAACCATCCCGACGAGATCCGTCCGCTGGTCAAGATGGTGAGGCCGCATGTCGCCATCGTCACCATGATCGCGGCCGCCCACCTTGGTTTCTTCCGCAATCTGGACGAGATCGCCAAGGCAAAGGCCGAGATTTTCGAGGGGCTGGAGCCCGAGGGGGCCGCCGTCCTCAACCGCGACGATGCGCGCTTCAAGCTGCTCGACAAGATGGCCCATGCCGCCGGGGTCGAGCACGTCTACGGCTTCGGCGAGAATGCGCGCTCCACCTTCAAGCTTACCAAATGCGAACTGCATGCGGATCATTCCGACATCATCGCCAGGATCGGCGGCCACGAAGTGACGGCGCGGATTGGCGCGCCCGGCCGCCATATGGTGCAGAACGTGCTGGCGGTGCTGGGTGCGGCGCATCTGGTCGGCGCCGATCTCGACAAGGTGGCTTCAGCACTGACCGATCTCTCCGCCGAGCGCGGGCGCGGCAAGCGCCATATGCTGCGCCATTCGGGTGGCTCGACTTCGAGCCACCCGGGAGGGTCGATCACGCTGATCGACGAGAGCTACAACGCCAATCCGGCATCGATGGCTGCTGCCATGGCATTGCTCAACGCGACGCCTGTGACGGGCGAGGGCCGCCGCATCGCCGTGCTCGGCGACATGCTCGAACTCGGCGACCATTCGGCCAAGCTGCATGCGGCCCTTGCCGATCTCATCGTCGGCACGGGCACGCGGACCGTCTTCCTGGGCGGCCCGGAAATGCGGGCGCTGGCCGAAGCGCTGCCGGCTGAGATCGAGACGGAATACCGCGCCGGTGTCGAGGAACTGAGGCCGGTGCTGCTTGCCGCGCTTAAGCCGGGTGACGTGGTGATGATCAAATCGTCGAAGGGCATCGGTTTTGCAAAACTGGTCGATGCGCTGCTGGGCAAGTTCCCGGCTGAATCGACAGCCAGAAAACAGACCTAGGTCGGGGGACGAAAAGCGCATGTTTACACTGCTCGTCGATTTTGCGGACAAGGTCTCGGTCTTCAATGTCTTCCGCTACATCACATTCCGCACCGGCGGGGCGCTGATCACGTCGGCGCTGATCGTCTTCATCTTCGGACCGACCATCATCAATTCGCTGCGGCTGCGGCAAGGCAAGGGTCAGCCGATCCGCGCCGACGGGCCGCAGACACATTTCAAGAAGGCCGGCACGCCGACCATGGGGGGGCTGATGATCCTGTCGGGCATCATCGGCTCGTCGCTTTTGTGGGCGAACCTGTCGAGCATCTATGTCTGGGTGGTTCTGCTGGTGACGCTGGGCTTCGGCTCGATCGGCTTTTACGACGACTATCTGAAGGTGACCAAGCAGTCGCATCTCGGCTTTTCCGGCAAGGCACGGCTGGCGCTTGAATTCGTCATCGCCGGCATCGCCGCCTGGGTGATCATGCACAATGGCCAGGCGCCGTTCTCGTCGTCGCTGACATTTCCCTTCGCCAAGGAATTCATCGTCAATCTCGGCTGGTTTTTCATTCCGTTCTCCTGCTTCGTCATCGTCGGCGCCGGCAATGCGGTGAACCTGACCGACGGCCTGGACGGGCTGGCGATCGTGCCGATCATGATCGCGGCGGCCTCCTTCGGCGTCATCGCCTATCTCTCGGGCAATGCGGTGTTCGCCGAATATCTGCAGATCCATTTCGTGCCCGGCACCGGCGAACTGGCGGTCGTGCTTGGCGCGGTCATCGGCGCTGGCCTGGGCTTCCTCTGGTTCAATGCGCCGCCTGCGGCGATCTTCATGGGCGACACCGGATCGCTGGCCATGGGCGGCCTGATCGGCACCGTCGCGGTTGCCACCAAGCACGAGATCGTCCTGGTCATCGTCGGCGGATTGTTCGTCGTCGAAATCCTGTCCGTCATCATTCAGGTCGGCTACTTCAAGATGACCGGCAAGCGGGTGTTCCTGATGGCGCCGATCCACCATCATTTCGAAAAGCTCGGCTGGACCGAAAGCCAGGTGGTGATCCGCTTCTGGATCATCGCCGTCATCCTGGCGCTGGTCGGCCTGTCGACCCTCAAGCTGAGATAGGAGGCCCATTGATCCCCGCCGCATCCTTTTCAGGCAAGCGCGTTTCGCTCTTCGGGCTCGGTGGCTCGGGGATCGCGACGGCGCGTGCGCTGATTGAGGGCGGTGCGGACGTGCTGGCCTGGGACGACAATCCCGACAGCGTGGCCAAGGCCGCCGTTGCCGGTATCGCGACCGCCGATCTGCGCGGCGCCGACTGGGCTGGCTTCTCGGCCTTCGTGCTGTCGCCGGGTGTGCCGCTGACGCATCCCAAGCCGCATTGGACGGTGGAACTGGCGCGCGGTTCAGGCGTCGAGATCATCGGCGACATCGAGCTTTTCTGCCGCGAGCGGATGCTGAGCGCGCCTACGGCGCCTTTCATCGCCATCACCGGCACCAACGGCAAGTCGACGACGACCGCGCTGACCGCGCACATCCTGAAAGCCGCGGGACGCGACACCCAGATGGGCGGCAATATCGGCCGCGCCGTGATGACGCTCGATCCGCCCGAGCCCGATCGGCATTATGTGGTCGAATGCTCGTCCTACCAGATCGACCTCGCGCCCTCGATCAACCCGACGGCCGGCATTCTGCTCAACCTGACGCCCGATCATCTCGACCGCCACGGCACCATGCAGCACTACGCCGCGATCAAGGAGCGGCTGGTGGCCGGCAGCGAGACGGCTATCGTCGGCATCGACGATTCCTGGTGCGCTCAGATTGCCGAGCGGCTGGAGCGGGCGGGGCGGCATGTCATCCGTATTTCCAAGCGCCTGCCGCTGACCGACGGCTATTTCGCCGACGGCAGCAACCTGATGGAGGCGGTGCACGGCCGTTACAGCCGTGTCGCCTTCCTCGAAGGCATCGGCTCGCTGCGTGGCCAGCACAATGCGCAGAACGCGCTGGCAGCGGTCGCCGCCTGCCTCAAGGTCGGGCTGGCGCTTGGCGAGATCCAGTCGGGGCTGGAAAGCTTTCCCGGCCTTGCGCATCGCATGGAACAGGTCGGCCGCAAGGACCATGTGCTGTTCATCAACGATTCCAAGGCGACCAATGCCGATGCTGCGGCGCCGGCGCTGTCCAGCTTCGCGCGCATCTACTGGATCGCCGGCGGCCTGCCCAAGGAAGGCGGCATCGAACCCTTGCGCGGCTTCTTCCCGCGCATCGCCAAGGCCTATCTTATCGGCGAGGCCGCTCCCGCCTTTTCGGCGACGCTGGGCGAGGCAGTTCCCTACGAGATTTCAGGCACGCTGGCCGCGGCGGTCGAGCATGCCGCGCATGATGCGGCTAAGGACGACAGCGGCGAGGCGGTGGTGCTGCTGTCGCCGGCCTGCGCCAGCTTCGACCAGTTCAAGAATTTCGAAGTCCGCGGCGAAGCCTTCAGGCAAGCTGCGAATGCTATCGAGGGTGTGAAACCCATCGGAGGGGCACGATAATGCAGAGCCGTCTCGACAAAAGCCCGGTTGCAACCTGGTGGTGGACGATCGATCGCTGGTTCCTGGCGGCGTTCCTGTCGCTGATGGGCCTCGGCATCGTGCTGTCCTTCGCCGCCAGCCCGGCGGTGGCCGAGCGTATCGGCCTCGACAGCTTCCACTTTGCCACCAGGCAGATCATCTTCACCGTGCCGGCGCTCGGCGTCATGCTGGCCGTTTCCTTCCTCGATTCCCGGCAGATCCGGCGCATGGCGCTGATCATGCTGTGCCTGATGCTGGTGCTGATGGTGGCGGTGCTCTACATCGGCGTCGAGGTCAAGGGCGCGCGCCGCTGGGTGTCGCTTGCCGGCCTGTCGATCCAGCCGTCGGAATTCCTGAAGCCGGCCTTCGTCATCATGTGCGCCTGGCTTTTCGCCGAGCACAAGCGCCAGCCCGACATTCCGGGCAATCTGTTCGCCATGCTGCTGCTGGTGCTGGTCGTGTCGCTGCTGGTGGCGCAACCGGACCTTGGCCAGACCATGCTGACGACCGGCACCTGGGGCATCATGTTCTTCATGGCCGGGCTGCCCTGGCTGTGGATCGTCGCGCTCGGCGCGGCGGGCGTCGGCGGCGTCTTTGCCGCCTATACGGTGTTCCCGCACGTTGCCTTGCGCATCGACAAGTTCCTCACCGGCGAGGGCGACACGTTCCAGGTCGACATGGGGCGCGAAGCGCTGATCAATGGCGGCTGGTTCGGTGTCGGACCGGGCGAGGGCACCGTCAAGCGCGTCATCCCCGACAGCCATGCCGACTTCGTCTTCTCGGTCGCGGGCGAAGAGTTCGGGCTGATCATGTGCTTCTTCATCATGTCGATCTTCGCCTTCATCGTGCTGCGCGGCCTCAACACGGCGCTGAAGGAGCATGATGATTTCACCCGCTATGCGGTCGGCGGCCTCGTCACGGTGTTTGGCCTGCAGGCGGTCATCAACATGTGCGTCAACCTCCAGCTCGTGCCGGCCAAGGGTATGACGCTGCCGTTCATCTCCTATGGCGGCTCCTCGCAGATCGCCATCGCCATCTCGATGGGCATGGTGCTGGCGCTGACACGCAAGCGGCCGGAAAAGCGCAAGCAGATGGGCTTTGGCCTGTCGCAACGCGCCGTGCCGGCGGAGTGATATGGCCAGAGGCGTCATCCTTCTCGCGGCAGGCGGCACTGGTGGGCATCTTTTCCCGGCCGAGGCGCTGGCGCATGAGCTGAACGAGCGCGGCTGGTCGGTGCATCTGGCAACCGACGATCGTGCCGAGCGTTTCGCCGGCCATTTTCCGGCCGCCGCCATCCACCCGATCCGGTCGGCGACGATGGGCTCGAAAAACCCTTTTGCCCTGCTTGGCGCCTTCTGGAAAATCTGGCGGGGCGTGCGCCAGGCCTCCGCGGTCATCGCCAGGATCAAGCCGGATGCGGTCGTCGGCTTCGGCGGCTATCCGACCCTGCCGCCGCTCTACGCGGCGACACGGCGCAAGGTACCGACCCTGATCCATGAGCAGAACGCGGTGATGGGGCGCGCCAACCGGGCGCTGGCCGGCCGTGTCGACGCCATCGCCGGCGGCTTTCTGCCGCAGGACACCAGTGCTGCCGGCATCAAGACGGTGATGACGGGCAATCCGGTCAGGCCTGCCGTGCTGGAAGCGGCCAGGACGGCTTATGCGGCGTCGACCGGAGAGCAGCCGTTCCGCCTTCTGGTGTTCGGCGGCAGCCAGGGCGCCCAGTTTTTTTCCGATGCCGTGCCGGGAGCCATTGCGCTGCTTTCCGATGCCCAGCGCAAGCGGCTGGTGATTACCCAACAAGCTCGCGCCGATGACGTGGCGCGGGTCAAGGCGGCCTATGCCGCGCTTGGCGTCGCCGTCGAGGTCTCGCCCTTCTTCACCGACATGGCGGCACGCATGGCGGCCGCTCATCTGGTGATTTCGCGTTCCGGCGCCTCGACCGTTTCGGAGATCGCCGTCATCGGCCGGCCGGCGTTGCTGGTGCCTTACCCCTATGCGCTCGATCACGACCAGGCGGCGAACGCGGCAGCCCTTGCCGCTGCCGGCGGCGGCGAAGTGCATCCGCAATCCTCGCTCTCGCCTCAACGGATCGCAGCGCTCATTGGCGAGCTGATGGACGACCCCGATCGGTTGACGGCGATGGCGGCGGGCGCGAAATCGGCCGGCAGGCCGGACGCGGCACGGTTGCTCGCTGATCTCACAGAGGCTATTGCGTCCAAAAAAACCATTTCGGATTTCAGGAAGGGGACGCAAGCATGAAGATGCCGCAGACCATCGGCCTTGTGCATTTCATCGGCATCGGCGGTATCGGCATGAGCGGCATTGCCGAAGTGCTGCACAATCTCGGCTACAAGGTGCAAGGGTCCGACCAGGCCGAAAGCGCCAATGTGCAGCGGCTGCGCGACAAGGGCATCGAATGCTTCGTCGGCCACAAGGCCGAGAATCTTGGCGATGCCGAGGTTGTCGTCGTCTCGACGGCCATCAAGAAATCCAACCCGGAGCTGAAGGCCGCGCGCGAAAAGCTGTTGCCGATCGTGCGCCGGGCCGAAATGCTGGCCGAGCTGATGCGCTTTCGCCAGGCGGTGGCGATCGGCGGCACGCATGGCAAGACGACGACGACCTCGATGGTGGCGACGCTGCTCGATGCCGGCGGGCTCGATCCGACCGTCATCAATGGTGGCATCATCAACGCCTACGGCACCAACGCGCGCATGGGCGACGGCGAATGGATGGTGGTCGAGGCCGACGAGAGCGACGGCACTTTCCTCAAGCTGCCGGCCGAAATCGCTGTCGTCACCAACATCGATCCCGAGCATCTCGATCACTATGGCAGCTTCGACAAGGTGCGCGAGGCGTTTCGCCAGTTCGTCGAGAACGTGCCGTTCTATGGTTTTGGCGTGATGTGCACCGACCATCCCGAGGTGCAGGCGCTGGTCAGCCGCATCGAGGACCGCAGGGTCATCACCTATGGCGAGAATGCGCAGGCCGACGTGCGCTTCACCAATCACCGCATGGCAGGTGCCATTTCGGAATTCGACGTGGTGATCCGCGACCGCAAGACCGGCGGCCAGGCGACGATAGCAGGCCTGCGCCTGCCGATGCCCGGTCGTCACAACGTCTCCAACGCGACGGCAGCGATCGCGGTCGCGCATGAGCTTGGCCTCTCTGCCGAGGCGATCAAGAAGGGCCTGTCGTCCTTCGCCGGCGTCAAACGCCGCTTCACCCATACCGGTTCGTGGGACGGCGTCGAAATATTCGACGATTACGGCCACCATCCGGTCGAGATCTCAGCGGTGCTGAAGGCGGCGCGCAGCGCCACCCAGGGTCGCGTCATCGCCATTGCCCAGCCGCATCGCTTCACCCGGCTGCATGATCTGTTCAACGAGTTTTCCACCTGCTTCAACGACGCCGACACGGTGATGGTGGCGCCGGTCTATGCGGCCGGCGAAGAGCCGATCGACGGCGTCAGCTCGGACGCGCTGGTGTCGCGCATCCGCGCCGGCGGTCATCGCGACGCCCGCTACATCGAGGGCCCGGCGGCGATTGCCCCCATCATCCGTGATCTGGCCAAGCCGGGCGATTTCGTCGTCTTCCTTGGCGCCGGCAACATCACCCAATGGGCCTATGCATTGCCCAAGGAGCTTGGCGGGACCGTCTCATGATGCACGGCCAGGCCCTGATCGACAGACTGGGCGACCGGCTTGCCGGCTTGCGCGGCCGCCTGACGCCGAACGCCGAGATGGACAAGATCACCTGGTTTCGTGCCGGTGGCCTGGCTGAAGCGCTGTTCCAGCCGGCCGATGAGGAGGATCTTGCAGCGTTCCTCAAAGCCGTTCCCGAAGAAATACCACTGACCGTCGTCGGCGTCGGCTCGAACCTTCTGGTCCGTGATGGCGGCATTGAGGGCTTTGTCATCCGGCTTTCGGCCAAGGGCTTCGGCGAGGCCGAGGTGATTTCGCCGATCAGGATCAAGGCGGGAGCCGCGACCCCCGACAAGCGCGTCGCAGCGGTGGCGCTCGAGGCCGGCATTGGCGGCTTTCATTTTTACCACGGCATTCCGGGTGCAATCGGCGGTGCGCTGCGGATGAATGCCGGCGCCAACGGCGTCGAGACGCGCGAGCGCGTCGTCGAAGTGCGGGCGCTCGACCGCAAGGGCAATGTGCAGACGCTGAGCAATGCCGATATGGGATACGCCTATCGCCATTCAGCAGCGCCCTCCGGGCTGATCTTCACCTCGGCCGTGTTCGAGGGCTTTGCCGAGGACAGAGCGGCGATCAAGGCGGCGATGGAGGCCGTGCAGAACCATCGCGAGACCGTGCAGCCGATCCGCGAGAAGACCGGTGGCTCGACCTTCAAGAATCCGGACGGCACGTCGGCCTGGAAGGAGATCGACAGAGCGGGCTGCCGCGGCCTGATGATCGGCGGCGCGCAGATGTCGCCTATGCATTGCAACTTCATGATCAACACCGGAACCGCGACCGGCTACGACCTTGAATATCTCGGCGAGACGGTGCGCACGCGGGTGCTGGAGAATTCCGGCATCCGTCTGCAATGGGAAATCAAACGCATCGGCAATTTCCGGCCGGGGCATGCTGTCCAGGAGTTTCTCGGGCAGCTTCTTTAAGGCGCATCTTGGCGCGTGTGAAGTTCATGTGATGCATGAACTTCAACGAGGCCGAAACGGTCCGCGACCGTTGCCGCAAAGACTCAACGACACGCTTTTCGCATCCATTTTCTCAGAAAGTGAATCTCTCGGAATCGTAAGCACTTGCCAGTGAATCAACTCTCTGATTCTCTGCTCGAAAGCGTTTCCTGATTTGAGTCGTTCGACGCGTTTTCAGCGTTTTCCGTCTGGGGGGGCAACCTGCCGGGAGACTCTGACTCAATGTTGCGGAAAATCTGGTTTTGGTCCGCCGTGAGAGAGGGGATGCCGGGGAATGAAAAACAAGCATGTGGCCGTCCTGCTGGGTGGTTTTTCGTCCGAGCGGCCCGTGTCCTTGTCCTCCGGAAAGGCTTGCGCCGATGAGCTTGAGAAGGAAGGTTACCAGGTCACCCGCGTCGATGTCGGGCGCGATGTCGGCTCCGTGCTTGCCGAGCTCAAGCCCGATGTCGCCTTCAATGCGCTGCATGGCCCTTTTGGCGAAGACGGCACCATCCAGGGTATCCTTGAATATCTCGGCATTCCCTACACCCATTCCGGCGTGCTCGCCTCGGCTCTGGCTATGAACAAGGAGCAGGCCAAGCGGGTTGCCAAGTCGGTCGGCATCGTGGTCGCCGAATCGAAGGTAGCCAGCCGCTTCGCCATCCAGAACAAGCATCCGATGAAGCCGCCCTATGTGGTCAAGCCGGTCAATGAGGGTTCGAGCTTCGGCGTCGTCATCGTGCATGAAGGCCAGTCGCATCCGCCGCAGGTTCTCGGCTCGTCGGAATGGAAATATGGCGATACCGTCATGGTTGAGCGCTACATCCACGGCAGGGAGCTGACCTGCGCGGTGATGGGCGATGTGGCGCTGGGGGTCTGCGAGATCATCCCGACCGGCCATTCCTTCTACGACTATGATTCAAAATATGTCGCCGGGGGATCAAAGCACGAATGCCCCGCAAAAGTTTCACCGAATATTTACCAAAAAATACAAACACTGGCGCTCAAGGCTCACCAAGCGATCGGCTGTCGGGGCGTTTCCCGGTCGGACTTCCGTTATGACGATCGTCATTCCGAAAACGGCGAGATTGTCTGGCTTGAGGTCAATACCCAGCCGGGTATGACGCCGACGTCCTTGGTGCCTGAAATCGCTGCCCAGGCCGGGCACTCGTTTGGCGATTTGTTGAGTTGGATGGTGGAGGACGCTTCGTGCCTGCGTTGAAATGGAGACAAGGTTGGGAGAGGAGTGCGGCGGGGCCGGCGCTGTTCGGCCTGCCATTGTCGTCGGGCCATTTCGTGCTGCCGCGCATGCTGCGCCGCCCGGTGCGCATTCTGGCGCGCCTGGGCGTCGGGGAATTCCAGGCGCCGCGCTTTTCCGCGGCCATGATGTCGGCCGTGCTGATTGCTTCGAGCAGTGCCTATGGCGCCTATCTCGGTGGTCATGTCGACGGTATCGTGCAGAGCATCACAGCCCGCACCGGATTTGCCGTCGATCAGGTCAAGGTGGTCGGCAATCGCCAAACCTCGGAAATCGATATACTCGACAGGCTTGAACTTGATGGCTGGACATCGCTGATCGGCTTTAATGCCGAGGCGGCGCGCGAGCGGATCTCCGGCCTGCCGTGGATCGAGGTTGCGGCGGTGCGCAAGGTCTATCCGCACACGCTGGAAGTGCGTGTCGAGGAGCGCGAGGCTTTCGCGCTCTGGCAGCAGGGCGACGAGCTTTCGGTCATCGAGAGGAATGGTGCCATGATCGCGCCGTTCTCGGGCGGCAAGCAGGTGCTTCTGCCGCTGCTGATCGGCACCGGCGCGCCGGCGAGCGCGCCCGATTTCCTGACCAAGGTCGAAAAATACCCCGAGCTCGCGAGCCGGATCAAAGGTTATATCCGTGTCGGCGAGCGGCGCTGGGACCTGAAGCTGGACAATGGCATCACCATCAAGCTTCCCGAGGACGACGAGGATCAGGCGCTCGCCGAACTCGTGAAGATGGATCACGACAACGGCTTGCTGTCGCGCGACATCGCCGCCGTCGACATGCGCCTGACGGACCGGCTGGTCGTGCAGTTGTCGGCGGAAGCGGCGACGCAGCGCGAAGCCGCCCTCAACGAGAAACCCAAGAGCCTGAAGCGCAAGCCGGAGACGAAGATATGAGCTGGCTTGGCGGTCCTGGCGATGCCGCGTCGCGCCGGTCTGGCACCCTGACGGTGCTGGATGTCGGTTCGAGCAAGGTCTGCTGCATGGTGGCCAAGCTCAAGCCGTGCGATGACGGCAAGCTGCTGCGCGGCCGCTCGCACCGGATCCAGGTGATCGGCATCGGCCATCAGAAATCGCAAGGCGTGAAGTCTGGTGTCGTGGTCGATCTCGACAGGGCGGAACATGCCATCCGCCTTTCCGTCGACGCGGCCGAGCGCATGGCCGGGCTGACGGTCGATTCTCTGATCGTCAACATGACCGCCGGCCGGCTGAAGAGCGAAGCCTTCTCCGCCACCATCAATCTTGGCGGCCATGAGGCCGACGAGGCCGATATCAAGCGCGTTCTCGGTGCCGGCGCCAAGCAGGCGCTGAAGGCCGAGCGCGAGGTGATCCATTCGCTTCCCGTCGGCTTCTCGCTGGATGCCGAACGCGGCGTGCGCGATCCGCGCGGCATGGTCGGCGACGCACTCGGCGTCGACATGCATGTGCTGACCGGCGACGCCGCGCCGATGCGCAATCTGGAGCTGTCCATCAACCGTTCGCATTTGTCGGTCGAGCGCATGGTGGCGACGCCCTATGCCAGCGGTCTGGCGGCCCTGGTCGACGACGAGCTGGAAATGGGTGCGGCCTGCATCGACATGGGCGGCGGCACGACGACGATCTCGGTGTTTTCGGAAGGCAAGTTCGTCCATGGCGACGCCATCGCCATCGGCGGCAACCACGTCACGCTGGACATGGCCAAGGGGCTGTCGACCTCGCTCGATGCCGCCGAACGGCTGAAGGTGATGCATGGCTCGGCGCTGCCGGGCAGCGCAGACGACCGCGACCTGGTCTCGATCCAGCCGATCGGCGACGATGGTGACGTGCCCTTGCAGATCCCGCGCTCGGTGATGACGCGCATCGTGCGCGCCCGCATCGACGAGACGCTCGAACTGCTGCGCGACCGGCTGAACAAGTCCGGCTATGGTAATGCAGTGGGCAAGCGTGTGGTTCTTACCGGCGGCGCCAGCCAGCTTGCCGGCCTGCCGGAGGCGGCGCGCCGCATCCTGGGACGCAATGTGCGCATCGGCCGCCCGCTCGGCGTGGCCGGCCTGCCGGAAGCGGCGAAGGGGCCGGCCTTCTCGGCCGCGGTGGGGCTTCTGATCTATCCGCAGATGGCGAGCTTCGAGAGCCATCCGGCGAAGGGAATTTCCGGTCTCAAAATGACCGGAACGGGCGGAAAACTGCATCGCATGAGTCAGTGGTTGAGAGACAGTTTCTAAAATTGACGGGGACAGCCCCATAGGCGGCCGCGGCGGCGAAGCGGCGTGAAAGGCAAAGGACGGAGACAATGACCATCAATCTGCAGAAGCCGGACATCACCGAGCTTAAGCCGCGCATCACCGTGTTCGGTGTCGGCGGCGGCGGCGGCAATGCCGTCAACAACATGATCACCGCCGGTTTGCGCGGTGTCGAGTTCGTGGTGGCCAACACCGACGCGCAGGCGCTGACCATGTCGAAGGCCGGCCGCCTGATCCAGCTCGGCGCGCATGTCACCGAGGGCCTCGGCGCCGGCTCGCAGCCGGAAGTCGGCCGTGCGGCGGCGGAAGAGTGCATCGACGAGATCCTCGATCACCTGACCAACACCCATATGTGCTTCGTCACCGCCGGCATGGGCGGCGGCACCGGCACGGGTGCTGCTCCCGTCGTTGCCCGCGCGGCGCGCGAAAAGGGCATCCTCACCGTCGGCGTCGTCACCAAGCCGTTCCATTTCGAAGGCCAGCGTCGCATGAAGACGGCGGATTTCGGCATCGAGGAATTGCAGAAATGCGTCGATACGCTGATCGTCATCCCCAATCAGAACCTGTTCCGGCTGGCCAATGACAAGACCACCTTCGCCGATGCCTTCGCCATGGCCGACCAGGTGCTCTATTCCGGTGTCGCCTGCATCACCGACCTGATGGTCAAGGAAGGCCTGATCAATCTTGACTTCGCCGACGTCCGTTCCGTCATGCGCGAGATGGGCAAGGCCATGATGGGCACCGGCGAGGCTTCCGGCGAGGGCCGCGCGATGGCCGCCGCCGAGGCGGCGATCGCCAACCCGCTGCTCGACGAGACCTCGATGAAGGGCGCCAAGGGCCTGCTGATCTCGATCACCGGCGGCCGCGACCTGACGCTGTTCGAAGTCGACGAAGCCGCGACCCGTATCCGCGAGGAAGTCGACCAGGACGCCAACATCATCCTGGGCGCCACCTTCGACGAAGAACTCGAAGGCGTCATCCGCGTCTCGGTGGTTGCCACCGGCATCGACAAGTCGGCGGCTGAAATCGCCGCCGCGCCGATCTCGATCCGCACGGCGCCTCCGAAGCCGGTCAGCCGCCCGGCGGCTCAGATCGCGGAGGTTCGTCCGGCGCCTGTCCAACAGGCGGCATACGAGCCACGCGCTGTCGACCCGGTCGCGGAAGCCATCCAACTGGCCGAAGCAAATGCCGCGGCCATGGCGCAGGCGCGCCCGGCTCCGGTCGCTCATACGGAAGATTTCCGCCCGCAGAGCAAGATCTTCCAGGCGCCGCCAGCACAGCCGATGCCGCATCCCGTGGTTCAGCAGATGCAGCCGGCCCCGCAGCCGCGTGAGATGTTGCGCGAAGCCCCGCAGCCGGTTGCGATGGCGCCGCAGCGTATGCCGCGCGTCGAGGACTTTCCGCCGGTCGTCAAGGCCGAGGTGGATGCCAAGAGCCGCCCGGTCGACCACGAGAACAACAGCGGACCGATGGGCCTGCTGAAGCGCCTGACCAATGGTCTGACCCGCCGCGAGGAAGAACCCGCACGTCTGCAGCCGGCGCAGCCGCGCGAGCCCAAGCTGCGCCAGGCCGCGCCCGAAGTGCGCCGTCTCGCCAGTCAGGATGCGCAGCTCTATGCGCCGCGCCGTGGCCAGCTCGATGATCAGGGCCGCCTGACGCCGCAGGTGAGGACGACTCAGGAAGACGATCAGCTGGAGATTCCGGCGTTCCTGCGCCGCCAGGCCAACTGATTGGTAAACGGATTGTAACATTTGTTAACAGGCGAGCGAGGAATCGCTCGCCTGTTAACGTTTTAAATGATTTGATTTCAATCACTTACAAAGTTTCACCCATTCCAGTTCGCGGTTACACCGAGTAAGAAACCGTGATTTGGAGTCTCCCTGACGGGACATTATCTTCGCTGCCTACCATCATCGGTTTGCCGGGATTTCGGGGGAAGTCGCCCTGCCAGCCGATTCACATAAGAGCCGCGCCCTCGGGCTGGAGAAGCGGACCTAGGCATTACGGGCTTATGGGGATTGTCTTGCACGACTATCAGACGACATTGAAGACGCGCGCGTCGCTTACCGGCACCGGCGTCCACAGCGGCAAGGAAGTGTCCATCAGCTTCGTGCCGACGGATGCCGACAGCGGCATCGTTTTCCAGCTTTTCAGCGGTGCGGAGCAGGGCCGCGAGTTTCGTGCCCTGGTCTCGGAAGTCGGCGCCACCGACCTCTGCACCATGCTTGGTGATCCCGCCGGCGAGCATATCGCCACGGTCGAGCACATCATGGCGGCGCTGTTTGGCCTCGGCATCGATAATGTCGCTGTCGAGATCGATGGTTCCGAGGTTCCGATCTTCGACGGCAGCGCCATGGCGTTCGTCGAAGCCATCGACCAGGCGGGCATCGAGACGCTTTCGGTCAAGCGCCGCTATATCAGGGTCATCAAGCCGGTCCGCATCGAGAACGGCGCCTCGTGGGCGGAGTTTCGGCCCTATGACGGGACCCGTTTCGAGATCGAGATCGACTTCGAAAGTCCGGCGATCGGCCGTCAGCTGTTTGCCTCCGACCTCAATGCCGATATTTTCCGTCGCGACATCGCGCGCGCCCGCACCTTCGGCTTCATGAAGGATGTCGAGCGGCTGTGGGCTGCAGGCTACGCGCTCGGCTCCTCGCTGGAGAACTCGCTGGTCATCGGCGACGACAACCGCGTCATCAATATGGGCGGCCTGCGCTATCCCAACGAATTCGTGCGCCATAAAACGCTGGACGCCATGGGCGACCTGGCGCTGGCCGGTGCCCGCTTCATCGGCTGCTTCCGCTCCTATCGCGGCGGCCACAGGATGAATGCCGCGGCCCTGCGCCGCCTGCTGTCGGACCGCACGGCGTTCGAGATCGTCGAGACGACGCGCCGTGAGCGTGGCCGCAGCGCCGAGATGAACGCCGTCAACGCGCCACTCTACGCGCCTTGGATGATCTGATTTCCCGGGTTTTTCGGGTTCCATGGGCGATAGCGCATGTTGCAGGAATGCACCACCCGCCAGTGAAATTGCATTGATGTCCAAGCAGCGTCCGGCCGCCACAAAAATGTGCGATTGGCCGGAGATAGCGTTGCCGGGCAAGGCGGTTATGGTTTATGGCTGCTGCCGTCGATTAGTGCATGTCGTTCAAAAGTGGGGACCAGTTTTGAAACAATGGCATGCAACTGGCATTGAAATAGCGCCGAAAGGGCGAGATCCAATCATGTTCTTCAAGCGAGTTGGTCAATTGAAAGCACCGCAGAGGGCCGTTTTCCTGGCGCTTTCAGTAGTTGTTCCATCGCTCTTCCTGTCGGCCTGCATGTCGTCGGAGAAAGATATCGACCTGTCGACCTATGTCGACCAGACCGAGCCGGCCGATGTTCTCTACAATCAGGGCCTTGCCAATCTCAATGCCGGGCGCCTGCAGGAGGCGAGCCGCAAGTTCGACGCCGTCGACCGCCAGCACCCCTATTCGGAGTGGGCCCGCAAATCGATGGTGATGGGCGCTTTTGCCGACTATCGCCAAGGCAATTACGACGAGGCTATCGGTTCGGCCAAGCGCTATCTCACGCTTTACCCGTCGACCGATGACGCCGCCTATGCGCAGTACATTATCGGCTTGAGCTACTACCGCCAGATCAAGGACGTGACGCAGGACCAGAAGGAAGCGCGTCAGACCGTTCAGACGATGCAGGATCTGGTCACGCGCTGGCCGACATCGGAATATGTCGACGACGCCAAGGAAAAGATCCGCTTTGCCAACGACCAGCTGGCCGGCAAGGAAATGCAGATCGGCCGCTACTATCTCGAGCGCCGCGAATACATCGCCGCTGTCAAGCGCTTCCGCACCGTGGTCGAGAACTATTCCAACACGCGCCATGTGGAGGAGGCGCTCGCCCGCCTGACCGAAAGCTACTACGCGATGGGCCTGACTTCGGAGGCGCAGACCGCTGCCGCCGTGCTCGGCACCAACTACCCCGACAGCTCGTGGTACAAGGATTCCTACAAGCTCTTGCAGAGCAATGGGCTTGCACCGCGCGAAAATGCCGGCTCGTGGATATCCAAGGCAGGGAAGCTGATCACTGGGGCTTGACGCCTGAGCATCGACTGAAGCGCTTGCAGCGCTTTTTCGGATTGATCCGGTGCTCAAACAAAAAGATAGTGCGGCGCTGCGACTCCAAATGGTCGCGTGCCGTTCTAGATTTGGGTTCTGATGCTTTCCAGACTGTCGATCCGCGATATCGTCCTGATCGAGAAGCTGGATATCGACTTCCAGCCGGGTCTTTCGGTGCTGACCGGCGAAACCGGTGCCGGCAAATCCATCCTGCTCGATGCCCTGTCGCTGGCGCTCGGAGCGCGCGGCGACGCGTCGCTTGTGCGCCATGGCGCGGCACAGGGCCAGGTCATCGCCGTCTTCGACGTGCCACGCAATCATCCTGCCCGTACGCTGCTTGCCGACAATGCGATCGAGGATGATGGCGACATCATCCTGCGCCGCCTGCAGACGGCGGATGGCCGCACCCGCGTCTTCGTCAACGATCAGCCTTCAAGCGTCACCCTGATGCGCGATGTCGGGCGCGCGCTGGTCGAGATCCACGGCCAGCATGACGAGCGCGCGCTGGTCGATCCCGGCGCGCACCGCGAGGTGCTCGACGCTTTCGGCGGTCATCTCGGCGCCGTCCGCTCGACGGGCGAGGCATGGCGGCACTGGCGCGCCTGCGAGCAGGAGCTGTCGCGTCACCGTGCCAAGGTGGCGGCGGCGGCGCGCGAAGCCGACTATCTGCGCGCGGCGGTGGCGGAGCTGACGAAGCTCGATCCGCAGCCGGGCGAGGAGACCGACCTTGCCGAACTGCGGGCGTCGATGATGCGGGCCGAGAAGATCGCGTCGGAAATCCACGATGCGCAGGATGTGCTGTCCGGCCCTTCCTCGCCCTTGCCGCAACTGGCCAGCCTGCTGCGGCGGCTGCAACGCAAGGTGACGGAGGCGCCCGGCCTGCTCGACGATGTCGTCAAATCGCTCGACGAGGCGATGCTGTCGCTCGACGCGGCGCAATCGGGCGTCGAGGCAGCACTGCGCGCCACCGAATATGATCCGCAGCGGTTGGAGAAGGCGGAGGAGCGGCTGTTTTCGCTGCGTGCGGCCTCGCGCAAGCACAGCGTCGCCGTCGACGATTTGGCGCAGCTGCGCGACACGATGTCGGCCGATCTCGCCGACCTCGATGCCGGCGAGGAACGCCTGCACGGGCTGGAAAAGCAGGCCGCCGCCGCGCGCGAGACCTATGACATTGCCGCAGCACAGCTGTCCTCGCTTCGTCATGCAGCTTCGGTCGGCCTGACCAAGGCGGTCATGGCGGAATTGCCGGCGCTAAAGCTCGAACGCGCTGCCTTTATCGTGGAAATGAAGAGCGATGCCGAGAGCCGCATGGAGGAGGGCATCGACCAGATCGAGTTCTGGGTGCGCACCAATCCAGGCACACGGCCCGGGCCGATGATGAAAGTGGCCTCCGGTGGCGAGCTTTCGCGCTTCCTTCTGGCGCTGAAGGTGGCGCTGGCCGACCGCGGCTCGGCGCCGACGCTGGTGTTCGATGAAATCGACACCGGCGTGGGCGGTGCTGTCGCCGACGCCATCGGCCAGCGGCTGGCGCGACTGTCAAAGCGCGTCCAGGTGCTGTCGGTGACGCACGCGCCACAGGTGGCAGCACGCGCGGCGACGCATTTCCTGATCTCCAAATCCGGCACCACCGACCGTGTCGCCACCGGCATTGCCGAGATGGACCGGCCGGCGCGGCAGGAAGAGATCGCGCGCATGCTGGCCGGCGCCACCATCACCGATGAGGCACGCGCTGCCGCCGAGCGGCTGCTGCGTGAGAACACCACGGCTGCATAAGAACAACGGGTGTTAGGGATCGAGTCAGGATATGGCTCCATCCTGCTGTTCAGGAATGATTTTCCCAAAATCCTGATCTATTGTGTAGCGCCACCGTTCGGGGAAGAAAAGCATGTCCGAGAAACCCGTTGATGCCCTGACCGAAAGCGAGGCCGAAGCCGAGCTGAAGCGGCTGGCGGAAGAGATCGCCGAGCACGACCGGCGCTACCATACCGAAGATGCGCCTGTTATCACCGATGCGGAGTATGATGCGCTGGCGCGGCGCAACCTTGCCATCGAGGAGCGCTTTCCGGCGCTGGTGCGCGAGGATTCGCCATCGCTCAGGGTCGGAGCAGCACCTGCGGAAGGCTTTACCAAGGTGCGCCATGCCGTGCCGATGCTCAGCCTTGCCAAGGCCTATACCGACGATGACGTCACGGATTTCATCGAACGCGGGCGGCGGTTCTTCGATCGCGACAAGGAGCTCGATATCGCGTTCACGGCCGAACCGAAGATCGACGGGCTGTCGGCTTCGCTGCGTTACGAAAACGGTGTGTTCGTGCAGGGCGCAACGCGTGGCAATGGCGCCGTCGGTGAAGACATCACCGCCAATTTGAAGACCATCGCCGACATCCCTGCGAAGCTGAAAGGTTCTGGCTGGCCCGACACCATCGAGATCCGCGGCGAGGTCTATATGACCTATGCGGAATTCGAGGCGCTGAAGCAACGCTCGGCAGCGGTGGGCGGCCAGGACTATGTCAATCCGCGCAATACGGCGGCCGGGTCGCTGCGCCAGAAGGATCCATCCGTCACCGCCAGCCGCAACCTCAAATTCTTCGCCTATGCCTGGGGTTACACGACGGCGGATCCCGCTCCGACCCAATATGATTCGGTGCAGAAATTTGCCGAGTGGGGGTTCAAGATCAGTCCCCTGATGGTGCGGGCGAAATCGGCCGAGGAGTTGATCGCGCATTATCATCGGATCGAGGAACAGCGCTCGGCCCTCGGCTACGATATCGACGGCGTCGTCTACAAGGTCGACCAGTTGGAATTGCAGCGCCGATGGGGTTTCGTCACCGGCGAACCGCGCTGGGCGGTCGCGCATAAATTTCCGGCCGAACAGGCGATGACAACCGTGCAGAAGATCGACATCCAGGTCGGCCGTACCGGTACGCTGGCGCCGGTTGCGCGGCTGGCGCCGGTCACTGTCGGCGGCGTCGTGGTCGAGAACGTCACGCTGCACAATGAGGACTATATCAAGGGCCTGGACAGCACCGGCCAGCCGATCCGCGACGGCATCGACGTGCGCATCGGCGATACGGTCGTGATCCAGCGGGCAGGCGATGTCATTCCGCAGATCGTCAGCGTCGTCATCGACAAGCGGCCTGCTGATGCGGTGCCCTACGAGTTCCCGCATAATTGCCCAATCTGCGGCTCGCCGGCGACGCGCGAGATCAACGAGAAGACCGGCAAGGAAGATTCGCGCCGGCGCTGCACCGGCGAACTGATCTGCCCCGCGCAAGCGGTGGAGGGATTGCGCCACTTCGTGTCACGCGGCGCCCTGGACATCGAAGGGCTCGGCGCGGAGAACATAGACACCTTCTTCAATGCGGGATTGATCAAGACGGCCGCCGATATCTTCACGCTTCGGGACCGCCGTCCGGCTGTCACCAGGGCGCTGGCCGAGCGCCGTGAGGAGCAGGCAAGGCAGCGCGAGGCCGCATCGGGCAAGACGCGCAAGAATGTGCGCAGCGTCGAGGATCGCAACTATGAGGGCCTCGACAAGCTGTTCGCGGCCATCGACTCGCGCCGCGAGCCGGAACTCGACCGTTTCATCTTCGCGCTTGGCATCCGCCATATCGGTGAAACGACGGCCGCCGTGCTTGCCCGCACCTTCTCGACCATCGAGGAACTGATCCGCGTCGGCAAGGAGACAGCGGCAGCGGAGGATCCACACACGGTTTTCCCCTCGGTCAACGGCATCGGCGATACCGTGATCGACGCTTTGCGCGACTTCTTCGGCAATGAGCGCAATGACGACGTGCTTGACGCGCTGCTCCGCCAAGTCAAGCCGAAGCCGTATATCGTCAACGTCTCGGCCGACAGCGAGGTCGCCGGCAAGACGGTCGTGTTCACGGGCTCGCTGGAGAAGATGACCCGCTCCGAAGCCAAGGCGATGGCGGAGCGCCTCGGTGCCAAGGTCGCGGGCTCGGTCTCGGGGAAGACGGATCTGGTGGTCGCCGGGCCGGGTGCCGGCTCCAAGCTCAAGCTCGCCAGCGAACTCGGCATCGAGGTGATCGACGAGGATGCCTGGCTGGCGCGGATCGGCAAGGCCTGATGGAAGGCGCATTCAAAGGGTTCGGCCCAAAAGCCATTCCGTTCCTCAAGGCGCTGGACTTCCACCAGAGCCGGGAGTGGTTCTTGGAGAACCGTGACCTGTTCGAACAGGAGTTGCGCGATCCGCTCAGTGATCTGGTCGACACGCTGACCGAGCGCTTTCAAGAGGCCGGGCTCGGCCTGCGCGGCGACCGCAAGAAGTCGCTGTTTCGCATCAATCGCGACGTGCGTTTCGCCAAGGACAAGCGGCCTTACAACAGGCATTTGTCGGCCATATTGTCGCCCGACGGCACCAAGATGGAGCAGGGCGTCTTCTACGTGCATATCGGACTTGAGCGCTGCTTTGCCGACATTGCCTGGTGGCAGCCGGAGCCGGCTTTGCTGCTTGCGATGCGCAAAGCCATCGCGACGAAGCCGGACAGGTTTCGCGCCCTGGTGGCGGCGTTGAAGAGGAACCGGCTTGAACTCGAGACCGAAGGCCGGATGAAGCGTACGCCACGCGGCTTTGAGGAAGTCAGCGATCCCGATCTGGTCGCGGCCGTCCGTCACCGGCATTTTTATGTCCAGCATGTCATCGATCCGGCCGGAATCCATACGGCTGATCTGGTCGACGAGCTCGTCGATTTCACCTTGCGCGCCAAGCCGCTGCTCGACTGGGGCAGGGCGATCGAGGGCAAGATCCTGAAGGAATAAGCGCCTAATCGCCGATCTGGCGATCATTTCCGCTGATCGTTTGGCTCAAGCGAATTCGTGTGACACGTCGAGGCGCGCCACCTACATACCGCCATTCCCTTGTCGTTGTGCATGTCGTTATCCACTTTTGGGCGACATGCATCAGGAGTGGTCGATGGCGACGGACGTAGTTTCCGAGAGCGGCGATAGCAGCGATTTCTGGCAGGGCGTGCGGCTGTCGATGCCTGTCGTGGTGGCGTCGGCGCCGTTTGCGGTGCTGTTCGGCGCGCTCGCCGTCGACAATGGTTTCTCGGTCCTGGAAGCCTTCCTGATGAGCGCGCTGGTCTATGGCGGCGCCAGCCAGATGGTCGGCATCCAGCTGTTCGGCCAGCATGTGGCGCCGTGGCTGATCGTGCTGTCGATCTTCGCCGTCAATTTCCGCCACGTACTCTATTCCGCCGGCATCGGCCGGCGCATCGCGCACTGGCCCGTCATCCAGCAGGCACTTGGTTATTTCATCCTCACCGATCCGCAATTCGCGGTGGCCGAGGCGCGGGCGCAATCGGGCCAGACGGTCGGCTTTGCCTGGTATCTGGGACTTGGCTTGCCGGTCTATCTGTTCTGGATCGTCGAAAGCGCGCTTGGCGCGCTGTTCGGCAAGCTGATCCCCGACACGCATGCGCTCGGCATCGATTTCCTGCTGCCGATCTATTTCCTCGGTCTTGTCCTGGGCTTCCGCAAACGGCCGCTGTGGCTGCCGGTGGTCATAGCCAGCGCTGCCGCCTCGATCATCGCCTATAAGACGGTGGGCTCGCCCTGGCATGTCTCGATTGGCGCTGTTGCCGGTGTGTTGCTTGCGGTCATCCTGCCTCCCCATCACAGCGGCGTAAAGGCACGGCCATGAGCACGACCTTCTGGATCATCATCGCCGGCGCGATCGCGACATATCTGACGCGCATCGGCGGGCATCTGGTCATCTCCCGCTTCGACACCATCCATCCGCGCGTCGAGGCCGGCCTCAATGCCGTGCCGGCCGCGGTGCTGACGACGCTGGTGGCGCCCGAGCTGTTGAATGCCGGGCCGGCGGAGTGGGCCGCACTGGTGGTCACCGCCGTGGTTTCGCTGCGCGGTGGGTTGATGGCGATGTTTCTGGCGGGGGCTGCGGTGTTGATCTTGGCGCGGCAGTTCGTCGGATAAGAACTCTTCCGAAGGGATTACTTTGAACGTTGGCGCCGCCCCTCGTTGCCCTGCCGGGCATTTCTCCCCGTAAACGGGGAGAAAGAAGCTCACCTCAAATCTTCGCGTCGTGCGGCAATGGCGCGGTGGCCTTTTCCAGCCAGGCCAGCGTCTCGCCATCGAGCATCGGGCCGATCTCGGCCAGCACGCGCGCATGGTACGAGTCCAGCCAGTGCAACTCGTCACGCGTCAGAAGGTCCGACTGCACCAGTCTGGTATCGATCGGCGCCAGCGTCAGTGTCTCGAAGCCGTGCATGGCGATGTCGCCGCCCTCGATCTCTTGCGCCGGCGTCACCAGGATCAGGTTCTCGATGCGGATGCCGTAGGCGCCTTCCTTGTAGTAGCCCGGCTCGTTGGACAGCATCATGCCTTCGAGCAGCTTTTCGGTGCCGGTGCGGGCGATACGCTGCGGCCCTTCATGCACGGCCAGATACGAGCCGACGCCATGGCCGGTGCCGTGGGCGAAGTCGCAACCGTGCTTCCACAGCGCCATGCGCGCGACGGCATCGATCTCGGAGCCGCGCGTGCCGGCGGGAAAGCGCAAGGTGGAAATGCCGATCATGCCTTTCAGCACCAGGGTGAACCGTTCGCGCATATCCTGCGTCGGCTGGCCGATCGGCACGGTGCGCGTGATGTCGGTGGTGCCGTCCTGATACTGCGCGCCGGAATCGAGCAGGAACAGCTCGCCGGCCTGTAGCTTGCGGCTGGTCGCGCGCGACACGCGATAATGCATGATGGCGCCGTTCGGGCCGGCGCCGGAAATGGTGTCGAAGGACACGTCGCGCAGCGGCATCTGCGTTTCCTCGCCGGTCTGCCGCCGCGACTCCTCCAGCCGGGTGACGACCGATATCTCGTCGAGCGAGCCGGGTTTTTGCCGCTCCAGCCAGCACAGAAGCTTTGCCACGGCCGCACCGTCACGGCGATGCGCGGCGCGCGAGCCGTTGATTTCGGCCTGGTTCTTGGTGGCGCGCGGGATGCGAGCGGGGTCTGCTGCTGCAATCACCGTGCCGCCATTCTCCTCGATCAGCATGCGCAACCTGTCGGCCGCCAGCACCGGGTCGAGTGCGATTTTCGCGCCACTCTTGGCGAGCGCTGTGATCGCCGCTTCGAATTCGCCGGGCTCATGCGGCTCAGCGAGCTGGGTGAGGTAGGCGGCGACCTGACGCGAGAATTTGCGTTTATCCATGAAAAGCTGGTGCGACCCATCGGCGGCGAGGATGGCGAAGCCGAGCGCCAGCGGCGTGTGCGGCACGTCGCCGCCACGGATGTTGAAGGCCCAGGCGATGGAGGAGGGGTCAGTCAGCACCGCATGGGTAGCGCCGTCCTTGGCGATCGCCGCCGCCAGCCGCGCCAGCTTGTCCTTGGCGAGCTCGCCGGCAAAGCCGATCGGGTGAAGCTCGACGGGTGCCACTGGCGCGTCGGGCTGATCCTTCCAGATGATGTCGATCGGGTTGTTGTCGAGCGGCACCAGCACGGCGCCGTTCTTGTCGACTGCGGCCTGCAGCGCCTTGACCTCGCTGATCGTGTGCAACCATGGATCGAAGCCGAGCCGTGCGCCCTTGCCAAGATTGTCGTTCACCCAGACAGCCGGGGGATTGTCGACCAGGCTTTCGATCGAAAAGACGTCGAGATCGACCTCGCTGCGCACCTGCAGCGTGTAGCGCCCGTCGACAAAGACGAAGGCGCGGTCGCGCAGGACGATGGCGACACCGGCCGAGCCGCTGAAGCCGGTCAGCCATTTCAGCCGCGCCGAACGGTCGGCGACATATTCACCCTGGTGCTCGTCGGCGCGCGGCACGATGAAGCCGTCCAGCCCGTTGGCTTCGAGCCATTGGCGCAGCAGCGCCGCGCGCGGTTTGCCGACGGCCGGGTCGCCCGCGGAATCGAAGGTCTGGAACATGGTGGGCCTCCTGCAGTCGGCGTAACCGTAGCGTACGGTCGCGGAAATCGGAATCGATTTCCGGCTGGGCGCAACCTGCTACAGCATCGCTTGGCTGACAACCGGCGGAACTTGGTCCAATCGATCGCGGACGGTCGCCTGCTTCAGTGTTTGAGGTGGATCGTCACCCAACCCTCGCGGTGCAAGGTGCGCACGTGGCGAAAATTCTGGCCGACATAGGCCGAGACGACGGCGTCGCGCTGGCGCTCGAGGATGCCCGACAACACGATCGAGCCGCCAAGTGCGATATGACCGGCCATTTGCGACGCCAGCCGCATCAGCGGCCGCGCCAATATGTTGGCGACGATCAGATCGAAGGGCGCGCGCTTGCCGAAGATCGGATGGTGAAAGCCAGGCGCGGTTGCTGTTTCCACCAGTGCCTTGACGTGGTTGAGCCGCGCATTGGCGGCAGCCACCCGCACCGCCACCGGATCGATGTCGGTCGCCAGCACCGGAATATGCGCCAGCTTGGCGACGGCAATAGCCAGTACCGCACTGCCGGTACCGAGGTCGAGCGCATTGCGCGGGTGTTCGCGCCGAACCACTCTTTCCAGCATTTCCAGGCAGCCGGCCGTGGTGCCGTGGTGACCGGTGCCGAAAGCGAGGCCGGCCTCGATCTCGATGGCGAGTTCGCCGCTGTGGCGTTTCCTGCGGTCATGCGCGCCGTGGACGAAGAAACGTCCGGCACGCACCGGCTTCAACTCTTCCAGCGAATGTGCCACCCAATCGATGTCGGGCAGGGCCTCGCGCTCGATCGGCTTCGACAGGGAAAGCCCGGCAAGAATGTCCTTCAAGCGGGTCTCGACCATATCGACGTCGCCATCGGTATAGAGCGACACTTCGTGGATGTCCTTGTCCTCGTCGACCTCCCGCAGGGCGATCGGCAGGCCTTCTTCCTCGAAGGCCGCCTCGAGCGCCGCGAAAATGCTGATGGACTCGATCTTTCCGGTGGTGAAGTAGAGGCGCGTCTGGGTCATGAAATGGTGATTAGCCTTTCGCCGCCAGCCGCTTCAGCTTGGCGATGGCGGTATCGGCGCTTTCGCCATAGGCGATGGTCCCGGCAAAGTCGCCCTTGGCGTTGAGCAACAGCACCGAGGCGGTGTGGTCCATCGTATAGTCGCCATCGCCGGTGTCGACCTTCTTCCAGTAGATGCCGAACGACTTGGCCATGGCATGGACCTTGTCTGGAGCGCCCGTGATGCCGACGATGCGGTCGGAGAAATTGCTGACATAGGCGTTCATCACTTCCGGCGTGTCGCGCTCGGGATCGACCGAGACGAAATAGGCATGCAGGTTCTTGCCGTCGTCGCCGAGCGTCTTCAGCCAGCCGGCCAGTTCGAACAGCGTGGTCGGGCAGACCTCGGGGCAATGGGTGAAGCCGAAGAAGACGACGCTGGGCTGGCCCCGGAAGGCAGCTTCGGTGATCGGCGTGCCTTTCTGGTCGACCAAGGTAAAGGCGGCACCGAAGGGCTCGCCGCCATAGTGGCCGCGGTACCAGTCGAAGGTCAGCCAGCCGATGCCGGCCGCCATCAGGACGAGAATGCCGACCAGGATAGAACGCATCATCAGAAAAGTCCGTCCGCAGAAATCGCCGCGCCGGCTCAATGCCGCGCCTGTGCGACAGTCTTAGCGGTTCGGCCCCGCACAGGCAAAGTGCCGCGTTGCCGCAACCGCGGTGATGTCGGCCGATCTGCTTGCAAAGCCGGGCTGCTCGCCCCACCTGTGACCGGCAACTCGAACCGCAGGAGGCTCTTTTGCCACGACTGATTGGGCACGGATTGATTGGGCGAAAACTGATCGGCGGCGCATTGGCTGCCTGCGTTGTCCTTGGCGCCGGTGCCGCCGTGGCAGATGAAGTCGGCAAGGTCGGCGTCGATTGGCTTGGCAACGACATCATCGTCGAGGCGATCAAGGACCCCAAGGTGGAGGGCGTGACCTGCCATGTCTCCTATTTCGATCGCGGCATCATCGATCGCCTGCACAAGGGCAACTGGTTCGAGGATCCGTCCGATTCGTCGATCTCCTGCCGCCAGACCGGTCCGATCACCATCGGCGACATCGACATGAGCGAGAGCGGCGAGGAAGTGTTCAAGCAAGGCATCAGCCTGATCTGGAAGAAGCAGGTGGTGAACCGCATCTACGACAAGGCCAACGAGACGCTGATCTATCTCTCGCATTCGCGCCAGGTGCAGAACGGCTCGGCCAAAATGTCGGTTACCACCGTGCCGCTCTACGGCCAGAACGTGGTGTGGAGCAAAGGCAAGCCGTAACAGGGGCCGCACTCCTTCGCGGAGCCGGTATGACGGACGATTGGTCCCGCTTGCGGGACCAATCGCTCGGGGGTAAAGCCGCCGCATGGACCGTTCCGAAAATCTCGTCCCGAAAGACCCTGAGCCGCGCATCCATCCGACCGCGGAACTGAAAGCGTGCAAGCTCGGCCGTTATGCCTCAATCGGCGAGCGGGTGGTGTTGCGCGAGGTGAATGTTGGCGACTTCTCTTATTTTGAACGCCACTGTGAAGCGATCTACACGACGATCGGCAAATTCTGCTCTATCGCCGCCAACAGCCGCATCAATGCGCTGGAGCATCCCATAGAGCGGCTGACCCAGCACAAGCTCAGCTACCGGCCGAACGAGTATTTTCGCTGGCTGGGCGTCGATGCCGCCTTCCGTGAGCGGCGGCAGGCGAAAGCCGTGACCATCGGCCATGATGTCTGGATCGGCCACGGCGCGGTGATCATGCCCGGGATCACCATCGGCAATGGCGCGGTGGTTGGCGCCAACGCGGTAGTGACGCGTGATGTGCCTCCCTATACGATCGTCGCCGGCGTGTCGGCGAAGGCTCTCCGGCCACGCTTCGCTGCGGATATCGCGGCGCGTATCGAAACTCTCGCCTGGTGGGACTGGCCGGTCGAAAAGCTCGCCAGAGCGGTTCCCGACATGCAGGCAATGCCGATCGATGCGTTCCTCGATCGCTGGGAAAACGACGCCGTCTGACTTGGTTTGCGCCGCGTTGAAGCGGGCCACGCGACGTGGAGAACCGTCGTCTCCGGACTGAAACCCCTTCCGCCATGCGGGGGTGGCGCAACGGAAGGGGCTGGAGGTAAACCGCTGTGAAGCGGAAGGAACAGGCTCTCTTGCCTGCAGGATTACTGTGGCATTGAACCCATAAGGTGTGTTTTCTGCCCTATTCTCCTTATGCGTGCATTCGATTGCACTAACGTATTTGTTTGCGTCGGGAACCTGAAACGGTCGCGGGTTGTTTCTCATCGCGCCGCAGCGTTGAGGATTTCGATAGATGGAAAAGCATTTCACCAAGGTCGCCAACTGGGTCGCTCGCATAGCCGGCCTGCCGCCGACATTCGCCGTCTGCTGCCTGATCATCATCGTCTGGGCGGTGAGCGGTCCGTTCTTCGGCTTCTCGGACACCTGGCAACTCGTCATCAACACGGGCACGACCATCATCACCTTCCTGATGGTCTTCCTGATACAGAACACTCAGAACCGCGACGGCGCGGCGATCCAGGCCAAACTCGACGAACTGATCCGGGTCGGCAAGGGCCACAACCACTTCATAGGCATCGAGCATCTGACCGAATCCGAAGTCGAGGAGATCCGCGCCAAATGCGAGCGTGCGGCAAAGCGGCATGACGAACAGATCGCCGACATGGCAGCGAAGAAGGTTGTGGCGAGGAAGCGCGGGTCGAAAAAGCAGGCGGCCTGAAGATCAGTGCTTCATGAACGCCGCGAAACTATCCTTGTACTCCGGATGCCAGCGCGACAAAGCGGGGCGGTTCTCGATGATGTCGCCGATCGCCCAGGCCATGCGCTTTTCATCCAGCGGGCGGGCCGCCTCGTTGTCCGGGCACAGTATGTAGAAATCGCCTCTGGTCAGGGATTCCAGCATGAAATCCACAACCTGTTCGCCGGTCCAGGCGCCGGCCGGTTTTTCCGTCGCGCCCTCGGTCAGGCCGGTAAAGGTGAAGCCGGGGATCAGCAGATGGGCAGCGACATGGGCGCCGGGTTCGTTGCGCAACGCATGCGCCAGGCCTTCGGTGAAGGTTTTCACCCCTGCCTTGGAGACATTGTAGGCAAGATTGCCGGGCGGCGTGGTGATGCCTTGCTTGGAGCCGGTGTTGACGATCAGACCCGGCCTGGCCGCGGCCAGCATGCGCGGCGCGAAGGCCTCCACGCCATGCACGACGCCCCAGAAATTGATGTCCAGCAGCCGTTTCCAGGCATCGCGGTTTTCCCATGGCTTTCCGGGGTTGTCGCCGACGCCGGCATTGTTCATCAGCAGCGACACGCCGTCGAAGGCGCCGAACGCCCTCTCGGCGAGGCGGTCCACCTCATCCGCCTTCGAAACGTCGACGGCGACGGCAAGCACGGCATCGTCGCCGGCAATCGCGGAGACGGCGCGCGCGGCGTCGTCAAGCCGCGCGCCGCCAATGTCGGCCAGCACGATCTTCATGCCCATCAGTGCAAGCCGCTTGGCGGCCGCCAGACCGATGCCGCTGGCGGCGCCGGTGATCACGGCGGCATTGCCTGGGGCAAGCGCGGGCAGGGCGGTCTGGATCTCGGCGTCGGTAATCATGGGCGATGGGTTCCTTGTTCGATGGCGCCGAACTTAGCGCCGGAGCCGGCCGGTGCAAGCCTCTGCTCGCCTTGTCGGGTTGACCAGTTCGGTCGAGGCTGCGCATGTTGCCCTTTGCCTCCGCAAAAAGAGATTTTGTCCTGGGCACAAAACAAACTTTAGCCCTGGGGGCAAACGGAGATTTCCTGATTGACGGACTGGGTTGCAATTCTGAAGGAACAGACCGCCATAGGCGACCAGATGGGCCGCGAGGTGCCGCAGATGCTGGCCAATCCCGACATCAGCGAAACGCAGGTGAAGACGCTCTTTTCCGCCCTGGAGAAACAAGCCGAGTTCGTCGAGAAACTGCGCATGGCGCTGGAAAAGTTCGGCCATGATTTCTCGATCATCAAGGCCGCGGAACGGCTGGAGGAGCGCTATGCCGACCTCGCCGCATCGGTGGCGGAAAAACTGAAAGCGATGCGGAAGTAGGGCAACCCGGGAAAGCCGTGTAGCGCTTTCCGTTGAAAATGCGTGAAAACAGCTACTTTTCGATCACCCGCGCAAAACGCGTATCCGGTACGAGCCATATCATCGCGACCAGCACATAGAGCGCGACGCCGATCCACTGGCTGACGAAGGTCAGCACGACGGCTGCGATGTAGACAGCCAGCGAGAGCTTCCCCTTGCGGTCATTGCCGAGGGCCTTGGCAAAGGCGGTGTCATTGCCGTGCAGGCGATGCAGCGCGGCCGCCAGTATGGTGTAGGCGATGGCGCATAGCGCGAGGTCGGTGCCATAGACCGCGACCGGCACCGGCGCAAAGTGGTTCTCGCCCATGAAGGCTGTCGTCACCGGCATCAGCGACAGCCAGAACAGCAGATTGAGGTTCGCCCACAGCACCCGCCCGTCGACCCGCTGCACGGCGTGGAACATGTTGTGCAGGTTGTTCCAATAGATGCCGACATTGATGAAGGACAGCACGTAGCAGAAGAATATCGGCCACAACGGCACCAAGGCGGAGAAATCCTCGCCATGCGGCACTTTCAACTCAAGCACCATGATGGTGATGATGATAGCCACGACGCCATCGGTGAATGCCTCGACCCTGCCTTTGCCCATGGATCGCACCTTTGCCCGCGATGAATTGCCGAAAGAGAGTAAATGCTAGCGGATGTTGAGGAGCCAATAAATGGCAACCGGGAAATTCCTCAACCTCAACGTCCGTAGCGGGCCGGGAGCGGGATACGCCAGGGTGGGAACGCTGCCCGCCGGCTTCAGGGTCAATGTCACCGGCTGCCAGCCGGGCTGGTGTAGAATCCATGGCGGCGGCGTGAGCGGCTGGGCCAGTGCCGGTTATCTCGAACGCTCCCAGATCGTTCGCCCGCCAATCATCATCGTGCGTCCGCCGCATCGGCCGCCACACTGGCACAAGCCGCACCGTCCTCCGCACCATCGGCCGCCGCACAGGCCGCGTCCCGGCAAGTGCAAGATCGCGCCCGGCTTTCCTTGCAGGTAAGGCCGACCGCCTAAGCAATAGATGACGAATCGGAGCCGCTGGCTCCGATCCGAGCCTGTTCAGCCGGCGGATATCCCGTTCAAGCAGTGTCCACCGTGCTGTCAGGAGCCTGCCTGTCGGCTGGAACGTCGTGGATGAAACCGCGTTAAATCCTTGATCCCCAAAATTGGTGACGAGGTTGGCCATGGCCATTCGCGATTTTGCTCATACGCATGACGGGGCAGGTGGCGATGCCCTTGCAATCCCCACCGTCGCCGCGATGATTGCGGTGCTGTTTGCCGGCAGCACGGTGCTGACGCCGCTCTATATCGTGTACAAGCAGCAATTCGGCTTTTCACAAATCACCCTGACGCTGATCTACGCCGTGTATGTCGTCGGCAATCTGGCGGCATTGCTGATGTTCGGCGGGGTGTCCGATGTTGTCGGGCGCCGGCCCGCGAGCCTGGCGGCCATGCTTGTCGCCATCGTCAGTGCGCTTGTCTTCCTGTTTGCCGGAAACGTCGTCTCGCTCGACGTCGCCCGCATCCTGAGCGGGCTTGGCATCGGCGTCGGCGCGGGGACCGGAACCGCGTGGATTGCCGAGCTTCTTCCCGGCGCGGACAAGTCGCGCGCCAGCGTCATTGCCACCAGCACCAATTTCCTCGGCCTCGGTTTTGGCGCCTTGATTTCAGGACTTCTGGCTGAATACGAGCCATGGCCGTTGCGGCTGATCTTCATCGTCTATCTGGCAGCACTTGTGGTGGTAACGATCCTGGTCTGGCGCACTCGCGAAACGGTGGCGAAGCCGGTCGGCCTCGGGCGGTTTTCCTTGCAGCCGCAACTTTCCGTCCCGGAGGAAATCCGTGCGCGCTTCGTCGCGCCGGCGGTGACCGGCTTCGGCGCGATGGCGCTGGTCGGGTTCTACGCCGCGTTGGCGCCGAGTATCCTGGCGCAGCAGCTGCATGAGGCCAACCATGCCGTCGCCGGCGCGCTGTTCTTCGAACTGGCGATCGTCACCGCGATCAGCATTGTCGTTCTGATGCACATGAAGAGCAACAAAGCGATGCTGGCTGCGCTGGCATTGATGATCCCAAGCGTCTTTTTGGTGGTGGCGGCGCAGATACTGGCCTCGATGGCACTGATGGTTGCTGCGACGGCCTGTTGCGGCGTTGCGGCGGCGCTTGGTTACCGTGGCGGGCTGCAAGTGGTGAACGAGATGGCGCCGAAGGATCGTCGCGCCGAAGTAGTGTCCAGCTTCTTCATCTGCTGCTTTGTCGGCAATGCCTTGCCCGTCATCGGCATAGGCATCGTTTCGACCTATGCCAGTCCCATCACTGCCAGCCTGGCGTTCGCCGGCATGATTGTGGCGTTTGCGTTGGTGGCACTGGCTTTTGGGCTGAAACAACACGGGCGTTGAGCCTTGGAGCGGTCCAGCGGAACCGGGTTGGCTTCAGCCGTTCGGTGTTTCAGGCGAAAGATGCGCGCGTCCGCGCGGCACGCCAAGACCGGTGTCCGGCGGCTCGCCGGCGGCCGGCCTGTTCTCGATCATATGCGTGGTGCGCCAGCGGCCGAAACGGTAGTAGGCGGCGGCCAGTATAAGCGAGCTGATCGAACCGGCCGGGAAACTCCACCACAGCGCTTCTTCGCCGATCACGCCACGCATGAAATAGGCAAAGCCGGTGCGCACGACGAGGACCGAGATCACCAGGATGATCAGCGGCGGCATCACGGCACCCGTGGCACGCACCGTGGCAAACAGCACGATGGTTACGCCGAACAGGATGAACGACCAAGAGGCGACATTGTTGATGTGGACGGCGATGTCGATCGCCGCGCTGTCGCTGCTCAGGAACAGGCTCAGCACCGAACGGTCGAAAACCGACAGCACGGCAACCAGCGCGCCGGTCAGGACCAGGTTGAAGCCGACGCCCGAGGCGGCGATGCGGCCGATCCGGTCCCAGCGCCCGGCGCCGACATTTTGTGCCGCCATCGAGGACACCGCGGCGCCGATGGCGAGCGCCGGCATCTGGATGTAGGTCCACAGCTGGGCGGCGATGCCGTAGGCGGCGGCGACCTGTGAGCCGTAGGAATTGACGATGCCCATCACCGTCAGTGCTGCCGCCGAAATGACGATCATCTGCAGGCCCATAGGCACGCCCTTGAAAACGACGATGCGAAGCAAGGTGGGATCGGGCCGCAGCAGAGCGAGGTTGGCGCCGGCCAGCCGCAGCGGATGCTTGCGCACGTAGAGCACGATCAGGATGGCGATCACGCTGACCGTCTGGCCGATCAGCGTCGACGTGGCCGATCCGGCGATGCCGAGTTCGGGAAACGGCCCGATGCCGCGGATAAGCACTGGATTGAGCACGATGTCGAGGACGACGGCCAGCGCCATGAAGAGGAAGGGGGTGCGTGAATCGCCGGCACCGCGCAGCACGGTCATGACGAAGGACAGAAGGTTCATCATCGGCACGGCGACGAAGATGATGCGCAGATAGGAGCGCGCCAGCGGCAAGGCATCGGCCGGTGTGCCGAGCGTGTTGAGAATGGTGTCGACCCAGATCCAGCCGCAGACCGCGAAGATAACCGAGACGAGGAAGAAGAACGTCGCGCTGGTGCCGACGATGCGGCGCGCCTCGGGCAGGTCGCGGGCACCGACCGACTGGGCCACCAGAATGGTGGCCGCCATGCCGATGCCGAATACGGTGCCGAGGATCAGGAACAGGACGAGGTTCGCGTTAGAGGTGGCGGTCAGCGCCGATTCGCCGAGGAAACGGCCGACCCAGACGGCGTTGATCGAACCGTTGAGCGACTGCAGCACGTTGGAGCCGAGCACCGGCAAGGCGAACAGCAAGAGCGTGCGCGGGATCGGGCCGCTGGTCAGGTCCCCGGTGCGCCGGCGCGCGGGCATTTTTTCGTCCATGGCGGGCAGCTCGGCAGATGGTGATTTGGATCCAGTCCACGATGATATCGCAGGCGGGACCGAGATGCACCCTTGCGAACGCGCCACACGGCTGAAAGGCCGCTGCCTCGTTCATGCCAGCCGCGAGCCCCAGCGGACGCGCCAAGCGCCCGGGCAGTGGTGGTTACTTCTTGGCGAGACCCGGCAGCGTGACCTGATAGACCAGGAACATGGTGTCGACATTGGCGCCGTCTTCCGCCTTGTAGGGTGCGCCGACCTGGAAGCCGTCCTGGGCGAGGAAGTCGTTGTCGTTGACGACGAACAGGAAGTAGTCGTCGGGCAGCTTCGGATCGAGAACGCTGACCACCGAGATCGCCTCCCATTTCTCCGACAGGTTGTTCTTGTCGTTGGGCGCGCCATTGTGCAGGCCGAAGCGGCCGAGTTCGCCCTTGTCGTTGATGTCGATGAACGGCGTCAGCTTGGCTGGCGTCACCGACGGGTCGAGCACGCCCTTGGGTGCCAGCGGCTTGTCGGCGGCATCGACGGCGCCGCCGACGATGTCGGTCGCGGCCGAGACGTCGACGACGAGGATCTGGCGCACCAGCGAGGTGTCGCCCTTCAGCCCCTGGCCGTTGCCGCTGTCGCGCGCCAGCATCAGGAAGGTCTTGTCGGAGAGCGCCACGATCTCACTCTGCGCGGCGACCTTGGTCTTGCCCTTGGCATCCTTGAACACCGGCAGCGGCACGACATACTCATGCGCCAGCTTGAGATGGCCGAGGTCGGATGCGTCGTAGACCAGGGCGCGGGTGTTCTGGCGCGTCGCGGGCGAATCGCCGCCATCCTGGCGGGGCGCCGACTGCAGCACCGCGATCAGGAACTTGCCGTCCGGCGTCATCGCCATGCCTTCGAGGCCCTGGTTGTTCTGGCGGCCGGTGTCGGGATCCTTCGGATCGGGTTCGGCAGCACCTGGGCCTGGATTGTCCGAGGCGAAGTTCGGCGCGCCGTGGCGCATCGGCACCAGCGCAGCCGGTGGCTGGGTCGCCGACAGCAGATGTCCGTCGGCGGAGAACCGGTAGATGTTGGGGCCGTATTCGTCGGAGATGAACATGGTGCCGTCGGGCAGCCGTACGATCGCTTCGTTGTCGAGCGCCAGCTTGCCATTGGCTTCGGGCAGCATCGGCATGTCACCGCTTGCCGCGCGCACGCCGTTGAGCGGATCGAGGCCGGTGGCATCAGCGCCCTTGTCGTCGGTGAGAAGCATGGTGTCGGCGAGCGTCGCCTTGACGCCCGTCTGCTCCTGGCCGGCAGCGGGTGCCGCACCCGGTGCAACCGGGACAAATTCGATGCCAATGGTGTTGAGGCGCGGCCGGTAGTCGGTGGTGCCGACGACATTGTAGCCACGGTCCGGCAGCAGCCAGAGCGAACCCTTGTAACCATCGGCGCCATGCGTCCAGCCTGCTGTATCGATCGACATCCCGGAGCCCGAACCGAACGTCTCGCCGAACTTGTCGCGCTGGGCGGCCGGGATGCGGCCAACGCCGACCAGCCCCTTGTTGACGAGGCCGCCGACGGTCGCGGTGCTGCCGGCGAGCGTCGGCGTCAAGGCGGTGAACAAGGCCAGCGCGACGCCGAGTGACGCGGTTCGATACAGGTGTTTCATGGATAATCCTCTTTGTGACGGATGTGCCGGAGCGGCCGCGGGATGAAAAACTGAAAGAGGTGCGACATCGATGATGCCGCGCGTGCCTCCCCGAAACGGGGTCTACGGCGCGAACATGATGCTTGCGTGACAGAGCGCGGTGCATGCCGGGCGTCTTCTTCACGTGCCGATAAAAACGTGTGCCTGGCGGAAAGAATTGATCACTCCGTCGGGGCCCGGTCGCCGAGAAGGCGCGCGCCTGCGCCGGTACTGGACACTTATGTCTAGTACGTATATGGTCTGGCCTTCGGACCAACCGTGGAGGGGAAGCCTTGAAGTCGCACTACCGCGCAGTCGTCATCGGAGGTGGCGTGGTCGGAGCCTCGGTGCTCTACCACCTGACGCGGTTCGGCTGGAGCGATGTGGCGCTGATCGAGCGCGCCGAACTGACGGCCGGTTCGACCTGGCACGCGGCGGCAGGCTTCCATGCGCTCAACGTCGATCCCAACGTGGCGGCGCTGCAGGACTACACCATCAATCTCTACCGGGAAATCGAGGCCGAATCCGGTAGGGATGTCGGCCTGCACATGACCGGCGGCGTCAACATCGCCAGCGATCCCGCGCGCTGGGAGTGGCTGAAATCTGCCTGGGCGGTGTTCCAGTCGGTCGGCATCGAGACCGCGCGCCTGGTCACGCCCGACGAGATCAAGGCGATCTGCCCGATCGTCGACGTCACCGGCGTGCTTGGCGGCCTGCATGATTCCAACGAAGGCCATCTCGACCCGTACGGCACCACGCATGCCTATGCCGGTGCTGCAAAAAAGCGCGGCGCCGACATCATCCTGCGCAACCGGGTCATCGAGCTGAAGGCGCGCGCCGACGGTCGCTGGAACGTCGTCACGGAGCAGGGCACAATCATCGCCGAGCATGTCGTCAATGCCGGCGGGCTGTGGGCAAAGCAGCTCGGCCGCATGGCCGGCATCAACCTGCCGGTGACGCCGATGGAGCATCACTATTTCATCACCGAGGACATTCCGGAGATCGCAGCACTCGACCGGGAAATCGGCATCGCCGTCGATCTCGATGGCTTCTCCTACCTGCGGCAAGAGCGCAAGGGCGTGCTGCTTGGCGTCTACGAGCAGAATCCCAAGCACTGGAACATGGACGGCGCGCCGTGGGACTACGGCATCGAGCTGATCCCGGAAGACATCGACCGCATCAGCCCGGAACTCGCCAAGGCGCATGAGCGCTTTCCCTGCCTGGCGACGGCCGGCATCCGCAAATGGGTCAACGGCGCCTTCACCTTCACGCCGGACGGCAATCCGATCGTCGGGCCGGTGCGCGGGCTGAAAAACTACTGGGTCGCCTGCGGCGTCATGGCCGGTTTCAGCCAGGGCGGCGGCGTCGGCAAATCGCTGGCAGAATGGATGATTTATGGTGAGCCGCAGGCCGACATCTTCGGAATGGACATCGCCCGCTATGGTGCCTTCGCCGCCAACCGGGAATATCTCAGGCAGACGACACGCCAGTTTTATTCGCGCCGCTTCGTTATGACTTTTCCCAATGAACGGCTGCCCGCCGGCCGGCCGCTGAAACGCCCCGGCGCCTATGACGGCATGAGCGCGGCGGGATGCGAATGGACAGCGTCCTGGGGGCTGGAAATCCCGGCCTATTTCGCGCCGATGGGGTTTGCCGAGAACACGACGCTGCGGCGCTCCAACGCCTTCGGCATCGTCGGCGACGAGGCGCTGCAGGTGCGCCGTGCCGCCGGTCTGGTCGATATCTCGGCCTATTCGCGCTATGCGGTCTCAGGGCCTGGCGCGGAAGCGTGGCTCGACCGGCTGCTCGCCTGCAGATTGCCGAAGCCGGGGCGGGCCGGTCTGGCGCCGATGCTCGGCCATGACGGACGGCTGAAGGGCGACCTCACCGTCTTCAACTGGGGCGGCGGCGACTATTGGCTGATGGGCTCCTACTATCTCCGGGAATTCCACATGCGCTGGTTCGAGAACCATGCGGCTGAGGGCGTCACCGTCACCGACCTCTCCGACACGACGAGCGGTTTCCTGCTGACCGGGCCGAATGCGCGCAAGATCCTGGAGCGCACGACGCATCAGGATGTGTCGGGCGCTGCATTGCAATTTATGGCCTGTGGCGCATTTGATATCGGCATGGTGCAGGCACGTGTGGCGCGGCTGTCGATATCAGGCGAGCTCGGCTTCGAAATCAGTTGCCCCGTGACCATGCATGCCACTCTGCGCGACACGCTGCTGGCTGCGGGCGAGGATCTCGGCTTGGCCGAAATCGGCTATTACGCGCTCAATGCGCTGCGGCTGGAGAAGAGCTTTGGCATCTGGTCGCGTGAATTCACGCAAGGCTATACGCCGGGCCAGACCGGTCTCGACCGCTTCATCGCTTTCGGCAAGGGCGACTTCACCGGCCGCGAAGCAGCGTTGAAACAGCGGGAGGCCGGCAGCGGCCAATGCCTGGTGACGCTGGAAATCGATGCGCTCGACGCCGACGCCAGCGGCTTCGAGCCGGTCTGGCATCAGGGCCGGCGCGTCGGCTTCGTCACCTCGGGCGGCTATGGCTATACGGTCGGCAAGAGCTTGGCGCTGGCGCTGGTCGACCGCGATGTTGCACGCGAGGGCACCGCGCTCTCCGTGCATGTCGTGGGTGAGGAACGGCCGGCGCGTGTCGTCGCGGCCTCGCCCTACGATCCCGAGGGCAAGGCAATGCGGCAATGAGGAGGATTTCCGATGGTCGATGACGCGGCACGGGACGGCAGGCGCGAACGCCGGCGTGGACGCACCGGCGAGGCCGGCAGCGAAAGCAGCCGCCGGCCGAACTACCATTCGCTGAAGAACCCGTTCCTGCCGCAGCCGATCTTTTCGGACGATCAGGTGGCTTCAATCCACGACACGGCGCTGCGGGTGCTGGAAGAACTCGGCATCAAGGTCCTGCTGCCGCAAGCGCGCGCGTATTTCGCCAGTGCCGGCGCGCTGGTCGATCCGGACACCGACATGGTGCGCATCGGCCGCGACATGGTGACAGCGGCACTCGCCTCGGCGCCGAGATCGATCCTCGCCCATGCCGGTTCGCGCGCCCGCGATCTGACACTCGAACTCGGCTCGATGACCTTCCTGGCCGGATGCGGGGCGCCCAACGTCACCGATCTCGAGCGCGGCCGGCGGCCCGGAACGCTGGCGGATTTCGAGGATCTCATGCGGCTGGTGCAGCATTTCGACGTGCTGCATATGCTGGGACCCTGCATCGAGCCGCAGGATGTAGACAACCGCTTTCGCCACTATGCCGTCAACCGCGCGCAGCTGACGCTGTCGGACAAGTTTCCGTTCGTCTTCGCGCGCGGCACGCCGCAGGTCGAGGACGGCTTCGAGATGCTGCGGCTGGCGCGCGGCCTGTCGCAGGACGAGTTTCTGGCGGGCGCGCATTGCTACACCGTCATCAACACCAACTCGCCGCGCCAGCTCGATATCCCGATGGCGCAAGGCATCATCGATTTCGCCCGCGCGGGCCAGGTCTCCGTCATCACGCCGTTCTGCCTGGCGGGCGCCATGGCGCCGATCACGGTCGCCGGCGCGCTGACGCTACAGCATGCCGAGGCGTTGGCCGGGCTGACGCTGGCGCAGATCGTGCGGCCGGGTGCGCCGGTCGTCTACGGCTCGTTCTCCTCCAATGTCGACATGAAATCCGGTGCGCCCGCCTTCGGCACGCCCGAGCATGTCAAGGCGACGCTGGGCGCCGGCCAGCTGGCGCGCTTCACCGGACTGCCCTGGCGGTCCGGCGGCGGCAGCGCGGCCAACATCTCCGACGCGCAGGCCGCGCACGAGACGCAATTCGCGCTGTGGGGCTCGGTGCTGGCTGGAGCGACGATGTGCATCCATGCCGCCGGCTGGCTGGAGGGCGGCTTGAGTGTTTCCTTCGAGAAACTGATCACCGACATCGAGGCGCTGCAGACGGTGGCTGAACTTTGCGCCGCGACGCCCGGCGACGCCGATACGATCGGCTTCGAAGCGATCGCCGAGGTGCAGCCGGGCGGCCACTTCTTCTCGGCAGGCCACACCATGGCGCGCTACCGCACGGCCTTCTACGAGCCGCTGGTGGCCGACTGGTCGAATTTCGGCAATCGGACGCAAAGCGGATCGAAGACCGCAAGCGAGCGCGCCACCGGCGTCTGGCGGCGCACACTTGCCGATTTCGTGCCTCCGGCGACGGCTGTTGCCACGTCAGGCGTGCTGGATGAGTTCATCGCGCGGCGCACGGCAGAGGGCGGAGCGGCGCCGGTATCTTAAGGCTGGCTCTCGCCAATCGCCCTGGTTGTGGCGCGATCCGGAACCTACAGCGCGTCCCGCGCATTCAAGGTTGCGGTGCGCTGCGCACCGGTGTGCTGTTTGAGGGGAGGACGCCATGGGTTTCGACCAATATCACGAACCGCCCGAGGAACTGACGCAGGAGGTGCGGACCTTTGCCCGCATGATCACCTCGCTGATCGAGGAGGCGGAGGCGATCAGCTGGTACGAACAGCGCATGTCGGTGGAGAAAGATCCGCAGGCGCGCGCCATCATGAAGAACGCGCAGAGCGAGGAGTTCAAACACTTCGGCATGGATCTCGAATTCCTTCTGCGCCAGAAGAAGGACTGGCGGGCGGAACTGAAGGAAATCCTGTTCACCACGGGCGACATCGTCAAGGCTGGCGAGAAGGGCGAGAAGAAGGTGGACTAAGGTGTGTCGGCATTCAGGTGATGCCGGCCTGCAAACGAAGGTCTTCTGCGCTTCCGGTGCCCACGTACGAAAAGCACGCTCCGCTCCGGTTCGAAAACTATCCTGTTTGGTCGCTTCGCGCCCGTCTTCGACTCCGGCTCGGCCTGACCTGATCTCAACACACCTTGAGGCCTGGCCGGGCAAATTTCACGGCCGATCCGCCACTATCAATCGCTGTCGCGCGCGACCAGTTCCAGCGGCCAGACCTCGCGGATGATCCGCGGACCTTCCGGACCGCCGAAGGCGGGAAGCGACGCCAGCAGCATTTCGGCGAGCCGCTGTCCCATCGGCTCCAGCGCCGGGCGGAATGCGGTCAGCGCCGGCGAGAAGTAGCGGCAGAGCGGCGTATCGACGATGACGATCACGGCCATGTCTTGACCCGGCCTGATGCCCATCTCGGCCAGCGCCTTGCAGCCGCCAAGCGCCATCGCGTCATTGTTGAAGATGATGGCGGTCGGCGGGTCCTTGGAGCGCATGACCTGCGGCGTCACCTCGTAGCCGCCGGCCTCGCTGATGAAGCCGGAGGCGATCAGTTCGGGGTCGATCTCGATGCCATGCCGCTGCAATGCCTTGCGATAGCCATCGAGGAACAAATAGCCGAAGTTTAGATCATGCGCAGGGCGGATGGCGGCAATGCGGCGGTGTCCGCGCGCGACCAGGCGGTCGACTGCCTCGGCACCCGCCCTCTCGAAATCGATATCGAGCGAAGGATAGCTGTCGTCGCCGGACTGACTTCGGCCAAGTGTGGCGAAAGGAAAGCCGGCCTTGCTGAGATAGTCGATCCGATCGTCCTCCCGTCGCGTGTTGGCCAACACGACCGCATCGACCCATCGCGTCTCGACCACGCGGCGCAACCGCTCCTGCTGATATTTGCCGGGCTCACCCATGACGACCATCAGATCGAGGCCATGCTCGGCAAGCTTCGCTTGCAGCCCGGTCAGGAACGGAATGAAGAACGGCTCGCCATATTGCTGGTCGCCCGGATGCGGCTGCAGCATGAAGGCGATCGAATGGGTGGCGCCTTGCCTGAGACTGCGGCCGGACTGGTTCGGCGAATAGTTGAGCGTCCTGGCCGCCTCGAGCACGCGCTGGCGGGTGTCGGCATTGACGTCGGCGCGGCCGTTCAGCGCCCGCGACACCGTGCCGATCGAAATGTTCAGGTGACGGGCAAGATCGTGAATGCTGGATGCCAAGTGACTGTACTCCCCCTTGCTTGGCTAGCACCGGTAGCCGCTGAGGCCAAGGCGACAGGACGATTTTCGCCAAGGGCCAATTGACATTCTACGCCTTCGGGTGTGTTCTCGTAAACGTTTACGGAAAAACGTTTACGGAGTTGCCGTGGATGCCGTAACGATCGGTCTGGAGGGACCGAGCGGAGGAGAAGCGCCGGATGATCAATGCCGTCCTGGTCGGCTGCGGAGCGATGAGCAAGGCCTGGCTCGATGCCATCAGGCAGGTCGACGGGCTCGCCATTGTCGGCCTTGTCGACCTCGATGCCGACAGGGCGCGGGCGAGGGCGCGCGAATACGACCTCAGCAGTGCCGTCATCGGCAGCGATCTCGACGCCGTGCTCGGCCAGACCAGACCGCAAGCTGTGTTCGATGTGGTGGTTCCCGCCGCACGGCGCGAAGTTGCGCTATCCGCCTTTGCTCACAATTGCCATCTGCTGACGGAAAAGCCGCTCGCCGACAGTCGGGAAAATGCGCGCGCCATCGTCGCGGCCGCGCGCCGCGCCGGGCGCATCCATGCGGTCGTGCAGAACCGCCGCTATGTCGCCAATGTCAGGCGCATCCGCAGATTCCTGCACTCCGGCGCCATTGGCACGCCGACCAGCATCCACGCCGACTTTTTCGTCGCGCCGCATTTCGGCGGTTTTCGGGAGGAGATGGCCCATGTCCTGCTGCTCGACATGGCGATCCACACATTCGATGCTGCCCGCTACATGGTGAATGGCGAGCCGGCCGGCGTCCACTGCCAGGAATGGGAGCCGTCCAATTCCTGGTACCGGCAGGGATCGTCGGCCAGTGCCGTCTTCGATCTTGGCGGCGGCAAGGTCTTCACCTATGCGGGTAGCTGGTGCGCGGCCGGCTTCCGCACCAGCTGGGAGGGCAGCTGGCGCATCGTCGCCGAGCGCGGCAGCCTCATCTGGGACGGTCATGACGACCTGAGGGCAGAAGCAGTGATGCCGGGCCGCGACGGGATGTTCGACAAAACCCAGCCGATCGAGGTGCCGCCGCTCGACGCATCCGACCGTGTTGGTGGCCATCTCGGCATCATCCAGGATTTCATCCGCGCTATCGAGACCGGTATCGAGCCGGAGACGCGCGGCGCCGACAACATCAAGAGCCTGGCCATGGTTTTTGGCGCCATCGAAAGCGCCGAGACCGGCCGCCGCGTAACGATCGCAGAGGACGCACAATGACGCCGAACCCGCTTCTCGACATCCGGATCGGCACCATGGTGCGGGCCAATCTCGACGACCCGGCGGCATACATCAAACAGATCCTGCCGCTCGGCTTCGAGAGCATCCAACCCTTCTTCTGGCAGACGCTGGGCGGCAAGGATTTGCCACGGCTGGCCGGCCAGATCCGCGAGGCGATCGGCGATGCCGACGTCACCGTGTCCTCGCTCGGGGTGTTCGGCAATCCGCTGGAAGACGGCGAGGTCGATCGCGGCGTGCTCAAAGCCTGGGAGACAGCGATCGACAATGCGCATCTGTTCGGCACCTCGATGGTCAGCGGCTTCACCGGCCGCCTGCGCGGCAAGAAGCTGACGGACAGCCTGCCGCGCTTCAAGGAGATCTGGGGACCGTTGGCCAGGCGTGCCGCCGACAAGGGGGTGCGGATCGCCTTCGAAAACTGCGCGATGGACGGCAACTGGGCCGCCGGTGACTGGAACATCGCCCACAATCCCGACGCCTGGGAGCTGATGTTCAACGAAGTGCCTGACGACAATCTCGGACTGGAATGGGAGCCCTGCCACCAGCTCGTCTATCTGATCGACCCCATGCCGCAGATCCGCAAATGGGCGCCGCGCATCTTCCACGTCCACGGCAAGGACGCGACGGTGCGCTGGGATGTCATCCGCGAGCATGGCGTTTTCGGCCGGCTGCCCTTCGTGCAGATGCGCACGCCGGGCTTCGGCGACAGCGACTGGACGCGGGTGATCAGCGAATTGCGGCTGGCCGGCTACAAGGGTGCCATCGACATCGAAGGCTGGCACGACCCGGTCTATCGCGGCGACCTCGAGATCACCGGCCAGGTGCGGGCGCTGGAATATCTCAGGCAATGCCGGGGAGGGGTCAGCTACCTGCCGAACCCGATGTGAGGATCGGCCGGCGGGAGGAGCCGGCCGGGATGTCTGCAACGCACATTGCCGAAGCGAATGTCGAAACCCCTCGCTTGCGAGGACAAAAAGGGAGGATAAGTGCATGAGCATGACGATGAGAAGGACAATTCTGCGCTCGACCGTGGTGGCCGCCGCCACTGTGCTTGCCGCTGCGATCTCCACCTTGCCCGCGCAGGCGCTCGACGCCAAATGGTGCAAGGACGTCCACATCCGCTTCTTCGTCGGCGGCGCCGAGGGCGACGCTTTCGGCACCATCGTCTACAATGGCGCCAAGCAGGCAGAGGACGATCTCGGGCCGAAGGTCGACTACATCTTCTCCCAGTGGGACATCGAAAAGATGGTGCAGCAACTGCGCGAGGCCGTCGCGGTCAAGCCCAACGGCATCGCCATGATGGGCCATCCGGGCGACGCGTCGATCATGCCGCTCGCCGAACAGGCGCACAAGGACGGCATCAAGATGATGTATCAGAACGTGCCGGTGCCGAAGGTGATGGCGGCATTCGGCGGAGGCTATGTCGGCGCCCAGCAGGAACAGCAGGGCCGCGCGCTCGGCGCCGAGGCGTTCAAGCTGGGCAAGCTGAAGGCCGGCGACAAGGCGATCATGATCGGTCCGTTCGAAAACGAAAGTCGCGGCGCGCGCGAGCGCGGCACGGTGGCAGCGCTCAAGGAAGCCGGCGTCGAGGTCATCCAGTTGTCCTCACCGCCGAGCGGCGAATGGGCGTCCGACCCCAATCTGGCCATTCCGGTGATCACCGCGGCGCTGCTCAACAATCCCGACGTCAAGGCGGTCGGCTATCCCGGCGGGCAGATGCTCGGCAATGTCTCGACCTACATGCAGGCGGCCGGACGCAAGGCGGGCGAGATCTTCAACTTCGGCTTCGACACTAGCCCGCAGATCGTCGAGGGCTTCAAGGGCGGCTGGGTGCAATTGACCGCCGACCAGCAGCCGTTCCTGCAGGGCTATCTGCCGATCCTCAGCCTCTGCCAGCAGGTTGTGCTGGGGCTGGCGCCGATGAATGTCGACACCGGCGCCGGTTTCGTCACGCCCGAAAATTACGAGATCGTTGCCGAGCTCGCCAAGCAGGCGCTGCGCTGACCTCCCAAGCCGCCGGCCGGGATCTCAGGCCCCGGCCGGCGGGACCGCCGGCGACGAAGCCGGCAAGAGACAATCAAAGCGAGGATCCGATGGCAGAACGCCTCATCGAACTGCGCGACATCAGCAAATCCTATGGCCAGGTCTATGCACTGGGCGGGGTCAATCTCAGCGTCGACCGCGGCGAGGTCGTCGGCCTGCTCGGCGACAATGGCGCCGGCAAGTCGACGCTGATCAAGATCCTGTCCGGCGTGGTCAAGCCGACCAGCGGCGAAATCCTCGTGCGCGGCAAGCCGGTGACCGGATGGAGCGCCGCGCGTTCCCGCGAGGCCGGCATCGAGACGGTTTTCCAGGACCGGGCGCTGGCCGTGCAGCAGACCATCGTTCGCAACATCTTCATGGGCCGCGAGCTGACCGGCTTCATGGGCTTTCTCAGGGTCAACAATGAGATCGAGGAGGCAAGCCGGCTGATGCGCGAGATCGGCTTCACCTCGAAAGTTTTCACGCCGCAGTCGATCGTCGGCCAGCTTTCGGGCGGCGAACGCCAGGGCGTGGCGATCGCCCGCGCCATCTACAAGCAAGCGGAGCTGATCGTCCTCGACGAACCGACGACGGCGCTGTCGCTGACCGAAACCGCCAAGGTGTTCCATTTCGTGCGCCAGGTGCGGGCGAGCGGCCGCTCGATCCTGTTCATCGGCCACAACATCCATCATGTCTTCGACATCGCCGATCGCTTCGTCGTGCTCGACCGTGGCAAGGTCGCACTGACGACCGACCGCAGCGAGGTCAAGTCGGCCGAAGATCTCATCAACTTCATGGAAGAGGTCGCGCATCCCGGCGGGTTGGCCGGGCTGCACGATGCCGGTGACGCGGAGCAGAGAGCACGATGAGCAAGACCATGGAGCCCGACCTGCACGAGCCGTCCGCCGGCATTCCCCGCCCCAGTGCCCAGAAAGAGTGGAAACATCCATCCGATCACTGGATGCGCGGTTTCATCCTCGACAATCGTGCCGCGCTCGGCACGCTCGCCGTGTTCATCGTCATGATGGCGGTGTTCATGATCGCCAACCCGACCGTCTTCACCACCTGGTATCTCTACCGCTCGGTGCTGACGACGCTCCCCGTTGCGCTGTTCGTGGTGGTGCCGTTGGTCTTCGTCGTCACCTGCGGTGAGATCGACCTGTCGTTTCCGGCAACAATGGGTTTTGCCTCATGGGTCTTCGCGCTGGTCGTGCAGGCCGGCTACGATCCGTTTCTCGGCATCGCCGCGGCACTCGTCACCGGCATGCTGCTCGGCTTCCTGGTAGGCTCGCTGGTCGTCTATGGCGGGCTGTCGTCGCTGATCGCCACGCTCGGCATGAATTTCCTGCTGCGTGGCCTGATCCAGATCATCAACGAAGGCAAGTCGATGGCGCTGACCAGCCTCAGCGACAGCTGGGCCTACACGATCTTCTCAAGCCAGGTCCTGGGCATTCCGGTGCAGATATTCTGGGCCATCGGCTTCGTCGTGCTGTCGGCGATGCTCTATAACAGGCATCGCTTCGGCGCGCAGGTGAGGGTCGTCGGCGACAATCCCGACAGCGCCCAGCAGATGGGCATCGACGTCAAGCGCGTGCGGGTGAAAGTGTTCGTCTTCGTCGGCATCGGGGCTGCGATCGCCGGCACCTTCTCGGTGATGATCAACTTCACCTGGTGGCCGACGGCCGGCGACGGTTATCTCCTGCCGGTGCTGGCCTCGGTGTTCGTCGGCGGCACGCCGACCTGGGGCGGCATCGGCACCGTCGTCGGCGGCGCCATCGGCGCGGTCACCGTGTCCTTCATCCAGACCGGCGTCGTCGCGGCGGGCCTGAGCGGCTTCTACGTGCAGTTCTTCAACGGCCTGATCATCATCCTGTCGCTGCTGGGGCACAAGTGGAACCAGGCAAGGTACAGGTGAGGGTTTCGTTGGCGGACCGATTGGCGCGGACGCCCATCGTTTCGTCATCCACGGGTCTCCGCGACGGAGCTGAGCTCCTTGCTTCGCCCGTGGATGACGAAGGTGACGCAATCCTCACACCGCCGCGACAAACCCGTCCAGCACGCGTTTCTGGCCGGCCTTGTCGAAGTCGATGGTCAGCTTGTTGCCTTCGATGGCGGAAATGTTGCCGTTACCGAATTTCTGATGGAAGACGCGGTCGCCGACGCTGAAAGCCGATGGCGTGTCGGAGACGGATTTGGCGACCAGTTCGCCGTCGATCGTGCGGCCCTTGACGGAGGTGCGGCCGGCGCCGTAGCCGCTGTCGGTTTCGCCATAGCCGATGCGCTCGACCTGATGGCCGGAGCGCGAGCCCCAGTTGCGGTCGGTCGCCTCGGTGCGGTTGGCCTGCGCGCGCTGCCAGCCCGGTGTCGCATAGGTGTTCGAGAAGGCGCCGGATTTTTCGGTGTCGGCGCCGACATTGTCGAAGCGGGAGGCGCCATAGGGGTTCTGCCGTCCTGCGCCCTGGCCGCCGCGGCCGGAGGCAAACGAACCGCCGCCATAGGAATTGCCGTAGCCGCCGTAGGAGTTGCCGCTTTCGGCGACCTCGACATGGGCTTCGGGCAATTCGTCGAGGAAGCGTGACGGGATGGTCGACTGCCACAGGCCGTGGATGCGGCGGTTGGAGACGAACCACAGATGCAGGTTCTTCTTGGCGCGGGTCAGGCCGACATAGGCAAGGCGGCGCTCTTCCTCCAGCCCGGAGCGGCCGCCTTCATCGAGCGCGCGCTGATGCGGGAACAAGCCTTCCTCCCAGCCGGGCAGGAAGACGGTTTCGAATTCCAGGCCCTTGGCCGAATGCAGCGTCATGATGCTGACGGCGTCGAGGCCGGCATTCTGCTCGGCATCCATGACCAGTGCGACATGCTCGAGGAAGGAGCGCAGCGATTCATACTCCTCCATCGAGCGGATCAGCTCTTTCAGGTTCTCCAGCCGGCCGGGGGCTTCGACCGAGCGGTCGTTCTTCCACATGTCGGTGTAGCCGCTCTCTTCGAGAATGGTCTCGGCGAGTTCGGTGTGGGGCGTGGTTTCCAGCGCCTTCTGCCAGCGCTCGAAATTGGCCGCCACTTCACGCAAGGCCGCGCGCGGCTTCGGCTTCAGTTCGTCGCTTTCGGCCAGCTTGGCGGCGGCTTCCAGCATCGGGATGCGCAGCGCACGCGCGGTGTCGTGGATCTGCCGGATGGTGGCTTCGCCCAGCCCGCGCTTGGGCACATTGACAATGCGTTCGAAGGCGAGGTCGTCGGCGCCTTGCGCGACGACGCGGAAAAAGGCCAGCGCATCGCGGATTTCCATGCGCTCGTAGAAGCGCGGGCCGCCGATGACGCGGTAGTTAAGGCCGAGCGTGACGAAACGGTCCTCGAACTCGCGCATCTGGAACGAGGCACGGACCAGGATCGCCATGTCGTTGAGATTGTGCTTTTGCCGCTGGTAGGTCTCGATGGTCTCGCCGACGGCGCGCGCTTCTTCCTCGGAATCCCAGGCGGCGTGGACATGCACCTTGCCGTCTTCGGGATCGTTGCGGTCCGTGAACAGCGTCTTGCCGAAGCGGCCGTCATTGTGGGCGATGAGGTGGGAGGCAGCGCCAAGGATGTGCGCGGTCGAGCGGTAGTTGCGCTCCAGCCGGATGATGGTGGCGCCGGGAAAATCCTTGTCGAAGCGCAGGATGTTGTCGATCTCCGCGCCGCGCCAGCCATAGATGGATTGGTCGTCGTCGCCGACGCAGCAGATGTTGACTTTGTTTTCGCTCACGGCCGCGCGCTCGTTTCGCTCGCTGGCCTCCGCGGGGGCGGCCTGGCCGGCCGACGCCCGGTCGGGCTTGCGGCCTTCGGCCGAATGCAAATCCTTCGACGTTGACGCGCGCCCTGCATCCGGCCGTTGCGCCAGGAGGCGCAGCCACATGTACTGGGCGGTGTTGGTGTCCTGGTACTCGTCGACGAGGATGTATTTGAAGCGCTTGTGGTATTCCTTGAGCACGTCCGGATTGGCGCGGAAGATGCGGATCGGATGGCAGAGCAGGTCGCCGAAATCGCAGGCGTTCAGCGTTTTCAGCCGCTCCTGATAGGCCTTGTAGAGTTCGCGGCCCTTGCCGTTGGCGAAGGCGCGGGCATCGCCCTCGGCGATGTCGGCCGGGCCTTGCCCCTTGTTCTTCCAGCCGTCGATCATCTGGGCGAACTGCTTGGCCGGCCAGCGCTTGTCGTCCAGACCTTCGGCCTGGATCAGCTGCTTGATCAGCCGCACGACGTCGTCGGTGTCGAGGATGGTGAAGTCGGATCTCAAGCCGGCAAGTTCTGCGTGGCGGCGCAGCAGCTTGACGCCGATCGAGTGGAAGGTGCCGAGCCAGGGCATGCCCTCGACATTGCCTTCGCCGATCAGCACGCCAATGCGGATCTTCATCTCGCGCGCGGCCTTGTTGGTGAAGGTCACCGCGAGGATCTGCGACGGGAACGCCTTGCCGGTGGCGAGGATGTGAGCGATGCGGGTGGTGAGCACGCGGGTCTTGCCGGTGCCGGCTCCGGCCAGCACCAGAACCGGGCCTTCGGTGGTTTCCACCGCCAGCCGCTGCTCGGGGTTCAGCCCCTTGAGATAGTCGGGCGCGTTGTTGTGTCCGCTGCGGGCAGCCATGGCGCGCGCGGCGATGCCCGACGGGGCCGTGGGCCGCGCATTGGGTTCGTCGAAAAAGGGCATGTCTTCGGAAAAGCCGGACATTGCCCCGAATGTAGTGATTCGGTGGGGAAAGACCAGAACTGTCTACGTTTTGTTCCGCTAAAGCGCCCGATTGCTGCCCCACGCTCCCACCGCGGTCGATGTTATCCCAATTGTGACGGACCATTACCGCTTGCGTTTGAGGCCCGTGCTTGACAGGCGGGACCGTCAGGAGAAAGTTGTGCTTCGGGCAGCGACGCAATGCCGGGTTGCCATGGCCGCGCCGCGAAGCGCAACAGTCGAAGCCGCGAAGCGCAACAGTCGAAGGAGTATCATCTTGGCTGTCACCATCACCTCCCTCATTCTTTTCCTCATCGGCCTGGCACTCGGCGGCGGCGGCATCCGCCTGGCGATGCTGGGCGGCAGCTGGTACTATGTCGTTGCCGGCCTTGCCTTCCTGATCGCCGCCTGGCTGCTCTACCGGCGCCGGTCCACCGCACTGTGGCTCTACGCGGTGATCGTCCTCGGCACGTTGGCCTGGGCGGTCTGGGAAACCGGCTTCGACTGGTGGGAACTCGGGCCTCGCGGCGGCATCATCGTGCTTCTCGCTTTGTGGCTGCTGACGCCGTGGGCGAGGCGGGGTCTTGTCGGCCCTGACGCACGCGCGCCGCTGATCCTTGCCGTGCTGGCATCACTGGCCGTCGCCGGTTATTCGATGACATCGGATCCGAAGGACATTGCCGGCGAACTCGGCACCGATAAGGTGGTTGCCAACGCCAATCTCGGCAATGATGTGCCGGCCGGCGAATGGCACTATTACGGACGCACGCAGTTCGGCCAGCGCTATTCGCCGCTCGACCAGATCACATCAGACAATGTCGCCAAGCTGCAGCCTGCCTGGACCTACCGGACCGGCGACGTGAAGGGACCGGACGATGTCGGCGAGACCACCTATCAGGTGACGCCGCTGAAGATCGGCGACACGCTCTACATCTGCACGCCGCATAATTTCGCCATCGCCATCGATGCCGCGAGCGGCAAGGAAAAATGGCGCTTCGATCCCAAGGTCAAGCTCGACAAGGACCGCCAGCACCAGACCTGCCGCGGCGTGGCCTATTACGCCGATGCCGCCGGCGCCTCCGGGCAGCCCTGTGCGACCCGCGTCTACCTGCCGACCTCGGACGCGCGGCTGATCGCGCTCGACGCCGCCAACGGGCAGGTCTGCCCGGCTTTCGCCGAGGGCGGCACGCTGAACCTTCTGACCAACATGCCCTATCCGAAGTCGGGCTATTATTACTCGACCTCGGCACCGCTGATCTCAGGCGGCAAGATCATCATCGGCGGCGCAGTCAACGACAATTATTCGACGCAGGAGCCGTCCGGCGTCATCCGCGCCTACGACGCTGCCACCGGCGCGCTGGTGTGGAACTGGGATTCCGGCAATCCGGACCAGACGACGCCGCTGCCGGCCGGCCAGACCTATACCGCCAACTCGCCCAACATGTGGTCGACGCCGAGCGCCGACGAGAAGCTCGGCCTGCTCTACGTGCCGCTCGGCAACCAGACGCCGGACCAGCTCGGCGCCGGGCGCAGCGCCAATGTCGAGAAGTTCTCGTCGTCGATCACCGCGCTCGACCTCAACACCGGTCAGGTGCGATGGGTGCGGCAGACCGTGCACCACGATCTCTGGGACATGGACGTGCCGGCGCAGCCGAGCCTGATCGACATCACCAAACCCGACGGCACGGTGGTGCCGGCGCTGGTCGGACCGACCAAGCAGGGCGACCTCTATGTGCTCGACCGCCGCACCGGCGAGCCGGTCATTGCGGTCAACGACGTGCCGGCGCCCGGCGGTGCGATCGAAGGCGACCACACATCGCCGACGCAGCCGGTCTCCGATCTCACCTTCATGCCGAAGCCGCTGACCGGCGCCGACATGTGGGGCCTCACCATGTTCGACCAGTTGGCCTGCCGGATCGAATTCCAGGGCCTGCGCTATGAGGGGCGCTATACGCCGCCTTCCGTCCAGGGCTCGCTGATCTACCCCGGCAATTTCGGCACCTTCAACTGGGGTGGCGTCGCCGTCGATCCGGTCCGGCAGGTGCTGTTCGGCATGCCGACCTACCTGGCGTTCAAGTCGCAGTTGATCCCGCGCGATCAGGTGCCGCCGCCGGATGAGGGGCGCGGCAGCGAGCAGGGGCTGAACCGCAACGAGGGCGCGCCCTACGCGGTGGTGATGGGACCGTTCCTGTCGCCGCTTGGCATTCCTTGCCAGGCGCCGCCCTGGGGCTATGTCGCCGGCGCCGACCTCAGGACCGGCAAGATCGCCTACAAGCACCGCAACGGCACCGTCTACGACATGACGCCGCTGCCGCTGCCGCTGAAAGTCGGGGTGCCGGGCATCGGCGGGCCGATGATCACGGCTGGCGGCGTCGCCTTCCTGGGGGCGGCGGTCGACGACTATCTGCGCGCCTACGACCTGACGTCGGGCAAGCAGCTGTGGCAGGCGCGGCTGCCGGCCGGCGGGCAATCGACGCCGATGACCTATACGGTCGCCGACGGCCGCCAGTTCGTGGTCATCGTCGCCGGCGGCCACGGTTCGGTCGGCACCAAGCCTGGGGATTATGTGATGGCCTACGCGTTGCCGAAGTAGGGGCGACAGGGTAACGCGATCTTTCAGAGGTCGCGCCGCCGCTCATCTGTGCCGGTATCTTTTCCCCGTATAGTGACGGGGAAAAGTGCCCGACTGGGCGATGAGGGACGGCAAATCTTCCGATCGACCCGTTGTCGATCAGCCAATCCCCAGATGGCCCTTCAGGCTGGGCACCGAGCCGAGCACCTTGTTGGTCAGGTCGGGGCCGGCGGCGGCTTCGGCCTGCTGGATCAGCGTCGCGCCGGCCTTCTGGATTTGCGCCATGTCGAGCCCGGATGCCTTGAGCGCGGCAACGCCGTTGATCAGCGCGCCGGCCTTCTCGCCGAGAACGCCGCCAAGCGCGCCCTGCAACGACGACAGAAAACCGCCACCGCCGGCCGGAGCGGCGGCCATGACGTCATATTGATGGGCGAGGTCGTCGGCGCCGGGGATCTTGGCGAAGAACGCCGAGGCGCTTGTGCCTTCCGCCTCGTGTTCGAGCACCGAGAAGATGGTGCCGACGACTTTCTCCGTCGTCGCCTGGTCGAGGCCCGCCTTCTGCGAAACGGTGTTGACGATGTCCTGGACGTTCATGGCGTCACCTCAACCCCTGGGTTTTCGTGTTGCGGTTCCGCTCAGTGCGGACCCTGATCAACGATCGTCTGCCTGCATTCAGAACCATCGCGCGTAGGGTCAAAGCGGCGGTCGCCGCAAGGACGAGCGCGCTGGCGAGGATCGGGGAAGGCATGGTCATGGTCATCGCTTCCTTCTGGGTCTGACGTGTAGGCACGCGGCCAAGATACCGTCGATAGCCACCTTCCCTCACTATTGTGGCAACGCCAGCAGGATTTATCGCCAATGACCAAAAAGTGATGACACGGCCGCGCATGGCACCGGCTTACTGCCCGGGCGCGGTTGGCTGCCTACACCCTGAAGCGATCGACGGCCGCGATGAGTGCTCGACTGGATCATGCCGGCTTGGTCCCTATGTAGCTGGGGAATTGAAGCCCGAAGCAGAGGAACTCTTCCATGACGAAACCCGACGCCAAGCCCGCCATCACCCAGGCGATGATCGATGCCTATGATGAATACACGCATCTGACGCTCGATCGCCGCCGGTTCATGGAGCAGTTGACCCGGCTTGCCGGATCGGGTGCGGCGGCGGCCGCGATCGCGCCGCTTCTGGCGGCAAATTCGGCGCAAGCGGCCGTTGTCGCCGACAACGATCCGCGGGTGAAGGGCGAGGACATCAGCTATCCCGGCAGCAGTGGCGAGATGAAGGGCTATCTGGTCAAGCCGGCGGACAAGGCGGGCAAGCTCGGTACTGTGATCGTCGTGCATGAGAACAGGGGGCTCAACCCGCATATCCGCGATGTGGCGCGGCGCGTGGCGCTGGAAGGGTTCGTGGCGCTGGCGCCGGATTTCCTGTCGCCGCTCGGCGGCACGCCAGCCGACGAAGACAAGGCGCGCGACATGTTCGCCAAGCTCGATCCGGCGCAGACCATCGCCGACGGTGTTGCGACCGTCGCTTTCCTCAAGAGCGACAAGGACGGCAACGGCAAGGTCGGCGCTATCGGCTTCTGCTGGGGTGGCGGCACGGTCAACATGCTGGCCGTCAACGCGCCCGATCTCAGTGCCGGCGTTGCCTATTACGGCATGCAGCCGAAGGCCGCCGATGTATCCAAGATCAAGGCGGCCTTGCTGCTGCACTATGGCGGACTGGACGAGCGCATCAATGCCGGCATCGACGCCTTCAAGAAGGAACTCGACGCCGCGCATGTCGAATACACGGTCTATGTCTATGAGGGCGCCAACCATGCCTTCAACAACGACACGTCGGCAGCGCGTTACGACAAGAAGGCGGCCGACCTTGCCTGGGGCAGAACGATCGCCTTCCTCAAGCAGAAATTGGCCTAGGGGCCTCCGTCTAATCCGTGTTCGCCGGCTTGTGGAAGGCGACGCCGGCGACCACCAGCGCAATGCCGAGGCAATCGTTAAAACTCGGAATCTGATGCAGCACGATGACGCCGATCAGTGTTGCGGTGACCGGCAGCAGCGACAGCATCAGCGCGAAGCTCGCGCGCGGCAGCCGCGACATGGCGAGCTGGTCGCAGATGTAAGGAATGACCGAAGAACAGATGCCGACGCCGATGGCGGCGAGCAGCAGCAATGGTGAGAAAAAGGCGGGCAGGGCGTCGGTGAGGCCGATCGGCAGAACGACGATGAAAGCGATCGCCATGGCTGCACCCAGGCCGGCGATGCCTCCGCCTGCACCTGAAGCGGCGACGCGGTGGCCGAGCACGATGTAGCCGACAAACAGCGCGCCGTTGAGGAAAGCCCAGAACAGCCCGATGGGATCATCGGACCATCTGACGTCGATGAGCAGCAAGGTGCCGGTCACGGCGACGGCAAGGGCGGCAAGATTGCGCGGGCTCCTGAGGCCGACCACCGCGACGCCGATGGTGCCGACGAATTCGATCGCCGCCACCAGCGAGATCGGCAGGCGGTCGAGCGCCAGGTAGAACGAACAGTTCATCACCGCCAGACAGGCGCCGAAGGCCAGCAACAGCAGCCGCGTCGAGCGATCGGCGGGGGCGAAGCTGCGCCATGGACGGGTCAGCGGTGCGAAGACGAGTGCTGCCGTGGCGATGCGCAGCCACGCCATGCCGAGCACGCCGACATGCGGGAAAAGCAGCACGGCGAATGCCGGCCCGAGATAGTGGAAGACGGCGCTGACGCCGAACCAGACATGCGGCGGCAGTTTTTCCGTCAGCCTGCCGAGGGTGGAGTTGCCGAGGGCAGGGGTCGCCGCGAGAGCTTGCGTTTGATCATCCATCGGATCAGTATCGCAGGCGGATTTGCCTGTTTATATGGGTGATGATTGGCTCCGTCGGCTATCTCTGTCCCGGAAGCAAGGAGCTTTCCATGAAACGCCTTCGAACTGACATCGCTGACCTCGATGCCGCGGACATGAAGATCCTGCGCCTGCTGGAAAAGGACGCGCGCACCAGCACGGCGGAGCTGGCACGCTCGGTCGGCCTGTCGGCGCCGAGCGTGGCAGAGCGCATCAAGCGGCTGCAGGAAAGTGGCGTCATCCAGGCCTATTCGGTCAGGATCAACCCGGCGGCACTCGGCCTGCCGCTGTCGGCATGGCTGCGCATCCGGCCGGTGCCGGGGCAACTGGCCGTCGTGGCCGAGATCATCCGCGAACTGCCGGAGATCGTGCAATGCGACCGTGTGACCGGAGAGGATTGTTTCATCGCGCTGGCGCATGTCGGCTCGGTGGCTGAACTCGAGCGGGTGATCGACCGGATCATCCCCTACGCGATGACGAGCACGGCCATCATCCAGTCGTCGCCGGTGGTGGCACGCTCGGCCCTGGCGGCGTTGAGGCGCCAGGCTTGACTACAGGGAGAGGACCTAAGCGTGGCCGCGCTTCATGCGCGCCTGTTTCAGGATGGCGCGCCAGCGGATCATGTCGAACGGGATCGGCTCGTTGTTGTTGGCGATGTGGAAGATCTCGTTGTTGACGTTCTTGAGCGAGCGCCAGAAATCGTAGTCGGTGAGGCGCGGATCGGCAGCCAGCCTGTCCACCTCGACCTTGATGTCGGTTTTCATGCACTTTCCTCGAACCGGCGCCGCGCCGCCCGTGTCGCTACCTCGATGCGGATCGTTTTCGACCGACCTGCTGAGTCGCGCAACGGCCCAAATGGCTTGTTCCCGTTAAAACCTTGGTAAGGTTAACGTGGGCGCCGCGCCGCTTCAAGCGCCGCCGCCGGCCGATGGGAGGGGTCTGCGATTTTAGATTGCCGGTGTGGCTTTGAAGCCGGGAACGAGATTTGTCGGCTTCGCCCTATTTGCGTTTGATGCCGATCGAGCGGCCGGCTCGTTCCGGCATCGGCAGTGCGGAATGGGCGGCGCGCATGGCTTCGACCCTGGTCAGCACATCGGCGGGGAAGGGCGCCACCTTCGGCCCGGACATGTCGACATGCAGCGACAGCGATTCGGAAGTCGCGGCCAGCCAGCCGTCGACATGGCGGATTTCCTGATAGGCCCGCAGCCGCTTGTCGTCGTGGTCGATAAGCTGGAAGGAGACCGTGACCTGATGCTCAAGGTGCAGTTCCTGCACGTAGCAGACATGGACTTCGGCCGTGTAGATGGTGAGGCGGCGATCCCTGGCATAGTTCGGTCCCATGCCCATTGCCTCGAAGGCGTCGTCCGAGCAGCGGTCGAACAGCACGTTGTAATAGGCCATGTTGAGATGACCGTTGTAATCGATCCAGTCCTTCTCGATGTCCATGGGTTTTGAGACGAAGGGAGTGGGGATGAGCATCGAAACTTCCTTGTTCTGGCGGTGGACAGAGCGTGGCTCCGGAGTGTTTTTCATTCTGACGCAATTCCGGACGGAAAACCGCTTCACACTTTTCCTGGAATTGCTTTAGGCACCCATAGCTGCATAACAAGCGTGGACGCTGGTCCATTCGCGGAGGAATTCATGGCTCTGAGCGACCTCAACCTGGTCGAACGCAACGAGGAAGGCATCGCCGCCGTGCTCGGCATCCTCAAGCAACAGCTTGGCGAGCGTTTTCAGACCGGCCAGGCTATCCGCTCGCAGCACGCCCACACCACCACCTATATTCCGACGCAGGCGCCGGACGGCGTCGCCTTTCCCGAGACGACCGCCGAGGTGCAGGAGATCGTGCGGGCCTGTGCCGCGCACCGCGTGCCGGTGATCGCCTTCGGCGTCGGCTCCTCGCTGGAAGGCCACACCAACGCTCCGGGCGGCGGCATCTCGGTCGACACCTCGCGGATGAACCGCATCCTGGCGGTCAATCCGCAAGATCTCGACTGCACGGTCGAGCCCGGCGTCACCCGCGAGGACCTTAACCGGCATCTGCGCGACACCGGCCTGTTCTTTCCGATCGATCCGGGCGCCAATGCCTCGCTCGGCGGTATGGCGGCGACGCGGGCGTCCGGCACCAATGCGGTGCGCTACGGCACGATGCGCGAGAACGTGCTGTCGCTGACGGCGGTGATGGCCGACGGCGAAACGGTGACGACGGGCAAGCGCGCGAAAAAGAGCTCGGCCGGCTATGATCTGACGCGGCTTCTGGTCGGCTCGGAAGGCACGCTCGGCATCATCACCTCGCTGACCTTGAAGCTGCAAGGCATCCCGCAGGCGATCTCCGGCGGCGTCTGCCCGTTTCCAAGCGTCGAGGCCGCCTGCAACGCGGTCATCGCGACGATCCAGATGGGCATTCCGGTGGCGCGCATCGAATTGGTCAACGCGTTGCAGATGCGGGCGATGAAGAATTATTCGAAGCTCGATTATCCCGAGAGCCCGTGCCTGTTCGTCGAGTTCCACGGCAGCGATGCCGGGGTTGCCGAACAGGCCGAGACCTTCGGCATGATCGCGGAAGAGAATGGCGGCGGACCGTTCCTGTGGACCAGCGTCGCCGAGGAACGGACGAAACTGTGGAAGGCCAGGCACGACGCCTACTGGTCATCGCTGACGCTGCGGCCGGGCGCCAAGGGGCTGTCGACCGATGTCTGCGTGCCGATCTCGCGCTTCGCCGAATGCGTGATGGAGACCGAAGCCGACATAGCCGAGATGGCTCTGATCGCGCCGATCGTCGGCCATGCCGGCGACGGCAATTTTCACGTGCTGGTGCTGATGGATGTGAACGATCCCAAGGAGATCGCGCTGTCGGAAAAGTTCGTCGCGCGGCTCAACATGCGGGCGATCGCCATGGACGGCACCTGCACCGGCGAGCACGGCATCGGCCAGGGCAAGATCGGCTTCCTGCGCCACGAACTCGGCCACGGCGTCGACATCATGCGCACGATCAAGCAGGCGCTGGATCCGCAAAACATTATGAATCCGGGCAAGATATTGCCGGGAAACTAGGCGGGTCCTCGTACGCAAGGCTCACATACGACTCATCGACCGAGCCACGATTGGAACCGAGATCGGCCGCACTGCGAGGTCTGAAACGGTCCGCCACCTTCGGAACCGATTGATCGCTTTCACGTTGCGGCAACCAACGGAACATCGTCAAAGTGGAGCGGTCGCCCATGAACTGGAAAGGCGTCTGGAAGAATCAATACGGGTCCATTGTCGAAATCACCGATGACGCGGACAATCGCATATCCGGATTGTTTCGGACTGCGCTGACGGACAGCGGTTTCCACGGACAAGAAATTCCAATTCTGGGAGTCCACCGTGGTGATTGCGTTAGCTTTGCCGGCGGCGGGAAAACGCCAGTCGGTGATGCAATCGTTTCTTATGCCGGCCTCCTTCGGGAGGGAAAAATGGAGACGTTGTGGTTTGTCGTCTCGGATGCGGCGATGAAGGCCAGCGGCGAGGGCCAACCTGCGAAAATCGAAAAACTGAATTGGTGGCGTTCGATGTCGACCAGCGCGGACACGTTCCAAAGAAGCTAGTCTCAATGGCCAGCGAAGCTAATCCCATTTGGCTTCGCACGACGCCGCTCTGGTTATCGCAGTAGGGGCAGCAGCGGGTGTCGACTGTGTCCGCATGCGCCCAAAGCGGAAGTAAATCCGGAGCGTTAGCGCTTCTCCTGCGCGTCCTGAACAAGCGCCTGCAGCATGGGGCGGGTTGGCGCGAAGAACGTCGTGCCGGTGTGCGGCGTCGAGAAGTCGAGCAGCCGGTCGTAGGCGCCCGGTGGCTCGCCGATATACATGCGCTGCAGCATCTTCTCGATCACCCAGAGATATCTGGAATAGCCGATGAAGTAGGTGCCGAACTCGTTCTGTCCGGGCCTGCCGAACGGCATGTTGTCGCGCAATATGTCGTACTCGTTGCCATCGGCATCCTCGATGGTTGCCAGCGATTTGTGCGACTTGCGCGGTGCGTCGTCATCGTCGATTTCGATGTTGTCGATCTTGGTGCGGCCGATGATCGCTTCCTGCTCGGGCGTCGGAATGCGCGCCCAGGCCTGCATGTCGTGCAGATATTTCTGGATGACGACGTAGCTGCCGCCGGCGAAATCGGCATCTTCATCGCCGACGAGTGCCGAGGCCGGCAGATCGAGGCCGGTCGGGTTGGCGGTGCCGTCGACGAAGCCGAGCAGGTCGCGGGCATCGAAATAGCGAAAGCCGGAAACCTCGTCGACGACGCTCACGGCGTCTCCGAGATTGTCGAGCAGGATGCGCTCAAACTCGAAGCACATATCGGGACGTTCGGAGCGGATGTGGAAGAGGAGATCGCCGGCGGTCGAAGGCGCCGAATGAACGGCTCCCTTGATCGGCGCGAACGGTTTCAGTTCCAGCGGCCGCCGGTCTGGAGAGAGACGATCCCAGAGATCGCGGCCGATGCCGGCAATACACGACAGTCGCCCGGAAAGGTCGCGGAATCCTACGGTCTTGACGAGATCGTCGAGTCCACCAAGCACCGAGGCGACCTTGGCTAGCGCGCTCTCATCGCTGGCGACGGTGACAACGAGAAAGACCGCCGACAACGACAATGGAGCATCGACGCTCTGCGCATCGATCGGCACGCGGTCCCAGTTCTTCCCAGACATTCGAATTCTCCGCTTCGCCGGGATTTGTTTCAGATCATCCGACATCGCGCAACACTGGATGAATTGCCTCTTTATCGACACGCGGATGCGGGTAGAGTGCGGCAGAATTTCAATCAACCCGTTCGGAGCTGATGCTCGCACGCCTGTTCGTGATCTTTGGTGGCCTTTTTGTGCTGGTGCTGTGTGCGGCGCTGGTGGTGCCGTATTTTGTCGACTGGACAGGCTACCGAGCCCAATTCGAGCGCGAGGCGAGCGCCATTCTCGGCCGCAAGGTGACGGTGCAGGGCGACGCCACGGCAAGGCTGTTGCCGTTCCCTTCGGTGACTTTCTCGAATGTCGCGGTCGCCGGTGGCCCCAATGGCCAGCCAGCCATGACCGTCGAGACGTTTTCGATGGATGCGGAACTGGCGCCCTTCCTGCGCGGCGAAGTGCTGATCTTCGATATGCGGCTGGTGCGGCCGAAAGCGACCATCGATATCGCCAATGACGGCACCGTCGACTGGGCGATGCGGCCGTCCTCGCCCTTCGACCTCAACCAGATCTCGATAGAGAAGCTGACGGTGACGGAAGGGCAGATCGAACTGCGCCATGCCGCAGGCGGGCGCAGTCATCTGTTTTCCGAGATCAATTCGACCATCTCGGCGAAATCGCTGGCCGGCCCGTGGCGCATGGACGGCACGCTGCGGCTGGACGGGTTGCGCACCACGGTCGCGGCGTCCACCGGCAAGGCGGAAGGTACCGGGCAGATGCGGCTGCGGCTGAAGGCCGACCCGGACGCCTATCCGCTGGTCATCGAGACCGACGGCAATGCCGGCATCGTCAATGGGGCTGCCGTCTATTCCGGCCAGTTCAAGATCTCAAATCCGGACAAGAATGGTGCCGACCAGAACAGCGCCGAGCTGCGCGGCACCGATGGCGAGACGGTGAAGGTCTCGGCCGGCAAGCCCGATCCGGGCTTTCGGCTGAACGGCAAGTTCTCGCTCGACCACCAGAAATTGGGCGTCGACGAGTTCCGCTTCGAGACCGGGCCGCTCGACAACCCCTACACCGCCGATGGCAAGGCTTCTGTCGATCTCGGGCTGAAACCGAGTTTCGCCATCGAGGCCAATGGCGCGCAGGTGCAGTTCGACGAGGCGGTGGGCGCCGAGGCCGGCGCCGGCGTGACGCTGGATCAGCGCATCGCGGCATTTGAGCAGGCGCTGCTCGATATGCCGAAGCCGACCATTCCCGGCACTGTCGAGGTCAAGCTGCCGGCGGTGGTGGTCGGCGACACCACGGTGCGCGACGTGCATCTTTCCGCCGAGCCGGTCGATGGCGGCTGGTCGGTGAAATCGCTTGCCGCGACCTTGCCCGGCCGCACCACGCTGGAAGCCGATGGCATGCTCGTGCTCAATTTGGAGGGTCACTTCGGCTTCAACGGTTCGCTGCTGCTGGCCGTGGCGCAACCCTCCGGCTTTGCCGCCTGGCTGTCGAAGGATGTCGACGAGGCGATCCGCCGTTTGCCCGCCGCCGGCTTCAAGGCCAAAGTCGACCTCTCGCAGAAGCGCCAGGCCTTCAGCGATCTTGAACTGATCCTGGGCAAGGCGAAGTTTTCCGGCCGCATCGATTCCAGCCAGCCCGACGATGCCAAGCCGTCAGTGCTGATGCGGCTCGAAGGCGATGACCTCGATGTCGACGGGCTGGCGGCCTTCGCCTCGATCTTCGTCAGCGACAAGGGCGCCAATCGCTTTGCCGACCGCGACCTCGATTTCCAGATCAAGGCAGGGCCGGTCAACGCCGGAGGGCTGACCGCCGACACGGTCGACACGGCGCTCAGGCTGCGCGACGGGCTGCTCGAAATCGACCGGCTGTCGGTGGGCGGGCTGGCCGGCGCCTCGATCAGCGCTACCGGCCGGATCAAGGATTTCCCGGCGAGCCCAACCGGCAAGCTCGATGCGTCGGTGGTTGCCGTCGACCTGAAGCCGCTGATCGACGTCGCCGCCCAGCACTATCCCGACAGTGCCGTGCTCAAGGGACTGGCGAGCCGTGCTGCTGCCTATCCCGAGCTGTTCCAGGATGCGCGCATCGACCTGGTGGCGAGTGCGGCCGACAATGGCGACGGCACCACGGGCCTTGCGGTGAGCGGGCAAGGCAGGGCCGGCGGCTCGGCCTTTTCGGCGTCGCTGTCGGGGAAGGGGGCGGTGGACAGGCTTCTCGAAGCGCCGGTGGCGCTGACCTTCAACGCCAAGAACCCTGATGCCACCGCGCTGCTGGCGCTCTACGGCCTGCCGGCGCTGCCGCTTGGCATGCTGGGCGAGGCAAGTACCGACATTCAGGCCAAGGGCACGTTTGGCGGCGGCCTGGCGACCAATTTCAGTCTTGCCGGCAATGACTTCAAGGCCGGTTTCGAAGGGACGATCGCCGACACGCCGCAAGGCCTAGCCGCCAAGGGCAAGCTCAGCCTCGACGCCGCCGACATCGAGCCATGGCTGATGACGTCAGGCATCGGACTGCCGGGCATGGGGGCGGGGATGTCGACGTCGCTCGCCGCGCAGGGTGACTATGGCAACGGTCTGCTGGTGCTGGACGAGCTCACCGGTGCCATCAACGAAGCGGCGGTGTCCGGCGACGTCAATATCGATGTAAAGGAGGGGGTCGACGGCAAGGACGGCGTGCCGCATCTGGCCGGGGCGCTGGTGCTCGACGAACTCGATCTCGATCCGATGGCGGTGGCGCTGTTCGGCGATTCCGCCTTTCTTGCCGACAAGGACGGGGCCGACAAGGACGGGGCTGACAAGGACGGGGCCGACAAGGATGGGGCAGGCAAGGGTGGCGTGTGGCCGGCGACACCGTTCAGCCAGAAATCCAGCCTGCCTTTCACCGCCGACCTCGACCTGACCACGGCAGCACTTGCCGCTGGGCGGTTCGCCACGGCCTATGACGCCGCTTTTTCGCTCAAGCTCGACCAGGAAGGCATCCGCGTTTCGGATCTCAAGGCGAAATTGCTTGGTGGGGCGCTCACCGGCCTGTTCGAGCTGAAGAACAATGACGGCACCGGGCTGTTCACTGGCCAGATGAAACTGGCGGGCGCCGATCTGGCGACCGTGCTCCCGGATGCCGGCATCAGCGGCATCGGCGATTTCTCGACGGCGCTGTCAAGCAGCGGCAAATCGGTTGAAGGGATGGTCGCCGCCTTGTCCGGTTCCGGTACGGCGACGCTGAAGAACTTGCGGGTCGCCGGCGTCAATCCCGATGCGTTTCCAGCGTTCCTGGCCAAGGCGGATGCGATCGGGCGTGACATCGATGCGGCCAAGACCGCCGGCTTCGCGCCTGACATCGCCGCTGATGGCAGCTTTGCCGCTGGCGATACCGATATAGCCTTCACGGTTGCCGGCGGCACGCTGCGGGCGCCGCCGGTCAGCCTGGAAAATCCGGCGGCGACCTTGTCCGCGGACGTCACGGCGGATCTCAACGCTGCCATGGTGTCGGCCAAGGGTGCGATCACCTATCGGCCTGGCGACGAGGCGCTGGTCGGCTCCGAGCCGGTCGTGAATTTCACCGCCGAGGGCCCGTTCGGCGCGGTGAAACGAGAGTTCGACAGCGAGCCGCTGGCACAGTTCCTGACCCAGCGCGCGCTGGAAAAGGAACAGCAGCGCGTCGAGGCGATGCAGGCCGCGTTGCTCGAAAAGCAGCGGCTGCGGCGCGAGGTGCGCTATTACGCGGCGCTGCAGACCGAACGGGACAAGGCCGCCGAGGAATTGCGCAGGCAAGAGGAGGCGGCGCGACTGAAAGCCGAGGCTGACGCCAAGGCCAAGGCTGAAGCGGAGGCCCAGGCGAAAGCCGAAGCCGATGCCAAAACTCAGGCCGAAGCGGAGGCGAAAGCCAAGGCGGACGCGGACGCCAAGGCCGCTGCCGAACAGCAGGCGGCCGACGAGGCGGCCAAGGCACAGGCCGACGAGCAGGAGCGGCGGAAGGCGGAAGAGGCGATGCGCCTCGCCTCGCAGGAAAAGGCAAAGCTCGAGGCTGAACGCAAGGCCGCGCAGCAGGCTCCGAAGGTGGAGCGGGCACCGCTGCCGGAGGCCAACGACAATCCGTCGCCGGCCAAGCCGAAGTCCAATCCGTTCACGATTGACAATCTGCTGAAGTCGCTACAGTAGGGAGTAGGGAGGATTTTCCCGTCCTGAGTACTCTCAAAGAACGAGCAAATCGGCGCCGTCGGTGGCATAGCGGGCGTGGCGGAAATCTCGGACGGTCAAGAGTTTGCCGTCCTGCCAGGCCAGCAGGATGAAATAGGATGGCCGCGCCGCCGGATCATCGCTGTCGCGAACGAGGACTGCTGGCCTGTCTTCGACGAAGCCCGGCACGAAATGCCAGTCCTTCACCTGGGAATAGTTATGGAAGTAGGTGGCCACGTCCTTGCGACCGTTCAGCCGCGTCCTGGCCACCAGTTCCAGCCGTACTTCGTCGGCCAGCATGTCGCGCACCGCGTCGAAATCGCGGGCGTTGAAGCGATCGATGTAAGCATCGAGCAGCAGACGCTCTGCGCCGCTCAATCTCGGAACAGGACGGTCGTCCGGTTCGTCCGCAAGATGGCGCAGCCGATGACGACCACGATGCAGCGCCGCCTTAACCGCGGGAATGCTCGCGTCGAGCATGGCGCTGATCTCCTGCAGCGAATAGCCCAGGACGTCCATCATGATGATGCTGCTTCGCTGCGCGACAGGGAGGCGCATGAAGGTATGCAGGCCGGCCGCCGCGGCCTGACGATCGACAGTGGGATTTGTCGGATCGACGATCATGTCCGGGTCCTCATCGGAAAAAGCCTTTTCACGGGATCGCCGGCGCAGAAAGTCGAGTGCCGCATTGTGGGCGATGCGGAACAGCCAGCCCTCCGGATTGGCGATCGGGCCGGCATTGGGCAGCGCCTCGAAGGCCTTGGTCAGGGCTTCCTGCAGCACGTCCTCACCGTCGATGACCGAGCCCGTCATTCGGGCGCAGTAGCGGTGCAGCTTGGGGCGCATCTCACCGATCAAGCGCTCAAAAGGCTCGCGGATCTCGCCAGGAGTGTTCATGCGCCTCTGTTCGCCGTTACTGGTCGAGCATACGGTAACTGCCCACCACAGTCATTTCCTCGCGGTGCGGACGCTCGATCAAGCGATCCCTGATGCCATTTTGAAAGGCCTCGAATGCCGCCAGCCCGGTGATGATGTCGGCATGGGCTTCGGTTTCCGTCTCGACCAGATGGACAAAGGTCCCGTCGTCGGAACGCCATGTCATGTAGCGAACGCTGTCCGGCGATTTTTCCCGCAACTCCCGGAACACGGCCTTGACCAGCCGTTCATTCTCGTCGGTCCGCTCCGGTTTCGTCTTGTAGCGTATCAGGTGGCGTTTCATTGCGGTTGTTCCTCTTGGTGCCTCGCGCTCATGTCCGAGACGTTGCGGCGAAGCCAAAGGATTCGGGATGTCGGGAAAATTGTTCGATGTTGTTCCGTGCAAGACCCGGAGCTTCACGCATGGTCCCGATCGAGCAGGCGCCGCAGCATCGGTTCGATGCGTGACAGTTCGTCGAGATGCGCCGCCGACAGCTCGGCCAGGCAATCGTCGGCGCGCTCGGTCAGCTGCAGCAGCACGCGGCGGTGGTCGTCCTTGTCCTGATCCCTTGTGACCAGCCCCGCCTCGCCGAGGCGGTTGACCAGTTCGACGGCGCTGTGGTGGCGAATGCGCAGGCGTTCCGCGAGATCGCCAACCGTCACCGCGCCGCCGCCGGGGAATCCCTTGATCGCCAGCAGCGCCTGGTGCTGGCGCGGGGTCAGGCCGGCGTCTTCCGCCTGGACCTGGCTGAATTCGAGGAACCGGCGGATCAGGTAGCGAAACTCCGATAGCCGCTGGTAATCGGCCTGGCTGATGGCGGGGCGTGGTTTTTGTGGCTGCGACATATCAGACATGTGTTCGCTTTCTGGCGAAAGCTCAAACGGATTTCGGGCGAAACCGGCTTGAATATTTATATCGTGTTACGATACATAGCCACCGATAGGCCCGGCTGGCCGCGTCGACCGTGCCGCACCTCAGACATACGGCCGCCGCCAGGAAGCAAACTGCCATGAAGACCCATCACTCCAATCCGGAGCATCTGCGCGATTTCACCACGGATGCCAGGGTGCTGCTCGTCGCCGCCATTGCGGTGGTGGTGGCGACAGCCGGACTGGTTGCCGGCATCGCGCTTTTGAAGCTGATCCGGCTTGCCACCAACATCGCCTATTTCGGCGAGTTCTCGCTTGCCGACCTGAAACTCGAGAACACGCCGCTTGGGCTTGCCGCCGTCATCGTTCCGGTGATCGGCGCGCTGATCATCGGCCTGATGGCGCGCTTCGGCAGCGAGAAGATCCGCGGCCACGGCATTCCCGAAGCCATCGAGGCGATCCTGCTCGGGCGCTCGAAACTCGACGCCAAGGTGGCGATCCTGAAGCCGCTGTCGTCGGCGATCTCGATCGGCTCCGGCGGACCGTTCGGCGCCGAAGGCCCGATCATCATGACAGGCGGCGCGATCGGCTCGCTGATCGCGCAGATGCTGCCGGTCAGCGACAACGAGCGCAAGACGCTGCTGGTGGCTGGTGCGGCAGCGGGCATGACCACGGTGTTCGGAACACCGATCGCCGCCATCATGCTGGCGGTCGAACTGCTGCTCTTCGAATGGACCCCGCGCAGCTTCATTCCGGTGGCGGTCGCGGCTGTTATCGCCGAGGTCGAGCGCACCACGCTGCATCTGCCCGGGCCGATCTTTCCGTTTCAGGGCGGCATGGAGGTGTCCTTTGTCGGCCTTGCCGGCTGGGTGGCGATCGGTGTTTGTGCAGGACTTTTGTCGGGACTGCTGACGCAGATGGTCTATGCCTGCGAGGACGGTTTTCAGAAACTGCCGATCCACTGGATGTGGTGGCCGATGCTTGGCGGCCTGGTGGTCGGCATAGGCGGGCTGATCGAACCGCACGCGCTCGGTGTCGGCTATGACAACATCACCGACATGCTGGACGGCCGCACAGTCGCGACGGCGGCACTCCTGCTGCTGGTGGTCAAGGCGATCATCTGGTCGGTAGCGCTCGGCTCGGGAACGTCGGGAGGTGTGCTGGCGCCGCTGTTGATCATGGGCGGGGCTATGGGCGCTGTGCTCGCCGGCGTTCTGCCTGCCGCGGATCCGGGTTTCTGGGCGCTGCTGGCAATGGCCGCCACGATGGGCGGTACGATGCGTGCGCCGCTGACCGCCACGTTCTTCGCCGTCGAACTGACCGGCAACACACATATGCTGGTGCCGCTGATTGCGGCCTGCGCCGCGGCGCACGCCGTCACCGTACTTCTGATGAAGCGGTCGATCCTGACCGAAAAGATCGCCAGAAGGGGACACCATCTGGTTCGCGAATACCGCGTCGATCCCTTTGCCTTGACCAGGGTGCGCGAGGTGATGACCTCACAGGTCGAAAGCGTGCCGGCGACGATGACGCTGCATGGCGCAGCAGCCTTCCTGACCGCGCCGGAAACACGGCATCCGAGTTTTCCGGTGGTGGATGAGAACGGGCATGTGCTCGGCCTCATCGATCCGCCGGCTATATTGCGCTGGAGACGCGCCGGCACGCACCGCACCACCACGCTTGGCGCGCTGCTGGCCGGCAGCAAGGTGACGCTGGCCTATCCGGACGAGTATCTCGAAGGCCTTTCCGACAAACTGCTGATGGCCAACGTCTCTCATCTGCCCGTCGTCACTCGCGAAGGCTCGCATTTGGTCGGTTATGTCGGCTGGAAGGATCTGATGCGCGTGCGGTCCAGGAAACAGGCCGAGGAGCGCGAACGTTCGACCTTGCTTGGCTTCGGCACCAGGCGCAGGAAAAAGGAAGACGCGGCCGAAAGCCTTTAGAGACGCGTTCCGCGCTTCGCCCATTCGAGGACATGGAGCCTCAAGGCCGAGGACAGGTTGGTGTTGCGAGGCCGCGCCTCGTCGACTTCGGCGACAAGGGCGGCGAGGGTCAGCTCTCTGGTCGCCGCGATCACGACGAGATCGTCATAGAAAGGCTTTTCGAGCGAGTAGCTGGTGCGGTGACCGCGAATGGTCACCGAGCGCTTTTCGACCGCGCTCACTGGTGACAGCTCACTGGTCGTCTTCGGCGCCGGATGGCTCACGGCGGTGCCCGGCGACGAAGTTTTCGGCCTTGTCGGCGACTATGCGGTCGCGTTGCTTCTCTGCCTTGGAGCGACCGTACAGTGCCCGGTTCTGTTCGGCGACGCGCACTTTCTCGTCCCGCGCCTTCTGCTTGCGAGCCTGGCGGAGATTGACGATGTCAGCCATGGCGTGAACCGCAGGCTTATTTCTTGCGGAAGGCGTCGAGCGAGACCACTTCAGCGCCCTTGGTGGCGGCGTCCGCGGCCGCGGGCTTCTTCTCCGGCTCGGCGGCGGCCTTCTTCTCGGCCTTCGGCTTTTTCTCGGAGACGATGGTCAACGGCTCCGGAGTTGGCGCAGCCGGTTCCTCGGCTGCCGCGCCATCCGTCTTGACGTCGAATTCGAGTTCGAAATTGACCGAGGGATCATAGAAGCCGCGCACGGCCGAGAACGGGATTTCGAGTTTTTCCGGCACATCGGAGAAGGACAGGCCAACCTCGAAGCCGGTATCGGTCACCTTCAGGTCCCAATACTGGAACTGAATGACGATGGTCATCTGCTCGGGATAGCGCTCGCGCAGCCGCGAGGACACGCGTACGCCCGGCGCACCGGTCAGGAAGGTGATGAAGAAGTGGTGATTGCCGGGGAGGCCGGTGCGCGCGACCTCGGCCAGGACCTTGCGCATGACGCCGCGCAACGCCTCCTGGGCCAGAATGTCGTAGCGGATGTGGTCGTCGGCCATGTGGCGGTCGGGTTCCGTTGAATCGTCCGCATAGCTGTAATCAAGCTTGAGGGCGGCGTAAACCGCATATAGATCACCCTCGCGCGGAAGCGAAGACTATTGCCAGCGATTTGATCGCTCAGGCGCTGGCGAGCGCGCTTTGCTTTTCGGACGATGCCGCGGACCGGCGCTTGCCGAAGGCGCGCAGGAAGGTGCGCACGCCATTGGTCGCGGATTGCAGCACCTCGTCCTCGCGCGGCGAGCCGCCAAGCATGAAGGTGGTCTGCAGTTCGGCATTGACGAGGCCAAGGAACTGGCGTGCCGCCACGTCCGGGTCCTCGATCGTGAGGTAGCCGCCATAGGCAAGGCGGGCGAAGCGGGCGGCGATTGCCGGCCATGTCCTGCCCGGTCCCTGTTCGCGCCATTCGGCAAACAGTTCGGGATAGCGCTCGCCTTCGGTCTGGATCAGCTTGCGCAGGAATTTTCCATCGCGGTTGCAGATGCAGTTCTGGTTCAAGCGCACGGCAAAGCCGATCAGATCCGCTTCGAGATCCCGGGGCTGGTCGGGGAAGGTGGCGATGGTGGCGAAGATGCCGGCATTGCAGCGTTCGGTGAGATCGCGCACAACGGCAACGAACAGTTTCTCCTTGTCGCCATGATGGTTGTAGACGGTCTGCCGCGAGACGCCGGCTTCGGCGGCAATCAGGTCGATGTTGGCGCCGGCGAAACCTTCGCGGCAAAACACGGTGGCCGCGGAGTCGACGATCGACAGGCGCTTGGCCTCATGACCGCGTGGCGGGAAAATGTCAGGAGAAACGTGCAGCTTCATAAAAAACTATATAGAGGTGATTGACGATTTAGACAAGAGTGTCTAAATTTGTGGACACAAGATAAAGAGATTTCGCGTGAGAGAGACGAATGGAATTCGCTCTCGATGTGTCGGAAGCTCACGGGATGGAACGTCCTAGGTTAGACGTCGCCTGGCGCGGCAACCAGATTTGAAAGAAGCCTCTATCATGAGTCCCAAATTCCTCCGCATCGCGGTCGTGCTCGGCTTGTTGTCCGCTATCGGCCCGTTCGCCATCGACATGTATCTGCCCGCGCTGCCCTCGATCGGCGCGGATCTGCATGCCGGCACCGCTGCCGTGCAGATGAGCCTGTTGATTTTCTTCCTGTCGATGGGTTTTGGCCAGATCGTCGTCGGGCCGATCTCCGACATGGTCGGCCGCAAGCTGCCGCTTTATGGCGGCCTTGCGCTGTTCATGGTCGGCGGCATCGGTTCGGCAATGGCGCCGACCATCGAATGGCTGATCGCTTTCCGCTTCCTGCAAGGGCTTGGCGCCAGCGCCGGCATGGCCGTTCCGCGCGCCATCGTGCGCGACCTGCACACCGGCAATGAGGCCGCCAAGCTGATGTCTTTGCTAATGCTGGTGTTTTCGGTGTCGCCGATCCTGGCGCCGCTGACCGGCAGCGTGATCATCGAGAGTTTCGGCTGGCGCGCCGTGTTCTGGACGGTGACGGGCGCGGCTCTGCTGGCCACCATCCTTCTGGCGACCTCGCTCAAGGAGACGCGGCCGGCTGAAGATCGCGCCGGGTCCTCGTTCGGCACTGCGCTGTCGGCCTATCGCTTCCTGATGGGTGACCGTAACTTCCTCGGCCTGACAGCGATCGCCGGCTTCGGCATTGCGAGCTTCTTTGTCTATCTGTCGAGCTCGTCGTTCATCCTGATCGACCATTACGGCCTGTCGCCTTCGGTCTACAGCGTGTTCTTCTCGATCAATGCGGTTGCCTTCATCGGCATGTCGCAGATGACGGGGCTGCTGGCCGAGCGGTTCGGGCTGCGGCGCGTGGTGCGCGTCGCGGTGACCGGCTATGCGACGACGATGGTGGTGCTGTTCGCGGTGATGGCGACAGGCATCGACCGGCTCGACGTGATGGCGGCGCTGCTGTTTGTCGGCTACGGCTTCCTCGGTCTGGTCATCCCGACCACCTCGGTGCTGGCCATGGAAGAGCATGGCGAGATCGCCGGTACGGCGTCGGCGCTGATGGGCACGCTGCACTTCGCCATCGGCGCACTCGCCATGGGCGTCGCCGGCGTGTTCTTCGACGGTACGCCGCTGCCGATGGTGGCCGGCATCACGCTGTGCGCGGTGATCTCGTTCACGCTGGCCAAGTTCACGCTCGGCCGCTCGCGCGAAGCCGTTGAGGCACCAGCCGAGTAATGGACTTTCGATGAGACAAAGGCCGGGTCATGCCCGGCCTTTTTCATGCCAATCCCGTCTCGGCCAGCACGAAGCGCAGCCGCGCCTCGACGGGTGCCAGCGGCAACGGAATCATCTCATAGCCCAGTTCCGTGTAGACGCGGACCAGCGCCTGGTGGGTACGCTCGGCCTCGTCGAGCGTCTGCTTGCGCTCTTCGTCCTGCGCGAAGATCTCCGGCCAAAGCGGGGCGACGAAGACGCGCGGGTTGTATCGGAAGCGCTCGGCGGCAGCGTTGGCGTGTTCGGGTACCGGCAGGCCGCTCAGCCTGAGATAGCCGAGCGTGTCCGGAACGCCACGATCGAAAAAAAACGGGACGCCCGGTCTGTTTTCGCGCGATTTGATATGAGCGCATCTCCCATGACAGCATCAACTCGGCAAACAGCGCGCGATCGTGCCAGGGCAAAGCGGGTCCGCCAATGGCAGACTGGTCGCGGATGATGCCGCGCCCGGCTTCCACCGAGGTGGCAAAGCCTGCGTGGCGCAGGGCTTCGATCAGGGTGGTCTTGCCGGAGCCGGGACCGCCGGTCAGCACGAAGAAGCGATCGGAATCGTTTTGCATGTTTTGTCCGTGGAGAGGGAGCATGCGGCAGGGCGCCTTCGCGGAGAATCTGCCACTGCGCATGCTGCATATCGGAGGAGGGGAGAAGTGGAGGTTTCTGTTGCCAGGTACCTCCGAACCCCGCCTAGAAGTGCGAACCTCTAGGGCTTGATTTGAAGCTATCGCACCGCTTACGCGGCGAGACGTGCTTCCGCATAGTTGTCATTTGCAACTACAGGTTTAGCCCGATGACGGTGGTACCATGCCGGGCAAAAGTACGATCTTTACACCTTCGTCGATCCTATTTCGCCCCCAGCAAAAACCGCTCTGTCGTCAACAGCGGCTTTTGGTGGAGGCGCCGGGTACCGCCCCCGGGTCCGAACGGCTTATTTCATCGCCCATTTATCGCCATAGTCGGTCAAGCCGACAAACCGAATATAGGGGGCGATCGCAGGAAATGAAAGGCCGCAGTAGCACTTTGTCCCCGTGTCAAAACCGCAAGTCCCAAGGGTTGACTCGGGCGCGGTCTCAACCGAAGCTTTGCCACGGTGAGGAGTTACCGACCTAGCGCACACGTTGCAGCAGCGCGCCACAGCCCTCATCGATCGCATCCGTGGCGCCGACGAGGGGAATTTTGATGGCCGACTATCTTGCAGACGTGAAGAAATACGACGCCGGCGCCAGTGCTGATGCGGTTGAAAAGATCGTCAAACACCTGGGCATCGCGCTCAGGAACCGCGATTCCTCGCTGGTATCCTGCACCGACCCGAAGGAACTCGGGCGTGTCAGGGACAACTGGGTCGCCAAGAAGCTCGGCATCAGCGATGCAGCGAAGGCCGATGCGTCCATCGAGAAGACCTGCAAGGCGATGGCGGCCGATAACACCAAGAGCCGGGTTACCTTCTACTACCTGGTTGCGAAGGACCTGGGTAAGCTCGGCTCCCTCTGACGATCGCACGCTAATTGCAGGGCTGGCGCGGCCTGCGCGCCAGCCGGTGTGGGGACTGGCTGGCGCGCAGGGTTTGCGCGCCGCTTTCTGGTGTTCGGACGCCTGTCCGTCAGCTATGATGGCTGAACAACCGAATCGAGCCGGAACCGATGCGCCAGTATCTCGACCTCCTGCAGCACGTGCTGGACAACGGCGCCGATCGCGGCGACCGCACCGGCACCGGAACGCGCTCCGTCTTCGGCTACCAGATGCGTTTCGACCTGGCGGGCGGCTTTCCCGTCACCACGACCAAGAAGCTGCATCTCAAGTCGATCGTCCATGAGCTTCTGTGGTTCCTGGCCGGCGACACCAACATCAAATACCTCACCGACCATGGCGTTTCGATCTGGGACGAATGGGCCGACGAGAATGGCGATCTCGGCCCTGTCTACGGCAAGCAATGGCGTTCCTGGCCGGACGGCCATGGCGGCTCGATCGACCAGATCGCGAATCTTCTCAAGGAGATACGCAAAAACCCTCAATCGCGGCGGCTGATCGTTTCGGCATGGAACCCAGCCGAGGTGGAAGCGATGGCGCTGCCGCCCTGCCACTGCCTGTTCCAGTTCTATGTTTCGGAAGGGCGGCTTTCCTGCCAACTCTACCAGCGTTCCGCCGATATCTTCCTTGGTGTGCCGTTCAACATCGCGTCCTATGCCCTGCTGACCTTGATGGTGGCGCAGGTCACCGGGCTGAAACCCGGCGATTTCGTCCACACACTTGGCGATGCGCATCTCTACTCGAACCATTTCGAGCAGGCGCGCGAGCAGCTGCGGCGCACGCCGAGGACGCTGCCGACGATGTGGATCAATCCGGAGGTGAAGGATCTGTTCGCCTTCCGCTTCGAGGATTTCCGGCTGGAAAACTACGTCGCCGATGCAAGCATCAAGGCGCCGATCGCGGTCTGAGTCCAAGGTTTTACTCTACCCTGAATCACGCGCCGATCAGTTGATGCCGACCATCACGTCCGAGGCCTTGACCACGGCATAGGCCTGCTTGCCCTTTTTCAAGCTTGAGATCGGCGAAGGCCTCGTTGGTGATCGAGGTGCTGACGATGGCGCCGCCACCGATGTCGATCCTGACATGCGAGTGGTGGCTCCCTTGACGATCTCGGCGATCATTCCCCGGAGGATGCGCGGGCAGGTTTCTTTGCCGGTCTTACCAGAACAATCGGTATCGTGCAGACGCTTCAGGAGGCGCTGGGCCTTCCCTTGTTATATTCATGCGGATATATCGATCGGAGACTTAGGGCTGACCGGATTTCAAACCAGGGAGAGTTTTCCATGACGCGCAAAGGTTTTGGATCGAGGGCGATCGCCATTGGCGGTTTCGCTGCGGCGCTGATGGCAGTCGTGCCGGCAGCACATGCGGAAGACAGGCTGGTGGTGTTTGCCGCGGCCAGCCTCAAGGACGCGCTCGACGCGGTGAACAAGGCCTGCGAGGCCGATGTCGGCGAGGCGGCGACCGTCTCCTATGCCGCAAGCTCGGCGCTGGCCAAGCAGATCGAGGGCGGGGCGCCTGCCGACGTCTTCATCTCGGCCGACCTCGACTGGATGAAATATCTCTCCGACAAGAAGCTGACCAAGCCGGACACCGAAGTGAAGCTGCTGGGCAATCAGATCGTGCTGGTGGCGCCGAGGGACTCGGCGGTCGACACCAGGATCGAGAAGGGCTTCGACCTCGCCAAGCTGATCGGCGACGGCAGGCTCGCCATGGGCGACTTCAAGGCGGTGCCGGCCGGCAAATACGGCAAGGCGGCACTTGAATCGCTCGGCGTCTGGTCTTCGGTCGAGGGCAAGGTGGCGCAGGCCGAGAACGTGCGCGCGGCGCTGAAGCTGGTTTCGACGGGCGAAGCAGCCCTTGGCATCGTCTATGCCACCGACGCGCATGCTGAAAAGGGTGTCAAGGTGGTCGGCACTTTCCCGGAGGATTCGCATCCGCCGATCATCTATCCGGTTGCCCAGACCGCCGATTCGAAGGACAAGGACACGCTGGCTTTCCTGAAGTGCCTGCAGTCGACCAAGGCGGCCGCGCTGTTCAAGGATCAGGGATTTACCGTGCTCGCGCCGAGCAACTGAGTTCCAAGAGGCACTATGAACTGGCTGCTGGACCTCACTCCCGACGAATGGAATGCGGTCCGGCTGTCCGTCAAGGTGGCGACGGTGGCGATGCTTGCCAGCCTGCCGCCGGGCATATTGATCGCACTGCTGCTTGCCCGGGGACAATTCTGGGGCAAGACCGTTCTCAACGGGCTGGTGCATCTGCCTCTGATCCTGCCGCCCGTGGTGACCGGCTACCTGCTGCTGCTCACCTTCGGCCGGCGCGGCCCGGCCGGCGCTTTCCTGGCAGAGCATTTCGGCATTGTCTTCTCCTTCCGCTGGACGGGTGCGGCGCTGGCCTGCGGCGTCATGGGCTTTCCGCTGATGGTGCGGGCGATCCGGTTGTCGATCGAGGCGGTGGACCGCAAGATGGAAGCGGCGGCGGGAACGCTCGGCGCCAATTCGCTCTGGGTGTTCGCCACCATCACGCTGCCGTTGATCCTGCCCGGGCTGATCGCCGGCGCCATCCTGGCCTTCGCCAAGGCGATGGGCGAGTTCGGCGCTACCATCACCTTCGTCTCTAACATTCCCAATGAGACGCAGACATTGCCGTCGGCGATCTACACCTTCACGCAGGTGCCGGGTGGCGATGAAGGGGCGCTCCGCCTGACGCTGATTTCCATCGTCATCTCCATGGCCGCGCTGGTGGCTTCGGAGGTGCTGGCGCGGCGCGTCGGCCGGCGACTGGACATCGAATGAGCGTTATCGTCGACATCAGTCATCGGCTGGGTGGTTTCGCCATCGAGGCCCGCTTCGAAAGCGCCGGGCGGCTGACGGCGCTGTTTGGAGCGTCAGGGTCGGGCAAGACGACGCTGATCGACATGATTGCCGGGCTGATCCGGCCCGACGAGGGATGCATCGAGGTCGACGGCCGTGTGCTGGTCGATACCGGTGCCGGCATTTTCGTGCCGAAGCACAAGCGCCGCATCGGCATGGTGTTCCAGGACGCACGGCTGTTTCCGCATATGAGCGTTGCCGGCAATCTGCGCTACGGCCGCTGGTTCACGCCGCCGGCGGAGCGCTACGCCGATTTCGATGCCGTCGTCGACCTGCTCGGCATCGGGCCGCTCATGAACAGGCGGCCGGCAAAGCTCTCGGGCGGCGAGAAACAGCGCGTGGCGATCGGCCGGGCATTGCTTGCCAGCCCCAGACTGCTGCTCATGGACGAACCGCTGGCCTCGCTCGACGAAGCGCGCAAGGCCGAAATCCTGCCCTATGTCGAAAGGCTGCGCGACGAGACGAAAATCCCGATCGTCTATGTCAGTCATTCGGTCGCCGAAGTGGCGAGGCTGGCCAGCGACGTGGTGATGCTGGCGTACGGCAATGTCATTGCCAGCGGGCCGACCGGGGCGGTGATGCAAAGGCTCGACCTGTTGCCGGCGGAGGAGCGCGGCGAGGGGGGCGCCGTGCTGGACACCAGGGTGCTGCATCACGACGAGCCTTTCGGCATGACCGTGCTCGGCTCGGCCGCGGGCGAGCTCCGGGTGCCACAGCTGGCGATGAAGACAGGTACGCCGGTGCGCATCCGTATCCGCGCCCGCGATGTGATGATCGCCACCGAAAAGCCGAGGGGCCTCAGCGCGCTCAACATCCTGCCGGGAACCATTACCGCGATAATCCCGAGCGAGGGCCCGGCGGTCGAGGTCGGCATCGACTGCAATGGCGCAACCGTGCTTGCCCGCATCACCGAACAGTCGCGGCAGGCGCTGAAGCTTCATCTTGGCGGTAAGGTTTTCGCGGTGATCAAGACGGTGAGCTTCGACCGGGCCAACACCGGCGCCGGCCTGCCCGCCGAGGCGGATGGATGATCCCGCTATGTCTTTTTGGAATAGCGGTTTCGCCAGGGAGCTTCTAGTATGAGGTTGGGGTGTGACCGCGGAGAGTAATGATGCCGTCGCTGAGCTTGCGGATAAATCTCGATCCCGACGGGCGCGTCGGGCCGGGCAAGATCGAACTCCTGGAACAGATCGCCGCCTTCGGCTCCATCTCGGCCGCCGCGCGCGGCATGGAGATGTCCTATAAGCACGCCTGGGACCTGGTCGAGGACATGAACCGGGTATTCGGCAAGCCGCTGGTGGCGGCACAGACCGGCGGCCGCAAGGGCGGCGGCGCACAACTGACGGCGGTCGGCCTGGCAGTGGTCAGCCGCTTCCGCGCCATCGAGCGCGCGGCCGCGGCCGCGGCAGCGACGCATATGGAGGCGCTGCAGGCGGAGATTGAGGCTGGGTGAGGGCAGTAGGGCAGTAGGGCAGTAGGGCAGTAGGGCAGTAGGGCAGTAGGGAGGCATTCGCGTGCTGTCTTCCAACACAAAACGTCATTCACCTGCTGCCCTACCGCCTTCCTATTCGGGCTTGCGCAGCAAATAGCTGTCCATGATCCAGCCCTTCCGCCGACGAGCTTCCTCTCGAACCTCTTCGATCTTTGTGCCGATGTCACCGATCCTGCCGGAGAGAGTGATCTCGTCTTCCGTTCCGAGATAGGCGCCCCAATGGATGACGACTTCCTTGTCGGCCAGCGTGTTGAAAGCGCATTTGCCGTCCAGCAGGACGACCGCGCTGCCGGCGTTGTCCGGCATGCCTTCCTCGGTCAGGCGGCGGCCGGTGGTGATGAGGACGGAATCGCCGATGCGGTTCAGCGCCATCTTGTGGCTGGCGGCAAGCGCCTGGACGGCGGTGATGCCGGGGATCACCTCAAGCTCGAACGCCACATTGCCTCGCAGGCGCACGCGCTCGAGGATGCGCAACGCGCTGTCGTAGAGCGAAGGGTCGCCCCAGATCAGGAAAGCGCCGCAGCCGTCGCCTGCAATCTCGTCGCGGATCAAGCCTTCGTAGATCGCGGCGATGGCTTCGTGCCAGTCATCGACGGTCGAGCGGTAGGACGGCGCCGGCCCATCTTCTACCGGGAGGTCGCGCACCGGCACGTCGAATTCGACGCGGCGCGACTTCGGATTGGTGACGAAGCGGTCGCATATCCGGCGACGCAGCTCGGCCAGTTCGTTTTTTTTCGCGCCCTTGTCGGGGATGAACAGAACATCCGCCTGGTTCAGGCCTGATATGGCCTGAACGGTCATATGGTCGGGATTGCCGGCGCCGATGCCGATGACGAGAAGCTTGCGCATGGGGCGAACTCCTGCCCGATCGGGACCTGTTAGTCCAGACCGCGCTGGCGCGTGTCCAGACCGCGCTGGCGCGTGTCCAGACCGCGCTGGCGCGTGTCCAGACCGCGCTGGCGCGTGTCCAGACCGCAGCCCAGCTCCCTTTGGTGCGTCCGAGGATACGGAAGGGCTTTGAAACGCCACATTGAAACGGCTAGGGTCCTGCAAGCATTCTAGCCGAGGGGGCTTCCATGTTGCGATATGTTCTGACCGCTGTGCTGGCCCTGTCGCCCGCGCCCGCCTTCGCCAATGATTCGGTTGCCGAACTTGGCACCGGCGGCCTGATCCTGTCGCGCAGCGATGCCGTGGCGATGCAAAGCGAGGATCTCTTCATGTCGCCGGAAAAGGTGACGGTCGACTACGTCTTCCACAACAACACAGACAAGGATGTCGAGGCCATCGTCGCCTTCCCGATGCCCGACATCTCCGGCAATCCCGAAGAAATCCCGGCGATCCCTGAAAATCAGAGCGACAATTTCCTCGGCTTCGAGGTGACGATCGACGGTGTCGCCGTCAAGCCGCAGCTGGAGCAGAAGGTGTTGGCGCTCGGCATCGACATCAGCGCAGAGCTGAAGGCGCAAAACGTGCCGTTCTATCCTTTCGGCGATGCGGCGAAGGCGGCGCTGGCCAAGCTGCCGCAAGCGGTTGTCGATGACTGGGTCGACCGCGGCATCATCATCGAGGACACCGGCAGCGACGGCACCGAGACGACCAAGGTCTACACGCCGTTCTGGCAACTGCGTTCGACCTACTGGTGGCGTTCGACCTTTCTGGCCAACAAGGACGTCCATGTTTCCCACCACTACAAGCCGAGCGTCGGCGGCACGTCTTCAGTCAGCTTCTTCTACGACGGCAAATTCCAGGGTCAGTATGCGGCCTACAAGGCCCGCTATTGCATGGACGACACATTCGAAAATGCTGTGCGCAAAGCGGCCAAGGATGACCCTGACGGCTACCCCAAATATGTCGAGAACCGCATCGCCTATGTCCTGACCACCGGCGGCAACTGGGCCACCGGCACGATCGGCAAGTTCAAGCTGACGATCGACAAGGGCAATCCGAAAGCCCTGGTCTCGTTCTGCGGCGACAATGTCAAAAAGACCGGACCGACGACCTTCGAGATGACGGCGGATGATTTCTACCCCGAGCGCGACATCGACGTCCTGATCCTCGAGCCAACGGACGACAATTGATGCACGTCGCAATCTACGTTGCCATTGCCGAGAACGGCGTGATCGGGCGGGACGGCGGGCTCCCGTGGCGGCTCTCCACCGATCTCAAGCGCTTCAGGGCCGATACGATGGGCAAGCCCATCATCATGGGCCGCAAGACCTATGAGGGCATCGGCCGGCCGCTGCCGGGCAGGTTGAACATCGTCGTCACCCGCCACAAGACTTGGCGTGCCGAGGGCGTCGAGGTGGCACATTCGCTCGAAGCCGCGGTCCAGTTGGCGACGGTGCGCGGGCGCCGCATGGCCGATGTGGACGAGGTGTGCGTCATCGGCGGCGGCGAAATCTATGCCCAGGCCATGCTGCTGGCCGATCGCCTGCATGTCACTCATGTGCTGGCAGCGGTCGACGGCGACGCACATTTCCCGCCGATCGATCCGGATTCCTGGCGCATTGTCAGCTCGCGGGAGTTTCCCGCTGGGGAAAAGGACAGCCACGCGACGCGCTATTCGGTTTACGAGCGGCGCCGAGAGAGACATTGACTGAAAAAAGGGGCATTGAAGGAAGACAAAGGGTCGCGACCGGACAAATCGGACGAAGTCGGCAGCGCATCGCGTTGAAAGCGCCTCGTGGCGTCCCTATAGAAGAACAATACTGGATTTTGCGCCGTAATACCGGTGCTTGAGGGAATTCCAAGCGAAAGGACATTCATGCCCTGGAACGACAAAAGCGGCGGTGGCGGCGGCCCATGGGGTGGCGGCGGCAACAATCAGGGACCCTGGGGGCAGGGTCCAAAGGGACCGAGCGGGCCACAGGGCTCGCCTCCAGATCTCGAAGACATCATCCGCCGCGGCCAGGACCGGCTGCGGCGCGCTCTTCCGGGTGGCGGCGGGGCGAGCCCGGCTATCTTCGCACTGATCGCGGCTGCACTTGTGGTGCTGTGGGCGTTCAAGGCGGTTTATACGGTGCAGCCCGACGAGGTCGCGGTCGAACTGCGCTTCGGCAAGCCGAAGACCGAACTGTCGCAGCCTGGCCTGCATTTCCATTGGTGGCCGCTCGAAACCGTTGAGACGGCCAAGATTTCCGAGCAGCTCGTCGATATCGGCGGGGGCGGCGCGGCGAGTGGCAACACGTCCGGGCTGATGCTTACCGGCGACCAGAACATCGTCAACGTCCAGTTCTCGGTGGCCTATCAGGTCTCCGACCCGAGGGCGTATCTGTTCGACGTGTCCGATCCCGACGGCATGCTGCGGCAGGTTGCCGAAAGCGCCATGCGTGAAGCCGTCGGCCGCCGGCCGGCGCAGGACATCTTCCGCGACGACCGCCAGGGCATTGCCGCCTCGGTGCGTGAAATCATCCAGACGACGTTGGACGGCTACAAGGCCGGTCTCAACGTCAACGCCGTCTCGATCGAGGATGCGGCACCGCCACGCGAAGTGGCCGATGCGTTCGACGAGGTGCAGCGCGCCGAGCAGGACGAGGACAAGTTCGTCGAGCAGGCCAATCAGTATTCCAATCAGAAGCTCGGGCAGGCGCGCGGCGAGGCCGCACAGATCCGCGAAGACGCGGCCGCCTACAAGAACCGGGTCGTGCAGGAAGCCGAGGGTGAGGCGCAGCGCTTCATCTCGGTCTATGACGAATATGCCAAGGCGCCCGATGTAACGCGCAAGCGCCTCTACCTGGAAACCATGGAGAAGGTTCTGAAGGATTCGAGCAAGGTCATCGTCGAGCAGGGCAACGGGCAAGGGGTCGTTCCCTATCTGCCGCTGCCGGCATTGCAGCCGAAAGCGCCGGCACCCGCTGCGTCCAGTGGCGCTACGGGAGGTAACCAGTGATGGCCAACCGTCTTCCCATCATCGTCGTCGCAGCAGCGGTTATCCTGTTCCTGCTCTATTCGTCGGTCTTCGTGGTCAATGCCCGCCAGCAGGCGCTGGTGCTCAGGTTCGGCGAGATCGTCGACGTCAAGAGCGAACCCGGCATCTACTTCAAGGCGCCGTTCTCGTTCTTCGACGCCGACACCGTGCAGCTGATCGAGAACCGGGTGCTGCGCTTCGACCTCGACAACATTCGCGTCCAGGTCTCGGGCGGCAAGTTCTATGAGGTCGATGCCTTCATCGCCTATCGCATCTCGGATCCGCGGGTCTTCCGCGCCGCGGTGTCCGGTCAGATCGAATTGGCCGAGGCCCGGCTCAGGACGCGTCTCGACGCTGCCTTGCGCCGTGTCTATGGTCTGCGTGATTTCGAGGCAGCACTCTCCGAAGAGCGCGGCGTGATGATGCGCGAAGTCCGCGACCAGCTCAGGCCCGATGCCACATCGCTCGGCCTGCAGATCGAGGATGTCCGCATTCGCCGCACCGATCTCACGGCCGAAGTCTCGCAGCAGACCTTCGACCGCATGAAGGCGGAACGCCTGGCGGAAGCTGCCCGGCTGAGGGCGCGCGGCAATGAGGCGGCACAGCGCATCACCGCCCGCGCCGATCGCGAAGTGGTCGAGATTGTCGCCGAAGCGCAAAAAGAGTCGGAAATCCTGCGCGGCGAGGGCGAGGCCCAGCGCAGCGCCACCTTCGCGGGAGCCTATCAGCGCGATCCGGCTTTCTTCGACTTCTACCGGTCGATGAATGCCTATGGCACGGCGCTCGACAACACCGGAACAACGATGGTGTTGTCGCCGAACTCGGAGTTCTTCCGCTTCTTCCGCAATCCCGACGGCAGCGAGGGGCCGGCAAAGCCGGCTTCGCCTGCGCCAAACGCTCCGGCGACGGCACCCGCCGCGCCGGCGGCACAGCCCAGCACCGGCCAGTAGCGGCCGGTGCAGGATTTTCTTGCCGCCATGGGCCTCGTCCTCGTCATAGAGGGTCTGGTCTATGGCGGCTTTCCCGGCCTGGCCAGGAAGCTTGCCACCGAAGTGCTGTCGCTGCCCGAGAACGCGCTGCGGATTGCCGGGCTGGCGGCGATCGCGATCGGCGTCGGCATCGTCTGGCTGGTACGAGGCGCATGACGGCGGCGATGATTTATCCTCTGCCCATAGTCATAGCCGCAAACGTGCCGTATTTTTTGCCAACATGGCGTGACGCGGCGTTTTCGTCGAAGCGCTTTTCTTTTCAAGAATACCGGGAGGCCTCTCGATGACATCCAATACAATTCTGCGCGCGGCACGGCGGACATTCATCGCCGGCGCGGCGGCACTTCTTGTCAGCGCCGTCGCTGTCCCGTCCTTCGTGACGCCGACATTTGCCGCCGATGGGCCCGCTTCGGTCGCCGATCTGGCGCAAGGCCTGCTCGGCGCGGTGGTCAACATATCGACCTCGCAGACGGTCAAGGGTACCGAAGGCCCGGGCGCGGTGCCGATGCCGCAATTGCCCGAGGGTTCGCCCTTCCAGGATTTCTTCGACGATTTCTTCAAGAATCGCGGCGGCGACAAGGACAACGGCGCGCAGAAGGTGCAGTCGCTGGGCTCCGGCTTCGTCATCGACGCCGAGCAAGGCATCGTCGTCACCAACAACCATGTCATCGCCGACGCCGACGATATCGAGGTCAATTTTTCCGATGGCGTCACCTTGAAGGCGACGCTGGTCGGCACCGACACCAAGACCGATGTCGCCGTGCTCAAGGTGGATCCGAAAGGCCACAAGCTGACGGCGGTGAAGTTCGGCGATTCCACCAAGATGCGCGTCGGCGACTGGGTGATGGCGATCGGCAACCCGTTCGGCCTCGGCGGCACGGTGACGGTCGGCATCGTCTCTGCCCGCAACCGCGACATCAATTCCGGCCCCTATGACGACTTCATCCAGACCGATGCCGCGATCAACCGCGGCAATTCCGGCGGACCGCTGTTCAACAGCGCGGGCGAAGTCATCGGCATCAACACGGCGATCATTTCGCCTTCCGGCGGCTCGATCGGCATCGGCTTCTCCATCCCCTCGCAGCTCGCGTCCGGTGTCGTCGACCAGTTGCGCCAGTTCGGCGAGACACGGCGCGGCTGGCTCGGCGTGCGCATCCAGCCGGTGACCGACGACATCGCCGAGAGCCTCGGCATGGCGACCGCCAAGGGCGCACTGGTTGCCGGCGTGATCAAGGGCGGCCCGGTCGACAATGGCACCATCCAGGCGGGCGACGTCGTCATCAAGTTCGACGGCAAGGATATCCATGAGATGCGCGATCTGCCGCGCGTCGTCGCCGAAAGCCCGGTTGGCAAGGCGGTCGATGTGCTCATCGTGCGCAAGGGTGTCGAGCAGACCGTGAAAGTGACGCTTGGCCGGCTCGAGGATGGCGAGAAGCTCGCCAGCAGCCAGGAGGGCAGCAACACCGATCAGGACAAGGGCGACAAGGCTCCGGCCGTTTCCACGGCTTCGGTGCTCGGCATGACGGTCGGCGAACTGAACGACGAGACACGCAAGAAGTTCAGCATTGCGGCCGATGTTTCGGGCGTCGTCATCACCGACGTCGCCAAGGACTCGGCAGCCGCCGAACGCGGCATCCAGCCCGGCGAGGTGATCACCGAGATCGCACAGGAATCGGTTGCCACGCCCAAGGATGTCATGGACCGGATCGGCGCCTTGAAGGAACAGGGGCGCAAGAATGCGCTCTTGATGCTGGCCTCGAAGACCGGCGAGCTCAGGTTCGTGACGATCCGGATGGACTGAGATTCGGAAGATCCGGCGAAATCCTCATCTTGAATGGAAAGGGCGGCTAGCGGGCCGCCCTTTTTCTTGCCTGCCAGTCTTGGCGTGACAGTCTGTACAGGACATGTCGTTTGAGATGCGGTTGGCTGTCGGGAATGCCGGGGTGGTCGAATTCGGCAGACGGATCCGCGCTCATGCCGAGGCGCTCCATGACGGCGGTGGAGCGGTGGTTGTTCTGGACGGCAAAGGAGACGATCTCGCCAAGGCCCAGCGTTTCGAAACCGTAGGCCAGCCAAGCCTCTGAGGCTTCGGTGACGTAGCCCTTGCCCCAAAATTCCGGCGCGAGACGCCAGCCGATCTCGATCGTACCGGCTGGCAGGACGTCGATATCTTCCGTCCCGGTTATCCCGACAAAACCGATACATTGGCCCGTGGCCGCAATCTCGGCAGCGGCGAAGCCATAGCCGTCCTTATCGATCCACGCGCGGACCTCGTCCATCTTGGCATCCGCCTGGGCGCGGTCGCGGCGGAATGGAAAGAACTCCATGACCCGGTCGTCGGAGTTGATGCGGTGGAACAGGTCGCGGTCGCGATCCTCCCAGTTGCGCAGGATCAGGCGTTCGGTCCGCATTGGTTTCATTGCACAAACTCCTCCTGCCTGTAGCCTTGCATATAGAGCAGCGCGGTCAGGTCGCCATGATCGATGCGGACCTTGGCCTGTGCCGCTACCGTCGGCTTGGCGTGAAGCGCGACACCGGTACCGGCCAGGCGGATCATGTCGAGATCATTGGCGCCGTCACCAACGGCGATGGCGTCGGTGGGCGTCAGGCCGAGGCGCGCTGAAATTTCGATCAGCGCGTCGGCCTTGGCGGCTCGGCCGAGGATCGGCTCGCCGACCAGCCCGGTGAAGCGGCCGTCCTGTTCGAGCAGGCGATTGGCGCGGTTCTCCTGGAAGCCGAGCATGGCGGCGATGCGCGTCGTGAAGACCTCGAATCCGCCAGACACGAGTGCCGTCCAGGCGCCATTGGCGCGCATGGTCCGGACCAGAACACGGCCGCCCGAGGCCAGCGTCAGGCGATTGGCGACGATGCGATCGACCACGGCGGCGTCGAGGCCCTTGAGCAACGCTACCCGCTCGCGCAAAGCCGGTTCGAAGGCGATCTCACCATTCATGGATCGCGCGGTAATTGTAGCAACCCGATCCTTGACGCCAATCTCGTCGGCCAGCTCGTCGATACATTCCTGGTCGATCATGGTCGAATCCATGTCGGCGATCAGGATTTTCTTGCGGCGGGTTTCTGCCTCCTGGATGATCACGTCGACCGCTTCGCCGGCGAGTGCCGTGCGCAAGACGGCACTCGTAACGGCGGCGTCGGCTGCCCCGGGCAGCACGAGATCGCAGGCAATAGCTTCAGCCAGCCAGACAACAGCGCTTGCGCCGACCGACCGTGAGGCCATATTCGCAAGCGACAGCGACAAAGCGCGCTCAGTGGGACGGGAAACAAGCGTGGCGATGAGCGGCATGGAACATTCCGGCGGGCAGGCGGGCGAGGGCCGCGTGAAGAACGCGATCCTGATAGCCGGGCCGACCGCCAGCGGCAAGTCGGCGCTTGCGCTCGATCTGGCCGAGCGCAGGGGTGGCGTGATCGTCAACACCGATTCCATGCAGGGCTATTCGGTGCTCGACGTGCTGACCGCCCGGCCGGAGGCGGCCGACCTCGCCCGCGCACCGCATTTTCTGTATGGCCATGTCCACCCGGCGACACCCTATTCCACCGGCGCCTGGCTGCGCGACGTGAGGAAGTTGATCGACGACGGCACATTCTCCGAACGGCCAGTGATTTTTGTCGGCGGCACCGGCCTCTACTTTCGTGCGCTGGCCGAGGGCATTTCGGAAATGCCCGACATTCCGCAGCGGGTCCGCGACCGTTGGCGCTACGAATTGAAGGAGCAGGGCGCGGTCAAGCTGCACAGCCTGCTGCTGCGCGAGGATTCGGCGGCCGCCATGATGCTCAAGCCGACCGACAGCCAGCGCATCGTGCGCGCATTGGAGGTTCTCGATGCGTCTGGCCGGTCGATCCTGGAATGGCAGGCAGAGCGCGGCCAGCCGCTCATCGACATGGAAAGCGCGCGTTTCTTCGTGATCGAGCCAGAACGGGCGGCGTTGGTCGGACGCATCGACAAGCGCTTCGACCAAATGCTGGACAAGGGCGCGCTGGACGAGGTCAAGCGGCTTGCGGCACTTGGCCTCGATCCCGAATTGCCGGCGATGAAAGCGATCGGCGTTCGCGAACTGCAGGCGGCGATGGCCGGAGAGATTGGCTTTCACGAGGCGATCGAACGCGCCAAGATCGCGACCAGGCAATATTCCAAGCGGCAAACCACCTGGTTCAGGCATCAATTGGGGCCGGAATGGCTGAGGTTGCGCCCCGGTGATGATCTGGAAACCACGATCTTAACGCTTGCTTCCGATGCAACCTGAAAAGTTTACCTGCAAGGAAAGGTTCCCGTTGGGGTTGTCCAAATTAACCCTCCGTAAGCCCGCCCATGCCATAAGGTCGGTGGGCACTTTTCCAACGGGGAGCAGATGCGTTTCCACAAGGCGGAATCAGCATTTTTCGTCTTTATATTCGTGATCCTGGCCGCCGGCCTGGTGACGCTGCATGCTTATGGACTTCTGCAATCCTTCGCCGACGAGTTGCATACGGCTTCGGGTCTGGACAAGGTCATCTATCTCAACAAGCTCTTGTTTGCGACCGGCGTGCTCCTGGCCACCGCGCTGTTCTTCGGCATTTTCTTCATCTATCCGCTGATCCGCAAACAGGCGACGGAGGAAGGCAAGCTGCGCGCCATGACGGTCTCGCTCAGCGCGCGCTCGGAAACATTCGAGCATGCGGCGCTGACCGACGGCCTGACCGGCATGCAGAACCGGCGCTATTTCGATGATGCGCTGAAGGAGTATCTCGAGGAGTTCCGGCGCATCGAAAAGCCCGTCGGGCTGATGATCCTCGATCTCGACCATTTCAAGCAGGTCAACGACACCCACGGCCATGACGTCGGCGACGAAGTGCTCAAGGCCGTCGCGAGCTGTCTCAAGGACATGACGCGCTACCACGATGTGGTGGCGCGGTTGGGCGGCGAGGAGTTCGCCGTGGTCACGCCGAACATGGACGCCGAGCTTCTGGGCAAGTTTGCCGAGCGCATCCGCAAGGCGATCGCCAACATGTCGGTGCTGTCAGGCAATGTCCGCCTGAAGATCACCACCAGCGTCGGGCTTGCCGTCTGGGACCGCAAGGAAACAGCGGAAGAGTTCTATCGCCGCGCCGACCGCCAGCTTTACGAGGCGAAGAGGCAAGGCCGCAACCGCGTCTGCGCCTAAAATCCCGAAGAAGAATTCATGAGGCCGGTTGCCTGACGCGGCTTTCTCGACTTCCGGCCTTCGCCGGCCGAAGCACTCATAGGTGACTGGGCAGTTAAGGCTACGGCCGGCGTAGGCCGGTGCTCATATGTGGACGGCCCCCTGCTTGCAAGGCTTGGCTGAGATAGTTTGATCGGATCGCTTGCGCTCATATGTCCGGCCTTTTGCGCGCGGATTTGTGAGCGCTGGCCAAGATGGGCTTCA
>NZ_RZRU01000017.1:111098-144066 GCF_003997495.1 Mesorhizobium sp. M7A.F.Ca.US.008.03.1.1 | reverse complement strand
CGCCGACAACTCCAGACATGCCAGCCCTTGGGCTGCAAAGGTCTATCAGGACGCCAGAAAGCGAGGGTGCAGACACCCTCATGCCGTTCGCATCCTTGCCAGAGCTTGGCTCAGAATCCTCTGGCGCACCTGGCAGGACGGTACACTCTACAATCCAGACAGACACCCCGCCGCAGCCGTCTTGCTCGCCAAAGGTTGACACAGGAAGTCTCATGCGTCATCCCTGCTGTTTGTCGCCGAAAAGACATGGCCGGGGCCCGGGAATGTCCGGTTTCGCACTTCTGACGCATAGCTCTTTGCGGCATGCGAGATCACGCTGCGCAGATCGGCGTATTCCTTGACGAATTTCGGCACGCGATCGACGGTCAGCCCGACCATGTCGTCGATGACCAGGATCTGGCCGTCGCAGTCGCCACTGGCACCGATGCCGATGGTTGGAATGGCGAGGCGGCGGCTGATATCGGCGGCGACGGTCTCGACTGTGCCTTCGATGACCACCGAGAATGTGCCGGCGCTTTCGACGGCAAGCGCATCGCGAACCAATGCCGCAACAGCCTCCTCGGTGCGGCCTTTGATCTTGTAGCCGCCATCCTTCTCCACCGATTGCGGCTGCAGGCCGATATGTCCCATGACCGGAATGCCGGCGGCGACGATGGCTGCGATCTGACTGGTCATGTCGACGCCGCCTTCGAGCTTCACCGCCTGGCAGCCGGTTTCGTCGACGACCCGACGCGCCGAGGCGACGGCTTGCGCCGCCGTGACCTCATAGCTGCCGGCCGGCAGGTCGACGACGACGCAGGCACTGGCCGAGCCGCGCATCACGGCTTGCCCATGTGCGATCATCATCTCCAGCGAGGCACCCAGCGTCGTCTTGTGGCCATGGAGGACCATGGCGACGCTGTCGCCGACCAGAAGCAGGTCGACATGGTCATCGAGCAGACGGGCGATAGGATAGGTATAGGCGGTCAGGCAAACGATCGGCATGCCGCCCTTGCGGTGGCGAATCGCCTCAGCGCTGATGCGGATGTCGGTGGTCGGCAATTTGGTGGCCAATCGTCGCCTCCTTTGGCCTCAAGCGGGACTGGATACAAGCATGGGCGCGCTGAGCTTTAGAAATACCGCAAAGGCTTGGCAAGCGTGCATGCAGCGGCCGGGAGGATCACAGGCTTGTGTCGGGTTTCTGGCAAGCCATTTGCGCGCATGCTGTGGCAAAAGCCTTGCCTTCGGCAAGGCCTGACGCCATAAGCAGGAAACGGGCGCTGCCGGCGCGAGGGTTTTGAAATGAAGACTTTCCTTACGCAGTTTTTCACCTGGTGGAACAGCCAGACGATAGGAACCCGCCTGCACACGTGGCGGTATGGCAAGAAGGTCGGCCAGGACGAGACCGGCAATTTCTACTACGAAGGCGGCATCGATTCGGAAGGCCGCACGCGCCGCTGGGTCATCTACCGCAATTATTCGGAAGCTTCGGCGATACCGCCCGGCTGGCACGGCTGGATGCACCACCGCGTCGACGTCGCGCCGTCCAGCGAGGACTACAAGCCGCGCGACTGGCAGAAGCCGCATCAGCCCAATCTGACCGGCAGCCCGGCGGCTTATCGCCCGAAGGGCTCGGTGCTGACCAATCAGCACCGTCCGCAGGTCACCGGCGACTATGATGCCTGGACACCCGGGTCGTAGCGACAGGGTGCAAGCCGGTCCTTTATCGCCACAATTGGTGTTTAGCTGCTTGCTGATCAGAAAACGGCGACTAGCCTTGGCGATCGACAGAATCACCCGGGCGCGAACCACCGGTATCTTTGCATGAGCTTTTCTTACTCAATATCGGCCAGTCTGGCGCTAGCCGCCGGTCTTGCCGTCAGCACCGTGGCCTTCGCCGCTTCGCCTGAGCCCGCGGCACCCGCGCCGGCACCGCCCGCGGGAGCGGACCGGGTGACCAATGCCGTTGCCGAGTTTGCCGGTATCGACAAGATCACCGGCCGCATCATCACCTTCGATGTCTATATCGACGAGACGGTGCAGTTCGGTGCTTTGCAGGTGACGCCGCGCGTCTGCTATTCGCGGCCACAGACCGAAGAGCCGAAGACAGATTCTTTCGTCGAGGTCGACGAGATAACGCTCGACCGCAAGATCCGCCGCATCTTCACCGGCTGGATGTTTGCCGAAAGCCCCGGTCTCAATGCCGTCGAGCATGCTGTCTACGACGTCTGGCTGAAGGCCTGCAAGCAGAAGTCGGATGTGCCGGCGCCCGACGGAGCCAAGGCTGACGCAACCAAAGCGGACGTTCCCAAGCCCGCCGCAGCCAAACCGAAAGCCGCGACCACTCCGGATGTCACAGCGCCTGATGTGACGGAGCCGGACGCTTCGGAACCCGATACCACCGACACCAACTGATCCCCCGGAACCGTCCTGGCCACAATGCGTTGGGCCACGGACGAGCGCCATTATGCGCAAGGAGGATCTTCCGATGTCAGACAGCAAACGGATCACGGCTGGCAAGGCCGAATTGCTCGAACTCGAAAAGGGGTTCTGGACGGGCGACGCGGCCTATTACGCGGCCAATGCAGACACCGAATGCCTGGTGGCATTTCCGCAGATGGCACAGGCGATGGACAATGCTGATCTCGCCAAGACCGCAACCAATCCCAACCGCTGGCGGGACCTTAAGATCGACCTCAAGGGTATTATCGAGCCGGGCAGCGACATCATCATGCTGACCTACGAGGCACATGCGACACGCGAGAACGGCGAACCCTACGCCGCGCTGGTCAGCACCGGCTATGTCCATCGCGTCAACGGCTGGAAGATGATGTTCCATTCGCAGACGCCATTGGAAGCCGCCACCGGGAAGTAGGCTCGATCCTCAGGGATAGAATACGGCCTCGCCCTTCAGCGCGTCGGCGAGCATCTTCTCATATTTGCCGCGCGGTACGTCGACCGCGCCGAAGCGCTTGAGGTGCTCGGTGGTGAACTGCGTGTCAAGCAGAGCAAAGCCCCGCGCCTTCAAGCGCTCGACGAGGTGGAAGAGGCAGGTTTTTGACGCGTCCGTCTCCCTGGCGAACATGCTCTCGCCAAAAAACACCCGGCCGAGCGATACGCCATAGAGGCCGCCGACCAGCCGATCCTCGCGCCACGCCTCAACCGAATGACAATGGCCTATCCGATGCAGTTCGACATAGGCTTCGCGGATCGGCGCGTTGATCCAGGTCGAGCGCCGTTCCACCCGCTTCTCGGCGCAGCCGTCGATCGTGGCTTCGAAATCGAAATCGAAACGGATGTCGAAGGGGTTCTTCTTGATCGTTTTCCTGAGGCTTTTCGGTGCGTGAAAACCATCGAGCGGAATGATGCCGCGCGTCTCCGGCCGCACCCAGAACACCTCCGGGTCGCCGGCACTTTCGGCCATCGGGAAGACGCCCGAGGCGTAGGCCTTGAGCAGCAGGTCGGTGGGGATGCGATAGCCGGGCGCGTAGGGGCGGGTCATCGCGTCTCCGCGCTACTCTTCCTTGGCCAGGTATTTTTCCAGCCAGTGGATGTCGTAGTCGCCATTGGCGATGTCGGCATTGCCGACGAGATCGCGAAACAGCGGCAGCGTCGTCTTGATACCGTCGACGACGAACTCGTCCAGGGCGCGGCGCAGGCGCATCATGCACTCGACGCGATTACGCCCATGCACGATCAGCTTGCCGATCAGGCTGTCGTAATAGGGCGGGATCTTGTAGCCGGAATAGACGCCGGAATCCACTCGGATGCCTAAACCGCCCGGTGTGTGGAAATGGGTGATCGTTCCGGGCGAGGGGGTGAAGGTGCGCGGGTCCTCGGCGTTGATGCGGCATTCGATGGCGTGGCCGTTGAACTTGATGTCCTCCTGCTTCACCGAGAGGCCGCCCCCGGAGGCGACGCGGATCTGCTCGTGCACGAGGTCGATACCGGTGATCGCTTCCGTCACCGGATGTTCGACCTGCAGGCGCGTGTTCATCTCGATGAAGTAGAACTCGCCATTCTCGTAGAGGAACTCGATCGTGCCGGCGCCGGAATAGCCGAGGTCGGCGATCGCCTTGGCGCAGATGCCGCCGATACGGGCGCGTTCTTCGGCATTGAGGGCGGGCGAGGGCGCCTCTTCCCAGACCTTCTGGTGGCGGCGCTGCAAGGAACAGTCGCGCTCGCCGAAATGCACGCCGCGGCCAAAACCGTCGCCGAACACCTGCACCTCGATATGGCGCGGCTTTTCCAGGTATTTCTCGATGTAGACGGCATCGTCGCCGAAGGCGGCACCGGCTTCCGTGCTCGCCGTCTGCAGGGCGATCTCCAGGTCAGCCTCGGTGAGCGCGACCTTCATGCCGCGCCCGCCACCGCCGGCCGATGCCTTGATGATCACGGGATAGCCGATCTCGGCGGCAATGCGCCTGGCTTCCTTCTGATCGGTGACGGCGCCGTCCGAACCGGGCACAACCGGAATGCCGAGGCGCTTGGCGGTTCGCTTGGCCTCGATCTTGTCGCCCATGATGCGGATATGGTCGCCGGACGGACCGATGAAGGTGATGTTGTGCGCGGCCAGTATGTCGGCGAACTTGGCGTTCTCCGACAGGAAGCCGTAGCCCGGATGCACGGCGTCGGCGCCGGTGATTTCGCAGGCCGCAACGATCTGATGGATGTTGAGGTAGCTGTCGCGCGATGGCGGCGGGCCGATGCAGACGCTCTCGTCGGCGAGCCGCACATGCATGGCGTCGGCATCGGCGGTCGAATGCACCACCACCGTCTGGATGCCGAGTTCCTTGCAGGCGCGCAGCACCCGGAGGGCGATTTCGCCGCGATTGGCGATGAGGATCTTCTGAAACATCAGGCCCGCTCTACTCGATCACGACGAGCGGCATGCCATATTCGACCGGCTGCGAATCCTCGAAAAGGATCGCGGTCACCGTGCCGGCGCGTGGCGAGGGGATCTGGTTCATCGTCTTCATTGCTTCGATGATCAGCAGCGTCTGGCCTTCCTTGACCTTCTGGCCGACTTCGATGAATGCCTTGGCGTCCGGCGACGGCGCCAGGTAGGCCGTGCCGACCATCGGTGAGGTGACCGCATTTTTGGAAAGGTCCGCCACGACTGGCACGGCAACGGCGGCAGCCTGCGCTGCTGCCGGCGCATAGCCCGGTTGCGGCGCCGCGATTGCATGAACGGCCGGCGCCTGCCGCGAGACGCGCACCTTCAGGTCGCCCAGTTCAACCTCGATCTCGGTGAGGTTGGTGTCGTTCAGTATGCCCGCCAGATCGCGGATCAGTTGCTGGTCAACACCGGTCTTCTTTATCGACATTTTCGAGCCTTCTGTTTGTTGGCCGGTCATAGGCGTGCGGCCAGCGCCTGTAGCGCGAGCGTATAGCCGAGCGGCCCAAAGCCACAGATCATGCCGACGGCGACCGGCGCGACCATGGAGACGTGGCGGAATGGTTCCCGCGCATGGATGTTGGAAAGATGAACTTCGGCCACCGGCAACGGTGCGACGGCGCGGATGGCGTCGTGGATGGCAATCGAGGTGTGGCTGTAGGCGCCCGGATTGATGACGATGCCGACAGCCTTGTCGCCAGCTTCCTGAATCCAGTCGACAAGGTCGCCCTCATGGTTCGACTGGCGGAAATCGATCTCGAACCCCAGCGCCGTGCCTGCCTGCTTGCAGTCGTCGGCAATCGCGGCAAGCGTCTTGCCGCCATAGATGCCCGGCTCGCGCCTGCCGAGCGCGTTGAGATTGGGACCGTTCAGGACGAAAACCGTTTTCAAAAAAGCCGACCTTTCCCGGCGCCGTCATCAAGCCGGCGCGCTGGGCCCTCTATAATGGGCATAGCCGCCCGCGGAAAGAGCGCAAGTGCGTTCTTTCACTGTCCACAACAGGCGGAAATGTGCCCGTGAGAAATAGCTGGCGAGCAAGATCAGAGCGCGGCTTTCGCCGCCTCGATCTTTTCAGCCAGCACTTCCTGCCCGAGCGCCCCGAACACAACCTCGTTGCCGACGACATAGGACGGCGTTCCGGTGATCGCCAGCTTGTTGGCAAGATCGTAGGTCTTGGCGAGGGCCTCGTTGATTGTCGGGTCCTTCATCTTCTCGCGCAGCGCCGCTTCGTCGGCGCCGAGCGATAGCGCGACCTTCATGGCCGCCGCCTCGGTGGCGCGTCCCTGGCCGCCGAGCAACGCATTGTGGAACTCGCCGTACTTTTCCGGGTGCATCAGGTGGAAGGCCATCGAGACCACGCTCGCCTTCTGCGAATCCGGTCCGAGGATGGGGAATTCCTTGAGCACGAAACGCAGGTCCGGATCGGTCTTGGTCAGCGCCTGCATGTCGTCGATGGCGCGTTTGCAGAAGCCGCAATTGTAGTCGTAGAACTCGACGATGGTAACCTTGCCGTTCGGATTGCCGACGACGCCGTCGAAGGCGGAGTTGAAGATCTGGTCCTTGGCATTCTTGATCACGCCGAGATGAGCGATGCGCTGCTCTTCCTTCTGCTTGGCCTCAAGCGCATCCTGGACCTCCAGAAGAACTTCCGGGTTTTTCAACAGGTAGTCGCGGATGATGCCTTCGACCTCGGTGCGGTCGATCTTGGTATCGGCCGCCGCCGTCTCGACCGGCTGCGCGGTTCCGGCCTTGGCGATCTGCGGGTTTCCGGCAACGAATCCGAAAGCCAGCATGGCCAGAGCGACCGCAACCCCCGTGGTGCCCAGCAGCAGTGCCTTTTTCATCGTTCCTGTCCTTCTACCTGTTTTCCGGTCTGGCTATGTCGTGGCGCGCGGCCGGAAGGTTCACTTGATCTTGGTTGACGGCCTGTAGTTTATGATATCCTGGGCGCGAAGCCAGCGCGGCTCGCCGCGTTTCATCTGCTGCTGCGCCCGCATGGCGAAAATCTTCGCATCCTTGTAGTTGCCGGAGTAAAAATGGCTTTCGGCGGTGGCAAGTTCAGCGCCGGGTATGTCGCCCAACTCGCCATAGGCCTGTGCCAGATAGCGATATCCGGCTGAATTTTCCTTGTCGCGACCGAGGCCATTGTTGATCTGCACGACGGCTTTTTTGAGGGAGTCGGGCGTGCCGACGGCCATCAGCGCCTGGCCCACGGACACCGGCAGCAGACCGGACCGAGCGGAATCGAGGCTGACCGCCTTTGCATAGGCGTCCGCAGCTTCCTTGGGTTTGTTTGCTTTCATCAGGATGTCGCCGCGCAGTTCCTGGAAGTAGGCATTCTTCGGCTGCGCTTTGATCAGTGCATTGGTCTTGGCGAGCGCGGCGGCGATGTTGCCGAACAGGTAGGTCGACTGGGCGTCGCCGTACTGCGCGGCGAGGGTTCCTTGCAGCTTTCGCATCAGCCGCGACGCGGCCGCCTGGCCTTCCATGTAGACGGCGATCTTCACCCGCATCATGTCATGGCGCTGCTGCAGCGCGGGCGGGTCTGGCCTGTCGACATTGGGGTCCTGTTTCACCAGCACTTCGAGATTGGCGATGCGGTCCTGCGGCATCGGATGGCTGATCCGATATGGATCGACCTGGGCGCCCGAAAGCGAAAGTGCGGTCTGGAAGCGGCGGAATGTCTTCAGCATGCCCATGCCGGACTGGCCGGTGGCGTTGAGATAGGTGATCGCCGAGCGGTCGGCCGTCATCTCCTCGGTGCGCTGATAGGCGAGGATGCTGCGCTGTGCCATCTCGCCGCCGCCAGCGGCCACGCCCATGCCAGCGCCGGCGAGACCGCGGCTGCTGGTTGTGGCACCGGCGACAATGGCGCCGGCGCCAAGCAATGTCGCGATGACGGCCATCGTCTTGGCTCGTTCGAGCTGGTCGCGCAGCTTCTGCTGGTGGCCGCCGGCGATATGGCCGGCTTCGTGCGCGATGACGCCGATGATCTCGTTGGGCGTTTCAGCCGTCATCAGCGCGCCGGTGTTGATGAACAGCCGGCGCCCGGTGACGAAGGCGTTGAAACTCTGGTCGTTGACCAGAACGATGTCGATGCCGTCATTCGCCAGGCCGGCCGCCCTGAAGATCGGCCGTGCGTAATCGCGCACCAGCGCCTCTATCTCGGCGTCGCGCACCACCGGCACGTTCTGGGCGAAGGCGCTGACCGAGCCCGCCATTGCAACGGCAACGCCAAGCGAAAGCGTCGCGAAGACGCGCGCTGCCTGGGCAATCGTCGATCTGGGTCGGCTCAACATGATGGCTCCACTGGTAAACGAGCGGGCGAAAGATGAAAAGTCGGCGCCGGAAACTTCCTCAACTTGTGATCCTCACATCAATCGGGCATTTGTGCGGCACATGCGCCAGTGCCTGGCGCCGTCAGTCATCGGGAATACTGGTTAAATGGTCGTTTCGCTCTCACGCCGTGGCAATGTCGAGCCCTTCCATGCGATGGACATTCTGGCAGAGGCAAACCGGCTGAAGTCCCAGGGCGTGCCGGTTGTTTCGATGGCCGTCGGCCAGCCCTCCGATCCCGCACCGGTTCTGGTTCGCGCCGCAGCCGCCAAGGCGCTGCAGGATGGGCGCATCGGCTACACCGACGCGCTGGGACTGGCAGGGTTGCGCAAGGCGATTGCCGGACACTACGCCGATCACTACGGACTTGATATCGAGCCCGGCCGGATCGCGGTGACCACTGGATCGTCGGCCGCCTTCAACCTCGCCTTCCTGGCGATGTTCGATCAGGGTGACCGGGTCGCTATCGCGGCACCCGGCTATCCTGCCTACCGCAACATCATGGCCGCCCTCGGCATCGAGGTGGTCGAGATCGAGATCGGCGACGCCGCCTATCTGCATGCCGGCCATCTGGAGGCCGCGCATCGAGAAAAGCCGCTGAAAGGCGTTCTCTTCGCCAGTCCGGCCAACCCGACCGGCGCGGTCATACCGGCCGATGAACTGGCCGCCCTGGTAAGGACGGCACAAGACCTCGGCATCGCCGTCATCTCCGACGAAATCTATCACCGGCTGGCCTATGCCGCCCCCGACACCACGGCGCTTTCCTATGGCGGCGATGTGACGGTGATCAATTCCTTCTCCAAATATTACTGCATGACCGGCTGGCGCATCGGCTGGATGGTGCTGCCGCAGGACCTGGTGCGGCCGGTCGAGCGTGTCGCACAGAGCCTCTACATCTCGCCGCCGGAGCTATCGCAGATCGCCGCGATCGAGGCGTTCAGGGCGACCGAGGAATTGGAAGCGGTCAAGGGCCGCTACGCCTGGAATCGCGAACTCCTGATGAAACGCCTGCCGGAGCTCGGCTTTCCGCTGGCGGCGCCCATGGACGGCGCCTTCTATGCCTTTTGCGATGTCACCCGGCATACCAACGACAGCATGGCCTTTGCGCGAAAGATGCTGGCTGAAGCGCATGTCGCGGCAACGCCCGGCCGCGACTTCGACACCCAGGCGGGGCACCGCATGATGCGGTTTTCCTATGCCGGCAGCCACGACGACATGGTCGAGGCGATGACGCGCATTGAACGCTGGTTGAGGTAGCGCCATGCCGGAACTCGAACAGGCCCCCAAACTTGATCAGGCCCCCAAACTTGATCAGGCATTGGCCGAAGTCGCCGCCGAAATGGCCGATCGCAGCGATCGTGGCGACGTCGCCACCTACATTCCGCAGCTGGGGAAGGTCGATCCGAAGAAATTCGGCATCGCCGCCGTCACCAATGACGGCCGCGTGCTAATGGCGGGTGACGCCGAGCAGGCCTTTTCGATCCAGAGCATCTCGAAAGTGTTCACCCTGACACTGGCGCTCGGCAATGTCGGCGATGCGCTGTGGCAAAGGGTCGGGCGCGAACCGTCCGGCAATCCGTTCAACTCGATCGTCCAGCTTGAGCATGAGAACGGCATTCCGCGCAATCCGTTCATCAATGCCGGCGCCATCGTCATTTCCGACATCCTGCTTGCCGGCCACCAGCCGCGCGAGGCGATCGGCGAGATCCTGCGCTTCATCCAGTTCCTCGCCGATGACGAGACGATCATCATCGACCGTGAGGTCGCGGCGTCCGAACGGGCCACCGGCTACCGCAACTTCGCGCTTGCCAACTACATGAAATCCTTCGGCAACCTCCACCATGCGCCGGAGTTGGCGCTGGGCGTCTACTTCCACCATTGCGCCATCGCCATGAGTTGCCGGCAACTGGCGCTCGCCGGCCGCTTCCTCGCCAATGGCGGCAAGAACCCGGCGACCGGGCATTCCGTGGTGTCGGCCGAACGGGCACGCCGCATCGGCGCGATGATGCTGACCTGCGGCCACTATGACGGCTCCGGCGATTTCGCTTTCCGCGTCGGCATCCCCGGCAAGAGCGGCGTCGGCGGCGGCATATTGGGCATCGTGCCTGGCGTGGCGTCGCTTGCCGTCTGGTCGCCGGGCCTCAATGCCAACGGCAATTCCAAGCTGGGATCGATCGCGCTGGAAAAGCTGGCCAAGATGATGAACTGGTCGATCTTCGCGCCGTAGCCTGTCGCGATCCGGCATAACGCCAGATAAGAAAATCCCGCACCGTCTTCGAGACGGCGCGGGATTTTTTTGTCAGAGAACTAGCTCAGGTGGCTGAAAGGCTTAGAAAAAGCCCTTCCGCTGCCACCATCCGCCGCGTTTCGGCTTGTCCTCGGTCTTGTCCTCAGCCTTGGCCGCGGGCTCTTCCGCTACGGTCGAAGACACCACCGGCTCGACCGGCGTACTCACCGCCGCCGGCTTGCGCCGCGATGGGCGGGCCTTCGGTGTCTTCTCGACAGCCACCGCCTCGTCGGACGCAGTGGCCGACGTCTCGACCGGTGCTTCCGCCTCGGCAGCCGGCTCCTCGGCGACGATTTCGGCCGCGGCCTTCTTCGGCTTGGCGGCACGGCGTGGCTTCTTCGGCTTCTCCGTGCTCGGCGCGTCGTCATTGGCCGGAGCAAGCGCCACCGGCTCTTCGGCCGCTGCGGTAACCACCGGCTCTCCGGCGATCACCTCGGTTGCCGGGACTTCGACTTCGGACGCGTCGGCTGCTTCGCCAGCACTTGCCTCAGCCTCGCCTTCACCGTCTTCGCGGCGGTTGCGCTTGCCGCCGCGCTTGCCGCGCCGGCGCTTCTTGCCCTGGCCTTCGTCCGAAGCTTCAGCTGTCCCAGACGTTTCGGCAACACCAACAGGGACGTTGTCGTCCGCTTCCGTGTCGCCATCGCTGGCGGCCGAGTCCGGGTCCGAAAACTCACCGGCCGGAGCCGAGACGGAGGCACCGTCCGCAGGGGCGCCATGTTCGCGATCGCGATCCTTGCCGCCGCGCCGACGCCGACGCTTGCGGCGCTTGCGGTCGCGGCCTTCGCCTTCCTCGCCACCGGCGGCAGCAGGGCGGGGTTGTTGCTGGGGCTGCTGGCGTGGCTGTTCGGCCTGCACCGGCGCCTCGTCATCATCCTCGACCACGACAATCTCGTCTTCGGGCTCTTCCGGCTCGACATAGGCCGGGAAGCTGCGCGCCTCGACAAAGCCCTCCGGCTTTTCAGCCAGCGCGCCGCGGAAGATCGCATAGTGCTGCGAACCGACCGAATCGTCGGCCTCGATGGTGATCGTCAGCCCGAAGCGGCTTTCGAGTTCGACCAGCGTGCCGCGCTTGTGGTTGAGCACGTAGAGTGCGGTCGCCGCCGGCGTCCGTACCGTGATGTGGCTGCGCGAATCCTTGAGCAGGAATTCCTCGATCGCCCGCACCACCATCAGCGCGACCGACGAATCGGAGCGCACATGGCCGGTGCCGCCGCAATGCGGGCAGGGCTTCATGGTCGATTCCAGCACGCTGGCGCGGATGCGCTGGCGCGACATCTCCATCAGGCCGAAATGCGAGATACGGCCGACCTGGATGCGCGCACGATCGTTCTTGAGGTGATCCTTCAGCCGCTTCTCGACGGAGCGGTTGTTGCGGTTTTCCTCCATGTCGATGAAGTCGATGACGATCAGGCCGGCAAGATCGCGCAGCCTGAGCTGACGCGCGACTTCCTCGGCCGCTTCCAGATTGGTGTGGAGCGCGGTGTCCTCGATCGAGTGCTCCTTGGTGGAACGGCCCGAATTCACGTCGATGGCAACCAGCGCTTCGGTCTGGTTGATGATGATGTAGCCGCCGCTCTTCAGCGTCACCTGCGGCTGCAGCATGCGGTCGAGCTGTGCCTCGATGCCGTTGCGCACGAAGATCGGCGTCGTGTCGCGGAACGGCTGAACCACCTTCGCGTGGCTCGGCATCAGCATGCGCATGAAGTCTTTGGCCTCGCGGTATCCTTCCTCGCCGGAGACAAGAATCTCGTCGATATCCTTGTTGTAGAGGTCGCGCACCGAGCGCTTGATCAGGCTGCCTTCCTCGTAGACCAGGGCAGGGGCCGTGGACTGCAAGGTGAGATTGCGGACATTTTCCCAAAGCCGCATCAGATATTCGTAATCGCGCTTGATCTCCGCCTTGGTGCGGCTCTCACCGGCGGTGCGCAGGATGACGCCCATGCCCTGCGGCACTTCGAGATCGGCAACGACCTCCTTCAGGCGCTTGCGGTCGACAGCGCTGGTGATCTTGCGCGAAATACCGCCGCCACGCGCCGTGTTCGGCATCAGCACCGAATAACGGCCGGCCAGCGACAGATAGGTGGTCAGCGCCGCGCCCTTGTTGCCGCGCTCTTCCTTGACGACCTGCACCAAGAGGATCTGCCGGCGCTTGATCACTTCCTGGATCTTGTACTGGCGGCGCACCGGCTTGCGGCGGTTGCGCACTTCTTCCAGCGCATCCTCGGCACCGACCGATTCGACCTCGTGATCATCCGGATGCGAGGACTGCACTTCCTCGAGCATGCCGCGATCATTGTCACCCGACGTCGCTTCGTTGCCCTGTTCGGCCTGCGTGACGGGTTCGGAAATCACATCGGCTTCGACCGAGGCTGCGATCGACGTCGGACCGCCTTCGCGGGTTTCGCCTTCGTCCTGCTCGGCGGAATCCTCGCCATGTTCGGACGCATCGGCATGTTCGGACGAATCAGCAGCATGTTCGATGATCTCGGACGTGTGCGAGATGTCCTCGACACCAGCGTCGGCGCCTTCTTCTGCCTCGTCGGCAGCGTCGCTTGCCTCGCCGGAATCGGCTGCGTCGCGCTTGTGCTCGCCCCGGTCGCGGGGCTTGCCGCCGCGCCTGCGGCCGCGGCGTCCGCGATCGCGGCTCTGGCGATCATCGCCGTCGCCGTCCTCGTTCTCTTCGTCCTCAGCCTCCTGCGCTTCCGCGCGCAGCAGTGCCTGACGATCGGCGACCGGAATCTGGTAGTAGTCGGGGTGAATTTCACTGAAGGCGAGAAAACCGTGACGGTTGCCGCCATATTCGACAAAGGCTGCCTGAAGGGAGGGCTCTACGCGCGTTACACGGGCTAGGTAGATGTTTCCTTTGAGCTGCTTCTTGTCCTGGGATTCAAAGTCGAATTCTTCGATACGGTTACCGCGTACGACGACAACGCGTGTTTCCTCCGGGTGGGAGGCGTCTATCAGCATTTTGTTGGGCATTATTTCGTTTCCCCCCGGCAGCCTTCAGCCGCAGCTTGCGAGGCAAAGCCTGCTGCTGCGTGTCTGGAATGTGGGTGCCGGATATTTGAACGTCCGTCGGCCGCCGCCTGAGCGCCATGGCGGTGCCGCCCGCAGCCATAATGGCGCGGTTTGATGCGGACCTTTCCATGATTGCGCTTGAAGCCATCGTCACCAACAGAACCTTTTGAACCAAAGCCCGGACGAACCGGACCAGCTTGTTTGCTCATACAGAGCCGGCGCGGGAACAAACCCGGCCGTTTTCCTCACGCAGGCGATTCCCCCGCCACGGGCGCACACCTGCGAAATTCGTCGCGATCACCTGAACCCTTTTCGCGTGAAGCGAAAGGAGCCGCCTTTTTCATCTGACCCTGTAGCAGGAAGCTGCGGAGGAGGGCGGTTCCAGGATTGCAGTGATCCACCGTCGCTTTTATGATTTGGCGGGGTGGAAGGCAACCCCGATTTCCGATGCCGGCAAAAAGCCGTTCCGTAGCGTAAGCCAAGCTTGCGGCCCTTGCATGAAAAGGCTTGGTTAACCTTCTCTGGATACCAATCGTTAATCGAGTTCGCGGCCTAACCGGCATTTGGACGAAACGACCGGGCGCCGGGCGCCAAACCGGGAGCGACTGGAAGAGAGATGGGATTGGCGGACTTCACAGACAAGGGATGTCGTGTCGGCGGCCGGATCCTGGCCGCTTTCTGCCTCGTGCTGCTGCTGGCGGTCTCATCCGCATTGTCCTCAAATGCCAATGCCGCCGACGCTCCGCTCGTGGCAAAAGGCTACAAGATGGCCGGCGATGCCACCAAGATGCGCATCGTCATGGATTTCGATCGCGAACCCGATATCAAATGGTTCCTGTTGCGCGGTCCCAACCGTCTTGTCATCGATCTCGCGAATACGAGATTCGCCGTTGATGCCAAGGATTTGAAGGCGCGGGGTTTGGTCAAGGGCGTGCGCCTGGGCGCCCTTGGCGAGGGCGTTTCGCGTCTGATCCTCACCGGCAAGGGACCGTTCGCCGTCGACAAGCTCGACGTGCTCAAGAACGAGGACGGAACCGGCTACCGCATTGCCATCGACATGTCGGCGGCATCCGAGCGGGAGTTCGATGTGGCACTTGCCAATCAGGCGCTGACCACCGGATCGACCGTTTCGACCGACAAGGGAGAGCGGGTCGGCACCGGGCCCGTCTCCAATCCGGGCCATCGCTTCACCGTCGTCATCGATCCCGGCCATGGTGGTATCGACGGCGGTGCCGAGGGCCTGAACGGCACCATCGAAAAAAACGTCACGCTGGCCTTCGCCACGGAGCTGCGCGACAAACTCGCGGCCGTCGGCAATTACGATGTGTTCATGACGCGCGACACAGACGAATTCCTGCGTCTGGACGACCGCGTGCGCATCGCCCGTCAGCATGAGGCCGACCTGCTTATTTCGATCCATGCCGACACGATCAGCGTCAAAGGCATTCGCGGCGCCACCGTCTACACCGTCTCCGACAAGGCTTCGGACCCCGAGGCGCAGGCGCTTGCCGACCGTGAGAACCTCTCCGACCAGTTCGCCGGCATGGAAATCAAGAACGACAACAAGGAAGTCACCGACATCCTGATCGACCTGATCCGCCGCGAAACGCACAATTTCTCGATGAGTTTCGCCCACACGCTGGTTGGCCAGCTGTCGACCAGCGTCGGCCTCATCAACAATCCGCAGCGTTCTGCGGGCTTCAAGGTGCTCAAGGCACCCGACGTGCCGTCCGTGCTGGTCGAACTCGGTTATCTCTCGAACGCCAAGGACGAGGCGCAGTTGCTCAACGCCGACTGGCGCGGCAAGGCGGCCCAGAGCATAACCAACGCCGTCGCGCTGTTCGCGTCGGCCAAGGCCGGACCGGGAGCCGGAGGTTGACATGCAAGGCGACGCCTGCAACCAGCGGGCGGCGTTGCGCGACGACAACACCCGGTGCTTTTATTTCCGGCTCGCGGCCGCGAAACCAGGCATTGCCGTATTTTGTCCACATGGCGGCGACAAGGGTTTTCGATTACGGATTGGGACCGGCTCGAAAGCTTGCGCGAAAGGCGGCTTCGTTTAGGAAATTCCCGAACCAAGGACTGGAGCGGGTATGATTCGTCTCATTGGCTATTTTTTCGGCATCGGCACGACGCTGGCCCTTCTGGTCGCGGCGGGCGTTGCGATCTACATCGGCCATTTGTCGAAGGATCTGCCCGACTACGAGGTGCTGGCCAAATACGAGCCGCCGGTGACCACCCGCATCCATGCGTCGGACGGCGCGCTGATGGCCGAATATGCGCGCGAACGGCGCCTGTATTTGCCGATCCAGGCCATACCGGACCGCGTCAAAGCGGCTTTCCTGTCGGCGGAAGACAAGAATTTTTACAACCACCCGGGCATCGATGTGACCGGCCTCGGCCGCGCCATCATCGTCAACCTGCAGAATCTCGGCTCGGGCCGGCGTCAGGTCGGCGCATCGACGATCACCCAGCAGGTGGCGAAGAACTTCCTGTTGTCCTCGGACCAGACCTACGAGCGCAAGATCAAGGAGATGATCCTGGCCTTCCGCATCGAGCAGGCCTATCCTAAGGATCGCATTCTCGAGCTCTACCTCAACGAAATCTTCTTCGGCTTCGGCGCCTATGGCGTCGCCGGTGCGGCGTTGACCTATTTCGACAAGTCGGTCAACGAACTGTCCGTGGCCGAGGCCGCCTACCTGGCCTCCCTGCCCAAGGGGCCGAACAACTACCACCCTTTCAAGCATGCCGATCGCGCGATCGAGCGCCGCAACTGGGTCATCGACCAGATGGTCGAGAACGGCTACGTCACGCGTGAGGAAGGCAACAAGGCCAAGGCCGAGCCGCTGGGCGTGACGCCGCGGCGCAGCGGCACCTATCTGTTCGCCGGCGAGTACTTCACCGAAGAGGTGCGCCGCCAGATCATCGCCCGCTACGGCGAGAACGCGCTCTACGAAGGCGGCCTCTCCGTCCGCACCACGCTCGATCCGAAGATCCAGCTCATTGCCCGCAAATCGATGCAGAACGGATTGATGAAATACGACACGCTGCGCGGCTATCGCGGGCCGGTGACATCGATCGACGTGTCGGGCGACTGGGGCGTGCCGCTGGGCAACGTCAAGGGGCTGGAGGATGTACCCGAATGGTCGCTCGCCGTGGTGCTCGACAGTTCGGCGACCGGCCTGTCGATCGGCCTGCAGCCCGCACGGCAGGCGTCGGGCGAGATCGTCAAGGAACGCGTCGAAGGCACTATCAGCAGGGAGGACATGGGTTTTGCCATGCGCCATGTGGTCGCCGGCAGGACCGTCAAGGCCAAGTCGCCGGCGGAGGTGCTGAAGCCGGGCGACGTCATCTTCGTGCAGAAGAACGATGGTGCTGACGGCACCTACAGCCTGCGCCAGGTGCCCGAAGTGGAGGGCGGCCTGATCGCCATGGATCCGCACACCGGCCGCGTGCTGGCCATGGTCGGCGGCTTCTCCTATGCGCAGTCCGAATTCAACCGCGCCACGCAGGCCATGCGCCAGCCGGGCTCCTCGTTCAAGCCGATCGTCTATTCGGCAGCGCTCGACAATGGCTATACGCCGGCCTCGGTGATCATGGACGGACCGATCACGATCCAGAGCGGCAACACGAGCTGGACGCCGAAGAACTATGACGGCACCGTCGCCGGTCCGGCGACCCTGCGCTCCGGCATCGAGAAGTCGCGCAACCTGATGACGGTGCGGCTTGCCAACGACATGGGCATGAAGCTGGTCGTCGAATATGCCGAGCGCTTCGGCGTTTACGACCATCTGGCGCCCTATCTGCCGATGGCGCTGGGCTCCGGCGAAACCACCGTGATGCGCATGGTGTCGGCCTATTCGATCATGGCCAATGGCGGCAAGTCGATCAAACCGTCGCTCATCGACCGCATCCAGGACCGCTACGGCAAGACGGTGTTCAAGCAGGACGAACGTGGCTGCCAGGGTTGCAATGCGCCTGAATGGCAGAATCAGCCGGAGCCGGAGCTCGTCGACAATTCCGAGCAGGTGCTCGATCCGATGACGGCCTACCAGATCACCTCGATGATGGAAGGTGTCGTGCAGCGCGGGACCGGCGCGACCATCGCCGAACTCGGCCGCCACATCGCCGGCAAGACCGGAACGACCAACGACGAAAAGGACGCCTGGTTCATCGGCTACACGCCCAACCTCGTCGTCGGCCTCTACATGGGCTACGACACGCCGCGCGGCCTCGGCCATGGCGCCACCGGCGGTGGTCTCGCGGCCCCGATCTTCAAGGACTTCATGCGGGTGGCGCTGGACGGCACGCCCAATGTCGACTTCAAGGTGCCCGAAGGCATGAACCTGGTCGCCATCAATCGCAAGACCGGCATGCGTGCCGCATCGGGCGATCCCGGCACCATCATCGAAGCCTTCAAGCCAGGCACAGGTCCCGCCGACAGCTATTGGGTGATCGGCATGGGCGCCGACGGCTCCAATGCCACCGGCGGCGCGCTGTCGCCGCAGGCCAATCAGGCCATCCAGTCCGGCGGCGGTGGCCTCTACTGACAATTTTCAGGAGCGGATGGGCTGGCCTTGGCGCCAGCCCATTTTGCTTTACAGCCGGCGGCGGCCTGCCTATGTATCGCGCCGACCGATTTCAGCAAACAGGACAGAACAGCCAGCCATGCGCGCGGAAACGCAGAACATTGTCGACGAGATCAGGCAGGCGATAACCCTGCTGAGGAGGCATCTTTGACTGGGATCAGGCCATAAAGCGGCTTGAATACCTCAATGTGCGCGCCGAGGACGCCAGCCTCTGGAACGAGCCGCTGGAAGCGCAGAAGCTGATGCGCGAGCGCCAGGGCCTCGAAGAAGGCATCGCCTCGGTGAAGGGTCTGACACAGGCGCTGGAAGACAATATCGGCCTGATCGAGCTCGGCGAGGAAGAGCGCGACGAGGACGTGATCGCCGAGGCGGAAGCCGCGATCCGCTCGATGCAAGGCGAGGCGAAGGCCCGCCAGGTCGAAACGCTGCTGTCGGGTGAAGCAGACTCCAACGACACCTATCTCGAAATCCATGCCGGCGCCGGCGGCACCGAAAGCCAGGACTGGGCCTCGATGCTGCTGCGCATGTACACGCGCTGGGCCGAGCGCCGTCGCTTCAAGGTCGAAGTGCTGGAAATGCATGACGGCGAAGAGGCCGGCATCAAGTCCGCCACGTTGATGATCAAAGGCCACAATGCCTATGGCTGGATGAAGACGGAATCGGGCGTTCATCGCCTGGTGCGTATTTCGCCCTATGACAGCAATGCGCGCCGGCATACGTCCTTCGCCAGCGTCTGGGTCTATCCGGTCATCGACGACACGATCGAGATCGACGTCTCCGAATCCGATGTCCGTATCGATACCTATCGCTCGTCCGGCTCGGGCGGCCAGCACGTCAACACCACCGATTCGGCGGTGCGCATCACGCATCTGGCCACCGGCATCGCGGTCGCCTGCCAGGCCGAACGTTCACAGCACAAGAACAAGGCCAAGGCTTGGGAGATGCTGCGCTCGCGCCTCTACGAGGAAGAGCTGAAGAAACGCGAGGCGGTTGCAAACGCCACCGAAGCGTCGAAGAGCGATATAGGCTGGGGTCACCAGATCCGCTCCTATGTGCTGCAGCCCTACCAGTTGGTGAAGGATCTCCGCACCGGCGTCGAGAGCACCAGCCCGTCGAGCGTGCTTGATGGCGACCTCGACGATTTCATGGAAGCCTCGTTGTCGCAGCGCATCGAGGGCGGTGCGGGCGAAGCCGTGGCGGACCTGGACTAGGATATGCCCATATTCAGGTGAGGCTGGCCTGACCTCAATTTATAAATAGCCCTGCGCACAACCGCGACGGAGAAGAGAGTGCCGAGCAAGCTCACCGGAAAGTGCTTTTGCGGCGCGGTTCATTACGAGGTCGCCGACGAATTCCTCTATGCCGCGAAATGCCATTGTTCGAACTGCCGGCGCACCACCGGTTCGGCCTTCAAGCCTTTCGCTGGTATCGAGCGTGAAAAGCTTGCCCTCACCGAAGGCGGGGACAAGCTCCTGATCTTCGGCGACGAAAGCGGCCATAACGCGCATTGCGGCCGGTGCGGCTCCTTGCTTTATTCGCTCGTGCGCGACGGCGCCTACGTCCATGTCGCCATGGGAACCCTCGTCGATGACCCGTCGATCCAGCCAACCGCACACATCTTCGTCGGTTCGAAGGCGGGTTGGTTCACCATCACCGATGACCTGCCGCGGTATCAAGAGCACGTGATTGCCGGCTCTGACCAGCAATAGGCTGGAACCACAGCGGGCCAATTCCGTTTATCCGACGCCCGTTTGCCGGGAATTGACCTTGGCCTCATCTCGTCGGCGGTAGCGGATACCTGACGTCTATAAAACGATGTCGGGAATGCATTTTCTTGCGTCGACCAAGGAATCAGCCCAGCATCCAAGGGCTGGGAGAGAAAAAGCATTTATGGCCGGACGCGGCATATCTGCGACCTGACGATCCGGCCACTGGGAAGATACGTTCCGGGAACGGGCAAGCGAAACGCTTGATGCTCGTTTGAAAGGAACGTTTCCATGTCTGCTGCCACACTCAGATCGGCCAATGCCGTTCAACCGGCTGGCCGACTTTTGTTTTCCCTGTTCGCGATCGGCGCGATGGCAATGCTGACGGCACCTGCCTTCGCGCATGACGCCACGCCCACGGCGGCAAAGCCACAAGGCTGGAGTTATCCGTTCGCATGCTGCGCCAACTATGATTGTCGCACGACCCATACAGGCGAAGTGCTGGAGAAACCTGAGGGCTATGTCATCGCGGGAACGGGTGAGGTCGTTCCAATGACCGACAAGCGTGTCAAGGACAGCCCGGACGGCGAGTTCCACTGGTGCGCGCATCAGGCCGGTCTCGACGCCGGCAAGACAATCTGCCTGTTCGTGCCGCCGCGCTCCTATTGACGACAGGACGGCGCTGGGACGTCCGCGGTCGCGTGTGACGGGGGCCGCATGCCGGGTTCCGCGGTTCGGTGGATGCCTGCTGACGGACAGTTGTCAGGAGCACCTCTTTATGCTGCCTTTGCCGCACAGGGTGGCGGGCGACAGGAGGAGTTCGTTGATGACCATCAAGGCAAGCTGTCATTGCAAGGCGACGACATTCGAAGTTTCGCAGGCACCGCAGACGGTGACCCAATGCACCTGTTCTTTCTGCTCGAAACGCGGCTCGCTCTGGGCCTACTACCTGCCTTCGCAATTCAAGCTCACCAGCCCGATGGAGAACGTCTCTTTCTACCGTTGGGGGTCGAAAACCGTAAAGCACGGTTTTTGCGCCACCTGCGGCTGCGGCACCTTTACCGAAACGCCGGACTGGTCGACCGGCAAGCCGGATTTCGACAATCCCAAGATCAGCGTCAACTCGCGGCTGTTCGATGATTTCGATCTCGACAAGGTCGAAGTGGTGGTCATAGACGGCAAGAATCTTTGGTAGCCTGATCCAAACCATTCCGGCACGGCGATGCGGCGCCACTGCCGGGTATTGGTCTCTCGGGAAAAGCCGTGAGCGGCGCTTTTGCCGTTCCGCTTTTCGCCGCAATTCGTGGTACAAGTCGCGGGAAGGGCTGATTTGGCGCCACCGCAAGGCGTGACTTGGAGAGGGACCATCCTATGAAAAAGACTGTGCTCGTCGTCGTGGCGACGGCTGTGCTCGTGAGCGCCTGCACCACCACCGATCCGTATACAGGAGACCAGAAGATTTCCAACACGGCGGCCGGCGCCGGCCTTGGCGCCCTGGCGGGTGCCAGCCTTGGCCTGCTTGCCGGCGGCAATGACCGCCGCAATGCACTGATCGGCGCCGGCATCGGCGCGCTGGCCGGCGGCGCCATCGGCGCCACCATGGACCAGAACGAGGCCGAACTGCGCCGGCAGCTCGAGGGCACCGGTGTCAGCGTCACCCGCAGCGGCGACCAGATCATCCTCAACATGCCGTCCGACATCACCTTCAACTCGGATCAGGATGCGGTGAAGCCCGGCTTCTACCAGGTCCTGAACTCTGTCGCGCTGGTGCTGAAGAAGTTCAAGCAGACCACGGTCGACGTGTTCGGCCACACCGATTCGACCGGTGGCGACCAGCACAATTTCGATCTGTCGCAGCGTCGTGCTTTGGCGGTGGCGAACTATCTGTCCGGTCAGGGCGTGGATCAGCGACGCTTCGCAGTCACCGGCTTCGGCAAGACGCGTCCGGTCGCATCCAATGCCACGGCCGAAGGTCGCGCCCAGAACCGCCGCGTCGAGATCCAGTTGTCGCCGCTCACCTGAGCTGTTCGGGAAGTCAATGCGAAACGGCCCCCGGATGGGGGCCGTTTTTGTTTGAGCGGCGCTCTTCAGATGGGTGTGTCATAAGATTAGCTATTGCTAAAATAATTGCTTTCCCGCGGCCATGGAAAGGAATAGCATCGTCGCTGTTCAGGAGAGGATGAGGCGGTACAACTGGCCGCGCAATCAGCATTTTTTCCGCCTCGGTCTTGCACGGCCAGATCAGAAATCTGGGAGGAATGCATGACAAGAACAGCCAGCCTTGGGCGCTGCGGCGTCCTCGTTTTGACAGGTTTGGTAGGCGCGTGGCTGAACGTTGCTTCGGCTCGGGCCGAGGACGCCAACAAGGCCGACATCGAAGCCTTGAAAAAATCGCTCGCCAAATATGAGGATTACACCGCCGCCGTCCGCGATCTCTATCTGTCGACGGTCGGCTGCGTCTACTACAGCGGAGAAAAGATACCGGGCGCGATGGATTACCCGAAGGGCGCCATGGGTATCCACTTCGTCAATGTCCCGAGTGTCGGCCAGAAACTCGACCCCATGCACCCCAATGTGCTGATCTACGAACCGACCAAGAAGGGTTTGCGGCTGGTGGGCGTGGAATGGCTGGTGCCTCTGACGCCGGACATCAAGGAGCCCCCGAAACTGTTTGGCCAGACCTTCATGGGGCCGATGGAGGGGCATTATCCACTCATCCCGAAGGAGTTCGTCCACTACGACCTTCATGCCTGGCTCGGTGACAATCCGAACGGCATGTTCAGTCCGACGAACCCGAACGTGAAATGCAGCAAGGCCGAGTTTCCGATGCTGGAAAAACCGACCAAGATGATGCCTGGGCCGATGTAACGGGCGAGCGGGCATGGTTAGATCAAACACGTATGTCTGCTTCCGAGGCGAAGCGGCCATTCTCGGCTACCGTTGCCATGCCCGCCGCCAGCAAGCCCTTGTTCCAAGATAAACCTATCATGGAACTCTCATCACAGAGGGTACAATGATCAAGCGGGGACGCATGTGGGCGATAAGGGCTTCGTGGGTCCTTTGGCTTTTTACACTGCCCGCCCAGGCTAGCAACTTAGGTGATCTTGTCAGGAATGGCGACGTCGCAGCGGTGACTTCCGCCTTGGACAAAGGCGCCGCTATTGACGAAATTGACGGTGTTACGGCGCTCTATATCGCCTGCGAAGCCGGACATGTCGAGTTGGCAAAACTTCTGATCAATCGTGGGGCGGATGTTAACCTGCCCGTCAGTTGGCAAAGAACGCCACTCTACGCCGCCAACAAGGGTGGGCACGCCGACATCGTGAAGCTGTTGCTCGACAATGGGGCCAATCCAAATCAGTTGGCCAAAGCCCAGACCCCGCTGCACGTCGCTGCCGAGAATGGCTGCCTTCAGTGCGTCATCCATCTTGTGGATGCTGGAGCAGAGGTCAATGCACTGACATCGAATGGAAATCCACCCATACATTTGGCTAAGCTCAGTGGTCACGACGACGTCGTGGCCTACTTGCGCAGTCATGGCGCCGCACGACCGGCCCTAGCGCCGATTTCGCCACGACTTGCATCGGCAAACGCTGAATCGGGCAAAGAATTCTTCGGCAGAACGTGCGGGGTTTGTCATCTCGCAGCGCCGGGGGTCAAGGTTTCCAAAAAGGCCAATCTGTGGGGCATCGTAGGGCGGCGGAAGGCTTCGCAAAGTGATGTCGAGTATTCGTCAAGTCTGAAGGACGCTGGTGGCAATTGGACCTTTGAGGAACTCAATTTTTTTATCTCAAACCCCGCACTCACTTTGCCTGGAACGGATATGATTTTCCCGGGTCTGAAGGACGAGAAGGAGCGAGCAGACCTCATCGCTTACCTGCGGACCTTGAGTGACACACCGTTGCCGCTTCCCGAGAATTGATTGCTCCTGTCTGGCGGGTACTGTGATTCCGGTGCCGATACATGCCGTGTGGCCAGAAGGGAGATCATCTTCCGCCAAGGTTCGCACGTTCCTGGATATGCTGGCGTCCGGCCTGGAGCTAAAGAACCTTTAGCCGCCCGATCGCTTTCGCAAGCGGCTACAGGCTTTGCGCGTCCAAAAGGACGCACGCACCGCAATATCAGACCTTTGCGACGATCCGCATGAAGGCCGGCATGTCATCGCCGAAGCCGACGGTGGAATCGTTGTCTTCCTGGCGGTGGCGGGCAGGGCGGTTGCTGTCGCGCTGCGGCCTGGTGTCGCCGCGTTCCGGTGCGCGCTGTTCGTTGCGCTCGGACGATTTGCGCTCGGTGTTTTCCGAACGGATCGCTTCCTTGCGCGAGCGCCGTTCGCCGGTGTCGGCGGCTGCGACCTCGGCCACCGGCTGATCCTCGCGGACCGTTTCCGGTGCCGTGTCTTCGCTGCGCTTGGCGTGGCGTTCGCGCGGTTTGCGCTCGCCGCCCTTTTCCCTGCTGCGATCGTCGTCCTTGCGGCCGGCGCGGCGCGGCGCGCCCTTGCCACGGCGCGGAGCATCGTCCTCGCCGCCTTCGCTGGCAACCACCGTCGACAAGTCGCCGTCATGCCACTCGATCTTGTTGCCGATCAGCCGCTCGATGGCGTCGATGTATTTGGTGTCCGACTTGGTCGCGATGGTGAAGGATTTCCCGGAGCGACCGGCGCGGCCGGTACGGCCGATACGGTGGACATAGTCCTCGGCGTGGATCGGCACGTCATAATTGAAGACGTGACTGACGTCGGGGATGTCCAAGCCGCGCGCGGCGACGTCGGAAGCGACGAGATAGCGCAGCTTGCCGTCGCGGAAATTGGCCAGCATCTGCATGCGCGCGCGCTGGTCCATGTCGCCATGCAGCGCACCGGCGTCGAAATCATATTTCAGCAGCGAGCGGAACAGCTCCGCCACTTCAACCTTGCGGTTGCAGAAGATGATGGCGTTCTTCAGCTCCGCGTCTTCGGCCTTGATCAGATTGCGCAGCGTCTCGCGCTTGTCCCATGGCTTGGAGCCTGATTTGACCAGCCGCTGGATGATGTTGGTGGCGGCGGATGCTGCCTTCGAGACCTCGACGCGCACCGGCGCGTGCAGGAATTTCTCGGTCAGCTTGGTGATTTCAGGCGGCATCGTCGCCGAGAAGAACAGCGTCTGCCTGGTGAACGGGATCATCTCGCAGATGCGCTCGATGTCGGGAATGAAGCCCATGTCGAGCATGCGATCCGCTTCGTCGATGACGAGGATCTCGACGCCGTTGAGCAACAGCTTGCCGCGCTCGCGGTGATCGAGCAGGCGGCCGGGCGTCGCGATCAGCACGTCGACGCCGCGCTCCAGCTTCTTGTTCTGTTCGTCGAATGAGACACCGCCGATCAAGAGCGCGATGTTGAGCTTGTGGTTCTTGCCGTATCGGATGAAATTCTCTTCGACCTGCGCGGCGAGCTCGCGCGTCGGCTCCAGGATCAGCGTGCGCGGCATACGCGCGCGGGCCCGGCCGTTTTCGAGGCGGGTCAGCATCGGCAGCACGAAGGAAGCCGTCTTGCCAGTGCCGGTCTGGGCGATGCCCAAAATATCCTTGCCGAGCAAGGCGTGCGGGATCGCACCAGCCTGGATCGGCGTCGGCTGGATATAACCGGCGTCGGTGACTGCGGAAAGGACCTTCGGCGACAGGCCGAGGTCTGCGAAGGTCAACGCTTCTTGAGCGGTCGTGGTGTCTGAGGACAAGTGTTGTTGTCTTTGGCTGGTTCGGGGAAGCGCAACGGCGTCTAATGGCGTCTGTCGCGGCAAGCGCCACACGCCTGCAAGATTGGTATTGCAATTAGGAGCAAGCCCTCGATTTGTCAACAGAAACGGGCAGCAATGGCACGATTGTGAAGTTGTAACCTTAATCGGGATGCTTAATCGACCTGTCGGTCGCAGCGCCGGCTCAATAGCGGAACTGTTCGGCGAGAATACGCTCGTTCCAGGAATGATTGGGATCGAACAGCAACGTTGCTGTCGCTGTTGGTGATTCTCGCACCGTTACCGAGGTCACCGCCTTGACCTCGGTATGGTCGGCGGCGGCGTTCACCGGCCGCTTTTCCGGCTCGCGGATGTCGAAGCGCACGGTCGCCTTGTTGGAGAGCAGCGCGCCGCGCCAGCGGCGCGGGCGAAACGGGCTGACTGGGGTCAGCGCCAGCAACGGCGCGTCGAGCGGCAGGATCGGTCCGTGCGCCGAAAGATTGTAGGCGGTGGAGCCGGCCGGGGTTGCGATCATGACGCCGTCGCAGTTCAGTTCCTCAAGCCGGACCTGTTCGTCGACGGTGATGCGGATCTTGGCCGTCTGGTACGATTGACGCCACAGCGCCACCTCGTTGATCGCCAGTGCCGAAATCGTTTCGCCTTCCGACGTCACGGCCAGCATCTCCAGCGGGCGGATCGTTTCGGCGACGGCGGCTTCGAGACGCTCCGTCAGGCCACCGGAACGATACTCGTTCATCAGAAAACCGATGGTGCCACGGTTCATGCCGTAGACCTTCTTGCCTGTCCCCATCGTGTCGCGCAGGGTCTGCAGCAGGAAGCCGTCACCGCCAAGCGCGACGACGATCCCGGCCTCCTCGACGGAAGACTGGCCATAGCGCGCCGACAGGCTTTCCAGCGCCGTCTTGGCGTCAGCGGTGTCGGACGACACGAAGGCGATGCGGCTGGCGGCTTTGCTCATGGCTCCCCGATGACGACCGGTTGGCAGCGGCAGGGCCGCGCCAACGTCGGGTTAGCATGGGCGGGGTACGTCTGCAAAGGGAGCCGCCATCCCGGCTGGCACGGCCATCCCGGATGGCAACGCCATCCCGGATGGCAAGGCGACCGCGGGACGGCGGATGCTGACTTGCCGTTCGCGTATCATGTCAAAGGCTACGCGAATGTGATGGTTAAGACCGGCCTTAAAGTCTCGTAAAGCCGGATCGGTCATGTTAGCCGGCAGTGGATGGGTGGCGTGGGGGCTAGCCAGTCGAGGCCGACATATTGCCGGTAACACGCCTGATCATCGTCTTTCTGATGCTGGGAAGCTTCGCGTTGCTCTTTGCGGAACTGGTGCGCCAGTCCGAAGAGACGAGCTTCCGGCCGCAGCCCACGGCGTCGCGCTGTGGTGATGCAGCCGGGGCACCATGCCCGCAAAGGGCGCTGTAGCCTGAAATGTCCTGAGCATCTTCGCGATGGCGGGCAGCATCGGCGGCCGCTTCGATGCGCGACATCGCGTGGCGGTTTCTCTCCTTGGAAGCAGAGGCCGGTCGGCCGCCGCACATCCCATCGTGAAGGCTTGCTCGTTGCGCTCGCGGCGCCTGGCGGTGTAGATGATTGCACTGATTGGCGGGAAGGCTTTTGGGTAGCCTCGTATCCGCTGTTGTGGGGAAACAAGCCCTGCGGCTCGTTGACTGGCCGGGTGTCTGGAGCGGGGGTTTTCCATGTCACGCAGCGTATTGGTCTCTGGCGGCTGCGGTTTCCTGGGCTCACATCTGGTCGACCGTCTGTTGCGGCGAAGCGATCTGGAAAAGCTGGTCGTCGTCGACAATCTTTGGACCGGGACGCGAGACAACGTCGCGCATGTCGCCGATCCGCGTTTCGATCTGCAGATTGCCGATGCCGAAAGCTTTTCATCCCTTCAGCGCTTCGATGAGATCATCCATCTCGCGTCGCCGGCGTCGCCGCTTTGGTACATGCGCGAGCCGGTACGCACGATCAAGGCCAACATCGGCGGCGCGCTCAATCTTCTGACGCTGCTCAAGCCCGGCGGCCGTTTCTGCTTCGCCTCGACCTCGGAAGTCTATGGCGACCCTCACGTTTCACCGCAGCCCGAGAGTTACAGGGGATCGGTGGACTGCACCGGTCCCAGGGCCTCTTATGATGAAAGCAAGCGCTGCACCGAGGCATTGCTGTTCGAACAGCAGCGGGTTGGCGGGCTCGAGATTCGCGTCGTCAGGATTTTCAACACATATGGGCCGCGAACCCGCATCGACGACGGACGTGCCGTTTCGAACTTTGCCATCCAGGCTCTGACAACCGGGGTTCTGACGGTTTATGGCGACGGCTCCCAATCGCGCAGTTGGGGCTATGTCGACGACATCGTCGAGGGGTTGGAACGATACTTCTGGCGCGACGGCATCTCGCATCGCGGCCCTCTGAACATCGGCAACGATCACGAGGTTTCGGTCCTGCGCATTGCTGAATTCGTCAGGTCACTCGTCCCCGGCAGCCGCATCGAGCACCACCCTCCGGCTCCCCACGATCCGACAAATCGGCGTCCGGATCTGACTTCGGCGAGGCACGTCCTTCCTGGCTGGGAAGCCAGGACGAGCTATCAGGAAGGCATCGGGCGCACCTTCGATTGGTTCCGCCAGCGAATTGCGGCCGCGGGCATTACGGCCTGACGCGCCCGGCGTCGCGGCCAAGGTTCCTTCCTAGCTGCCCACTGAGTCCACCACATCGGGCGCATCAATCGGTAAGCCATGGCCGTATCCGTCGAAAGATATTGACTGTATGTTTAGTCATAGTTACTCCTCAGGCCGAGAATTGAGTTGGACAGCCGGCGCCAGCCGGAATGGCCACCATGAAGAGGGGAATATCTCGACTGCGATGCGGCTTGCCGTTGCCGGCGCGCCGCATGCCGCAAGTGCGATGTCGACGGCCCTTCTTGTGCCGTCGATCGGCATTGTCGCGGCCGTCTTTTCGTCAGCAGGAAACGGACCCGAGGCCATAACGCCACTGGTCCCAACAATGGGAGCATGCAGCATGAACTGGAAACTGACCGCGACGGCCATCGGCCTGTCGCTGCTGACTGTCACGGGCGTGGCCCGTGCCGACGGCGAGCTCAACATCTACAATTGGGGCAATTACACCAGCCCCGACCTGATCAAGAAGTTCGAGGAGACCTACAAGGTCAAGGTCACCGTCACCGACTATGATTCCAACGATACCGCCTTGGCCAAGGTCCGGCAGGGCGCCTCCGGTTATGACATCGTCGTGCCCTCGGCGAGCGTCATGCCGGTCTGGATCAGCGAAGGTCTGCTCTTGGAGACCGATCCCAACAAGATGGAAAACTTCAAGAACGTCGATCCCAGGTGGGTCGATGTTCCATTCGATCCAGGCCGTAAATATACCGTTCCATGGCAGTGGGGCACGACCGGCATTTCGGTGAACAAGTCGGTTTATGCCGGCGACCCGAACACATCGGCGATCTTCCTCGACCCACCCCCCGAGCTCGTCGGCAAGATCAATGTCGTACCCGAAATGGGTGACATCATGTTCCTCGCCATCGCTTACGAGGGTGGCAAATACTGCAGCAGCGACATGCAGATGCTGAAGAAGGTGCATGACAAGCTGGTGGAGGCGAAGGCGAAATGGCTTTCGCTCGACTATGCGGCCGTCGATGGCCTGGGCAGGGGCGACATCGCCGCGGGTGTCAACTGGAACGGCATATCGCTGCGCGAGCGGCTTGAGAACGACAAGATCGTCTATGGCTATCCCAAGGAAGGCTATCCGATCTGGATGGACAATGTCGCTGTCCTCAAGGACGCCAAAAATATCGACAACGCCAAGCTGTTCCAGAATTTCATCATGGATCCGCAGAATGCGGCACTGATCTCAGCCTTTGCGCGTTATTCGAACGGCATCAAGGGCTCGGAAGCCTTCATGCCCGACGACATGAAGACCGCGCCGGAAGTCAACATTCCCGCCGAGTTCGCCGCCAAGGGCCAGTTCATGCAGGCCTGCCCGCCCGACGTGCAGGCGCTCTACACGAAGATCTGGACCGACCTGCAGAAATGACCTGACCAGGCTTTCCCGCGCCGCTGCACGCGGCGCGGTCATCTCCCGTCCATGCCAAACGCGATGCGCAGATCGCAGGAGACTTCCCATGACCGATCTCGACCTTTGCTACATGCCGGCCAGCGAGGCGCTGCGGCTGTTCAAGGCGAAGAAGCTTTCGCCTGTCGACTTGATGCAGGCCACCATCCGCCGCGCCGAGGCCACCAAGCCGACGATCAACTGCTTCACCTTCACGCATTTCGACGAGGCGATGGACCTGGCTGGGAAAGCCGAGGCGAAATACGCGAGGGGCGCCCGGACCGGGGCGCTCGAGGGGCTGCCGATCGGCATCAAGGACGAGAGCTACGTCAAGGGCAAGCCGACCTCGCATGGTTCGCTGCTGTCCGGGGATGCCATCGGTGGCCATACCTCGACGATGAACGAGCGCATTATCAAGGCCGGGGGCATTGTCCATGCCCGCACGGCGACGCCTGAATTCAGCTGCGCCGGCTACACGTGGTCGAAACGCTGGGGCGTGACGCGCAATCCGTGGAACCCGGATTTCACGCCAGGCGGTTCGTCCGGCGGTGCGGCGGCAACGCTGGCTTCCGGCACGTCGTCGATCGCCACCGGCTCGGACATTGCCGGATCGATCCGCATTCCGGCGTCGGCCTGCGGTCTTGTCGGCTTCAAACCGCCTTACGGGCGCAATCCGGACGAGCCGCCGTTCAATCTCGATTTCTATTGCCACACCGGACCTTTGGCGCGAAACGTCGGGGATGCGATCCTGCTGCAGAACGTGATGGCCGGACCGAGCCCGCTCGACATCGCCACGCTACGCCCGAAACTGCGGCTGCCGCTCGACTACAAGCCGATCAAGGGCTGGAAGATTGCTTTCTCGATGGACCTCGGTTCTTTCGAAGTGGACCCCGATGTGCGCAAGAACACGCTTGCCGCCTGCGATGTGTTCCGCTCGCTTGGCGCCACGGTCGAGGAGGTCGATCTGGGCTGGGGCGACGACGTGCTCAGGGCGGGCATGGCCTATCTCGAGCATTTGTTCGGCGCATCGCTGTCGCAGTTGCTCAAGGAGCACGGCAAGGACATGACGAGCTATGCCAGGCAGTTCGCCGAGGACGGGCAAAAGTCCAAGGCCACCGACTTTGTCGGAACACTCGAAGTGGCGGCCAGGATGTACCAGACGCTGGGGCCGCTGCTGGAGACCTATGATGTGCTGATCTGCCCGACCAACGCTCTCCCCTCCGTGCCGGCGGAGTTCGATCAGACCACGGGCACGGTCGAGATCAACGGCAAGCAGGTGAACCCGTCGCTTGGCTGGGTGATGACGACGCCGTTCAACATGATGAGCCGTTGTCCGGTTCTGTCCATCCCTTCGGGCCGGGCGGCAAGCGGCGTGCCGACAGGCATCCAGATCGTCGGCCGCACCTATTGCGATGCCGATGTTTTCCGCGCCGCCATGGCCTATGAGACGGCCAAGGGGCAGTGGTACACAAACGCCGAAACGCGTCCGTCGCTATAACGGGGCGATGCGGCCCTTGCCGCGATGGTGGTTGAACTGCGGTCTCGGTTGTGGTGAGCCGACGCCGGACACCTCGAATAAACGGATCCGTGGCGGCGCCAGCGATCGCCGCCAGAAGGTCCGAAAGGAACTGGACGAAGATGGCGCAACAAAAGGCTGCGGCGGCAAAGCGCAAAGGCGCAATGGCGAAGAATGGAAGTGCGGCAAACGATGCCGCGCCGCCCAAGGACCGTCGGCGCGAACGCGGCGAAGCCAGCGTGCAGCGGATCATCGACGCCACCATCGAGCTCATCGCGGAGGAGGGGCTGGCAAGCGTCACCATGCAGCGCATCGCCGAACATGTCGGCTCGTCCAATGCCCTGGTCGTCTTCCATTTCCGCAGCAAGGAAAACCTGTTTCGCGCCGTCCTCCAGTATCTCAGCGATCGATATGATGAGCTGTGGGTGACGTTGGTGCGGGCGCCCGGCCTGTCGCCGGTTGAGCGGGCTTTGGGCGCGGTCGATTGCGCGCAACGTTTCGCCCGCCAGCATCCAAAATGGGTTTCGGTCTTTGTCGTATTCTCCAGCGACCGCAAGAGCATGCAGATCTACAACGAGATCGGCTTGCCGAGCGACCTTGCCTACACCGCCGAGGCGCGCGAGCTGCTGATCGAGATTTCGCGCAGCGGCGGTTATACCGGCGTCGACATCGACACCCTGTCGGAGAGCCTGAATTATCTGGTTCATGGCGCCTGGTATTGGGATCATCTCAATCCATCCAGCCGGGATACCAACGTGCTGCGCAAGACCATGCTGCTCCTGCTGCATCAGGCGTTCCCGCGGCATTTCGAATTGATGCGTTGATCCAGTCTACGGGCTCTGCCGCAGATGGCAGCCCGCCTGCCGCTTTTGCGCCAGATATTCGTCGACAAGCTGACGGTAGCGCACCTTGCCGAAGCTCGGAAAATGGCCGCCATGCACGACCGAGACATCGAGGTCGCGCAGGTGCAGGAGCGTGGCGACATAGTCATCGACAACCGAGTGGTAGACGTCGTCGATCAGCGGACCGTCATAGATGATGTCGCCTGATAACAGGATGCCCGTCCTGTTTTCGTAAAGCGCGATGCCGCCGGGTGAATGGCCAGGCGTGTGGATCACCTCGAAGGCACGGTCGCCGAGATCGACGACGTCGCCATGCGCGAGCAGGCGGCCGGCTGGCGCCGGCAGGATGCCGTAGCGCGTCGTGTCCCAGCCTTGCGGCTGGCGATCGAACATCTCGTCCGTCGCATAGGTGCCGGCGGCGGTCCATTCGTTGCGCGGATCGGCGAGGATTTGAGCCTCGGCCGCGTGCACGCAGCGCTCGGGAAATTCGTGGTGGCAGCCGATATGATCGAAATGCGTGTGGCTGGCGACGCAGATCAGTTGTCGCTCGCTCACCAGCGGCACGTGACGCCGGAGGCTGAAATGGCCAAGCCCGGTGTCGAAGAGAAGGTCGCGGTCGCGGCCGCGCACATGCCACATGTTGCAGCGGAAGAACGGTTTTATCCAAGGCTCGTGGATCAAGGTCACGCCATCGCTCATGCGGATGGTCTCGTACCAGTCTGGTGCCTCGATGACCGCAAGTGTTGCCATGTTCAATCCGTCAGCAGGATGATCTGGTCGGTATGGCAGGAAATCGCGACGGTGTCGCCCGGCTGGACGGTGGCTGTCGCCGGCAGCCTGGCGATGAAATGAAGCGAGGGGTCTTCGACGGAAACGGCGAGCACGCGCTTGAAGCTGCCCTGGAAGACGACGTCGCTCACCTCGGCCGTGCCGAGCCTGACACCGCCGCTGGTCTCGCCGAGGACAAGATGCTCCGGCCGTATGGCCAACTCAAC
>NZ_RZRU01000017.1:89114-110998 GCF_003997495.1 Mesorhizobium sp. M7A.F.Ca.US.008.03.1.1 | reverse complement strand
CGGAAACGGCGAGCACGCGCTTGAAGCTGCCCTGGAAGACGACGTCGCTCACCTCGGCCGTGCCGAGCCTGACACCGCCGCTGGTCTCGCCGAGGACAAGATGCTCCGGCCGTATGGCCAACTCAACAGTCGAACCCACCGGCAGCGCGACGGGCAGTGAAACCGGCCCGACCGGCGTCGCGACAATGCTTGTCCTGTCCTTCGCTTCCGTGACCGTGCCGGCAAGGATCGTGCTTTCGCCCATGAAGGTGGCGGAGAAGCGGGTTGCCGGCCGCGCATAAACGCGCTCGGGCGGCCCTTCGTCCTGGATACGCCCGTCATTCATCACCACGCAATGGTCGGCCAGCGCCATCGCTTCTTCCTGGTCGTGGGTGACGTGGATGAAGGCGGTGCCGACGCGCTTCTGGATCGCTTTCAACTCGTCCTGCATCTGCCGGCGCAATTTGAGGTCGAGCGCGCCGAGCGGCTCTGAAGGAAGTGGTCGGACGTTCGAATCGTCTCGGGTGCCAAATTTTTCAACAAGTTGCATGACTGTCGAACCTATCGCTTTTTTCCATGTAACTTTTGTGTAACCGGACTTTGAGCGGTTTAGTTGGGGGAATATGAAGCGCATCAAGATCGACAGTGTTCAGCCGGGTGACATCCTGTTCACGGTTCGACCCGTTTAGTACGGCAGACAGTCCGTTTGGCTACCCGTGGCTTGGTGTCCCCCGCGATCATAGCACTTGCGTAACGGGTGTGGCGCCGCTCAAAGTGCGGAGCAGCTCCATTAGCTAGGGCAAATCCACGTGATAAAACTAGTGTCTATGTCTGGATTGCGGCTGTTACCTGCCGATTATTGGCGGGCATCTCAGATCGTTTTGGCTAGTATTGTATTTGTGACATCATTCATAATTATGATAGATTGCTATATGTTTCGCAATTATTTGCCACAAGAATACATAAATTTCTATACAAGCTCAATAACGCCGCGAATTTTATTGATTTGCGTGCTATCTATGCTTGAAGAGGTCAAGTTCCGCCTCTTTTTGATGACCGCTCTCGTTCTCGGCGCAACTTATATCCTGGGCCGCCGTCCATCGAATGTAATAATGCTAGTAATTATTGTTGTGGCCCAATTCGCAAACGTGGGCGCTCTGGTTTTAGCCGATCCCGCGTATGCCGCACTCCGCTACCTCGCGGTTGGTAGTGTCTGGGGGTGGCTTTACTGGCGGTACGGATGGCTAGCTGCCTTCATTGGGCACAGTACTACGCATTTGGTCCTTGATCCGCTTCTTTTGATTGGCCTCAGTTAACCATCGCGTCTGGAGCGTCGATGACCTCAAGCGTGCCCATGTTCAATCCGTCAGCAGGATGATCTGGTCGGTATGGCAGGAAATCGCGACGGTGTCGCCCGGCTGGACGGTGGCTGTCGCCGGCAGCCTGGCGATGAAGTGAAGCGAGGGGACTTGGGCGGAAACGGCGAGCACGCGCTTGAAGCTGCCCTGGAAGACGACGTCGCTCACCTCAGCCGTGCCGAGCCTGACATCGCCGCTGGTCTCGCCGAGGACAAGATGCTCCGGCCGTATGGCCAACTCAACAGTCGAACCCACCGGCAGCGCGACGGGCAGTGAAACCGGCCCAACCGGCGTCGCGACAATGCTTGTCCTGTCCTTCGCTTCCGTGACCGTGCCGGCAAGGATCGTGCTTTCGCCCATGAAGGTGGCGGAAAAGCGGGTCGCCGGCCGTGCGTAGACGCGCTCGGGCGGGCCTTCGTCCTCGATGCGCCCGTCATTCATCACCACGCAATGGTCGGCCAGCGCCATCGCTTCTTCCTGGTCGTGGGTAACGTGGATGAAGGCGGTGCCGACGCGCTTCTGGATCGCTTTCAACTCGTCCTGCATCTGCCGGCGCAATTTGAGGTCGAGCGCGCCGAGCGGCTCGTCGAGCAAAAGCACCGCCGGCTCGATCACCAGCGCACGCGCCAGCGCCACACGCTGCCGCTGGCCACCGGAGAGCTGGTGCGGCTTCTTGTCGAAGGCGGCGGCCAAGCCAACCAGCGCCAGCGCCTCGCGTGCCTTTGCCGCCCGGGTAGCGCCATCGACGCCCTGCATGCGCAGGCCGAAGCCGACATTGCCGCCGACGCTCATATGCGGAAACAGCGCATAGTCCTGGAACACCGTCGTTGTCGGCCGCTTGGCCGGCGGCACCGACGTACAGTCCTCGCCACGGATGAACACCTTGCCTTCGCTGGGGGTGACGAAGCCGCCCAGAATGGACAGCAGCGTCGTTTTGCCGGACCCGGACGGCCCGAGCAGGATCGTGTAGCTGCCGGGCTCGATCCGCAGCGAGACATCCTTCAGCACCGTGTGCTGGCCGAAGCGATGCGAGACACTGCTGATGTCGACGAGGGGCGCGCTCATGCCGGCTTTCTCCGAAGCAAGGTCAGTTCAAAAAACACCACCAACACGATGGAAACGGCGAAGACCAACGAGCCGACGGCGTTGGTCTTGGGGTTGAGGCCGGAGCGCAGCAGGTTCCAGATTTCGACCGGCAGCGTGGTGTCGAAGCGGGTGAGCAGGAAGGAGATCACGAACTCGTCCCAGGAGAAGGTCATCGACAGGAAGAAACCGGCGAAGATAGCAGGCGTCATGACCGGGACCGTGATCAGCAGCAGCACCTTCCATTCCGGTGCGCCGAGGTCGCGCGCGGCGCGCTCGATGTTGATCTGGTGGTCGCCCATCTGACTGTAGATGATGGCGAAGCACAGCGGCAGGTTGATCACGACATGGCCGATGCCGGCGGCCAGCAGCGATTTCGGCACCCCGGCCCAGTTGAACAGCACCAGCAGCCCCATGCCGATGATGAGATAGCTGACCGTCAGCGGCAGCGTGATCAGTCCGCGCAGCAGGCCGGAGCCGGGCAGGACGAACCGCGCAAAACCCCAGGCGGAAAGGAAGCCGAGCGTGACGGCGGCGAGCGACGAGATGGAAGCCACCAGCAGCGAATTGACCAGCGCCGAGGTCAGCCGGGTGTCACTGAGAACAGCATCGTACCAGCGCAGCGATGGCCCGGTGAAGGGCGGGATCGGGAACGACGTCGCCTGCAGCGAAAACAGCACCAGCACCACCACGGGGAGGAAGATGAAGCCGTAGATCAGGACGGCGTAGAGCCAGGAGGCGATGCGGACGAGCTGGCGCATCTCAGGCCCGCTCGATCTTGAGCCAGCGGGCGCAGGCGAAATAGGCGATGGTGACGACCGCCATCAGGATGATCGACAGCGCCGAGGCCAGCGGAAAGTCGCCACGCCGGCCGATCTGCATCATCACCAATTGCGGCATCAGAAGCTCGTTGTTGCCGCCCAGGATCTGCGGCGTGATGTAGTCGCCGATGCACAGCACGAAGGTGAGGAAGGCGCCGACCATGATGCCGGGCAAGGTCAGCGGCAGCACGACATGCAGGAAGGTGCGCACCGGCCCGGCGCCGAGGTCGGCGGCAGCCTTGCGGTAGCTCGGGCTCAATTGCTTGAGGTTGGCGAAGATCGTCAGCGTCAAAAGCATGACGAAGAAATGCACGAAGCCGGTGACGGTGGCGAAACGCGTGTTGGCGAGCTGCAGCGGCTCGGCAAACAGGCCCGAGCCGGTCAGCGCCCGGTTGATGACGCCGTTCTGCGCCAGCACCAGCAGCCAGGAGTAGGAGCGCACGACATAGGAGGTCCAGAACGGCAGCACCGCCAGCATCAGCGCGAGCCGCTGCCAGCGCTCCGGCACCTGTTCGGCCAGGATCCAGGCAAAGGGATAGGCGAGCAGCACCGAGATCACGGTGACGATCGCTGTGACCTGCAACGAGTTCACCATCGCCTGCCAGTAGGAAGGGTTGGTGAAGAACTGGCTGTAGTTGGACAGCGTAAAGCCGCCGCCCTCATGTGCCGTCAGGCTGGAAAACCCCATGGCGATGAAGGGCAGCACGAAGAACAGCAGCGTCCAGCCGAGCGCCGGCGTGACCAGCGCCCAGGGCAGAGCAGAGCTCGCCCGGGGCAGGGCGCGGCCCGCCCGGGGCGGCGGGTTGTTTCCAGCCGAGTTCATGAGCGGCAAAAACTCATTTTGCCTGCAGCATTTCGGTCCACATGTCCTGCATCTTCTTGTCGAGATCGGCGTTCGGCGCTGGATAGGCCTGGGCGCGGGCGAGGAAGCCCGGCTGCTCGTCGAAGCGCAGGACCTTTTTCTGGTCGTCGGTTAGCGCTGCCTTGGTGTTGGCCGGCATGCCCCAGTAGCAGGACGAGGTGGCAAGGCGCGCCTGGCCTTCCGGGCTCATAATGTACTGGATGAATTTCAGTGCCATGTCCTTGTTTTTGGAATCCTTGAACATGGCCAGCGACTGCGACCACAGAACCGCACCCTCCTTCGGGATGGAGAAGTCCAGCGCCGGGTTTTCCTTGGCCAGGCCCGCCGTCACCCATTCGCCGCCGCCGACCAATATGTCGACCTCGCCGGTCGCCAGCGCCGTCTGGCTGGCGGTCACTTCGCCAACCAGCTTGGCATTGGCCTTCATCTTCAAGAGCTCGTCCTTGAGCGCGGGCAGGTCGGCTTCGGTGAGCTCGGCCGTCTTCTTGCCGATGGCGAGTGCGGCCATGCCGATGACCGGCAAATAGTAGTCGTAGATGGCGACCTTGCCTTTGTACTTGTCGCCAGTAAGTGCGGCCATCGACTGCATGTCGGCCGGGTCGACCTTGGTCTTGTTGTAGCCGATCGTGTTGTAACCGAATTTTTCGGTGATGCCGTAGCGCTTGCCGCCGACCACGGTGGAACCGTCCATCTTCACCTGCGGAAACAGATCGGCCAGCGGCAGCTTGTCTTCCGGCAGCGGCTCGAACAGGCCCTTTTCGACACCGCGCGGCACGTCGATGCTATCGATCACCATTACGTCCCAGTCACCCGGCTGCGACTGTTCGACAATGGCGAGGCCAGCGCCGGTGCCCTCGAATTCCTTGACGTTGACCTTGACGCCATTGGCCTCCTGGAAGGGCTGCAGCAGCGCCGGATCGGCATGATCGCACCAGATCAGCGCGTTGAGGTCGGCGGCTCGCGCGCCTGTCGCAAGCAGGAGTGCCGCGGCCGCGGTCGCTGCGCGCAAATGGGTCTTCAGGATCGAAAGCGGATAGCTGGTCATCGAGTGTTCTCCCTTGCCTTTGTGGCTTCTTGCAAAAAATTGAACCAATTCTAAAATTGAGTCAATTCTGTTTTTATGGCAAGAGGCTGATATGAGCGGATTGCGGGCAAGGCAAAAGGCGGACCGGCACCGGCGTATCATCGAGGCGGCGGCGGAACTGTTTCGCGAGGCCGGCTATGAAGGCGCCAAGATCGAGGCGATCGCCGCGCAGGCCGAGGTCTCGGTCGGCACCATCTACAATTACTATGAGAATAAGGGCGACATCCTCGGCGCCATCGTCTCGCTGGAGGTCAACGAGGTGCTGAATGCCGGGCAGGGCGTCGTCGCCAGGCCGCCGGCCAATGTCGGCGACGCGCTGGACACGCTGATCGGCATCTATATCGAGCACTCGCTGCACTACCTCAGCAAGGAGATGTGGCGGCAGGCGATGGCAATCTCGACGCAACTGCCCGACAGCCCGTTCGGCCAAGCCTACACCGCGCTCGACCGCGCGCTGACCGAACAGATCCGCGCCCTGATCGCCCGGTTGCAGAAGATCGGCCTTGTGCGGCAGGACATTGACGGGGCAGCGCTCGGCGAACTGATCTTCAACAACATGAACATGATGTTCATCGAGTTCGTGAAGCGCGACGAGGCGAAGATACCGGAGCTGCGCGCGGCGATACGAAGGCAGAACCGGATATTGGTTGCAGCGATTGTGGTGTGAGAGAGAGTCAGGAGCAGACAGGAGAAATCGCGGTTCGGCATATGGTTCATTTTACACGGGGGCTCGCCTCTTGAGTTGAATTTGAAATCTGGTACAACTTAGAGGGGCATAATAGGGGGAGGGGTAAATGGGGGCTTTCTCCATCTGGCATTGGGCGATCTTGCTGCTGTTGATCGGCGTGCCTGTTTTCTTTGCTGTTCGATCAGCCGCGAAGCCGTCGCAGAATCCTGAGGCTCTTGTGGGCTTCGGCGGCTGGCTGATGCTGCTGGCGATCGGTCAGACCTTGTCGCCATTGCGCACACTCGCCGACTTCGCCAATTCGGCCGACGGCTATCAGCAACTCATGACCCTCCCGAACGGACCCCTGGCGGTGTATGGCGAGGTTGCCCTCAATTTGGCATTTCTGGCGCTTCAGCTGGTTGTGCTCGTTTCGATGCTGCGGCGAAGCCACCGCTTTCCGCAGTTGTTTCTGCTCCAGTGGCTGGCAATGCCTGTGATTTTTGTGCTGGACACGATCTGGGTCGCGTCTGTTCTGGGCGTTCCGGTGAGCCTGGTGCTCGCAGGCGATGCGCTGGTGGCCCCCGTAGTCTCGTTTGTGCTGACAGGGCTCTGGGTCGCCTACGTCTACAAGTCCGTCAGGGTCCGGAACACATTCACCGGGGTTGGGGCATCCACCCAGGTCGCGAGCGTGTCATAAAAGACAGCAAAACTTGGAATATTTGGAGCATCACGGGCTCGCCGAACTGGTCTTCAACAACATGAACATGATGTTCATCGAATCCGTGAAGCGCGAGCGGGAAGAACCGGAACTCCGCGCGGTTATCGCAGGCAGAACCGGCATCTTGTGGCGGTTGGGGTGATCTCTTGCACTACTATGTCGCCATCGACCCCGGAGCGGCCAGATCCCGAGTCGACCGAGCGCAGCTGTCGTCCGTGACTGCGACCTTTTGGAAGGTCTTTATTTCGGCCTCGTTTATACGTGCTGCCCGCACTCTCGCCTGGAGATCAGCCAGGCGCGCCACGAGGGCTTGCGACGTCTCGACTTCAGGGCTCATCATTTTCATTTGTCCGATTCAGTGGCGATTTGACGAGCGCAAGCCGCCGCCATCCCTGGCGGCGGGCGTGGCCGGTTCGAAGGTTCAGTCGTAGACTTTCACAATCTTGCGTGTGCTCGGGTCCACCAAAACCGTTCGGTTGTCGACCACAGTATAGCGGTATTTGACGTTGGGAACTTCCCGGAGTTCGACGGTGTCTGGCAGAGCCGTGCCGACATTCAACTCCACCCCCGGAAGCTTCACAGAAGCCAAGGGTTGCTTCTTCACGTATTCGCGCACGACGGTATCCTGTTCCGGTGTGATAACCACATCCTGTGCCGCAACCGCACCGACGCTGGCCAACAGTAAGAGCGCCCCAGCGGCGCTGCTTAGGTGCATCCTCATTTTTTTCTCCTCTTTGTAACCTGGCGGCAGCACGATCGGCTGGGCGCCAGCCACCCGAACACGTCGCCAGGCCAAACGTTCCTCATATGGGCTTCTGTCTGAATCTGCGCAGGACCAAAGTCTGATTGGAAAACGCAATGGTCTTACCCGATGGGAGTAGGCGGAACGGCTTAGGCCTAAAGGTTGTTGTCTCTCCATATTCGGAGAGAAACAGTGGAAAAAAGTGTCGGCCAGGCGCGATGGTTGCTCGCGCCGATTTTCGCAACAGCCATCACCTTCCTGGTGATGGGAATAGTCCTTGGCTGACATGGCGTGGATCGGCGCAGCTACGTCCCTTCCTGCGCTGATAGGACCCGTGAGCCGCTTCGGCGGCTGGCGGGTCCTGTATTTCATCGTGCGCTGGGCCTGCTCATTCGGCAGGCGTGGGCGCTTTTTTAGCTCATGTACCTTGGGAGGTTTATTATGGATCGGCGATCCTTCTTGACTGCAATGTTTGGTGTTGCCGGGGCAGCGGCCCTTGCAAGCGCTGTCCGTCCAATCGACGCGGTGGCGGGTGTTCCGGGAGCCGGACACGGCATCCTCGATGAACTTGAGACGCCACAAACAGAGGCCTTTGACGAAGAGGCACAGGCAGAAGTGCAGCAAGTTTACCATCGGGACTGGCACCACCGTCCCCATCGCCGCCGGCGGGGCTGGAGACGGGTCTGCCGCAGTTACTGGCGGCATGGCCGCCGTCGCGTCCGGTGCTATCGCCGTCGTGGTCCTTCGGTCGTCCTTCGATTTTAACTAGTTTTTTCCGCCTTGGCCCGTTCCGGCTTCAAGCGCCGAGAACGGGCCGGTTGGATTCTTTTTGGTGAACGACAATGACGTTGGTCCAGAGATCGAATGAGAGGGGCAGAGCAAACCAATCGGGAAATGACAACTATGATCATGCGCCCGGGTTTGTGAACGTCTCTTTGCCGGAAGAGGAAAACATCGCCGACCTTGTCAGGCGCACAGAGCGCGTGGCCATTTTGGTGGTTCTTGGAATGGGCGGCTGGTTGATGTTGGTCCCCGCGATTTACCTTGTACTGACCCACGGGATATGAACGACGATTGTATCGCGGCAGCCCGCCATTTCAGCAGAAGCTAACGGAACATCCGTGCACGCACAAAGTTGGATTGCAGGAAGCATCGGATGCGCTTCCGCAGCCCGTCTCGTGTCACCGGCAATGTGGGCGGGACGGGCTGTTTGCGTTGGTGACTACTTGTGGGTGATCCAATCCAACAAGCCAGTGTCGATCTGCTCGCACCCGACATATTCGCGGACCAAGCTCTCAGCCAAATCGCGCCATTGACATTCAGGCACGCTCATATCCGTGACCAGGGCTCGAAATGCAGATCGGAGAATATCAGCATCGAAGGCGGAGACAGGAGTCGGGTCCGGATCTTCCCACCCTCGGGCCATGTCATCGTGGTGACGTTGGCGAAGGCGCTTTAACAGTTCGCGTGATGCCTCGATTGCGCGTCGCGAGTGGTCCATATCCCGGCGAAATGAGGCAGTTCCGGCCAGGGAATGGTGCCGCAACCGAAAGCTGGTTTCTATAACCGCCAGTGCGACTTCCATATGCGTTTCAACCATCGCGGCCTCCCTTCCTGCGAAAGGATTCATTTACTCTCTTCTCACGCGTGACCCAAGAAGGATTCAACGTACGGTTTGGTACGCATCGCGGCGCGCAGATGGGCGCGGATCGCGGCGGCGTCTCTAACGAGCATTCGGTCATGAGCAAGCTGTTCAAGCAAGACGTGCGGGCACGCAGGGCTCGCGCTAATACAATCTCGTCTAAGGCATCGAGGGGGTGGACCATCGCGGACCATCTTGCCCGACCTCGCCGGCGTTCAATTCAAAATCGCCTTACCGGGATGTTCCGCTTTCGCCATCAGCTTGTTGAAGGCTGCGGCTTCATCTGCCGTGTCGAACGGCGCCGCCGTGATTGTACCATTCACCGTCAAAGTGACAGCTAGGTATGGGAGGCCAGGCAGTGGCGGAAGGTAGACGATGTAAGCTGGGCGGGGAAATTTCATCCCCCATGTAGCACGCTCTGCCGGTCATCTCCTAATCGGGCGGACGCCGCTTCAATCCATCTCATCGCTGCCCGACCGTATTAGCTCGAATGTGACTTTAACGACCAACAAAGCGGCGTTGGTATCGTCGCGAACGTGGAACGCTACCTGACGATAGGTGCCGTCCGGCATCGCGTCTTTCGCTATTTCCAAAAGCGCCCGTGCGGCCTCGTCTTCCACGGCCTCCACGCTCGGAAGCTCTGTGCCCTCGGTGTCGGAATAGAATTCGCCGTTGTCGGTCAGATCAAAGTAGAAGCGAGCCATGCAAACCCGACAATGTCCCTGCCCCCAAAAAAGTTTCCCGGCGCTATCATTTTAGCAATAGCTAATTGAATTCCCCTGGAGGCATGATGGTCGGGTGCTTGCCGTTTAAAGTTCATCCTCCGAATGGAGCCCGAGTTGGTCGACACGCGTCTCGCTCCGCCTTGCCACCTGAAAACGTTATTTCAGCTTTGCGGCGGTTAGACCGCCGTGACAAACGGCGTAATGGTGGCCCCCAGACGCACCTCTTGCATGGGCTGTTAAAGGCGGGGTGGGAAGTCACCGGGAAGGATGCTGTGTTCATCAGGTGGGATTTGACCGGCCCAGCACGACAAGGGCCGGAGCACCCGGCAGAAGAGCCGCATAGCATAGTCCCAAACGGACGAAGGGCCTGAACCGCGAACTATTTGCGATCCAGGCCCCTAGCCGTGGGTTCGTGGCGACATTGCGCCCGCGGAAGGCCATTCACAAGCTGGACCTTGGTCTTGTCATTCCTGCGGCGAGCGTCAACCTCAGAGACGCGCTGAACAGTTAGAACTTCATCGCGATGCCGACGCGGAAATCGTGCGTCTGAAGCGTGTGTTCCAGCGTGCATCCGCCGCCGCAATATCCAAGTGACTTCTTGCCGAAGAAGGAGAAGTCGTATTCGCCTCGCAAGAACACGTTGTGTGTGAGCGCGACGTCGATGCCTGCTCCAACAATACCACCGACCAAGGTTGCATCCCGCTCAGCGTTTCCACCTGGATAGAATGTCTTCAGCTTTGCGGCGGTTACACCAGCCGTGACAAACGGCATGTAGGCTCCCATGTCCATGCCTATCCGACCCTTTGCGGATCCGAACAAACCTGTGGAGGCGTCGAGAACGCCTGGGCCTGGAATATCGTCGAAGGTGTTCTTCTTGAAGCGGTAGCCAAGCTCACCTTCGACGCCATAGACAATCTTGCCGGATTGGAAGTTATAGCCTGCAAAGCCGCCGACCGTTGCCGAGCCGACGTTGTGCGTTGCGCCAGCCTGGGCGCCCGGCTCATATATCTTGTAGTGTTCCAATGTTCCGGCGCCGAAAACGCCGGCGTATGGCCCTTGCCAGGTCCATTCAGGGGTATCGACAGGAGCGGTCATCATATCGGCAGCCATGGCCGGAGTTGCCGAAAGCGCAACGAATGAAGCGAGCAAAAAAGCTTTCATGAAATCCCCATCAAAATCGCCAAGCGCTTTATATCGATGAGCCTGCAACTTTGTATGTAGCTAGGAAGTCACACCTGTAGGCTAAGTTGCTGCGCCTGAATTCGGCGACCAGGTATCAGAATAGACGGTGCGAGCAGGATTCCGCGAAGGACTTCCGCAGCCGAACACCGGCGCCGCCACAATTCTCTGGGATGAACTCAACGCAGGCGAGGAATGGCTGTCAGGTTTCGACGCGGGCATTGTCCAGAATTCGAGAGCGGAGCGCAGAAGGTGCCGTTCTAATGGCGGGCTTTACACATGGTGATGCTCAGGGGCGGATAATCCCGCCGAAGGCATGATTTCCAAGGTGGATCAGGCAGCAGGTCGAACTCGGCGACCATAGATCTAATTGCTAGAATTCACTGCATATAGCACTGTGCTGGTGCCCCCGGACGGAATCGAACCGCCGACCTTCGGTTTACAAAACCGCTGCTCTACCAGCTGAGCTACAAGGGCACGGCGCTCCGGTTAGCATATTTGTTGCGCCAGTAAAGACAAAACTCCGTTTTCCCGGCATTCCGAATGAGCCGTCGGGGAGGGCATCCTGAAAAGCGCCGGATTGCTTCCTACATGTTGGAGAGGTGCAATCGCTTCGAGCAGGGGGTGTCGCATGTTCAGACTTGTCATCATTCTCCCGATCATCTTCGTGGCCTGGATGCTGCTGGTGAAGATCATCAGCGATGTGAAGAAGGCCAATGTCGACTGGACCGGCGTCACCACCATCGTCGGCTTCATCGCGCTGGCGTTCTGGCTGCGCCATGTGACGGGAATGGGGTGAATTGGTGAGAGAGTGAGTAGTGAGTAGTCAGTAGTTAGTAGTTAGTAGTTAGTAGTCAGTAGTCAGTATTCAGTATTCAGTAGTCAGTATTCAGTAGTCAGTAGTCAGTAGTCAGTAGCTACTCACTACTCACTATTCCCTACTCCCTCGTCCTCCGGCCGCTCCACAGAAAATCTGCAAAACCTTTCGAACCTTATGCCGCGCCGCGCCGACTGATGGTCAGGGGCGAATGGGTCGCCTCGATCAAAAGATCCAGGAGATCATCATGTTCAAGCGCACTCTTACCTCAGGCCTCGTCGCCATCTTCGTCGCCACCGGCGCGCTCGCCGGCACTGTCGGCACGTCGTCAGCCCACGGCATGCACGGCCATCATCATCACCACCACAACCATCACAAGAAGCACTTCAAGAAGTTCTGGTGGAAGCACTACAACCATCACCACAACCATCACCACAGGCACGGCAGGGTGATCATTTTCCTTTGATGGAGGGACCCATTCTTCCAAGAGGGCGGCTTCGGCCGCCCTTTTTGCGTTCGGCACCTTGCGAAGTACGGCCTGCAAAGTCAGCGATCTCCCCCGCAAGGGGGGAGATTGTCCGTTGTCAACGTCCTCGCCAATCTCTTGCAGGTTGAACTCGCCGCCAGCACGAATTCGGCCCAGGCGAACCAAGCCGTCCAAAAAGAATCGAAAAAAGATTCGAACCTTTTTCCTGGCCGCGACGACTGATGATCAAGAGGCGGATGTCGCCTCGGTCAACGAAGCAAGGAGATCATCATGTTCACGCGCACACTCGTTTCCGGCGTCATCGCCACCACCGTCGCCGCCACCGCGCTGGTCGGCACCGTCCAGCCTTCGGCTGCTCACAGCCATCATCACAACCACGACCTCGGCATCGGCATTGCTGCCGGCGTCGGCGGCTTCGTCCTCGGCAGCTTGCTGGCCCAGCAGCCCCGTACCGTCTATGTCGATGAAGACGGCGGCTCGTGGCACGTCCGCCGCTGCTACGATCGTTACGCCAGCTACGACGTGGACTCCGACACCTATGTCGGCCACGACGGCTATCGTCACTACTGCCGGCTCTGAGAGGAGGTGGCGTTTCAATCAGCTGCAAAGAGGGGCGCCCCCGCCGCCCCTCTTTTCGCTATCCGCATGATCTCAGGCCGAGCTGACGCCGCCGATCATCCTGGTCACCTCGGCCGCGGCGTCGCGCACCAGCGGGCCGATCTCGGCCAGCCGCTCCGGCGTCACCCGCACCGTTGGTCCCGACACCGAGACGCCGCCGATCGGCTCGCCGAATTCGTTGAAGATGGCGGCTGCCACGCAGCGCATGCCGGGGTGCCGCTCCTCGTCGTCGACCGACCAGCCGCGCAGCTTTATTGCCGCCAGATCGTGGGCAAGGGCGGAAATGTCGGAAAGCGTCTTGTCGGTGAAGCGCTGCAGGCCGGCCTTGCGCAGGATGGTTCCGACGCGCTCCGGCTCGAGATGCGCCAGCACCGCCTTGCCGATGCCGGACGCATGAAAAGAGCTGCGCGTACCCGGCCGGAAGAAGGCGCGGATTGCCTGATGCGTTTCGACCTGGCTGACGAACACCACGCAATCGTCCTCGGCGACGCCGAGATTGGCGGTCTCGCCGGTTCTTTCCATCAGATCCTGCATGACGACACGGGCGCGGTCGACCAGTTTGCGGCGGCGCAGGAACGCCGCGCCCATGCGGTAGGTCTCGACGCCGATCGACCACAGCTGGTCTGATGTGTCGAACTCGACCATGCCATGGTTTTGCAGCGTCGTCAGCATGCGGTAGGCGGTGGAGGCGGCAAGGCCGCTCTGCGCCGATATCTCGCTCAGCGACAGGCCGCTGCCTTCCGCGACAATGGCCAGGATGCGCAGCGCCCGGTCGAGCGACTGCACCGAGCTGGCCTCCGATGGCCCGTTGAAAGCGCGCGGCCGGCCACGCTGGCGTTTTTCGGTGGTTTCCATGCGATCATTCTCGGCCGATTTTGCAAAACGCACAATGAAAAAGTTTTTCACTGCGATCGCCAGCCGAATTCCTGGAAAACGGAAAATCCAATAAAAACAAAACACTGACGCCGTTTTTTAGAAATGAAAAAATATTCTGAAAAAATTGAAAAATCCCCGGCTTGCTGACATCCTTGGCCAATCCAACAATGACAAACCCGTGGAGGGCTGGAAAATGGCCAGGATGCGCGCTGTCGATGCCGCGGTTCTCGTTCTCGAAAAGGAAGGCATTTCCTGCGCTTTCGGCGTGCCGGGCGCGGCGATCAATCCGTTCTATTCGGCGCTGAAGGCCAGGGGAGCGATCCGCCACGTGCTAGCCCGTCACGTCGAGGGCGCCTCGCATATGGCGGAAGGTTTTACCCGCGCCAAGGCAGGCAATATCGGGCTGTGCATAGGCACGTCGGGTCCGGCCGGCACCGACATGATCACCGGGCTCTATTCGGCCGCAGCGGATTCCATTCCGATCCTGTGCATCACCGGCCAGGGGCCGCGAGCGCGGCTGAACAAGGAGGACTTCCAGGCCGTCGACATATCAGCCATTGCCGCGCCGGTCGCCAAATGGGCGGTCACCGTCATGGAACCCTATCTCGTCCCCATGGCGCTGCAGAAGGCGTTTCACCTGATGCGCTCGTCACGGCCGGGTCCGGTGCTGATCGACCTGCCGGTCGACGTGCAACTGGCCGAGATCGAGTTCGACATCGATGCCTATGAGCCGTTGACGCCGTTCAAGCCGGCCATGACGCGCGCGCAGGCCGAAAAGGCGTTGACGATGCTCAACGCGGCCGAAAAGCCGCTGATCGTCGCCGGCGGCGGCATCATCAACGCCGATGCGTCGGACCTGCTCATCGAATTCGCCGAGATTTCAGGCGTGCCGGTCATCCCCACCTTGATGGGCTGGGGCGCGATTCCCGACGACCACCGGCTGATGGCCGGCATGTGCGGGCTGCAGACCTCGCATCGCTACGGCAATGCGACGATGCTGGAAGCCGACTTCGTCTTCGGCATCGGCAACCGCTGGGCCAACCGTCACACCGGCTCCGTCGATGTCTACACCAAAGGGAAAAAGTTCATCCATGTCGACATCGAGCCGACGCAGATCGGCCGTGTCTTCGCGCCGGATCTCGGCGTCGTCTCGGATGCGGGCGCGGCATTGAAGATGCTGCTCGACGTCGCCACCGAATGGAAGACGGCAGGCAAGCTGCGCGACTGGTCCGGCTGGGCGAAGGAGTGCCAGGCCCGCAAGAAGACGATGAAGCGCAAGACGCATTTCGACCAGGTGCCGCTGAAGCCGCAGCGTGTCTATGAGGAGATGAACAAGGCGTTCGGCCGCGACGTCACCTATGTCACCACGATCGGCCTGTCGCAGATCGCCGGCGCGCAGTTCCTGCATGTCTACAAGCCGCGCAACTGGATCAATTGCGGCCAGGCCGGCCCGCTCGGCTGGACCTTGCCGGCTGCCCTTGGCGTTCGCGCCGCCGATCCCGACCGAACCATCGTGGCGCTGTCGGGCGACTATGATTTCCAGTTCATGATCGAGGAACTGGCGGTCGGCGCCCAGCACAAACTGCCCTATCTGCATGTCGTCGTGAACAACGCCTATCTCGGCCTGATCCGCCAGGCGCAGCGGGGTTTCTCGATGGACTTCGAGGTCGACCTTGCCTTCGAGAACATCAACCGGGCAGGCGATCCCGAGGCCGGCTATGGCGTCGACCATGTTGCCGTCGCCGAGGCCATGGGCTGCAAGGCGGTCAGGGTGCGCAAGCCGGAGGAGTTTGCTGGTGCCTTCAAGGAGGCCCAGCGGCTGATGAAGGAGCACCGGGTTCCGGTCGTGCTCGAATTCATCCTGGAACGCGTCACCAACATCTCCATGGGTACCGAGATCGACAAGATCACCGAATTCGAGGAGCTTGCCGAACATCAGGAAGATGCTCCGACAGCGATCGTGATGTTGGATTAGGAGAAAAAGAATGCCGCGTTTTTCAGCCAATCTGTCGATGCTCTTTGGCGAGCATGATTTCCTCGACCGTTTCGACGCCGCCGCTCGCGCCGGCTTCAAGGGCGTCGAATATATCGGCCCCTATGACCATGCGCCCGATGTCGTCGCGGCCCGGTTGAAGAAGAACGGCCTGACCCAGGTGCTGTTCAATCTTCCGGCCGGCGACTGGGGCAAGGGCGAGCGCGGCATTGCCGTGCTGCCGGACCGCGTACCCGAATTCCGCCAGGGCATCGCCAAGGCGATCACCTACGCGCAGGCGCTCGGCTGCCAGCAGGTCAATTGCCTGGCCGGCATCGCGCCTGCCGGGGCCGATCGCAAGGTGCTGGAGGATGTCTTTGCCGAAAACCTCGCCTTCGCGGCCGAAAAGCTGGAGCAGGCCGGCATCAGGCTGCTGATCGAGCCGATCAACACGCGCGATATTCCGGGCTTCTTCCTCAACTACTCGGATGAAGCGCTAGCGCTGATCGACCGCGTCGGTTCAAAAAACCTGTTCCTGCAATACGACATCTATCACATGCAGATCATGGAGGGGGATCTCGCCCGTACCATCGAGGCAAACCTTGGCCGCATCGCGCATATCCAGCTTGCGGACAATCCCGGCCGTTACGAGCCGGGGACGGGCGAGATCAATTTTCCCTTCCTGTACGAGCATATCGACCGCATTGGTTATGCCGGATGGGTCGGGGCTGAGTACAAGCCGAAGGCAGGGACGGAGGCTGGGTTGGGGTGGTTCAGGGAGCTGGCCGGGCAGGGAAGTGCTGCGGCTTAGCGGCTACCGCAGTCGAAGTCGCGTTCCTTCGCGCCCCCCTCTGGCCTGCCGGCCATCTCCCCCACGGGTGGGGAGATCGGCAGCTTCGGCGCCGGCTCGCAACTTTGGCAGCTTCAACAATCGGCAAAGGCAGCGGTGACATCCAATCTCCCCCCTCGTGGGGGAGATGTCCCGCAGGACAGAGGGGGGCGTGACAGAACGCGGCCTAACAAGAGACGGAGAAAAACAATGGAAACCATCGGCTTCATCGGCCTCGGCATCATGGGCGCGCCGATGGCGGGGCATCTGCTGGACGCCGGCTACAGGGTCATCGCCAGCGACCATCGCTCCAGGCCGCCGGCCGATCTCGTCGCCAAGGGCCTGAAGTCAGTCACCGGCCATGCCGCCGTGGCCAAGGCCGCAGACATTATCATCACCATGGTGCCAGACACACCGCAGGTGGCCGATGTGCTGTTCGGCGACAACGGCGTCGCGTCCGGCCTGACCAGGGGCAAGCTGGTCATCGATATGAGCTCGATCTCACCGATCGAGACCAAGACCTTTGCCAGGAAGATCAACGATCTAGGCTGCGACTATCTCGACGCGCCGGTCTCGGGCGGCGAGGTTGGCGCCAAGGCGGCGTCGCTGACCATCATGGTGGGGGGCGAGGAAAAACCCTTCGAGCGCGCCAAACCCGTCTTCGAGAAGATGGGAAAGAACATCACCCTGGTCGGGCCGAACGGCGTTGGCCAGACCACCAAGGTGGCCAACCAGATCGTCGTTGCGCTGACCATTGAAGCTGTCGCCGAAGCGCTTGTTTTTGCTTCGAAAGCCGGCGCCGATCCGGCCAAGGTCAGGCAGGCGCTGATGGGCGGGCTGGCGGCTTCGCGCATCCTGGAAGTGCATGGTGAGCGTATGGTCAAGCGCACCTTCGCGCCGGGTTTTCGGATCGAACTGCACCAGAAGGATCTGAACCTCGCGCTGGAGGGCGCGAAGGCGCTCGGCGTTTCCTTGCCCAACACCTCGACGACTCAGCAGCTGTTCAATTCCTGCGCGGCCAATGGCGGCGCCAAGGAGGATCATTCGGCGCTGGTCAGGGCGCTGGAGCGGATGGCCGGGCATGAGGTGGGGTGAGTAGTGAGTAGTGAGTAGTGAGTAGTGAGTAGTTGTGGCTGGCTCATGGTGGCGTGAGCATACTTCACCGTTCACCGTTCACTACTCACTACTCACTAAGAACTTCCTCGCCACGTAAAGGCTGATCGCCGCGGCATTCGATACGTTGAGCGAATGGATGGCGCCGGGCATGTCGAGCCGTGCCAGCGTCGTCACCGTCTCGCGGGTCTTCTGGCGCAGGCCCTTGCCTTCGGCGCCCAGCACCAGGGCGATCTTTTCTCCGGCAAAGGTCTTTTCGAGTTCGGCCGGCGCGTCCGAATCAAGCCCGATGGTGCGGAATCCGGCCTCGTGCAACTGGCCGAGCGCATCGGCGAGGTTCTTCACCTCGATCTGGTCGATGTGCTCCAGCGCGCCGGAGGCGGATTTCGCCAGCACGCCCGATTCCTGCGGGCTGTGGCGGGCCGGGGTGATCAGCGCGCCGGCGCCGAAGGCGACCGCCGAGCGCAAGATGGCGCCGACATTGTGCGGGTCTGTGATCTGGTCGAGCACCAGCACCAGTCTTGCATCGCCAAGCGCATCGAGCCGCTTCGGTTTCAGCGGCTCGGCCTCGATCAGCACACCCTGATGCACGGCATCCGACCCGGTGATCTTGTCGATATCCCTGGGTTCGACCAGTTCCGTCTTGAAGGGCAGGGCGGCGAGATCGGCGATTTCGAGGCGCTCGGCCGCATTGCGCGTCACCAGCATCTTCCTGATCTTGCGGCGCGGATTGTCGAGTGCGGCGCGCACCGTGTGCAGGCCGTAGAGCCGCACCAGCCCGTCCGCGGCATTTTCGCCCGGCGGAACCGGCTGTCGGGGCCGGAACGCCGGCGCGCCGCCGCTTTTCTCGTCGCGGTAGGCGCGGCGCAGCTTGGCGTAATGGGTGTCTTTGGGGGTATTGGTTTTATCACTCATGGCTGGCTTCTATAGCGGTGTCCTCCGGCCAAGGATATGGCCCGCCGTCACAGCCGGCGAACAGAAACGAAAAACCATGGTTGCGCGGTTGACACCCAATGGGCTTGCCGCCATAAGGCGCTGCGCTGGTTTCGGAGAACATATAACTCGGGTCCGGATCGGCGTGAATGCCTCGTTGCATGGCTCCGGCGGCAGACTGGAGAGGTGCCCGAGTGGTTAAAGGGGACGGACTGTAAATCCGTTAGCTTAGCTTACGTTGGTTCGAATCCAACCCTCTCCACCACTGCCGGCCCGGAAGCCCTGAAACGCGACAAGAATCGGACCGAAAAGTGCATGGCGCTTTTCGGATGAATCCGGTACTTCAGGAACGGCGCGGGTATAGCTCAGTGGTAGAGCAGCAGCCTTCCAAGCTGAATATGCGGGTTCGATTCCCGCTACCCGCTCCAGACAACCGCTTAACACAGCCATGATCGCGACGATCGAAACAATGCGTTAGGTCATCGGCCGGTTTGGGGGAGCGATGAGGCCATACTATTCGATAAACACGGACGGCACTTCCAGCACCAACCTCCAGCTGTATGCGCTGCTGCAAGCGCGGCGTTATTGGAACGAACTCTCCGCAAATTATCTTCAAGACAAGGAAGCTACCGAACACTTGGTTGAGCGATGCGTTTTCATCGTCGCGACCTTGGGTCTGAGCGTTTCTCAGTTGCTTGGGCAGAATGATCCGGCGCCGCCAGCTGGGAACATTGCCAGTCCAAGAGCCATTTGGAAGCGTTTCGTAATCCAGCACGGCGTGACGGACGTTAGCACGGACGAATTCGAAAAGTTTATCGATACCTACGACGCTTGTCGGCACTTCGGGGTATCGTCAGACGGGTTGGGCCACGCCAAGCTAGAGCCGCTGGACTTTGAGGCTACTCGTAGATGGTACGAAGTGGCCTACCGGATATGGTTGGCAGTTATCAAAGCTCTACGTGCGGATCCGCAGAATTTCATCGAAGAAATCGACGTTGAGGGGTTCAAGGCGTAACAGCGCAGAAGGATTCGCCTCGCTTTTTGACCTACAAGCCGGAACACTGCACAATGCGCGCAGCGCTCCAATTGTCGTGGCTGTGCCGCGTCAGCTGTTGAACGCGGTGGCGACCTGGTGCTGCTGCGGCACCTGGCCGTTCGGCGTCAGCTTGTCGACGATGCCGGGCAGGGCGGTGGACAGTTGCTTGAGCAGTTCCTGCTCGTCCAGTCCGGTCCGTTGCGCGATCTCGCGAATGATCTGCGGTCCGATCGCGGCGCCAAGATCGTTGGCGTTGATCGACTGGTTCTGGCCGGTGCCGACCCAGGAGTCCGCGGTATTGCCGTGGCCGGCATCCCGGAGCTTGTCGAGCAGTCCGCCCAGGCCGCCGAGCAAGCCACCGTCGGCGGTTGTGGTTTCCGTCGGCACGGGGGCGGCCGGAGCGGGCGCGGGAGACTGTTCTGGCTCTTCGGCACTTCTGCCGCTCAGCATCTTGCCGACCAGCAATGCGCCGAGCGCGATCATCAGGGGTTTGGTGATGTTGCCGCCGGGAACGGCATTGTCAAAAAGTCCCATAGTGGATCCTCCATAGCGACCAAGGCCCGAACCCTCCTCAACAATGAAGCATTCGGGCGGAATTTCAAGCTGGCTTGAGGTTTTGACAATCCTATGAAAATGTTCGGCTGGCGAGGGGATGGAGAGGAAAAAATGGGTATCATCAGCTGGATCATTCTCGGCGTGATCGCCGGTTTCATAGGCAGCAAGATCGTCAACAAGACCGGCCAGGGTCTCTTAATGGATATCGTGCTGGGCATCGTCGGCGCCATTGTCGGCGGTCTGATCTTCAGTGCCTTCGGCGCGTCGGGCGTCACCGGCCTCAACATCTACAGCCTGATCGTCTCGGTGATCGGAGCGGTGGTTGTGCTGTGGGCCTACCACCAGTTCAGCGGCCGCCGGGCTCTCTAGCCGCCAGCCGGATCGTCTGAAGTTTCGAGTTTCTGCCGAGGCAAGGCCAGCTTCAGGCTGGGATGCGCGGCAGCAGCTCGCCTATGCTATGCGACGACGGCCAGCCGGCGCTGACGCTGGTCCAGCGACACGATGGTCAGCCCGCTGCCGACGACGAGCAGGATGCCACAGATCGCCAGTGTGTTGGGGAACTGCCCGAACACCAGCAGGCCCGAAATCACCGCCCAGACGGTGAAGCAATAGTAGAACGGCGCCACGGCGCTGGTCGGTCCGACGCGGTAGGCCATGAAGATGAAGAAATGGCCGAAGATCAGGAAAAATCCAGCACCTGCCATCAGCAGCAGGTGATGTTCCCCGGGCATGACCCAGCGCTCTGAAACCAGATGCGCGGCGCCGGCGCCGATCAGCACCACCACGACTGCGGAAATCGCCACGATCATCCCCGGCACCTCGGCCGAGACCCGCCGGCCGGCGAGATCGCGCGCCGCCGCGAGGGCTGCATTGCCGAGCGCCAGCAAGGCGTAGACCGAAATGCCTTGCATGGTCGGCTGCGCCACCATCAGCGCGCCGATGAAGCCGAGCCCGATCAGCGCCATGCGCCGGCCGCCGATTCGTTCGCCAAACAGGATCGAGGAGCCGACCAGCATCAAGAGCGGCGTGATCTGACCGAGCGCGGTGGAATCGGCAATCTGCATGTTGGCGAGCGCGACCACATAACAAAGGATCGCCGCCAGCTCGAGCACGTTCCGGCTCAGTACGCGCTTGTCGAAGATCAGCGGGATCTGCTTGCCGTAGCCCAGCGCGAACAACAGCGGGAAGCCCCAGAGCGCTGCCGCGGCACCCCGCAGAAACAGCACTTCGTAGGACGGCAGGCCAGCCGTCGCGAGCTTCATCATCGTGTCGTTGACGAGATACGACCCCGTCGAGACGATCATGAACAGCGGGCCGCGGATGGAGGCAGGGATGAAATGCATCCGGCCACAAGATCAGAGGCTGGTGGCGGCGGCAATGGTCCATGGCCTGGCCATGATTCAGACAGGGCCGGACGAGCAAGCCAGCGCTTTCGCGGCCTCGATCGGTCGGCCCGCTACCCCTTCATTTTGCCCGGGGCCTTCCTATATCATCGTGATATCCCCGCAATCGGATCGATAGTTCGGACTGAGTGAGACGGCACCCGGCCAAAAGACGCTTGTGTTTTTTGGCCTTTGTCGCTAATCGCCCCGCATTCGACTGAACTGAAGGTCTTCGACCGAACTGAAGATCCGGGCCGTCCAAGGAAAGAGACAATGGCAAAAGGTAAATTCGAGCGTAACAAGCCTCACGTGAACATCGGCACGATTGGCCACGTCGACCATGGCAAGACGTCGCTGACGGCGGCGATCACCAAGTATTTTGGCGAATACAAGCGCTACGACCAGA
>NZ_RZRU01000017.1:0-89014 GCF_003997495.1 Mesorhizobium sp. M7A.F.Ca.US.008.03.1.1 | reverse complement strand
AAAGGTAAATTCGAGCGTAACAAGCCTCACGTGAACATCGGCACGATTGGCCACGTCGACCATGGCAAGACGTCGCTGACGGCGGCGATCACCAAGTATTTTGGCGAATACAAGCGCTACGACCAGATCGACGCTGCCCCTGAAGAAAAGGCGCGCGGCATCACGATCTCGACGGCGCACGTCGAATACGAGACGGCTGCCCGCCACTACGCTCACGTCGACTGCCCCGGCCACGCCGACTATGTGAAGAACATGATCACCGGTGCCGCGCAGATGGACGGCGCGATCCTGGTCGTGTCGGCTGCCGACGGCCCGATGCCGCAGACCCGCGAGCACATCCTGCTTGCCCGTCAGGTCGGCGTGCCGTCGATCGTGGTGTTCCTGAACAAGGTCGACCAGGTCGACGACGCCGAGCTGCTCGAACTGGTCGAGCTCGAGGTTCGCGAGCTTCTGACCAAGAACGAGTTCCCCGGCGACGACATTCCGATCGTCAAGGGTTCGGCGCTGGCTGCCCTGGAAGATAGCGACAAGAAGATCGGTGAAGACGCGATCCGCGAGCTGATGGCTGCGGTCGATGCCTACATCCCGACGCCTGTCCGTCCGCTCGACAAGCCGTTCCTGATGCCGATCGAAGACGTGTTCTCGATCTCGGGCCGCGGCACGGTCGTCACCGGCCGCGTCGAGCGCGGCGTGGTCAAGGTCGGCGAGGAGCTGGAAATCATCGGCATCCGTCCGACGACCAAGACGACCTGCACGGGCGTCGAGATGTTCCGCAAGCTGCTCGACCAGGGCCAGGCCGGCGACAACATCGGCGCGCTGCTGCGCGGCGTTGATCGTGAAGGTGTCGAGCGCGGCCAGGTCCTGGCCAAGCCGGGCACGGTGAAGCCGCACAAGAAGTTCGTGGCCGAAGCCTACATCCTGACCAAGGACGAAGGTGGCCGTCACACGCCGTTCTTCACCAACTACCGTCCGCAGTTCTACTTCCGCACGACCGACGTGACCGGCATCGTGTCGCTGCCGGAAGGCACCGAGATGGTGATGCCTGGCGACAACATCACGGTCGATGTCGAGCTGATCGTGCCGATCGCCATGGAAGAGAAGCTGCGCTTCGCTATCCGTGAAGGCGGCCGCACCGTCGGTGCCGGCATCGTCGTCACCATCAAGGAATAGCTACACCGGCCTCTGCCGGTCAGGTTCGAAACGGAAAGGGCGGTCCTCGGGGCCGCCCTTTTCTTTTGCCCCAGAACCCGGTGCCATCTTGTCGCTCGGACCCTGTTGCAAGCCTTTGGACCTCGTCTAGTATAGGTTGCATCAAGGGGCTTTTTGCAGAATGGTTTCAGGGTGCCTTCACCGTTGTCGGGCATTGTGGTCGCTGGCATTGATCTGCCTGCTGGCGTTGCTTGTCACGGGGCGTGCCTTTGCGGCGGACACGGCCCCGGATCTCGGTCCGACGATGCGGTTCGGCATTGTCCGCAGCAACGCACCGGGGTGCGAGCCGATCTGCCCGGAATGGATATCGGCCGAGGGCTCGATAGAAGCCGGCACGCCGGCTCTCTTCAAACGCATGCTGAAGACGCTTGGCGGGCGGAAACTGCCTGTTGTCGTGGATTCTCCCGGCGGCAATGTCGAGGCGGCGCTGACGCTTGGCCGGCTGATCCGCAAGAACAAGCTCGATATCGCCATCGGCAAGACGGTATTTTCCAGCTGCCAGCCTGGGGCGAAGGGGTGCCAGGACCGTGACGCCCGCTACTTCGGCGATGTCATCGACTATGGCGCCATGTGCAATTCCGCCTGTCCTCTGATGTTTGCCGGCGGTATCAGGCGGGTGGCCGGCGAATGGGCCTATCTCGGCGTCCATCAGATCACCACGACCTACATCCGCACGAAATTGCAATACCGGACCACCTATCGCGTCGTGGGCGGCAAGAAGAAGATCCTCAACACAAAGATCGTCAGCCGCAAGAACGCCGGCAGCTACAAGACCTACGAGATGAGCAAGTCGGTGGAGAAAAAGCTGGCGGCCTACCTGAAACAGATGGGCATCGAACAAAGCATGCTCGAAACGATGAAGGGCACCCCGGCCAGCGAAATCCACCAGATCGCCCTCGACGACATGCTGGCGATGAAGCTGGTCACCAGTACGGACGCTGTAGGCCTGTTGACCGAGGCAAGCCTGTGCGAGCCCGGCCGCCTGGCCACGAATTGCCGGGAAATGCCGGGGGACAAGCCTGATGGCCTGACGGAGACCGCGGCCAGGCCTACTCCGCTGGCGATCGAACCCGAGCCGGCGCGGCGCGATGAAGACATGCGCTTCGTTGTCGTTCGCGGCACCAATCCGCTCTGCAATCCAGATTGCCCGGAATGGATCTCGGCGGAAGGCGCGATCACCCCTCAGACCCCGCAGAAGCTGCGCCAATTGCTCGCCACGCTCGGCAAACGGCAATTGCCTGTCGTAATCAGCTCGAGGGGAGGCGACCTGTTCAGCGCCCTGGCGGCGGGACGGCTTATCCATGAAAAGAAGCTCGACGTCGCGGTTGGCCGCACCGATTTCGTAGGCTGTGACCCAGGAGCGTGGAATTGCCTGGCCAAAGAGGGCGCCTATGCCGGGCTGAGCATCGATGCGGGCGTGGAGTGCGATTCGGCCTGCGCGCTGATGCTTGCCGGCGGCATCAAGCGGCTTGTCGGTCCCCAGGCGCGACTTAGCCTCTACCCGATGGGGCAAAAGCAGATGGTCAAGGCCTATCTCGAGGAGATGGCGATCGGTCCCGCCCTGTTCGCGGCGATCGAGCGGCGCTCGGTCGAGCGCCGGCTGGAACCCGGCATGATGCTGAAGGTCGGACTGACGACGGGCCTGCAATCGGTCGACGCGCTGACCGGTGCCACCATTTGCGAGGCGGTGCCACGACCCGAGAATTGCCGGATCCGGCCTTCCGCCAATGCCGAGGCTGACGCGCCGGCCAAATTGTAGACCGCGGCGAAGTCACGAACTGGCCATCGAGGCAGGTTGAGACACTTCCGATTCATCCGCTATCGTCGCTGCTGACGGCACAGGCAGGCGGAGGATCGAGAATGAGCCAGGATATCCCGACACTCTACGAATGGGCCGGCGGCAGCGAGGCCTTGAACCGGCTGACCCAGACTTTTTACGACAAGGTGGCGCAGGACCCGATCGTCGGGCCGGTGTTCAAGACCATGTCGCCGGATCACCCCGCCCATGTCGCGGCCTTCATCGGCGAGGTTTTCGGCGGACCGAAGACCTACAGCGAGCAGTTCGGCGGCCACCGCGAGATGGTCATGCACCATCTGGGCAAGCATCTGAGCGAGGAGCAGCGCCGACGCTGGATCAGCCTCCTGGCCGATGCAGCCGACGCGGTCGGCCTGCCCGACGATCCCGAATTCCGTTCGGCCTTCATGGGCTATGTCGAATGGGGATCGCGTCTGGCCAAGATGAACTCCAATCTCGGCGAGACATGCGATCCCGAGACGGAACCGATGCCGGCCTGGGGCTGGGGCGTGCCGGGCGGCCCCTATCGGCCACCGGGTACGAAACCCTGATCGGCACGAAGCGTATCAGGCGCAGGCATCCGGAATAGCGCCACAATAGGGCGGAATGCTGCACCGGCCTGCAACCGTGAACGATCCCGAGATGCTGATCGCCCATCTTCCCAGCGGCTATATTCTCGGCACGTTCATGCGCAGGCACTGGCCTGGCAGCCCGGGCATCCTGTGCGCCGCCATGGTCGGCAGCGTCATCCCCGACATCGACATGCTGTATTTCCATTTCATCGACGGCGGACGCACACACCATCACGCCTACGTGACGCATCGGCCGCTGTTCTGGGCGGCCACAGGGTTGTTGTCGCTGGTTCTCGTCAACTGGCGGGCTCGATCGTATCTGGCCGCCACGGCTGCCTTCTTTGCCGCCGCCATGCTGCACATGATCCTCGATACGCTGGCGTCGCCGATATTGTGGCTGATGCCGTTCGACCGACAGGCATTCGAACTCGTCACCGTGCCTGCGAGCTACAGCAACTGGGTCTTGAGTTTTGTGTTGCACTGGACGTTCGCATGCGAACTTCTGGTATGCGGCTGGGCGCTTTGGCTTGCACGCGCCCGGCCGCGGCCTGCCACGAGTGTCGCTTGAGGACGCTCCACATCGAGGAGGGCAGGCGACATCTCGCGCAATCGCGCAATCGCGCGCTGGCGACTTCAGGCGGGAGCTCGAGATCGACCCGGAGGGCCTTGTCGGGGTTAAGGCGGGTTTGCTTGCAAACCGCTCTTTACAGAGCGTGCGGAAGCTTTTAGGAAGCGCCTGCTGCGCCGACATGCGCACGATACGGGCATAGCTCAGTTGGTAGAGCGGCGGTCTCCAAAACCGCAGGTCGTAGGTTCGAGCCCTGCTGCCCGTGCCATTTCTTGGAATGGCACTCAACGCAATGTTTCGCCATTTCTCAAAATGGCGTTTCAAAACGATATTTTCCTGGTCTGGCCTTTGAAATCGGCGACCCGCTTGCCATATAGGGTCGATTGGGGCATAAGAGCGCCATAGCCGGGACGGAACGACTGGATGGTTCCGAGGCGGTGTTTGGTCATAAAGCGGAGACTTGCCACTTGCGTGGATCAAGAATCGGTTTTATGTAGACGAAACAGACACGCGACGCGTGGAGCTGGGAAGCCGGCTTTACGCGTCTGATTTGCATGGGCGAAATGATTGCGCTGATTCGGCGCGAAATTCGCTCAGGCGGTACGTCCCGGCCAGCGGGATCATCCAGGAGACCCGGCCAACGGGTCTTGAAGACAGAGCGGCATATGGCTTCGAAAACCACAAATCCTTTCGTCTTTCTCCAGCAGGTCCGCGCGGAGACCGCCAAGGTGACTTGGCCGTCTCGGCGCGAAACGATGATCTCGACGGTGATGGTTCTGGCCTTCGCAGTGATCGCGATGATCTTTTTCTTCACCGCTGATCAGCTCATGGGCCTCGCGGTCGAACAGATTCTGGGCATCGGACGCTAAGTCCGGCGATTACGGAGAAGTCTTGAAATGACCGCGCGCTGGTACATCGTCCACGCCTATTCGAACTTTGAAAAGAAGGTCGCCGAGGATATCGAGAACAAGGCCAAGCAGAAGGGCCTGTCCGCCGACATCCACCAGATCGTGGTTCCGACCGAGAAGGTCGTCGAAGTTCGCCGCGGCCGCAAGGTCGATGCCGAGCGCAAGTTCTTCCCGGGCTATGTGCTGCTGAAGGCCAATTTGACCGACGCCGTGTTCTCGCTGGTCAAGAATACACCGAAGGTCACCGGCTTCCTGGGTGACTCCAAGCCGGTGCCGATCACCGAGGCGGAAGCGCAGCGCATCCTGAACCAGGTGCAGGAGGGCGTCGAGCGGCCCAAGCCCTCGGTCACGTTCGAGATCGGCGAAGCGATCCGCGTTTCGGATGGTCCCTTCGCGTCGTTCAACGGTTTCGTCCAGGAAGTGGACGAGGAGCGGGCGCGGCTCAAGGTGGAAGTTTCGATCTTCGGGCGCGCCGTGCCGGTCGATCTGGAATTCGGACAGGTCGAAAAGGGCTGATCCGAAATCCCTGGCGCCAGTTTGGCGATCGGGGAGGCGGCGCGGAAGCGCGGCCTGAGAACGGTGGGAGACGAATGCGGCTTTAGCCGGCCGCATGGATCGCACCACCAGACTGCAACCGCCGGTATGGCCGGCATAGACAAAGGCAGGAAAAGAGATGGCTAAGAAAATTGCAGGCCAGCTCAAGCTCCAGGTGAAAGCGGGATCGGCTACGCCGTCTCCCCCGATCGGCCCGGCGCTTGGTCAGCGTGGCATCAACATCATGGAGTTCTGCAAGGCGTTCAACGCGCAGACCCAGGAAATGGAAAAGGGATCGCCGGTTCCGGTCGTCATCACCTACTATCAGGACAAGTCCTTCACCTTCGTCATGAAGACGGCGCCGGTGAGCTACTTCCTGAAGAAGGCGGCGAACCTGACGTCCGGTTCCAAGGAGCCGGGCAAGGTCAAGGCCGGTACGGTTTCGCGTGACAAGGTCCGCGAGATTGCCACCGCGAAGATGAAAGACCTAAACGCAAACGACGTCGAAGCGGCCATGCGCATGGTCGAGGGCTCCGCCCGCTCGATGGGTCTGGAAGTGGTGGGCTAAGATCATGGCAAAGATTGCAAAGCGCGTATCGAAGACCCGCGAAGGCATCGATCCCAACAAGGCTTATGCCCTGGGTGATGCGCTGAAGCTGCTCAAGGACCGTTCCTCGGTGAAGTTCGATGAGACCATCGAAGTCGCCATGAACCTCGGCGTCGACCCGCGCCATGCCGACCAGATGGTCCGCGGCGTGGTCAACCTGCCGAACGGCACCGGTCGCTCGGTGCGTGTCGCCGTGTTCGCTCGCGGCGACAAGGCCGACGAAGCGCGCGCCGCCGGCGCCGACATCGTTGGTGCCGAGGATCTGGTCGACATCGTCCAGAAGGGCACGATCGATTTCGATCGCTGCATCGCCACGCCGGACATGATGCCGCTGGTCGGCCGTCTGGGCAAAGTGCTCGGCCCGCGCGGCATGATGCCGAACCCGAAGGTCGGCACCGTCACCACCGACGTTGCCGCCGCCGTCAAGGCATCCAAGGGCGGCGCCGTCGAGTTCCGTGTCGAGAAGGCTGGCATCGTCCATGCCGGCGTCGGCAAGGTCTCGTTCGACGTCAAGGCCCTGGAAGAGAACATCCGCGCCTTCGCCGATGCCGTGACCAAGGCAAAGCCGACTGGCGCCAAGGGCAACTACGTCAAGAAGGTGTCGGTCACCTCGACGATGGGCCCGGGCCTCAAGCTCGACGTCGCGACGCTCACAGCGTCCTGATACGAACATTTGGATCGGTCGCTAAAGGGCTGATCCGCAAGTGAATTCCGGGCCTCCGACTTGTCGGCGGCCCGGTACCGGAAGCCGAGAGGTTTCCGGACATCCTGTCCGAGATTGCAGGCGGCCCAGAAGCCTTAATTCGATTTGGGCCTGCATGAGACGGGTGAAGACCGGACAATGGAGCGACTGCTCCAATGAAAGGTTCGAACCGTGTTTGCCTTTTGTCTGCGCATCGCCGGCTTGACTGTCGATGTGGCGAAAGGGGGCAGGATCCTCGAGCGTCGTTCGGGAGATCCGTTACTGGATGGCCCGGCCGACAAAAGGCAACCCGACGCCTGTCCTCGTCAATGGGATGTTCCCGTTAACAGGATTGGGGTCAACTGGAGATAGGCAGTGGACAGAGCGGAAAAACGCGAACTCGTCACGGGCCTGAACGGTGCGTTCTCGAACGCAGGTTCAGTGGTCGTGGCCCACTACGCCGGTATCACCGTCGCGCAAATGAACGACCTTCGGTCGAAAATGCGCGCCGCCGGTGGCACCGTCAAAGTCGCGAAGAACCGTCTCGCCAAAATCGCTCTTCAGGGCACGGACTCCGCATCGATCATCGAGCTGTTCAAGGGACAGACGCTGATTGCTTATTCGGAGGATCCGATTGCGGCGCCGAAGGTCGCGTCCGATTTCGCCAAGGGAAATGACAAGCTCGTCATTCTCGGCGGCGCAATGGGCACCACCTCGCTCAATGCCGACGGTGTGAAGGCACTCGCCACACTTCCGTCGCTCGATGAGTTGCGCGCCAGGCTGGTTGGCATGATCGCCACGCCGGCAACCCGGATCGCCCAGATCGTCAATGCGCCAGCGGCCTCGGTCGCGCGCGTCATCGGCGCTTACGCCCGGAAGGACGAGGCGGCATGAGGCCGTTCCTCGCTATCACAAACACACGTTCGAACCTTATGAAGGAACACAACAATGGCTGATCTCGCAAAGATCGTAGACGACCTTTCGAAGCTGACCGTCCTCGAGGCGGCCGAGCTGTCGAAGCTTCTGGAAGAAAAGTGGGGCGTTTCCGCCGCTGCTCCGGTGGCGGTTGCCGCTGCTGGCGGCGGTGCGGCCGCTGCTGCTCCGGTCGAGGAAAAGACGGAATTCGACGTCGTCCTCACCGAGGCAGGCGCTCAGAAGATCAACGTCATCAAGGAAGTCCGCGCCATCACCGGTCTTGGCCTCAAGGAAGCCAAGGATCTGGTCGAAGCGGCTCCGAAGCCGGTCAAGGAAGCCGTTTCCAAGGCCGACGCTGACAAGTTCAAGGCCCAGCTGGAAGCAGCCGGCGCCAAGGTCGAACTGAAGTAAGCGTAAAAGCGGCGGGCGGCCTCGCGCCGTCCGCCACTCCCTTCGCCCGAAGGGAGCGCGTAACGCGAGATCTACGAGAACCTCTTTCCTGAGGGCCGAAAACCGGCCTTCAGGAAACGGGTTTTCTCCCGTTCTAGCCGGCCGCCGACAGGCGCCGGGAAAACAGACAGAGGGTTGCCGCCAAGGTGGCCCAGCATGCAAGGCGAGCCGCGGCGAGGCTCGTCCCGAGTTTAGAGCTAAGGAGCGACGATGGCCCAGACCCAGACTTTCAATGGCCGCAGACGCGTACGCAAGTTCTTCGGAAAGATTCCGGAAGTTGCGGAGATGCCGAACCTGATCGAGGTTCAGAAGGCATCCTATGACCAGTTCCTGATGGTGGCGGAGCCCAAGGGTGGGCGTCCGGACGAGGGACTGCAGGCTGTTTTCAAGTCGGTCTTCCCGATCTCCGATTTTTCCGGCTCCTCGATGCTGGAGTTCGTGAAGTACGAGTTCGAAGGACCGAAATTCGACGTTGACGAATGCCGTCAGCGCGACCTGACCTATGCCGCGCCGCTCAAGGTGACGCTGCGCCTCATCGTGTTCGATATCGACGAGGATACCGGCGCCAAGTCCATCAAGGACATCAAGGAGCAGGACGTCTACATGGGCGACATGCCGCTCATGACCTTGAACGGCACCTTCATCGTCAACGGCACCGAGCGCGTCATCGTTTCGCAGATGCACCGTTCGCCGGGCGTTTTCTTCGACCATGACAAGGGCAAGTCGCACTCGTCGGGCAAGCTTCTGTTTGCCGCGCGCGTCATTCCCTATCGCGGCTCGTGGCTCGACATCGAGTTCGATTCCAAGGACGTGGTGCACGCCCGCATCGATCGCCGCCGCAAGATTCCGGTGACGTCGCTGTTGATGGCGCTCGGCATGGACGGCGAAGAGATCCTGTCGACCTTTTACAACAAGATCACCTACAAGCGCGCCGGCGACCATTGGCGCATTCCGTTCAACGTCGAGCGTTTCCGCGGCCTCAAGGCCGTCGGCGACCTGGTCGATGCCGATACCGGCGAAGTCGTCGTCGAAGCCGGCAAGAAGATCACTGCGCGCCAGGCACGGGCGCTTGGTGAAAAGGGTCTGAAGGCGATCAAGGCGACGGACGAGGATCTGCTCGGCAACTATCTGGCCGAGGACATCGTCAACTACGCCACCGGCGAGATATTCCTCGAAGCCGGCGACGAGATCGACGAGAAGACGCTGAAGGTGCTGCTCGGCACCGGCGAAGAGGAGATCAAGGTTCTCGACATCGACCACGTCAATGTCGGCGCCTATATCCGCAACACGCTCAACGTCGACAAGAACGAGAGCCGCCAGGACGCGCTGTTCGACATCTATCGTGTGATGCGCCCCGGCGAGCCGCCGACGCTCGAAACCGCCGAAGCCATGTTCAACTCGCTATTCTTCGACAGCGAGCGCTACGATCTGTCGGCTGTCGGCCGCGTCAAGATGAACATGCGTCTCGAGCTCAAGGCCGAGGACACCGTGCGCGTGCTGCGCAAGGACGACATCCTGGCCGTGGTCAGGACACTGGTCGAACTGCGTGACGGCAAGGGCGAGATCGACGACATCGACAATCTCGGCAACCGCCGTGTGCGTTCGGTCGGCGAGCTGATGGAAAACCAGTACCGCGTCGGCCTGCTGCGCATGGAACGCGCGATCAAGGAGCGTATGTCCTCGATCGAGATCGACACGGTCATGCCGCAGGACCTGATCAACGCCAAGCCGGCGGCTGCCGCCGTGCGCGAGTTCTTCGGTTCCTCGCAGCTGTCGCAGTTCATGGATCAGACCAACCCGCTGTCGGAGATCACCCACAAGCGCCGTCTTTCGGCACTTGGACCGGGCGGTCTGACCCGCGAGCGCGCCGGCTTCGAAGTGCGCGACGTGCATCCGACGCATTACGGCCGCATCTGCCCGATCGAGACGCCGGAAGGCCCGAATATCGGTCTGATCAACTCGCTGGCCACCTTCGCACGCGTCAACAAGTACGGCTTCATCGAGAGCCCGTACCGCAAGATCGTCGACGGCAAGCTGACCAATGACGTCGTCTATCTCTCGGCGATGGAAGAGGCCAAGCACCATGTCGCGCAGGCCAACGCCGAGCTCGACAAAAACGGTGGTTTCGTCGACGAATTCGTCATTTGCCGCAGTGCCGGCGAAGTGATGATGGCGCCGCGCGAAAACGTCGATCTGATGGACGTGTCGCCCAAGCAGATGGTGTCGGTGGCCGCGGCCCTGATCCCGTTCCTGGAAAACGACGACGCCAACCGCGCTCTGATGGGCTCGAACATGCAGCGTCAGGCCGTGCCGCTGGTGCGCGCCGAGGCGCCGTTCGTCGGCACCGGCATGGAGCCGATCGTCGCCCGTGACTCGGGCGCCGCCATCGGCGCCCGCCGCGGCGGCATCGTCGACCAGGTGGATGCGACGCGTATCGTTATCCGCGCCACCGAAGATCTCGATCCGGGCAAGTCCGGCGTCGACATCTACCGTCTGATGAAGTTCCAGCGTTCGAACCAGAACACCTGCATCAACCAGCGTCCGCTGGTTCGCATGGGCGACCGGGTCAACAAGGGCGACATCATCGCCGACGGTCCGTCGACCGAGCTCGGCGATCTGGCGCTCGGCCGCAACGTGCTGGTCGCGTTCATGCCGTGGAACGGCTACAACTACGAGGACTCGATCCTCCTGTCCGAACGCATCGTCGCCGATGACGTCTTCACCTCGATCCATATCGAGGAGTTCGAGGTCATGGCGCGCGATACCAAGCTCGGGCCGGAGGAAATCACGCGTGATATCCCGAACGTTTCGGAAGAAGCGCTGAAAAACCTCGACGAAGCCGGCATCGTCTATATCGGCGCCGAAGTTCAGCCGGGCGACATCCTGGTCGGCAAGATCACGCCGAAGGGCGAAAGCCCGATGACGCCGGAAGAGAAGCTTCTGCGCGCCATCTTCGGCGAAAAGGCGTCCGACGTGCGCGACACCTCGATGCGCATGCCTCCGGGCACTTTCGGCACGGTCGTCGAGGTGCGCGTGTTCAATCGCCACGGTGTGGAGAAGGACGAGCGCGCCATGGCGATCGAGCGCGAGGAGATCGAACGCCTCGCCAAGGACCGCGACGACGAGCAGGCCATTCTGGACCGTAACGTCTATGCGCGTCTTTCCGACGTGCTCGTCGGCAAGGAAGCGATCGCTGGACCGAAGGGCTTCAAGAAGGGCTCGACGCTGTCCAAGGATACGCTCGACGAGTATCCGCGTTCGCAGTGGTGGCAGTTTGCCGTGGAGAACGAAAAGCTCCAGAGCGAACTGGAAGCGCTGCGTGGCCAGTACGACGATTCCAAGAAGGCACTCGAACAGCGTTTCATGGACAAGGTCGAGAAGGTCCAGCGCGGCGACGAAATGCCTCCGGGTGTCATGAAGATGGTCAAGGTCTTCGTGGCCGTGAAGCGCAAGATGCAGCCCGGCGACAAGATGGCCGGCCGTCACGGCAACAAGGGTGTCGTGTCGCGGATCGTTCCGGTCGAGGACATGCCTTTCCTCGAGGACGGCACGCATGCCGATATCGTGCTCAACCCGCTGGGTGTGCCGAGCCGCATGAATGTCGGCCAGATCCTGGAAACGCATCTGGGCTGGGCATGCGCGGGCATGGGCAGGAAGATCGGCGAGCTGATCGACACGTACAAGGCAGCCGGCGACATCAAGCCGCTGCGCAAGACGCTCGAGAGCTTCATTCCGGCCAACGACCGCAACGAGCCGGTTCGTGACTATGACGACGAGAGCATTGTTCGCCTCAGCGAGCAGATGCGCCGCGGCGTCTCGATCGCTACCCCGGTGTTCGACGGCGCGCATGAGGCTGACATCAACATCATGCTGGAGCAGGCGGGCCTGCACACCAGCGGTCAGTCGCAGCTCTATGACGGACGCACCGGCGAGCCGTTCGACCGCAAGGTGACGATGGGCTACATCTACATGCTCAAGCTTCACCATCTCGTGGACGACAAGATCCACGCGCGTTCGATCGGTCCGTATTCGCTCGTCACGCAGCAGCCGCTGGGCGGCAAGGCGCAGTTCGGTGGCCAGCGCTTCGGCGAAATGGAGGTCTGGGCGCTGGAAGCATACGGCGCCGCCTACACGCTGCAGGAAATGCTGACGGTGAAGTCCGACGACGTCGCCGGCCGTACCAAGGTCTACGAGGCGATCGTCCGTGGCGACGACACCTTCGAGGCCGGCATCCCCGAGAGCTTCAACGTTCTCGTCAAGGAAATGCGGTCTCTCGGCCTCAATGTCGAGCTGGAGAATACCAAGCTCGACGACAACCCTGTCCGGCTGCCCGACGCGGCCGAGTAAGGCAATGGCGCGCCACGGCTTTCCGCGGCGCGCCAATCGAATTCGACGGCCAGTGGCCGACAAAGACGGCGGGCGTTTGGCTCGCGACTAGATGCAAGGGGTCTTCGAGGACCCCGAAAAGGAGAACGGCATGAACCAAGAGGTCATGAATCTCTTCAATCCGCAGGCGCCTGCGCAGGTGTTCGATTCCATCCGGATATCGCTTGCCAGCCCTGAGAAGATTCTGTCCTGGTCTTTCGGCGAGATCAAGAAGCCGGAGACCATCAACTACCGCACCTTCAAGCCGGAGCGTGACGGTCTGTTCTGCGCGCGCATTTTTGGCCCGATCAAGGACTATGAGTGCCTGTGCGGCAAGTACAAGCGCATGAAGTACAAGGGCGTCATCTGCGAGAAGTGCGGCGTCGAAGTCACGCTGTCGCGCGTTCGTCGCGAGCGCATGGGCCATATCGAGCTGGCGGCACCGGTCGCCCATATCTGGTTCCTGAAGTCGCTGCCGTCGCGCATCGGCACGCTGCTCGACATGACGCTGAAGGACATCGAGCGCGTCCTCTACTTCGAGAACTACATCGTCACCGAACCTGGCCTCACCGCGCTGAAGGAGCACCAGCTGCTCAGCGAGGAAGAGTACATGATCGCCGTCGACGAGTATGGCGAGGATTCGTTCACCGCCATGATCGGTGCCGAGGCCATTCACGACCTCCTGGCCGGCATGGACCTGGAGAAGATCGCCGGCGACCTGCGTTCGGAACTGGCTTCGACCACCTCCGAGCTGAAGCAGAAGAAGTATCTGAAGCGGCTCAAGGTCGTCGAGAACTTCATGGAATCCGGCAACCGTCCGGAATGGATGATCATGAAGGTGGTTCCGGTGATCCCGCCGGACCTGCGTCCGCTGGTTCCTCTGGACGGCGGCCGTTTCGCCACGTCGGATCTGAACGACCTCTATCGCCGCGTCATCAACCGCAACAACCGTCTGAAGCGGCTGATCGAGCTGCGCGCCCCCGGCATCATCGTGCGCAATGAAAAGCGCATGCTGCAGGAAGCCGTCGATGCGCTGTTCGACAACGGCCGTCGCGGCCGTGTCATCACCGGTGCCAACAAGCGTCCGCTGAAGTCGCTGTCCGACATGCTCAAGGGCAAGCAGGGCCGGTTCCGTCAGAACCTGCTCGGCAAGCGCGTCGACTATTCCGGCCGCTCGGTCATCGTGACCGGTCCGGAGCTCAAGCTGCACCAGTGCGGCCTGCCCAAGAAGATGGCGCTCGAACTGTTCAAGCCCTTCATCTACGCCCGTCTCGACGCCAAGGGTTACTCCTCGACCGTCAAGCAGGCGAAGAAGCTGGTCGAGAAGGAGCGTCCGGAAGTCTGGGATATCCTCGACGAGGTCATCCGCGAGCATCCGGTGCTGCTGAACCGTGCGCCGACGCTGCACCGTCTCGGCATCCAGGCGTTCGAGCCGATCCTGATCGAAGGCAAGGCGATCCAGCTGCACCCGCTGGTCTGCACGGCCTTCAACGCCGACTTCGACGGCGACCAGATGGCCGTTCACGTGCCGCTGTCGCTGGAAGCGCAGCTTGAAGCCCGCGTGCTGATGATGTCGACCAACAACATCCTGCACCCGGCTTCCGGCGCGCCGATCATCGTGCCGTCGCAGGACATGGTTCTGGGTCTCTACTATCTCTCGATCGTCAACCAGAACGAGCCGGGCGAGGGCATGGTGTTTGCCGACATGGGCGAACTCCAGCACGCGCTCGAGACCAAGGCGGTGACGCTGCACTCCAAGATCAAAGGTCGTTTCCGCACGGTCGACGCCGAAGGCAAGGTGGTGTCGAAGATCCATGACACCACGCCTGGCCGCATGATCATCGGCGAGCTTCTGCCGAAGAACGTCAACGTGCCTTACGAGACCGCCAACCAGGAGATGACCAAGAAGAACATCTCCAAGATGATCGACACCGTCTACCGCCACTGCGGTCAGAAGGAGACGGTCATTTTCTGCGATCGCATCATGGCGCTCGGCTTCAGCCATGCCTGCCGTGCCGGCATTTCGTTCGGCAAGGACGACATGCTGATCCCCGATGCCAAGATCAAGCTGGTCTCCGACACCGAGGCTTTGGCCAAGGAATACGAGCAGCAGTACAATGACGGTCTGATCACGCAGGGCGAGAAGTACAACAAGGTCGTCGACGCCTGGGCCAAGTGCTCGGAAAAGGTCGCCGACGAAATGATGGCCCGCATCAAGGCGGTCGAGTTCGAGGACAATGGCCGTCAGAAGCCGATGAACTCGATCTACATGATGTCGCACTCCGGTGCGCGTGGCTCGCCCACCCAGATGCGTCAGCTTGCCGGCATGCGCGGCCTTATGGCCAAGCCGTCGGGTGAAATCATCGAGACGCCGATCATCTCGAACTTCAAGGAAGGCCTGACCGTGCTCGAGTACTTCAACTCGACCCACGGCGCCCGCAAGGGTCTGGCCGACACCGCCTTGAAGACGGCGAACTCGGGTTACCTCACCCGTCGTCTGGTCGACGTGGCGCAGGATTGCATCGTCAACTCCGTCGACTGCGGCACCGACAAGGGCCTCACCATGCAGCCGATCGTCGATGCCGGCCAGGTCGTCGCTTCGGTCGGCCAGCGCGTGCTGGGCCGTACGTCGCTCGACGACATCACGCATCCGGTGTCGGGCGAGATTCTGGTCAAGGCCGGAACGCTGATGGACGAGCGTGACGTGGAACAGATCGAAAAGGCCGGCGTCCAGTCGGTCCGCATCCGCTCGGCACTGACTTGCGAAGTCAGGGTTGGCGTCTGCGCGGTCTGCTACGGTCGCGATCTTGCCCGCGGCACCCCGGTCAACCAGGGTGAAGCTGTCGGCGTCATCGCGGCGCAGTCGATCGGCGAGCCGGGCACGCAGCTCACCATGCGTACCTTCCACATGGGCGGTACCGCGCAGGTGGTGGACAGCTCGTTCCTTGAAGCCTCGTATGAGGGCAAGGTCGAGATCCGCAACCGCAACGTGGTGCGCAACTCCGACGGCCAGCAGATGGTCATGGGCCGCAACATGGCGGTGCTGATCCTCGACGAAGCCGGCAAGGAGCGCGCCTCGCATCGCCTCACCTATGGTTCGCGCATCTTCGTGGACGATGGCGACAAGGTGAAGCGCGGTCAGCGTATCGCCGAGTGGGATCCCTATACCCGCCCGGTCCTCACCGAAATCGAGGGCAGGGTGTCGTACGAGGATCTCGTCGACGGCATTTCCGTTCAGGAAACGGCCGACGAGTCGACCGGCATCACCAAGCGTGAGGTTATCGACTGGCGCTCGACGCCACGCGGCAACGACCTGAAGCCGGCGATTGCGATCCAGGACGCCAAGGGCAAGGTCGGCAAGCTGTCGAAGGGTGGCGACGCCCGCTTCCTGCTCTCGGTCGAGGCCATTCTTTCGGTCGAGCCGGGTTCGCAGGTTCGCCCCGGCGACGTGCTGGCACGTATCCCGATGGAAAGCGCCAAGACCAAGGACATCACCGGCGGTCTGCCGCGTGTTGCCGAGCTGTTCGAGGCACGTCGTCCGAAGGATCACGCCATCATCGCCGAGATCGACGGCACGATCCGCTTCGGCCGCGACTACAAGAACAAGCGTCGCATCATCATCGAGCCGCATGACTCGACGCTTGAGCCGGTCGAATACCTGATCCCGAAGGGCAAGCCGTTCCATCTCCAGGACGGCGACGTCATCGAGAAGGGCGACTACATCCTCGACGGCAATCCGGCGCCGCACGACATCCTGGCGATCAAGGGCGTGGAGGCACTTGCTTCCTACCTCGTCAACGAGATCCAGGAAGTCTACCGTCTGCAGGGCGTGTCGATCAACGACAAGCACATCGAGGTGATCGTTCGCCAGATGCTGCAGAAGGTCGAGATCACGGTGCAGGGCGACTCGACCTACATCCCGGGCGATCATGTCGACGTGATCGAACTGGAAGAGGTCAACGAGCGTCTGGTCGAGGACGGCAAGAAGCCGGCCGAAGGCCTGCCGGTGCTGCTCGGCATCACCAAGGCATCGCTGCAGACGCCGTCCTTCATCTCGGCCGCCTCCTTCCAGGAGACGACCCGAGTGCTGACGGAAGCAGCGGTTGCCGGCAAGACCGACATGCTGCAGGGCTTGAAGGAAAACGTCATCGTCGGCCGGCTGATCCCGGCCGGCACCGGCGGCACGATGAGCCAGATCCGGCGCATCGCCACCTCGCGCGATGAACTGATCATCGACGAGCGCCGCAAGGCCTCGGGTGTGGAAGTCGCCGAGCCGATGCTGGCCGACATGACAACCGCCGCGCAGTAAGTGCAGACGGAAAGAGAAGAGGAAAAGGGGCCCAAGCGGCCCCTTTTCGCGTTTAGGTCCCCAATTGGATCGGAGAAGAAAACGATGAGCAAAAGAAGCTGGGCGGCAGTCGACGACTACATCGTCGGTTCCCTGTTTGGGGCGGACCCCGTCCTTGATGCCGTTCTGGCGGCCAACCATGATCACGGCCTGCCGGCGATCGACGTGTCGCCGGCGCAGGGCAAGCTGCTTTCACTTCTTGCGCGCGTGCAGGGAGCGAAGAAGATTCTCGAAATCGGCACGCTGGGCGGCTATTCGACCATCTGGATGGCGCGCGCACTGCCTGCCGGCGGCAAAATCGTGACGCTTGAACTCGATCCGCACCATGCCGGTGTCGCGCGATCGAATTTCGAGCGGGCAGGCGTCTCGGAGCGGGTGGACCTGCGGGTCGGGCCAGCCCTTCAGTCGCTTGCAGCACTTGGCGCCGAAAATGGCGGGCCGTTCGATCTCATCTTCATCGACGCCGACAAGCCGAACAACCCGAATTATCTGTCCTGGGCGATGCGGCTTTCGAGGTCGGGGACCGTGATCATCTGCGACAACGTCATCCGCGACGGCGCTGTGCTCGATCAGGGTGGCCGTGATCCCAACGTAGAAGGTGCACGCGCCGCATTCTCGTTCATCGGCAGCGAGAAGCGTCTGGACGGCACCGCCATCCAGACCGTTGGCGCCAAGGGCTATGACGGCTTTGCCATTGCGATCGTGGAGTGAGATCACACCTGATTGTCTGAATGACGCTGATATCAGACCAACTCGGTCGTGCTCACTTGTCGTCGGCTATCCGTTTGACGATCGGCTTCCCCCCAATCCGTCGCTGCTTCGCAGTGCCACCTTTCCCCCTCCGGAGGGAAGGAAGCCGCGTTGCGCGCCGTTCCTCTCCCCCGTCGATCGGGGGCGAGGTGGCTCGGCGTAGCCGAGACGGAGTCGACCCGGCACGAGCGTGCAATTCACGCCACGTCCGCGATCCCGTCGCGTGCACAGATCAGTCGAAAAAAGCCTCGACCACGTTGCGCTTGCCGAGCATGAAGGCATCGGCGACATGCTGGAGAGGCGCGAGATCGACATCGGAGGTGCCGGCGCGCACGATTTCGGCAAAGCGCTTGTAGAGCATCGGGTATTCCGCTTCGGGCTCTTCGTGAATGACCTTGCCGTCGATGGCGAGCTTCGACCCGCCGCCCGACAGCACCATGGCGCCCTTGTCGGTGTCGGCCAGGATGTCCCAGCTTTGCGGGCCTGTCTGCAGCCAGTCGAGATCCATCGTCACCGGCATCCCATTCGAGGTACGGAAGGTGACGCGCGCGGCAACCGGGGAGGCGCGGTTTTCGGGAAAGTCGAGCACTGCCGAGGTGATGAACATCGCCGGCAGGATATGGGTGGCAATCGACAGCGCGTTGATGCCGGGATCGAAGACGCCAAAACCGCCGGGAGCCCAGATCCATTCCTGGTTCGGATGCCAGCGGCGCACATCTTCCTTCCAGTTGATGGCGGCCGACCTGATCTTGGCCGTGTCGAGAAATGCGCGCGCGGCCTCGACCGCCGGCGCGTAGCGCGAGTGCCAGCTGGCGAACAGCGAGACGCCGTTCTGCGCGGCCAATGTCTTGAGGTCCTCGACCTCGCTGACAGTGGCGCCAGGCGGCTTCTCCAGGAAGACATGCTTCTTGGCCATCAGCGCCGTCCGCGCCGCGTCGTAGCGGAACTGCGGCGGCATGCAGAGCGATACGGCCTCGAGTTCGGGCACGGCACCGAGCATGGCTTCGATGTCAGGAAAGTTCGCGATGTCATCCACCTTGCCGTGACGGCTGGCGGCCGCGATGAGGCGATAGTCCTGGTCTTTCGCCAGGGCCGGCAGGTGCTGGTCGCGGACGATCTTGCCGACGCCGACGATGCCTATCTTGATGGGCTGGGACACGGCCGCTCCGTCTGTTTGATGATGGTGATGGTTTCTTATCAGAACACTTGCCCCGGGCAAGCCGAAGCCGAGCAGCCAAGCTCAGCCTTCCTCTAGCGGCAGCGCACACCTCTGTCGGCTGCTAAGGCCGCGGTCGCCGATTCGTCTCGGTAACCGATTCGAAAGCTGGACCGGGGGTTCGGGGTCAGATCGGCACGTCGAAGGTAACGATCGACACTTCGCCTTCGAGCGCGCCCTGGAAGGCGGAGATATGCGGCTCTTCGTCGGGGATGCCGTCCATGTCGCCGATCTGGTCGAGCTCGGCCTCGGCGTACCCTTCGGCGGCAAGCGATTCGAGTGCCCGGCGCACCGCCGAATCGTCGTCGGGCGTCACCAGCATGACGTGGACGCCTTCCGGTTTGCCGCCTTTTTTCTTCCACACCCGGCCGGTGATGATGGTGACCGGGCGTTCTTCGTTGTCGTTCACGGGCTGATTCCTCTTGGCAGCGGGTGGGCGGGCGAGGGGGTTTTGACTGCTCATGCGGCCTTTTCGCATGAAGCAAGGCCGCGCAACAGCGCTAACCCATTCACTTTGCCTGAAGGCTTGTCACTTTCTTCCTCGCTCTTGCAAAAATGCGAAAGAAAATTACTTGCGGTTTTCGCATGGCTGCCAAGCCTTGGCCGGCGCGCAATATTTGGTGCTCCGGGCTTGACGGTCCGCGGTCTTACGAGTAGAAGCCGCCCAGTCAGAACCGATGTGAGGCTCTCCCTTCCGAAGCGACACGCTTTGGAGTTTGCCTCAAACAGGGTTCGTTTTACGAGCGAAAAGACATTTCCGGCGTGCACGAAGCGGTTTCCGCTTCCTCTGCCTTTTGTTCGGGCAAGACCGCGAGGCGCGGTTTATGGCCCGAATTTGCGTATGGAAATGACGCTTTGAGCGGCCCTGACCGGGCGAGACACGGAATTGAGAGACAAGAGGGTTTAATGCCTACCGTCAACCAGCTGATCCGCAAGCCGCGCATTGCGCCGGTGAAGCGCAACAAGGTCCCGGCCATGCAGCAGAACCCGCAGAAGCGGGGCGTCTGCACGCGCGTCTATACAACGACGCCGAAGAAGCCGAACTCGGCGCTGCGCAAGGTGGCCAAGATCCGCCTGACCAATGGTTTTGAAGTAATCGGGTACATCCCCGGCGAAGGCCACAACCTTCAGGAACACTCCGTGGTGATGATCCGCGGCGGCCGCGTCAAGGATCTTCCGGGCGTTCGCTACCACATCATCCGCGGCGTGCTCGACACGCAGGGTGTGAAGAACCGCAAGCAGCGCCGTTCGAAGTACGGCGCCAAGCGTCCGAAGTAAGATTTTCCGGCCTTGGCGCTCCTTGAGTGCGTCGGGCTATGAGATTGAGAGACAAAAGCCATGTCGCGTCGTCACAGTGCAGAAAAGCGTGAGATCAATCCGGACCCGAAGTTCGGCGATCTGATCGTCACCAAGTTCATGAACGCCGTCATGTATGACGGTAAGAAGTCGGTCGCCGAGACCATCGTCTACGGCGCGCTCGACCAGGTTCAGTCGAAGACCAAGCAGGAGCCGGTCACTGTCTTCCATCAGGCGCTCGACAATGTCGCGCCGCATGTTGAAGTGCGTTCGCGTCGTGTCGGCGGCGCCACCTACCAGGTTCCGGTGGACGTGCGCCCCGAGCGCCGCCAGGCATTGGCCATTCGCTGGCTGATTGCTGCGGCCCGCAACCGCAACGAGACCACGATGGTCGACCGCCTCTCCGGCGAGCTGATGGACGCGGCCAACAACCGCGGCACTGCTGTCAAGAAGCGTGAAGACACCCACAAGATGGCTGAAGCCAACCGCGCTTTCGCGCACTACCGCTGGTAAAGCGCGAACGAGACTGAGAGGCAGCTACGATGGCCCGCGAATACAAAATCGAAGACTACCGCAATTTCGGTATCATGGCGCATATTGACGCCGGCAAGACGACGACCACCGAGCGCGTCCTCTACTACACGGGCAAGTCGCACAAGATCGGCGAAGTCCACGACGGCGCTGCCACCATGGATTGGATGGAGCAGGAGCAGGAGCGCGGCATCACGATCACGTCCGCCGCGACCACGACCTTCTGGAAGGCTCGTGACGGCAAGATGCACCGCTTCAACATCATCGACACCCCCGGCCACGTCGACTTCACCATCGAAGTCGAGCGTTCGCTGCGCGTTCTCGACGGCGCCATCGCGCTGCTCGATGCCAATGCCGGCGTTGAGCCGCAGACGGAAACCGTCTGGCGCCAGGCCGACAAGTACCGCGTTCCGCGCATGATCTTCTGCAACAAGATGGACAAGATCGGCGCCGACTTCTACCGCTCGGTCGAGATGATCGGTTCGCGCCTCGGCGCGCATGCCGTCGTCATGCAGCTGCCGATCGGCGCCGAGACCGAGTTCAAGGGCGTCGTCGACCTCGTCGAGATGAACGCGCTGGTCTGGCGCGACGAGACGCTGGGCGCTGCCTGGGATGTCGTCGAGATCCCGGACGACCTCAAGGCTCGTGCCGAAGAATACCGCGAGAAGATGATCGAGGCCGCCGTCGAAATGGACGAGACGGCGCTTGAGAACTACCTCGAAGGCAAGATGCCGTCGAATGACGAGATCCGCGCGCTGATCCGCAAGGGCACCATCGCGGTCAAGTTCTACCCGATGTTCTGTGGCTCGGCCTTCAAGAACAAGGGCGTGCAGCCGCTGCTCGACGCTGTCGTCGAATATCTGCCGTCGCCGGCCGATGTTCCCGCCATCAAGGGCGTCGATGCCAAGACCGACGCCGAGATCGAGCGTCATGCTGACGACAACGAGCCGCTGTCGATGCTCGCCTTCAAGATCATGAACGACCCGTTCGTCGGTTCGCTGACCTTTGCCCGCATCTATTCGGGCAAGCTCACCAAGGGCATCTCGGTCGACAACACCGTCAAGGGCAAGAAAGAGCGCATCGGCCGCATGCTGCAGATGCATGCGAACTCGCGCGCCGACGTCGAAGAGGCTTTTGCCGGCGACATCGTTGCTCTTGCCGGTCTCAAGGACACGACCACCGGCGACACGCTGAGCGATCCGCTGCATCCGGTCATTCTCGAGCGCATGGAATTCCCCGATCCGGTCATTCAGATCGCCATCGAGCCGAAGACCAAGAACGACCAGGAAAAGATGGGCCTCGCCCTTCACCGCCTGGCGGCCGAGGATCCGTCCTTCCGTGTCAAGACCGACGAGGAAAGTGGCCAGACCATCATTTCCGGCATGGGCGAACTTCACCTCGACATCATCGTCGACCGCATGCGTCGCGAGTTCAAGGTTGAGGCCAATGTCGGCGCACCGCAGGTGGCTTATCGCGAGACGATCACCCGCAGGCACGAACAGGATTACACGCACAAGAAGCAGACCGGCGGTACCGGTCAGTTCGCTCGCGTCAAGATCGTCTTCGAGCCGAACCCGGACAGCAGCGAGTTTGAGTTCGAGACCAAGATCGTCGGCGGCGCCGTGCCGAAGGAATACATTCCCGGCGTCGAAAAGGGCATCAACAGCGTCATGACCTCGGGTCCGTTCGCGGGCTTCCCGATGATCGGCGTCAAGGCGACGCTCATCGACGGCGCTTACCACGATGTCGACTCCAGCGTTCTGGCCTTCGAAATCGCCGGCCGAGCCTGCTTCCGTGAAGCAGCACCCAAGCTTGGTGTGCAGCTGCTCGAGCCGATCATGAAGGTCGAAGTGGTGACGCCGGAAGACTACGTCGGCAGCGTCATCGGCGACCTGAACGGTCGTCGTGGCCAGATCCAGGGTCAGGAAGCGCGTGGCGTTGCCGTGGTCATCAACGCAATGGTGCCGCTCGCCAACATGTTCAAGTATGTCGACAACCTGCGCTCGATGAGCCAGGGCCGTGCGGCCTACACGATGCAGTTCGATCACTACGAGCCGGTCCCGACCGCGGTGGCCCAGGAAGTCCAGAAGAAATACGCGTAAGGGTTCCTTAGCCACCGGGTCGCGTCCCTTGCGCGGTGCCGGGTCTGAAGAGCGAATAACAATTTCCCCCAAGCGGGTAGAATAGACGGAGAACGATTATGGCCAAAGGTAAATTCGAGCGTAACAAGCCTCACGTGAACATCGGCACGATTGGCCACGTCGACCATGGCAAGACGTCGCTGACGGCGGCGATCACCAAGTATTTTGGCGAATACAAGCGCTACGACCAGATCGACGCTGCCCCTGAAGAAAAGGCGCGCGGCATCACGATCTCGACGGCGCACGTCGAATACGAGACGGCTGCCCGCCACTACGCTCACGTCGACTGCCCCGGCCACGCCGACTATGTGAAGAACATGATCACCGGTGCCGCGCAGATGGACGGCGCGATCCTGGTCGTGTCGGCTGCCGACGGCCCGATGCCGCAGACCCGCGAGCACATCCTGCTTGCCCGTCAGGTCGGCGTGCCGTCGATCGTGGTGTTCCTGAACAAGGTCGACCAGGTGGATGACGCCGAGCTGCTCGAACTGGTCGAGCTCGAGGTTCGCGAGCTTCTGACCAAGAACGAGTTCCCCGGCGACGACATTCCGATCGTCAAGGGTTCGGCGCTGGCTGCTCTGGAAGATAGCGACAAGAAGATCGGTGAAGACGCGATCCGCGAGCTGATGGCTGCGGTCGACGCCTACATCCCGACCCCGGTTCGTCCGCTCGACAAGCCGTTCCTGATGCCGATCGAAGACGTGTTCTCGATCTCGGGCCGCGGCACGGTCGTCACCGGCCGCGTCGAGCGCGGCGTGGTCAAGGTCGGCGAGGAGCTGGAAATCATCGGCATCCGTCCGACGACCAAGACGACCTGCACGGGCGTCGAGATGTTCCGCAAGCTGCTCGATCAGGGCCAGGCCGGCGACAACATCGGCGCGCTGCTGCGCGGCGTTGATCGTGAAGGTGTCGAGCGCGGCCAGGTTCTGGCCAAGCCGGGCACGGTGAAGCCGCACAAGAAGTTCGTGGCCGAAGCCTACATCCTGACCAAGGACGAAGGTGGCCGTCACACGCCGTTCTTCACCAACTACCGTCCGCAGTTCTACTTCCGCACGACCGACGTGACCGGCATCGTGTCGCTGCCGGAAGGCACCGAGATGGTGATGCCTGGCGACAACATCACGGTCGATGTCGAGCTGATCGTGCCGATCGCCATGGAAGAGAAGCTGCGCTTCGCTATCCGTGAAGGCGGCCGCACCGTCGGTGCCGGCATCGTCGTCACCATCAAAGAGTAATTTGGACTTAAACCGATCTGTCGCGGGCGCGGGAGTTGCCCGCGCCGCGCCAGAACAAGGAAGTGACGCATGAACGGACAGAATATCCGCATCCGCCTTAAGGCGTTTGACCACCGCGTGCTCGACGCCTCGACGAAGGAAATCGTGTCGACGGCCAAGCGTACCGGTGCAAACGTCCGCGGCCCCATTCCGCTGCCGACGCGGATCGAAAAGTTCACGGTCAACCGGTCGCCTCACGTCGACAAGAAGAGCCGCGAGCAGTTCGAGATGCGCACGCACAAGCGTCTGCTCGACATCGTCGATCCGACCCCGCAGACGGTCGATGCTTTGATGAAGCTCGATCTGGCCGCCGGCGTCGACGTCGAGATCAAGCTCTAAGGGAATGAGAGCGCGGTAAGGGGCGGTGCCCCTGGCCCGGAACTCTAAAGGAATTGAACCGATGCGTTCAGGTGTGATTGCAAAGAAGGTGGGAATGACCCGCATCTACAACGATGCCGGGGAACATGTTCCCGTCACCGTTCTCCTGATGGAGAACTGCCAGGTCGTGGCCCAGCGCACGCAAGAGAAGAATGGCTACACCGCCGTTCAGCTCGGCGTTGGCCTTGCCAAGGTGAAGAACACGTCGAAGGCGATGCGCGGCCATTTCGCGACCGCTTCCGTCGAGCCGAAGGCGAAGGTCGCCGAGTTCCGCGTCTCCGCCGACAACATGATCGATGTCGGCGCCGAGATCACCGTCGAGCATTTCGTCGCCGGCCAGAAGGTCGATGTGACGGGCACGACGATCGGCAAGGGTTTTCAGGGCGTCATCAAGCGCCACCACATGGGCGGTGGCCGTGCAACGCACGGTAACTCGGTTTCGCACCGTACGCACGGTTCGACCGGCCAGCGCCAGGACCCGGGCAAGGTGTTCAAGGGCAAGCATATGGCTGGCCACATGGGCGACGTCAGGGTCACCACGCAGAATGTCGAGATCGTATCGACCGACGCCGACCGCGGCCTGATCCTGATCCGCGGTGCGGTTCCCGGATCGAAGGGCGCCTGGATCCTGGTCCGCGATGCGGCCAAGGTGGCACTGCCGGCCAATGCGCCGAAGCCTGCCGCGATCCGCGCCGTTGCTGCCGAAAGTGGCGCCAAGAACGAGGCTCCGGCCACAGAGGGAGCGGAATAATGGATCTCAAGATCACAACGCTGGGCGGCAAGGACGCCGGCAAGGTGGAACTCTCCGACGAGATTTTCGGCCTTGATCCGCGCGAAGACATCCTGCAGCGCGTCGTGCGCTGGCAGCTTGCCAAGAAGCAGCAGGGCACGCACAAGACCAAGGGTCGCGCCGAGATCGCGCGCACCGGCGCCAAGATGTACAAGCAGAAGGGTACGGGCCGCGCCCGCCACCATTCGGCACGCGCTCCGCAGTTCCGCGGCGGCGGCAAGGCCCACGGCCCGGTCGTTCGCAGCCACGAGCACGAACTGCCCAAGAAGGTTCGTGCTCTGGGCCTCAAGCATGCTCTCTCGGCCAAGGCCAAGAGCGCGTCGATCATCATCATCGACGAGCTGAAGCTGACCGAAGCCAAGACGAAGGCGCTGATCGCGAATTTCGCGACGCTGGGCCTGACCAACGCTTTGCTGATCGGCGGCGCCGAGCTTGACAAGAACTTCAAGCTGGCGGCGACGAACATCCCCAACATCGACGTGCTGCCCATCCAGGGCATCAACGTCTACGACATTCTGCGCCGCGGCACGCTGGTCCTTTCGAAGGCCGCCGTCGAGGCTCTCGAGGAGCGCTTTAAATGACCGACCTTCGTCATTACGACGTGATCGTCTCGCCGGCGATCACCGAAAAGTCGACCATGGCCTCCGAGCAGAACAAGGTCGTCTTCAACGTCGCCAAGAAGGCGTCGAAGCCGGAAATCAAGGCCGCCGTCGAAGCGCTGTTCGGCGTCAAGGTGATGGCCGTGAACACGCTTGTCCGCAAGGGCAAGATCAAGCGCTTCCGTGGCACGGTTGGCCGCCAGAGCGACGTCAAGAAGGCGGTTGTGACGCTGGCCGATGGCCAGTCGATCGACGTCGCGACGGGTCTCTGAGCAAGGCCGCGAGGACAGAACAATGGCACTGAAAAAATTCAACCCGGTAACGCCCAGCACCCGTCAGCTGGTCATCGTCGACCGCTCGGGTCTCTACAAGGGCAAGCCCGTCAAGGGTCTGACCGAAGGCCTGACCAAGTCGGGCGGCCGCAACAATCATGGTCGCATCACCGCCCGCTTCATCGGCGGTGGTCACAAGCGTTCGTACCGCATCATCGACTTCAAGCGCCGCAAGTTCGACGTCGTCGGCACGGTCGAGCGCATTGAATACGATCCGAACCGCACCGCCTTCATCGCGCTGATCAAGTATGACGATGGCGAGCTGTCCTACATCATCGCTCCGCAGCGTCTGGCTCCCGGCGACAAGATCGTGTCCGGTGAATCGGTCGACGTGAAGCCGGGCAATGCGATGCCGCTGGCTTCGATGCCGGTCGGCACCATCGTCCACAACATCGAGCTGAAGCCGGGCAAGGGCGCTCAGGTCGCCCGTTCGGCAGGTGGTTACGGTCAGCTGGTCGGTCGTGACCAGGGCATGGCGATCCTGCGCCTCAATTCGGGCGAGCAGCGTGTCGTTCACGGCTCCTGCATGGCCACTGTCGGCGCCGTGTCCAACCCGGACCACGGCAACATCAATGACGGCAAGGCCGGTCGCACGGTCTGGCGTGGCAAGCGCCCGCACAATCGCGGCGTGACCATGAACCCGGTCGACCATCCGCACGGCGGCGGCGAAGGCCGCACATCGGGTGGCCGCCATCCGGTTTCGCCCTGGGGCAAGCCGACCAAGGGCAAGAAGACGCGGTCCAACAAGGCGACCGACAAGTTCATCCTGCGCTCGCGCCATCAGCGCAAGAGCTAAGAAGAGGTAACGCCAAGTGACTCGTTCGATTTGGAAAGGCCCCTTCATTGACGGCTACCTTCTCAAGAAGGTGGACAAGGTTCGTGAAGGTGGTCGCAATGAGGTGATCAAGATGTGGAGCCGTCGCTCCACCATCCTGCCGCAGTTCGTCGGCTTCACCTTCGGTGTCTACAACGGCCAGAAGCATGTTCCCGTCTCGGTGAACGAGGACATGGTCGGTCACAAGTTCGGTGAATTCGCTCCGACCCGGACCTATTACGGTCACGGCGCGGATAAGAAGGCGAAGAGGAAATAATCATGGGCAAGGCCAAAGCTCCGCGCAGGCTTGCTGATAACGAAGCGCGCGCCGTATTGCGCACGATCCGTATCAGCCCGCAGAAGCTGAACCTCGTTGCCGCGCTGATCCGCGGCAAGAAGGTCGCGACAGCGCTTTCCGATCTCGAATTCTCGGCCAAGCGGATTTCCGGCACGGTCAAGAAGACGCTGGAATCGGCAATCGCCAACGCGGAAAACAACCACGACCTGGATGTCGATGCACTGATCGTGGCGGAAGCCTATGTCGGCAAGTCGATCGTCATGAAGCGGTTCCATGCCCGTGGCCGCGGTCGCGCCAGCCGTATCGAGAAGCCGTTCTCGCACCTCACGATCGTCGTTCGTGAAGTCGAAGAAAAAGGGGAGGCCGCATAATGGGCCAGAAAGTCAATCCGATCGGTCTTCGCCTCGGCATCAACCGCACCTGGGATTCGCGCTGGTTCGCGAACACCGGCGAGTACGGCAAGCTGCTGCATGAGGACATCAAGATCCGCAAGTATCTCGAGAAGGAGCTCAAGCAGGCTGCCATCTCGAAGGTCGTGATCGAGCGTCCGCACAAGAAGTGCCGCGTCACCATCCACGCCGCGCGCCCGGGTCTGATCATCGGCAAGAAGGGCGCCGACATCGAGAAGCTTCGCAAGAAGCTGATGGAGATGACGAAGTCCGAGACGCACCTCAACATCGTTGAAGTGCGCAAGCCGGAGATCGACGCGACCCTGGTCGCCCAGTCGATCGCCCAGCAGCTCGAGCGTCGTATCGCGTTCCGTCGCGCCATGAAGCGTGCCGTTCAGTCGGCGATGCGCCTCGGTGCCGAAGGCATCCGCATCAACTGCGCCGGCCGCCTCGGCGGCGCCGAGATCGCGCGCATGGAATGGTATCGCGAAGGCCGCGTGCCGCTGCATACGCTGCGTGCGGACGTCGACTACGGTACGGCCGAAGCGCATACGGCTTATGGCATCTGCGGCGTCAAGGTCTGGGTGTTCAAGGGCGAAATCCTTGAGCATGACCCGATGGCTTCGGAGCGTCGGGCCAGCGAAAGCGATGCAGCGCATGGCGGTGGTGGTGATCGCGAACGCGGTCGTCGTCGCGAAAACGCCTGAGACATTTAGGAATTTGGAGTTAGAACGATGCTGCAGCCAAAGCGCACAAAGTTCCGCAAGCAGTTCAAGGGCCGTATCCATGGTACCGCAAAGGGCGGCACCAACCTGGATTTCGGTGGTTTCGGGCTGAAGGCGCTTGAGCCGAACCGCGTCACCGCACGTGAGATCGAGGCGGCCCGCCGCGCGATCACGCGTGAAATGAAGCGCGCCGGTCGCGTCTGGATCCGTATTTTCCCGGACGTGCCGGTCACTTCGAAGCCGACCGAAGTCCGCATGGGCAAGGGCAAGGGCGCGGTCGATTACTGGGCGGCGCGCGTCAAGCCGGGCCGCATCATGTTCGAGATCGACGGCGTCAATGAAGAAACCGCCCGTGAGGCACTGCGTCTCGGCGCGGCCAAGCTCTCGGTCAAGACGCGCTTCGTGCAGCGCATCGCAGAATAAGGACGGGCTAATCATGAAAGCCGAAGACATCCGGACCAAGACCCAGGACCAGCTGACCGACGACCTGGCCAGCCTGAAGAAGGAGCAGTTCAACCTGCGCTTCCAGAAGGCCACCGGCCAGCTCGAGAAGACCGCGCGCGTGAGACAGGTCCGTAAGGATATTGCGCGTATCAAGACCATCGCTGCGGAAAAGTCCGCGGCTAAGAAGGCTTAAGGACGAAAACCATGCCAAAGCGCATTCTGCAGGGCACCGTCGTCAGCGACAAGAACGAGAAGACGGTTGTCGTCAAGGTCGAACGGCGCTTCACGCATCCCGTGATGAAGAAGACCGTGCGCATGACCAAGAAGTACAAGGCGCACGACGAGAACAACGCCCACAAGGTAGGCGATCAGGTGTTCATCCAGGAATCGAAGCCGATTTCCAAGGACAAGCGCTGGATCGTCGTGTCTTCGGACCAAGCCTGACCTCGGGCGTAAACAACGAATTTTGGACAGACCGGGGAGGGGCTTTGAGCCCATCCCGTTAGAAGAGAAGAAGGCGGCCAGTCATGATTCAGATGCAAACAAACCTCGACGTCGCGGATAATTCCGGCGCCCGTCGTGTCATGTGCATCAAGGTGCTGGGCGGCTCGAAGCGGAAATACGCTTCCGTGGGCGACATCATCGTGGTGTCGATCAAGGAAGCCATTCCGCGCGGCCGCGTGAAGAAGGGCGATGTGATGAAGGCGGTCGTGGTTCGCACGGCCAAGGACATCCGCCGCCCGGACGGCAGCGTGATCCGTTTCGACAAGAACGCGGCCGTTCTCGTCGACAACAAGAAAGAGCCGATCGGCACGCGTATCTTCGGACCGGTTCCGCGCGAACTCCGCGCCAAGAACCACATGAAGATCATCTCGCTCGCGCCTGAAGTGCTGTAAGGAGCCGGACCAATGCAAAAGATTAGAAAAGGCGACAAGGTCGTCGTGCTGGCCGGCAAGGACAAGGGCCGTTCGGGCGAAGTCCTCTCGGTACAGCCGAAGGAAGACACCGCGCTGGTGCGCGGCGTCAACATGATCCGTCGTCACCAGAAGCAGTCCCAGTCCCAAGAGGGCGGGATCATCACCAAGGAAGCGCCGATCCAGCTGTCGAACATCGCGCTGGCCGACCCCAAGGATGGCAAGCCGACCCGCGTCGGCTTCATCTTCCAGAAGGACGGCAAGAAGGTGCGCGTCGCCAAGCGCTCGGGAGAAGTCATCAATGGCTAAGGCTCAAACCACGAAGCCCAAGGCTGAAAGCAAACAGTCCAAGGCTCAGAACACGCCGCGCCTCAAGCAGGTCTACAACGAGACCATCCGCAAGGCGCTGCAGGAACAGTTCGGCTACGACAACGAGATGCAGGTTCCGCGCATCGACAAGATCGTGCTGAACATGGGCGTTGGCGAAGCGACCGCCGATTCGAAGAAGCCTTCGATCGCGGCCGAAGACCTGGCGATGATCGCCGGCCAGAAGGCCGTCGTCACCCGCGCCCGCAACTCGATCGCCGGCTTCAAGGTCCGCGAGAAGATGCCGATCGGCGCCAAGGTCACGCTGCGCAAGGAACGCATGTACGAGTTCCTCGACCGCCTCGTGAACATCGCACTGCCGCGCGTCCGCGACTTTCGCGGACTGAATCCGAAGAGCTTCGATGGCCGTGGCAACTACGCCATGGGCATCAAGGAACACATCGTGTTCCCGGAGATCAACTACGACAAGGTTGATCAGATCTGGGGCATGGACGTCATCGTTTGTACGACTGCGAAGACGGACGACGAAGCCAGGGCATTGCTCAAGGCCTTCAACTTCCCCTTCCGCCAGTAACGGCAGCGAGAAAAGGAAAAATCTGAAATGGCAAAGACCAGCTCAGTCGAGAAGAACAACAGGCGCCGCAAGCTTGCTGACCAGTACGGTCCCAAGCGGGCTGCCCTGAAGGCGATCATCATGGATCAGTCCAAGCCGATGGAAGAGCGCTTCCGCGCTCAGCTCAAGCTTGCCGCCATGCCGCGCAACTCGGCCAAGATCCGCATCCGCAACCGCTGCGAAGTCACCGGCCGTCCGCGCGCCTACTATCGCAAGCTCAAAGTATCGCGCATCGCGCTTCGTGATCTCGGCAATAACGGCCAGATCCCGGGCCTGGTCAAGTCGAGCTGGTAAGGAGGACATAACATGTCATTGAGCGATCCTCTCGGCGATATGCTGACCCGCATCCGCAACGCGTATGGCCGCAAGAAGTCGAGCGTTTCGACGCCGGCTTCGCGTCTGCGCACCCGCGTCCTCGACGTGCTGAAGGCTGAAGGCTATATTCGCGATTACAGCCAGACCGACTTCGACAACGGCAAGTCCGAAATCGAGATCGAGCTGAAGTATTTCGACGGCGCGCCGGTCGTGCGCGAAATCGCCCGCGTCTCGAAGCCAGGCCGCCGCGTCTATGTTTCGGCCAAGTCGATTCCGCAGGTCGCAAACGGCCTCGGCATCGCCATCCTTTCGACACCGAAGGGCGTGATGGCCGACCATGAAGCACGTGAACAGAACGTCGGCGGTGAGATCCTCTGCCAGATCTTCTGATCTGGCAGTTGATCGCAAAGTGGAATCCGGTCTTCGGATCGTTCCCGAAGACTGAGACCTGAAACAAGAGAAGTGACGAGGACAACAAAATGTCTCGTATTGGAAAGAAACCCGTTTCGCTGCCGCAGGGCGTGACCGCGACCGTCAACGGCCAGACCGTGACGGCGAAGGGCCCCAAGGGTGAGCTGAAGTTCGTGGTGAACGACGAAGTCCTGGTCAAGATGGAAGGCAGTGAGATCGCTGTCCAGCCGCGCGACCAGACCAAGACCGCCCGCTCCAAGTGGGGCATGTCGCGCACGCAGATCGTCAACATCCTGCAGGGCGTCAAGGACGGTTTCGAGAAGAAGCTCGAGATCACCGGCGTCGGCTATCGCGCGGCACTTCAGGGCAAGAACCTGCAGCTGGCGCTTGGCTTCAGCCATGACGTCGTCTATGAGACGCCGCAGGGCATCACCATCACGGTGCCGAAGCCGACCGAAATCACGGTGGCCGGCATCGACAAGCAGCAGGTCGGCCAGGTTGCGGCCGAGATCCGCGAGTATCGTGGTCCCGAGCCCTACAAGGGCAAGGGCGTCCGCTATGCTGGCGAGAAGATCGTCCGCAAGGAAGGCAAGAAGAAGTAATGGGCCTGGCCTCGAAAAGTCCAAGACTTTTCGGAAAGGGCCAAGCCAAGAAGTGTAACGCCGCGGGGAGCGGTCGCGGGAGGCGCTTTCGCCTACCGCATATGGCGGCCCCCGTTTTTTGAAGGCAAGGAAGACCATCATGGGTACCAAGGAATCCACGCAGCGCCGTGCGCAGCGCGTCCGTCGTCAGATCAAGAAGGTCGCCGGCGAGCGTCCGCGTCTGTCGGTCCACCGCACGTCGAAGAACATCTACGTGCAGGTCATCGACGACGCCAAGGGCCACACCATCGCCGCCGCTTCGACGCTCGAGAAGGACCTTAAGGGTTCGCTCAAGACCGGCGCCGACACCGCCGCCGCCGCCGCGATCGGCAAGCGGATCGCCGAGCGCGCCACCAAGGCCGGCGTCAAGGAAGTCGTCTTCGACCGCGGCGCCTACATCTATCACGGCCGCGTCAAGGCGCTCGCCGAGGCTGCCCGCGAAGGTGGCTTGAGCTTCTAAGCATGATCCCGAGAAGTTGCAGACTTTTCGGATAGGGATTATGCGAAGGAAATGATTTCGCCCCCGGTGACCCACAGAGGCACCGGATCTTATCAGCAACCGTGCTTCCGGAAAAAAACAAGGAACAGGATATGGCACAGGAACGTAGGGATGGCGGCCGCGGCCGCGATCGTGAAGAACGCGATGACGGCATGGTGGACAAGCTCGTCCACATCAACCGCGTCGCCAAGGTCGTCAAGGGCGGCCGTCGCTTCGGTTTTGCAGCACTCGTCGTCGTCGGCGACCAGAAGGGCCGCGTCGGCTTTGGTCACGGCAAGGCGCGCGAAGTGCCGGAAGCTATCCGCAAGGCAACTGAATCGGCCAAGCGCGACATGATCTTCGTGCCGCTGCGCTCGGGCCGTACGCTGCATCACGACGTCGAGGGACGCTGGGGTGCTGGACGCGTGCTGCTGCGCGCCGCCAAGCAAGGTACCGGCATCATCGCCGGCGGCCCGATGCGCGCTGTCTTCGAGACGCTCGGCATGCATGACGTGGTCGCCAAGTCGATGGGTTCGTCGAACCCCTACAACATGGTTCGCGCCACCTTCGACGCGCTGAAGAGCCAGATGCATCCCAAGGATGTGGCTGCTGCTCGCGGCATCAAGTATTCGACCCTTCAGGCCCGCCGCGGCACCGCCGTTGCGGCTGAAGAATAGTCGATCTGACCAGGGATTTTGACCATGGCCAAGAAAGCAACCAAGACCATCACCGTTGAGCAGATCGGTTCGCCGATCCGCCGTCCGAAGGAACAGCGCGCGACGCTGGTCGGCCTCGGCCTCAACAAGATGCACAAGCAGCGCACGCTGGAAGATACGCCCTCCGTGCGCGGCATGATCGCTGCCGTCCAGCATCTCGTCCGCGTCGTGGACGAGGGCTGAGCCAGAGCGCAGGAGAACTCAGATGAAACTCAACGATCTGCGTGACAAGGACGGCGCGACGCACTCCAAGAAGCGTCTCGGCCGTGGTATCGGCTCCGGCTCCGGCAAGACCGGCGGTCGCGGCGTCAAGGGCCAGAAGGCGCGCTCCGGCGTCGCCATCAACGGCTTCGAGGGCGGCCAGATGCCGCTCTACCGGCGTCTGCCGAAGCGTGGCTTCAACAACATCTTCGCCAAGAGCTTCACCGTCGTATCGCTGGCCCGCATCCAGGTCGCCATCGACGCCAAGAAGCTCGACGCCAAGGCAACCGTGACGGCTGAATCGCTGGTTGCCGCCGGCGTCATCCGCCGCGTCAAGGACGGCGTGCGCATCCTCTCGGACGGCGACATCAAGGCGAAGCTCGCCTTTGACGTCGCCGGCGCCTCCAAGGCCGCGATCGAGAAGATCGAAAAGGCCGGCGGTTCGGTCAAGCTGCCGCAGGAAAAGGCAGCTGCCGAGTAACGGCAATTTGAAGCGCGATCGGCAGGAGTGGGATCCGTTTTTGCTCACGATTGCGCTTTGATCTGCTCAACGAGGCGGCCGCGTCAACGCGGCCGCTTGCATGTTTAGAGCCCGGAGCTTATCTCGTGAGCTTCGGTGAAACGCGCCGCCTGACCTCAGGGCCATCAAGCGTTACCAAGCGGAGAATCAGGCATGGCTTCGGCTGCTGAACAATTAGCCTCGAATCTGAATTTCTCGGCCTTCGCCAAGGCGGAGGATTTGAAGAAGCGCATCTGGTTCACGATCGGCGCGCTGCTCGTTTATCGCCTCGGCACCTACATCCCGCTTCCCGGTATCAATCCCGACGCCTTCGCCCAGGCCTTCTCTTCGCAGAGCAAGGGTGTGCTCGGCATGTTCAATATGTTCGCCGGCGGCGCCGTGCAGCGCATGGCGATCTTTGCGCTCGGCATCATGCCTTACATCTCAGCCTCCATCATCATGCAGCTGATGACCTCTGTCATCCCGTCCCTGGAAGCGCTGAAGAAGGAAGGCGAACAGGGCCGCAAGGTCATCAACCAGTACACGCGCTACGGCACCGTGCTGCTTGCACTGGTTCAGGCCTATGGCATTTCTGTCGGTCTGGAAGGCGGCAATGGCATCGTCAGCGATCCCGGCATGTTCTTCCGCATCTCGACCGTCGTCACGCTGGTCGGCGGCACCATGTTCCTGATGTGGCTGGGCGAGCAGATCACCGCCCGCGGCATCGGCAACGGCATTTCGCTGATCATCTTCTCCGGCATCGTCGCCGGCCTGCCGCACGCCATCTCCGGCACGCTGGAGCTTGGCCGCACCGGCGCGCTGTCGACCGGCCTGATCCTGGCGATCATCGTGCTGGCCGTCGTCGTCATCGCGCTCATCGTGTTCTTCGAGCGCGCCCAGCGCCGCTTGCTGATCCAGTATCCGAAACGCCAGGTCGGCAACCGCATGTTCCAGGGCGATACCTCGCATCTGCCGCTGAAGCTCAACACGTCGGGTGTCATTCCGCCGATCTTCGCCTCGTCGCTGCTGTTGCTGCCGGCCACCGTCGCAGGCTTCTCGCAGACGACCAACATGCCGGCTTGGGCAAGCACCATCCTGGCCGCGCTCGGCCATGGCCAGCCGCTCTACATGGCATTCTATGCGGCGATGATCGTGTTCTTCGCCTTCTTCTACACTGCGATTGTCTTCAACCCGAAGGACACCGCCGACCAGCTCAAGAAGCATTCAGGCTTCATCCCGGGTTATCGTCCGGGCGAGCGCACCGCCGATTACATCGATTACGTTCTCACCCGCATCACCGTCGTCGGCGCCATCTATCTGGTGCTGGTGTGCCTGCTGCCGGAGTTCCTGATCTCGGCGACTGGCGTACCATTCTACCTTGGTGGCACATCGCTTCTGATCGTGGTCAGTGTCACGCTCGATACGGTTGCGCAGATTCAGGGTCACCTGATCGCGCACCAGTATGAAGGCCTGATCAAGAAGTCGAAGCTGCGCGGGGGGAAGAAAGCCAGATGAGGTTGATATTGCTTGGGCCGCCAGGAGCGGGCAAGGGGACGCAAGCACAAAGACTGGTAGAAAAACACGGCATACCCCAGCTCTCGACGGGCGACATGCTGCGTGCTGCCGTCCAGGCAGGCACCGAAGTGGGCAAGCGCGCCAAGGCGGTGATGGATGCCGGTGAACTGGTGTCCGACGCGATCGTCAACGCGATCGTCGCCGAACGTATCGATCAGCCCGACTGCGCCAAGGGGTTCATCCTCGACGGCTATCCGCGGACCCTGGTGCAGGCGGATGCGGTCGAGCAGATGCTGTCGGATCGCTCCCAGGGCCTCGACGCCGTCATTGAGCTCGTGGTCGACGACAAGGCCCTGGTTGGCCGGATCGTCAAGCGTGCCGACGAGGCGCAGGCTGCCGGCCTTCCCGTTCGCAAGGATGACAACCCGACCGTGTTCGAAGAACGCCTGAGGGAATATTACAAGAAGACGTCGCCGCTGATTGGTTACTACTATGCCAAGGGCAAGCTCCGCAGTGTCGACGGCATGGCCGATATCGACGCCGTGACGGAACAGATCGAAGCGGTGCTCAAGGACGCAGTGCGGGGAAATTAACGATTGCACTTGACGGGAGCGGTCCGCTGCGGTATGGCGGCCCGTCTTCCTATCAGGCATGAGCTTTGCTTGTCCGCAAGGGCAAGGCAGCCGCATTGAACTGGAAACTCCCGCATGGGCCGGCCTCCACCGGACGCGGGGCAACTTAAGACAGCGCCGAGCCTGCCTTGTTTTTGAGGATTGGCTGGCCCACATGGAGAAGGGAAGAACATGGCTCGTATAGCCGGCGTCAACATTCCGACCAACAAGCGCGTTGTCATTGCGCTTCAGTACATTCACGGCATTGGCAAGCGGTTCGCCCAGGAGATCGTCGACAAGGTCGGCATCCCGGCCGAGCGTCGCGTCAACCAGCTGACCGACGCGGAAGTGCTGCAGATCCGCGAAACCATCGACCGCGATTACCAGGTTGAAGGCGACCTGCGCCGCGAAGTCTCGATGAACATCAAGCGGCTCATGGACCTCGGCTGCTACCGCGGCCTGCGTCACCGCCGCTCGCTGCCGGTCCGTGGCCAGCGCACGCATACCAATGCGCGCACCCGCAAGGGCCCGGCCAAGTCGATCGCCGGCAAGAAGAAGTAATAAGAGTAAGTAGTTGGTAGTGAGTAGTGAGAAGCGGCGCTAGCGCCCGCACCTCGTCACTACCCACTAACTCCCTATTCACTCTTCTAGGTGGAGCCGCTGGCATTACGGCGGTGTAGAGATCAACTGAAAGGACTATCATGGCCAAGGAAGCCGCTCGTGTTCGCCGTCGCGAACGCAAGAACATCTCGTCGGGCGTTGCCCACGTCAATTCGACCTTCAACAACACGATGATCACCATCACCGACGCGCAGGGCAATTCGATCGCCTGGTCGTCGGCCGGTGCCCAGGGCTTCAAGGGTTCGCGCAAGTCGACCCCGTTCGCTGCCCAGATGGCTGCCGAGGATGTTGCCAAGAAGGCCCAGGAACACGGCATGCGCATGCTCGAAGTCGAGGTCTGCGGACCCGGCTCCGGTCGTGAATCGGCACTGCGCGCCTTGCAGGCGGCCGGCTTCACCATCACCTCGATCCGTGATGTGACGCCGATCCCGCACAATGGCTGCCGCCCGCGCAAGAAGCGTCGCGTCTAAGCATTTACCGAACGCCGCGCGAGCGCCCTGGGCGCTCCTCCACGGCATTCCAGGTCGCCCGCCACGATTGGATGGTGGCGGGTCAACGGAAGGAAAGCATCATGATCCAGAAAAATTGGCAGGAACTGATCAAGCCGAACAAGATCGAGTTCTCGTCGAAGAAGAAGACGCTGACCACGCTGGTCGCCGAACCGCTCGAGCGTGGCTTTGGCCTGACGCTGGGCAACGCGCTGCGCCGCGTGCTTCTGTCTTCGCTGCGCGGTGCGGCTGTCACCGCCGTGCAGATCGACGGCGTTCTGCATGAATTCTCGTCCATCGCCGGTGTGCGCGAGGACGTGACCGACATCGTCTTGAATATCAAGGAAATCGCCATCCGCATGGAAGGCGATGGTCCCAAGCGCATGGTCGTTCGCAAGCAGGGACCGGGTGCGGTTCTTGCCGGCGACATCCAGACGGTTGGCGACGTCGAGATCCTCAATCCCGACCACGTCATCTGCACGCTGGACGAAGGCGCTGAAATCCGCATGGAATTCACCGTCGACACCGGCAAGGGTTACGTGCCGGCCGACCGCAACCGCGCCGAAGACGCGCCGATCGGCCTGATCCCGGTCGACAGCCTTTATTCGCCGGTCAAGAAGGTCTCCTACAAGGTCGAAAACACCCGCGAGGGCCAGGTTCTCGACTATGACAAGCTGACCATGACGATCGAGACCGACGGTTCGATCACCGGCGAGGACGCGGTGGCTTTCGCCGCCCGCATCCTGCAGGACCAGCTCGGCCTGTTCGTCAACTTCGACGAGCCGCAGAAGGAAGTCGCCGCCGAGGCCGTCACCGAGCTCGCCTTCAACCCGGCGCTGCTCAAGAAGGTCGACGAACTCGAGCTTTCGGTGCGTTCGGCCAACTGCCTGAAGAACGACAACATCGTCTATATCGGCGACCTGATCCAGAAGACCGAAGCCGAGATGCTGCGCACCCCGAACTTCGGCCGCAAGTCGCTGAACGAGATCAAGGAAGTCCTGGCGGCGATGGGCCTGCACCTCGGCATGGAAGTGCCGGACTGGCCGCCGGAAAACATCGAAGACCTCGCCAAGCGTTACGAAGACCAATATTGAGCATGAATTCCAAGGATCGGCGGCGTGAGCCGCTCGATCCGACGGTCATGCGGAAAACCATCAGAGGCCGCGGCCTCTTGAACAACTGAAGAAGGAAAAGAGCCATGCGCCACGGTTTCAAAGGCCGTCGCTTCGCCCGAAGCATTAGCCATCGCAAGTCGATGTTCGCCAACCTCGCCGTGTCGCTGCTCGAGCACGAGCAGATCGTCACGACCTTGCCGAAGGCGAAGGACCTGCGTCCGATCGTCGAGAAGCTGGTGACGCTCGGCAAGCGCGGCGACCTGCATGCCCGCCGCCAGGTCATTGCCCAGATCGGCAATGAAGGCGTCGTCAAGCGTCTGTTCGACACCATCGCGCCGCGCTACGCCAGCCGCAATGGCGGCTATCTGCGCATCATGAAGGCCGGCTTCCGCCACGGTGACAACGCCGCCATGGCCGTCATCGAGTTCGTCGATCGCGACGTCTCGGCCAAGGGCGCCGGCGACCGCGCCCGCATCGAAGCCGAAAGCGCTGACGCGGACGCCGCAGCCGCATAAGGCTCGGTTTTCCCAATTGAGTTCAAAGGGGCCTGCGGGCCCTTTTTTGTTGCCAGCGTCTTTGGTCTATCGAGCGACGGTCAGGTAGTCGCGACCGCTCAGTAGATTCCAATTGAAAGCGCCGGGGATCTCTTCGAACGCCGGCTGGGAATAGGAATAGATACTGTCGAGAGTGGCATGGGAATCGATATCTCTGACCAATTGCGGCACGGCGGAACCGGCCAGGTATTCTTTGGCGTCCCCGTCTTCGATGAAGTCCGTATCGACTCGGAAATGAATCTGGATGGGACCCGCGCAGATGTTCAGCAAGATATCGTCGCTCACGGCGGCGTAGAACACTGCTGCCTCTTCTGGAGTCCAAAGGCCGGCAGCCAGGAATTCCGAAGGCTTCGTGTCTCCACGGAACCCATCCAATGAGAGCACAAGGCGATCGGTGAGAATCTCAAAATCTCCTTCGAGATAGCCTGCTTCTTCGATCTGAAACCAGTTCATCTGATGAGGTGCTTCTTCAGCAAAGGAAATTTCGAGCTTTCCAAAAGTCCAGTAGACCGGAATTGTCTCTGCATGTTCCGTGATCCAGCCGTCGGGCGGACCTAGCACACTGGCGATGTCGATCATTTTCAGAAAAGGGGAAACAGGCCCCAAAGTGCCGGTCCTCAAAAAGTCACGGAATGACAGGAGTTTTTTTGTCATGAGGTCCGACCAGTTTTTCAGTTCCAAGTCGACCTATAGCTGCTTTGCAGTCCAAAATAATCGGATTTCAGCGGCTTAGCCTTTCATTTTGCACAATCGTCGGGACAATGCCCCCGAACTTGCCTTGGAGGATTCGCGAATGCGCGCCAGAAGACTGCCCTTCGTTCTGCTTTTCGCCATGATGGCGTTTGCGGCCGCACCGGCGGTCAGGCAGGCATTGGCCGAGGAGACCAAGACCGATCCCGGCCTGTCCGATGTGCTGACCGACCTTCTGCATGGCGTGGAAGGCGAAAACGCCACGGCTGGTCCCGACAAGCGCGTGCCGTTCGGCCGCGAAGAAGTGCAGCTCTCGTTTGCGCCGCTGGTCAAGCAAACGGCGCCGGCCGTGGTCAATGTCTATGCCTCGCAGACCGCAAAGGTGACGTCGCCTTTCGACGGCGATCCGTTCTTCGAGGAATTCTTTGGCCATTCGCAGCCGCGGGCGCAGTCTTCTCTGGGCTCCGGCGTGCTGGTCGACCCGACCGGCGTCGTGGTCACCAATTACCACGTCATCAAGGATGCCGATCAGGTCAAGGTGGCGACCGCGGACGGGCGTGAGTTCGACAGCAAGGTGCTGCTCAAGGACGAGACGCTCGACCTTGCCGTGCTCAAGATCACCTCGGACAAGCCGTTTCCGGTCATTGCCATCGGCGATTCCGACGCGCTCGAGGTCGGCGATCTGCTGCTGGCCATCGGCAACCCCTTCGGCGTCGGCCAGACCACCACCAGCGGCATCGTCTCGGCACTGGCCCGCAGCCATATCGGCGTCTCCGATTCCAGCTTCTTCATCCAGACCGACGCCGCCATCAATCCCGGCAATTCCGGCGGTGCGCTGATCAATATGGGCGGCCAGCTGGTCGGCATCAACACGGCCATCTACAGCCGCAGCGGCGGTTCGATCGGCATCGGCTTTGCCATTCCCTCGAACATGGTTCGCGCCTTTGCCGACGCGGCCAAGGCCGGGCTCGACTTCTTCGAGAGGCCCTATATCGGCGCCGAGTTCGAAGCGGTGACGCCGCAGATCGCAGAATCGCTCGGCATGGAGAAGCCGACCGGTGCACTGGTCTCGTCGGTCGAGGCGACCGGCCCGGCCGCCAAGGCGGGGCTCAAGCCTGGCGACGTCGTGCTGCAGCTCAACGGCAAGCCGGTCGAGAGCATCGAAGCGCTGGACTACCGGATGGCGACGCTGTCGATCGGCACCACCGCCAATTTCGCGGTTTTGACCAAGGGCCAGCAGGCGGCGATGGACATCGCGCTCGAGCGCGCCCCGGAAGGCATGAAGGCTGCCGAGGTGACGCTGCATGGCCGCAGCCCGTTCTCGGGCGCCAAGGTCGCGGAACTGTCGCCCCGGCTCGCTCAGCGGCTTGGCCTGCGCACGGACATCAAGGGCGTCACCGTGGTCGACATCAACCGCGATTCACCGGCCGCCGATTTCGGCTTCCAGCCGGGCGACATCGTGCGCGAGGTGAACGGCACCACCATCGATACCGCCGCGACCCTGGAGCTGGCGGCCAAGACGGATACACGCTGGTGGCGCTTTACCGTCGAGCGCGGCGGGCAGATACTGCGTCAGGTGTTGCGTTACTAGGGCACAGCCCGTCCATTCGGGCTCATGCTCCAACGAAAAAGAAGTGCATGGCCGATCTGTTCAGCGTCGATGAACCGGAAAAGGCGCCGCTAGGGCGGCCGCTGGCCGACAGGCTGCGGCCGAAGAATCTTGGCGAGGTCGTCGGCCAGGAGCATCTGACCGGCCCCGACGGCGCGCTGACCCGGCTGATCGGTTCGGGTTCGCTCGGCTCAATGATCTTCTGGGGGCCGCCCGGCACCGGCAAGACGACCGTGGCGCGGTTGCTCGCCGGCGAAACCAGCCTGGCCTTCGAGCAGATATCGGCCGTCTTTTCTGGCGTCGCCGACCTGAAGAAGGTGTTCGAAGCAGCCAAGCTGCGCCGCGCCAATGGCCGCCAGACCTTGCTGTTCGTCGATGAGATACATCGCTTCAACCGCGCCCAGCAGGACAGTTTCCTCCCCGTCATGGAGGACGGGACAGTCGTGCTGGTTGGCGCCACGACCGAAAACCCGTCCTTCGAACTCAATGCCGCTCTGCTGTCGCGCGCGCGCGTTCTGGTCTTCCATTCGCTTGGCGAGGAGAGCATCTCCAAGCTGATGGTACGGGCCGAGGAAACCGAGGGCAGGGCGCTGCCGCTCGACGACGAGGCGCGGGCCATGCTCATACGCATGAGCGATGGCGATGGCCGGGCCTCGCTGACACTCGCGGAAGAAGTCTGGCGGGCAGCCAAACCGGGCGAGGTCTTCGATCCTGAGGGCCTGCAGCGCATCGTCCAGCGCCGAGCGCCGATCTACGACAAGGGCCAGGACGGCCATTACAATCTGATCTCGGCGCTGCACAAATCGGTACGCGGTTCAGATCCTGACGCGGCTCTCTACTATCTTGCACGCATGTTCGATGCCGGCGAGGATCCGCTCTATCTAGGCCGCCGGCTGGTGCGCATGGCCATGGAAGACATCGGCCTTGCCGACCCGCAGGCGCTTGTCGTCGCCAATGCCGCCAAGGATGCCTACGACTATCTCGGCTCGCCCGAAGGCGAACTCGCCTTTGCCGAGGCCACCGTCTATCTCGCCACCGCACCCAAATCCAACGCCGTCTACAACGCTTTCAAAGCGGCCACGCGGGCCGCGAAGGAGCACGGCTCGCTGCTGCCGCCCAAGCACATCCTCAATGCGCCGACCAAGCTGATGAAAGAGGAGGATTACGGCGCCGGCTATCGTTACGATCATGACGAGCCGGATGCCTTTTCGGGGCAGGATTATTTTCCGGAGAAAATGGGCCGCCAGACCTTCTACGATCCCCCCGAGCGCGGCTTCGAGCGCGACATCAGGAAGCGGCTCGATTATTGGGCGAAGCTGCGCAAAGAGCGGGAATAGCAGGCTTGCGTGACCCGGTCGTCGTCACGCTCCGAGATGAGGCTTCGCCGTGGGGCATTCCCGCCGCGGTCGTTTTCCACACGCTGCTCGCCGCGATGCTGGCCTTGATGCCGTTGCCGAAGCGGCCGAAGCGGTTGGATGAGGAGCGGGTGTCGGTCGACATCCTGACGCCGCAACAGTTCGAGGCCTCGACCAGGCCGCCGCCGACGCCAGTGGCACCGGCAGTGCCTGAGGTGCGGGAAGCAGCTGTACCGCCACTCGCTTCGAGCCCACCCGTATCCCAACCGCCCACCGCCGCGGCCATGATCCGGCCGACCGAAATGCTGTCGGCCAAGACGCTGGCCGATCCGCGCAGCCGGCAGGCGCGCGCCGATCTCGCCACCTTCGCGTCCGACGAGCGCATGGTGCAATTGTGCAATCTCGAAGCCATGGATCAGATCCGCCGATGGCGCACGGATTTTCAGCCGGAGCGGGTCGTACCCTACGCAACGGCGCAGGAAAAAATCACTGGAACCACGATCGCCGCGAATGGTGCTGCTTTCCGCAGTCGCAGAAACTGGTATGGTCTGAAATTCAGGTGCCAACTGGCTGGCGACGGCGAAAGCGTCGTCGGCTTCGAATTCCTGGTTGGCGATCTGGTCCCCAGGGAAAAATGGGACGAGCTTGGCCTGCCGGCGGTGCACTGACCTGACACCGGCAGGCTTCACCAGGCAGCCAGCCGGCCGCGATACCGCGGCCGTTGTGTGGTGACCCAAAAAACCTTATCAAGGCGCACGGCCGGGCGGTGGCCGTTGCCCTGATTTTGGCACCCTCATTCGCAACAGGATCGCGCGTCGCGCGTGGAAAAATGACAAAAAACCTTCGCAAATCCCTTCGCAAATTCGCCATTGCCATCCCGCTCCTCGCCCTTGGCTTCTATTTCATTCCCATCCTGACGACGATCTTCATCATCTGCGGCCTCATCGATGTGTTGCGCAACGACAGGAAGGATCTGTCGCTGTTCTCAGGCTATTTTCTCGGCAATGGCCTGTTCACCTGGCTGCTTTCGCCGTTCAATCTGCTGGTCGACCTCCTGTGCTACAGAAATCCGGGCGTCTGGAAGCTGGAGCAGTTTCCCGCCGACTATCAGCGCGAGGTCAACGAGGTCCTGGACATCTTCAAGGCGCGCAAGGATGAGATCATCGCCGACATCGATGCCAATTTCGGCGCCGGCCGGCGCGGCATGTATGTCTACCAGTGGTACGGCAAGCACAGGATCGACAATGTCGCCGAGTTCAACAAGGATTTCAAATACATCAAGACCATCGCCGTTTCCGTGTTCAGCAAGCGCGAATCGACGTCCTGGCATTTCGGCCCGCTGCGGCTCAGCCTGCGCATTCTCTACAATCTGATCCCGGTGAAGTCGGAGATTTTCGTCGAATGCGGCAACGTCAAGAATTACTGGTACGACAATCCGCTGTTCATCTTCGACGACACGCTGCTGCATCGCTCGGTCAACGAGTATGACGGCCGCCGCTACTGCGTGTTCATGGACATTATCAGGCCATCCCCGGTTCCCCGCCTCATCGCGGGCATGCTCGCCATTGTCTCGGTGAGCGTCGAGCGCATCAATTCCATGTTCTACAAGAACTGGAAGATGATCGGTTCGACCAAGCCGAAGAATGCCGGGACGACCTGAGCTTTAGAAAATCGGCGCTGCCGGCCCCGCCGGCGGCATTTGGGTGCTCTGCATGTGAGACTTGGCCATCCTTGTCGGCCGCTCATGCGCCGGAACGGGTCCTGGCTGCATAAACGGTGGTCCCGGGCTGGCTTCGATAGTTCTGCCTCTTCTCCTTCTGGCGGCCGCAAGTGACGAAGAACAAATCTCTCGGATTTTGGGCAACGACATATGTGTGCGCCGCTCTTCTGGGAGTCGCTCTTGCTCTCAGCTATGTAGGGCTTGAACAGCCTGTCTATTACTGGGACTTCGCTGCCTATTTCGACACGTTTAGCCGGCAAGGCACGCTCTTGATTCAGAGCCCTCTCGAGTGGCTCAGCCATTTGAGGACCTCGATCGCCACGGATGACTACAGTGCGGCGATCCTGGTGCCGCTGATGCCGTTTCACATCATTTTTGGCGATTCGAGGTTTTCCTACATCGCCGGAATAGTCGCTGTTTATCTGGTCCCGACCGCTCTTCTTGTCGGCAGAATGAGCTATCTGGAGGCGGCGACCGGGACGTCTTCATGCCGAAGCTGGCTCACCGTATGGATTGCGGCCTTTCTCTACACGCCCTTCTGGGCGGCAACGCTTCGTGGGTTGCCTGACATTGCCGGCTGTCTCGCGCTTTGCGCGGCAACCTATTTTCTCTGGAAATCGAGGTTCCTGACCCGTGAACCGGTGATCAGCGGTATACGTGTCGGCGTATGCCTGTGGTTGGCATTCGTGCTGCGCCGCTGGTATGCCTATCCCGTCATCGGGGTCGGAATTTCCGCAGCCTTCTTCTGTCTTCTGCAGGTCGCGAAAGACCGGGACTTTCCGGCACTCCGCAATGCCGCCGTCGGGGGCCTGTGTGCGATCCTCGTGGTTGTCGGAGCCGCCCTGACCTTCCAGCAGCCCCTGATCCTCAAGATACTGGGAACCAGCTATGGCGACCTTTACAGCGGATACAAGACAAGCTTCGTTTCACAGCTTGACCAGGTAGGATCACGGCTCAGCTATGTGAACTGGCTGTTGATCTTATTTGGCCTTTACGTCTCCATCATACGCCGAAACATATTTTCCCTGTTCTGTGCCGTTGCTTCGGTACTCACCTTCTTCCTCTTCACCCGCATGCAGGACCCGGATCGCCATCATTCGGTGCCAATGTTTCTTTGGCTCTTTCCTGCCTACGCCCAAGCAATCGTTGCGATCGTTTCGATGCCGGCGCTGAGATCGCGATGGTCGAACGCCGCGATAGCCGTTGGCGCCGTGCTGGCGTTTTTCGGTACTTTTTTCCCGATTGGCCGTCAGGTGCTGTCACCGATCAGCTACGTCTTTGCCAGGGAAGCCACGCTCCCGCTGCACCTCGACAATCTTCCAGAATACAGGCGCCTTATCGATGACCTTCTTGGAAAGATGGGACCGGGGGACCGGCTGTCGGTATTTGCATCCAGCGGGATCATGAGCGACTCATTGCTGTATGAAATGGACAAGGACCTTTACCCTCGCATCGAGTGGGCTTGTCAGGTCGATAGTCGCGATCGATTCAGACCGGCGGCGTTGAAGTCCAAATACGTTGTCGTGACCGACCCGCCTGTCGTCCATCTGCAGCCGGGTGCGCAGCTCTGTGTCTCGATACCAGACCAATACATTGTCGAAGGCAAAGGCATCGGCGCAGCATACAGGCGCATTGCAGCGTACCAGCTGTCCGGCAACGTCAAGGGCTACCTCTACGAACAGGTGCGCCCTGTCGGCAAAACGGAGATCGATGACCTCTATAACGAACTCAGGAAAAAATATCCGGGATGGGCAACGCCTGAGTGGTGACGAGCTCGGCTGATCTGTGCGGTTGCGCCCACAACGAGGGATTGACCGGGCAGCCCTGTGGGGGCAGTAAACGGTCATGTTCAATCTGCTTCTCGTCATCGCCGGTGGCGGGATCGGTGCCGGAATTCGTCACCTCACCAACATCGGCGCGCTGCGCCTTGTCGGCCCTAACTATCCCTGGGGCACGATGGCCATCAACGTCATCGGCTCCTTCGCCATGGGGCTGTTCATCGCCTCCATGATGCGCCGTGGCGGATCGAACGAGATCAGGCTGTTCGTTGCGACCGGCATTCTTGGCGGCTTCACAACCTTCTCAGCCTTTTCGCTCGACTTCGCGACGCTGTGGGAGCGGGGAGCCACGCTGCCTGCGCTGGGTTATGCCCTTGCCAGCGTCATTGGCGCCATTATCGCCCTGTTTCTGGGACTTTGGCTCGCAAGAAGCCTGCCTTAGTGCTATTGCCGCGCCAAGAACAGGCCGGGCTTCGCTCGGGAAACGGATAAGCGACAAAAAACATGGCAGGCGTTGAACAGATCACGGTGGAGGCCGGCGAGGCGGGCATGCGGCTCGACCGCTGGTTCAAGACCCATTTCCCGGGCCTTGGTTTCGGCCATTTGCAGAAGCTTCTGCGCTCCGGCCAGATCCGTGTCGACGGCGGCCGGGTCAAGGCCGACACTCGTGTCGAGCCCGGCCAGATGGTTCGCGTCCCACCGCTCGAGGTCGACAAGAAGGGCGAGAGTGCGCTGACTGGCCACTCGATCCGCAACCAGGGCGATGCCGATGTCCTGTCGAAAATGCTGATCCATGAAGACCCTAAGGTTTTCGTCTTCAACAAGCCGGCGGGCCTTGCGGTGCAGGGCGGCTCGGGCGTCACCCGCAATGTCGACGACATGCTGGAGGCCTGGCGCAACCAGAAGGGCGAGAAGCCCAGATTGGTTCACAGGCTCGACCGCGACACCTCGGGCGTGCTGGTCGTCGCCCGCAGCCGGCTGGCCGCCATGAAGCTCTCGGAAGCGTTTCGCGCCCGCGAGACCAAGAAGACCTATTGGGCACTGGTCAAGGGCGTGCCGCCCAAGCGCGAGGACAAGATCTCGACTTGGCTGATCAAGGAGCCGACGCCGGATGGTGACCGCGTGCGTATCGCCGCGCACGGCGAAAAGGGCGCCGACCATGCCGTGTCCTATTACCGGATCATCGAGCAGGCGGCGCAGACGATGACCTGGCTGGAGATGGAGCCTTATACCGGCCGCACCCACCAGCTTCGCGTTCATGCCGCCCACATCGGCTGCCCGATCCTGGGCGATCCGAAATATTTCGAGGCCGACACCAACTGGGACTTTCCCGGCGGCATTCAAAACCGCCTGCATCTGCACGCCCGCCGCATCATCATTCCGCATCCCGACAAGGGCGTCATCGATGTCACCGCGCCAATGCCACCGCACATGCGCCAGAGCTGGAACCTGATCGGCTTCGACGACGCCAGCGCGGAGGACTGATCGTGAGCGGCGCCACCGACGCGCTCGACCGGCGCGACACGGTCGACATGGCCGCCGCCGCCATCATGGTCGGACTGACCTTTTCCTGGGGGCTGAATTACGTCGCCGCCAAGATCTCCTACGCCGGCTATGACCCGGTTTTCCTGTCGATCGCGCGCTCGATCATCGGTGGCCTGTGTGTCTTTGCCTGGTGCCGGTGGCGCGGCATCGCGCTTTTCACGCCCGACGGGACTTTGCTCGCCGGCATCGTGGTTGGCGCGCTTTTCGGCATCGAGTTCCTTTGCCTTTATGTCGGCCTGGAGCATACGACCGTTGCCCGCAACACGCTGCTGGTCAACACGATGCCGTTCTGGATGCTGCTCGGCGGCCATTTCCTGCTCGGCGAGCAGATCACGTTGAGAAAATTCCTTGGCCTGCTGCTGGCCTTTGCCGGCCTTGCCGCGGTGTTTTCCGACAAGCTTGGCGGTGGTGGAGACATGCTGTTCGGCGATCTGCTGAGCCTTGGCTCCGGATTCTTCTGGGCTTTGACCAACGTCCTCATCAAGCGGTCGAAGCTGGTCGAGGCGAGCGCCGAGAAGCTTCTGCTTTACCAGCTCGCCGGGGCAGCGATCGTAGGCGTATTGGTGCTGCCTCTCGCCGGCCCGCCCGTTCGCGACCCGACCGTGCTGCCGACTTTGGCGCTGCTTTTCCAGGCTGTCTACATCGTCGCCTTCACCTATGTGCTGTGGTTCTGGCTGCTGCGGCGCTATCCGGCATCAGGCCTGTCCAGTTTCACCTTCCTGTCGCCGGTTTTCGGCGTTTTGTGCGGCGCCATGTTCTTGAATGAGCCGCTGACCATGCGCATTTTCCTGGCACTTGGCCTCATTGCCGCCGGCCTGATCATCGTCAACCGGCCGGCGCGCAAGCTGACGCCGGTGTAAGAGAGACCTTCATGCGTGATATCCTCAACGACCTCGAAGCGGGCAAATATCTCTCCGACCCGGATCCTGTGCGCCGCGCCCGGATCCAGATGAAGACGCATCTGCCGAAGCGCTTCTACAAGGCCGCCTCTGTCGCACCTGTCGACAATGGCTTCGCCGTGCATCTCGACGGCAAGCCGGTGCGCACCCCAGGCAAGGCGCTGCTGGCGCTGCCTACCGAGGCGGCAGCCGCGCTCGTCGCCGACGAGTTCGCCGCCCAAAGCGAGACCATCGATCCGGTGACCATGCCGGTGATGCGTCTCGTCAACACCGCCATCGACGGCGTCGCCAGCGACCCGCAGGCGGTGCTGGAGGATATCCTGCGCTTTGCCTCATCCGATCTGCTCTGCTATCGCGCCGACGCACCCCAAGGGCTGGTGGAGCGGCAGAACCAGCATTGGGACCCTGTGATCGACTGGGCGAGGGCGACGCTCGGGGCTCGCTTCAATCTCGCCGAGGGGATCATCCATGTCGAGCAGCCGCGCGAAAGCATCGCCGTGCTGGGCAGCCATCTTGCCCAGCGAACTGAGCCGCTGCGGCTGGCCGCCATCCACGTGATGACCTCGCTGACCGGCTCGGCTCTGCTGGCGCTGGCTGTCGATTTCGGCGAACTCGATGCCGATTCTGCCTGGGCCGCCGGCTATGTCGACGAGGACTGGCAGATCGAGCACTGGGGGCAGGATGCAGAGGCCGTTGCCCGCCGCGCGGCTCGCAAGCGCGACATGATGGCTGCTGTCGGCCTGCTGGAAGCGCTCAAGGGCTAGGGGTTTCCCAGCTCGCCCGGTTTCATCCCGCAGCGCACCTAATACCAAAGTCATAATCCCAAAGACGCGCTGCCTTTGGCGGGCGGTTTCTGTCATTTTTCCCGAATGGCTGTCGTTGAGTCCGTGCTCGGAGGAGAACGCGGACGGTGTCGCGCAGCATCGAGAACGGGTCTCACGGGAGGATAAACGCAATGGCAATAGCATCGACCGCCGGCGGAACAAGCCGCGGCATGACGCGGGAAGAGAAGAAAGTCATCTTCGCTTCCTCGCTCGGCACCGTTTTCGAATGGTATGATTTCTATCTCTACGGATCGCTGGCAGTGTTCATTGGTTCGACCTTTTTCAGTCCTGCCATTCCGGAAGCGACGCGCAACATCTTTGCGCTGCTGGCTTTCGCCGCCGGCTTCTTGGTGCGCCCGTTCGGCGCCTTGCTGTTCGGCCGCATCGGTGACCTTGTCGGCCGTAAATATACCTTCCTCGTCACCATGACGATCATGGGCTTGTCGACTTTCCTGGTCGGCTTGCTGCCTGGCTATGCGACCTTGGGCATCGCGGCTCCCGTGATCCTGATCATCCTGCGCATGCTGCAGGGCCTGGCGCTCGGTGGCGAATATGGCGGTGCGGCCACTTACGTCGCCGAGCATGCGCCGGACAACCGGCGCGGCTACTACACCTCGTGGATCCAGACGACGGCGACGCTCGGCCTGTTCCTGTCGCTGATTGTGATCCTGATCGTCCAGGCTTCATTGAGCAAGGAAAACTATGCTGCCTGGGGCTGGCGTATTCCGTTCATCGTATCCTTTCTGCTGCTGGGCATCTCGATTTGGATCCGGCTTTCTCTCTCCGAATCACCGACCTTCCAGCGCATGAAGGATGAGGGCAAGGGCTCCAAGGCGCCACTGACGGAAGCCTTCGGCCAGTGGAAGAATGCTAAGATTGCGATCCTGGCGCTGCTCGGCCTCACCGCCGGCCAGGCCGTAGTCTGGTACAACGGCCAGTTCTACGCGCTGTTCTTCCTGACCAACGTGCTGAAGGTCGATGCGCAGTCGGTCAACATCATGATCGCCATCGCACTGGCGATCGGCTCGATCTTCTTCGTCGTCTTCGGCTGGCTCTCTGACAAGATCGGCCGCAAGCCGATTATTATGGCTGGGCTTGCCTTGGCGATTGTCTGCACCTTCCCGCTGTTCAAGGCGCTGACCTGGGCTGCCAATCCGGCGCTTGCCACGGCCCAGCAGAACACACGGGCGACGGTGACGGCTGCACCTGGCGACTGCAAGTTCCAGTTCAATCCGGTCGGCACAGCGAAGTTCACGACATCCTGCGATATCGCGACTTCGTTCCTGACCAAGAACTCGGTTCCCTATGATGTGGTGTCGACGGCCGCGGCCGGAACACCCGCATCGGTCAAGATCGGCAACGAAACGGTGGATTCCTACGACGCTGTCGCCGCCGGCGATCAGGCCAAGGCCAAGGACGCGGCCTTCGTGAAAGCCGTCAACATCTCGTTGCGGGATGGCGGCTATCCGCTGAAGCGCGCGGCAATCAAGGTTGCGGACCAGAAGCTCGACGCGTTTGTCGCCGCCAACCCGGAACTGAAGCTGGACGCCGCCGCCATCCGCGCCGGTGAGAAGGCGACGGTGCCGATCGACCAGGCGGTCAAGGACAAGCTGCTGACCACCGACGAGGCAGCGGGCGCACCCGAAGTCACCGTCTACAATATTCCAGGCGGCGGCGCGTTCGCCATGTACGCCGATCCGGCGTCCGTGAATTGGCCGATGACGATCGGCATCCTGTTCATTCTGGTGTTGTTCGTGACCATGGTCTACGGGCCGATCGCGGCGATCCTGGTCGAGATGTTCCCGACCCGCATCCGCTACACCGGCATGTCGCTGCCCTATCACATCGGCAATGGTTGGTTCGGCGGCCTGCTGCCGGCCACCGTGTTCGCGCTCAGTGCCTACAAAGGCGACATCTATTACGGCCTTTGGTATCCGGTTGTGATCGCGGCGATAACGCTGGTCATCGGCATGATCTTCGTCAAGGACACGCTCGGTACCGACCTGCACGCCAAGGAATAGGCGAGGACACAGGTGTAAAAAAGCCCGGCGCGAGCAATCGCGCCGGGCTTTTCAATTCCAGGGCCTCTCTTTGGCCAGTCCCGCGAATTGCCTTAGCTCTTGCGAGGCTGATCCGCTTCAGCGATGGCGGCCTCGTGGTACCAGGCCTCGCCATGGTTCGCCGGGTGATCGCGCAGGGAAGCAAGCTCTGCCGCGAACTTAGCCTTTACGCCTAAATTTGAGGCAGAGGCCCGGGATGCCACCGGGAACATCAGGATTTTTGCCGACGGACGGGCTGACGTGATTTCCATGGTCGGTCGCCTTTCTCTTGCGAACCCTTATCGATTCATCTTTCCATCAAGATAGGTACTGCGACTCGTTTAGGCAATATGCCTAAAGAAAGATCAGTATTTGCCTGTTATTTAAACAGATTTGGCTTTTGATCGATCCCCACGCATCGCTTAGACGGCTGGCCGCATCGGCGGGATAAAATGGGCACTTTTGACGCACCCCGCGCTGCGCAAATGGCACATGACTTGCATTTTATTAACCGGCAGCCGGTCTGCCGGATGGCTCGGCATATGCCGGCATCGTCCAGCTTCGGTGATCAGCAACGAGAGGCTCTAGAATGACGAAATACAAGCTCGAGTATATCTGGCTCGATGGATACACCCCGGTCCCCAACCTTCGCGGCAAGACGCAGATCAAGGAATTCGCCGAATTCCCTGATCTCGAGCAGCTGCCGCTGTGGGGCTTCGATGGTTCCTCGACCCAGCAGGCCGAAGGGCACAGCTCCGATTGCGTGCTGAAGCCGGTTGCGGTCTATCCGGATCCCGCCCGCACCAACGGCGTGCTGGTCATGTGCGAAGTCATGATGCCCGATGGCGTCACGCCGCATGCCTCCAACAAGCGCGCCACCATCCTCGATGACGAGGGCGCCTGGTTCGGCTTCGAGCAGGAGTACTTCTTCTACAAGGACGGCCGCCCGCTCGGCTTCCCCGAGAGCGGCTACCCCGCACCCCAGGGCCCGTACTACACCGGCGTCGGCTACTCCAATGTCGGCTCTGTCGCGCGCCAGATCGTCGAGGAGCATCTCGACCTCTGCCTCGCCGCCGGCATCAACCACGAAGGCATCAACGCCGAAGTGGCCAAAGGCCAGTGGGAATTCCAGATTTTCGGCAAGGGCTCCAAGAAAGCCGCCGACCAGATGTGGATGGCCCGCTACCTCATGCAGCGCCTGACCGAGAAATACGGCATCGACATCGAATACCATTGCAAGCCGCTCGGCGACACCGACTGGAACGGCTCGGGCATGCACGCCAACTTCTCGACCGCCTATATGCGCGAAGTGGGCGGCAAGGCCTATTTCGAAGCGCTGATGGCGGCCTTCGACAAGAACCTGATGGATCACATCGCCGTCTACGGCCCGGACAACGACAAGCGCTTGACCGGCAAGCACGAGACCGCGCCGTGGAACCGGTTCAGCTATGGCATTGCCGACCGTGGCGCCTCGATCCGCGTGCCGCATTCCTTCATCAAGAGCGACTACAAGGGTTATCTGGAGGACCGCCGTCCGAACTCGCAGGGCGACCCTTACCAGATCGCCTCGCAGATCCTGAAGACGATCGCCTCGGTTCCGGCAAGCGCCCAGGTTTCGGCCGCGGCGTAAGTTTTTGGACTATGACAAGAAGACCCCGGCGTTCGTTCGCGCCGGGGTTTTTTTTGGCCGCTACCCGGCTGGCTGCATCCCTGGGAAAACATACCCAGAAAAAGTCAGGCAATTCAGGCGGTCGCAAATCGCCCGGGAATGCTGGCCGCAGCCGTGTGAGTCTCCGGCGATCACTCGCCAGAAAGCCCGGCAAAGCGCCTTTCCCAGCCTTATCCGGGGCGATGGTCCTTCCATAAGCATCTGTTCATACAACGGAATCGGTCATTCGCGGCGCGGCTGGCGGCGTTGACAGATCACGCTGCGGCATGCGTATTCGCAGTCCTTGGGGTTACGTCACGCAATGCTGTTCGGACGGGCGGGGTTTTCTTGAACGGCGGCATTGGCGTGGGCGCCGGACGAGCGGTCACTGTAGCCTGAGACAGTGCTCCGCTCGCTCCAGGCTTCATGTTCGCGATCGAACAGTGATCCGCTTTCCATCCATCGGACGTTGCTGAGCCTGGGACTGAGTCACCGGATTGACGTCATGTGCGTGCCATGGACCGCAGGCTCATGAACCCAGGCATACGCGCGATCATCGAAAACTCACCGCAGATTCATGTCCAGCCGGCGCGCGCGGGTCGATCAGCAGGTGCGGCCTATCGGAGCGCAGCAAAAAGCCCTTGAAAGAGGGAAGTCTTTCAAGGGCTTGAGCGTTATAGCTAATCTTGGACTGAGATTGAAATCTCAGACGGAGTAGTACATGTCGTATTCGACCGGATGCGGGGTCATTTCGAAGCGCATCACTTCGGCCATCTTCAGCTCGATGTAGCTGTCGATCTGGTCGTCGTCGAAGACGCCGCCGGCTTTCAGGAAGCCGCGGTCCTTGTCGAGGCTTTGCAGGGCTTCGCGCAGCGAGCCGCAGACGGTCGGGATCTTCTTCAACTCCTTCGGCGGCAGGTCGTAGAGATCCTTGTCCATCGGCTGGCCGGGATGGATCTTGTTCTTGATGCCGTCGAGGCCGGCCATCAGCAGTGCGGAGAAGGCGAGGTAGGGGTTCGCGCCCGGATCGGGGAAGCGGACTTCGACGCGCTTGGCCTTCGGCGACGAGCCGAACGGGATACGGCAGGAGGCCGAGCGGTTGCGCGCCGAATAGGCGAGCAGCACCGGCGCTTCATAGCCCGGAACCAGGCGCTTGTAGGAATTGGTCAGCGGGTTTGTGAAGGCGTTGATCGCCTTGGCGTGCTTGATGACGCCGCCGATGAAGAACAGGCAGCTTTCCGACAGACCGGCATATTCATTGCCGGCGAAGGTCGGCTTGCCGTTCTTCCAGATCGACATGTGGACGTGCATGCCCGAGCCGTTGTCGCCGAAGATCGGCTTCGGCATGAAGGTGGCCGTCTTGCCATAGGCGTTGGCGACCTGGTGGACGACATATTTGTAGATCAGCATCTTGTCGGCGTTGCGCACCAGTGCGTCGAACTTGATGCCGAGTTCGTGCTGGGCCGCCGCCACCTCATGGTGATGCTTTTCGACGCGCACGCCCATCTCGGCGAGCACAGTCAGCATTTCCGAGCGCATGTCCTGCGCGCTGTCGATCGGCGGCACCGGGAAGTAGCCGCCCTTGACGCGCGGACGGTGGCCGAGATTGCCAGTCTCGTAGTCGGTGTCGTCGTTCGACGGCAGTTCGGTCGAGTCGAGCTTGAAGCCGGTGTTGTAGGGATCAGCCTTGTATTTCACGTCGTCGAAGACGAAGAACTCGGCTTCAGGGCCGACGTAGATGGTGTCGCCGATGCCTTCGGCCTTCATGTAGGCCTCGGCCTTCTTGGCCGTGCCGCGCGGATCGCGGTTGTAGGATTCACCCGAAACCGGATCGAGGATGTCGCACAGGATGACCATGGTCGACTGGGCGAAGAACGGATCCATGTGAACCGTGTCCGGATCGGGCATCAGCACCATGTCGGACTCGTTGATGGCCTTCCAGCCGGCAATCGAAGAGCCGTCGAACATCACGCCGTCGGCGAACATGTCTTCCTCGACCTCGATGACATCCATCGTCACGTGCTGCAGCTTGCCCTTCGGGTCTGTGAAGCGCAGGTCGACGAATTTCACGTCGTTGTCCTTGATCTGCTTCATGATGTCTTTGGCTGTCGTCATGTCGTGTATCCCTGTGTGATGACGTTTTTTGATGATGACGTTTTCAGGAGATGGCGGGGTCAGGTCAGACCGCGTCCATGCCCGTTTCGCCGGTGCGGATTCGCACGACTTCCTCGATATTGGAAACGAAAATCTTGCCGTCGCCAATACGGCCGGTCTGGGCCGCCTTGCGGATGGCCTCGATCGCACCTTCGACCGCATCGTCGCCGAGCACGACCTCGATCTTCACCTTGGGCAGGAAGTCGACGACATATTCGGCGCCGCGATAGAGTTCGGTATGGCCCTTCTGACGACCGAAGCCTTTTGCTTCGGTGACGGTGATGCCTTGCAGTCCGGCTTCCTGAAGCGCTTCCTTCACTTCGTCCAGCTTGAATGGCTTGATGATCGCTTCGATCTTTTTCATGTAAAAAGTGGCCTCCACTGCCAAAAAAACGGGTTGTGACCCCCCGCTTGCGCCTCCATCAAGCACGAACTGTGCCAATTCTGCGGATTCTAAGCGGTCTCATAAGATTTCAAAGCCGCGCCGCACCGGGATGCAAATTCGCGTCATTCACTGCACCGGAAGCGGCATGGGTTTCCAGAGCCTACACAGCGCCAGCACTCACGTCCGCACAAAAATCAGGCATATCGCCTATCCCTCAGGCAATTTTCTGCCCGCGATGCCTTCGTGCCAACGTTATGGCTGCAGATCTCGGCAACTCCCCCTTGTTTGCTTAGGATCGAAATTGGACAATGCTTGATCGCATGCGGATGGGCAATCCATGAGCAACGAACTTCTTTCCCCGGCCGAAATGAGCGAGGCCGATCGGCTGACGATTGCCGCCGGTCCAGCCGACGGCATCGGCCTGATGTGGCGCGCTGGCGAAGCGGTCGCGGCTGAGATTCTCAAGCGTTATCCCGCAGCGACGCATGTCCATGTGCTGTGCGGTCCCGGCAACAATGGCGGTGATGGCTATGTCGTCGCCCGCATCCTGGCCGCCAGCGGCATCGGCACAACGATCTGGTCATCCGGAGCGCCGAGGCCGGAAAGCGATGCGGCGCTCGCCGCCGCCGAATGCCCGATCAAGCCTCGGCCGCTGTCTGGGTTCGACGCCGAGCCCGGCTCGATCGTGGTCGATGCGCTCTATGGGGCAGGGCTGTCCAAGCCGCTGTCCGGCGATGCCGCGAAAGCTGTCGATACCGCCACAGCCCTGCGCATGCCTGTGGTTGCGGTCGACCTGCCGTCGGGCGTCTCGGGAACCAGCGGCGACATATTGGGCAGGGCGTTTCGCGCCGAACTCACCATCACCTTCGCACGGAAGAAACCTGGCCACCTGCTGCTGCCGGGACGCGGGCAATGCGGTGAAATCGTGCTCGCCGATATCGGCATTGCAGACGGCATCATCGCCCAACTCGCCGTCTCGACCTTCGAGAATGTGCCGGACCTGTGGTTGGGGGATTTGCCCGTGCCGGCGGTGGATGCTCACAAATACAAGCGTGGCCATGTCGGCGTCTTTTCCGGCGGCCCCAGCGCGACCGGTGCGGCGCGGCTGTCGGCGCTCGCTGCCGCGAGAAGCGGGACGGGGGCGGTCACCGTGCTGTCGCCAGGCAATGCCATGCAGGTGAACGCCGCGCATTTGACTTCGATCATGCTGCGAGAAGCGGGCTCGCTCGAAGAGGTGCAGGAATTTTTGGCGGCCCGCCATCCCGAAGCATTGGTGTTCGGACCGGGGCTCGGCCCCAAACCCAAGGTGGGCGATTTCGCCCTGCAACTGATCAAAGCTCTGACGACGGAGGCACGCACATCGGCGGCTGCAAGCAACGCCGGTGCGATGGTGCTCGATGCCGATGCCATCACCTCTCTGGCCCATCAGCCGCAGGCGCTGTTCGAAGCTGCCCGTCAGCCGAATGCGCCAGCCTTGGTGGTCACACCGCATGAGGGTGAATTCGGCCGCTTGTTCGCCGATATCGCCGGCGACAAGACCCTGTCGAAACTAGACAGAGCGCGTGCTGCCGCAGCGCGGACCAATGCCGTCATCGTCTACAAGGGCGCCGATACGGTGATCGCGGCGCCGAATGGCAGAGCGGCGATCAATTCCAACGGCGCGCCTTGGCTGGCCACAGCCGGGTCAGGCGATGTGCTGTCAGGCATCATTGCCGGTCTGCTCGCACAAGGCATGCCAGCGTTCGAAGCGGCCTGTGCGGCGGTGTGGCTGCATGCCGAGGCCGGCAGCCGGTTCGGCCCCGGCCTGATCGCCGAGGATCTGCCGCTGGCGCTGCTGCCGGTGCTGCGCGAACTGTTCGACGCGCGCACGGCTGCTCAATGAACAGCCCTCTGTCTCTGTTGCTCGCTACTCTCTTTGGCGCCTTCGTGGCGTCGACGGCGCGCGCCGAAGGCCCTGTGACCGTCGTCGACAATCCGGCGGTGCTCGCCGCGCTCGATGCCAAGGGTTTCGCCTTCGCAGACGTCTTCGGAGTCGACGGTGAGGACGGTCTGAAGACGCTCTACGACGAGGCGCCGGCCTATCACGCCATCGTCGAAACGGTAGCCTCCGATGTTGCGCTGCTGCGCACCGAGATGAAGGCCGGCGGGCGGCCGCTCTACGAGGTCACCGACGGCAATGTCGGCCGCATCATGGACATGCGCTGGCTGAAGACCGATGCCGCGCGTTTTCGGCTGGTCGGCGTCGTCAACCGGCTCGACCGTCGCGATTTTGCGGTGCTGCAAGGCGACAAGAGCTGCGGCGAGGTGCGCTTCATCTACCGCCTGGCCTACAGCTTTCGCAAAAACGGCAAGCTGCTGGCGTCGCGCCTGCCGTTCAATTTCAACGCCGTCTACAACGCCGCACCCGATGCCGATGGCGGCTGCGTCGGGGTTGCCGGACGCTGGACGCCCCAGATCGACGAGACCGTCGATGCCGGCTGGCTGACCGGCGGGCCGCTGGAGAAGGTCGGGCTGACCTTCAAGCAGCTGGAGCTCAACGCGCAGGTGGTGCGCTTTCCCTCCGGACAGGAAACCGAGTTCGGCGGGCAGGCTGCCTATCTGATGCGGATATTCGGCATCGATGGCGCTGATATCAGCGAGAAGCCGCTGGAGAACACGCCTGACATCGTACGGCTCTCGCAGGACGCGGCGCTGAAGGCACGGCTCGCCGCCTATGTCGGCGCCAATCTGCCGGGGGTTGACGAAGGCGTCTATGAAATTCCCGACGAGTTCCTGGCCAGGAAAATCATCTCATGGTCGACCTTCGGCAGTGCGCGGCAGGCCAATCATCCGTTTACGCAACTGTTCCAACCCAAGGAATTCGCACCCCTCGATTATTCCACGCTGAAACTGGTGCGCACGCCGGAAGCGCTGGTCGAGCGGCTGGACAATGGCGCCTGCCAGGGTTGCCATCAGGCCGGCTCCACCGCCGGCTTCCATTTCATCGGACTCGACGACAAGACGACGTCGCCGTTGAACCGCATCGAGGTTGATATTTCACCGCATCTTCATGCCGAGATTCCGCGCCGCCAGGCATGGCTCGCCGCCACGGCCGAAGGCAAGCAGCCGAACCGCTTCCGGCCGCTCTCCTTTGCGCCGCCGGCGACCTGGACGGATACCGCGGTCGACTACGCGCCGGCCGAGATGGCGATGCCATGCCTGATGCCGGAAGATGCGGCCCGCTTCGGTGCGACCTGGCAATGCGGCGGCGGCACCGTCTGCACCCCGTTGGCCACCGCTTCGGGAGTGCGGACGAAACTGGCGCAATGCCTGCTGCCCAAGGACAGCGAAAAAATGTTTTCCGGCCATCCCTGCCTGACCGGTTCGATCGCCAGCAACGCGGCGCAGCCTTTCAACGACCGCTACAGCAAATCGGGCCAGTTCGCGGCCTTCGCGCCTGACGTGTCGCGCACCGCCTACACCTGCCGTCCGCCGAAGATCGGCGTGCCTGCCGGGATCGCCTATCGCGGCTGTGACGACAAGGACCGTACATTTGCAGCCTTCAAAGCCGGCAAGCCTATACCGAACGAGATCTGCGGGCTGGTCGGCGGCAAGAAATTCGACATCTGCGTGGCCACCAACAACTTCGATCAATGCCTTGGCGGCGCCGTTAATCGCGGCAACCGACCGGCCTGCTCGGCCGATCATTTCTGCCGTGAGGACTATATGTGCCAGTCGCTGCCGCCGGACACGCCTGGCATCGGCAAAGTCATAGGCATCGGCTTCTGTTCGCCGACCTATTTTATCTTCCAGATGCGTATCGACAATCACGCAACGCCGTGGGGCAGCCCTGTCCGCGCCACCATGGGAGCGGGATTTGGCGCGGCGGAAGAGGAGTGAGCTGCCGAAGCCTCACAACGGTATATTGTCGTGCTTCTTCCAGGGGTTCTGCATATCCTTGTTGCGCAGCATGCGCAGCGCTCGCGCTATGCGGCGGCGGGTTGAGTGCGGCATGATCACCTCGTCGACATAACCGCGTTCGGCGGCTACGAAGGGCGACAGGAAGCGATCCTCGTAAGCCTTTGTATGCGCTGCGATCTTTTCTGCGTCACCGATGTCCTTGCGGTAAATGATCTCGACCGCGCCCCTGGCGCCCATCACCGCGATCTGCGCCGTCGGCCAGGCATAGTTCATGTCGCCGCGTAGGTGTTTTGAGGCCATCACGTCATAGGCGCCGCCATAGGCTTTTCTGGTGATGACGGTGATCTTCGGAACGGTGGCCTCGGCATAGGCGAACAGGAGTTTCGCGCCATGCTTGATCAGCCCGCCATATTCTTGCGCCGTGCCAGGCAGGAAGCCGGGGACATCGACGAAGGTGACGATCGGGATCGAAAAACAATCGCAGAAGCGCACAAAACGCGCCGCCTTGCGGCTGGCATCGGAATCGAGCACGCCGGCCAATACCATTGGCTGGTTGGCGACGAAACCGACCGTGCGGCCCTCGACGCGCCCGAAGCCGGTGACGATGTTTTTCGCGAAATTCTGCTGGATCTCGAAGAAGTCGCCTTCATCGGCGACCTTCAGGATCAGCTCCTTGATGTCGTAAGGCTTGTTGGCGTTGTCGGGGATCAGCCGGTCGAGCGACAAATCATGGTCGGTCACCGACTGGTAGCATTCGATCTCGGGAAGCTCCGATGTGTTGGAGGCCGGCAGCAGGTCGACCAGCCGGCGCATCTGCAGCAGTGCCTCGACGTCATTGTCATAGGCGCCGTCGGCGATCGAGGATTTGGTCGTGTGGACGGAGGCGCCACCGAGGCTCTCGGCGGTCACCGTCTCGTTGGTCACGGTCTTCACCACATCCGGCCCGGTGACGAACATGTAGGATGTGTCGCGCACCATGAAGATGAAGTCGGTCATGGCAGGCGAATAGACGTCGCCGCCGGCGCATGGGCCCATGATCACCGAGATCTGCGGAATGACGCCGGAGGCCAGCACGTTGCGCTGAAATATCTCGGCGTAGCCGCCGAGTGCGGCGACGCCTTCCTGGATGCGCGCGCCGCCTGCATCGTAGAGGCCGATGATCGGCGCGCGGTTGCGCAGCGCCATCTCCTGCACCTTGATGACCTTCTCGGCATGCGCTTCCGACAGCGAGCCGCCGAACACGGTAAAATCCTTGGCGAAGAGGTAGACCGGGCGGCCGTTGACGGTGCCCCAGCCGGTGACGACGCCGTCGCCGGCGATCTTGGTCTTCTCCATGCCGAAATCGGTCGAGCGGTGCTCGACATACATGTCGAATTCCTCGAACGAGCCCTCGTCGAGAAACACCTCGATGCGTTCGCGCGCGGTGAGCTTGCCCTTCTTGTGCTGGGCGTCGATGCGAGCCTGTCCGCCACCCATTCGGGCGATGTCGCGGCGGCGCTCGAGTTCCTTCAGCACGTCTTTCATCGATTACCTCCCAGGCCAGCGGCATTTCGTGGTAATCGTGCCGGCAGGCGAGCGCAAGCGCCGCTTGCGTCGTGGTTTTGTTGCACCGCAGCATGACGCCCCTTGCATTTAGCGACGAACTGGGCCATATGCGGCGACATAGGCGCTTGGGCCGGGAGATTCCGGCCTTCTCGACAAATGAGACTGGTTGCGTCTGTTTTCCCTCTTTCCGGTATGCCGGCCCCTCTTTCCGGTACATCACAAAGCGGCGAAAAAGCCCCGTGGCATGATGCCTGCGGGCACGACAGCGCAGCCGAGTGGACGTTACCGTCCGCCCGCCTTGTCGTTCCATGACAATTTGTTCGACGGCAGGTTGCGCCCTGCCGCCATCGATGTTTGCGGCCAGAAGCCGCGTGAAAGAAGATTATTTTGACCAACGAAAACACTTTGCCCGGTAGCAACACTGCGGACCTCACCGGTTTCGCGGCACTGGGTATTACGGGCGCGCTGCTCAAGGCCACCCACAACGCTGGCTTCGCCGAGCCGAAGCCAATCCAGGCGCAGGCGATCCCGCCGCAGATGGAAGGCCGTGACATTTTCGGCATCGCCCAGACCGGCTCGGGCAAGACCGCGGCCTTCGCGCTGCCGATCCTGTCGAAGATCATCGCACTCGGCACCAAGCGCCGGCCGAAGACGGCACGTGCACTGATTCTGGCGCCGACGCGCGAACTCGCGGTGCAGATCGAGGACACCATCAAGATCCTCGCCAAGGGCGCGCATGTCTCGACCGCGCTCGTGCTCGGCGGCGTCTCGCGCTTCAGCCAGGTGAAGAAGGTTGCTCCCGGCGTCGACATCCTGATCGCAACGCCCGGCCGGTTGACCGACCTGGTGCGTGAGGGCGATCTCGTGCTTGCCGACACCAAATGGCTGGTACTGGACGAAGGCGACCGCATGCTCGATATGGGCTTCATCAACGACGTCAAGCGCATCGCCAAGGCGACCGCGCCCGACCGTCAGACGGTGCTGTTCTCGGCGACCATGCCCAATGAAATCGCCGAGTTGGCCAAGGGCCTGCTGAAGAACCCGATCCGCGTCGAAGTCGCGCCGCAAAGCACGGCGGCTGCCGAGATCGTGCAGGGCGTCGTCTTTGCCCGCACCAAGCAGAAGCGCCAGGTGCTGTCGACGATGCTCGCCGACGAGGCGATGAAATCCGTCATCATCTTTTCGCGCACCAAGCATGGCGCCGACAGGGTGACCAAGGACCTCGAGCGCGATGGCTTCAAGGCCGCCGTTATCCACGGCAACAAGTCGCAGAACGCCCGCCAGAAAGCGCTGAACGATTTCCGCGATGGCTCGGTGCGCATTCTGGTGGCGACCGATATCGCGGCGCGCGGCATCGACGTGCCCGGCATCAGCCATGTCGTGAATTTCGACCTGCCGGACGAAGCGGAGAGCTACGTCCACCGCATCGGGCGCACCGGCCGCAACGGCATGGACGGCATCGCGATCACGCTTTGCGATCCTTCCGAGAACAGCAAGCTGCGCCAGGTCGAGCGCATCATCCGCACCAAGCTGCCGATCGTTGCCGACCATCTCGGCAGCCCCGACCCGGCGCGCAATCCGGCTGAAAAGAACGAGCGTTTCGAGCCCGCCAATGATCGCCACGACCGCAATGGCCGTCGTGACGGCAGGCGGCCCGGTGGCGAGAACAAAGGCAACGGCTTTGGCAAGAAGCGCTTCGGCGACAAGCCGGCTTTCGCTGGTGAGCGCAAGCCGGATGGCGCCAAGCCGGCCTTCAAGGGCAACAACAAGCGCCGCTTCGGCGGCAAGCGTCCGGCGGCGCGGGCTGCGTAAGCCAGATCGCGTTGTAGTTAGTCCAGCTCAGGCTGGCTGATTGCCGGGACAAACCAAGGAAGGGCGGCTGAAGCGATGCTTCCGTCGCCCTTTTCGTCTGCTTACTTCACCACTGCTTCGATCCAGACGGCGATCCTTTGCGCCAGAAACGCCGTGGTCGATGGCGACAGCGCGTCGCCGGCAATGACGTGATTGTCCGGGTCGCCGGTGTCGTCGACCGGAACCAGTTCATGCGGCGCGCCCCAGCGCCCGGCAATCTCGCGGGTGCGGTCGGCCCGCACCACTTTGTCCGAATCAGAAAAGATGAACAAAGCAGGGACGGTCGCCTTCTCTACCGGCGCGCCATAGGCAAGCTCGGTCAGCGCCTGCATCGGCAAGGTTGCCTCGATCGGATAGCGGGTGGTCCAGAATTTTTCATTCAGCGCGTTGCGCGGCACGAAGCTGTGTTCCTTGCCGGCCACCAGCCTGGCGATCTGTTTGCCCCATGGCATGGTCAGGATCTCGGCGCCGGACACCTTGACGCCGAAATTCGGCGAGATGAACGCGATCGCCGCCACCCCATCCGATGCGCCCGGCTGCGTTGCCGCCCAGACCGCCAGCGAGCCGCCGGTCGAGGTGCAGATAACGATCACCTTGTCGCCGATCGCGCGGCCGACGGCGATCGCTTCCTCATAGTCGTTGATCCAAGCATTGATGCTGCCTTGCGTCATCGCCGCGCCGTCCTGTCCATGACCGGTGAGGCGGGTGTAGAAGAGATTGGCGTCGAGCTGGTCGGCCACGTCGTCGGGCAGCGGGCGGACCTCGCCCTTCGATGCGGAAAAGCCGTGGATGTAGACGATCGACAGCGGCGTCCTGGCATGCACCAACGGATCGGCCCAGACGATCTCCTTCTCCAGCCCGTCACGGATTCCGGGGATGGCGGCTTCCACCTTGGCCACATAGGCCTGCGGATCGTCGCCGATGACCGAGGGATCGAAACGGATCGTGGTGTCGACGGGAACGCGTGGGCCGAGGACGAAGGCCAGTGCGAGGATGGCGACAAGGCCCAGCACAGCAAGCACGATCCGTCGCCCCATCGCAGACTCCACGCAGCACTTGTCTCACCATGGCGACGGCGGCCCGGAATGGGAGCCTGCCAATTCACAGGCGTCCTATTCGATCGGCGGCTTGCGGTCGTAGTGCAGAGGCCGCGCCTTCCAACTGGTCATCAGGCTGATAAACCCTCTGCACAGCGGCCTCGGCAGCAGGCCGAGCAGTTTCAGGGGCCAGCTTGTCCGGCGCGGGAAATGGACTTCGAAGCCGCCCGACTTGATGCCTCGCGCCATGCGGCGCGATGCGCGGCTGACCGGCATCAGTCCCGGCATGGGCAGCATGTTCTTCTCGGTCAGCGGGGTGTCGATGAAGCCTGGATTGAACACCTGGATACGCACGTTCATCTTGTCGAAATCATACTTCAGCGACTCGGCCAGGATGTTGATGGCCGCCTTGGTGCCGCCATAGGCGGCAGTTGTCGGCCAGCCGAAATAGGACGTCACGGAGCCGACCAGCACGACATGGCCGCGCGCCCGCACACGCATGCGTTCGACCGCGGGCACGAGGCCGTTGATGATGCCGAAATAATTGACCTCAAAGGACCGGCGAAAGTCGTTGACGACAAGATTCTCCCCCGGCGTCGAAATGTAGTTCCCTGCATTGAAGATGGCGAGCACGATGGGACCGAGCTCCTTCTCGATCGCGGCGACGGTTCTTGCCATGCGCGGCTCGTCGGTGACATCGCAGGGAAAGGCCGTGACGCTGCCCGGCATCTGCGCGGTCTCGACGACAAGCGTGTCGATCGGATCGTCGTCAAGCGCCGTCACCGCGACGGCATAGCCCTGGGAAGCAAGATCCCTGGCCAGGGCACGGCCGATGCCGCTTGAGCCGCCCGTGATCCAGGCGACGCCGTGCTTCGGGTTAGCCCGGTAGAGTGTCATGCTGCGCCCTGTCGACTTGTTGGTGCTTTGCTCTAACGGTGAAGAAATCGAATGAAAAGGGTGCTTTTCATCGCCGTGCGGAAATGAACTGTGGGGCATGAAGGCGATGTTGAGAAGCGTTGGCGCGATAACAGTGCCGCAAATGCGACTGGACCAGACAAATTCTTGCCTTGAAACCGCAGCTTCGGGTTTCTAGGGTTTCGGCGCACCTACACAAGGAATCCTGAATGCCCCGTTCTGTGATCGACGCGATCGGCAACACGCCTCTGATCCGCCTCAACAAAGCTTCGGAACAAACCGGTTGCGAGATCCTGGGCAAGGCCGAATTCATGAATCCGGGCCAATCGGTCAAGGATCGCGCGGGTCTATTCATCATCCGCGATGCCGAGAAGCGTGGGCTGCTGAGGCCCGGCGGTGTAATCGTCGAGGGAACGGCGGGCAATACCGGCATCGGGCTGACGTTGGTCGCCAAGGCGCTCGGCTATCGCACCGTCATCGTCATTCCGGACACACAGAGCCAGGAGAAAAAGGACACGATCAAACTGCTCGGCGCCGAACTGATCGAGGTGCCTGCCGTGCCCTACAAGAACCCCAACAATTACGTGAAACTGTCGGGGCGGCTGGCCGAGCAACTGGCAAGGACCGAGCCGAACGGCGCCATCTGGGCCAACCAGTTCGACAATGTCGCCAACCGTGACGGCCATATCCGCACCACAGCGGAGGAAATCTGGAACCAGACCGGCGGCGAGGTCGATGGCTTTGTCTCGGCGGTCGGTTCGGGCGGCACGCTGGCCGGCGTCGCTTCCGGTCTGAAGGCCAAAAGCCGGGACGTGAAGATCGCACTCGCCGATCCGCTGGGGGCCGCGCTCTACTCCTTCTACACCAGCGGCGAGCTGAAGTCCGAAGGCAGCTCGATCACCGAAGGCATCGGGCAGGGGCGCATCACCGCCAATCTCGAAGGGTTCACGCCGGACTTTTCATTCCAGATCCCCGATGAGGATGCGTTGCCGATCGTTTTCGACCTGATCCAGGAAGAGGGCCTTTGCGTCGGCGGCTCGACCGGCATCAACATTGCCGGTGCGATCCGCCTGGCCCGGGAATTAGGCCCCGGCCACACCATCGTGACCATTCTTTGTGACTACGGCACGCGCTATCAATCAAAACTGTTCAACCCGGAATTCCTGCGCGAGAGGCAGCTGCCGGTGCCGGGCTGGATGGAGCTGAAGAGCACAATTTCGGTGCCGTTCGAAAGGGTCGCGTGATGGCAAACAGGACGGACGCCCTGTTTCGCGACGATGCCTATCTGCGGACGGCGGACGCAACGGTCGTTGCTGTCAACGATCGCGGCGGCATCATCCTCGAGCGGACGATCTTCTACGCCACTTCGGGCGGCCAACCGGGCGATACCGGGTATCTCGAACGCGGCGATGGTAGTCGCATCGCCATTGCCGCTACCCTCACAGGTGAGACCAAGGACGAGATCATACACGTGCTAGCGCCGGAGCAGGCGGTTCCGCAGGTCGGCGAGAAGGTGGGGCTCGCCATCGACTGGGAGCGGCGGCATCTCTTGATGCGCATGCACGCGGCTTGCCATCTGCTCACCGTCGTCTGTCCATTTCCGATCACCGGTGCTTCGGTTTCCGAGGACGACAGCCGGGTCGACTTCGACGCTCCGGATGCCGGCTTCACCAAGGAGGACGTCACCGCCGGGCTGATGGACCTGGTGCGGGCCGACCATCCGATCTTTGTCAGGCTGATCAGCGACGAGGAACTGGCCGCCAATCCCGGCCTGGTGAAATCCAAGAACGTCCGGCCGCCGGTCGGCACCGGCAAGATCCGCCTGGTCTGTATCGGCGACAACGCCTCGGTGGACAGCCAGCCCTGCGGCGGCACCCATGTGAGAAGCACCGGCGAAGTCGGCGAAATCCACATCGGCAAGATCGAGAAGAAGGGCCGCGAAAACAGGCGCTTCCGCATCCGCTTTGGGCCGATGCCGGCAAACTGAACAGACAGTGATCGCCAAAAGGCGAGCAGGAGAACAAAATGGCCGAGGACAGCCCCTTCACCGTCGACGCAGACTGGCTGCAGCAACGTCTCGGCGAGCCGGGCCTGACGATCATCGACGCATCCTGGTATCTGCCGGCGCAGAAGCGCGATGCGCGCGGCGAATATGAGTCGGCCCACATCCCCGGCGCACGATTTCTCGATCAGGATGCCGTTTCGGACCCGGATTCGCCCCTGCCGCATACCTTGCCGTCGCCGCAGCATTTCGCCCAGTATGTCGGCGCCATGGGCGTCTCTGCCGATGACACCATCGTCGTCTACGATGGTCCGGGCTTCTTCTCGGCGCCCCGGGCGTGGTGGATGTTCAGGGTGATGGGCGTCTTCCAGACCTATATTCTGGATGGCGGCTTCGATGGCTGGAAAGCCGCCGGCAGGCCGGTGACGGCTGAGCCGACCAAGATCGCGCCAAGCGTGTTTCATGCCGATTTCGACGCCGGGCGCGTCGCCAGCCTCGCCGACATGCGCCGGATCGTCGACACCAGGGCAAGCCAGATCGCCGACGCCCGCGGGCCGGGCCGCTTCACCGGCGCCGAGCCGGAGCCGCGCGCGGGTATCCGCTCCGGCCATATGCCTGGCGCGCTCAATCTGCCCTATTCGACGCTGTCGGAAAATGGCGAGCTGCTGTCGAAGGACCGCCTGCGCAAGGTGATCGAGGAGGCCGGCATCGATCTGTCGAAACCTGTCGTCACGTCATGTGGCTCCGGTATTACCGCGGCGGTGGTGACGCTGGCGCTGGAAACGCTTGGCCATACGAACAACAGGCTTTACGACGGCTCCTGGACGGAGTGGGGCGGGCTTTCCGACACGCCTGTCGTGACCGGCAAGGAATGAAGACGATGGAAAACGGCACGCTGGAAGACATTGACGTCACGGTGACGTTCCTCGAGATGCATGTGCCGCCGGCCCATTCGCCGCCTGTGCCGTATAACCGTCAGGTCGCGCTGCTGAAGACCAAGGACATTCCGCTGCATTTCTACCGTTATCTGATGGACCGGGTGGGGCGCAAATGGCACTGGGTCAATGTGCTGAGGCTGGATGACGACGAGCTTTCCGCCGGCATCCATCGCGAGGATCGCGACATCAGGGTGCTCTATCTCGACGGCGCGCCGGCCGGCTTCTTCGATCTCAAGCCGCATCTGCCGGAAGAAGTCGAGCTCGCCTATTTCGGCATGATGGAACATGCGACCGGGCAAGGCATCGGCCGCTGGTTCCTGGGCTCCGCGATCGCTGCCGCATGGTCGCATGGGCCGAAGCGGGTGACGGTGCAGACCTGCACGCTCGATCATCCGGCGGCTCTGCCGCTCTACCAGAAGCTCGGCTTCGCACCCGTGGCGCAAAAGAAGGAAATCGTCCATCCGCTGCCTTTCACCGAGCGCGCGGCCAGCGTCATGCGGCCCTAGCCGGAGCTGACACCAGCTCGAATCTGAACTCGTCGTTCATCGGCCCTTCAGGCTGCTTTTGGCATGTTACCCGCACCATCAATGCGGCCAAGGCCGAAGGAGACGAAGACATGCTGACCCGCCGTACACTTGCCGCCGCGCTGATTGCGGCGATTGCCATGCCAAGCCTGGCCGCAGCCCAGGCGACAACGCCTTCGGCCGCGACGATCGAGCGGAAGCTCGAGGCGGCGCCGCGTGTGAAATTGCGGCCGAACGAGCGCGTCACCATCCGGGAATTCAAGCGGCGTCCGGATTTGCGCCGCATGGCCCGCTCGATCGACATCCAGTCGATCAACTTCGCCTTTGGTTCGGCGGCTATTGCCAACTCGCAATACGACAAGATCGAGACCATTGCCGACGCGCTGCGGCGCATCCTGCGCCGCGATCCCGGTGCCCGCGTGCTGATCGAGGGCCATACCGACGCCGTCGGCTCCTTCCAGTCGAACCAGGTCCTGTCCGAACAGCGGGCCGTTTCGCTCAAGCGCACATTGGTGCGCGAATTTAGGGTGCCGGGTCATGCTCTCGAGACAGTCGGCTATGGCGAGGAGTTTTTGCTGGTGCAGACGCAGAACGAAAATTGGCAAAATCGCCGGGTAACGCTGCGCCGCTTTGACGATTTCATCCGTTGAGTCGCAGCTCCGAATTTAATTAGCCGCCGCCTTTGACGGGACTTGATGAGAGCCGATCGCCGAGGGCGATCGGCTCTTCGACATTTGGCAGGAATCGGGTGGGCGGCGAGAGTTGAACGGCATAATTTCCGGTCGACGACACCGGAGATTTTTCCATGACCATCCAGTTCAAAGCTTTGCCGACCGAAGATGTCAGGGCGTTGCGGCGCGGTGGCGTCGATGCCTATGGCCAAACGCCCGAGCGAAAGATCTCCGACGGTGACGGCATGCCTTGCCGGCATTGCTTGAAGAACATAGGAGCCGGCGAAGCCTATCTTGTCCTGGCATACAGGCCATTCCCGGAGCTTCAGCCCTATGCCGAAACAGGGCCGATCTTCCTGCATGCCGAGGCATGCGACCGCGCTGCCGAGAGCGAGGCGCTGCCCGAGATTCTCGAAAGCCCCGACTACATCGTGCGCGGCTATGGCAGTGATGATCGCATCGTCTATGGCAGCGGCGGCGTGATCCCGACCGGAGACATCACCGGGCGGGCCAAGACCTTGTTGGAACGCGACGAGATCGCCTACGTCCATGTCCGTTCGGCGCGCAACAATTGCTACCAGTGCCGCATCGAGCGCGCTTGAGGCTGAGATTCGCCGCTGGAAACAGTTGTCGTACTCCCGTCGCATATTCGCGATAGAAAGCCACTGTCGATCGATTTGCCGACCGCGGATGAACCGGCGGCAAATCTCGACATCGAGGAAGCGGGGCTTTGGCTCCGCTTTTTTGTTGCATGCGTCTGGCGCGGAGGTATTCCGCGCAACAAAAAAGCCCGCCGGCATGGAGCCGACGGGCTGCAACTGTTTGGCTGGAGGGCCTTTTAGTTGAACTTGTACTTCGCGCCGAGACGCACAGTGTGGAAAGAGGAAGTCGAGGTAAGGGTGTCGTCAGGTGCGCCGAATTCCGAAGAAAAGTCCTTCTTGGCGAACTGCGAATAACGATATTCGAGGCCGACGGTGACATTGCTGGACAAAGCTGTTTCCAGTCCGCCACCGACCGAGAAGCCGCTGGAACCCCAGTCGAGAATGTCGCCGATCGGATCGGAAGCATTCAGATCGAAATGCTGCCAGCTGTAGCCGGCAAGCGCATAGGCAAGGGTCGATTCGTTCATCTTCATGCCGACGCGGCCCAACACATCGAACCCATAGTCGGTATCGACGTTGATCGATCCGCCGCCGAGATCCAGCTTGGAAGTCATGCCGGAGTAGCGTGCATCGACCATGACGCCTGCGACCCAGCTGCCGAAGTCATGATCGTAACCGACGTTCAGCTCACCAAAGGCACCTTCGCCACCGAGACCATTGAATTCCAGGTCGCCGAGCGGCGGAACGTTGATCTGATGCACGGACGCACCGGCACCACCGGCGCCACCGATGTAAAAGCCGGTCCAGTTGTAAGCGGGCGTCTCGAAGGCGGCGCCGCCGCCGTTCTGGGCGCCGAAACGGTAATTGGCTGCGATCTGGAAAGTATGCCGCGACGTATCGAGATTGAGGAGGCCATCCGGAGCTCCGATAAGGCCAGCCTCGGAAAGAAGATCTCCCTTGGTGCCGAAGCTCGTATAGCGATATTCGGTCTTGATCGTCCAATTGCTGTTGAGGGCCGTTTCAATGCCGCCGCCGACGAAGTATCCGCTCTGGTCCCAATCGAAGCCGAAGCCAGCGTCCGTATCGAGCTTGTACTTCTGCCAGGAATAGCCACCCAGCACGTAGCCCAGAGTGTTTGGCGTCAAGAGGTAGCCGAGACGCAGACCAGCGTCGAAACCGTAGGTTTCCTTGATCGAAGCGTCGAACCCCGTAATGTCCAGCGTGGTCCCGATATTGCCGACGTGAGCGTCGAGCAGACCGCCGATGAGGAACCGGGGCGAGACCATATAGTCATAGCCAACCGTCAGCTCACCATAGACGCCTTCGCCACCAATGCCATTCAGCGATACTGGAATAAAATCGCTGCTGAGCTTGTGTACGTTAGCACCGGCACCGACGCCAAAACCAACGTACAGACCGCTCCAGTTAAAGCCGGCAGCTTCTTCTACCGGCTGCACGACGTCAGCTGCATGAGCAGCAGACATCAAAGCCACGGCAGAAACAGCACCAAGAAGAAAAGATTTCGCGGATGTGCGAATGAACATATGCCCGTACCCCAATGAGTAAACCCAGAAATGTCTCTAGCAGGGAGTCGGCCGGTGCGGGAATGACAAATATGCAACAATGATGAGCAAAGTGCCGTTGCGTCACATTTTTCCACGCCATGCTTTGCCTGAAAAACAGGCTCGCAAGAAAAAACCCGCCGGCATGGAACCGGCGGGCTGAAAGGAGCTGTTTTCGTGAAAATCAGGCGGCGAGAACGGCTTTCGGCTCCACCAGTTCGTAGCCGAGCGCCTCGGCGACCGCCCGGTTGGTGATCTTGCCTTTATGGACGTTGAGGCCGTTGCGCAGATGATGATCGTCGACCAGCGCCTTCAGGCCCTTGTCGGCAAGCTGCAGGCCATAGTGAAGCGTCGCGTTGTTGAGCGCGTGGGCCGAGGTGACCGGCACGGCGCCGGGCATATTGGCAACGCAGTAGTGGATGACGCCATCGACCTCATAGGTCGGCTCGGCATGAGTGGTGGCGTGCGAGGTCTCGAAGCAGCCGCCCTGGTCTATGGCGACGTCGACCAGAACCGAGCCCTTCTTCATGCCCGACAGCATTTCGCGCGAAACCAGTTTTGGTGCCGCGGCGCCCGGGATCAGCACCGCGCCGACGACGATGTCGGCTGAAAAACACTCTTCTTCGAGCGCCTCGACAGTCGAGTAACGGGTATGGACGCGGCCGGCGAAGAGGTCGTCGAGCTGGCGCAGACGCGGGATCGAGCGATCGATGATGGTGACGTCGGCGCCAAGTCCCGCCGCCATCCTGGCAGCGTGCAGGCCGACGACGCCGCCACCGAGCACGGTGACCTTGCCGGGCAGCACGCCGGGCACGCCGCCGAGCAGCACGCCGCGGCCGCCATTGGCCTTCTGCAGCGCCGTGGCGCCGGCCTGGATCGACAGGCGTCCGGCAACTTCCGACATCGGCGCCAGCAGCGGCAGGCCGCCACGGTCGTCGGTCACGGTCTCGTAGGCGATTGCGGTCACGCCGGACGCAAGCAGGCCCTTGGTCTGCTCCGGATCCGGGGCAAGATGAAGATAGGTGTACAGGATCTGGCCTTCGCGAAGCTGCGCCCATTCGCTAGGCTGCGGCTCCTTGACCTTGACGATCATATCCGACCTGGCGAACACCTCGGCGGCCGTCTTGGCAATCGTGGCGCCGGCGGCGCGATAGGCGTTGTCATCGGCGCCGATGCCGGCCCCGGCGCCGGTCTCAACCAGCACTTCGTGGCCATGGGCGACATATTCGCGGACCGAGCCGGGGGTGAGGCCGACGCGGTATTCGTGGTTCTTGATTTCCTTGGGGCAGCCGACGCGCATTTTCTTCTCCTGATCCGGCCCTTAGGGCTCGTTCCCTGTATGGATGGAGTGAACCACGAATCGTTGCGCAGGTGTTTGCGAATGCGCTTGCGTCAACTGGCCGGTTTCGATAATCGTTGCGCAAAACAACAGGATATTCGCAGGATTCACGAATAATGCCGCTCGACAGGATTGATATCGCCATTCTCGAGGCTTTGCAGAAGGATGGCAGGATACCCAATGCGGCGCTGGCCGAGAAGGTCGGCCTGTCGCAGTCGGCCTGTTCGCGCCGGCTCGACAATCTGGAGAAATCCGGAACCATTCGTGGCTACCATGCCCGGCTTTCCAATGCAGCACTTGGCCATCAGATGACGGCGATCGTGCACATATCGCTGTCGGGACAGTTCGAGAAGACGCTGTCGGATTTCGAGGCGGCGATCAAGCGCTGTCCGAACGTGCTGTCCTGTCACCTGATGTCGGGCGAATACGACTACATCCTGCGGATCGCAGCGAAGGATCTCGTCGACTATGAGCGGATCCACAAGGAGTGGCTGTCGGCGATGCCGCACGTGACCAAGATCAATTCGTCCTTTGCCCTACGCGAAATCGTCGATAGGACCGCCATGGGGATGAAGCCGGAAATGGCTTAGACCGCCGTTACCACCCGATCCATCGGGATATCGTGCGGCTGCGGGTAGATCGTCGCGATGCGCTGCAGTTCGTAGCCGACGCCGATGACCAGCGGCTTGAACGGCATCGCTGCCAGCGTGCGGTCGAAGAAACCGCCGCCATAACCGAGGCGGTAGTTCTGGGGATCGATGCCGACGATCGGCGAGATGACGATATCCGGCAGCACCGGATCGCCCTCGGCCGGGATCGGGATGTTCCAGACACCTTTCTCCAGCCGGTCGCCCGCTTTGTAGGCGCGAAAGATCAGCGGCTGCCTCTTCTCGATGACGATGGGCAGGGCGGTGCGGCCGCCGCGTTCGTTTATGGATGCCATCCAAGGCCGCAAATCCGGCTCGCCGCGAAACGGCCAGTAAAGACTGACCATGCGGCCGGCGATCTCGCCGATGATCGCGTCGAGGCCTTCGGCGATGCGTTGCGACATCACCGTTCGCGCGTCGGCCGAAACCGCCAGCCGGGCGGCGATCAGCCGTTCGCGCTCGGCCTTGCGCCAGCGCCTGACATCGGTCCAGTCGGACAGCGGCGCACGGAATTCCGGATCGAGCTCGTGCATGAAGCAGGGCGGCGACGAATACTGCGCCGGACTTGGGTCGTCATGATCGTTGGCCATGCGTTACCTCGTAAGCGTGTTCGATGACGCTATACCTCGCGATACGATACAACACGTGCATTCACGACATGCAACGACGAGTCTCGGGCACCGGCGGTCTGTTGCTGCATTGCACAAAAGCACCTACATTTCAGCCAGGCAATATTGCCCGTCAGGGGTGAATAAGATGAACCAGGCCAGCCATCATGTCGTTGTAGTCGGCGCGGGTTTCGGCGGTCTCGAATTCACCCGCGCGCTTGCTGGCGCGCCGGTGCGCATCACCATGATCGACAAGCGCAACCATCACCTCTTCCAGCCACTGCTCTACCAGGTGGCGACCACGGCGCTGGCGACCTCCGAAATTGCCTGGCCGGTCCGCCACCTCCTGCGCAAGCGCAAGGACGTGACAACGCTGCTCGCCAATGTCACCGGTGTCGACCGCGCCGGCAAGCGCGTGCTGCTCGATGACGGCAGCGCCGTCGCCTACAACACGCTGCTGCTCGCCACCGGTGCCCGCCATGCCTATTTCGGCCATGACGAATGGGAACCTTTCGCACCTGGCCTGAAGACGCTGGAGGACGCCACCACCATTCGGCGCCGCATTCTTCTGGCATTCGAGCAGGCCGAGCGGGAGACCGATCCCGCCAAACGCCAGGCGTTGCTGACCATTGCGATCGTCGGTGGCGGGCCGACCGGCGTCGAGCTTGCCGGCACCATCGTCGAGCTGGCGCATGACACGCTGCGCGGCGAATTCCGCAACATCGACACGCGGCAGACGCGCGTGGTGCTGATCGAGGCCGGTGACCGCATCCTGGCCAATTTCGCACCGAAGCTTTCCGACTATGCATCGAAGGCGCTCGAGCGGCTCGGCGTGAAGGTGGAGCTCGGCCGGGCCGTCACGCGCTGCGACGCCGAAGGTGTTGTGTTTGGCGATAAGCAACTGGCAGCCCGAACGATCCTGTGGGCAGCCGGCGTTGCCGCTTCGCCAGCCGCCGAATGGCTGGGAGCGAAGGCGGACCGCGCGGGCAGGGTGCTGGTCGAGCCTGACCTCAGCGTGCCCGGCAGCCCGGAGATCTTCGTCATCGGCGACGCCGCTTATGTGCTGCGGCCGGACGGGCGGCCGGTTCCCGGCGTGGCGCCTTCCGCCAAGCAGGAGGGCCGACATGTTGCGGCTACCATCAAGGCCAGGCTCGGCGGTGACACGACCGAGCGTCCTTTCCACTACAGGCATGCCGGTGATCTTGCGACGATCGGCAAACGCGCCGCCGCCATCGATTTCGGCTGGATCAAGCTCACCGGCTGGCTCGCCTGGTGGCTATGGGGCGTGGCCCACATCTATTTCCTGATCGGCTTTCGCAACCGGCTTGCCGTTTCGCTGAGCTGGCTATGGATCTACGCGACGGGGCAACGCAGCGCGCGGCTGATCACCCAAGGCGACGACGACAAGGGCTGATTTTTCACCGGGATCGTTCATCCGCACGTCATCTGTTGCTGATCGAGTGGCGGCTTCATGCGCGCGACTTGTTGAGTGGACTTGAGCGGGTTTCAGAGCGAAATTCGCTTTCGGGGCAGGGCTTGTCAGGTTGTCGAAGGAGAAAACATGTCGCAACTGCTCCGTCCCGTTTCCCGTCGTGATCTCCTTGCGGGCGCCGCCGCCACAGGGGCACTGATCATGCTGCATCCGTTCTCAGCCAGGGCTCAAGGTAACCAGGCGCATCTGCGGATCATGGAGACCACCGACATCCATGTGAACGTGCTGCCTTACGACTACTACGCCGACAAAGCGAACGACACGATGGGCCTGTCGCGCACGGCTTCCCTGATCGACGCAGTGCGCAAGGAAGCCATCAATTCGATGCTGATCGACAATGGCGACCTGCTGCAAGGCAATCCGATGGGTGACTACATCGCCTATGAGAGGGGGCTGAAGGACGGCGACCTGCATCCGATCATGAAAGGCATGAACCTGCTCGGCTACGAGTGCTCGACGCTGGGCAATCACGAGTTCAACTACGGCCTGTCGTTCCTGGACAAGGTACTGGCCGGCGCCAATTTTCCCTTCGTCTGCGCCAATCTGATCCGAGGCACCGAGCTTGCCGCGAACCCGCGCGACGACAAGCTCTATCTGAAGCCCTACGTCATCCTCGACAAGAAGATCAAGGACGGCTCGGGCGCCGAGCAGCCGATCAGGATCGGCATCATCGGCTTTGTGCCGCCGCAGATCATGGTCTGGGATCTCAAGAATCTGGAGGGCAACGTCAAGACACGCGACATCGTCGAGGCGGCCAAGGCCTGGGTGCCGCAGATGAAGGAGGAGGGCGCCGACATCGTCATTGCGCTGTCGCATTCCGGCATCGACGTGAAGCAGGGCGACACGATGGAGAACGCCTCGTTCTTCGTCGCCGGTGTCGACGGCATCGATGCGGTGTTCACCGGTCACCAGCATCTGGTGTTTCCCGGCAAGAAGGATTTCCAGTCGCTCGATGGTGTCGACACGCAAAAAGGCACCCTGCAGGGCAAACCCGCCGTCATGGGCGGCTTCTGGGGCTCGCATATGGGGCTGATCGACCTGATGCTGGAACGCGACGGGTCGAAATGGCAGGTCGTTTCAGCCACTTCCGAGGCGCGGCCGATCTTCGAGCGCGTCGACAACAAGAACAAGCCGACTGTCCAGGACGACAAGCGCATCATCGCGGCGCTCGAGCAGGACCACCAGGCGACGCTGGCCTATGTGCGGCGTCCTGTCGGCAAGACCTCCGCGCCGCTCTATTCCTATTTCGCGCTGGTCGCCGACGACCCGTCGGTGCAGGTCGTCAGCCAGGCGCAGACCTGGTACCTCAAAGACATTCTCAAGAACACGCAATGGAAGGATGTGCCGCTGCTGTCGGCCGCCGCTCCGTTCAAGGCCGGTGGGCGCAACGGCGCCGACTACTACACCGACGTGCCGGCCGGCGACATCGCCATCAAGAACGTTGCCGACCTCTACCTCTATCCCAACACCGTGCGTGCGGTCGAAATCACCGGGGCGCAGGTCAAGGAATGGCTGGAAATGTCGGCCGGCATCTTCAACCGGATCGAGCCAGGGAAGGCCGATCAGGCCCTTATCAACACCGACTTCCCATCCTACAATTTCGACGTCATCGACGGTGTGACCTATAAAATAGACCTGTCGCAGCCGTCGAAATACGATGCCAAGGGCGGGCCGGCTAACGCTGGCGCCAATCGCATTGTCGACCTGAGTTTCGATGGAAAAGCGATTGATCCCAAACAGAAATTCGTCGTCGCGACCAACAACTACCGGGCCGGTGGCGGCGGCAATTTCCCCGATATCAATGCTTCGAAGATCATCTACGAAGCACCGGACACCAATCGCGACGTCATCGTCCGCTATATCGTCAGCGAGGGCACGATCAACCCGTCGGCGGACGGCAACTGGTCGTTCGCGCCGCTGCCTGGAACCAGCGCCGTGTTCGAAACCGGCGCCAGGGCGAAGGATTTCATTGCGCAGGTGAAATCGCTGAAGATCGAACCGGCGGGCGAGGGCGAGGCAGGCTTCGCGAAATACCGCATCCTGCTTTGAAGGGTGGTTTGTGGGTCGGCTCGATCCAAACCTCTATGGCGTGGATTGAGCCGGCGATGAGAAACGTTCCTTGATCACTGGCATGACAAGATCCAGTGCATCCGTGGAAATGCCGCCGGAATAGCCGTCCGGCAGTTGCTCGATTAGTTCGGGATCATCGAGCCCTTGCGAAAAGTCACCGCCGGTGTAAGGGCCGAGCAGATAGACGCGGCTGTCGACGCCTTGCATGCGATCGAGAAACCGGTTCGGCCAACCCCACATCCATTTCGCGATGTTGACGGGGATGAGCAGAGTGCCTTTGCGGCAAGCATCCGGTACATAGCCGGTCCAACCAATCGCGGTATAGCGCAGGATGCATTGCGTCAGCGATGCGCGGCTTAGCGTATGCATGTCCGGCAGCGCAGCCTTGACCGCGGCAATCGGCTTGTCGCCGCCATAGACCGAGAGATAACCGCGCTCGGCTGGTGCCAGCGTGGCAAGCCATGCGGCCAGCTTTTCGCCTTCGCCCGGATCGTTGCTCTTGACGTTGATGTTGAAGCGGCGGGCCGGGAAGTGCGCCAGAACCTCATCCAAGGATGGCATCATGCCGATACCCTTGCCGCGGAATGGAAAGGTCTTGCCGCCATCCGCGGTGTAGCCATAGCCGACATCGAGGGTCTTCAACTCGGCCATGGAATGGCTGCGCGTTTCTCCCTTGCCTTCCGTGCGGCAATCCAGCGTCCAGTCATGGAGGACGGCGAACTTGCCATCCGTCGTCGGGTGAACATCCAGTTCGAGCGCGTCAGCGCCCAGCGCGAAGGCGGCCTCCATCGAGGGAATTGTGTTTTCGAGGTAGCCATGGCGCGGCGGCAACATGCGACTGGCCGTGCAAGTCTGCCCTGTCATGCCTGCGCGCAAATAGTCCTGGGCAAGGCCGCGATGGGCAAGCATCTCCGGACTGCCGGCGGGGCGGCTTGACAACAGGGAGGTGTTGTTGAGCCAGATTCCCACCGCAGCGACAACAATGACACCGAAGAAGATCGTCCGTTTGCGCATCAGGTGATTTCCGATTCGTCGGTCCCGCGCGGCATCCTGCTTCACGATCGGACTTTTTGACGGCGACGGCGCGGCGATGTCGAGATCATGCTCGACATAGCCTGGTCAAGAGCGTGTCGGCTTACGCCTTGTAGATCACCTGGCGCACGTCGATGTAGCTGGCGCGGAATCCGGCCTCGCAATAATGCAGGTAGAATTCCCACAGCTTCTTGAAGCGGTCGTCGAAGCCCAGCGGGACGATCTTCTCCCATGACGCCCAGAACCGGAGGCGCCATTCGGCGAGTGTGCGCGCGTAGTCGTCCGGAAACACGCGCTCTCGCAGATGGGCGAGGCCGTGATCCTTGCCCAGTGCCTTCAGGATCGACGGCGTCGGCAGCATGCCACCGGGGAACACGTAGCGCTGGATGAAATCCGGCCTTGCGCGATACGTGTCGTAAGAAGCTTCGTTGATGGTGATGATCTGCAGGCCGGCGGTGCCGCCGGGCCTCAGGCATGCCTTCATCTTGCCGAAAAACACCGGCCAGTATTTCTCGCCGACCGCTTCGAACATCTCGATCGAGGCAATGCGGTCATAGGTGCCGGTTTCGTCGCGATAGTCCTGCAGCTTGATGTCGACCTTGTCGGCAAGCCCGGCCTTGGCGATGCGCGCCGTGGCGAAGTCGTGCTGCTCGCGGCTGATCGTCAGTCCGGTGACGCGGCAGCCGATCTCGCGCGCCGCGAATTCGGCGAAGCCGCCCCAGCCGCAGCCGATTTCCAGCACGTGGTCCTTCGGGCCGATTCCTATATCCTTGGCCAAGGCGCGATATTTGGCGGCCTGGGCACTTTCCAGGTCGTTGGCGCCGGTCGCGTAGAGCGCCGAGGAATAGGTCATGCTCGGATCGAGCCATTCCTTGTAGAAGGCGTTGCCGAGGTCGTAATGCGCCGAGATGTTGCGCTTCGAGCCGGTGCGCGTGTTCTGGTTGAACCAGTGGCGAATGCGCTGGACGGTGTTGATCAGCCAGCTGGTGCCGCCCGCGATACGCTCGCCGACGACCGAATTGACCACGAACAGCTCCAGGAAGCTGGTCACATCGGGGCTTTCCCAATCGCCGTCCATATAGGACTCGGCAACGCCGATCGTGCCGCCGGAAAAGGCGCGGCCGGGCAAGCGCCAGTTCTTGAGCACCAGTTCGGCGTCCGGGCCAGGTCCTTTGCCGCCGACGAGGACGGCGCGGCCATCCGGCATCCTGACCTTGAGCGACCCGCGCGGCAGGTTCATCGCCGCCGACAGCACCATGCGGGCCTTGGCCGGCAGGCCCCTGACGATCTCGGCGAAATTGAATTCATCGAGCCGGATCGCATCGCTCAACACTACGCCAAAATGTTCCTTTTGTGCCATCTCGCGCCCCTGGATTTCCGCGATGCCGGCGCAAATTGCCGACCCGCGGTTCTCTTGGATCATTCGCCAGGTCCGAACGCCGTTGCCTTGATCCGGTAGCTGCCCGGTTCGGCGGCGGGCGGGTCGAACGAAAGCGCGTGCCCCTTAACCGGAGCTTCAGCACTTCCCAGTGAATCCCTGCGACAATCTTCCACGTCATGAGGGGGGACTTCAAGAGGCAGGCTGTAAGCGGGGCTGTGCCAAGCGGATTGCTCTCGTTGGCATGGATCCGCCTTTTGCACAGCAAAGGCCGTGCGCGCCGAAAACGCCTATGGCTGCTCCCTTGCTTGTGCGATAGATTTAGCCATGCGTTATGTAATCGTCATCGCCGCCATCGCGTTCTTCCTGATCTGGGACGGCATGTACCGTGAGGGCCGGTATCTCGACGCCACCGTGAGGGGTGTCTCGCACGTCGTGCGATCCATCACCGGCCAGATCTAGCATCCATTCGAACGATCGGCACCCGCGACATCCTTGTCGATTGACGCCACAGTCCTGCCGTCACAAAAGAACCCCGGCATTTTCGATCGAGGAGGCGGCGTTGATCCGGCATATCGTTTTCTTCAGCGCGCGGCGTAAAGAGGATGTCGAGGCCGTGCGCACCGGCCTGCTGGCGCTCGGCGAGATTCCCCATTCCAGCCTGTTCGAGGTCACGCTCAACACCAAGGTCGATCCGCTGTCGGATGAGGTCGACGTGGTCGTCTACGCGGAGTTCGCCGATGACGCCGCGCTGGCCGCCTACAAGGCGCACCCGCTCTATGCGCAGACCACCAGCAAGGTCAAACCGATGCGCGAGCTGCGCTATTCCGCCGATGTCGTTGCCGGAAGCTGATTGAGGCCTTGTCCCAGTTAGTGCCTTTTTCGATGTCCGGTGAACTGGCGGATGAACTAGCCGGGATTGCGATCAAGTCTTGAACCGATTTGCGGAATGATGCACATCGCGGCTGCATGACCCGAACCACCCTTGGCACTCATCCGCTCGATCACCTGGTGCTGCCGACGCAGAGCCTGGAGGTGGCGCGAGCCCGGCTCGCCGCTCTTGGCTTCGTCGTGGCCCCGACCGGCATCCATCCCTTCGGAACGGAAAACTGCTGTGTTTTCCTGGCCGACGGCCCCTATCTCGAACCGCTGGCGGTCGGCGACGAACAGGTGGCGACAAAGGCCATCGCAGACGGCAATGTCTTCGTCACGCGTGATCGCGCCTATCGCGACGGCAACGGCGACGAGGGATTTTCCGCCATTGTTCTAGGTACGGGCAATGCCGATGCCGACCATGCACGCTATGTCGATGCCGGCGTCTCGGCGGGAGACATGCTGGGTTTTTCGCGCGCCTTCACCGACCCGGCCGGCAGAAGCGACATCGCATCGTTCAAGCTCGCCTTCGCGGCCGGAGCCGAAGCCACGGACGCCTTTCTGTTTGCCTGCGAGCGCGTCAACGCGCCTGATGTTGACCGCACGGCTTTGCAGGCCCACGCCAACGGCGCGACCGGAATTGTCGAGATCTTGGCGGTCAGCGATGCGCCTGGAAAACAGCATGGGCTGATTTCCGTGGCGGTGGATGATCCGGCCGCCGACAGGCAGGGCGGCATGTTTCCCTTGCCGAATGCAGATTTGAGCGTGCTTGACCGCGCGGCTTTCACCGCGCGCTTTGGCCTGCCGGCCGGTGCGCCGACAGATCTACGCTTCGCAGCGGTGGTCTTTTCGGTTCGGAACGCCGATGTGACATCGAGGCTGCTTGCAGCCAATTCCGTCCAACACGATATAACGGGCAATGATATTGTCGTGCGGCCCGCACCCGGACAGGGCGCGGCTTTCATCTTCCGGGAGATCCCATGAGCAAGCCGCAAGCGTCCAATTCGATGACGCCCAATCCGTCTGTAACCGTCGGCAATGTCGTCTTCGACAACAAGGCGGCTTTGTCCCTGATCGCCGGCCCGTGCCAGTTCGAATCGCGGCAGCACGCCTTCGACATGGCCGGCGCGCTGAAGGAACTGACCGGCAGGCTCGGCATAGGCCTCGTCTACAAGACCAGCTACGACAAGGCCAACCGCACCTCGCTGTCGGCGACGCGCGGCGCCGGCATGGACGCGGCACTTCCCGTCTTCGACGAACTGCGAAAGGAATTTTCGCTCCCCGTGCTGACCGATGTCCACACCGAGGAGCAGTGCGCCATCGTCGCGCCGCATGTCGATGTCCTGCAGATTCCGGCTTTCCTGTCGCGCCAGACCGACATGCTGGTCGCCGCGGCGAAAACCGGCAAGGTGATCAACGTGAAGAAGGGGCAGTTCCTCGCCCCCTGGGACATGAAGAACGTCGTCGCCAAGATCACCGGATCGGGCAACGCCAATGTGCTGACCACCGAGCGCGGCGCGTCCTTCGGCTACAACACGCTGGTCTCCGACATGCGCGCTCTTCCCATCATGGCCGAGATCGGCGCGCCGGTGATCTTCGATGCTACCCATTCGGTGCAGCAGCCGGGCGGGCAGGGGGGCTCCTCGGGCGGCGAGCGCCGCTTTGTCGAGACGCTGGCGCGCGCGGCCGTCGCTGTCGGCGTCGCCGGCGTGTTCATCGAGACCCATGAGGATCCTGACAATTCGACCTCTTCCGACGGCCCGAACATGCTGCCGTTGAAGGACATGCCCGCCCTGCTCGAGCGGCTGATGGCATTCGACCGCATCGCCAAGGGTCTCTAGGCCGGCCATATCCTCTGTTGAGCGCCGATGCTTGTGGAGGCGCAAGCCGCCTGAACGCTCGACCGGGAAATGAGCGTTTTGGCAGGAGGAAGCTATGTGTCTGTCGCCCGCGCCACCGAAATCACATCGTCGTCCAAGAAGAGCTTTCAGGACGCCATCGAACAGGGAATTGCGCGCGCATCCAAAACCCTGAAGAACGTCGAGGGCGCCTGGATCCAGGACCAGAAGATCGTCGTCCAAGACGGCAAGATTGCTGCCTATCGCGTCAATAGGAAGGTTACCTTCATTCTCGCGGAGTGATCGGTCGACGCCGAAAAAGTCGGGAACCTTCGCCCCCGCCCCTCATTGTCCAAGTATGGTTCGAAACCACAATGAGGAGCACAATGATGACAACCCAGACAGGCCACACCCAAGCCATCGCCGCTTCCCGGGTGATCGGCACATCGGTCTACAACACCGAAGGCACGAGCATCGGCAGTATCGAGGATGTGATGCTCGACAAGATGGCGAACGGCATTATGTTCGCGGTGATCGGTTTTGGCGGCTTCCTCGGCATCGGCGAGAAATATCACGCCATTCCGTGGGCCAGCCTCGATTATGATGAGGACATGGGCGGCTATGTCGTGCCGTTCTCCAAGGAGCAGTTGAAGGCGGCACCCGCCTATTCGATCAACGAACTGACCGACGCGAATGGCGAGACCGCTCGCGACGCATCCTACGAATATTACAAAGTCACGCCTTACTGGCACTGACGGCCCAAAACCAAAAATGGCCCCGTTGCGACGGGGCCGTTTTTGGTTTGATGCGGCAGCTACTCGCTGAGGTGCGAGGGGACCATCGCCTTGGATGGTGACTGCTGATGGTCGCACGACGTCAGGAAGGCCGCCGCGATCAGGAACAGACTCACGATACCACTCAACTGGGACATGGCGAAACTCCTCCTGTTTCGCCCCGCGCGCTGCACCTTAACCGGAAGCCGGCCTGCCGTACATGACTTATGATGACAGCGATTTGCGCTTCGTGAATCGCCTGATGCATATCGCCCAAAAGTGATCCCGGTTTTGGGAGAACGACATGCTTGACAAGAAAAACTTAAAGCGCGGCGACTGAATCCGTTTAAACGCAGCGCACTTTGGGCCGATGCCGCGGCAATAATTGCCAGCCGGCCGATTGCCTTTTGCGGCGCTTTGGCTAAGACGTGCGGCATTCTTCAGATCAATCGAGGACATCGCAAATGACCGCCATCATCGACATTGTCGGGCGTGAAATCCTGGACAGCCGTGGAAATCCGACCGTCGAGGTCGATGTCATTCTCGAAGACGGCTCGATGGGCCGCGCGGCGGTGCCGTCGGGCGCCTCGACCGGTGCCCACGAGGCCGTTGAACTGCGCGACGGCGGCGCCCGCTATCTCGGCAAGGGCGTGCTCAAGGCGATCGAAGCGGTGAACGGCGAGCTGTTCGAGGCGATCGGCGGCATGGAAGCCGAAAACCAGATCCATATCGACCAGACCATGATCGAGCTTGACGGCACGCCCAACAAGAGCCGGCTCGGCGCCAACGCCATCCTCGGCGTGTCGCTGGCGGTGGCCAAGGCCGCGGCCGATGCTTCGGGTCTGCCGCTCTACCGTTATGTCGGCGGCACCAAGGCGCATGTCCTGCCGGTACCGATGATGAACATCATCAATGGCGGCGCGCATGCCGACAACCCGATCGACTTCCAGGAATTCATGATCATGCCGATCGGCGCGCCGACGCTGCGCGAAGGGGTGCGCTGGGGTTCGGAAATCTTCCACACGCTGCGCAAGAAGCTGAAGGATGCCGGCCACAACACCAATGTCGGCGACGAGGGCGGCTTCGCCCCGAATTTGAAGAGCGCGCCGGTGGCTCTCGATTTCATCATGGAATCGATCGAGCAGGCCGGCTTCAAGCCGGGCGAAGAGATTGCGCTCGGCCTCGATTGCGCCGCGACCGAGTTCTTCAAGGACGGCAACTACGTCTATGAGGGCGAGAAGAAGACGCGTGACCCCAAGGCGCAGGCCAAGTACCTGGCCAAGCTTGCCGCCGACTATCCCATCATTTCGATCGAGGACGGCTTGGCCGAGGACGACTGGGAAGGCTGGAAGTACCTGACCGACCTGATCGGCAACAAGACCCAGCTGGTCGGCGACGACCTGTTCGTCACCAACACCGCAAGGCTGCGCGACGGCATCCGCATGGGCGTTGCCAATTCGATCCTGGTCAAGGTCAACCAGATCGGTTCGCTGACGGAAACGCTCGATGCCGTCGAGACCGCGCACAAGGCCGGCTATACCGCCGTCATGTCGCACCGCTCGGGCGAAACCGAGGATTCGACCATCGCCGATCTCGCCGTCGCCACCAATTGCGGACAGATCAAGACCGGCTCGCTGTCGCGCTCGGATCGTATGGCCAAGTACAACCAGCTGATCCGCATCGAGGAAGAACTCGGCAAGCAGGCAAGCTACGCCGGCAAGTCGGTGGTCAAGGGCTGATCCGGAAACGCCGGCTCATCGATACCGGACAAAAGGGCGGGAGCATTCTCGCCCTTTTTCGTTTCGGCGCCGCCAAACAGGCCGCCTGTAACCGTCCGTTAAGCACAATCGGGCGAAAAAGATCGTGAGCCGCCTGAGTTCGCGGCCTAGAGCCGGATGATTTCAGGTCTGTTCGACCTGAAATCTGAATCCGACTCTAAATCAAAGAGATAGAGCATGATGTCGTCCGAAAACCGCTTCACGCTTTTCGGCCTCATGCTCTAGAGGAATCGGGCGATGTGGACGCGTCAGCACAAGCAGAGAAACACCGGCCGGCTGATCATTCCCTCGCTTTGCGTGGCGTTCCTGGCCTATTTCGGCTTTCATGCCTATCACGGCGAATTCGGCATCTACTCGAAATATCAGCTGGAAGCCCAGACTGTTGCGCTGCAAGGCCAGCTCGATGCGATCAAGGCGCGCCGCATGGAACTTGAGCGCCGCGTTCGACTGATGCATGAAGGCACGCTCGAGAAGGACATGCTCGATGAGCAGGCGCGCAAGGCACTCAATCTGTCCCAGGCTGACGAAATCACCATTATGTTGCCGACCTCGGCGAAATAACTGATTTTAAGTTAATCGCCAATATTTTCAATGATTTTAATCGCTTAGGCGCATGCCAGCTATGCAAATTCGGCATGGCGCAACGCTTTAACGCGTGTTAGCCTCCCTAAAATCGGTGGGGAGGAGCTGATCTCCCCAGAGCAGATTTGATCCTGCTCTAATGTCCACGAAGAGACGCCAATAGGGAGTGATGCATGGCCACCGCAGCCAGAAAAGCGCCTGCCAAATCCAAATCCGACGGCAAATCGGGGCTTTCCGCGCCCAAGCCTGTCGAATTCACCAAGGACGAAGAGCTTGCCGCCTACCGGCACATGCTGCTCATCCGCCGCTTCGAGGAAAAGGCCGGCCAGCTCTACGGCATGGGTTTTATCGGCGGCTTCTGCCACCTCTATATCGGCCAGGAAGCGGTCGTCACCGGCATGAAGATGGCGCTGATCGACGGCGATCAGATGATCACCGCCTATCGCGACCACGGCCACATGCTGGCGATGGAGCTGTCGCCGCGTGGCGTCATGGCCGAACTGACCGGGCGTCGCGGCGGCCTGTCGCGGGGCAAGGGCGGCTCCATGCACATGTTCTCCAAGGAAAAGCACTTTTACGGTGGCCACGGCATCGTCGGCGCGCAGGTGTCGCTCGGCACGGGCTTGGCCTTCGCCAACCGCTACCGCGACAACAACAATGTCTCGCTGACCTATTTCGGCGATGGTGCGGCCAACCAGGGCCAGGTTTACGAAAGCTTCAACATGGCCTCGCTGTGGAAGCTGCCGGTGATCTACATCATCGAGAACAACCGCTATGCCATGGGCACCTCGGTGTCGCGCTCTTCGGCGGAAACCAATTTCTCGCACCGTGGCGCTTCGTTCAAGATTCCCGGCATCCAAGTCGATGGCATGGACGTCCGCGCTGTCAAGGCCGCCGGCGACCAGGCGACCGAATGGTGCCGCACCGGCAACGGACCGATCATTCTCGAAATGCAGACCTACCGCTACCGCGGCCACTCGATGTCCGATCCGGCAAAATACCGCTCGAAGGAAGAAGTGCAGAAGATGCGCTCCGACCATGACCCGATCGAACAGGTCAAGGCGCGGCTGATCGAGAAGAAGTGGGCGACCGAAGACGAGCTCAAGACCATCGACAAGGAGGTCCGCGACATCGTCGCCGACGCCGCCGAATTTGCCCAGAACGATGCAGAGCCGGATCCGTCCGAACTCTGGACCGATATCGTATTGTAACGGGAGGGCAAGGACATGCCGATCGAAATTCTCATGCCCGCTCTCTCGCCGACCATGGAAGAGGGCAATCTTTCCAAGTGGTTGAAGAACGAGGGCGACAAGGTCGTCGCCGGCGACGTCATCGCCGAGATCGAAACCGACAAGGCGACGATGGAAGTCGAGGCCGTCGATGAAGGCACGCTTGCCAAGATCGTGGTTCCTGCCGGCACCGAAGGCGTCAAGGTCAATGCCGTGATCGCCGTGCTCGCGGTTGACGGAGAGGACGTCGACAAGGCTGGCGAAGGCATCGGCGAAGAGCCTGTCAAGGCTGAAGCGGCGGGGCCTGCGCCGGCGCCGGCCAAAAGCGAGGCCGCCGCCCCGGTGGCTGCTGCACCAAAGACGGAAATCGCCGCCGATCCGGATATTCCGGCCGGCACGGAGATGGTCTCGACCACGGTGCGTGAAGCGCTGCGCGATGCGATGGCCGAGGAAATGCGCCGCGACGGCGATGTTTTCGTCATGGGCGAGGAGGTCGCCGAATACCAGGGCGCCTACAAGATCACGCAAGGGCTGCTGCAGGAGTTCGGGCCGCGGCGCGTCGTCGACACGCCGATCACCGAGCACGGCTTTGCCGGCGTCGGCGTCGGTGCGGCGATGGCCGGCCTGAAGCCGATCGTCGAGTTCATGACCTTCAACTTCGCCATGCAGGCGATCGACCAGATCATCAACTCCGCCGCCAAGACGCTCTACATGTCTGGCGGCCAGATGGGCGCGCCGATCGTGTTCCGTGGGCCGAACGGTGCCGCAGCACGCGTCGCCGCTCAGCATTCACAGTGCTATGCCGCCTGGTATAGCCACATTCCGGGCCTGAAAGTGGTGATGCCCTATACCGCCGCCGACGCCAAAGGCTTGCTGAAGGCAGCGATCCGCGACCCGAACCCGATCATCTTCCTCGAGAATGAGATCCTCTATGGCCAGTCCTTCGACGTGCCGAAGCTGGATGATTTCGTGCTGCCGATCGGCAAGGCGCGTATTCACAAGACCGGCAAGGACGTTACCATCGTCTCGTTCGGCATCGGCATGACCTATGCGGTCAAAGCCGAGGCAGAATTGCGTGGCATGGGCATCGATGCCGAGATCATCGATTTGCGCACGATCCGTCCGCTTGACCTCGACACCATCATCGCCTCGGTCAAGAAGACCAACCGGCTGATCGTGGTGGAAGAGGGCTATCCGCAAAGCTCGGTCGGCGATCACATCGCCAACCAGGTGTCGCAGCGCGCCTTCGATTTCCTCGATGCGCCTGTAATCACCATCGCCGGCAAGGATGTGCCGATGCCCTACGCGGCCAACCTCGAAAAACTGGCTTTGCCGAATGTCGGCGAAGTCATCGAGGCGGTCAAAGCCGTCACGTATCGCTGAACCGGGCGGGAGGACAAAATGCCAATCAACATCACCATGCCGGCCCTGTCGCCCACGATGGAAGAGGGCAATCTGTCCAAGTGGCTGGTCAAGGAAGGTGACAAGGTTTCGCCGGGCGATGTCATCGCCGAGATCGAGACCGACAAGGCGACGATGGAAGTCGAAGCGGTCGATGAGGGCACGGTTGCAAAGCTCGTCGTTCCCGCCGGAACCGAAGGCGTCAAGGTCAACGCGCTGATCGCGGTGCTCGCCGCCGAAGGTGAGGATGCAGGCGCTGCCGCGAAAAGCGGTGCTGCTGCTCCGGCCAAGGCTGAAGCATCCGCAAAGAAGGATGACGGCCCAAAGGCGCAGGCTCCCACCTCCCCCTCCGATGGGGGAGGTCGCGCCGCAGGCGCGGGTGGGGGTGAACCCACCGCCGCGACCCCCACCCCGGCCGGAAGGCCGGCCGACCCTCCCCACAAGGGGGAGGGTGAAGGCCGCACTTTCGCCTCGCCGCTTGCACGCCGCATCGCCAAGGAGGCCGGCGTCGATGTGTCCGGTGTGACCGGCACAGGCCCGCATGGCCGTGTGGTGAAGGCCGATGTCGATGCCGCGATTGCCGGCGGTGGCGCCAAGGCAGCACCCGCAGCCAAGGCTCCGGCCGGCGCTCCTGCTCCTGCGCCTGCGGTAAAGGCGATGTCGGACGATCAGGTGCTGAAGCTGTTCGAACAAGGCTCCTACGACCTCGTCCCGCATGACAATATGCGCAAGACCATTGCGCGGCGCCTGGTCGAGGCCAAGACCACCATCCCGCATTTCTACCTGACGCTCGACTGCGAGCTCGATGCGCTGCTGGCGTTGCGCACGCAGA
>NZ_RZRU01000016.1 GCF_003997495.1 Mesorhizobium sp. M7A.F.Ca.US.008.03.1.1 | reverse complement strand
CAACGCCGCAGGTCTCATGCGGGCCCTCGAAGGGCGAGCACCACAGGCGGTCGTCACGGTGGCGCGGGACCAACGCCCAATCAGCTCTTAAACTGATTCAACGCAATCGTGAGGTTGCCTGATGAGCGCGCATGCACTCTACGTGACCGCCGCCTATGGCATCACTGCCGTGGTGCTGGCCGGATTGATCGGCTGGATCCTGCTCGACCAGCGGGCGCGCAGGCGTGAGCTAGCCGAACTGGAGGCGTCCGGCGTGAGGCGTCGCTCCGACAAGGCGGCAAAGCCATGAGCACAGAAACGGAAACGCCGCCGCCACGCGCTCGTCGCCTGTTCGTGCTGTTGCCGCTGCTGATCTTCCTTGGCCTGGCCGGACTGTTCCTGTCGCAGCTGCTGTCGGGGCGCGATGTTTCGGAAGTGCCGTCGGCCCTGATCGGCCTGCCCGCGCCTCAAACCAGCCTGGCGGCGCTGGAGGGCTCAAACCTGCCGGGGCTCGATTCGAAAACCTTCGCCGGCAAGGTCACATTGGTCAACGTCTTCGCGTCGTGGTGCGCGCCGTGCCGCGAAGAGCACCCGGTGCTTCTGGCGCTGTCGCAGGACAAGCGTTTCACCATGGCGGCGCTGAACTACAAGGACCGGCCAGAAAACGCACGCCGGTTCCTCGGCGATCTCGGCAATCCGTTCCAGGCAATAGGGGTCGACGAAGCGGGGCGCTCGGCGATCGACTGGGGCGTCTACGGCGTGCCGGAAACCTTCGTCATCGGCAAGGACGGCAAGATCGCCTACAAACATGTCGGCCCGCTGACGCCCGAGACGGTGCAGGCGTTGCTCTTGCCGCAGATCGACAAGGCACTGGCGGCGCATTGATATTCAGGTGGTGCCGGCCTGCAAATGACGGTTTCCTGCGCCCCCCCTCTACTGCGTCGCAGTAGAACTGTGCTCACGTACCCAAAAGTACGCTCCGCTCCGGTTCTCGGAAACCCTCATTTTCGACTCGGCCTGACCTGAATCTCAACGCACCTTGGCGGCGCGTCTTATCGGACTTGAGATCAGCCGTAGATCTGCTTGTGGACCTGGTAGAGCATTTCCGAGCGGTCGGCGCGCATGTCGGCCAGATCGCGGCTGGAAAAGCTGTCGATTTCGGCGACAAGGCGGTTGTAGTGCTTGCGCTTGGCAATGCTGTTGCGAGCGCGGGTCATGAGACTGTCTAGGATCATAGCAAGGTTCCTTTTGGCGCCGCATTTCGGCGGCGGTTTCTTCCTCCCTTGATCGATACGAAGCATGACATAGTAATGGTGCATTGCAAAAAGAAGATGTTGCAATGCACCATTGCGCTGGACGCATAGCCGGTTAATGCGGCGCTAACATCATGCGCAGAGCAAGCCATCTGTCTTGGCCGCGCTTTTTGCATGACACTGTGCGTACCCACATTGCCTTCTGTCCCTTAGGCTGGCTTGATCCGGTGTCATTGATGCCGGGAGGAAAGCATGGCGGCCGCAGACTATTATGAAATTCTCGATCCGCGCTTCGCGCGCCTGTTCAATGGCAACGCGCAGGTCGAGAAGCTGTTCACCGGATGCCAGTGGGCGGAGGGCCCGGCCTGGTTCGCCGCCGGGCGCTATGTCGTCTGGTCCGACATCCCCAACAACCGCATGCTGCGCTACGACGAGACCGACGGAAATGTCAGCGTCTTCCGTCAGCCGTCCGGCAACTCGAACGGCAACACCGTCGACCGGCAAGGCCGGCTGATCACCTGCGAGCATTCCGGCCGCCGCGTCAGCCGCACCGAGTTCGACGGCTCGGTCACCACGATCGCGGCCAAATGGAAGGGCAAGCGGTTGAATTCGCCCAACGACGCGGTGGTGAAATCCGACGGTTCCATCTGGTTCACCGATCCGAGCTACGGCATCGATACGGATTATGAGGGCGACAGGGCCGAGAGCGAAATCGGCGCCTGTCATGTCTACCGGGTCGATCCCGGCACCGGCGAGGTCGAAGCCGTCATCACCGACATGGTCCGGCCCAACGGCCTCGCCTTCTCGCTGGACGAGAGCAAGCTTTACGTCGTCGATACCGGCCGCACGCATGGCGCGCAGAATCCGGCGCATATGCGGGTGTTCAATGTCGGCAAGGGCGGCAAGAAGGTTTCGGGCGAAAAAGTCTTCGCCGACTGCACGGCGGGCCTGTTCGACGGCTTCCGGCTCGACGAGGACGGCCGCATCTGGACCAGTGCGGCCGACGGCATCCATTGCTACGATCCGGACGGCACGCTGATCGGCAAGGTCAAGGTGCCGGAAGTCACCGCCAATTGCGTGTTCGGCGGCAACAAGCTGAATTGCCTCTACATAGCCGGCACCACGTCGCTCTACATGGTGCGGCTCATGGTCAACGGCGCCAAGACATACTGAGACTGGAGCACTGGCGGCCGTTCGACGGTTTCATCGAAGCGGGTCGCGAGCACGAACATCCCGGGAGGACAAAAATGCCATTCGTCAACATCCGCATTGTCAAGGAAGTGATATCAGCCGATCCGGCGGGCAAGAAGGCGGATATCGCCAAAAAGGTCACGGCGGCCATCATGGACGCCACCGGGCTGAGCAACGACGATGTCTGGGTGGTCTTCGAGGAGGTCAACGCCCGCGACTGGTATGTTGGGAAGACCGATGTGGAGACGCTGCGAAAGGGCTAGCCCGAAGGTGTGGGGTGGCCGCCGCTCAACGCGAGCGGATAAACTCCGCGAAGGCATCCAGCGCATCATGCATCGCCTGCCGGTTCGCCGGCTCGTCGAGGATGCCCGCCACCTCCGGCGGCTTCTTGCCGAGCAGCGCTATCTCCAGCACATCGTCGCAAAGCGCGAACGACATGGTGCGCATGATCTCGGCCAGTGCGGCGCGGGCGAACAGCGAGCGCGGCGAAGCGTGTACCAGCATGGCGGGCTTGGCGACAGCGGCATCGCGCGAGACCAGCCAGTCGAGCGCGTTCTTCAGCCCGCCCGGCACGCCATGGGCATATTCCGGACAGGAAACGATCAAGCCGTCGGCTCGGCTGACGGCATCGATCAGCTTGCAGGCTTCGAGCGGTGTCCGCTGGTCTTCATCGTCAGGATTGAAGATCGGCAGACGGCCAAGCCCGTCATGGACGGTGACGCGGCAGCCGGACGGCGCTTCGCGCGCCAGTGCGGCGATCAGCGCCGAATTTGTAGAGGCCGCGCGCAGGCTGCCGGAAATGGCAAGGATGTTCAGCAAGGTATGGAATCGGTCCAGACGCGAATCGCGTCCGAAAACCTACCACATCGTCTTCTTGTATTCCTCGTCGAGCCAGCGGTCGGTCGCCTCGGCGGAATCGGCAACCGCCAACTGATCGCGCATGATCTGGCCGAGCGTCGGCAGCGTCGCGCGGTCGTACCAGGTTTCCGGCTTCCACAGGTCCGAGCGCATGAAGGCTTTTGCGCAGTGCATGTAGGCGGCCTTGACGCTGACCACGACGACGCTTTGCGGCTCCCTGCCGTCGACGGCCAGCCGTTCGCGCAAATTTGCGTCGACGGTGATGCGGGCATCGCCGTTGACGCGCAGCGTCTCGTTCATGCCGGGGATGAGGAAGAGCAGCCCGACCGAGGGATTGACGAGGATGTTTTCCAGCGTGTCGAGCCGGTTGTTTCCGGGCCGGTCGGGAATGGCGATGGTGGTGTCGTCGAGAACGGTGGCAAAGCCCGGTTTGTCGCCCTTCGGCGTCACGTCGGCATTGCCGGCACCGTCGGACGATCCGATCAGCACGAACGGGCTCTTGCCGATGAAGGAGCGGCAATGGCCGTCAAGTTTTTTCAGCTCCTTGCGGATAGAACCGTCGGTCGGCCGTGGCGTCTTGTAGATCGTCCTCAACTGGTCGCGCGTGGTGATGAATTCCATGTCCCTCTCCCCAGAACGGCTCATTGTTTCATGAACGCAGAACCGCTGTTTTCCTTTGTTTTGACGCCACTCCGGACAGAAGACCGTTTCACACTCTATTTCCCGGCCTTCTCTTCTTTGCCGGCCTTGTCCTCGAGTGAATGACGCAGGATCAGCGGCATCTGGCTGAAGGTGAACAGAAGCGTGATCGGCATGATGCCCCAGACCTTGAAGGTAACCCAGGCGTCGGTGGAAAAATTGCGCCACACCACCTCATTGACGATGGCCAGGAACAGGAAGAACAGGCCCCAGCGGAAGGTCAGTTTCCGCCAGCCTTCGGCGTCGAGGCTGAAGGCCGAATCGAAGACATAGCCAAGCAGCGACTTGCCGAAGTAGAGGCCGCCGAGCAGCACGCCGCCGAACAGCGTGTTGACGATGGTCGGCTTCATCTTGATGAAGATGTCGTCCTGCAGATAGAGCGTCAGCGCGCCGAAGATGAAGACGACGACGCCCGACACCATCGGCATGATCGGCAAGGTGCGGGTGAGCAGCCACGAGGCGATCAGGGCGATTGCCGTGGCGGCCATGAACAGGCCGGTGGCGACGAAGATCGGCCCGCCGAACTCGGCCAGAACAGGGAATTTCTGCACCAGCCATCCGCCGCGCGCATTGGCGAAGAAGAACACCATCAACGGACCCAGCTCCAGCACCAGCTTGAGCAGCGGATTGACGCCTTCCTTCTTCTGCTTCTGCGGGTCCGACGGATCGCGTTCGAGAATGGGTGGGTTCATGGAATCTCTTTCTTGTGCATGATCCGAATCCAAAAAGGCTGCACCTTTTCGGGACATGCTTGTTAGGCCACTCCTGCGATCGCCCTGGCGAATTCGCTTGCCGAGAAAGGTTCGAGGTCGTCGACCTGTTCGCCGACGCCGATGAAATAGACCGGCAATTTGTGCTTCGCCGCGATCGCCACCAGAATACCGCCACGCGCCGTCCCGTCCAGCTTGGTCATCACCAGGCCGTTGACGCCGGCGATATTGCGGAAGATCTCGACCTGGTTGAGCGCGTTCTGGCCGGTGGTGGCGTCGACCGTCTGCAGCACGGTGTGCGGTGCTTCCGGATCGAGCTTGCCGAGCACACGGACGATCTTTTCGAGCTCCGCCATCAGTTCGGTCTTGTTCTGCAGGCGGCCGGCGGTATCGATGATCAGCACGTCGGAACCGGCTTCCCTGGCCTTCTCGAAGGCGTCATAGGCCAGCCCCGCGGCATCGGCGCCGATCTTGGAGGCGATCACAGGCGATTTCGTCCGCTCGCCCCAGATCTTCAGCTGCTCGATCGCGGCGGCGCGGAACGTGTCGCCGGCGGCGAGCATCACCGACAGGCCGCCATCGGTCAGCTTGGCGGCCAGCTTGCCGATGGTTGTGGTCTTGCCGGTGCCGTTGACACCGACCACCAGGATGACATGCGGCTTGTGTGAAAGGTCGAGTTCCAACGGCATGGCGACATGGGTCAGCACCTTTTCCACCTCGGCCGCCATGATGGCGCGGACCTCGGTGTCGGAGACGTCCTTGCCGTAGCGGCTGGCGGCCAGCGCATCGGTGACGCGCAAGGCCGTCTCCATGCCGAGATCGGCGCGGATCAGCACATCCTCAAGGTCCTGCAGCGTCTCCTCGTCCAGCTTGCGCTTGGTGAAGACGCCGGCAATGTTGCCGGTGAGTTCTTTCGAGGAGCGGGCGAGCCCGTCGCGCATTCGCTGGAACCAGGAGCGCCGCGGCGCCGGTTCCGGCGCTTTGACCGGCTCGGCCTTCTGCTCGACCTTCTTGGTGACGGTCACCTTGCCTGGCAAGGGTTTCGGCTCCGGCGCGAGTGGTGGAAGAGGCTGCGGCTCGGGCGCAATTTCCGCAATAACCGGCTGCGATTCGATCGGCGCCGGCTGGCGAATGGGAGGTGCGATTTCCGCGGCGGGTGCTTCGGGCGTCGGGGCTGAAACTTCGCTCTTCTCCCCGTCATTATACGGGGAGAAGGTGCCGGCAGGCGGATGAGGGGCGGCGCCGACCTCTGAAGACGGCTGAAGAGGGGACGGCGCCGGTGTCGGCACCTCGATCGGCGCTGGTGTTTCTGCCGGAACCTCGGCAGGCGTCGGCACTTCGACCGGGGCCGGCTCCGGCTGCTTTTCCGGGCGTGACGGGACGATCTCCGGCTCGGCCGGCGCCGGAGCTGGGACTTCTTGCGGCTGCGGTTCGGGCGTGGGTTCCGGAGTCGCGGGGGTGACCGGAACTTCCTCGGGCACCGGCGGCTCTGGAGTCTCTGGCGCGGGCGCGGGTTCTTCTTTCGGCGCGGGCTCCGGCAGCGGTTCCGGCTCGGCTGGAACAGTCGGCTCCGGTACTGGCGGGATGGTTGGCTCCGGCTCGGGCACCGGTTCCTCGACAGGCGCCGGTTCCGGCGCAGGAGCTATCTCCGGCTCGACCGCCGGCGTCGTTTCCACCTCGGGCAGCGGCTCGTCGCGCTTCAAGAACTCCGGAACGACCTGCTCGGCCGCCGGCTTCAGCGCATCGAGGGCTTCCCATTTGATCGGCGGCAGCGGGGTGGTCTCGTCGATGCGCTCCTCGACCACCTCCTTCTTGCCGAACGAAAATATCTTCTTGAAAAAACCAGCCATGCTTTGCGTTTCTCAGGCAGCGCGGGAGGCAAGGGGCGCCGCGATCAGCCTGACACCATCGTGGCCTGAAATATCGGCCTCGACGATCTCACCCGGTGCGCCGGTGCCGAGTGCGGCAAGCGTAAAACCCTCGGTGCGGCCAAGGCCGTCGCGCTCGATCAGGATCGACTGACGCGTACCAGTGAGCGACGACAGATGCCTGATATACGAAACTTCACCGGCGGCGCGCAGCCGGGCGGCGCGCTGTTTGACCACCTCGCGGCGGAGCTGCGGCATGCGCGCGGCGGGCGTGCCTTCGCGTGGGCTGAAGGGGAAGACGTGGAGATGGGTCAGGCCACACTCCTCGACAATTTTCTCCGAGTTCTCGAACATTTCATCGGTCTCGGTCGGGAAGCCGGCGATGATGTCGGCGCCAAAGACGATACCGGGGCGCAGCTTGCGCACATCCTCGCAGAAGCGGATCGACTGATCGCGCAGATGGCGGCGCTTCATCCGCTTCAGGATCATGTCGTCGCCCGATTGCAGCGACAGATGCAGATGCGGCATCAGCCTGGGCTCGGTGGCGATGGCGTCGAGCAAATCCTCGTCAGCTTCGATCGAATCGATCGACGACAGCCGCAGCCGCTTCACGTCGGGCACCTGTTTCAGGATCGTCTTCACCAGTTTGCCAAGCTTCGGCGCGCCCGGCAGGTCGGCGCCGAATGACGTCATGTCGACGCCGGTCAGCACGATCTCGGCATAGCCGTTCCCGGCGAGCCGCTTGACCTGCTCGACCACGGCTCCCATCGGCACCGAGCGCGAATTGCCGCGGCCGTAGGGAATGATGCAGAAGGTGCAGCGGTGGTCGCAGCCATTCTGCACCTGGACAAAGGCGCGCGCGCGGCCCTCGATGGCGTCGACCATGTGACCCGCGGTCTCGCGCACGGAAAAAATGTCGTTGACGCGCGCCTTCTCGGTGTCGTTAACGCCGAAATCCGGCAGCGCGCGATAGGAATTCGCGTTCAGCTTCTCTTCATTGCCAAGCACGAGATCGACCTCGTCCATGGCGGCAAATTTTTCAGGCTCGGTCTGCGCGGCGCAGCCGGTGACGATGATGCGGGCTCGCGGGTTGTCGCGGCGCGCCTTGCGGATCGCCTGCTTGGCCTGGCGCACTGCTTCGCCTGTCACGGCGCAGGTGTTGAAGATCACGGCGCCACCTTCCAGCGCGCCCAGGCCGGCACTTTCAGCCTCGCGCCGCATCACCTGCGATTCATAGGTGTTGAGCCGGCAACCGAAGGTGACGACATCGATCCCCTGGGACATCGGGCTCTTGGGCAGAGCGGACATCAGGCCGCGCTTTCGGTGTCGCGGGCCCATGTCCCGACCGACGGGTCGAAGCTGCCGGAAAATTCCCATTCGGCGGCGCCGGTCAGGACCACGTGGTCATCGTCGCGCCATTCGACATGCAGCGTACCGCCGCCTGGCGTCAACAGACTGACGCTGCGGCTGGTCCGGTTGGTGCGGGCCGCGGCCACGACAGCGGCGCAGGAGGCCGAGCCACAGGCCTTGGTCAGGCCGGCGCCGCGCTCCCAGGTGCGGATGATCATGGTTTCGGGCGAAGTAACCTGAGCGATGGTGATGTTGGCTCGCTCGGGGAACATCGGGTGATTCTCGAGCAGCGGACCGAAGCGATCGAGCTCATAGGACCAGACGTCGCGGTCGACCCAGAAGATCGCGTGCGGGTTGCCCATCGAAACGACCGAGGGCGAATGCAGCACCGGTGCGTCGATCGGGCCGATCTGCAACTCGATCATGCGGGTGTCACGGAATTCCTCGGCCAGCGGGATATCCTGCCAGCCGAAGCGCGGCGTGCCCATGTCGACCGAGATCGAACCGTCGGCGTGTTCGCGCGCATTGAGGATGCCCGCCACGGTTTCGAAGGTGAAGATTTTCTGGCCGGTCTCGGCGGCGAGCGCCTGGACGACGCAGCGCATGCCATTGCCGCAGGCCTGCGCACCGGTTCCGTCGGAGTTCACTATGTCGATGAAAAAGGCGGTGCCCGGCGTCCTGGCGTCATGGATCGCCATGATCTGGTCGAAGCTGGTCGCGGCATCGGCGTTCAGCGCAATCGCCGCCGCCGCCGTCACCCTGTCGGCACGGCCACGCATATCGGCAACGATGATCTCGTTGCCGATGCCGTTCATCTTGGCGAAAGGGGCAGTGCTGGCCATTGCTCCAAAAATTCCGTGTCCGTTTGGCGCTATATGGCGGAAACGGGCAGGAATTACCAGTGCGCAGCCGCTTAGTCACGGCGAAAGCGCCGGACTTACGTCACGGCGAAAATGCCCAGCACCACCAGCAGGAAGATGATCAGAACGATGCCGATAAGGATGCGCGCACCGGTGGCGGCGGCACCTGCCAGTGCCGGCATGCCGAGCAGGCTCGCCGCCGCAGCGACGATCAGCAGAATGATGATCCATTTGAGCATGGCAATGCCCCGCAGACCGACAGATTTTTCACACTTGAAAACGCGCTTGCGGCGCTGGGGTTCCGTCGAAACCGATGCGGATCAGGGCGCTATGTGCTCCGGCACGTTCCAGACCTCGCCTGGCCGCAAGGCGCGGAAGCGCTCGCGCGGGATGCCTTCATCGTCAAGCGCCTCGGTCAATCTGCGCGCCGGCTCGTCGATCGGCTCGTCGGTGAGTTGGAAGGTGCCCCAGTGACAGCCGGCGGCATGGGCGGCATTGCACAGTCTCATGCCTTGCACGGCTTCACCAGGATTCTGGTGCTGCGGCGCCATGAACCAGCGCGGCTCATACGCGCCGATCGGCAGGATGGCGAAGCGGAAACCGCCATGTTTGTCGGCCATCAGCCGGTAGTTGATGCCATCGTGGAAGCCGGTGTCGCCGGCGAAATAGAGCTTGCTGTCGGGCGTTTCGACGACGAAGCCGGCCCAGAGCGCCATGCGCCGGTCTCGGGCACCGCGCGCCGACCAGTGATGCACCGGCTCGACATGGACGGCGGCGCCATTGCCGATCTCGACCCTGTCGCCCCAGTCATGCGCCGATAGCCGCATGCCGGGCATGGCGGCTTCGATGATGGCGTCGTTGCCGAGCGGGGTGAGCACCAGCGGATCGTGGCCGGCCTTCAGCCGCTTCAACGTGGCGAGGTCGAGATGGTCGTAATGGTTGTGGCTGACCAGCACGAGGTCGATCGGTGGCAGATCGGCAAAGGCGATGCCTGGCGCATTGATGCGTTTTGGTCCGGCGAAGGAAAGCGGCGACGCGCGCAGCGACCACACCGGATCGGTGAGGATGTTCAGACCGGCCGTCTGGACCAGCAAGGTGGAATGACCAACCATCGTCACTTCCAGCGCAGCGCCCTCGACCCTTGTCGCCGGCTTTGCCTGCGGAAAGGGGCTTGGATCGCTCGCCGGCCATTTCGAGCGCTGGCCATTCAACTGCCATTTCAGCAAATCGGCGAAACGGCCGGGTGGCTGGCCGTGGGGATTGAAGAACAATGCGCCGTCGAAATGGTCGCTGGGCGGGCCGCTGTAATAGCGATTGGCGGCTGTCTTTCTCGCGGCCAATTTTGCGGCTCCGGCAGGGTTTCGTTTTCCAGACATAGGCGCTAAGGCGGCTCGCGCAAGCGTCCCAACCACCGAATGTCAGCGCTGCACCGCGTTGACCGGATCCCCAGGCGCGACAAGCGGTCAGCCGTCGCGATTGCGATAAATTTGCAACAATTCTTGCTGCAAACTGTATTTTAACCATATCGGGTTGAAATTTCGCCACCTTCTCCATCTTGGTGGGGGTGAGATTGCGCGGACGGCTTCCCCCCAGCCGGATCCGACGGAGGTTGGCATGACTTTTTCGAAAACCGGTCTGGTGGCCGTATCGCTGGCGGCGCTCGTTGCGAGCGGCTGTTCGACCTCACGTTTTTCCTCGATGGAGGACCAGCAGCCGGCACCGCTGGAGGCCGCGCCCGCCGGCAAGGTGACGGCGAACCAACTGCCGCCGCCGGCATCGCCCGGCACCACCGACCCGTCGCAATTCCCGACCGCTCCTGCGAACGCGCAGGTCGCCGCGCTGCCTTCGGACGGTTCGGCGCCAGCCGGCGCTTCGGACGTGACCGCCGCCAGCGTCGCCGGTGTCTGGAACGCCAGCGTTGCGGGCCAGAGCTGCAAGGTGGCGACACCGCAGACCAAATTCGGCGCCGGCTTCCGCGCCGGGCCGCTGCATTGCCCGGCGCCGATGGACGGCGTCAAGTCGTGGAACGTCGCCGGCAAACAGCTGACGCTCTATGACGAGAGTGGCGGTGCGCTGGCGCGGCTCTATTCCTCGGGCGGCTCGAAATTCGACGGCCAAACTTCCAACGGCCAACCGATTTCGCTTACAAGATAGGCTAGGTATGCCGATATTCAGGTGATGCCGGCCTGCGAACGGCGGGTTTCTGCGCTTCCGGTGCTCACGTACTTTAAGTACGCTCCGCTCCGGTTCTCGAAAGCCACCATTCTCGGCTCGGCCTAACCTGAATCTCAACACACCTAGTCCCTTGGAGCATTCCTGCTCTGAACAAACGACGTGACCGATGCATCTGCGTGACGGCCTCCAGACCCATGCGACCGTCAGGCAGCGCTACGACCATCTGGTGGAAACCGGTACGATCGACCGCGATCCGGCGCAGGAACGGATCGTTGCGGCGCTCGACCGGCTGACCGATGAGATCTCGGCCAAGCGGCTGGCGCATAAGTCGAGCGCGCTGGGCTGGCTGTTTGCCCGCAAGCGCGAGGTCCACGAGGCCGTCAAAGGCCTTTACATCCATGGCGGCGTCGGTCGCGGCAAGACCATGCTGATGGACATGTTCTTCGAGCTTGTGCCGGTACGGCGCAAGCGCCGTGTCCACTTCAACGACTTCATGGCCGACGTGCAGGACCGTATCCAGAAGCACCGGCAGGCGCGCAAGAATGGCGACGTCAGGGAAGACGATCCGATCCCGCCGGTGGCCAAGGCCCTTGGCGAGCAAGCCTGGGTGCTGTGCTTCGATGAGTTCTCGGTTACCGACATTGCCGACGCGATGATCCTGTCCAGGTTGTTTTCGGCGCTGTTTGCCAGCGGCGTGGTCCTGGTCGCCACCTCGAATGTGGCGCCGGAAAACCTCTACAGCGAGGGGCTGAACCGCCAGCTTTTCCTGCCCTTCATCGGCATACTGGAGCGGCACACGCAGGTGCTGGCGCTCGATGCCGACAAGGACTACCGGCTGGAAAAGCTCGCCCGGACACCGGTCTATGTCACGCCGGCCGATGCGGCGGCGGACCAGCTACTCGACGAGGCCTGGCAAGCCATGACGCGGAGCGCGACGACCGCCGAGACATCGATTGCCCTAAAAGGGCGGCAGGTGATCGTGCCGCGTGCGGCGGGCGATGCGGCGCGGTTCTCCTTCGTCGATCTCTGCGAAAAGCCGCTTGGCGCGCGCGATTTCCTGGCGATCGCCGGGCGCTTCTCAACCATTTTCATCGACCATGTCCCGGTGCTCGGCGAAGGCAAGCGCAACGAGGCCAAGCGCTTCATCCTTTTGATCGACACACTCTACGACCATCATGTGCGGCTGGTGGTGAGTGCCGAAGCGCTGCCGCAGCAGCTTTATATGGCCAAGCGCGGCGTCGAGGTGTTCGAGTTCGAGCGCACGGCATCGCGGCTGATCGAGATGCAGAGCCGCGACTGGCTGGAGGATTGGGCCGAGCGGCAAAAGATGAAGGCGGCGCCCGAAGCCCAGCAGGCGCAGGCTTAGCCGCCGCCCTGAGGCCAATCGTTAAAGCTCATACACATACATGACGAAGCTCTCCGCCGGCCCATGCGGCTCCTTGCGTGACTCATAAAGCGCGCGAGCAGCACCGTTGTCAGGCTCGGTGCCGACCCAGGCTTCCTCGCAGCCATTCTCTCTGCCGATTGCGAACATGGCGTCGAGCATTTTTCGAGCGATGCCATGGCGCTGGAAGGCGGGCGAGACGCCGACCTCATCAATGTAAAGCTCGCTGACCTTGTCGGGATGGCGATGGATGACAGCGGCGCATTGCCCGACGACCACGCCATCGGCCAGCGCCACGATCATGAAATGGCCGGATTCCCTGAGATAAGCTGCCAGCCGATCCGGCCTGACCGGCTCGTCGAACACGTCATCGGCGACCCGCATCACAAGGGCGTCATCACCCGGGTATAGCCTTACGATTTCCATTTTCATTGTGTAAATTCCCGCAAGTCGGCTTACAAACTTGGACGTTTACGTAAATCCCAATCACTCTAACCGATTGAAAATGCTCACTCCGAAATAATCGTTTGAATTTATATCGCGCCGGGGCTATTGGGTGCGGCGAAAATTCGCGGTCCCCCGCAGCATTCCGGCCTCTTCTTCGACGCCGCCATCAAGTCACCAGAGATTTGAGACGTCGTCACCGACAAAGGGAAAACATCCTCACATGGCACGCAACAAGATAGCGCTTATCGGCTCTGGCATGATCGGCGGCACGCTCGCTCACATGATCGGCCTCAAGGACCTCGGCGACGTGGTGCTGTTCGATATTGCCGAAGGTATCCCGCAGGGCAAGGGGCTCGATATCGCGCAGTCGTCGCCTGTCGATGGCTTCGACTCCAGGCTCACCGGCATCAACGACTATGCCGGCATCGAAGGCGCCGACGTCTGCATCGTCACCGCCGGCGTGCCGCGCAAGCCCGGCATGAGCCGCGACGACCTCTTGGGCATCAACCTCAAGGTCATGGAGCAGGTTGGCGCCGGGCTGAAGAAGTATGCGCCGAAGGCCTTCGTCATCTGCATCACAAACCCGCTCGATGCCATGGTCTGGGCGCTGCAGAAGTTCTCAGGCCTGCCCAACAGCCATGTCGTCGGCATGGCCGGCGTGCTCGACAGCGCGCGCTTCCGCTATTTCCTGGCCGAGGAATTCAAGGTCTCGGTCGAGGACGTCACCGCCTTCGTGCTCGGCGGCCACGGCGATTCCATGGTGCCGATGATCCGCTACTCGACGGTATCGGGCATTCCGCTGCCCGACCTCATCAAGATGGGCTGGACCTCGAAGGAGAAGCTCGACCAGATCGTGCAGCGCACCCGCGACGGCGGCGCCGAGATCGTCGGCCTGCTGAAGACCGGCTCGGCTTATTACGCGCCGGCCGCTTCGGCGATCTCGATGGCCGAAGCCTATCTCAAGGACAAGAAGCGGGTGCTGCCCTGCGCGGCGTATCTCTCCGGCCAGTATGGGGTCAAGAACACCTATGTCGGCGTTCCCGTGGTGATCGGCGCCGGCGGCGTCGAGCGCATCATCGAGATCGAGCTCAACAAGAGCGAGCAGAAGATGTTCGACTCCTCTGTGGCGACGGTGCAGGGCCTGACAGAGGCCTGCGTCAAGATCGCGCCGCAACTCGCCTCCAAATGAATCTCCAGTAAGTGAACCCCCAGTCGATCCGGAGACCATCCAGATGAACATCCATGAGTATCAGGGCAAGGCGCTGCTGAAGAGCTTTGGCGCGCCGGTGGCCGAAGGCGTGCCGGTGTTCAAGGCGAGCGAAGCGGAAGCCGCCGCCAAGGCGCTGCCGGGCCCGCTCTATGTGGTGAAGAGCCAGATCCATGCCGGCGGCCGCGGCAAGGGCAAATTCAGCGAGCTCGGCCCCGACGCCAAGGGCGGCGTGCGGCTGGCGAAATCGGTGGCCGACGTCGTCGCCAACGCCAATGAGATGCTGGGCAACACGCTGGTGACCAAGCAGACCGGTCCGGCCGGCAAGCAGGTCAACCGCCTCTATATCGAGGACGGCGCCGACATCGAACGCGAGCTCTATCTGTCGATCCTGGTCGACCGTTCGGTCGGCCGTATCGCCTTCGTCGTCTCGACCGAGGGCGGCATGGACATCGAAGCGGTCGCCCATGACACGCCCGAAAAGATCATCACCGTCGCCATCGATCCTGAAAAAGGCGTCACGTCGGCCGATCTGAAAGCGCTCAACGGCGCGCTCAAGCTCGACGGCGATGCGGCCAAGGACGGCGATACGCTGTTCCCGATCCTCTACAAGGCCTTCGTCGAGAAGGACATGAGCCTGCTCGAGGTCAATCCGCTGATCGTCATGAAGAACGGCCGGCTGCGCGTGCTCGACGCCAAAGTGTCGTTCGACAACAATGCGCTGTTCCGCCACCCCGACGTGCTCGAACTGCGCGACACCACGGAAGAGGACGAGAAGGAGATCGAGGCGTCGAAATACGACCTCGCCTATGTCGCGCTCGACGGCAATATCGGCTGCATGGTCAATGGCGCCGGCCTTGCCATGGCGACGATGGACATCATCAAGCTCTATGGCGCCGAGCCCGCCAACTTCCTCGATGTCGGCGGCGGCGCGTCGAAGGAGAAGGTGACGGCGGCGTTCAAGATCATCACCAGGGATCCGGCGGTCAAAGGCATCCTGATCAACATCTTCGGCGGCATCATGAAGTGCGACATCATTGCCGAGGGCGTCATCGCCGCTGTCAAGGAAGTCGGGCTGGAAGTGCCGCTGGTGGTGCGCCTGGAAGGCACCAATGCCGAGCTTGGCAAGAAGATCATCAACGACAGCGGCCTGAACGTCGTGTCGGCCGATGATCTCGACGACGCGGCCAAGAAGATCGTGGCGGCGGTGAAGGGCTGATCTGGTGCCTCCGCGCAAGATAAACCTGGTCGAGGCGGCGGATCAAAAGATCAAAAAGGTCTTCGATCCGCATATCGCCGGCGACGTCAACGAGTCCCAGGTCAAGATCGCCAAGTTCGGCGACGTCTTCGACTGGCACGCACATGACAATGAGGACGAGGCCTTCCTCGTGCTGCGCGGCCGCATCGCCATCGACTTTCGCGACGGCACGGTGGAGCTCTCCAGCGGCGAGTTCATCGTCGTGCCGCGTGCCGTCGAGCATCGCCCGCGCTCGCTCAGCGAAGAGCCTGTCGTGCTGATGTTCGAGCCGGCGACGACGCTCAACACCGGCAACGCCAAGAGCGACCTCACCGTCGCCGATCTGAAGCAGCTGTAACTTGCGATGGCCACACAGTTACACATATGCTGTGTGGAATTTGCAGGAGAAAGAGACATGAAGAACATCACCCTGGCCGTCGAAGACGAGATTCTGGAGCAGGTCAAACTGACGGCCGCCGAACAGCGAACGACAGTCAACGGCATGGTGCGGGAGTTTTTTGCAACAGTGGCCGCGAAGCGGCATGCCAAGGACGACGCACGGCAAGCCCTTTTGAGGCTCGCCCGCGAAGCGGCGGGAGATATGGGCAGCAAGAAGTGGAACCGGGAAGAACTCTATGATCGCTGAGTGCTTCCTTGACACGAACATTCTCGTCTATGCCGCCATCGGACACAAATCCGAGCGTGCGAAATATGAGCGCGCCGTGGAATTGATTGCCAAGGAAGACTATTCGACCTCCGCGCAGGTGCTGCAAGAGTTTTATGTGAATGTGACCAAGCGAGCGGATGCGGTACTGGCGCCGGCGAAAGCGGCCGAGTGGGTCGCCGCGATCTCCATGAAGCCCTGCCAGGATCTGGACAGCGCGGTTGTCATGCGAGGCATCGAGAACGCGCAGCGATACGAGATCTCTTATTGGGATGGCGCAATCATCGCCGCGGCCGAGCGCCTTGGCGTCAAGGTACTTTACACCGAAGATCTCAACCACGGACAGACTTACGGTTCCGTGGTTGCCATCAATCCCTTCCGTACTCATTGATCGGGTCGCAAAAATGTCCATCCTCGTCGACAAGAACACCAAGGTGCTGGTGCAGGGCCTGACCGGCAAGACCGGCACGTTCCACACTGAGCAGGCGCTGGCTTATCACGGCACGAAAATGGTCGGGGGCATCCATCCCAAGAAGGGTGGCGAGACGTGGACCGGGACCAAGGGCGAAAGCCTGCCGATCTTCGCCACCGTCGCCGAAGGCAAGGAAAAGACCGGTGCCAACGCGTCCGTCGTCTATGTGCCGCCGGCGGGTGCCGCCGAAGCTATCCTCGAAGCGATTGAGGCCGAGATCCCGTTGATCATCTGCATCACCGAAGGCATTCCGGTGATGGACATGATCAAGGTCAAGGCCAGGCTCGACCGCTCGACGTCGCGGCTGATCGGCCCGAACTGCCCGGGCGTGCTCACCCCCAATGAATGCAAGATCGGGATCATGCCCGGAAACATCTTCCGCAAGGGCTCGGTCGGCGTTGTCTCGCGCTCGGGAACGCTTACCTATGAGGCAGTGTTCCAGACCACCAATGTCGGTCTCGGCCAGACCACCGCCGTCGGTATCGGCGGCGACCCCGTCAAAGGCACCGAGTTCATCGATGTGCTCGAGATGTTCCTCGCCGACGACGAGACCAAGTCGATCATCATGATCGGCGAGATCGGCGGTTCGGCCGAGGAAGACGCCGCGCAGTTCCTCAAGGACGAAGCCAAGCGTGGCCGAAGCAAGCCGATGGCCGGCTTCATCGCCGGGCGCACGGCGCCGGCCGGCCGCACCATGGGTCACGCCGGCGCGGTCATCTCCGGCGGCAAGGGCGGCGCCGAAGACAAGATCGCGGCGATGGAATCGGCCGGGATAAAAGTTTCACCGTCGCCGGCAAGGCTGGGCACGACCTTGGTCGAGGCGATCAAGGGTTAAGTGAGTAAGTAAGTAGCGAATAGGGAGTAGTGAGTAGGGAAGAACGGATGAGTGGTGAACGAGTGGGGGAAATCCCCATTTCCCTACTTACTAATAACCACTCACTATTCGCTTTTGAAAAGGAGACGGAGCCAGGCTCCGCGGACAAAAATGGCAAGACAAGATCAGGCCAACGACCAATTTTCGCTCACCTCTTTCCTTTACGGCGGCAACGCCGACTATATCGACGCGCTCTATGCCGCCTATGAGGACGATCCAGCCTCGGTCAATCCCGAATGGCAGGAGTTCTTCGCCGGGCTGAAGGACGATGCCGGCGATGTGCGCAGGAATGCCAAGGGCGCTTCATGGGCCAAGCCCTCCTGGCCGCTACAGGCCAATGGCGAACTGGTGTCGGCGCTCGACGGCAATTGGGGCATTGTCGAGAAGACGATCGAAAAGAAGGTCAAGGACAAGGCGGTCACCAACGGCGTCGTCCTGTCCGATGCCGACGTGCACCAGGCGACGCGCGATTCGGTGCGCGCCATCATGATGATCCGCGCCTACCGCATGCGCGGCCATCTGCACGCCAATCTGGACCCGCTCGGCATCGCCAAGCCGCTCGAGGATTACAACGAGCTGTCGCCGGAGAATTACGGCTTCACCGAAGCCGATTACGACCGGCCGATCTTCCTCGACAATGTGCTCGGGCTCGAATTCGGCACCATCCGGCAGATGCTGGAAATCCTGACGCGCACCTATTGCTCGACGCTCGGCGTCGAGTTCATGCATATTTCCGACCCCGAGGAAAAGGCCTGGATCCAGGCCCGCATTGAAGGCGCCGACAAGGAGATCACCTTCACCGCCACCGGCAAGAAGGCGATCCTGCAGAAGCTGGTCGAGGCCGAAGGCTTCGAGCAGTTCATCGACGTCAAGTACAAGGGCACCAAGCGCTTCGGCCTCGATGGCAGCGAAGCGCTGATCCCGGCGCTGGAGCAGATCGTCAAGCGGGGCGGCCAGCTCGGCATGAAGGAGATCGTGCTCGGCATGGCGCATCGCGGCCGGTTGAACGTGCTCTCCCAGGTGATGGCCAAGCCGCACCGCGCCATCTTCCACGAGTTCAAGGGCGGCTCGGCCGCACCCGACGAGGTCGAGGGCTCGGGCGACGTCAAGTACCATCTCGGCGCTTCGTCGGACCGCGAGTTCGACGGCAACAAGGTGCATCTGTCGCTCACCGCCAATCCCTCGCATCTGGAGATCGTCGATCCGGTGGTGATGGGCAAGGCGCGCGCCAAGCAGGATTATCTGTTCGGCCGCAGCCGCGAGGAGATCGTGCCGCTGGAAGAGCGCGCCAAGGTGCTGCCGCTGCTCTTGCACGGCGACGCCGCCTTTGCCGGCCAGGGCGTGATTGCCGAAATCCTCGGCCTGTCGGGCCTGCGCGGCCACCGCGTCGCCGGCACGCTGCATTTCATCATCAACAACCAGATCGGCTTCACCACCAACCCGCGCTTCTCGCGCTCCTCGCCCTATCCGTCCGATGTGGCCAAGATGATCGAGGCGCCGATCTTCCACGTCAATGGCGACGACCCGGAAGCTGTGGTGCACGCCACCAAGGTGGCGATCGAATTCCGCATGAAGTTCTTCAAGCCTGTTGTGGTCGACATGTTCTGCTATCGCCGCTTCGGCCACAATGAAGGCGACGAGCCGGCCTTCACCCAGCCGATCATGTACCGCAACATCCGCACCCATAAGACGACCGTGCAGATCTACGGCGAGCGCCTCATCGCCGAGGGTCACATCAGCCAGGCTGAGCTCGACCAGCTCAAGGCCGACTGGCGGGCGCACCTGGAATCCGAATGGGAAGTCGGCCAGCACTACAAGCCCAACAAGGCCGATTGGCTGGACGGCGCCTGGTCGGGCCTGCGCACCGCCGACAACCAGGATGAACAGCGGCGCGGCAAGACCGCCGTGCCGGTGAAGACGCTGAAGGAAATCGGTAAGAAGCTGACCGAGGTACCGAAGGATTTCGAGGCGCACAAGACGATCATCCGCTTCCTCGAAAACCGCCGCCAGGCGATCGAGTCCGGCGAAGGCATCGACTGGTCGACAGCCGAGGCGCTGGCTTTCGGCGCCATCCTGCTCGACGGCAATCCGATCCGCCTGTCGGGGCAGGATTCCGAACGCGGCACCTTCTCGCAGCGCCATTCCGTGCTCTACGACCAGCGCGACGAAACCCGCTACATCCCGCTCAACAATCTGTCGGCCGCGCAGGCCGGCTACGAAGTCATCAACTCGATGCTGTCGGAAGAGGCGGTGCTCGGCTTCGAATATGGCTACAGCCTGGCCGAGCCGAAGGCGCTGACGCTCTGGGAAGCGCAGTTCGGCGACTTCGCCAACGGTGCCCAGGTGGTGTTCGACCAGTTCATCTCGTCGGGCGAACGCAAGTGGCTCAGAATGTCGGGCCTCGTGTGCCTGTTGCCGCATGGCTATGAAGGCCAGGGTCCGGAACATTCCTCGGCCCGGCTCGAACGCTTCCTTCAGCTTTGCGCCGAAGACAACATGCAAGTGGCCAATTGCACGACGCCGGCCAACTACTTCCACATCCTGCGCCGGCAGTTGAAGCGCGACTTCCGCAAGCCGCTGATCCTGATGACGCCGAAGTCGCTGCTGCGCCATAAACGGGCAGTGTCGACGCTGCCGGAAATCTCGGGCGAAAGCTCATTCCACCGGCTGCTGTGGGACGATGCGCAGCTGCTTTCCGGACAGGCGATCAAGCTGGTCAAGGATTCAAAGATCCGCCGCGTCGTGCTTTGTTCGGGCAAGGTCTATTACGACCTTTATGAGGAGCGCGAGAAGCGCGGCATCAACGACATCTATCTGCTGCGCGTCGAGCAGCTTTATCCGTTCCCGGCCAAGGCGCTGATCACCGAACTGTCGCGGTTCCGCAATGCCGAGATGGTGTGGTGCCAGGAGGAGCCCAAGAACATGGGCGCCTGGTCGTTCATCGACCCGTATCTGGAATGGGTGCTGGCGCATATCGACGCCAAGCATCAGCGGGTGCGCTACACCGGCCGTCCGGCCGCCGCCTCGCCGGCGACCGGGTTGATGTCGAAGCATCTAGCCCAGCTCGCCGCCTTGCTCGAAGACGCGCTTGGTGAATAGAGAAGATCTGGGCGAACAACAGAACCGAAAGAAAACGGACAGGCACAATGGCTACCGAAATCCGCGTTCCCACTCTCGGCGAATCCGTCACTGAAGCGACCGTCGGCAAATGGTTCAAGAAGGTTGGCGACACAATCGCCGCCGATGAACCGCTGGTCGAGCTCGAGACCGACAAGGTGACGGTGGAGGTGCCTGCCGCCGCCGCCGGCACGCTGGGTGAGATCACCGTCAAGGAAGGTGAGACAGTCGGTGTCGGCGCGCTGCTGGGTTCGATTTCGGCAGGTGGCGCGGCCGCTGCTCCGGCGACCAAGCCGCAGGCGGTGTCGCAGGCCTCGTCGCCGGATGCGGCATCGACCGGCAAGCAGGCTGCGGCCGAGACCGCCAAGATCGCCGGCGACGCCGGTTCGGTCGAGCCGCGCAGCATGCCGCCGGCGCCGGCGGCGGCAAAGCTGATCGCCGAAAGCAATCTCTCGGTCGACCAGATCTCCGGTTCGGGCAAGCGCGGCCAGGTGCTGAAGGGCGACGTGCTCGATGCCATCTCCAAGGGCGCGCCGTCGCAGCCGGCCGAGATGCCAAAAGCCGCACCGGCACCTGCACCGGTTGCCGTCCGCGCACCGTCCTCGGGCGACGATGCGTCGCGTGAAGAGCGCGTGCGCATGACCAAATTGCGCCAGACCATCGCGCGCCGCCTCAAGGAAGCGCAGTCGACCGCCGCCATGCTGACCACCTTTAACGAGGTCGACATGTCAGCGGTGATGGCGCTGAGGACCAAGTACAAGGATGTGTTCGAGAAGAAGCATGGTGTGAAGCTCGGCTTCATGGGCTTCTTCACCAAGGCGGTAACCCACGCGCTGAAGGAAATCCCTTCGGTCAATGCCGAGATCGACGGCACCGACATCATCTTCAAGAACTATGCCCATATCGGCGTCGCCGTCGGCACCGAGAAGGGTCTTGTCGTGCCGGTGGTGCGTAATGCCGACCAGATGTCGATCGCCGAGATCGAGAAGGACATCGGCCGCCTGGGCATCGCCGCGCGCGACGGCAAGCTGTCGGTCGCCGACATGCAAGGCGGTACGTTCACGATTTCCAACGGCGGCGTTTATGGGTCGCTGATGTCGACGCCGATCCTCAACGCGCCGCAGTCGGGCATTCTCGGCATGCACAAGATCCAGGATCGGCCCGTGGTGGTCGGCGGCCAGATCGTGATCCGGCCGATGATGTACCTGGCGCTGAGCTACGATCACCGCATCGTCGACGGCAAGGAAGCGGTGACCTTCCTGGTTCGCGTCAAGGAAAGCCTGGAGGATCCGGAACGGCTGGTGCTCGATTTGTGATCGGGCTGGTCTCGCCGTGAGCGGTTGGCTGGAACGGTTCGGGTTCGCGCTGGGTCGCGGGCTTCGGATTTTTCGGCCAACAGACTCGGTCGCTGCTCCCTCGCCGGAGAAATCAATTGAATGGGGTCCGCCGTCGGAGAACAGCAATCTCGGTGTCTTCGCTCTCAGCGAAGCCGAGATGGCGAAACGGAAGATCATCGTCACCGCGATCGGTGATCTTGAGCTGCCGACTGGCGAAATCATCGCTTGCGATCCACTGATTACCGGGCTGGAACGGCCTGTGTTTAGCCGCAAGGTCAGACCGGGATGCTATCCAATTACGTTGCTTGAGGCGCAAGGCCGTGTTGCCGCAGCGGTGCTGCGGTTTGACACTGGCTTGCCAGTGCGGTGGGAATTGGCTGCCTTCGTTCGCGATGTCGGCACGTCGTCCTGGAAGTCCGGATTTATTGTCGATGACAATGTTGCTTCGTTCATGGACAAATCAATTCTGACGCTGATGTCTGACCCGGAGGAACTCGACGGTTATCTTGCTGACGTTGCATGCTCGTTCGACAGGTTCCGCATGGACAATCCGGTTGATGGAAATCCGCTTAATATAGCGATGTTCGACACTGGCTGGGGTGATGGGAACTATTATTCCTTCTGGGGACTGGACGCGGCTGGCGAGCCGTTGGTCTTGATGACCGATTTCGAGGTGCTCGAAAACGCCGACGGCCGCGAGAGCAACCAGAGCAATTAATGACAGACATCGCTTCGCCCATGATCGGATTTATGGCGGGATTGCTGGCTTTTCTTGCGGGGAGTTCGGCGGCGATCGCAGCCTGCCCCATCGAGCTTGCCGTCTATGGTGACACCCAGAGCGGGAGCGAGATCGACTTTAGCCCGACCGGCACCTCGGCGACCGTCACCAACACGTTCCGCATGATCCTCGACAACGATGTGGTGCTGAACGGCATCGTCATGTGGAACGAGGGCGTGTCGCGGCCGAACGGCGCGCTGATGCACAAATGTCCCGAGGGCGACGTTACCGGCGAGGAGCTTGCCGCCTGCACGCCTTGGCATGGCGTCATCTACACGACGGATGACAAGGGCAACATCGGACTGCTGCCGGCCGAAGGCGTCGAGGCGCCGAAGACGCTGATCCTGCCGGATCTCGGGCCGTCGCTGCGCCAGTCCTCAGCCTATGGCGGCAGCGGATTTTCGAAAGTGCCGTGGGATGTGTTTGCCTTGAAGGGATGCCAGGAATGAGCGGGACGCACAAGGTGCTGTTGGTCACCGGCGGCAGCCGAGGCATCGGCGCCGCGATCTGCCGGCTTGGATCGAAGGCCGGCTACCGGGTCGCGGTCAACTACGCTTCGAACCAGGATGCCGCCGAGGCGCTGGTCGCCGAGATCAAGGCTGCCGGTGGCGAGGCTTTTGCCGTCAAGGGCGACGTCGGCAGCGAGGCCGATATCGTGGCCATGTTCGGCGCCGTCGACCGCGCCTATGGCCGGCTCGATGCCTTCGTCAACAATGCCGGCATCGTCGATGTCAAGGCGCGCGTCGACGAGATGGATGTTTCGCGGCTGGAGCGCATGATGCGCATCAATGTCGTTGGCTCGTTTCTGTGCGCCCGTGAGGCGGTGAAACGCATGTCAACCCGCCACGGTGGCGAGGGCGGATCGATCGTCAACATCTCGTCGGCGGCGGCGGTGCTGGGCTCGCCGGGCGAGTATGTCGACTATGCCGCCTCCAAGGGCGCCATCGACACTTTCACCATCGGGCTCGCCCGCGAGGTGGCGCTGGAAGGCATCCGCGTCAATGCGGTGCGGCCGGGTATCATCGACACCGAAATCCACGCCTCCGGCGGGCAGCCGGACCGGGTGGAGCGGTTTCGCGACCTGCTGCCGATGAAAAGAGCCGGTACAGTGGATGAAGTCGCGGGCGCGGTTCTCTATCTTCTCTCCGACGTCGCGTCCTATACGACAGGCGCGATCCTGAATGTAAGCGGCGGCCGCTGAGCGCTCTCAGGCAGATCGAGCATGATGTTATCCGAAAACCGCGTCACACTTTTTGGCATCATGCTCAAAACGGAAGGACAGTATCATGGCTTATGACGTCGTTATCATCGGATCGGGACCGGGCGGCTATGTCTGCGCCATCAAAGCGGCGCAGCTCGGGCTCAGGGTTGCGGTGATCGAGAAGAACGCAACCTTCGGCGGCACCTGCCTCAACATCGGCTGCATACCATCCAAGGCGCTGCTCCATGCTTCCGAGATGTTCGCCGAGGCCGGCCATTCCTTTGACACGCTCGGCGTCGAGATATCGGCGCCGAAATTGAACTTGACGAAGATGATGGCGCACAAGGATGCGACGGTGTCGTCGAACGTCAACGGCGTCGCCTTCCTGTTCAAGAAGAACAAGATCGACAGCTTTCGCGGCACCGGCAAGGTGGTCGCGGCCGGCAAGGTCTCGGTCACCTCCGAGGACGGTAGAGTCGAGGAGATCGAGACGAAGAACATCGTCATCGCCACCGGCTCGGACGTTGCGGGCATTCCCGGCGTCAAGGTCGACATCGACGAGAAGGTGATCGTGTCGTCGACCGGCGCATTGTCGCTGGACAAGGTGCCGGGCCATCTGGTGGTGGTCGGCGGCGGTGTCATCGGGCTCGAGCTCGGCTCGGTGTGGGCGCGGCTCGGCGCCAAGGTCACCGTGGTCGAATTCCTCGACACCATCCTGGGCGGCATGGACGGCGAGGTCTCCAAGCAGTTTCAGCGCTTGCTTTCAAAGCAGGGCTTTGAGTTCAAGCTCGGCGCCAAGGTCACCGGCGTCGCCAAGGCCAAGAAGGGTGCCACGGTCACCTTCGAGCCGGTCAAGGGCGGCGCCGCTGAGACCATCGAGGCCGATGCCGTGCTGATCGCCACCGGCCGCCGCGCCTATGCCGACAGTCTCGGGCTGAAGGAAGCCGGCGTCGAGGTCGACGAGCGCGGCCGGGTCAAGACCGACGGTCATCTCAAGACCAATGTCCCTGGCATCTATGCCATCGGCGATGTCATCGCCGGGCCGATGCTGGCGCACAAGGCCGAGGACGAGGGCGTGGCGGTAGCGGAAACCATTGCCGGCCAGGCCGGCCACGTGAATTATGACGTCATTCCGAGCGTCGTCTACACCAGCCCGGAAATCGCCTCGGTCGGCAAGACCGAGGAAGAGCTGAAGAAGGCCGGCATCGACTACAAGGTCGGAAAGTTCCCGTTCAGCGCCAATGGCCGGGCGCGCGCCATGCTGCACACGGACGGTTTTGTGAAGATCCTCGCCGACAAGACGAGCGACCGTGTGCTCGGCGTGCATATCGTCGGCTTCGGCGCCGGCGAGATGATCCACGAGGCGGCGGTGCTGATGGAGTTCGGAGGCTCGTCCGAGGATCTCGCCCGCACCTGCCACGCGCATCCGACGATGTCGGAGGCGATCAAGGAGGCGGCGCTGGCGACGTTCTTCAAGCCGATCCACATCTGAGGCGCTCCCGATGCGCCGGGTGGCTTGGCGCCAAGCCTCCAACGGCTAAAACAAAACGGCCCGCTTCTCAGCGGGCCGTTTGTATTTGATATCGAGCCGATCAGTTGGCCGGTGCGGCAGGAGCCGGCGCGGGTGCCGGGGCCGGAGCAGGAGCAGGTTCTGCGGGTGCAGGCGCGGCTGGGGCAGGCGCGGCCGGAGCAGGTGCTGCGGGAGCCGGTTCGGCTGGCTTCATCGGTTCTGCCGGTGCGGGCGCGGGGGCCGGCGTGCTGGCCGCCGGCGGCTCGGCTGGTGCCGGGTGCTCACCACTTCTTCCGAAAACATAATACGCGACAACCGCCAGAATAACGACGACCAGCGCAATCAGCCAGCCACTACCGCCGCCACCGCTCTGTTTGATGGTGGTGTTGGTGGTGTTGGGGTTGAACGGATCGTTTGGATTCGGTGCGTTCGCCATAAAAGTGTCCTCCGTGGATGAAAAAATATCAATCAACACCATTCAACGCGCAATCATTGAACTGGTTTCACGCTAGGGTTGGAAAACGCCAAAAACAAGGACAATCCTGCCTTTCCGCAGCCTGAACGGCGTCGTTTCGCCACGCAGCGCGCCAGGTTTGTGCCTGCTATGGTCGATTCAGAGGATTTTGCCATGACAAATCCCGCAGCACAGGTCGTTTCGAATCACTGGGATGCTCTCGCCGGAGCCCAGTTCGCCGACCGATATGTGCTGGTCACTGAAGGTCTTTCTTTAACCGCACTCGGCGCGGCGGAACGCGCCCTGGGGCGAACACCGCCCTGGATCGGCAGGCTCATGGCGCTGCGCAACCTTGCCGTCAGGCCATTCCGGCTGAAGACCGGCTTGGAACCTGCCGTGTTGCCGCACGGCCGGATCGGGATATTTCCGCTCATCAGCCAGATTCCCGGCAAGGTCGTGCTTGGCATGGACGACCGGCATCTCGATTTCCGTGTCGTGGTCGACGTCAGGGATCTTGGCATGGGCCGGCAGGAAGTGGCTGTATCGACGATCGTCAAGACGCACAATTGGCTCGGGCGGACCTATCTGGCGATCATCATGCCATTCCACCGGATCATCGTTCCGGCGATGCTGGCTCAGATCCTGGCCAAGTGAAGGTCAGTAAAGCTAAAGTCCAACAGGCGTGACGGTGTAACCTGCCTTGCGGAAATCCTCGACCAGGCCTTCGGGGCCGGGAAGGTGGAGGGCGCCGACCGCCATGAAGACGTTGCCCCTGGCAAGGATCGGTTCGGCACGCTCGACCATCACCTTGTTGCGGCTGGTGATCATGGTTTCCTCGAACGCCGCATAGCCCGCGGGGTCGTCCGTGCCTTCCGGCATGGCCACGCGAAACAGCGGCCAGAACATGCCGGTGTCGCCGCGCTGGTAGAGCACGATCATGGTTTCGTTGATGTCGTTGACCTTGTCGCCGAGCTTCAGCGTGTCGACGAGGCCCTTCATGTGAAATGCCAGCGGCAGCGAGGCCATGGCGCGCAACTGGCTTTCAGCCGTCTCCAATCCTTCCACCGGCTTGCCGGAAGCCTTTGCACCCTCCGCCAGCCTGACATCGAGCACCGGGGCGCCGCCGGATTGGCGGGCGAGTTCGCAGGCCGGCAGTGCCATCATCGCCGAAAGCATCCACGGCTTCATCTTGGCAACGGTCGCTGGCGGGATGCCGCGCGCGTCGAGCGCGGTGTTCATGGCCGCCGCATCGTCCGGCGACAGCAACGACGCCAGCGTCGTCGAATCGGTGAACATCATCAGGTCCGGCTCCTTGAGCATCGCGACCATCATCTTCTGCTTGTCGAGCACGTCGGTGGTTTCGATGACGATGGTGCCGGCGGCGTCATAGGCCTTCTGCGCATCCGGTGGCAGCGTGGTCACGCGCGGGTCCGTCATATGCATGGTGCCGAACAGGAAGGACGGCTTTTCGCCCGGCTTTTCCAGCTTCCACAACAGGCCTTTGCCGTTCGGCGTCGCGGCGGCTTCCGCTTCGATCTTGCGGTAGGTCGCCGGATCGTTCTTCTGCAAAGCCGACAGCATGTCGGCTCCGGTGCAGGTCGGAATTTCGGCATGCGCCCTGCCGGCCGCGAACAGCAAGACGGCAAGGAAAGACAGGAAAAACAGGACGTTGAGCGCAACAAGCAGCTTCAGCGATATGGACGCTGCGCGGTCGGCGATGGCTATGACGCGTTTCATGAGCCTCTTCTAGGACCGAAAAGCGGCAAAACGGTTAATCGGTACTGCGAAATTAAAGGGTTCATGCCCGCGGATGCGCCGATTCGTAAATTTCGAGCAGTCTTGAGGTGTCGACGCCGGTGTAGATCTGCGTCGTCGACAGGCTGGCGTGGCCGAGTAGTTCCTGGATGGTGCGCAGGTCGCCGCCGCGCCCGAGCAGATGCGTGGCGAAGGAATGGCGCAGCGCATGCGGCGTCGCGGTATCGGGCAGGTTGAGCGCCGAGCGCAGTTTGGCCATGTCGCGCTGGACGATGGCCGGGTTTAGCGGGCCGCCGCGGGCGCCGCGAAACAGCAGGCCCTTGGGGTCGAGATGATAGGGGCAGAGCCGGCGATATTCGGCGATTGCGCGCAGCGCCACCGGCAGCACCGGCACCAGGCGCGTCTTGCCGCCCTTGCCGGTAACGCGCAGCACCGTGTCGGTCGCCGACGCCAGATCGGTGCCGGCCAGGCCGAGCGCCTCGGAAATGCGCAGGCCGGAGCCGTAGAGCAGTGTCAGCACGGCGGCGTTGCGGGCCGCGATCCAGGGTTCTTCCGCCAATTGGCCTTCGATTGACACGACATGCTTGGCGTCACTCGCCGTCAGCGGCTTGGGCAGCGATTTGGGTTGGCGCGGTGCGCGCAGTGCTGCCGCACCCGCCGCATTGGCGAGGCCGCGCCGCTCGAGGAAACGCAGCAGCGATCGGATGCCGGCCAGCCCGCGGCCAAGTGTGCGAGCACCGGCGCCGGCGTTGCGCCGCGCCGCGAGGAAGCCGCGCAGATCGGCCGGGCGCAGATTGGCAATGTCCGAAATACCGGGCGGACCGCCGCAATGGCCGGTGAGGAAATGCAGGAATTGGCGCGTGTCGCGCTCATAGGCTTCGACTGTCGCCGGCGACAGCCGACGTTCTCGCGCGAGCATCTTCAGCCAGCTTTCGCGCGCCGCCTGGAGATCGCGTTTGGCCGGGATGAGGAATTCCTGCATGGCGGCATTTTCGAGTATTCGGGTTAGGAAGCGGTGAAGAGCCCGTCATTGAAATGACAGCCGCGTGGGGTTAGAGCAGGCCAAAGGATATTTCGCCATGAGCAAGCTCCAGAACCCTGTCCAGATGGCCGTGATCGGCGCAGCCCATGGCATCAAGGGCGAATTGCGGGTGAAGACCTTCACCGGTGAGCCGCTGGCGCTGGCCGATTACGGGCCACTCTACGCCCGGGACGGCCGCGCCTTCCAGATCGTCGACATCAGGCCCGCCAACACCGTCGTCGTGGTCCGCTTCAAGGGCGTTTCCGACCGCAACGCGGCCGAGGCGCTGGCCGGCACGGAGCTGTTCGTCGACCGTTCGATGCTGCCGGACGATGGCGAGGAAGATGAATTCTATCATGCCGACCTCGTCGGCCTCGAAGTCCGCGACGACACGGCTGCCGTGCTTGGCAAGGTGGTCGCGGTGCACAATTTCGGCGGCGGCGACATTCTCGATGTGACGCTGGGCGGGCGCAAGGGCGTGCTGATCCCGTTCACGCAGGCCGCGGTGCCACAAGTGTCCATCGCCGATGGCTTCGTCCGCGTCGATCCGGCGGCAGCCGGGCTGGTCGAGGACGAGGATGGCGATGGCCCGCGTGAGGAAGACTTCGACCCGAAGGGCAGGCCGCGCGGACCGAGCGATGCCGGGGGCAACCGGTGAGTTTTTCCGCTTCGGTGCTGACGCTTTACCCCGAAATGTTCCCGGGTGCGCTTGGCGTCTCGCTGGCCGGGCGGGCGCTCGAGGCCGGGACGTGGTCGCTGGAAGCGATCCAGATCCGCGACTTCGCCACCGACCGCCATCGCACCGTCGACGACACGCCCGCCGGCGGCGGCGCCGGCATGGTGATGCGCGCCGACGTGTTGGCGAAAGCCATCGACCATGCTTCGCCCGAAGGCGATCTGCGGCCACGCCTGCTGATGAGCCCGCGCGGCAAGCCGCTAACCCAGGTCCGCGTGCGCGAACTGGCCGCAGGGCCGGGCGCCATCATCCTGTGCGGCCGCTTCGAAGGCGTCGACCAGCGGGTGATCGACGCGCGGAGATTGGAGGAAGTCTCCATCGGCGATTTCATCCTGTCGGGTGGCGAGCCGGCGGCGCTCGTGCTGCTCGACGCCGTGGTGCGGCTGTTGCCCGGCGTGATGGGCAACGCGGTATCGGGCGAGGAAGAGAGCTTTGAAAACGGCTTGCTCGAACATCCGCACTATACGCGGCCGCAGGAATTCGAGGGCCGCGAGATTCCCGAGGTGCTGATTTCGGGCAATCACAGGAAGATTGCCGCCTGGCGGCGCGCGGAGTCAGAGAAGCTGACAGCCGAGAGGCGTCCGGACCTGCTTGCCGCTGCTCAGCCCTTGGCGAAATAGTAGAAGGCCAAAAACAGGCCGACGGCGACGACAAAGCCGCGCACCGCGTTCTGTGGCACGCGCTTGGCGATCCAGACGCCGGCATAGCCGCCCAGCGCGCCGCCCGGGATCATGATGATCGCCTGCGGCCAGGCGACGACGCCGCCCGAGACGAAGACGACGATCGCGACAGCGGCGATGACCATGGCAAGCATGTTCTTCAGCGCGTTCAGCCGGTGATAGTCGCCGGCCTGGGTCAGGCCGAGCGTCGCCAGCATCATCACGCCCATGCCGGCACCAAAGAAGCCGCCATAGATGGCGGTGACGAACTGCGCCAGGGAACCGGCCAGCGAGCCCACCGCCACTTCCCGTCCCGGCTTTGGCGCCGGCTTCAGCCAGGGGCCGGCGGCAAACAGGGCCGTCGCGGCCAGCAACAGCCACGGCACCAGGGCGCGAAACGACGGATTGTCGAGCGCCAGCAGGATCAGCGCACCGGCCAGCGCGCCGACCGCCGAGATCAGGCACAGCAGCAGCGCGCCGCGCCAGAAATGCCTGATATCGGCCGAGTAGGCGAGGGTCGAAGTGATGTAGCCTGGAAACTGCGTCACCGAGGAGGTGGCGTTGGCGACGATCGGCGGCAGGCCGACAAGGGTCATGGCGCCGAAGGTGATGAAGGTGCCGCCACCGGCGACCGCATTGGCGGCGCCTGACAGAAAGCCTGCCAGAAACAGCAGGATGGCATCGAAGACAGACATGGAATGCGGCCGCTCAAAACTGTGTTATTTCCAGGCTTAGAAAGCCTGAACGACCGGCGCAACCCGGCACGGCAGGATTACGATGGTGCCATGCGAGCAGAAATTGCGCTGCCAAGGCGTGACAAGTGAGCGAAATAGCTGTATGTGCCCGCCCGTACCGGCCAGAAAGAATCTGCCGGACCCGTCAACAATGACGGTGTAGTCGCCCCTGCCTGATGTTTCGAAGACAAATGTCTTGGAGACAAAAGGCATAGCCAAGCGGTCAATGGAACTGCAAGGCGAGTGTCGGACGCTCTGACTGTCGGAAGAACAAGAAGTGGACTTTTGAGATGGATATTCTCCGTCAGCTCGAGGCCGAACAGGCCGCCAAGATCGAAGCCAAGCGCAAGCTTCCCGAATTCCAGCCCGGCGACACCGTGCGCGTCCAGGTCCGCGTGACCGAGGGCACCCGCACCCGCGTTCAGGCCTATGAGGGCGTCGTTATCGCCCGCGCCGGCGCCGGCTTCCAGGAGAACTTCACGGTTCGCAAGATTTCCTACGGTGAAGGCGTCGAGCGCGTGTTCCCGGTCTACTCACCGATGGTTGAAGGCGTCGAAATCGTTCGCCGCGGCAAGGTGCGTCGCGCCAAGCTCTACTACCTGCGCGATCGTCGCGGCAAATCGGCCCGTATTTCGGAAAACACCGGCGTGCGCGCCCGCAAGCTGAACGATGAGGAGCGCGATGCGCTGAACGCCGAGAAGGCCCGCATCGAGGCCGAGAAGGTGGCAGCAGCCGAGGCCCTGGCCGTCGAGAAGGCCGCTCAGGACGCCGCCGAGAAGAAGGCCGCTGCCGAGGCAGCTGAAGCCGCAAAGGCAACCGAAGCAGCCACCGCCGAATAAATTTTCGGCGAGCAAGTTTGAAAAGGCGGCTTCGGCCGCCTTTTTTCGTTTCCGGAAGCTGGCTGGCGGAAAGTCGGCGGTTGACTCGATTTATATCGTGTACTAAATAATCGTGCACGATTTAAATGGAGAAATGAAATGCCTGCATTGTATTCTACCCAAGCCCGCGCCGTCGGCGGCCGCGCCGGCCATGTCCAGAGCGACGATGGCTTGCTCAGCCTCGACCTTGCCATGCCCAAGGAGCTTGGCGGCAAGGGTGGCGCCACCAATCCCGAGCAGCTTTTCGCCGCCGGCTATGCCGCCTGCTTCGAAAGCGCCATGCGCTTCATCGCCGGCAAGCAGAAACTGTCGCTGCAGGATGCCTCGGTGACGGCCAATGTCAGCCTGCACAGCAATGCACAGGGCGGATTTGTGCTCGACGTTTCGCTCGCGGCGGAAACAAAAGGTCTTGATCAGGCGGCGGCAGAAGCGCTTGTATCGGCAGCGCACCAGGTTTGCCCCTATTCCAACGCCATCAAGGGCAACATCGAGGTGGCACTTTCGGCCAAGGCGCTTCCGGCAAAGGCAGCATGACGACGAAGCAGACAAGCGATGTCATCGACGTCCCGGCGGATTTCGCCGGGATACCGAAGCTCGACGACCAGATCTGCTTCGCGCTCTATTCGGCAAGCGGGCTGATGACAAAGCTCTACCGGCCCTTGCTCGAACCGCTCGGCCTCACCTATCCGCAATATCTGGCGATGATGGCGCTGTGGGAGCAAGCGCCGCGTACGGTGGGGGGGCTCGGCGAAGCGCTGGGTCTCGATTCGGCGACACTGACGCCGCTGCTCAAACGGCTGGAGGCGGGCGGCTTCCTTACCCGCCGGCGCGACGCGGCCGACGAGCGCCGGGTGCTTCTGGAACTGACAGCCAAGGGACAGGCGCTGCGCGAGCCCGCCAAAGGCGTTGCTGTCCAGATACTCTGCCAATTTCCCCGCCTCAGCGCGGCCGAGTTGGATGGCCTGCACCACATCCTGGCCAAGCTCATCGCCGGGCTGCGCGAGACGGACGTAGAGGCACCGGCGGACTGACCACGGTCAAGGCACGGATCGTTCCCGGAATCTTCTGATTGAGAGCATTGGAATCCGATTTCGCTCCCGGCGACACAGCGGACCGTCTTGCATGGCGCTTGCGGAAAGCTAAAGTCGGCGTCGGATTTTCCTGCAAGCCCGGCCATGCCCGGGCGCTTTCAATTTCCGGGGAGTGTGTCATGACCAAATCGAAACTGCTGCTGGCAGGCCTGCTTGCCCTCGTCCTGGTGCCCGTTGCCGCCTTTGCGCAGGCGCTGCCCGATCTCGGCGGCAAAAAGGTGGTGGTTGTGACCGAAAACGCCTATCCGCCGCTGCAGTTCATCGATGCCAAGACCGGCAAGCAGATCGGCTGGGAATATGACGCTATGAACGAGATCGCCAAGCGGCTGAATTTCGCCGTCGAATACCAGAACACGTCCTGGGACGCGATGATCCAGGCGGTTTCCGACAACCAGTACAACATCGGCATGACCGGCATCACCATCAAGGATGACCGCAAGGAAAAGGTGGATTTCTCCGACCCCTATATGCGCTCGGAACAGTTCATGCTGGTGCGCGGCGATGAGAGCCGCTTCACCGACGCCAAGACCTTCGGCGCCTTCAAGGACGGGCTGATCGGCGCGCAGGCCGGCACCACGCCCTTCTACACCGCCGTCTACAGCGTGCTCGACGGCAACGAGCAGAACCCGCGCATCAAGCTGTTCGAGACGTTCGGCGCGACGGTGCAGGCGCTGAAATCAGGCGATGTCGATGTTGTTTTGACCGATGGCACCGCCGGCAAAGGCTATGTCGACGCCTCCGAAGGCAAGCTGAAACTGATCGGCGGGCCGCTCGGCACCGAGGATTTCGGTTTCATTTTCCCGAAGGGTTCAGACCTGGTGAAGCCGGTCAACGCGGCAATCGCCGCGTTGAAGGCGGATGGGACGCTCGATGCGCTGAACAAGAAGTGGTTTCTTGATTACAAGATGGGGCAGTAGGCCATCTTGTTCAGAGGGGTGCGTTCGCACGAATTCGTTCCGACCTTGCGCCAGGGTGCCCCCCTCTGTCCTGCCGGACATCTCCCCCTCAAGGGGCGAGATTGGCAGCTAGGCCGACAGCGTCCTTCATTGAACGTTGGTGATTGGCGAAAGCCGAAGCGACATCCAATCTCCCCCCTTGAGGGGGAGATGCCTGGCAAGGCAGAGGGGGGTGCCTTGGCGCCGTGCCAGACAGATGTCAGTCTCGTTGACGTTCCCTGATGGCCGCGCCCGCCTCGCCCAAATCCGATTTCCCCTGGTGGTTGGCCGTTGCGATCGTGCTTGCCATCGTCGCCGCGCTCTACATTGCCACCAGCAACCTCTACGCCCAGGTCTTCGCCACGGTCGCCAAGGGCATCGGCGTCACCATCTTCGTCACCGTGATCGCCTTCGTGCTGGCCTCAGCCATTGGTCTCGGCATCGCGTTGATGGGAATGTCCGGTTCGCGCTGGCTGCGCCAGATCGCGCGCTTCTACGTCGAGATCATCCGCGGCGTGCCGATCCTGGTGCTTCTGTTCTGGATCGCCTTTGCCGGCGCGCCGGCCTTCGTCGCGGCCTGGAACGCACTGACCGCGCCGCTGCAAAGCGCCGGCCTGTTCGGCGAGCTTTTGGTGCGCGACGTGTCGCTGCTCTGGCGCGCCATCATGGCGCTGACCATCGGCTATTCGGCTTTCATCTCGGAGGTTTTCCGGGCCGGCATCCAGTCGGTGGAGAAAGGCCAGATCGAGGCAGCGAAGGCGCTTGGGCTGACCCGCGCGCAGCGTTTCCGGCTGATCGTGTTCCCACAGGCGATCCGCACCATCCTGCCGCCGCTCGGCAATGATTTCGTCGCGCTGGTCAAGGATTCCTCGCTGGTCTCGGTGCTCGGCGTGGCCGACATCACGCAGATGGGCAAGGTCTACGCCGCCGGCTCCTTTCGCTTCTTCGAGACCTATTCGATAACAGCCTATATCTATCTCATCCTGACCGTCGGCCTGTCGCTGGCGCTCAGGGCGCTGGAGCGGCGGCTGCGCCGCCAGCACGAGGAATAGTCTTTCGGCCAAGGCAGCGCTACGATCCCCGAGCATTCCCGTTGAGGAGGTCCCATGATCGTCGACAAAGCCAATGCGGCACTGGATTCCGTCTATACGGCCGACACGCCGGAAGCGCTTGAAGGGGCCTATGCCGCATGGGCTGCGACCTATGACAGCGAGACCGCCTCGCTCGGCTACCTCCTGCCTTTCCTGATCACCGCCTGGGTGGCGCGCCATGTGCCGGCGGGCGAGGGCCCCTTGCTCGACGCTGGCTGCGGCACCGGCCTGTCGGGACCGTCGCTGAAGGCGGTCGGCTACAGCGACATTGCCGGGCTCGACCTCTCGGACGATATGCTGAAGATCGCCGGTGGCCGCAATGCCTACAGCGAGCTGAAACAGGCGATGCTGGGCGCGACGCTACCGTGGCCGGACGGGTATTTCCGCGCCTTCTTCTCGACCGGCGTGTTCACCATCAGCCATGCGCCGGCGTCAGGCCTGCACGAGCTGGTGCGCATCACCCGCAAAGGCGGCCACGCCATCTTCACCGTGCGCGACCAGGTGTTCGAAAGCGGCAGCTTTCAGGCCGTGTTCGACGAGCTGGAGCAGGCCGGCAAATGGCGGCATGTCGAGGAAAGCCCGTGGTTCCGCTGCTATGCGATCGCCGAGCCCGATGCGCTGGTGAAGACCTTTGTGTTTGAGGTGCTCTGAGCGGCGAGTTCGCCGGCCTTGGCACCTTTCCTCTCCCTCCGGAGGGGGGAGAGGTGGCGCTGCGAAGCAGCGACGGAGTGGGGGAAGGCGTCCGCCAAACGCAGCGCCGTATGACAAGCACAACCAGGCGGGCAAGAAAACTCAGGCAAGCGGTAATCAGGGGAAGCATTGCTTCGATGAAAGGTCGACCCCCACTCCGTCGAGCTTCGCTCGACACCTCTCCCCCGATCGACGGGGGAGAGGAAAGGCGCGAGTTCGCCGACCTTGGTGCCCCTAACGAACCCAAGTTCTGCGAAGACACGCCGCAATTGCCGAAAACCCAAAACATTGGTATGAGCCACCCCATGGAAGAGCTTTTTGGCGATCCGGCCTACAAGGGGTTCGTGCTGCAGGACAGAAAACGCCTGCCGTCGCGCTTCTCCGCGCGCGTCAGCGGCGCACTGACCAGCCGACTTCGCTGATCCCTGCCGGTCGGCCGCAGGCCTGCGGCATCTGCTCCTTCCCCATTCAAAATCGACGGATTTACGCACATGAGCGCACCGCGCACACTCTACGACAAGATTTTCGACGACCATGTCGTCGATCGCCAGGACGACGGCACCTGCCTGCTCTACATCGACCGCCACCTGGTCCATGAAGTGACCAGCCCGCAGGCCTTCGAAGGCCTGCGCATGACCGGCCGTAAAGTCCGGCATCCGGAAAAGACGCTGGCCGTGGTCGATCACAATGTCTCGACCTCGCCCGAGCGCAAGTTCGGCATCAAGAACGAGGAAAGCCGTATTCAGGTCGAGGCGCTGGCCAAGAACGCCAGGGATTTCGGCGTCGAATATTATTCCGAGAACGATATTCGCCAGGGCATCGTCCACATCATCGGTCCTGAGCAGGGCTTTACACTGCCCGGCATGACCATCGTCTGCGGCGACAGCCACACCTCGACGCACGGCGCCTTCGGCGCGCTGGCGCATGGCATCGGCACATCCGAGGTCGAGCATGTGCTGGCGACCCAGACGCTGATCCAGCGCAAGGCCAAGAACATGCTGGTGCGCGTCGACGGCCAATTGCCGCAAGGCGTCACCGCCAAGGACATCATCCTGGCCATCATCGGCGAGATCGGCACTGCCGGCGGCACCGGCTATGTCATCGAATATGCCGGCGAAGCGATCCGTGCGCTGTCGATGGAAGGCCGCATGACGATCTGCAACATGTCGATCGAAGGCGGCGCGCGCGCCGGCCTGATCGCCGCCGACGAGACGACCTTCGCCTATGTCAAGGACAAGCCGCGCGCCCCGAAGGGCGCGTCCTGGGATGCGGCACTCGAATACTGGAAGACGCTGCAGTCCGACGAGGGCGCGCATTTCGACAAGGTGATCGTGCTCGACGCGGCCAAGCTGCCGCCGATCGTCTCCTGGGGCTCCTCGCCCGAGGATGTCGTGTCGGTGCAAGGCATCGTGCCGAACCCGGAAGACATCACCGATGAGAACAAGCGCACCTCCAAGCAGCGCGCGCTTGACTATATGGGGCTGACCCCGGGCACCAAGATCACCGACATCACGCTCGACCGCGTCTTCATCGGTTCCTGCACCAATGGCCGGATCGAGGATCTGCGCGCCGTCGCCAAGGTGGTCGAAGGCAAGACGGTCAGCGCGCATGTCGATGCGATGATTGTGCCGGGCTCCGGCCTGGTCAAGGAACAGGCGGAAGCCGAAGGGCTCGACAAGATCTTTATCGCCGCCGGCTTCGACTGGCGCGAGCCGGGCTGTTCGATGTGCCTGGCCATGAACGACGACCGGCTGAAGCCGCATGAACGCTGCGCCTCCACCTCGAACCGTAATTTCGAGGGCCGGCAGGGTTTCAAGGGCCGCACCCATCTGGTGTCGCCGGCGATGGCGGCGGCGGCGGCGATCGCCGGCCACTTCGTCGACATCCGCGAGTGGAAGTAACCCGGACTTGAACAGAACCCGAGCCGAGCCCGGCTCGGGTCAACGCTTTCCGTCGCGGCGGATGAGTTCGTGGAACTCCTCGCGGCGCCCCGGCTGTTCGGCCGCGACCACAAGCGCAAGCTGTTGTTCCTCGAAGAGCTTGAACCATTCGTCCCATTCGACGAGCTCATAGCCTCCCGCGTTGAGCGGCCGTTCAGGCTGGTCCTGATCCTGATAGGCGTGCTGGCCGAAAACCAGCCTCAACATGGGCTGCGTCCCCGCCTCGGGCGATATGTCGACGATTGCGGGAAAGCCGGCGCGCCCGGCAGCCCAGGAGCGGATCGCATCGTGGTCGGTCAGTGTGATCGTGTCGGCCATGGGTAGCTCCAGATTGTGAACGGAGGAACGCTGACCGGAGACTGCGGTTCCCTGGCATTATTTTGAGACGGCGGTCCTGCTTGCCGCTTTCGCTTAACCGCTTGTTTGCGCTTGCCCTCTAAGCTCTTCCCTGACGTAAGCGGGGAAATACCAGTCGTTTGGACACGGGTCTGCTCATAGCGCTGCTCAACCCGACGATCGCGCTGGCGCTCGGCGCCGCATTCCTCGTGCTGTGGTCCTATCAGCGCCACCGGCCCTATCTGGCCGTGCTGGCGGTCAGCTACAGCCTCTCTGCGGTCGGCTTCCTGCTCCAGTATTTCACCTTGCCGATCGGCATGCCGCTGACCAAGCTGGTGTCGAACGTCTGCTTCAGTATCGCCGGCTGCTGCCTGGCCGGCGCCGTCATCCACCGCTATGGCCGCAAGGTGCCCTCTGTGGGGATCGGCGTGCTGACCGGCGGCGGCCTGGCGTCGTTCTGCTGGTTCCTGTTCGTCGCGCCGGATCTCACCTGGCGCATCCTGGCGATGAATTTCGCTTTCGGCGGTATCAGCCTTCTGGTTGCCGCCGAACTGCGCCCGGTGCGCAACAACGGCCCGACCGAAAAAATCCTGTTCGTGCTGTCGCTGCTGTCGGGCGCCAATTTCGTTGTGCGCACCCTTGCCGTCGTCATCGCGCATGGGCCCTTCGCCAGCTATGACGGGTTCTACGGCTCGTCCTATTGGACGACGGCACTGCTGTCGCACGCGCTGCTCTCGCTGCTCATCGCGCTGTGCCTGTTTTCCGCCGCGGCACTCGACGTGTTGAAGGCGTTGAAGACCGAAACCTATACCGACCCCCTGTCGGGCCTGCTCAACCGGCGTGGCTTTGAGGAGCGAGGCATGCTGCTCTTGCAGCACTGTGCCTCGGCCCGGTTTCCGGTCGCGCTGGTGCTGGCCGACCTCGATCATTTCAAGGCGCTCAACGATGTGCATGGGCATGGGGCGGGGGATCGCGTGATCGCCGACTTCGCCGCCAAGCTTCGGTCGGCGGCCGGCGCGCGCGGTGTTGCCGGGCGTATCGGCGGCGAGGAATTCGCGGTGCTGCTGCCACTCAGCGATCTTGCCGCGGCGCGGCTGTTCGCCGAGGCGGTGCGCACCGTCTATTCGGCCGGCCATGTCGATGGGCTTCCCGTTGGAACGAAGGTGACCGCAAGCTTCGGCGTGGCGGCCCGCAGCGGTGGCGAGGCGCTGGAGCCGCTGATGCGCCGTGCCGACGATGCGCTCTACAAAGCCAAGAAGAACGGCCGCGACAGTGTACGCCTGTCCTATGAGCGGCCGGAAACGGCGTTCCTGCCGGAGCCGCTCAAGACCGGCTGAATCCTGCCCGGGCGGGATGGCGTTAACGTCTTCTTCGCCCGTCGATGCTTAGCTGTCGGCGCGGGTGCGGGAGAACATGAGCGGCGCCAACTTCATCCTGTTGATCAATTTGTCGGTTGCCGGCCTGCTGGCGGCATCCTTCATGGCGGTCGCCTTCCATGATGTCGGCCGTGCGCCGGCGCGCTGGCTGGCATCTGGCTATCTGCTGGGCATGGCCTATTCGGCCATCGAATTCTCCATTCCCGCTTTTGCCGACGCGCGGCTCCCGGTCGTTGCCGCCTTCGCGGTCTTCCTTGCCGCCACCATTGCGTTCAATGGCGGGCTTGCCCGCAAATACGGCGTGGCGCCGCCCTGGAAGCCGATGCTGTTGTTCCTGGTCGCCACCACCATAGCTGTGTATTTCGTGCAGGACCTGCCGCGCCAGTCGCTGGTCCGCATGATGGCCTACCAGCTTCCCTATGCGGTCATGCAGTTCATCGGGCTGGCCATCGTCTGGTCGTCGAGGCAAAAGCTTGCCCGTCTCGATCGCATCCTGATGGCCGTGCTGGCGGCGAGCGGCCTGCAGTTTGCCTCGAAGCCGTTCATCGCGCACGGGCTTGGCGGCTGGGGCGCCAAGCCGCAGGCCTATCTGCAAAGCAACTACGCGCTGGTGTCGCAATCGCTCGGCACTGTGTTTGCGCTGGCGCTGGCGCTGCTGATGCTGGCCATCCTGGTTCGCGACGTGCTTGCCGAAGTGACGTCGAAGTCGGAGACGGACACGCTTTCGCGCCTGCTCAACCGCGGCGGCTTCACCCGCCATGCCGAGTTGGCGGTGCTTGGCGCGATGCGGCAAGGCGTGCCGGTCGCGCTGGTCATCGCCGATCTCGACCATTTCAAGAGCGTCAACGACAGTTTCGGCCATGCGTCAGGCGACCGGGTGATCGAGACTTTTGCGGGCTTCCTGCGCGAGGCCGCCGCCGCGCATCACGTTGCCGGGCGCATTGGCGGCGAGGAGTTCGCCATCATCCTGCCGGGAACCAACCTTGCCGCGGCCCGCCTGTTCGCCGAGGGCACGCGCAGCGCCTTCGGCGCGCTGCCCATCGACGGACTGCCGGCTGACAACCGCTGCACCGCAAGCTTCGGCGTCGCCGAACTTCATCCGAGCGAAGACTTTGCCGATCTGATGCGGCGCGCCGACCAGGCGCTCTATCAGGCGAAGAATGCCGGGCGCGATTGCGTGCGCGTTTCGGCCGGGCCTGCCGGCAACTGGTCGTCGGCCGGAATGGAAGCTAGCGGCAGGGGCTGAGCTCGGGCATCTCGCCGTCGGAGAGACCGTACATATAGGAGCGGCCCTTCACCAGCACCGGCGGCCGGTAGCAATCGCCATAACCGCTGATTTCGTCGGCTTCGTTCTCGTAGATCACCTTGGGCTGGCCGGCGCTGGTGTAGTCGGAGAGCTGCTTGGCCAGCCTGCCTTGGCCGACGATGATGCGCTTGTAGCCGGCGGCGCTGTCGACGACGAGGTTGCCGAAGGAATCGGCGTAGACGCGATCCTGATGCCGCGCGCCGGCAAGCGCTGGCGCTGCAAGGCCGACGACCGAGGCCGCCACGATGAGCGCCGCAAGGCGCGATCTGCCCGAATTTGAACGCATGGCGTCCTCCGTGTCTTGAGGGAAAGCCTCCTCGAATCAGAAATTAACGTTTTCTTAACCTTTGTTAAGAGGCCGGCGTGTTTGGCGGCGATGTCTCGGTAAACATGGTTAATATCCGACTGGATGGAAAACGCGGTGGCCATCATTCGGCCATGCTTGGCCGCACCATCGGGCTGGTGTCCGTCTCGGCGTCGGGATGACCTTGATCTTGAAAAAGCATCGCGGCTGGTTTGCCCCGCGGGAGGACAGCATATGGCGCTACGCCGGCCGATTTGGGTGTCCGTTTTCCCGTTGCTCGGTGCCGTCGCTGCCTGTGTGCCACAGGACAGCGCGCCGAAGGCGGCCAACACCGTCGTCGTCTCACCTGCACCGGCTCAGCAGTCCGTCGCAGCCGCGGCGCCTCCGGCAGCTGCAACCAAGATCATCACCGACCTTACTGCGCCGCGATCCGGAATAGGCACCGTCACCTACAGATGCGGCAACAACGGTATGATTACGATCCAAAATCTCGGCACGTCGTTGCATGTGGTCGGGTCCGACGGCGCAACCGAAGAGTTTGCGGCGTCGCCCGCCAACCAGAGCAGCCGCTACCAGGCGGCCACACATGACGCAATCGTGATCGACGGACGCGAAGCGCTGGTGATGAAGAAGGGGTCGACGCCGCAGACCTGCAAACGCTAATGCCGCTGGGTCCCGGGCCAGACATGTTGCACTGCAGCGATAATGAGCCGGCCTCGGGCCTCACGGCCTAATCGATTGAAGCCCAAGCCTGCCTTTTAGTCAGACTAAATGACGTTCATGAAACGGTTTTCTGGCTTTGACGCGGTGCAAAAAGAGCATTAGAAACCGGCTGTCCGAAGTCGCAACCGGAAGCGGCAATGCCGCATTTCCACCTGAGGCTCCAGAGAGACGCCGAACTGGGGGAGCCATGAGCAAATCACCAGCCACCCGCGAATTTGCCAGACGTGAACGGCCGATTTCGCCGCACCTCACCGTGTACCGGCCGCCGATCACCATGACGATGTCGATCATTCATCGCATCACCGGTGGCGCGCTGTATTTCGGCACGCTGCTGGTCGCCCTGTGGCTGATGGCGACGGCAAGCTCGCAGGCGACCTTCGATTGGGCCAATTGGGCCTTCGGCACCTGGCTCGGCCGGCTCATCCTGTTAGGCTACACCTGGGCGCTGATGCACCATATGCTGGGTGGCGTGCGCCATCTGGTCTGGGACACCGGCGCGGGCCTGGAGAAGCATACCGCCTCGAAGATCGCCTGGGCGACGCTGGCCGGCTCAATCCTGCTCACGCTGCTGATCTGGATCGCCGGCTACATGGCGCGGGGAGCCTGATCATGAGCGGCAAAAACACCGATATGCGCACGCCGCTGGCGAAGGTCCGCGGCCTCGGCTCCGCCCGCGAGGGAACCGGGCATTTCTGGCGCCAGCGCCTGACCGCGATCGCCAACATCCCGCTGATCCTGTTCTTCGTCGGTTTCCTGATCGCGCTCAACGGCGCCGACCACGCGCATGTGCGGGCAGCCCTCGCCAACCCGTTCGTGGCGCTGGTGATGGCCCTGGTGCTCATCTCCGGGCTCATCCATATGCGGCTCGGCATGCAAGTGATCATCGAGGATTACGTGCATGGCGAAGGCATGAAGCTGGCGCTGATCGCGCTCAATACATTTTTCACCATAGCGGTCGGCGTCGCCTCGATCTTCGCCCTGCTCAAGCTGGCATTCGGAGGCTGAGTTGGCCAAGGACGCAAAACAAGCCAACACGGCAGGCTATACCTTTGTCGACCACAAGTTCGACGTTGTGGTCGTCGGCGCCGGCGGCGCCGGCCTGCGCGCCACGCTCGGCATGGCCGAACAGGGCCTGCGCACCGCCTGCATCAGCAAGGTGTTCCCGACCCGCTCGCACACGGTGGCGGCGCAAGGCGGCATTGCCGCCTCGCTGTCCAACATGGGTCCCGATTCCTGGCAGTGGCACATGTACGACACCGTCAAGGGCTCGGACTGGCTGGGCGATGTCGATGCCATGGAATATCTGGTGCGCGAAGCGCCGGCCGCGGTCTACGAGCTCGAACATTACGGCGTGCCGTTCTCGCGCACCGAAGAGGGCAAGATCTACCAGCGGCCGTTCGGCGGCCACATGATGAATTACGGCGAAGGCCCGCCGGTGCAGCGCACCTGTGCCGCCGCCGACCGCACCGGGCACGCCATCCTGCACACGCTCTATGGCCAGTCGCTGAAGAACAACGCGCAGTTCTTCATCGAGTATTTCGCGCTCGACCTGATCATGGAGCCGGACGGCACCTGTACCGGCGTCGTCGCCTGGAACCTCGATGACGGCACCATCCACCGCTTCTCGGCCAAGATGGTGGTGCTGGCGACCGGCGGCTATGGCCGCACCTATTTCTCGGCCACCTCCGCGCACACCTGTACCGGCGACGGCGGCGGCATGGCCGCGCGGGCGGGGTTCCCGCTGCAGGATATGGAATTCGTGCAGTTCCACCCGACCGGCATCTATGGCGCCGGCTGCCTGATCACCGAGGGTGCGCGCGGCGAGGGCGGCTATCTCGTCAACTCCGAGGGCGAGCGCTTCATGGAGCGCTATGCGCCGTCAGCCAAGGACCTTGCCTCGCGCGACGTCGTCTCGCGCTGCATGACGCTGGAAATCCGCGAGGGTCGCGGCGTTGGCAAGAACAAAGACCACATCTTCCTGCATCTCGACCATCTTGATCCCGCCGTCCTGCATGAGCGGCTGCCGGGCATTTCGGAATCGGCCAAGATCTTTGCCGGTGTCGACCTGACCAAGGAGCCGATCCCGGTGCTGCCCACGGTCCACTACAATATGGGCGGCGTGCCGACCAATTACTGGGGCGAGGTGCTCAATCCGACGGCGCTCAATCCAGATCAGGTGTCGCCCGGATTGATGGCTGTCGGCGAAGCCGGCTGCGCCTCCGTGCATGGCGCCAATAGGCTCGGTTCGAATTCGCTGATCGATCTTGTGGTGTTCGGCCGCGCGGCCGCGATCCGCGCCGGCCAGGTCATCGACCGCAAGTCGGCGATCCCTTCGCCCAACGAAGCCTCGGTCGAAAAGATCATGGACCGCTTCGACCGGCTGCGCCACGCCAATGGCTCGACGCCGACGGCGGTGCTGCGTGAAAAGATGCAGAAGGCGATGCAGGAAGACGCAGCCGTATTCCGCACGCAGGAGTCCCTCGAAAACGGCTGCAAGCGCATTTCGCAGATCTGGGGCGAGTTGAAGGACATCAAAGTGTCCGACCGCTCGATGATCTGGAACTCCGATCTGGTCGAGACGCTGGAACTGGAAAACCTGATGGCCAACGCCATCACCACGGTCTACAGCGCCGAGGCGCGCAAGGAGAGCCGTGGCGCGCACGCACGCGAGGACTTTTCGGCGCGCGACGACGCGGTCTGGCGCAAGCATACGCTGGCCAGGCTGAGCGAAGACGGCAAGGTGGCCCTCTCCTACCGGCCGGTGCACACCGAGCCGCAGCTGGCTGAAAAGGACGGCGGCATCAGCCTCGCCAAGATCGCGCCCAAGGCCAGAGTGTATTGAGGATCGAACATGGTTGAACTCACGCTCCCCAAGAATTCGCAGATCAAGCCGGGGAAGACCTGGCCGAAGCCGGAGGGCTCCACCAATCTGCGGGAATACCGCATCTACCGCTGGTCGCCGGACGATGACGAGAACCCGCGCATCGACACCTATTTCGTCGACATGGACGATTGCGGGCCGATGGTGCTCGACGCGCTGCTGTGGATCAAGAACAAGATCGACCCGACGCTGGCCTTGCGGCGTTCCTGCCGCGAAGGCATTTGCGGCTCCTGCGCCATGAACATCGACGGTTCCAACACGCTCGCCTGCACCAAGGGCTGCGACGACATTTCCGGCGCGGTAAAAGTCTACCCGCTGCCGCACATGCAGGTGGTCAAGGACCTGGTGCCCGACCTCACCAATTTCTACGCCCAGCATGCGTCGATCCAACCCTGGCTGAAGACGGTGTCGCCGGAGCCGGCCAAGGAGTGGCTGCAGAGCCATGAGGACCGCGAGAAGCTCGACGGGCTCTACGAATGCATATTGTGCGCCTGCTGCTCGACCTCGTGCCCGAGCTATTGGTGGAACGGCGACCGCTATCTCGGCCCGGCAACGCTTCTGCAGGCCTATCGCTGGCTGATCGACAGCCGCGACGAGGCCACCGGTGAGCGGCTCGACAATCTCGAAGACCCGTTCCGGCTCTATCGCTGTCACACCATCATGAACTGCGCCCAGACCTGCCCCAAGGGCCTCAACCCGGCCAAGGCGATCGCCGAGATCAAGAAGATGATGGTGGAGAGAAGGGTTTAGGCGGCAGGTTGGTTACCGGCGAGATTGTCGTCTGTAGCAATCCTCCCCACCAGCCTCAGAAGGATAGCCATCAATGAGCGATGACCTTCCCATCCTCTCTCCTATCGAAGCGCGCATACTCGGCTGCCTGATCGAGAAGAAGGAGCTGACGCCGGATGTCTATCCGCTGACGCTCAATGGCGCGCATGCCGCGGCCAACCAGAAGACGGCGCGCGAGCCGGTGATGGCGGTCGAGCTTGTCGAGGTCAGGCGGGCGCTGAGCCAGCTGGAGCAGAAGGGCCTGGTCCGGCAGGTCTTTGCTTCGCGCGTCGAGCGCTACGAACATCTGGCGGCGCAGCGTTTCTCGCTCACCTCGGCGCAGATCGCGCTGGTCGGTCTGATGCTTCTGCGCGGCGCGCAGACGGCGCATGAATTGCTGGCGCGCGCCGAACGCATGGCGCGGTTTCCGTCGATCGACGCGCTGCGCACCGATCTGGACCTGCTGATCGGCCGCAGGCCGCCGCTGGTCATGCTGATCGAGCGCGGACCCGGCCAGCGCGAGGAGCGCTACGTCCATCTGCTGAGCGGGACACCGCAGGCCACGTCCATCGCCATGCATCAGGCCCCGTCGGCCGCCTCATCGACCTCCGGCCTCGAAGAGCGCATCAGCGCCCTCGAGGAGGAGGTTGCGAGGCTGCGCGCCCGCATAGAGGCGCTGACCGGCGAAGAGCGCTAGGCTTATCTTCTGCTGTAAACACCGCTCGCTTCGCCGGCGGGGTCGATCAGCCGCAACTGACTGCCGTCCAGTTGCCAGCGCAAGGAGATCGGCTTCAGGTCGCCGGGTTTGAATTTCCACAGGCCCGTCAGGTCGGGCCGGCAGCCATTGACGGATTTGTAGGTTCCAGCCGTCGGTGTGAAGATCAGGGTCGAGCCGCGCACCGCGGCCTTGCCGGTTTTCAGCGTCAGGGACCGGACCTGGCCGCAGCCGTCGACCAGCGACGACTGAAACAGCGCGTAGTAGGTGCGCCCGTCAGCGCCGAAGGTGAAGGAGATGCTGCCGCCACTGCCTGGGTCGCAATGGCTGAACGTGTCGCAGTAATTGCCACTGGCGACAGCAAAACCCCATTTGCCGATAAGTGCCGCCGGCATCGCGCCGAGGCGGGAGCGTGTCGTCGGCCCCTTGCCCTGGCCATAGGCGCCGCCGGCGCTGAAGGCCAGCCAGCCGGCGAGGCCGACAAGTGCTGCCCGGCAGGCGTGGTGTGAAGAGGCCCTCAACATCCCTTGCTCGCGACAAGCTGCCGGAGATAGACAAGCCGCGTGGCGATGACGTTGTTGACGATCGCCATCTTTCCGGGAGGCGCCATGCCGCCATATTTCTTCGGCGTCGGTCCGTGATTCTTGGCCTCCTCGTAGTTGGCCATCGTTTGCCGCAATTCGGTGCAGGACATCGAGGCATATTTCGCCTGTTCCTGTGGGCTGATGGTGCCCGATTGCGCCATGCCGATGGAGTTGGCCGCGGCCATGCCGGCCATGCTGACGACCGCGGATACCGGGTTGAGGCCGACGCAGCCGGACAGGCCAAGGCACAGCAGCGGAGCTGCCAGCAATGTGCATCTCGTGCTCATGGGCGACGCTCCCCGGCACGCAGCGGCTGCTTCAGGTCGCGATGGTCGGCGACCGTTCCGCCCAGAGCGATGGACAGCAGACAGACGCGCGGATTGAAGCCCGCCGAGGACAGACCCGACAGCGTCTTGAACAATTGCAGATGATACATCGAACCCCCTTGTGGTTGTTTGCGATGCGCCTTCCAATCGGAAGCGCGCCGCAAACTAGGTCCGACGAAAGGGGGCAGCTTGGACGGAGCGGCCCTAAAAACGGCCCAAACGGCCCTGTATTGACGTTTTGAGAACCTCGGCGCATATCAGCGCGCTCTCTAGGCAGGGGTGCCAATGACTGCGACGATGGGGCCAACCGCCTCGTTCAGGCTGATGACGGATGCGCTTCCGGAACGGGATCGCGTCGAGGTCATGCGTGAGGTCTATGGCCGCACGGTGCTCAAGGTCGACCTCGATCCGCTTGGGCCGACGCAGGTCGATATGCGGGTGCGCGCCTTGCCCGGCCTCGGCATAGCCACGGGCACCTGCTCCGAATTCCGCGTCCATCATTCGACGCCGCTGATCGACAGCGACGATCTCGTCCTTCTGGCCGCCCTCGATGGCGCCAGCGTGATGAAGCACCGCGGCCGCGAGGAGCAGGTCGGCAATGGCCAGGCATTGATGATGAGCGGCGAAGAGGTCGGCCTCAATGTCATCCAGCCCGGCGGTCTTCGCTTCGTCAATATGAGCTTCTCGCTCAGAGCGCTTTCACCGCTGATCGGCGACCCGGCCCCGACGCTGATGCAGCCGCTGCCGACCAGCGGCGGGGCGATGCGGCTGCTGCTCGACTATGTGCAATCGATCCAGGATGCCGGCGACGTGCTGACGCCGGAGGCCTGGCATCTGGCGACGACGCATATTTTCGATCTCGTCGCCCTTGCCATGGGTGCCACCCGAGACGCGGCGGAAATCGCCCGGGGCCGAGGCGTGCGCGTGGCGCGGCTGCGGGCCATCAAGGCCGATATAGCAGCCCATGGCGGCGACCTATCGGCCGAAGACATCACCCGCCGTCACCGCCTTTCCGCCCGCTACATCAGGAAGCTGTTCGAGCGCGAAGGCACGTCGCTGTCGGACTTCATGCTGTGCCAGCGCCTGCTGCGCGCGCACCGCATGCTTGGCGATCCGCGCCAAGCCGGCCGCAGCATCACGGCGATCGCCTTCGAGGCCGGCTTCAATGACCTGTCCTACTTCAACCGGGCGTTCCGCCGGCGTTATGATGCGACGCCGTCCGATGTGCGGGCGGCCGCTTTGAAGACCTGATCCGTACCGGAAACGCCGGCCCCGAGGCCGGCGCTTGCCATCGAGCGGTTCTGTCAGCCGAGCCGGGCGTCGAGCGACACGTTTATGGCGCCGAGCGCCTTCGAGACCGGACATCCAGCCTTGGCCTTTTCGGCCAGTTCCCCAAATTTCGCGGCATCGATGCCCGGCACCTTGCCGACCACGGTGAGGGCGCTGCCGGTGATGCCGGTGCCGGGAACCAGCGTCACCACCGCTTTGGCATCGAGTTCGGTGGCAGGCGTGCCGTTCTCGGCCAGGAAATGCGAGAACTGCATGGCAAAGCAGCCGGCATGCGCGGCGGCGATCAGCTCTTCCGGGTTGGTGCCGGATTTGCCGCTCTCGTCCTCGAAGCGCGCCTTGAACGAATAGGGCGTGCCCTTCAGGGTTCCGCTCTGGGTGTCGAGCGTGCCCGTGCCCTCCTTCAGATTGCCTTTCCAGACGGCGTTTGCGGTGCGGTCCATGAATTCCTCCTTATTACAGCGGTGGCGCCGGCCAGGCGGCGTTCCTCCCAACTATAGCGCGGGCGCGAGGGAAGGCCACCGCGCTGTTTGCGCGCGCATGCACCGCCGGCGAGCCGCACCGAATCTTTTTTGAAAGAATGTGCGTGCAGAAATGTCGACTTGCATCGGCCCCGACCGTCCTGCGGGCGACCACGGATTCTCGTGGCGGATGGAGGTTCGGATGAACAATCTATTTTCTGCCCATTGGACAAGCACCGGCCGAAGGGCTGATCCGGGGGAGAGCGACCCGCTGCATGTGCCGCCGTCCGGCTTCGGCCGGCTGCTTGCGGCAATTGCCATCATCGGCATTGCGATCAGCCTTCTCGACCATGTCGCCGCCGGCAAGGACTCAACCGATACCGTGATCTATGGTTCCTCACAGCAAGGGAGCTGGAAATGAGATATGTCTGCCTGGTCTATGGCGAGGAGAAAGACCTCCATGCCATGACGCCGGAGCGTCTGGCCAAGCTCGATGCCGATTCGATGGCTCATGACCGGTCATTGGATCAGCGTGGGATGCTGATCGTCGCACAGGCGCTGCAATCGGTGAAGACGTCGAAGACGGTGCGGCGACGCCAGGGCAAGCGGCTGATCACCGACGGCCCGTTCGCCGAAACCAAGGAGCAGTTGCTCGGCTTCGTCATGATCGAGGCCGACGATCTCGACCAGGCGCTGGAGATCGCCGGCGAGATCCCGCTGGCCGAAATCGGCACCATCGAGGTGCGGGCGATCTACGATGTGCCGGGATCATAGCCCCCACCATGTGCTGCAGCCCCGCGGAAACCAAGACATTCGAACTGAACGATCGTCCTGGTTCATTACGTGCGCAACTTTTGCGTGTTGAAGCAAGGCGAGAGTTCTCCTATCGTTGCCGGGGTTCTTGGGGATTTCGACATGCCTTTCCTGATTGCTATCCTTGGCGTGATGGGCGCGGCGGCGTTCTGGTGGTACCGGATGAAGGCGATGAACGACGCGGCTCGCGAGGTTGCGGACGTTGTCGGGCGCGTGCAGGGCAACATCCGCCGCAAGAAGCTGCGCAAGCAGGCGGCGCTGTCACCGCTGACGGCGATCGATGATCCGGTCGTAGCGGCGGCTACGCTGATCACATCAATCGTCTCCGAGGATGGGCCCATCCTGCCGCAGCGCGAGGCTGTCATCCGCGCGGTGATTTCCGAGATCGCCGACAAGAAGAAGACCGACGAGGCGGTGATCTATGCCAAATGGGCGGCGGCGCAGGTCGACGACACCACCGTCGTCATCGACAAGCTGGCGCCGTTTCTGCGCGAACGTCTCGATGTCGCCGAGCGAAACGATCTGCTGCAGATGGTCAACCGCGCCGCCCAAGGCGGGGAGAAACGTCTTGATATAGCCGACCAGCGCATGCTGCGGCTGCGGCAGAAGCTGGGCTTCGAAGTGAACTGAGCGATAGCGCTCAGATCGCCTCGCCTTTCAGCAGCCTTGGTGTTCCTGCGGACAGTCCTGATGCCTGCCGGATAAAAAATTCCTTCAGGCGCGGCATGCGTTCGACGAGGCCGAGGCCGATGTCGCGGACGGTGCGCAGCGGTCCGAGATCGTTGGAAAACAGCCGGTTCAGCGCGTCCGTGGTGATGCCCATCTGCACCGTGTCGAAGCGGCGCCACTGCTGGTAGCGCTCGAGCACGTCGAGCGCGCCGATGTCCTGGCCGAGCCGGTCGGCCTCGACGATCACCTCGGCAAGGGCTGCGACATCCTTGAAGCCGAGATTGAGGCCCTGGCCGGCGATCGGGTGGATGCCATGGGCGGCATCGCCGGCGAGCGCGATGCGGGGTGCGACGAAGGCGCGCGCAATGGTCAGGCCGAGTGGCCAGGCGCGCGGCGCATCAGTGACGCGGATCTCGCCAAGCTTCAGGCCAAAACGCTGTTCGAGTTCGTGTTCGAAGAGGAGATCGTCACCGGCCACCAGCTTCTCGGCATCGGGCGTACGCTCGACCCAGACGATCGACGAGCGGTTGGTGCCGTCTTCGCCGGGTTTGAGCGGCAGTGTGGCGAAAGGCCCGGCCGGCAGGAAATGCTCTTCGGCGCGACCGTTGTGCGGGCGTTCATGCGCCACGGTGCAGACGATGCCGGACTGGCCATATTCCCACTTCACCGTCTTGATGCCGGCCATGTCGCGCAGCTTCGAGTTGACGCCGTCGGCGGCGACCAGCAGCCGGGCCTTCAGCGTCGCGCCGTCGGCGAGATGCACTGTGATGCCGGCGCCATTGGTCTCGAACCCCTGCACGGCGACGCCTTCGATGATGTCGATGCCGAGCTTTTCGGTGCTGGCCCGCAAGGCGCCGTTCAGCACCTTGTTGGCGACCATATGCGCAAAAGGCTCACCCGGGGCCACTTCGCCGTCGAAGGTGAGGAAGACCGGACGCACCGGATCGGCGGTGCGCGAATCGGTGATGATCATCTCGGTGATCGCCTGCGCCTGGGGTGCGATCTCGGCCCACACGCCGAGCTGTTCGAGCATGCGGCAGGCGGCGGCGGCAATGGCCGAGGCGCGGCCATCCCTTTGCCAGGCGCCGGCAGGCGCGGCATCGACGAGAGCGATGGCGAGGCCCGGTCGCGCCTGCTTCAGCGACACGGCGGCGGCCAGGCCGACATAGCCGGCGCCGGCGACCAGGACATCGAGCCCGGATCTTGTTTTCGCGTCAGCCCCGGTTTTCGTGTCCGCCTTGCGTTCCATCATCTTCGCTCCTGCGCGCCGGCCGGGTCTTGCGCCCTTGACTGCCTGTCCGTCCTGTCGGAAACCGCCATAACACTTCTGCGGCGAGGGCGCGAAATATGACGGCAGCCATGGACGAGCTTCTCGGCATTCTCGACCTCGAGAAGCTGGAACACAATCTGTATCGTGGTCGCAGCCCCTTGCTCGACTGGCAACGCGTGTTCGGCGGCCAGACCATCGCCCAGGCGCTGGTGGCGGCGCAGCGGACAGTGGATCCCGATCGGTACGTGCATTCGCTGCACGGCTATTTCATGCGGCCCGGCGACACCAAGGTGCCGATCGTCTACGAGGTCGACCGTATTCGCGACGGCGGCTCCTTCACCACGCGGCGCGTGGTGGCGATCCAGCACGGCCAGGCGATCTTTTCGCTCGAAGCCTCGTTCCAGCAGGACGAGGTCGGACTGGAGCACCAGGTGCCGATGCCGCAGGACGTTCCGGGGCCGGACACATTGCTGTCGCAACGCGAGTTGCTGGGCAAATTCGGCGAGGCGGTGCCCGATGGCATCAAACGCTACTGGGAGCGCGACCGGCCGATTGAGATGAAGCCGGTGATGCTGAAGCATTACACCAGCCGCGAAAAGCTGGAGCCAAAGCAGAATATCTGGATCCGCACCACCGGTCCGGTGCCGGCGGACCGCGCCATTCAGGCGGCGGTGCTCGCCTATCTCTCCGACATGACGCTGCTCGACACATCGACCTTCGCGCATGGCCGCGCCATTTTCGACCGCGATATCCAGGCGGCGAGCCTCGACCACGCCATGTGGTTCCATCGCAGCCATGCGCTCGACGACTGGATGCTCTACACGCAGGACAGCCCGTCGACACAGGGATCGCGCGGCTTCACGCGCGGCTCGCTGTTTGCCCGCGACGGCACGCTGATCGCCTCGGTTGCGCAGGAAGGGCTGATCCGGCTCAAGCGATCGCCTGCAGAGTAGGCATTTTTCAAAATTTGCCCAAATTTTAAGCAGATGCATCGCCGCAGCTGTGGGCAGGTTGCGTCGGTGAGCTCTCTAACCTCTTTGTTTACAACGGGTTAACACCCTGCTTCGGCACTTGGCACGGAGCTTGAATCCTTGCGGGCACTCTCCGGCTCTTTGGGATCGGTGAAGGTGTGCAAACGCGGGGGACCGCAACAGCAAAGGGTGAAACCTTATGAAAATCGTGATGGCAATCATCAAGCCGTTCAAGCTCGACGAGGTACGCGAAGCGCTTACCGCCGTCGGCATCCAGGGCCTGACCGTCACCGAAGTCAAAGGCTACGGGCGTCAGAAAGGGCATACAGAGATCTATCGCGGGGCGGAATACGCGGTCAGCTTCCTGCCGAAGATCAAGATCGAAGTCGCGGTCAGTGCCGACATGGTCGACAAGGCCGTCGAAGCCATCACCGCCGCCGCCAAGACCGGCCAGATCGGCGACGGCAAAATCTTCGTTTTCGGCATCGATCAGGCGGTGCGCATCCGCACCGGCGAAACAGACACCGACGCGCTCTGAGCGGCGATCACGTATTCCCAATGGAGAGTTCAATGAATATTCCTTCCACCTTGAAGACGACGGGACGAGCCGCCCTTTTGGGTTCGCTTGTTCTCGCAGCATTGGGCACGGTCGCCGCCTTTGCGCAGGAAGCGGCTCCTGCTGCGGCCGCCGCGGCGCCGGCTGCTGCCCCGACCCCGGTGCTCGACACCGGCAACACCGCCTGGATGTTGACCTCGACGGCCCTGGTCCTGATGATGACCATTCCGGGCCTGGCGCTGTTCTACGGCGGCATGGTGCGCAAGAAGAACGTGCTCGCCACCGTCATGCAGAGCTTCGCCATCACCTGTCTGGTGACGGTGCTGTGGTTCATGTTCGGCTATTCGCTGGCCTTCTCCGATGGCGGCGGCATGAACGCCTATCTCGGCGGCACCTCCAAGTTCTTCCATCACGGCATCACCACGGCCTCGCTGTGGCTGCCGGGCGTCGCCAACATTCCTGAATTCGTGTTCTCGATGTTCCAGATGACATTCGCCATCATCACGCCGGCGCTTATTGCCGGCGCCTTCGCCGAACGCATGAAGTTCTCGGCGCTGCTGATCTTCACGGCATTGTGGCTGCTGGTCGTCTACGTGCCGGTCGCGCATTGGGTCTGGGGTGGCGGCTTCCTCGGGTCGGCGGGCGTGCTCGACTTCGCCGGCGGTACGGTCGTTCACATCAACGCCGGTGTCGCCGGTCTGGTCTGCGCGCTGGTTCTCGGCAAGCGCGAAGGCTACGGCACCACCAATATGGCGCCGCACAACCTGGTCTATTCGGTAATAGGCGCTTCGCTGCTGTGGGTTGGCTGGTTCGGCTTCAACGCCGGTTCGGAACTGGCAGCCGACGGTCTTGCGGGCGCTGCCATGCTCAACACCCAAGTTGCCACCGCCGCGGCGGCACTGGCCTGGATGTTCGCCGAATGGATCGTCGCCAAGAAGCCTTCCGTGCTCGGCATCATCTCGGGTGCGGTTGCCGGCCTGGTCGCGGTGACGCCGGCTTCCGGCTTCGTCAACCCGACCGGCGCCTTCATCGTCGGCATCGTTGCCGGCGTCGTCTGCTACCTCTCGGCGGTCAAGGTCAAGCACATGTTCGGCTATGACGACTCGCTCGATGCCTTCGGCGTGCATGGCGTCGGCGGCATCATCGGCGCTCTGCTCACCGGTGTGCTCGCCGACCCGGCGATCAACAGCCTCGGCGCAGGTGCTTCGCTCGGCAAGCAGATCTACGGCGTTGCCGTCACCATCGTGTGGACGGGCATTGCCACCTTCGTGCTCCTCTACATCGTCAAGGCGCTGGTCGGCCTGCGTCCGACGACCCAGGAAGAGGTCGAAGGCCTCGACATCTCCCAGCATGGCGAAGTGGTGCCGTAAGGCCAGCTTGGCCAAGGGGCCGGCGGAACCCTCCTCCCGCCGGCCCCTTATCTGCCACGCAATTCCGAACGGAAAGCGCTGCACAGTTTTCCTGGAATTGCTTTGAAAAGATCCCGTCGTGACGCTCCCGAAAGGAGTTCACGCATTGAGGCCCGGATCGCATCTGGGCCTCTTTTTTTGGCAAGCCGTTCCGGCAATGCCCGTCTTCGCGCAATCACGTTCGTGTGATCAAGCTTTTTGAGGAAACAACAACCGCTCTGGTTCCGAACCGTGGAGACGACCGTCGTTCTGACGCTCGTACCAAACAACAGGGAAGGAAACCATCTCATGAACCTCAAGAACATCTGTCTCGGAGCGCTTGCTCTTTCCATGCTCGGCGGCGTGGCATTTGCCGGTGCTCTGGATGAGCCCGACAACATGGCGCCGTTCTTCACGGATTCCGGCATGAAAACCATGAAGCCGATGGCTGACTTCAAGGCAGCTTTCATGGCCATGCCGATGGAAAAGCAGGAAGCGATGAAGAAGGAATGCCAGGATGCGGCGATGAGCAAGCCGCATGCGGAATTTTGCACCAATGTGCAGGCGCTCGGCGGCGCCAACTGATTTGCCGCGATCGGGCCGAGGCCCGATCTTTGTTCCAGACGACCGATGGCGGGCTGCAGGCCCGCCATCGTTTCGGCAGGCGGCAGCTCTATCCGCCGGTGCCGTCGTCCATCATGGTGCCTGTCAGCGCCTCATACGCGCTGCTGCACGTCCGGGACTGGGGGCAATTCCGGACAATCAGCACGGGCGCCACCGTCACGACGGCCGCGATCAGAATCCGGAGGCCGAGACCCGGCACTCCAAATCCCTCGCCGAAAAGACCTCTGAATAGAAAATACAGGCCTTGTCCCAGGCAGGCTGTGGCGAGGATGTGCAGCAGCGGGCCGGTCGCCCTGGCAAAGGGCGTCACGTAGCCGTCCGGGAAGCCCACCATGCCGAGTTCGACAAACCAGTGCAAAGCGAGCAGGAGACTGAGCCCTGCCCAGGCCAGAGCCGCCACGCGAAGGAAGACGGATTGCATGCATCGACCCAAATCGGTGATCCCTGCTGCCCACTCGGGCTATCCCTCGGGCAGCAAGCGGCTCAACCGGCGGTAACGAGGTTTGATCATCTCAACCTCTTATAGTTAATGCGCCCTTAACCTTCCCACCGATAGTCTGAGACCCGAATCTGCCGGAGTGCGCCACGCACCCGGCGAGACCATGACAGACGGGGAAGAGCATGCGTTCAGGGGCTTCAGCACCGCTCGCGCTGGCCGATACGGGGCACGGCATCCAGGCGTTCGCGCGGCGTCAGGTCGGGCGGCTGGTTGGCGTCGGCCTGTTCGCGCTGGCCGCCTTTGGCGTTGCCAGCCTTGCCACCTGGAATGTCGCCGATCCGAGTTTTTCCCACGCGACGAACAACACCGTCACCAACGCCATGGGCTATGCGGGTGCCGTGTTCTCCGACCTGGCCATGCAGTTCTTCGGCCTCGCCGCCGTCGCCGCCCTGGTTCCGACGGTCATCTGGGGATTCCTGCTGTTTTCCGCGCGCGGCGTCGACAGGCTGCCCAAACGCGGGCTGTCCTGGTTCGGCTTCGCGCTGCTGGCCGCGGCGATGGTCGGCTGCGTGGTGCCGCCCAAGACCTGGCCGCTGCCCACCGGCCTCGGCGGCGTGTTCGGCGACATGGTGCTGAAGATCCCCGGCGTCGTCATCGGCGGCTATCCGACCGGGCTGATCGCCAGCATCATCGCCATCCTGCTGTCGGCGCCCGCACTGTGGCTCTTCGCCCATGGCTCGGCGCTGATCGGACGCAAGAACGGCTTCGCCGTGATGGAGGACGAGCCCGCCGCCGATCCGCGCGAGGACGACCTGTTGTTCGACAATGACGAGGACGAAGGCGACGAGGGCATCCTGGCGCTCGGCGCCATCACCCATTGGTGGCTGTCGCTGCGCGCGTGGATGCACCGCCGCGCCGCGCGCCGCAGGCAGGAGCGGGACGAATACGAGCCGGAGATGGAGCAGCGCTCCACCGCTTGGCGCCGCGCCGTTGAACGGGTCGAATCGGCCGAATTCGCCGAGCAGCGGATGAGCCAGGATGGCCGCGCCCGCGTCGAGCCCGAATTCTTCGCCGCCATGGTCAATGACCGCAGCGCCTCGCTCGACCCCGACGATGCCGACATCTTCGACGATCGCTTCGACAATGCGGGCGAGGATGCCGATTTCGACGATGAACCTGTCGTGCAACGCCGCGGCGCGCCGACCGCCAAGGTGCAGCCGTTCCGTTCCGACGCAGCCACCCGCGTCGAGGCGCCGGCGGCGCGCCCCGTGCCCGGCGCCCGCGTGCAGCGCGAGGCCCAGACATCGCTGATCGGTTCCGAAAAATTCGAAATGCCGTCGCTGCACTTCCTCTCCGAACCGAAGAACGTGGTGCGCGACGCCAGCCTGTCCAAGGATGCGCTGGAACAGAACGCCCGCCTGCTCGAAGGCGTGCTGGAGGATTTCGGCGTCAAGGGCGAGATCATCGCCGTCCGTCCCGGTCCGGTGGTCACGCTCTATGAGCTCGAGCCGGCGCCCGGCATCAAATCGTCAAGGGTCATCGGCCTGTCCGACGACATCGCCCGCTCGATGAGTGCCATCGCCTGCCGCGTCGCGGTGGTGCCAGGCCGCAACGCCATCGGCATCGAACTGCCGAACGCCAAGCGCGAAACCGTCTATCTCAGGGAGATCCTGGCCAGCCGCGATTTCGAGACGACGAAGGCCAAGCTGGCGCTGGCGCTGGGCAAGACCATCAATGGCGAGGCGGTCATCGTCGACATCGCCAAGATGCCGCACGTGCTGGTCGCCGGCACCACCGGCTCGGGCAAGTCGGTCGCCATCAACACCATGATCCTGTCGCTGCTCTACCGGCTGACGCCGCAGGACTGCCGGCTGATCATGATCGATCCGAAAATGCTGGAACTCTCGGTCTATGACGGCATCCCGCATCTGCTCACGCCCGTCGTCACCGATCCGAAGAAGGCTGTGGTAGCGCTGAAATGGACCGTGCGCGAGATGGAGGACCGCTACCGCAAGATGTCCAAGGTCGGCGTGCGCAACATCGACGGCTTCAACGCCCGCGTCAGCCAGGCGGACAAGAAGGGCGAGAAGATCTCGCGCACCGTGCAGACCGGCTTCGACCGCCAGACCGGCGAGGCGATCTACGAGACCGAGAACCTCGATCTCGAGCCGATGCCCTATATTGTCGTCATCATCGACGAGATGGCCGACCTGATGATGGTCGCCGGCAAGGACATCGAAGGTGCCGTGCAGCGCCTGGCGCAGATGGCGCGCGCCGCCGGCATCCATGTCATCATGGCAACGCAGCGGCCGTCGGTCGACGTCATCACCGGCACCATCAAGGCCAATTTCCCGACCCGCATCTCCTTCCAGGTGACGTCCAAGATCGACAGCCGCACCATTCTGGGCGAGCAGGGCGCCGAGCAGCTGCTCGGCATGGGCGACATGCTCTACATGGCCGGCGGCGGCCGCATCCAGCGCGTGCACGGCCCGTTCGTCGCCGATGAAGAGGTCGAGAAGATCGTCGCGCATCTGAAGCTGCAGGGCGTGCCGGAATATCTCGACGCCATCACCGAGGACGACGGCGAGGACGACGACGAGCCGTCGGGCAAGGGTGGGTCCGGTGGCGGCAACAGCAATTTCGAGGATTCCGACGATCCTTACGACCAGGCGGTTTCCGTGGTGCTGCGCGACGGCAAGGCCTCGACCAGCTATATCCAGCGCCGGCTGGGCATCGGCTACAACCGCGCCGCCTCGATCATCGAGAAGATGGAGAAGGAAGGTATCGTCGGCCCGGCCAACCATGCCGGCAAGCGCGAGATCCTGGTGCCGACCGAAGACGACAAGTTCTGACCAGAAAGCCTGACCCTTGTGACATTCCGGTCCGGCAACCTTGAACCTTTCAAGGCGTTGAAGCGACGGAGGGACGCCCGACCCGCCAAATTTCAGCCTAACTGGGGGTCCAAGCACAGAACAACTCAGGAATTGGATGAGAGTGACCGACATGAAAAACGATCTTTCAGCGCTCAGCACATTTGCTCCCTCCCGGCGTCAGTTGCTGGGCCTCGGCCTGGCGTTTGCAGGGGCGGCAGCCTTCAACGCGGTGCCCGGCTTCCAGGTGCTGGCCTCGGCGCAGGCGGCTGTGCCCGCCGCCGCACAGAAGATCGCCGACCACTTTTCCTCGGTCAAATCGATGAGCGGCGAATTCGTGCAGTTCGGCCCCAAGGGCGAGCAGACGGGCGGCAAGTTCTTCCTTGAACGGCCGGGCAAGATCCGCTTCAACTATGACGGCTCTTCGAATTTCCGGGTGATTTCAGACGGCAAGTCGGTGGTCATCCTGAACAAGAGGCTCAATACGTCCGATCTCTATCCGCTGTCGAAGACGCCTCTGAAGCTGCTGCTCGACACCAGGATCGACCTCTCCGGCGACCGCGTCAAAAGCGTCAAGCAGGAGGATGACCTCACCACCATCCAGCTCGCCGACAAATCGGTGTTCGGCAATTCGAAGATCACCATGATGTTCGATCCGAAAACCTTCGATTTGCGGCAGTGGACGATCACCGACGCGCAGGGCAAGGATACGACGGTGATGATCTTCAACACCAAGGAAGGCGTCAGCTTCGCGCCGGATACTTTCGCCATCGATTACACGGCGAATCGCGAGCTCAACACCAACAAGGCGCGCTAACCCTGTCGTTATAGCTGTGGAAAGCACCTGGCCGCGCCTCGTCGGGCGTTGCCCGGCTTGTCTTTGCGGCTTGCGGCTGGCAGTTTCCCGGACCGACTCCGTCAAAAGGCGTCTTCCCCGCCGGGACCCATCGGTTCTGGCCGGTTGCACGCTGTCCTGGATTGCCAAATGCCCTTCTCCATCGCCACCTGGAACATCAATTCCGTTCGCCTGCGCATGCCGATCGTCGAGCGCCTGCTGGTGGAGCATGCGCCCGACGTGCTGTGCCTGCAGGAAACCAAGGTTCCCGACGAACTGTTTCCCGAAAAGGCTTTCCGCAAGCTCGGCTACGAGCACATCGCCTTCCATGGCCAGAAGGGCTACCACGGCGTCGCGACGGTGGCCCGGCGGCCGATCGAGGTGGTCGAAAAGCGACGCTTTTGCGAGATCGAGGACAGCCGGCACCTCTCGGTGACGGTGCGGGCCGGCGGCAAGGCGATCCTGCTGCACAATTTCTACGTCCCGGCGGGCGGCGACGAACCGGATCCCCTCATCAACAGGAAGTTCAAGCACAAGCTTGATTTCGTTGCCGAGATGAATGCCATCCGGGCAGAACATGACGAGGTGTCCGGCTCGGTGCTGGTCGGCGACCTCAACATCGCCCCGCTCGAACATGACGTCTGGTCGCACAAGCAATTGCTCAACGTGGTCAGCCACACACCGGTCGAGACGGAAAATTTCGAGGCGATGCGTCGCGCCGGCAACTGGGTCGACCTGATGCGGCTCAACGTTCCGGATGAGCAGAAGCTCTACACCTGGTGGAGCTATCGCGCGCAGGATTGGGAGCTGTCCAATCGCGGCCGCCGCCTCGACCACGTCTGGTCGTCGCCAAACCTGGTGCCCAGCTTTTCCGGCTACGAGATCCTGCGCCTGGCGCGCGGCTGGGAGCGCCCGTCGGACCATGTGCCTGTCATCGCGCGGTTCGATCTGGACTAATCTGGTCGAAGATGCGGCGCGTGCGGCGTTCAGTCGGCAGAATTGGGATCGGCTGGATCCACCCACGGACGGCCCAATCGAGTCACCATCGCCGCGTACCCCACGGCACCTGCCGCCCAAAGGAAGATGCCAAGCTCTTTGACGACGTCCTCGGCGATGGCGGCCGCAGAACCAGGGGTGGGAAACAGCTCTCCGAGTTGGTCGATCGATGCTGACATCGCGAGCAGGAAGCCTGCGGCCACAAAGACGATCGTGCCGTCGAATGTCTTTCGTCGCAGCCGAAAGAACCAGAACAACCCGGCGGCGGCGTAGGCAATCATCGGAACGATCTCCGGTATCCCTACAATGGGCAGCACGTCCTCATGGATCAACAAGAGGTCGTCGAGGCCCAAGACCAGGGTCAGGCCGCCGAGAAACGTGCAATCCCATCGGCGCGTGAGCAGGCCAGCAAACAGGGTCGCGGCGCCGGAGCCGATCCATAGCGAAGCACCCAGGGACGAAATCCACCCCGTATAGAAGCCGACTTCGGCGGCTGCAGATGGATCTCGATAAAAGATCCAGGCGTCAAGACCACGAATTTGCGCGACGAACAGCGCGGCTAAGAGCATCGCAACGTTAATCGCCGCCGCCGCCAGTATGACCAGGCGCCAGGCTATTTTCCATTCGCCGCCATGCTTTGTGTTCAGCGCGTTGTTCTCTGGCATTTTCTATTCTCATTGAGGACTGAGAGGAACTCCATTGGAACCAAAGTACGATATGCGCCAGATCTGCCGCCGAGAACTCCGCCTGCATTGTGCCGGTGGTCACCACGGAACGGTTGCAGCGCTTCGCCCCACCGAACCCATTGTACCATGGCGTCGATGTTCAGGTGAGGCCGGCCTGCAAATCGCCGACCTGAACCCCAACACGTTTCGAAGCGCGACCAGATTAACTCAAATTCAAATGGCGCGCTTCAAGTCTTCATGCATATCGTTGTCGCGAAATTGCTGCGCTGACAGGCCGCGAGATCCGGCAGATGGGGATGGTCGCGGCGGCGCGTCGCCAGCATCCGTTGCACCGCTTCGATGATTGTCGACGCAGGGACATCGGCGACCAGGCCGGTCGGGCTGGCATGGCGGGCATCGATCACGTCCACGCAGTTCGAAAGCGGCCTCCAACGGGCCATGTTGGCGCCGCCATTGACGATAACCATCGGCGTCATCACGGTTGCCATGAGATGTGCGGTACCGCCTTCGGCGCCGATGTAAAGATCGGCAAACTCGCCGAGCGCCAGCAAAATGTCACCGATATCGACCCCCTCGATCGCGGCGGAATCGACAAGCCGCACCTTCGGCACGCGCTGAGCCAGCTCAGCCATATCGGGACCATCGCCGGGGGTTTTCACATAGAGCAGGTCCGCCCCGTTGGCGATCAGGCTGTCGGCGATCGCGGCAACCTGATCCGCCGACATGCGCTTGCTGGCGCTGCCATGCGCCGCGATAATGATCAACGGAGCATGCTTGCCGTCCGCAAGGCTCCTGGCCGCCGCTCGTGCGGCCGGGCCAGGCTCCAGCCGATGATCGAAAGGCAGCCGCTTGCCGGCAAGGCGTTCGATGAGGCGGTGATAGCGCCAGGCATTGTGCTCGGGTCGTGCTTCAGGCCTTTGGCCCAGGCGCCAGGAAAGGGCGAAAGCCGGAAAGTTTGCCTCATAGGCGATGCCGCGGCCGAGCAGTGATGCCGAGGCTTGAAGCAGCCAGCGCGCCGAGATGCGGAAATCGACAACGGCCAATCGCTCCTTGCCCTTGCGGTGACCGGCGATCAGCCGCGCGAGCGGCGTCCGCACGTTGATCGCATCGACCAAATGGCCGGCATGGCGATTGAGGCTGTGTTCAAGGGACGACGACCGGGTGGTTCCGTAGACGATGAAACTATCGGGGAATGCCGTTCTGGCGGCGCGCAAAGCTGGAAGCCGGATCAGTCCGTCGCCGAACGCGTCATTGCGGGAATACAAGATAATCGTCTCGTACCGCCCTGATGGCATGGCTCGCTCCCCCCAGGAGCCTGGTGGTGGTGGCGCCTGCTGCGCCGGCCGCCTTCGAGGTGCTTTAGGATTTCACCTCTTGCCTGTCAACGGAACCTTGCCCCTGGATCCGGGCATCCGGATGAACGACCCATTGGCGATTCCCCACTCCGGCCGCAGTGCGCCACGATCAGGTTATCGCGGCGAATGTCGTTGAAAAACGCCGCCGCGCTTTTGCCTTCGGTCGCGAAGCCAACAGCTTCGTAGGCGGGCTGCCTCAGCCGGAGAAGCGCGGCGCCAGTTCCTCGATGCGGCGGATCATCGCCTGAAATTCCTCCGAGATGCGCTGGTGGAGCTTGACCGCGATCTCGGGATATTCCTCCAGGATGCGGCGGAACATCTTGCGGCTGAGCCGCATCACTTCCGAATCGATCTCGGCCGAGGCGCTGGTCAACCGGTTGGTGTCGGCGATCAATGCCAGTTCGCTCAGGATCGTGCCGGGGTCTGCCGTGCCAATCGGGATGCGTTCACCATTCTGCTCCCGGTAGAGCACGATGCGCCCACTGACAACGATATAGGCGGAATCGGCCTCGTCGTCCTCGCGATAAAGCTTGTGGTTGGCAATCAGCCTGGTGTTCTCGGCGCCAAAGGCGAGCAGGCGCAGTTGTTCCTGCGTGAAGCCCTCGAAGAGCCTCACGGCGGACAGGACGCGGATGTCGTCATCCAGCGCCATCTAGCTATGTCCCCGAACCGACAGTCCGCCTCCTCCTCTGCGAGTTCGATCCAAACCACCCTCCAACTGGATCGTACCCGAAAGCGGCCCCGCCCGACCGCTCATGGATAATGAAATGTTTAAGGAACCAGCTTGTAGCCGCCGCTTTCTGTCACAAGAATTTCCGCATTGGAAGGATCGCGCTCGATCTTCTGGCGCAGCCGGTAGACATGGGTTTCCAGCGTGTGCGTGGTGACGCCGGAATTGTAGCCCCACACCTCCTCGAGCAGCACGTCGCGCGTCACCACCTTCTGGTCGGCGCGATAGAGATATTTGATGATCGAGGCCTCTTTCTCCGTCAGCCGCACCTTGCCGCCGCGCGGGTCGAGCAGCAGTTTCTGGCTGGGCTTGAAAGTATAGGGCCCGACCGAGAAGGTGGCGTCCTCGCTCTGCTCATGCTGGCGCAGCTGCGCCCGAATGCGCGCCAACAGCACGGCGAAGCGGAACGGCTTCGTCACATAGTCGTTGGCGCCGGCCTCGAGACCAAGAATCGTATCCGAATCGGTGTCGTGGCCGGTCAGCATGATGATGGGCGCCTTGTAGCCGCCCTTGCGCAGGATCTTCACCGCTTCGCGGCCATCCATGTCGGGCAGCCCGACATCCATGATGAGCAGATCGACGAGGCCGCCGCGCGCTGCGGCGACACCTTTTGCCGCAGTCGATTCCTGCTGCACGTCGAATTCCTCGTAAAGGGATAATTGCTCGACCAGCGTGCCGCGCAGGTCGTCATCGTCGTCGACGATCAGTATGGTGCGTGAAGTCATGGATCAATCCGTTGTTTTGAAAAGAAAATTCAGTTGACCGCTGCCTGTTTATGCGGAAGCTGACCGGCGCAACAGCCGTTCACAGTGATTTGTTCCGTGGCACGATCATACAAGAAAAAACACGATCGCAATGCAGCCGGCGCAATTTTGCGAAAAGGGCTGCGTGTGCTGACCGTGCGGGCCAGGCCCGGCCATCCAAGCCAGGGCCTGCTGCAGGCCGGGAAAACGGTGTTTGCCTGTGCGCTGGGGCGCGGCGGTATCTCCGCCGGCAAGCGCGAAGGCGATGGCGCCACACCGCTGGCCGCGATGCGGATCCTGTCGGGATATTTCCGGGGGGATCAGTTCTCCAGCGGCCGCAGGACCCGTCTGGCGATGACGCCGATCGGGCCCGATCTCGGCTGGTGCGAAGTGCCTGACGACCGCAACTACAACAGGCCGGTCAGGATTCCCTATGGCGCCAGCCACGAACGCATGCGGCGCGACGACCGGCTCTACGACGCCTGTCTTGTGCTCGACTGGAACCTGTCGCCGCGCCGGCGCGGGCGCGGCAGCGCCATCTTCTTCCATCTGGCGCGCCCCGGCTTCACGCCGACGCAAGGCTGTGTGGCTGTGACGGCGCAAACCATGGCGCGGCTGCTGCCGTTGTTGTCGGACCGGACGGTGGTGAGGGTGGTGAGATAGTAGGGAGTAGGGAGTAGGGAGTAGGGATGCGCGTCGGCGCGGCTTTACTCCCCTGTTCCACTACTGCCTATTTCCCTTATTCCTCTGCCAGCCGATGTCGAGAAGGCCGAGGCGGCCCATTTCGCGGTCCATGGCGCGTGCGATGTCCTTGCGCTTGGCGCCAACGTCGCGCAGTTGCCGTTCCGACAGGTCTTCGACGTTCTGGTGCGGGAGATTGATCGCGACCCGGGCGTGACGCAACCATTCGAGGGTCTCGGCCAGCCAGTTCGGACGGGGTGTCGATGAATTCAAAACGATGATGGACATGGTGTGATCCGTTCTCTCCGGATAGCAAATCCGGCTTGATGATGTTTCGATGATTGGATCATGCCAGATTGAAATCTCTGCGAGAAACGAGTAGTTTTCTCTGGATCATCAAGTTTTATTTGAGGATAGGATGGCTCGCCTTCTACCCGGGACTCGGGCCTTGAGGACACTGGAAGCAGCGGCGCGGCACCTCAATTTCACCCGTGCCGCCGACGAGCTTGGCCTGACACCGGCCGCCGTCAGCCATCAGATCAAGGAAATCGAGGATCAGCTCGGGCTGGTGCTGTTCACGCGCACCAGCCGCACCATCCGGCTCACCGAGGCGGGAACGGTGCTGTTCGACGCCTCGGCGGACGCGCTCGACTTGCTTGGCCGGGCCGTTTCGCGGGCGCAAAAGCTGACGCGTGGCACCGCTCTTTTGAAGGTAACGCTCGACGCGCAGTTCGCATCAAAATGGCTAATGCGGCGCGTCGACGATTTTCGCAAGCATCACCCCGATATCGAATTGCGATTCGACATTGCCTATGAAGTGCGGGATTTCGAACTCGATGACATCGATGTCGGCATCCGTTTTGGCGCCGGCAAATATCCGGGCCTTCGCACCCACCGGCTGTTCGACAACATCCTCATTCCGGTGTGCAGCCCAAGCCTCTTGACGTCCGGTCCGCCGCTGCGCGAGCCGCGCGACCTCTTCAATCACACGCTTGCGCATATCGAATGGTCGCGGCAAGGCGTGACGTGGCCGAACTGGCGGATGTGGATGGCGGCGGCCGGCATCAATGATTTCGACGACAGCCGGACCGTCGTGTTCGGAAATTCCACGGATGCCGTCCAGGCAGCGCTCGACGGCAATGCCGTCGCGCTCGCCGATTTCGCCATGGTGGCGAACGACCTTTCCCAGGGCAGGCTGGTGCAGCCTTTCGAACTCGGCCTGCGGGTGGCGCCCGAATTCGCCTATTTCCTGGTCTATCCCGAAAATACCGCCGACGATCCGCGCATCGTCGCCTTTCGCGAATGGATGCTCGAGGAAGTCGCCAAGACGCGGACCACGGAGAAAGGGCAGTAGGGCAGTAGGGCAGTAGGGCAGTAGGGCAGTAGGGCAGTAGGGCAGTAGGGCAGTAGGGCAGTAGGGCAGTAGGGCAGTAGGGATAGGCGTCGGTGCCCCTGTTCCCCTACTGCCTTCTTGATCAGCTTGCCGCCGCGCCGAACCAGCCGATCACGGCGCCGATGATCAGCAGCACGCCGAGCCAGTGGCCGCCGTCGATGAGGGTCAGGTCCCAGCCGAAATTCTCGTAGCGATGGTTGACCGAGAGCGTCGTGGCGACGAAACCCAGCCAGAGCACGAAGCCGAAGACAAGTCCGGCGAGCAATGTCGGCTCGCCGCCGGTCATCGCGCCGACGACCAGGGCCATTATGGTGGCCATGACCAGTTCGGCGATGAAGCTGATGACGAAGGGCAGCGGTGACTTCTTTATCGTCGCCGGATCGAGCTTGGCGGCCTTCAGCCAAGGCTTGCTCAGGCCCATGTACCAGGCGGCGCCGAACAGCCATGCGACGATTGCGGCGACAGCCACCGCCAGCCAGTTCACTGCTGAAAAATCCATGAGATCCCCCTCAGTGCGGTTCATCGCTTCACGGAAACGCAGAACCGCCCTCTCTCTTGTTTCGACGCAATTCCCAAGGGAAAGCGCTATGCGCTTTTCCCGGGAAAACCGTGTCACACTTTTCCTGGACTTGCTTTGGTCCGGATGTGATGGAACGCCTGTTCGGTGATCGCGTCAAGCGAACCGCCAGACGGTCGTGCGTTTGACCAGCGCATCCTCCAGCGCCCGCGTAACGGCCACTTCATAGACGGCAAGCGGCTCCAGCCCTGCCTTCGGCATATATGACCTGCCGGGATCGCCGACGAGGATTTCGGCGCCGCGCGCCTTCAGGGTTGCGAACCATGGCATCAGCCGGTCAGCGAAAGATTTGTCGTAGAAAACATCACCGGCCAGGACCACGTCCCAACCTGCATCGGTGCCGATGCAATCCGTGCCGAGGAATTCGGTCCCGACACCGTTGATTTCGCTGTTGAGCCGGATCGCGATGGCACAAAACGGATCGATGTCGGTGGCGATCACCTTGGCGGCACCTGCCTTGGCGGCAGCGATGGCGACAAGGCCGGAGCCGGAAGCGAAGTCGAGCACGCGCTTGCCCCGCACCGTGCCGGGATTGTCCAGGACATAGCGGGCAAGGCCCTGGCCGCCGGCCCAGGCGAAAGCCCAGAAGGGCGGCGGCAGGCCGATCTCGACCAGCTCATCCTCGGTCCGCTGCCACAGATCATGCGCTTCGTCGGCAAGATGAAGCAGGATTTCCGGCACGTGCGGCGGCGCCATCAGCGCCGTGTTGTCGAGAATGAATTGTTTGGCGCTGTTGGGCGTGAGCGCCGTCACGGAGCCGGCGTCAAGCCGCCCATGCGGCAGACTTCCTTCCATTCGGCCGGCGTCACCGGCTGCACGGAAAGCCGTCCGAGCCGCACCAGCGCCATGTCGGCAAGCTTCGGATTGGCCTTCACTTGTTCCAGCGTCGGCGGGTTCGGCACGTCCCTTACGGCGCGGATGTCGACGCATTCCCAGCGCGGATCGTCCGAGGTGGTGTCGGGATGGGCAAGCGCGCAGACTTCAGCGATGCCGACGACGTTCAGCCCCTCGTTGGAATGGTAGAAGAAGCCGAGATCGCCGACCTGCATTGCCTTCATGTTGTTGCGCGCGGCGTAGTTGCGCACGCCGTCCCATTGCGTGCCGGCCTTGCCCTTGGCCTTCAGCATCTCGAAGGAGAACTTGAATGGCTCCGATTTGAACAGCCAGTAGTTCATGTCTTTCTCCTTCTAGACTCATTGTTTTGACGCAATTCCGGAGGGAAAACCGTTTCACACTTTTCCTGGAATTGCTTCTTGCGTGCGCTCGCGGGCGACCGGGATTAACTAGCCGCCGGCTTGTTGAACGTCCAGTTCCACGGGCGGATTTCGACGCTTTCGAACAGCCCGGCCTTGGCGTAGGGGTCGGCGGCCGACAGAGCCTGCGCCCCTGCCATGTCGGGTGCCTCGACGACCACGAGGCTGCCATTGGGCTTGCCTTCGGTGTCAAGGAACGGACCGGCGAATGCCAGCTTCTTGTCGCCGTTCAACCCCTCGAGAAAGACAATATGCTCGGGCCGCGTGTCGAGGCGCACCTGCAGGCTTCCGGGCTTGTCCTTGCAAATCACAGCAAACAGCATGGTTCTTTCTCCTGGTCTCGGGTTCAAGGTCGGGGGATCAATCGTTGGTTTCGGTCTTCAGCGGCCGGGTCATCAAGGCGGTCACAGCCTGCCGGACGGTGATGGCACCGTCCAGTATGGCGGCGACGGCGGCAATGATCGGCGCGTCGATGTTGCGCTCGGTGGCGATGCGGGCAGCGATCGCCGCCGTCGGCACACCTTCGGCCAGCAGCAATCCGGCAAGTGGCTTGCCTTGCCCGAGCGCCAGGCCATAGGCGAAATTGCGCGACTGGGTGGACGAGCAGGTCAGCAGCAGGTCGCCAAGACCGGAAAGCCCCATCAGCGTTTCGGGCCTGGCGCCGAAGGCGGCGCCGATGCGGCGCAGTTCGACAAAGCCGCGCGTCACCATGGCGGCCTGGGCGCTGGCGCCGAGACCCGCGCCAGCGACAGCACCCGCGGCAATGGCGAAAACGTTCTTCAAGGCGCCGCCGATCTCGACGCCGATCAGGTCGTCATTCGAATAGCAGCGCAGGTTTTCGGCGGAAAAGCGGGCGGCGAGATCGGCGGCCAATGCCTCGTCGCGGGCGGCGACCACAACGGCCGTCGGCAGGCCGCGGGCGACGTCGGCGGCGAAGCTCGGACCCGACAAAGCGGCCACCGGATTTAGCGGCAGGATTTCTTCGACAATCGCCGACAGCAAGGCGCCGGTCTCGCTTTCGATGCCTTTGGCACACAGAACCAGCGGGATACCGGCCGGCATATGATCCTTCGCTGCCGCCAACGTAGCCCGCAGCGACTGCGCCGGCGTCACCGCCAGCACGCAATCGGCACCGTCGAGCGCGGCTTGGATGTTGCTCGTCGCCACGATGCCGGCCTCGAGCGTAATGCCCGGCAGATAGCGTGGGTTTTCGCCGCGGTCGATCGCGGCGACGGTCTCCGGGTCGCGCGCGTAAAGACGGACGAAATGCCCGGCGCGCAGCATTGCCAAGGCCAAGGCAGTGCCCCAGGCCCCGCCACCGAGCACGGCAACGCGCCAGCCGCTTGGCGCGGTTTCGTTGCCGCTCATTGCCCGCTCGTTCATGCCTTGGCTCCGCGCCGGCCGGAGCCGACCATCGGCGCCGAGATGCTGTCCAGCGGCCAGCGCGAGCGCGGCACGAAATCGAAGCCGTTCTCCTGCGCCATGCCTTCGCGCAGCCGCTCGATGCCTGCCCAGGCGATCATCGCCGCATTGTCGGTGCAAAGCTCCAGCGGCGGCGCAATGAAGGCGAAGCCGGTCTCGGCACAGAGCCGCTCCAGCATGATCTTGATCGTGCGGTTGGCGGCGACACCACCGGCAACGACGAGAGCCGGGTTTTTCGTGCCGGGAAATGTCTCGCGAAAGCGCGTCAGCGCGCGAGAAACGCGGTCGGCCAGAGCATCGGCTACCGCTGCCTGGAACGAAGCGCAGATGTCGGCGACGTCCTGGTCGCTCAGCGGCGCAATGGCGCTCGCCGCCTGGCGTACGGCGGTCTTGAGGCCGGAGAAGGAGAAGTCGGGCTGCGCCGAGCCCTTCATCGGACGCGGAAAGGCAAAGCGCGAGGCACTGCCGGCCTGTGCCGCCTTTTCGACATTCGGTCCGCCGGGATAGGGCAGGCCGAGCATCTTGGCCGTCTTGTCGAAGGCTTCGCCGAGCGCGTCGTCGATGGTCGTTGCCCAGCGCTGGTAGTCGCCGACGCCCCGCACGGCGACGATTTGCGTATGGCCTCCGGAGACCAGCAGCAAGAGATAGGGAAAATCGAGCCCATCGGTCAGCCTTGCGGTCAGCGCATGGCCTTCGAGGTGATTGATGGCGATCAGCGGCTTGTTCGCCGCCGCGGCGATTGCCTTGGCGGTCATCAGCCCGACGATCAGCCCGCCGACCAGGCCGGGGCCGGCGGTGGCGGCAATCGCGTCGATATCGGCGAGCGCTGTGCCCGAATCGGCAAGCGCCGCCTCGATGATGCCGTCCAGCGCCTCGACATGGGCGCGCGCGGCGATTTCCGGCACGACACCGCCGAATGCGGCATGCTCCTCGATCTGGCTGAGCACGATGTTGGACAGGATTTTCGGCGCGGCGTCGCCGTCGATGGCCACCACGCTGGCGGCGGTCTCGTCACAACTCGTCTCTATGCCCAGCACGCGGATCAATTCGTCGCTGTCCCTAAAGATTGTATCATGGGGCTTTCCCCGCTAGGAGAACCCCGGAAAAGCCTCGCTTGCCGGGGGGTTATCACGGACTGCGCGCCATGCAAACAATCTTGAGAATCGGAACACGCGGCAGCCCGTTGGCGTTGGCGCAGGCGCATGAAACACAGGCGCGGCTGATGGCCGCGCATGGGATGCCGGCGGAGGCGTTCGAGGTCGTCGTCATCTCGACCAGCGGCGACCGCATCCAGGACCGGCCGCTGTCGGAAGCCGGCGGCAAAGGCCTGTTCACCAAGGAGATCGAGGAGGCGCTGCTGGCGGGCCGGATCGACATCGCCGTGCATTCGTCGAAGGACATGCCGACGCAACTGCCCGACGGTCTCGAACTCTCGGCCTTCCTGCCACGCGAGGATGCACGCGACGCCTTTGTCGGCAAGGCGGCGAAGACGATCGCCGAACTGCCGCGCGGGGCGAAAGTCGGCTCGTCGTCGCTGCGGCGGCAAGCGCTGATCCGCCGGATGCGGCCGGATCTCGAAGTGGTGATGTTCCGCGGCAATGTGCAGACGCGGCTGCGCAAGCTTGAAGAAGGCGTCGCCGCGGGCACGATCCTGGCCTATGCCGGGCTGAAGCGGCTTGGGCTCGAGCATGTCGTCACCGACCTGATACCGCTCGATGTTTTCCCGCCGGCGCCGGGGCAAGGCGCGATCGGCATCGAAACCCGTATCGGCGACCGCGATGCCGAAAAGATGCTGACAGCCGTCCATGATGTGCCGACCGGCCAGGCGCTCGCCTGCGAGCGTGCCTTCCTGGCGGCGCTCGATGGCTCCTGCCGCACGCCGATTGCCGGCTATGCGGCGATCGAGGCCGGAAAACTGTCTTTCGCCGGGCTGATCATCTCGCCCGACGGCACGCAGTCGCACACGGTCGAGCTGCAGGGACCGGCACAAGACGCCGCCCGTATCGGCACCGAAGCAGCCAGGACAGTGCGGGCCAGGGCCGGCGAAAAGTTCTTCGACGGCTGGCTCTGAAATGCTTCGCGTCCTGGTGACCAGGCCGGAACCGGGTGCGTCGCGCACCGCGCATCGGCTTGAGGAGACGGGCTTTCAGCCGGTTCTTTTGCCCCTGACCGAAACAAAGGCGTTGCCCGCCGCCGGACTGATCCCGGACGATGCCGTCGCGGTGGCCGTCACAAGCGCCAATGCCATGCGCCATGCGCCGGAAGAAATCATCGCGACGCTTGCCGCCTTGCCTTGTCTTGCGGTCGGCAAAAGGACGGCGCAAGCGGCGCGTGAAGCGGGTTTTTTGTCGGTCAGTGAAGGCCCGGGCGATGCGGAGGCGCTGGCCGACAGTCTCGCCGCCGATTTCTCTGGAAAGACGATTGTCTACCTCTGCGGGCGCGTGCGTTTTCCGGCGTTCGAACAGAGGCTCGGGTCGGCGGGCGTTCGGGTCCACGCCGTCGAGACCTATGACACGCTGACAGTGGGCTATTCGGACGAAGTCATCCTCGAACGCCTGTCCGGGCGACCTGCCGACGCGATATTGCTTTATTCAGCCAAGGCGGCGGTGGCGATGCAGACCTTGGCAAGACGGCCCGCTCTGCGCGGTCTCTTCGATAAAACATGGGTTTTTGCGCTTTCCACTCGCATCGCCGCAGCCTTCGACGATGTCGCCAGCGAAAGGATCCGCATCGCCGCGCAGCCTGACGAGGACGCACTGCTGGCGCTTTTGCAGGCGCCGCGCTGAGCCGCGTCATCACACCGCCCCTTTTCACCGCTTGGTGATGTGCTAGACCCTTTCTGAACCATCATGCGCCGCCAGGCGTTGAGACGAAGCGAATTGTGCGGAGCCCAGGCATGGTCAAGACGCCGAAGATGCGACACTCGAAAAGCCGCCGTGAGCCGGTGACCATCGATCTCGAGCCGGGCGCCGTCTCACGCATCGCCGACGAGGACGCCGCCAGGCAGGAGGCTCAGACAGACGAGGCGAAGGCCGAGGAAGCAGCGAATGCTTCGCAGCCCGAGGTTCCCGATGAGCCGGTTCATGCCGACCAGACCGATCTCGAGCCCTGGGAGCATGCCGACGCCCGGGCCGAACCGGATCAGCCACCGGCAGCAGCAACAAGGACCGGCAGCGAGGCTGAGCTCCCCTATCCCGGATCGTCTCGCGGTCCCGGAGCGTCCGGCGATCCCGGCGCGTCCGCCGGTTCCGGGTCGTCCGGCGAGCCCGGAGCGTCCGCCGCGCCGGCCGGAAAACCCAAAGCCTACGATTACAATTTCGACGACGCATCGACGAAGCGCGCCCAGACCGACAGCAGCAAGGCCAAAACCGAGACACGGGACGAGAAGATGGCGCCAGCCCCTGAAAAGCGTGGCGGCCTCAACGGCATCGCCGCCGGCATCATCGGCGGCGTCATCGCGCTGGTCGGTGCCGGCGGGCTGCAATTTGCCGGCCTGCTCGGCGCGCCCGGTTCCGGTGCCAGCGTCTCGCTCGATGGTGTCAATGGCGACATCGCCTCGCTGAAGACCGAAATCGCCGGCTTGAAGGACGCCGGCGGCAACGGCGATGCAGCGGCGAAGACGGTCGGGCTGTCCTCGGGCCTGGAGCAGGTCAAAGCCGATGTGGCGGCGCTGAAATCGGCTGTCGAGAAAGGTGGAGCAGGCGACGCCGCCGGCGTCGCCGCACTGGGCGACAAGGTCGCGCAGATCGAGACGGCGGTCGCCGCCCTCGGCAAGGCCGGCAGCTCGGCGCCGGTCGATCTCGGCCCGCTCAACGAAAAACTGGCCGGCCTCGACGCGCTGGTGAAGTCGGCCGGCGAGGCGGCGACGGCGCAGGATGGCCGGCTGACAGCGCTGGAGCAGTCTGTGTCGCAGCTGTCCGGCAAGGTCGAGGCGGCGGCTGGGCAGCCGAAGATCGCGCTTGCCATCGCGGCGTCGGCCTTGAAGGCGGCGCTGGAGCGTGGCGGGCCGTTTTCGGCCGAACTCGAAACCCTCGCCGCGATTTCGCCTGATGCGCCGCAGCTTGCGGCACTGCGCCCCTATGCTGAAAAGGGCGTTCCAACCCGCGCCGAGATCGCGTCGCAGGCTGATGCCGCCGCCAATGCCATGGTCACTGCTGCGACGCCTGTCGATGAGAATGCCGGCTTCGTTCAGAGCCTTCTGTCGAGCGCCGAATCGCTGGTCAAGGTCAGGCCGATCGGCGCCGTCGAAGGCGCCGGCGCACCGGAAACCGTCGCGCGCATGGAGGCGGCGGTCAACCAGGGCGACTACGCCAAGGCACTCAGCGAGTATGAAACGCTGCCCGAGGCCGCCAAGGCTGCCGGCGCCGACTTTGCCGGCAAGCTGAAGGCGCGCATCGAGGTCGAAACCCAGGTCGATGCGCTGATCTCGGGCGCGATGAAGGCATGAGGGCAACACAATGATCCGCCTGCTCGCCTTCCTCATCGTCGTTTTCGCGCTCGGGCTGGGCTTTGCCTGGCTGGCCGACCGGCCGGGCGACATGGTCGTCACTTTCAACGGCTATCAATACCAGGTCAGCCTGATGGTGGCGGCGGTGGCTGTCGTTGCCGTGGTCGCCGCGGTGATGATCCTGTGGTGGCTGCTCAAGTCGCTGTGGAACAGTCCCTACACCATCTCGCGCTATTTCCGTGTTCGCCGACGCGATCGTGGCTATCAGGCGCTGTCGACCGGCATGATTGCCGCCGGCGCCGGTGATGGCGCACTGGCCCGCAAGAAGACCAAGGAAGCCGCCAAGCTGATCCGTTCCGACCAGGAGCCGCTGATCCATCTGCTCGAAGCGCAGGCGTCGCTGCTCGAAGGCGATCATGAAGGCGCGCGGCAGAAATTCGAAAGCATGCTCGACGATCCCGAAATGCGGCTGCTGGGTTTGCGCGGGCTTTATCTGGAAGCCGAACGGCTCGGCGACCGCAACGCCGCCCGGCATTATGCCGGCCGCGCCGCGGTGATGGCGCCGCAGCTGGCCTGGGCGGCGGAATCGACGCTGGAAGAGCTGACCGCGCGCGGCGACTGGGACGGCGCCCTGAAACTGGTCGATGCGCAGAAATCGACACGGCAGATCGAACGCGATGCCGCCAACCGCCGCCGCGCCGTGCTGCTGACCGCCAAGGCGCAGGCGCTTGCCGAGAGCGATCCCGCTGCCGCCAGGACGGCGGCGATCGAGGCCAACAAGCTTAGGCCCGATTTCGCACCCGCCGCCGTTGCCGCCGCGGCCGCATTGTTCAAGCAGAACGATGTGCGCAAGGGCTCGAAGATACTCGAGGCGGCGTGGAAGGCGGAGCCGCACCCGGAAGTTGCCGAGCTCTATACCCATGCAAGGCCGGGCGACGCCGTGCTCGACCGCCTCAACCGGGCGAAGAAGCTGCAGGAAATGAAGAAGAACCACGCCGAGTCGTCGATGACGGTGGCGCGCGCGGCGCTCGACGCGCAGGATTATTCGACTGCCCGCCGCGAGGCCGAGGCGGCGATCCGGATGGACCGCCGCGAGGGCGCCTACCTGCTGCTCGCCGACATCGAGGAGGCCGAGACCGGCGATCAGGGCAAGGTGCGGCAGCTGCTGTCCAGGGCGGTGCGGGCGCCGCGTGATCCGGCCTGGGTCGCAGACGGCGTGGTGTCGGAACGCTGGGCGCCGGTATCGCCGATCACCGGCCGGCTCGACGCCTTCGAGTGGCGCGCGCCGGTGGAGCGTCTTGGCCAGTTGATCGACAGCCATGATGACGTGCCGACGGGTGCGGTGCCCGCCATCGAAGTGCTGGCAAAGCCGGCCAGCGAAAGGCCGGTCGAGGTGATCGATGACGCCGTTGGCGAGACGTCGGCGGGCAAGCAAGCTGAAAGTCGCGAAGAAGATCATGTCAGGCCAATCACGGCAGCGGCCTTCGCCGCAGTGCCGAGCGATGCCGAGGGCGTCGAGCCGGCCGAGGAGCTTGCGCGGCTGCCGGACGATCCGGGCGTCGATCCGGACGAGGAAGCGGAGAAGTCGCCGCGCCGGTTTCGGCTGTTTTGAGTTGGGCAGGCCGTCAGGCCGTTGGGGTATGGATCTATGTTTGAACGCGTTCTGTCGTTTCTCAGGGATTTGCCGGCCGGTGCAAGCACGCATGCCAGCACCGACGATCCGCGCATCGCTGCCTCGGCGCTGCTCTACCATGTGATGAACGCCGATGGCGTGCGCCAGGATGTCGAGTGGGAGCGGTTCAAGGCGGTGCTGGCGGAGAGCTATTCGATCAGCGGCGCCGAACTCGAAGCGCTAGCCGCCGCCGGCGAGCGGGCCGACAATGAGGCGATCGATCTCTATGCCTTCACCAGCGTCCTGAAGCGCCATCTCGATGCCGATGCGCGCAAGGCCTTCATCGGCCTGATGTGGGAAATCGTCTATGCCGACGGCGAGTTGCACGAGCTGGAGGACAACACCGTCTGGCGCGTCGCCGAGCTGATCGGCGTCGAACGCCATGATCGCGTCGAGGCACGCCGCAAGGCAGCGGCGCACGCGCCCGGCGCCACCGGAACATCGAGCGACGAATAGGATCTTCGCCTTCCCATGCCACGCCAAACGAGTTCGAAGCCAAAGATCCTGATCGTGCTGCATCAGGAGAGTTCGAGCCCGGGACGTGTCGGACACATGTTGCTGGAAGAAGGTTTCGATCTCGATATCCGCCGGCCGCCGCTTGGCGACGCCTTGCCTGAAACGCTTGACGACCACGCCGGCACGGTGGTGTTCGGCGGCCCGATGAGCGCCAATGACGAGGACGAGTTCGTGCGCCGCGAGACCAACTGGCTGGAAATACCGCTGAGGGAGAACCGGCCATGTCTCGGCATCTGTCTCGGCGCGCAGATGCTGGTCAACTATCTGGGCGGCAAGGTCGAGGGTCACGGTGAAGGGCTGGTCGAGGTTGGCTGGTATCCCCTGAAAGCGACCGAAGCCGGCAAGCAGCTGATGCACTGGCCGGAGATGGTCTATCAGTTCCACCGCGAGGGTTTTTCGCTGCCTAGGGACGCGACGCTGCTGGCGACGGCCGAGACCTATCCCAACCAGGCCTTCCGCTACGGCGACAATGCCTGGGGCATCCAGTTCCATGGCGAACTGACCAGGGTGATGATGCAGCGCTGGGTGGTGCGCGGCGCGCATCGCTTCGAATTGCCCGGTGCCCAGCCCGGCCGCGATCATCTCGGCGGCCGGCTGATCTGGGACATGCATCTCAAGCGCTGGCTGGACGAGTTCCTGCGGATGATTTTCGGCAAGCCCAGCAATAGCTAAGGTTCGAGCACCGGCCGCAGGAAGCTGCGCTCATAGCTGAGAATGCTGCGATTGCGCTTTTCCATTTCAAACACTTCCTGGCATTCCGGGTCGGCAGCCATCCGTTTGCGATAATCCTCGTAGTCGGCAAGGCTCGGAAAGCTGAACATGGCATAGGCGATATTGCTCGCCCCCTCGCTCGGAAGGAAATAGCCGTGATGGTTTCCGCCGAAGCGGTTGACCAGAGCTATCCAGCGGCGGCCATAGTCTTCGAACTCGGCAAGCTTGTAGGGGTCAATGACATATTTCAAGTAGCAAGTGATCATGAGAGCTCCTGTGGCATGGGCGAGGCCTGTCGGCTGTCAACCGTGGGAAGATCAGTTGCGTCCGTTGAGGTGGCGGACCTTGCGCAGTTGCGGGAACAGCACCATCCACAGGCCCGCGACGGCGATGGCGCCGATGCCGCCGATCACCACGGCCGGCACCGTGCCGATCAGCGCGGCCATCGTGCCGGCGCGGAATTCGCCGACCTCGTTGGAGGCGCCGACAAAGACCTGGTTGACGGCGTTGACGCGGCCGCGCACCTCGTCGGGTGTCCACAGCTGGATTAGCGTTTCCCTGATATAGACGCTGAACATGTCGGTGGCGCCGAGACCGGCAAGGGCTACGATCGACAGCCAGGTGATGGTCGAAACGCCGAACAGCACCGTGAAGGCGCCAAACGCGGCAACGAAACCGAGCATGATCTTGCCGGCATTGTCACGCAGCGGGTGACCGGCAAGCCAGACCGCGACGCAGATGGCGCCGATGCCGGGTGCCGAGCGCAGCAGGCCGAGGCCCCAGGGACCGAGTTCCAGAATGTCGCGCGCGTAAACCGGCAGCAGCGCCGAGGCGCCAGACAAAAGCACGGCAAAGAGGTCGAGTGAGATGGCGCCGAGCACGATCTTCTCGCTCCAGATGTAGCGAAAGCCGGCAAACAGCGTTTCCATCGTCGGCTTGTCGGTGGTGCCCTGCTGCGCGGGCTTGGGAATGGTGAAGATCAGCAGGCCGGCCACAAGCATCAACACAGCGGCGACGGCATATGCGATCTCGGCCGAGACTCCGTAGAGAAGGCCGCCGGCAACCGGGCCGACGATGGTCGCCGTCTGCCAGGCGGATGAGTTCCAGGCAATCGCGTTGCCGAAATCCTCCGGCGGTACCAGATTCGCGAATAGCGACGACGAGGCCGGCCCGTAAAAGGCGCGCGCCATGCCGAACAGCGCCAGCACGACGAAGATTGGCAGCGGACTGACGAGGCCACGCAGCGTGAAGTACAGGAGAACAAGGGCACAGCCGGCCTCGACTACCGTCGCCAGTGCCATGATCAGCCGGCGGCCGAAGCGATCGGCGACGACGCCGGTGACCAGCACCAGGAGCAGCGACGGCAGGAACTGGACGATGCCGACAATGCCGAGATCGAAGGGATCGCGCGTCAAATCATAGATCTGCCAACCGACCGCGACAGACACGATCATGGTGGCGAATGTGGTGAGGAAACGTGCCGCCCAATAGCTCAGGAAGGAGCGATGGCGGAACGCGGCATAGCGCTGGTCCGGCGAGGTTTGTGCTGATGTCATGGAGTGAGGCCCCGTTGCAATGTCATCGGTCGGCGGGGCACTTCCCGGATGGGCGCTGTTCCGGCCAATGGAACTTCTAGTAAAGTTCGCCGCGGATATGCGTCAAAATCGGTGCTGGATCAAGGAATTTTCAGCCTGCTCTATCGATCGCACGGGGAAGTTACTGCCGCAGCGCGGCCGAGATGGCGTCGAGGCCGCCGCTCAACTCGGCTTCCGTCGGCCAGCCAAAGCCGACGCGGAAGAAGCGCTTCTCCATCTCGAACCAGTGGCCGGGTCCGACATAGGTGCCATGGTTTTCCAGCAGGTTCGCATAGAACCGGTCGAGGTCGAAGCCGGGATCGACATTGAGGCGCGGGAAACCGACGACGCCGCCTTCGGGCCGCACCCAGTCGACCAGCGGTTCGCGGTCGATCCAGGTCTGGACGATGTCGCGACGCTTGGCCATTTCGGGCAGCAGCGTCGCCAGGAAGGCGTCCCGGCGCTCGAGCATACCCCGCGCAATGCCTTCGTCGATGACGCTGCCGCAAATGCCGATCTGTTCCTTGGCGGCGAGGAATTTCTCCTGAAGCACCGCGTCGCTGGTGATCAGCCAGCCGATGCGGATGCCGGGAATGCCGAAGGCCTTGGACAATGACGAGACGCTGACCGCCTTCGGGCTCAGCGATGCCGCCGACGGCAGGCGACGGCCGTAGGAGAGGTCGCGATAGGTTTCGTCGACGAGCAGATGGCAGTTGCTGCTTTCGGCAAGCGCCACCAGGGCATCGAGTTCGGCTCGGCTCATCATCGTGCCGGTCGGGTTGTGCGGGCAGGTGACGCTGATCAGCTTCGTGTCGGGCCGCATCGCCGCCCTGACGCGTTCGACATCGATGGCGAAGCCTTCCTCGAAGGCCAGGTCGACAAAGCTGATGGCACAGCCGATCGCCCTTGGGGTTTCGATGTTGGTGGCGTAGTTGGGCCTGATGACGACGAGATGGTCATTGGCCGACAAAAGCGAGGTCGAGATAATGAACAGCGCGCCGGCGGCACCGGCGGTGACCAGGACATCATCCGGTGAAATGCCTGCATCCTGCGCCGATATCAGTGCACGCAACTGCTTGTCGCCGCGATGCTCGCCATAGAAGAGCGTGAGATCAGGCAGTGACAGGCCGATGTCGGAGAGCTTCTGGTCGGCGATCGAACTTTCCGAAAGATTGTAGCGGATACGGTCGTAGCCGTATTCTTCCGGCGCCTCTTTCTCGATCACCATCCTGGTGTAGTTCATGGCTCACTCCCCAAGGAACCCGTCCAGCCTATCCAAGCCATAAAAACATGAAGCCTGCCAAGGCGAATTCGCCGGCAGGCTTCTATTCCAGTCGTCCTGACTGTTGGCTCAGGACTGAATGTTCAGGCCGAGGCCTTCGCCTTCCTGCCCTTGGCGGGCGCCTTCACGGGGGCGGCCTTGCGGCCAAGGCCGATCGACTTCGCCAGCAGCGAACGCGAGGCCGCGTAGTTGGGAGCGACCATCGGATAGTCCGACGGCAAGCCCCATTTGGCGCGATAGGCGTCCGGCGTCAGGCCGAAATGCACGCCCAGGTGACGCTTCAGCGATTTGAACTTCTTGCCGTCTTCGAGGCAGATGATGAAATCGGGCGTCACCGACTTCTTGGGGTTGACCGCCGGTACCAGAGGGGCAGCCACCGGGACCGCAGGCTTGCCGAGCCCGCTTATCGAGGCGCTGACGCTGGCGATGAGGTCGGCCAGACCGGAGACGGGCAGGCGGTTCTTCTCGACGTAAGCGGACACGATGTGGGCGGTCAGTTCGAGCAGATCGATGTCTTTACGGGCACTGTTGCTATCGTCGGTCACTCTATTTCTCCGTCTACAGCGAATGACCTGAAAATCGGATTCGACTTCCGGAAAGGATCATGCGCGAAATCAAAATGCTATGGCGTCCTTCGTGCGTCCACGGAACGAATGGCGTTGTTGTAGCGCGGAATTCCTAGTCGGCAAATCTGCGTATTGCAACGACTTGATGGCAGGTCACACGTTATTTTGAACAACTATATTAAACAATAACAGTATCAGACTATCAGCGCCTTGTCGCGCCACAAACGAAACCCGCCTTCGAAGGCGCGTGTGTTGTCGCCGCGCCTGGAGTCGGCGGGCAATTCATCGAGCTTGTCGACGTTGCCGCCGCCAATCACGACATAGTCCGGCTGCATGGCGGCACGGAGCCGGTCGACGACGTCGAAGACGTATTTGCGCCATTTCTTCTTGCCGCGCTTTTCCAGGCCGCGTTCGCCGACATAATCCTCGAAACTCTTGCCCTTCTTGTAGGGCAGATGCGCGAGTTCCATCGGTTGGGGGACGTTGTCGGCAATCATCGCCGCACCGAGCCCGGTGCCGAGCCCGAGGAACAGCATGCGCCCGCCCTCGTAGCTGCCGATGGCCTGCATCAGCGCGTCATTGACCACTTTCACCGGTTTGCCGAACGCAGCCGCGAAGTCGAATCCAGCCCAGCCCTTGCCGAGATTGGCGGGGTCGGCGAGCGGCCTGTTATGATTGACCGGGCCGGGATAGCCCATCGAGACGACGTCGTAGGACAGGCCTTCGGCGAGCTTGTTGACCGTATCGATCATCTGCTGCGGCGTCAGACCCGGTCCGGAATCGGCGCGGCGCTCCGCGCCGCCGGCGCTGGTCAGGATCTTGACGTGCGAGCCGCCAATGTCGATCGTGAGCACGATCTTTTCAGTATCCGGCTGCTCGGTGCCCGATGCCGGCTGCTTCACTGCCTTGGCCATCGTGTGTTCCTCTCACTTCACCGGATCGATCCAGCCATTGGGCGGCCCGAACCCGGCCATGATTTCCGCGGGTCCCCATGTGAGCGGCTCGTAGAGGTGCGGCGGCGTGGTGTCGCCAAGCACCGGGCCGACGATGCGCCAGGCCAGTTCGCTGGCGTCCTGGCGGGTGAACAGCTGGCCGTTGCCGTTCATGGCGTCACCTATCAAGCGCTCATAGGGCGGCATGTCGCCCTTTGAGTCGTCGAGCGCCGTCAGTTCGACCTGCTCGCCGATCATGTCGTCGCCCGGCGCCTTGCGCTGGGCTCCGATCGCGATCACCACTTGCGGATCGATGCGGAAGCGGACGTAGTTCTGGTCGGCGGGCTTGATCGGATCGAAGACATCGAGCGGCGGCCGCTTCAGCCGCACCACCACTTCGGTGACATGCACCGGCATGTTCTTGCCGGCGCGGATGAAGAACGGCACGTCCTGCCAGCGCCAGGTGTCGACGAAGAAACGCACCGCCGCGAAGGTCTCGACCGGCGAGTTCGGCGCCACGCCCGGCTCGGCGAGATAGCCGTTGAACTGGCCGCGCACGACATCGTCTTTGGTCAGCGTCCTGATCGCGCGCAGCACCTGCACCTTCTCATCGATCAGATCGTCGGCGGAACGGCCGACAGGCGGCTCCATGGCAAGCAGCAACAGGATGTTGAGCAGATGGTTCTCGATGACGTCCCTGATGCAGCCGACATCGTCATAGAAGCGGCCACGTCCCTCGACGCCGAAATCCTCGGCCATGGTGATCTGCACGCTCTCGACGAAATTGCGGTTCCAGATCGGCTCGAGGAAGGAGTTGGCGAAGCGGAAATAGAGCAGGTTCTGGATCGCTTCCTTGCCCAGATAATGGTCGATGCGGAAGATCGACTGTTCGTCGAACACCAGATGCAGGACCCGGTTCAGCCAGCGCGCCGATTGCAGGTCGTGGCCGAAGGGCTTTTCCACCATCAGCCGCGCGCCATGCGCGGTGCCTGACTGCTCCAGCCCCTGGACGACGGTCTCGAACATGGTCGGCGGCACCGCCATGTAGTGCAGCGGCCGCTGCGCGGTGCCGAGCGCGCTTTTCAGTTTCTCGAACGTCGCTCCATCGCGGTAGTCGCCGCTGACGTAGCGCAGCAGCGAGGCGAATTTGGCGAACGCTTTTTCGTCGATCCTGCCCAGCGCATTGACGATGCCGGCGCGGGCGCGCGCCTGCAATTGCTTGAGGTCCCAGGCGTCGAAGGCGACGCCGATCACCGGTTCGGTGAGCGTGCCCTTGGCGACCATCTGGTAAAGGGCTGGAAATATCTTCTTGTGGGCGAGGTCGCCGGTCGCCCCGAAGAGCACCAGCGTGTCGGACCGTTCCGGGCTCATCAGCGTGTCTCCCCTGTCGCCGTCACTTGCCTGCCTTCGGCTTTTCGACATGGCCGCCGAAGGCATAGCGCATGGCGGACAGCAGCTTGTCGGCGAATTCGGATTCGCCTTGCGAGGAGAAGCGGTCGAACAGAGCCGAGGACAGAACCGGGGCCGGCACGCCGGTGTCGATCGCCGCCTTCAGCGTCCAGCGGCCTTCGCCGGAATCCGAGACGCGGCCGCCGAAATTCACCAGGCCCGGATCGCTTTTCAAGGCGCCGGCAGTCAGGTCGAGCAGCCAGGAGCCGATGACGCTGCCATGCCGCCAGACCTCGGCCACCTGGGGAAGGTCGATATCGAACTGGTAGTATTGCGGGTTTTCCAGCGGACTGGTCTCGGCGTCCGCCGTCCGTTGCCGCTTGCCGGCATTGGCCGACTTCAGGATGTTCATGCCTTCGGCATAGGCGGCCATGACGCCATATTCGATGCCGTTGTGCACCATCTTGACGAAGTGGCCGGCGCCGCTCGGTCCGCAATGCAGATAGCCGAAGGGCGCGGTCCCGGCATCCCTGGGCGGATTGGAGCCGGCATCGGCGCCCGGCGCCAGCGTGGCGAAGACCGAATCGAGGTGCTGCACCGCCACGTCGGGACCGCCGATCATCAGGCAGTAGCCACGCTCCAGGCCCCAGACGCCGCCACTGGTGCCGACGTCGACAAGATGGATGCCCTTGCCAGCCAGTTTCGCGGCCTGGTCGACGGCGTCGTGGTAATAGGAATTGCCGCCGTCGATGACGATGTCGCCGGGCTCCATCAGGGCCGCCACCTGGTCGATGATCCTGCCGGTGATGGCCGCCGGCAGCATCAGCCACACACAACGCGGCTTGGCCAGCTTGCCGACGAATTCCTCCAGTGAAGCCGCCCCTAGCGCGCCGTCGGTCACCAGGGCCGCGACGCTGGCCGGGTTGATGTCATAGACGATGCATTCATGGCCGTCGCGCATCAGGCGCCGGACCATGTTGGCGCCCATCCGGCCCAGTCCCATCATTCCGATCTGCATGGTTTCGTCCCTGTTTCCTAATAGATTTGCGGGGTTTATCGAGGGAAGGTCTACTAGCTGTCCTGGTCGCCTGATATGACGGAGAAGTCGACATTCTCCCAATCGCCGGTCCCCGGCCAGAAAAAAGTGAAGGTCAGCATGCTTCCCTCGGGGAGGCTTGCTGCGGGCAGATCGGCAAGATGGATGCCGAAAGCATTCTCTGCCGTCTGGCTGTCATGGACGGTTGCCCAGTTGTCGGTGCTCCAATGGACTGTAGCCCGGTCCAACAATTCGACACGCAGCGTCTTGCCCGCCGGCATGGTGCGGATCTTGTTGTTGAACCGCCAGGTTCTGAACGGCGATACGGTCTTGTCCTCGATATAGCGCTTGACGCCTTGCGGCGGCATGTCGAAGACCGCGCCGTCGCGCAGCGAGCGCAGCAGCTTGATATGCTCCGAATGCGCCCAGACCAGCGGCATGGCGCTGCCCGAGGGGCGGCCCTGCAGCAGTTCGCGTTCCGGCAGATCGGCGCCGTCCCAGACCTGCTCGGGCAACAGGCCGCCTGGGCCTGCGGACCTTTCAAGCGTCGCCAGCAGGCTGGCCGCGCTTTCCTTGCGCCCCGCTGCCAGCTCATAGTGGGCGCGTTCGCCGGCCAGCAGCGGCCAGGGGCGACCCTGGCCGGTGCCATCGAAAGGTGCGCCGTCTTCGTGCTCGCCATAGCCGTCGCTGTTGTAGCGATACCAGAGCGGCCCTTGCGGTAACTCGCAGCGCAATTGCGCGTCGATGACCTTGACTGTGCCGACGATGCGCGGGTCGTCGGCTGCCCGCAGACCGAAGCGGACAAGTGCCAGCGCATCCGGGCTGACGATTTCCTCGGCCGGCCGGTCGGTGTCGCCGGGAGGCCGGTTCTTGATCGGGACGTAGCCGTCCTTCGGCGAACCGGCCTCGGCGCTGTCGGGCGGCGCGATGCGGACATAGTAGCCTTCGACGCCGACTTGACTGCAGATCGCCGTGCCGGTGACGTAGGTCCAGTGCTCGACCTGGTCGTTCCAGACGTCTGATGTCTCGCGCAGATAGGCCGCGGCGTCCTGCTTGCCGCAAGCGGCGAGCAGGTCTGCCGCGGCAAGCAGTGCGGCGATTTCGACCGCGAGCGTGAACGGGCTGTAACCGGCATCTTCTTCCCAGCGGTCTTCGCCCGTGACCGGCCCATTGCGCACGACATAGCCGGCGGCGTTCTCGATCATCGGCAGGAAGGTCATGAGCCTGGCGCGCGGCAAATGGCCGGCGCGGTGCAAAGCATCGGCCAGCAGCAGCGGAAAGGCGCATTCGTCCATCTGGATGCCTGGCCAATAGGCCGATCCGTCGAGCCAGGCGTTCTGCGGCCAGTGGCCGTCCGGCTGCTGGATGGACCTGAGGTAATCGAGGATTTGCAGGGCCGAGGCAGCATCGCCGGTAGCAAGAAAGCCGCCGGCCGTCTCGGCCAGATCGCGCGGCCAGACCAGATGGTAGCCGCCGAGGTCGTCGTCACCCTTGTTGAACCCCCACGGGATCGACAGGCTGGCGACCACGGCGCCCGGTGTGGCGATCGACCGGTGCGTCGCCAGTACCGCCGTCGAGACGCGATAGAAGTTGATTCCGGGCACCGCGTGCCGGTCCAGCGGCAGCAAGCCTTTTTGCCAATTGCGCCAGTTCTGGAGGTAGGATTTCGCCGCGGGTTCAAAACCCTGCTTCAGGCTGGCGAAAGCGTGTTCCGCGGCCTCGTCGGGCGTTGAGCCAAATCCCAGCGCCAGCAAAGCCTTGGTCTCGGTCGCGGAAAAGCCGATCTCGCCCGTCAGCGCGACATTGCCGTCCTCGGCCCGCTGGTATGCAGCATCGAGCTCGCCTGTGTTGTGGAGTTGCTGCCAGCCGTCGGAAAAGCCGACATAGCCGGCCGAACCGGTTCGCCAGGGCAGCGACGAGGCCAGCGCCAGGCAAGAGCCGCGCCCCGAGGCGAACAGCACGGGCTTTCCCTCGTGCTCGCCGACCCAGGCGGTGTTGCCCATGCCGGCATTGACCAGATGCGGCGCCAGAAGCGCGTAGACGCGGTAGTCACCGGGCACCCCTTTCAGCGCCGTGAAGGTGATTTCCTGCAGCAGCGCCGGGCGCGCCGGGTCGGCGAGGATGCGCTTTTCTATCCGCCAGGCGCCGTCGCTCGCCGTGTTGACCAGCCGGTAGGCGGGCACGCCGTCCTCGAACGGTTCGATCGTATGCACGGCATCGCGTTTCTCTTCCGAGAAATAGCCGCCGGGGCCGGTGACGATCAAGCCGAGGTCGCGGGTGCAGGCGCTGTCGACGCGCGGATAGTAGATTTCGTTGAGGATGCCGTGGCTGATCGTGAACCAGATCCGGCCGGCCGGCGAAAGCGACGTTCCGACGCCACTCTTGGCGCTTGATGTCCAGCGCGCCGGGATTCCCGGGGCGCCCGGAGCAACGTTTTGCGTCACTGCCATTCTGTTTCGGTCTCCTGGCCTCCTCCCTAGACCAGGACACGAACCCTTTACAATCATTGCACCGCAAGTTGATCGGGCGGGGCGGCAGGGCAACGAATTCGGCCTGACGGGTTCCTTCGGAGCCTCCGCCTGCGCTGACGGAGCATCAAACGAAAAACCCGCCTGTGCGGCGGGTCACCGGCGCAAATCAGCACCATGGAGGAATATGTACCATAGCTGAGGGCACGGAGTCAAGAAAAAATTCCTATTGCTGCACAAAAGCTGCCGACATCGCCGGGCTGTCGTCAGGTCTTTTGTCAAGCTGGGCGCGCAGCCCTATGGCCAACGGCGCCGTCGTTGACAGCGGCGGCGGCATGCGTCCACTATTTCCCGGCACGGGAGGATCGTGAAAGCAATGGCGGAAGTGTCCCTGGTCCTGATCGACCGGCTGCTGGCGATATCGCGGGCGCTTGCCGGCCATATCGATCCCGGCACGGCGTTCCGCGCGACAGCCATCGAGATCGGCTCGCTCATTCCGCACGACCACATGGATCTGGCGGTACTGTCGCATGATGGCCGCCGGCACGCCTGTTACGAAGCCGGCTTCCACACCAGCTGGAGCGAGCTTGCCCAGCATCCGCTGCCGACCGAAGTCAGCCCGATCCGCTCGGTGCTGTGGGGCGAAGTCCCCTATCTGCTCGCCGACGATGCGTTGAGCGACGAGCGGTTCCATTTCGCCACCGCCATCGACGGGCCGATCTTCGCCGCCAGGTTGCGCAGCCGCATCGTCGTGGCGCTCAGGGCGCGCGGCGGCATCATCGGCGCGCTCAACATCAGCCGGCACGAGGTCGACTGCTACACGCTTGCCGATGTCGCGGTCGCCCAGCAATGCGCCGACCTGATCGCGCCCTACATCTTCGCGCTGATCCAGACCGAGGAGGCGCGCCGCGCCATGCTGGCCGAGAGCGAGGCGCGCAACCGCGTCGAGCTGCTGCGCGTCGGCGCCTCGCAACTGACGGAAGGCATGGAGCGCGAACGCCGGCGCATGGCCATGGACCTGCACGACCAGACGCTTGCCGATCTCGCCCGCATAGCCCGCCAGCTTTCGGCCCTTCGCGGCCAGGGCGTGGCGCGGGCGGCGCAGCTTGCCGATCTCGAAAAGGAGGTCGCCGCCTGCCTGACGGAACTGCGCCACATCGTCGACGACATGCGGCCGAGCGTGCTCGAACTGTTCGGGCTGCGCGACGCGGTCGAGGCGCATCTCAACCGCAGCGTCGCCAGGGCCAAGCCGCCGATCGCCGTGCGCATCGCCGACACCAGCGACGGCGGCGCCGACAGCCTGTCCGAGCCTGTCCGCACCGCACTCTACCGGATCGTGCAGGAAGCGATCAACAATGCCGTTCGCCATGCCGCGCCGCACCGCATCGATGTGCTGCTGGCGTCGACCGCGAGCGTGCTGCGGGTGATCGTGACGGATGACGGCCAGGGCTGCGGCGCCGTCGACCCGGCCGCGTATGGCGGCATCGGCCATATGCACACGCGGGCAGCTCTTATCGGGGCTCGGCTGCGTATCGGCCAGGCCGGCCGCAAGAACGGCGGCACCCGTGTCGTCGTCGAGATCGACCGCCAGCCGTCGCGAGAATTGGCGGCGGCTGCAGCGGTGCCTGGCGAACTCGCCGTATCGGAGGCCATGTGATGCTTGTGATGATCGCCGAGAATGACGGGCTGCACCGTAGCTTCGCGCGGCGAACGGTGGAGCAGTTGTGGCCCGGCGACGTCGAGGTGATCGAAGCGAGCGACGGCGAGGACGCCATCCACCTGGCGGCCGAACGCGAGCCACTGCATGTCGTGCTCGATTTGCAGATGCCGAAGGCGACGGGAATCGAAGTTGCCAAGGCGATCTGGAACCGTCGCGCCGGCACGCACATCCTGTTCTGGTCGAATTTCGCCGACGAAGCCTATGTGCGCGGCGTGGCGCGCATCGTGCCGCCCGGCTCTGTCTACGGCTACGTGCTCAAATCGGCGACGGAGGAAGGCATGCGGTCCGCCCTGCGCGGCGTTTTCCGCGAAGGTCACTGCATCATCGACCGCGAGATCCGCGGCATCCAGCACCGCGTGCAGGACAAGTTCGAGGGCATCACCGACGGCGAATATGAGAGCCTGATCGACATCGCGCTCGGCCTGACCGACCGGGCGATCGCGGCGCGGCGCGGCCTGTCGATCCGTGGCGCGCAGAGCCGCATCAAGCATTGCTACGACAAGCTCGGCATCGTGCCGGCGGAGGACGGCGCCAGCGATGCTTCGGTGTTCAACTCACGGACGCGGGCGATCTATCTCGCCATGGCGCGTGGCCTGATCAACATCGACGCACTGCGCCGCGAACAGGACCGGCTCGACGCCTGGCTGGCCGAGCACTGAAACAGCGGCCACAACCCGGAACATCGGAAGGTCCGGCGCATTGCTAGTGAACGCCAACTCAATGCCTGCGGACTCGAAGTGCGACCCTCATTTGCAGATTCATGGCACCTGGTGCGTGAAAGCGTCGTCGGCTTCATCGACGACAATGCTCTTAGTCATGGTGCGGCGATGGCCTTTTATGCCGCCACCTCGCTGGCGCCGATCCTGCTGATCGTGGTTGCGATTGCTGGCCTCGTCTTCGGCCACGATGCCGCACAATTGGCCTTGTCCGCGCAGTTATCAGGGCTGATGGGACCGGAAAGCGCCGATCTCCTCAAGACGGCCCTGGAAAGTGCATCCGGCAGGCTGTACGGCACCTGGGCCGCAATCATAGGGCTGATCACCTTGCTGGTGGCCGCGTCTGGCGTCTTCGGCGAGATGCAGCAGTCGTTGAACACAATCTGGAAGATCGAACCGCAAGGCAATTCCCTGTCGCGTCTGGTGCGGGCACGGGCCGCCAGTCTGGGATTGGTGGCCGCACTCGGGTTCCTGTTGCTGGTCTCTCTCATCGCAAGCGCTGCGATTTCGGCACTGGGCGCTTTCATCAACGCCCATCTGCCGTTCGGAACGATCATACTCAGCGGGATCAATGGCGTCGTTTCGTTTGCGCTTATCTCCGTGATGTTTGCCGCCATTTACAAAATTTTGCCCGATCGAACCCTGGAATGGCGCGATGTGGGGATTGGCGCTGTCGGGACCGCGGCCCTGTTCACATTGGGAAAATCGCTTATCGGCTGGTATATCGGCACTAGCGCGATTGCGTCTTCGTATGGCGCCGCCGGCGGCCTGCTCGTCATATTGCTCTGGGTTTACTACTCGTCGGAAATTTTCCTTCTCGGTGCCGAGTTCACGCGCGCCTATTCCGTTCGGCACGGCAGCCGGTCCGATCTGAAAACCGTGGTTCATAGCCCTCTGCCCACGCAGCACGACTCATTTCGCGCAGGGCAAAAGTCCAACTCTGCCGGCGTGGTCGTGCTCGTGGCGGTGGCGTGCGCGAGCGCAACCTTGACCGCGCTTTTGCGGAGTGTTCGCCGGTCCTGATCTGACGTCGCCGCTATCCTATGCTCGATAGGCACGGCCGACTGTGCAAACGCACAGTCGGCCGTGCGCTTTGACCCGTATCGCCTCGGCGGCGCCGCAACTACGCTCGACCCCAACAAGAAGACATATCGGGGAAGCGTTCATGCCATTCGCCACCATGCGGATTCGCGCCGCCGGGAGCCTGTGATGTCGGTGCCGGCGCGCACCCGCCATTCCGGCCTGGACGACGTTGTCGGCGACGCGACCATCGAGACGCTGGCGAGCGGCTTCGGCTTCCTCGAGGGCCCGGTCTGGCACCCTTACGAAAAATGGCTCGTCTTCTCCGACATTCCGGAAAGCCGGATGTATCGCCGCAATGCCGAAGGCGAGATCGAACTGTTTCGCGAGCCGAGCCACAAGGCCAATGGCAACACGCTGGACCGGCAGGGGCGGCTGGTCACCTGCGAGCATGCGACGAGCCGTGTGACCCGCGCCGAGCCCAACGGCAGCGTGACCGTGCTTGCCACACACCATCAGGGCAAGCAGCTCAACAGCCCGAACGACATTGTCGTCGCCACCGGCGGATCGATCTACTTCACCGATCCGGGCTATGGCCGGAGGGAATTCTATGGCGTGCCACGCTCTCAGGACCTGCCATTCCAGGGCGTCTACCGCATCGATGGCGACGGCGCCCGGCTGACATTGCTGGCCGACGATTTCGGGCAGCCGAACGGGCTGTGCTTTTCGCTGGACGAGTCGCGGCTGTTCATCAACGACACCGAACGCGGGCACATCAGGGTGTTCGGCGTCGAAGCCAATGGCGACCTCAATGGCGGCGCGGTGTGGGCAGCAGTAACCGAGGGCGAGGGGCCGGGAGCGCCCGACGGCATGAAGATCGACAGCCGCGGCAATCTTTACTGCACCGGCCCGGGCGGCATCCACATTTTCGATGCGTCGGGCGCCATTCTTGGCGTCATCCGGACGCCCGAGGATTGCGCGAATTTCACCTTCGGCGACGACGATTTGCAAAGCCTCTACATTACCGCATCGACGTCGCTGTACCGGCTCAGGGTGCGCGTGCCGGGATTGAGACTGTTTTGAGCTCGCGACAATCCGTGCTCAAATCAGATTGGGAGTGAGGCCGGGGTCAAAGCCGGTGGGAATGCAGCAGTCAACACATCTGGGAGGATAACGACATGAAGAAACTGTTCGTTCTGGGCGCTCTGGCGGCAATGCTCGCCTCGGGCACGGCACTGGCCGACACCAGTGGCAAGAAGATTGCTTTTTCCAACAATTATGCCGGCAATTCCTGGCGGCAGGCGATGCTCGACAGCTATGGCATCGTCACCAAGAAGGCGGTCGCCGACAAGGTCGTCGGCGCGGCCGACATCTTCACCACCGCCGACAAGGAAGTGCCGACGCAAGCGGCGCAGGTGCAGAACCTGATCCTGCAGGGCTATGACGCGATCGTCATCAACGCTGCCTCGCCGGATGCGCTCAACGGCGCCATCAAGCAGGCCTGCGATGCCGGCATTGTCGTCGTCTCCTTCGATGGCACCGTGACCGAGCCTTGCGCCTACCGCGTCGTCGTCGACTTCAAGGACATGGGCAAGCAGGAAGTCGAGCAGATGGCCAAGTTCCAGCCCAAAGGCGGCAATCTGCTGGAAATCCGCGGCCTTGCCGGCACCTCGATCGACGATGCCATCCATGCCGGCATCCTCGAAGGTGTCGCCGCTCATCCCGAGTTCAAGATCGTCGGTTCGGTGACCGGCGACTGGGACCAGACCACGGCGCAGAAGGCAGTGGCAACCATCCTGCCGTCGCTGCCCGACATCGTCGGCGTCGTCGACCAGGGCGGTGACGGTTACGGCGCGGCACAGGCCTTCGCCGCCGCCGGCAAGCCGCGCCCGACCATCATCATGGGCAACCGCCAGGACGAGCTGCAGTGGTGGAAGGAACAGAAGGAAAAGGACGGCTACCAGACCTGGTCGGCCTCGATCGCGCCCGGCGTGTCGTCGCTCGCCTTCTGGGTGGCACAGCAGGTGCTCGATGGCCGCACCGACATCCCGCACGATCTGCTGGTGCCGTATCTGGCCTTCACCCAGGACGATTTCGAGGCCGAGCTGCCGAAGATCCCCAAGGGCGGCGTCGCCAGCCACGAATACACGCAGGAAGATGCCATCGCAGCTATCAAAGCCAACATCAAGTGAATGTCGGCCAAGCGTTGCCGTCCGTATAGCCAAGCGAGTATCGTTGAGCATGCCTGAAGGGAACGCTGACATCATCAGACTGAACGGCGCCGAAAAACATTTCGGCGCCGTTCGCGCGCTGGGTGGCGTGGATTTTCACGTCGGACCCGGCGAATGCGTCGGCCTCGTTGGCCACAATGGCGCCGGTAAGTCGACGCTGATGCACATGGTGGCGGGCACGCTGGTGCCCGACAGCGGGCAGATCGGCGTGCATGGCGACACCGAGGACAATTACTCGGTGTCGCGGGCGCAGCAGCTCGGCATACGCTGCGTGTTCCAGGAACTGTCGCTTTGTCCCAATCTCAGCGTCGCCGAGAACACGCGCATCAACCATGCTTCGCTGCGCGGGTTTGGCTGGCGGCGCAAGGCGGCGGAGCTGATCGCCGCCAAGCTCGACGAGATTTTTCCGGGTCATAGCATCTCGGCGTCGGACATTGTCGGCGACCTGTCGATCGGCCGACGCCAGATGGTGGAGGTGGCGCGCGCCTTCACGGTCACCCAGGATCGTCTCGACCTCGTCATCCTCGACGAGCCGACATCGTCGCTCGACGCGCATACGGCAGGCCAATTGCTGGCCTTCGTGCGTCGCTTCGTTGCCGGCGGCAAAAGCTGCATCCTGATCTCGCATGTGCTGGGCGAGGTGCTGCGCAACGCCGACCGCATCGTGGTGATGCGCGACGGTAAGGTGGTTGTCGCTGACGCCGCCAGTGCCTTCGACCGCGACCGGCTGGTGACGGCGATGGGCGGCGCGGAAGCGCGCCAGAAGATCGCTGCGCAAATCGCTGCCGCCAAGCCCGCCGCCAGTCCGCTGCGGGTCCGGGCGCGGCCCGCCGCGCAGAAGGACGGCACCGACCTCGTCGCCTGCGCCGGTGAGATCATCGGCCTTGCCGGGTTGGCTGGCCACGGCCAGACCGATTTGCTGCTGGCGATCTTCACTGCTGCATCGCGCGCCCGGGCCGGTATCGAGGTGACCGCGCCGGTGGCGTTGGTCGCCGGCGACCGCCAGTCGGACGGCATCTTTCCGCAATGGTCGATTGCTGAGAACATCGGCATCCGCTCGCTGGCGCGGCTGCGCAGCGGGCTGCTGATCTCGCCGCAGCGCGAGGCCGAGCTTGCTGCATTCTGGCAGAAGAAGATCGGCATCCGCACGCCTGATATGAACAACAACATTTTCTCGCTGTCGGGCGGCAACCAGCAGAAGGCGCTGTTTGCGCGTGCGCTCGGCTCGGATGCACAGATCGTGCTGATGGACGACCCGATGCGCGGCGTCGACATCGGCACCAAACTGGAGGTCTACGACCTCGTGCGCGAGGAGGCCGCCCGAGGCCGCACCTTCCTCTGGTACACCACGGAAACCGAAGAGCTCGACAATTGCGACCACATCTATGTCTTCAAGAACGGCCGCATTGTCGCCAATCTGGGTCGCGACGAGTTGACCGAAGAGAAGATCATCCAGTCCTCCTTCGGCGATGCGGCCTGAGATGACGACCGCCAGCCTCGACACCGCCGCCAGGACTTCCGCCGAACGTGGCGCGCTGGCCCGTGCCCGCCTGTTGCGCGGACTGCTGCCGGCGCTGTCGCTGGCGCTGGTGCTGCTCGCCATCGCCTGGCTCAACCCGCGCGCCATCAGCTATTTCGGCTTCAGCCTGATGCTGAATCTGGCAATCCCGATCGCGTTGGCGACGATCGCGCAGATGTTCGTCATTGCCGGAAACGAGCTCGACCTGTCGATCGGCACCTTCGTCGGCTTCGTCGGCTGCGTCACTGCGACCTGGCTGAAGGACGCGCCGCTCATCGGTGCCGCCATCCTGCTCGGATCGATCGGCGTCTATGCGCTGCTCGGCGCGCTGATCCATCTGCGCAACCTGCCTTCCATCGTGGTGACGCTCGGCATGAGCTTCGTCTGGCAGGGGCTCGCCATTCTCGTCTTGCCCAAACCGGGCGGCAAGGCGCCGGACTGGCTGCTCGGGCTGATGGCGTTCAAGCCGCCTTTCGTGCCGTTCCCGATCATTGCGGCACTGGTGATCGGCCTCATTGTCCATTTCGGCCTGATGCGCACCTCCTATGGCGTGATCCTGCGCGGCTCGGGCGGCAATCCGGCGGCACTCGGCCGCGCCGGCTGGTCGCTGCTCAAGACCAAGATCGTGCTGTTTGCGCTCGCCGGCCTGTTCGGCGTGCTGTCGGGCATGGCGCTGATCGGCATCACCACCTCGGCCGATGCCAATATCGGCAATGGCTACACGCTGCTGGCGATCGCCGGCGTCATCCTGGGCGGCGGCGAATTCGTCGGCGGACGGGTGTCGCCGATAGGTGCTGTGATCGGCGCGCTGACGCTGGCGCTGGCCGCCTCGCCGCTGCTCACCTTCATGCACATCCCGCCCGACTGGCAGGTGGCCGCCAACGGCGCCATCCTGATCATCGTGCTGGCGGCGCGGGTGTTGATCAGCCGCAGGGAGAGGTGAGCGATGACATCGGTGAAATCGCTGCTCACCAAACCCTGGATCTGGTCGTTCATTGGCGCGCTTCTGGTGTGGCTGGCGACGATCGCCTTCACCGGCGGCTATGGCGCAGGGGGCATGGTGACCGCGGCCCTGTCGCTGGCGGTGTTCACGGTCATTGTCGGCGTCGGCCAGATGTTCGTCATCACGCTCGGCCCCGGCAATGTCGACCTGTCGCTGCCGGCCAATATCGGCCTTGCCAGCGCTGTCGCGATGAAGGTGATGGACGGCAACGACTCGATGATCGTGGTCGGGCTGCTGGCGGCGCTTGCCTGTGGCGCTGCGGTCGGCGCCGTCAACTATCTGCTGATCTGGGCGCTGCGCATTCCGCCGATCATCGCCACGCTTTCGGCCAGCTTCATCATCCAGTCGATCGACATCAGCTATGGCCGCGGGCTGCAGATCAAGCCGCCGCCGGGCTTCGCCGATTTCGCCAACTGGCAGGTGCTGGGCATTCCGGTGCTGGCGATCCTCACCGTGCTGTTCACCATCGGTGCGGCCATTGCCCTGCAGCGCATGATCTTTGGCCGCTCGGTGCTGGCGATCGGCCAGAACATCCGCGCCGCGTGGCTGGCCGGCGTCAATGTCGGCCGCATCCGCTTCCTCACCTACACCCTGTCGGGCGCACTCGGCGGCATCGACGGCGCGCTGCTCGCCGGCTATTTCCGTGGCGCCAATGTCGATATCGGCAATGAGTATCTGCTGGCTTCGATCGCCGTCGTTGTCATCGGCGGCACGTCGGTCGCCGGCGGCAAGGCCAACGTGCCGGGCGTGTGGGGCGCGGCGCTGTTTCTGGTGCTGCTGCTGACCATGCTCAACACCTTCGGCGTCAGCGCCGGCGTGCGATTGCTGCTGACGGGGCTGATCATTGTCGGGGTGATCACGGCGGCGGGCGGACAGAAGGCACTGCGCTGACTACGTAGCTGTGCAGCTTGCAATGTAGGATGGCGACGCTGGCGGGACAGCACCCCCCTCTGGCCTGCCGGCCATCTCCCCCGCAAGGAGGGAGATTGGCAGCTTCGCCGTTTCGCCCGCCTTCCAACCCTGAAAATTGACGAAGGCCGTCGTGACGTCCGATCTCCCCCCTTGCGGGGGAGATGTCCGGCAGGACAGAGGGGGGTGCGAAGGATCGCTACTTCGGAGATGATGACGGCGGAAGCCGTTGGCGCCAGACACTTCAAACCCGGTAATCATTGTGCCAGGCCGTCCGCTGGTTCCCATTCGCGTCATGGCGCTGTAAATCCCGTTCGCGCCATGGCTGCTGAATAGTGCTGGGAGGTTTGCGTGTCCGATTTTGTGAAGGTCAGCCGCGACGGCGACGTCGCCGTCGTCATCATCGACAACCCGCCGGTCAACGCGCTGAGTTTTCATGTCCGCGAGCCGCTGATGCAGGCGCTGGTCGAGCTGCGGGATGATGCGTCGGTTGCCGCCATCGTCATTGCATGCACCGGCCGGACCTTTGTTGCCGGCGCCGACATCACCGAATTCGGCAAGCCGATGCAGCAGCCGGAGTTGCGCTCCATCGTGGCTGTGCTGGAGACCATCGCCAAGCCGACGGTCGCCGCCATCCACGGCACCGCGCTCGGCGGCGGGCTGGAGCTGGCGCTGGGCTGCCATTTCCGCGTTGCCGACGCCGGCGCCAAGCTCGGCCTGCCCGAGGTCAAGCTTGGCCTGCTGCCGGGCGGTGGCGGCACGGTGCGGCTGCCGCGCCTTGTCGGCGCGGTGAAGGCGTTGAAGATGATCGTTTCCGGTTCGCCGATCGGCGCGACCGAGGCGCATGCCGCCGGCCTCGTCGATGCCGTCTTCGATGGCGATCTGACCACGCATGCCGTGAACTTCGCCAGGGAAATAGCCCGCAAGGGTGGTCCCTTCACGCCGGTGCGTGATCGCAATGAGGGGCTCAAGGAGACCGACCTCGCGGCTTTCGACGCCGAGGCAACGGGCCTCGCCAAAAAGGCGCGCGGGCTCGAGGCGCCGATCGCCTGCGCGCAGTCGGTGCGCAATGCCGTCACGCTGCCCTTCGACGAGGCGCTGGCGGCGGAGCGTGCGCTGTTCGTCAAGCTGGTAGCCAGCGACCAGTCACGGGCGCAGCGCCATCTGTTCTTCGCCGAACGTGAGGCGGCAAAGCTTCCCGGAAAGGACATCGTCAAGCGCAGGATCGCCCGTGTCGGCATCATCGGCGCCGGTACGATGGGCGGCGGCATCGCCATGGCTTTCGCCAATGGCGGTTATTCCGTAACCTTGCTGGAAACTAGCCATGAGGCATTGCAGCGCGGCTTGGCGACGATCGACAGGAACTACTCGGTGTCCGTCACGCGCGGATCGCTCAGCGACGACGCGAAGCGACAGCGGCTCGCCCAGTTCAAGGGCTCCACCGACTATGCCGATCTCGCCGATTGCGACCTGATCGTCGAGGCGGTGTTCGAGGACATGGCGGTCAAGAAGGAGGTTTTCGGCAAGCTTGAAGCCGTGGCCAAGCCGGGCGCGATCCTGGCCACCAACACCTCCTATCTCGACATCAACGAAATCGCCGCCTCGACCTCGCGGCCGCAGGATGTGCTCGGCCTGCATTTCTTCTCGCCGGCCAATGTCATGAAGCTCTTGGAGATCGTGCGGGCCGACAAGACCGCGCCCGATGCGCTGGCGACCGTTGTCGACCTGGCTCGGCGGATCGGCAAGGTGGCCGTCGTCGTCGGCGTATGCCATGGCTTCGTCGGCAACCGCATGCTGGCCGCGCGCGGCTCGGAATCGGAAGCGCTTCTTGTGGAAGGCGCAACCCCGCGCCAGATCGACCAGGTATTCACCGATTTCGGCTGGCCGATGGGGCCGTTCCAGATGAGCGATCTCGCCGGTCTCGACATTGGCTGGCGAAACCGCAAGGCGCGTGGCCTGTCGGCCGTGATTGCCGACACGCTGTGCGAACAAGGACGTTTCGGCCAGAAGACCGGCCGGGGTTTTTATCTCTACGAGGCTGGCGCGCGCTCGCCAGTGCCGGATCCCGAGGTTGAAGCGCTGATCCGCGACAAGGCCGCCGAGAAGGGTATCGCGCCGCGCGAGATCAGCGCGGAAGAAATCATCGAGCGCACGCTTTACCCCCTGATCAACGAGGGCGCCAAGATCCTGGAGGAAGGCATAGCGGCCCGTGCGTCCGACATCGATGTCGTCTGGGTCAATGGCTACGGCTTTCCCATCGGCAAGGGCGGACCGCTGTTCTGGGCTGGCCTTGAAGGCCCGGCCAGGATCATCGAGCGGCTCGAATACTGGCATCAGCGCACCGGCAAGGACGTGTTCAAGCCGGCGCTGTTGCTGAAGCGGATGGCCGAGACCGCATCGTGGGAAGCTGGGGGCTAAGAAGACTTACCGGATCCGTGCGTCGATGATCTCGACGAAGCGTGCGAACAGGCCGGCCTGCGACTTGATCTTGAGCTTGCGGTAGATGTTGCGGCGATGGACCTTCACGGTGCCTGGCACGATGCGCATCGCCCGGGCGATCGATTCCGTAGAATGCCCCTGCAGCACCAGGTCGACGACATGCTTTTCGCGCGGCGTCAGCGACAGGCTCTGCCAGATATGGGCGCGGTCGAACTCGTTGACCACGGCGGCCGTCTCGTCCTGCTTCGATTCCGCCGTCTCGTCGGCCGGAAGGGTGGGCCAGCGCAACCTGGCGAAGCCGATCACCGCCGGAGCCATGTCGCGCAGCAATCTGGCATCGGCGGTGCCGAATGGGCCTGAAGCGCGCAGCCGCATCAGCGACAGCACGAGCGCATCCTTGCCCGGCAGCGGCACGAAGAAGCCGACCTCCTCGGCCAGCCTGGTCTGGCTGTAGTAGGAGCGAAAATACTCGCTGGCATAGAAGCGGTCCGGCGCCAGTTCCCGCATGCGCCAGAACCCTTCCTTGCGCTCGACCGCCGCGTGGTGGAACGGGTCGAGCAGATACGGGCCTTCCTGGTATAGCGCAACGAAGACGTGGCTTTCGGCCGGCGAGAAGGTTTCGAACAGCAGCGGCGGGCGCGAGGCGCCGCGATAGCCGAAGATCACGCAGTGGTCGAAGCCGACATGGAGCCGCAGCCAATCGACCAGCGCCTTGCCAAAGAGGTCGCCGCTGGTCTCCCGCGTCGCCGCGACGAGCGTGGCGAGTTGGCTGTATTCGTCGCTGCGGGACAATCCATACCCCCTTAAACGAGAAAATAGACCAGATATACCACCTGAGAGGTATATACTAGCCGCCATTGGCTCTGGTAGCGTCCCGATATTGCCCTGTTGCTGGAGCCATCAGCCTTGACCGCAGTGCCCGACATCGAGTTTCGCGGCGTCACCAAGCGCTATGGCGCGGTGACCGCGGTCAGCGGCATCGATCTCGCTGTCCCGCCCTCCGCCTTTGTCGCGCTGCTGGGACCATCCGGCTGCGGCAAGACGACCTGCCTGCGCATGATCGGCGGCTTCGAGCAGCCGAGCGAAGGCCAGGTGTTCATTCGCGGCCAGGACATGGCCGGCACGCCGCCCTACCGGCGGCCGGTCAACATGGTGTTCCAGCAATATGCGCTGTTTCCGCATCTCGATGTCGAGGACAATGTCGCCTACGGGCTGCGCCAGGCGCGGCCAAGGCTGTCGGCGCGCGAGATCGCCTCACGAGCGGGCGAGGCGCTCGAAATGGTGCGGCTCGCCGGCTATGGCCGGCGCAAGATCCACGAACTGTCGGGCGGCCAGCAGCAGCGTGTGGCGCTGGCGCGAGCCCTGGTCAACAAGCCGGCGGTGCTCTTGCTCGATGAGCCGCTGGCGGCGCTCGACAAGAAGCTGCGCACCGACATGCAGATCGAGCTGCAGAACCTGCAGCGCGAGATCGGCATCACCTTCGTGCTGGTCACCCACGACCAGGAGGAAGCGCTGTCGATGAGCGATTTCGTCTGCGTCATGAATGGCGGCCGCATCGTCCAGCTCGGGCAGCCGAGCGAGATCTATGACGAACCGGCCGACCTGTTTGTCGCCGACTTCGTCGGCAAGACCAATCTCTTGAGCGGTACCGTCGCCGGGCATTCGGGCGATCTGGTGGAGGTGGCGCTTGCAGACGGTACCGTCATTGCGGCGCGCAAGCGGACCGCCTTGCGGCAAGGCGAGGCCGTCTCGGTCAGCCTGCGTCCTGAATCGCTCAGTCTCGGCGCTCGGACAAGCGGCCCATTCAAGGGCATCGTCCGCAACCGGATCTTTCTCGGCTCGACGGCGGAATACGCGATCGAGGTCCAGGGGATCGGAACGCTGCTGGCCAAGGCCGATCATCTGATCGGCCACGGCAATCTCTTCAAGCCGGGTGAACCCGTCGCCATCGGCTTTGCCTCCGGAACGCCGCTGGCGTTTGCGGAGACCAAGAACAACGGGGCCAACCAGAGGGTAGAAAAACATGTCGAAATCATATCGTGACGGACTGCCGATAAGCCCCGAGAATTTCGTCGACCAGCTGATGCGTCTGAAGCGCGGCTCGATCGGCCGCCGCGACTTCCTCGGCCTCACCGGCCTTGGCATTGCCACGGCAGTGATGGCGCGCGAGATCGGCATCATGCCGACATCAGCCTTTGCCGCCGAAAGCCTTGGCGACCGCATGTCGATCGCCACCTGGCCGAACTATCATGACCCGGCGACCTTCGAGAATTTCAAGAAGGACACCGGCGTTGCCGTCGAGGTCAACGTCTTCGGCTCCAACGAGGAGATGCTGGCCAAATTGCAAGCCGGCGCCTCGGGCTGGAGCCTTTTCGTGCCGACCAACTACACGATCTCGACTTACAAGAAGCTCGGCATCATCGAGCCGCTGGAGATGGCGAGGCTGCCGAATTTCGACGGCTCGCAGGAGGATCCGCGCTTCACCGGGGAAGGCACGATCGAGGGGGTGACCTATGCGGTGCCGAAGAACTGGGGCACCACCGGCTTTGCCGTCAACACCAAGAAGCTGACCAAGCCGATGACGAGCTGGAAGGAGTTCTGGGACACTGCCATGGCGGAAGGCGACAGCCGCACCATGGTGCACGACTACCAGCTGACCACGATCGGCAATGCGCTGAAATATTACGGCTACTCGTTCAACTCGCTCAAGCCAGACGAACTGGCCAAGGCGGAGGAACTGCTGCTGAAGGTCAAGCCGCATCTGTTCGCGGTCTCCTCCGACTACCAGCCGGGGATGCGCGCCGGCGACGCGTGGATGACGATGTGCTGGACGAACGATGGCGCGCAGCTGCATCGCGATATTCCCGAGATCGCCTATGTGCTGGGCAAGGAAGGCGGCGAGATATGGACCGACTTCTACGCCATTCCGAAGGACGCGCCGAACAAGCCGGCCGGCTACGCCCTGCTCAATTACCTGATGAACCCGCAGGTGGCGGTGAAGGAGCATTTGGCCAATGGTGCGCCGTCTACCGATGCGCGGGTCAACAAGCTGCTGCCGAAGGAGGTGCTCGACAATCCGATCCTCTATCCGGCAGCCGACCTGTTGACTCCGCTGGAATTCGGCGCGGCGGCAACGCTGACCGATCCCGGTCGTGCCGAGCTGATGGCGCGCTTCAAGTCGGCCTGAGCGACGGCCTCAAATTCGATTCAGATAACTTGACCGGCGGGTTCATACCCGCCGGCACGGGGCAAATCTCTCCATGCACGGCAGCCGTCTACGCAGGAATCTTCTGACCGCCATGCTGCTCGGTCCGGCGACTGCGTGGCTGGTGGTGTTTCTGGTGCTGCCATTCATCGCCATCGCGGTGTTCAGCGTCGGCGAACGAGCGCCGGAAGGCGGCTACCAGGCCGCCTTCACTTTCGCGCAATATGCCAATCTTCCGGCGCGGGCGACCGCCTTCTGGAACACGATGGTGCTGGCGCCGGTGGGAGCGCTTGCCTGCCTGCTCGTCGCCTACCCGGTTGCCTATTATCTTGCTCTGCGCGCACCGCAGCGCTGGCGGCTGATCCTGCTTGCGTTGGTCGTCATCCCGTTCTGGACCAGCCTTCTGATGCGGACCTATGCCTGGATGTATGTGCTGGGCGGGCGCGGCATCCCGGCATTGCTTGCTTATATCGGGTTCGAGGATATCAGGCTGATCAACACGCCGGGCGCCGTGTTGCTCGGCATCGTCTATGGGTATCTGCCGCTGATGATCCTGCCGATCTATGTCAGCCTCGAGCGGCTTGATCGCAGGTTGCTGGAGGCCTCCGCCGATCTCGGCGCGACGCCGCTCTCGACCTTCCTCGGCGTGACGCTGAAACTGTCGCTGCCGGGCGTGATGACCGGCTTCTCGCTGGTCATGATCCTGCTGCTTGGCGAATATCTGATCCCGACGCTGCTCGGCGGCGGCAAGGTGTTCTTCATCGGCAATGGGCTGGTCGACCTGTTCCTGCAGTCGCGCAACTGGCCGTTCGGATCGGCCATCGCGATCACGCTGGTGCTGGTATCGGTGGTGGTGCTGATTGCCGCCAACCGCATCTCGACCCGGGTTTCGGGCGCGCGCCGGGTGGATCTGATCTGATGCGCGCCTTCGTCATTGCGGTGTTCGCCTTTCTCTATCTGCCGATCGCGCTGGTCGTGCTGTTCTCCTTCAACGCCGGCCACCATGCCAGCGAGTTCACCGGCTTTTCGGTGCAATGGTACGGCAAGGCACTGGCGAACCCATTCCTGGTCGAAGCGCTGAAGAACAGCCTGTTCATCGCCACCACCAGCGCCTTGCTGGCGGCGTTGTGCGGCACGGCGGCAGCACTCGGCCTGGCGCGCGTCGGCATCAGAAAACGCGCGGTCTTCGACGCGCTTCTGGGCGCCGCGATCGTCGTTCCGGGTGTCGTCATCGGCATTTCGACACTGGTCGCGCTCGTTCAGCTCTTTGGCGTCGTCAATCCGTTCCTCGCCTCGATCTGGCCCGACGACCAGCCGCCGCGCCTGGCGCTCGGCTACGGCTCGATCGTCGCGGCGCACGGGCTGTTCTCGATGGCGCTGGTGACGATGATCGTCGGCACCCGGCTCGGCAGCCTCGACCGCAATCTGGTCGAGGCGTCGAGCGATCTCTACGCCACGCCGTTGACGACGTTCCGCTCGATCGTGCTGCCGCAGATCATGCCGGCGGTTGTCGCAGGCTTCCTGCTCGCCTTCACCTTCTCTTTCGACGATTTCATCATCGCCTTTTTCGTCGCCGGCGCGCAGACGACGCTGCCGATCTATGTCTTCGCGTCGATCCGGCGTGGCGTGACGCCGGAAATCAATGCCATCGCGACGATCGTGCTCGTCGCCTCCGTGCTGCTTGTGGTGCTCGCCCAATGGCAATTGCGCCAACGCAAACCATCGAACTGAAAGCCGCATCATGATCCTCAAAGACCGCATCGCCGTGGTGACAGGCGCCGGCTCCGGCATCGGGCGTGCCGGCGCGATGATCATGGCCAGGGAAGGCGCGGTGGTCGTCATCGCCGACAGGGATCAGGCTGCTGGCGAAGCAACGGCTTCTGACATCCGGGCGGCGGGCGGGAAGACCGACGCGATCGCCACCGATGTCGCTGACGACGCGGCGGTCGAGCACCTCATTGCCGGCACGCTCGACAGGCATGGGCGCATCGACATCCTGCACAATCATGCCGGCATCCAGGTTGGCGGCACGCTGACCGAAGTCGAGGTCGGCGGCATGGATGCATCGTGGCGGGTCAATGTGCGGGCGCAGTTCCTGGCGGCCAGGCTGGTCATGCCATCGATGGTCGCACGAGGCGGCGGCGTCATCCTCAACACCGCCTCCAATTCCGGCGTGTTCTACGACCGCGAGATGATTGCCTACGCAACCTCCAAACATGCGGCGGTGGCAATGACACGGCAGATGTCGCTCGACTATGCCCGTCACAATGTCCGCGTCAACGCGCTCTGTCCGGGCTGGGTCGATACGCCGTTCAACGAACCGTTCATCGCCCAGATGGGCGGACGCGAGGCGATCGAAACCTATGTCCGCACCAAGATCCCGATGGGCCGCTGGGCCAGCGCCGATGAGATCGCCGAAGCGATCCTGTTCCTCGTCTCCGACCGCTCATCCTTCATGACCGGCCAGGCGCTGGTGATCGACGGCGGTGAAAGCATCGGCTGAGACCATGTTTCGATCGTCACCCTGCCCTCGGGAACGTGAATCGTTTTGCGCTGCCAGCATGGCAAGCGACATCGGCCGCCACCCAAAGGGCGTCGTTGAAAATATAATCCTCTCCATTTTCTTTCACCCGCTATTAGGCATAAGAAATCTGCTCGCCAAAACGATGCCAATGACTATGTCGATAGCGAATTAAGTTGTCCGGAAGCCAGTAACGATCGGTCTTTGTATCGTGGCACCGTTGAGATGAAGCCCACCCGATATGGACCGTGCTGGGATTCCAGTGCATGGTCAATCGGCCTTTGTATCCGGGGATCTACTCAGGCTTGGGAAAGGCGAATATGCGGAGGGATTGGCTGGCGGAACGATGATGTCTTGCACCGCTACATCGGTTTCTTCAAGGTGGGTGCAACTACGGATCTAGCTGTCTTTGCTCGACGATTTGACCGGAAGGTTACCCCACGATGCCAATCTTGAATCGACGATTGGGAGCCAAGACTCTGGCGCGCCCGGCACGACATCTCGGAGACCTGGCGGCGATGTTTGTCCTGATTGCCAGGCCGCTCGTCTTTGTGATCGCCCTTTTGTTGGCTGGTCATGCACAGGCGCAAATGCCGGCGGCCGCCGCACCTGAAAGGGTCAAACAGCTGTTTGAGCTTCTCGACGATCCGTCGGTGAAGGCTTGGGTGGCCGAACAACGAAATCAGGACGCCGGATCAACGGGGACACCTGCCGGGGCGGGCGCTCCGCCGGCCGACACGTCGGGCGGCGCCGCGGCTGCGCCAGGCCAGATGAACACGATGGCCTCCTCGACACTCGATCGGATCAAACATCATATTGAAAAGATCGTTCGAACCTTGCCCTCGCTGCCGGGCCAGTTTGCGCGCGTCCGGGCCAATACTATGGACGATATGTCCAACAAAGGCCCTGCAAGCATATTGGTGCTGGTTGCGATCTTCATCGCCGCTGGCCTGGCGCTCACCTGGGCAACGTACAAGCTCACCCGTCCATTTCGTCTTTGGGTCATCGCACAGCCGAAAGATACGCCCATTGGGCGGGCCAAGAAAATTGGCGGTCGCACGCTTTATTCCAGCATGATGATCGTCTCGTTCGGCCTGGGTAGCGCCGGCGCGTTCATGTTATTCGATTGGCCAATGCTTATCCGCGAAATTGTGCTGACATTTCTGATCGCTGCGGTCTTTACATGGGGGGTGCGCCTGTACGTCATGGCCACGCTCGTCCCTTCCTTCATGAACGTCGAGAACGCCGTCGAGGTTCGTGCTTTGCCGATCACCAACGAAACGGCCGACCATTGGTCCTATTGGCTACCCCGGATCCTTGGGGTCTTCGCCTTCTTCGGCGCCGCGTTCATCCTCTTGCCCGGTCTCGGCATCGACCAGGACGGAATGATGGCCCTGACGGTCGGCGCCGATTTCGTGCTGCTGTTGCTCTTCCTGCTGGCCATTTGGCGTCGGCCAAAAGCAAGGCGAGACGGTGCGAGCCACAGCGGTCACACGGCAAAGACATGGTTGTTGACTGCTTATTTCGTCGTTCTGTTCCTGGAGCGCATCGCAGGCCTTTACATTATCTTCTGGTTTACCTTCGCCGCATTCTTCCTGCCCATGGCAATCGTATTGACCGAGCGCGGGGTCAATTTCGTCCTGCGGCCGGGTTCGGAAGATGCTGGCCGGCCTACGATCGCAGCGGTGACGATCGCAGCCATCGACCGGGGAATCCGGATGATTTTTATCCTGGCGGCGGCTTATCTTCTCGCGCGTGTCCTGGGTCTGGACATGCAATCCATGCGGGACAGCGATAAGACCGCTACGCTCATACTGCGCGGATTGATCAATGTCGTGGTCATTGCGCTTGCTGCCGATTTCGGCTGGTCGATCATCAAGGCTTTGATCGAACGAAAGCTGGGCATCGAGATGCCGCACGCAGCAATGGGAGAGGAGGAAATCCTGACCATCGACCCACAACAGGCGCGGTTGCGCACGCTTTTGCCGATTATCCAGAACATTCTGCTCGCAATGATCGTCGTGATGGCGGTGCTGATGATGCTCGCCTCAATCGGTATCCAGATCGGCCCGCTGATCGCCGGCGCTGGCGTCGTCGGTGTCGCCGTGGGCTTTGGCGCACAAACCGTCGTCAAGGACGTTATTTCAGGCGTGTTTTTTCTGCTCGATGACGCCTTTCGTGTCGGCGAATACATTTGCTCGGGCAGCTACAGGGGTACGGTGGAGAGCTTTTCGCTGCGCTCGGTGAAGCTGCGCCACCATCGTGGACCGCTGTTCACAATACCTTTCGGTGAACTTGGGGCCGTCCAGAACCAGAGCCGTGACTGGGTCACCGACAAATTCAACATCACTGTCGGCTATGACACCGACATCGACTTCGCCCGTAAGCTGATCAAGCGAATCGGCCTCGAACTGGCGGAAGATCCCGAGTTCAAACACTGGGTGCTCGAACCAATCAAGATGCAGGGCGTACAGGAGTTCGGCGAGTACGGCATCGTATTGAGGGTCAAGGTCACAACCAGACCGGGTGGCGCCTTCAGCATGAAAGGCAGATTCTATTTACGCCTCCGCCAGGCCTTCAAAGAGCAGGGCATCGAACTCCCATTCCCAACCGTCCACGTTCAGGGGCTGCAGGACTCACATGGGGCAGAGGATGCACCATTGGAGATCACACCCGAGTTGAAAATGGCCGTCGCGCAGTCGCACACCAATAGGCGCAGAAAGAAAGCTGGCACAACCGAGTAGGAAAGCTGTGGGTTCCGTCGCAAATTTTCAGCAAGTTTGTTGCGGCATGAATGCTCTTCGATTTTTTGGGAGCCTCGTGATCAGGGTCCTGGCTATCACCATTCGCGACCAATCTCCGGATTTGCGACACAACCTTCAATTGTCCTGAGGTATCTTTCAGGAGGCAATTGCTATGTTGTCGGCGTCGCCCTTAAAGCACTGAAAAGAACTATAAGCTGGCTGACCGTGACGGCATTTACGTCCGCGTTATGGCCAGGGCGCGATCTAGGCACATATGGCCGAGACGGTATCTGTCGCGCGCTATGGTACTTCGCGTACACAAACGGATACGACTAATGGGATCTGATTCCCCTGCATTAGTTCCGCCAGTCCAGAATGAGGCGGCCTATCTTGACTCTTGGCTCCAATGACTGAGTACCCGCGCCTAGCCTACAGCATGAAAGCCGTTCGCAAAGCAGGCGACCGGCTGGCAAAACCTATTCAGTTCGGACGAGACATCACTGTCGGCCAGTATGTGGACGCACTCGAAATTTTCTCAATCGCCAATAGTTGGCGCGACTCGCACTTTCTGCCGATGCGCAGCGTTCGGTTCTCTGTCGGTCATCACATAAGAGCCCTAAGACTGAAGGGCGACATGGCATCCCGGCCGAAGCGCATGGCATCCATTCGTCGGAAGCTTCGAGAGTCCACCACCAATTTGGACACCATGAACGACATCGGCGGTTGCCGAGCGATCATGGCCGATATCAAAGGTGTTCGCTCGCTTCTCGCATCGATGCGAGACAAGTTTCCCCATGAGATCCACTCTAGGGAGTTTAACTATATCGATGAGCCGAAGCCGGACGGGTATCGAAGTCACCATATTGTTTTCCAATACCGACCCAGAGATGCCGACACCGAGGCTTTCGACGGACGACGCATCGAGCTGCAAGTTCGTACCAAGCTTCAGCACTCATGGGCAACTGCTGTTGAGGCTGTCGGGCTATTTCGGGGCCAGGATTTGAAGCACGGAAAGGGCGACCAGGATTGGCTGCGCCTTTTCCAGCTTATGTCGGCGGAATTCGCGTACGTTGAGCAGTGCCCCGTTCATATAAGTGTTCCGAATCACAATGACCGGGTCCGAGAATTGCGGGATATCAACAAGCGTATAGATGCGACCGGCATACTAGAAAAAATCAATAATACTACCAACTGCCCAGAAAACTTCGTGCATCAAGCGGAAAAGAACCGATACTATTTGCTTCAATATGGAAAAGATCATAAACTTTCCATCGAGCCGTTCTGGGCGCTTATATTAGGCGCACAAAAATTGAAAGAGATAGAGCAAAAAATCGAGCTAAGGGGCATTGAGGTGAAGGCTGTCTTGGTCGAGGTGGATAAGAAAGAAAAGCTTGTTGAAATGTATCCGAATTACTTCGGAGACGTTTACTTGTTTGCTCGTAATCTGAAATCCATCTGCACGGGAAAAGCGGCTATCGAATACAGCTAAAGTGTGTCGCGTCTGAACGGATTCAGGCGACCCGCTTTAGATCTTTGTTTTTATGCATGTCGTTCTCCCAAAACCGAGGTCACTTTTGGGCGACATGCATTAGCCTGCACAGGTGGTCGCTCCGAACCCTACGAAAGGCCCTATTATGGTCGGCTTAAGCGGCGTCGCTTCAGTGTTAAGTACCTGCGGCGAGGCGCTTGCCGCGATACCATCAAGGCTGCGACCGGCCCGTGCATCGTCGTTCATGCCAGGGGCTGCGCGTGAATTATGGCGGAAGTCACATTCGGAGAGGTCGCGGTGCAGATGCTTTTTTGCGCAAGGCTGATAGGCGCCGCGCATGCCGCGCTTGAAGATGCTGGCGCGCCGGGCATTTTGGCAGTGTTACTCAGCCGCCGGGGGCAGGTCATCCGATGGGCAGGTCATCCCGATCTCGGGGTGACATCGGGCGACCGCCGCAGTCTGGGCGCGTGCGAAGCGTCTCATCGAATGACAGTGACAAAGATCACCGTTAATCGAGCATGGCCTCGACGGTGGCGACAAAGTGGTCGAGCGAGCGATCCCCGCGAATCTCGATGCGCGGAAGGTCGATGGGATCGCAATTAAGGTCCGCCGGCCCGTGTCTGCTGCCGAAGCCGATTCGATAGCCGGACTCCTTGGCCAATCTGCCGAGCCGTCGGTCGGTGACAGAGAAGGGTGCCGCGAACGCCGAGGTTGGTCGACCGGTCCAACGTTCGATGAACATACGAGAGCGCAGCAGTTCGGCGGCCAAGTCAGAGCTCGACAGACCATCGATCGCGCGATGCGTCGCGAGATGGCTTCCGAAGAACGCACCTTCGGCGGCAAGCCGCCGCACCGTCCCGGCATCCATAAGCTGCGTCGGCGGACCGTTTTCGGCATCCCACTGCGCGCTTTCACCCACTAGGTCAGTCACCAGGAACACTTCCGCGGTCAGGTCGTTCGCGCGCAACGTCGGCCAGGCCCGATCGGCAAAGTTCTGGAAGCCGTCATCGAAGGTGATGAGCACTGGGCGTCCAGCGAAAGGCTGACAGTTGGCAATGGACCATTCCAGGTGCTCGGACGTGATCGCGTGAAAGCCATTGGCGCGCAGCCATGCCATCTGGCTGCCGAATGCGGCGGGCGTTAGCCGAAAACGGGCGAGCGCGGGCGGACCTTCATCGGCGACACTATGATACATGAGGACAGGGACACGTGGCCGCCGCTCGCTGCGCGCGACGTCGCGGCGCAAGGCCCGCGCCCCGCCCCAGACGATATTTCGGGCGACCCCGAGTCCGATGGGCGCATGGATCGGCACATGATCAATGCTCGGTTCGGTCACGACATCGTCCGGTGACAGGCGGCGGAAGCGGTCTATGCGATAGAGCTCGGTCTGGATTGACTGCTCGAGGACGAGACCTTCGGTCGCTGCCAGCGTCTCTGATATCGTTTGTGCACCGAATGTGTTCCAGTCGAAGCCCGTCCTTTCAACATTGTCACGCAGCACGAATGCGTGTGCGCTGATGAAGCTGCCGCCAGGCGCCAACGCCTCGGCGAATTTCCTGGCAATGCGCCGCAACTCGGCGAGATCATCCAGATAGTAGAGCACTTCCGAACAGAAGATCAGATCCATCTCACCCGGCAGCGTGTCGGCGGAGAAATCCAACAGGCCGAATTCAATGTTCGGCTGATCGCTGCATCGCGCGCGCGCCCGTCCAACGGCTATGGCGGAGATGTCGGTTGCGGTCAAATGGCCCACTCGCGGCGCCAACTGGCGCGTGAAGTGGCCCTCCGCGCAGGCGAGCTCAAGCGCCCGTCTGATGGGACCGGCAGGCAGAATTTCGAGCTGCCGCTCATATTTTTCCTGCTCATAGGACGAACCGTAGTTCCAGGGATCCTCGGTCGCGAAATAGCCATTCCAGAACGACGTGCGATTCTCGTCGTGCCTGACCCGTGCACGGCGCGGCGCGGCGGAAGGCACCGCAGGCTCGGCGCTCGACCGAACCAACTCCCGCGCTTGCGCAGCCGATCGCGCGAGTTTGCCGAAGTGGCTGTCCGGATCAGGCCCGCGTTCGGCTGTGCCTGACAATGCCCGGGCTGCAAGCGTGTTCGGAATATTGGCGCCAGCCTCCTTTTGCGGTGCGAAATCCCGGATCAGTTCAATCCAATGATCCCTTGTCACTGTCCCGAGCACGCCGAATTGTACGACGGCCTCGATGTGGCCATCCATCACCAGGTAGGCATAGATTTGGTCGATTCCTTCCGGCAGTTCGGTCGAGGTCGGATTTCGAGCGTCGACGCGGATTCCAAGTGTTCGCGCCAGCCTGCGCGGCGCGCCAAGATCGTCGGCCTCGAGAAGCATTTGCTCAAGCTGATACTGGATGCGGCGAGCCGCTGCGGGATTGTCCCATACCTTGCCGAGTTCGGTAATCAACTCGGTGATGGCGCCGCCGAACCTTCCCCACCCGGCAGCCAGTTGCGCCGGCACAGACAGGCTTCCCACCGCAAGGCCATTGACGGCTACCTTGGCGATCTCACTCGCCCACTTGCGTCCGGCCGGAAGCGCGCGCAGGGACTGCGGGTTGATCGAGCCCGAGCCGCCTCCGCAACCCGACGCGGCGTTCCACAATGCGAACCACGCCAGTGCTTCGGAAGCGGTGCGGCCATCCGCCGAATTCGCTCCGTTGGCGTGGATAGACGCCGGGTGTTTGACTCTGGAGTCGGCAGAGAAGCCACGGGCGATCACGATTTCCGCGTCGGCCAGCATCTGAGATGAATCGCGGGTGAGCGAGTTGGGGCTAGTCCGGTAGAAGGCGAGCGGCTCGTCGACCATTACCCAATTTCTGCCGAGACGGGCGAGACGCTGCCACAGATCCCAGTCCTCGCACGTGCGCAGCGACACATCGAAACCGCCCAACTCGACGATTGTCTCCCGGTCGACCAGCAGCGCGCGAGCGGCGATGGCACACCGGCGGGCAAATGTTTCGAAGGGCTGGATCGCAACCTCTGACGAGATGCTCAACGGGATAAGTTCGCCATCGGGCATCACGCGCTGAGAACCGCAATAGGCGGCCACTGAATGGGGCGCGGCCTCCAGTGCGGCTAACATTTTCGCGAGGAAGCTGGCGTCTACCCAATCTTCCGCATCCAGAAACATGAGCCAGTGGCCGCGGGCCGTAGAAATCCCGCTATTGCGCGCGCTAGCGGGGCTATGCGTGCAAGAACTCAACGTCCGAAATCGGGCATCTTGTTCCACATAACCAGCAATGATCGCGGGGGTGCGGTCCGTGGAGGCGTCGTCAACGATGATCGCCTCCCAATCCACGATTTCCTGATCGAGAAGGCAATCGAGTGCGCGCGCCAGCGTGACCTCCGCGTTGTGCGCAGGAACCACAATTGAAACCAATGGATTATGCGCCATGCCGTCTTACCCACGCTTGGTTCGAAGGTACAAAAGTCCCGAGACATAGCCGGCGATTTCCTGCCAAAGGAAACGGTCATCGAGCATTCTGCGTCCAAACAGTCTTCTGTGAACTCTTCCGAGCCGTCGCGCCACCATTGGCTGGAGTGCGATCCTGCTCCTGTCGTGCTAGCAATGTTGGAAGCTTGGCGCGCATCCGTGGGGCCGTGTTCGGGCGCCAGCTGTCGCAGATGCATGTCAAAGCCTAGCATGCCGTATACTCATGTCGATCCCTGGAATCGGCACCATGACCACAAGCTGCCGGTCCGTGGCACCTAGCTAGTGCAAACCGACGTCCTTTGCAATCGAGGGCGCAACAAAGCAAGCCCACTGAAGCTTTGGTTTGAATGACTGCAGCTTTTGGGGGCCTATTGCTCCCTCTTATCGACCGAAACACCTCGATTCCGGGCTGCATTCTCGAACGGCGGTTGTTCGTGCGAAAGAAGGTTCTCCTTCTACTGATGAGCTCGCCACGAAGCTGATGGTGGCAGTATATAGTCGGGATAGAGACAATATGCTGCCCGCTGGAACAGTTATTTTAGCCATCTCTAATGACAATACGTTACTTGGACCAGATACAATAGAAATATAATGGCGCCGTATTACTTTTCCACGTAGTAGATTACGTCAAAAGGATAATTAGATTAGCCAAAATGTTTGCTACAACAGAGAGGTGCTAGATCGATACCAACCGGAACTCGTGCTTTGCTGTCAGTCCAAGAGGTGTAAAAGGAGCGCGCAAATTGGCTTGAGCCAAGCAGATTCCGGCTTGCGGGTTGGAGATTTTGCTGGCATCTTCACCTGTTTATGGGTTTCTGCACGGTGGCAGGCGTTCAAATAGAGGGGTATAAGGATGGCCAAGGAATCTTCGAGTACTTCGAGTACCGCTTCCTCCGCAAACAAGGCGGACGCAAATCTGATGGGTAATGCAGACGGAAGCGGGCTGAACTTCATGGCGGCCCAGGCTCGCGAGAACGGAGGCGCCGGCGACCCCGTAGGTGTCGACAAGATACGTGATCTGCTGTTCGGCAACCAGATGCAGGACTATGACCGCCGTTTTTCCAAGCTTGAAGAACGGGTGTTGCAGCGCTTCAAGGATGTCGAATCCGAAGCCAAGCGCAATCTTGAGATGTACGAGTCAAATGCAAAGAAGCAGATCGATTCGCTTGCGGCGCAATTGCGGAACGAAAAAGATTCACGAGCCGATGCCGATAAGGAAATTGACCGGAATCTTCGCGAGCAAAACCAGGCACTTGAAAAGCAGGTGCGCGCGTTGTCGGATCAATTGAGCGCGCTTGAGCGCGACGTTTCGGACCGGATAAATCGAAACGATCATTTGCTGCGTGAGGAAATCAAGCAGAAGAATGAAGGCGTTCAGATGCTGATAGAGAAAATGTTTGCCGATCTCAGCAACGTCAAGACCGACCGAAATCTTTTGGCTGGCCTGTTTGTAGAAGTTGCGAAATGTCTGAATCAGGATCCCGTCGGCAGCAAGAGCAACTCGGATCGTAGCTGGAAAGTGAGTTGATGGGACCTTGACGTCAACCGTCGACCCAATCAGTCTTCCGCAAAGAACAGCCTCGAACGATACAGAAATTGATCGCGAGGCTCTGGCTCGTCTTTTGATTGAAATTGCCCGGAACGTCGATCCGGACTATCGCGCGCGTTTCGACGGAATCCCAGCCGCCGATCCTCGCATGGAAACGCTGCGCCAGTTGCTGGTCAGCCGCGAAATTTCGGAGCTTTCACGAGTTACGCATCTGCTTGACGAACCCCAGCAGCTTGCGGCAGCAGTGGGCGACGTCCTTCCCATTGCCGCCGCACGCGCGCCTCATGCCCAACTCGGCGAGGCGCTTGCGCCGGCTGTCGAAAGGGCTGTGCAACGCTCGATCCAGACGAGCCCGCGCACGCTGACGGATATATTATACCCGGTGTTTCTGCCGGCCATCCGCAAATCGATCGGGGAAAAGATCGACCAGACCTTTCAGTCGCTGAATGAAACTTTAAGACATATATTTACTTGGCATGGGCTCAAGTGGAGATTCGAAGCTTGGAGAACTGGCGCCAGCTTCTCCGAAGTTGTCCTGAAGCATTCCCTTGTTTACCGCATAGAACATATCTTTCTCATTAACCGCAACTCCGGGCTTTTGATAGCCCATGTAACTGCGGATAATGCGAACAGCGAAGATCCTCAACTTATTTCTTCGATGCTTAGCGCAATTCAAGATTTTGTAAAAGACTCGTTTAACGAGAAAGAGCAGAGCAGCCTCGACACCATCCGTTTTGGCGATCTTCGCCTCTGGTCGGAAGTTGGACCGTTTGCAACCCTGGTTTCGGTGATCCGAGGAAATCCGCCAGAGGAATTGCATGAAATAGTGCGCGATGTGTTGCTTCGCATTCATGAGGGATCCTCAGAGGCTTTAGCGGAGTTTGACGGCGACAGTTCGCAACTGACCGGCGTAGAGGCGCAGTTGCGGACATGCGTCGAGCTGAAGCAGGAGGAATCGCACCAGGGATTTCCGTGGCTGGTGGTGGTTGCCGCCCTGCTGCTTTTGGGTCTAGCAGGCGGCGGGTTCTTTCTTTCGTGGCAATCCGGGCAGCGCTGGCAGGCCTATGTGTCGCGCTGGCAGGCTTACGTGTCGCGACTGGAGGCCCAGCCGGGCATCATCGTTGCCGAACAACAGGTACGCGATGGCCAATTCTATATTGCCGGCCTGAGAGACCCGCTTGCCGCCGACCCACAATCGCTGTTGTCCGGAACTGAGGTCGATCCCGCCCAGGTTCATTCGCAATGGCAATTCTATCAGAGCCTTGAACCGGAGTTCGTGCTTAAGCGGCTGAAGGGCTCGCTGGCTCCGCCGGATTCAGTACGACTATCGATCGACAACGATCGCATCGTTGCCGAGGGTGAGGCTCCCGACACCTGGATAGATCGGGCGCGCGCAGCGGCCCGACTGCTTTCGGCAGGAGGACCGGAATTCGACATCTCCAAGGTTCGTGACGTAAGCCCCGATGTGCTCGAGGCGGAGCGTTGGCAGGCCTACGTGTCGCGACTGGAGGCCCAGCCGGGCATCATCGTTGCACAACAAAAAATACACGATGGCCAATTCTATATTGCCGGTCTGAGAGACCCGCTTAGCGCCGACCCGCAGTCGCTGTTACCTGGAACGCAGGTCAATCCCGTCCGGGTTCATTCAAAGTGGCAATTCTATCAGAGCCTTGAGCCGGAGTTCGTGTTGAAGCGGCTGACGGCGTCCCTATATCCGCCGGATACAGTACGACTTTCGATCGTCAATGATCGCATCGTTGCCGAGGGCGAGGCTCCCGACATCTGGATAGATCGTGCGCGCGCAGCGGCCCGACAGCTTTCGGCAGGCGGACCGGAATTCGACTTTTCCAAGGTTCGTGATGTGAGCCCCGAAGCGCGCGCAGCGGAACACTGGCAGTCTTATGTGTCGCGACTTGAGGCTCAACCGGGAATTATCGTCGCCCAACAATCGGCGAGGGGTGGACATTTCTACATTTCCGGCCTGAGAGACCCGCTTGCCGCCGACCCGCAAGCTCTGCTTTCCGGAACGGGGGTTGATCCTGCCCGCGTCCATTCACAGTGGCAGTTCTATCAGAGCCTTGATCCGAAGTTTGTGGTGAAGCGGCTGACGGCGTCGCTGACCCCGCCGAAATCGGTCCGGCTTTCGATCATCCAGGGTCGCATCGTTGTCGTGGGCGAGGCTCCTGCCACCTGGGTCAACCGGGCGCAGACCGCCGCTGAACAACTTTCGGCGGACGGAGTGGTTCTGGATGTCTCGCAGCTGCATGAGTTGGACCTCGCAGAACTCAATCATTTGAGAGAAGCCATCCAGACGACCGATATTTTCTTCTCTTCCGGCAAAGTTGTGCCGGGACCAGAGCAGACGCCGGCTCTCGACAGGTTGGCGGAACAAATAAAGGAATTCGCCCAAAATGCCCGCAAGTCAGGCGTAACAGCGCGGTTCATGTTGACCGGCCATTCGGACACCACGGGCCGTGAGACGGCCAACGCTTCGATCAGCGCCGCCCGCGCCGAGACAGTTCGTGCGCTTCTCAACAAGCGCGGCGTCGCTCCGGAACTGCTGCTGGTTCGAGGCGCGGGCACCTTTGAACCAGCGGTCCCTGAAAATAGTCAAGCTGGTAGCTCCACCAATCGCCGGGTTTCGGTTACGGTAAACCTGGACTAGGCGGAGCCCAAGATGTTGCAAAAAAAGATCTGTATGTTGGGCGGGTTCTCTGTCGGAAAGACGAGCCTAGTTCGCAGGTTTGTGAAAAGCATCTTTTCAGAAACCTACTTGACCACGGTGGGAGTGAAAATCGACAAGAAGAGTGTCGCACTCCCGGACAAAACAGTGGATCTGATTTTGTGGGATTTGGCTGGCGAAGACGACATCGGCTCATTCCGCGTCAGCCATGTGCGAGGTGCGACAGGGCTCGTGCTTGTCGTCGATGGAACCCGCGCCGCTACTCTTACCGCCGCGCTCACGCTGCGCGAGCGGGTCGAGGCCGAATTCGGTGCTATGCCGTTTGTATTGCTGTTCAACAAATCCGATCTGGCCGATCAATGGGTAATACCGGATAGCGAGATTAACGAACTGAGGAAATTTGGATGGCAAATCTATCTAACAAGCGCGCTTTCGGGCGAGCATGTCGATGATGCGTTTCTTCAACTTGCTTCGATGGTCACCAAATAGACCATGCATAGATTGCCAAGAGAAGTCGGAAGCTGGATTTACAATTTCTTCTACGACGAGCACTCTATCGCATATGTGAAAATCGACGCCCAGCTTCGCATAGCGGCGCAGGGCGGTAACGTTGAACATTACGGGCTCTCATCCCTTCGCATCGGCAAGCCTGTTACCGATCAGCTTGAATTCATGGAAGGTTTGCTGCCTTGCCCGGAGCTTCCATATCATATGGCTATGGTCGAACTGCCCAGCGGGCGTGTCGCGGACCTTCATCTTTTTGCTGACGACGACTGCGTGTGGCTGCTCTTTCTTGACGCCACTGCCGAACGCGACAACAAGCAGCGGCTTCAGCAGAAGGCTTATGAAATGACGCTCCTGCAAGAGAGGGAGCGTCAACTCAACGAGAAATTACAGTCGACGAACGAGGCGTTGAGGAAGAGCCAGGAGGGATTGGCGCGTGAATATCAGCGCGCCGAAACCCTGCTCCTCAATATTCTTCCGGCGTCGATCGCGGAGCGGTTGAAAGCGCAAAAGAAAATTGCCGACAGCCACGCGGAGGTGAGTGTGCTTTTTGCCGACATCGTCGGTTTTACGGAAAGAGCGCGCAGTGTTGGAGCAGTGACGACGCTCGCTATCTTGAATTACTTCTTCAAGGCGGCGGATCGGCTCTCGGAACGACATGGCTGCGAAAAGATCAAGACAATCGGCGATTGTGTCATGGTGGTCGCTGGCCTGCCCATCGCGCGATCCGATCATGCACGAGCCCTCACGCTCTATGCAGTTGAACTGCGCAAGGCGGTCAAGCGCGAACGCTTCGCGGGAGAACCGATAAGGCTGAGAATTGGAATTCACTCGGGACCGATCGTCGCTGGCGTCATAGGCAAAAGGAGGTTCGCCTATGACCTGTGGGGCGAGACGGTTAATCTCGCCTCACGTATTCAAACGTCCGCGGAGCCCGATGAAATTCGTATTTCCGATGCAACGCGCCAACTGCTCGGACCAAAATTTGCTTGCGATCCACTCGAGGAAACGGAATTGCGGGGTGCAGGTCGTGTGCGAATGTGGCGGCTCCCGGCATGATTTGCCGCACGACAGTGCCGATCCTGAGCCCATTGCAATCTCAAGCCGCAAACCAATCAACGCGAAGGTTTGACCCAACGGTGGCCTCATTGGGCGACTTGGGACACGGCTGACATCAGCTCCTGCGGGTTTGGCGCCCCAAACATATATCGCCCACCCTCTGGAACCTCCGTGAAGCTCCAGCGGACAATCCCCTGCCGGTCCAGCAGGAACTGACCGACCAGCTGTCCGTGTCCCGTTGCCATCATCTGCTCGTCGGCTTCGGTCATTTCGTAATGGTCTTTCTTGTCGAGGATTCCGCCGGCCGCAATAGGATCCATAGGACCGGGCAGCTCGCTTGGTATGTCGACCCGCATGTCCTTTACCGCTGCCATCGAGACCTTGTACGGCCAGTTCGTCTCGTTTTGGGTGAATTCGAGATTGGGCAATCCAAAAGCACGATGTGAAGCGCGTTCAGGGTCGGAGGCCGCAAGCAGATTCGGCATCGGGTGGTAGCGGAAATAGAGACGCGCCCGTTCGATCGGCGTGTTGACCACCGTCAGGCTCTCCACGCCCCTTTCGCGCAGCTCCGGATCAAGCCGCGCCTGGGCGGCGATATGGCGCCGGCAAAACGCACAGTGCAAACCTCGAAACAGGCCGACCAGCACCGGTTTTTGTCCGCGAAAGTCGTCAAGCGCGATCTTGCCTTCCTGGGTAATGGCGTCGAGTATCACGTTCGGCGCACGGTCGCCCGGTCGAAGGGGTACCAGGTCACTAGGCGCGGACATTACCAACCTCCAACCCGGCTAGTCGAGAAAAGGCAGCACCACAAGCGCTTCCGGGTCGAGCCCGTGCTGGGCGCATATACCCTGCGCCAGGGAAAAGTAGCGTTCGGCCTCGGCCAGATTGTCGAGGTCGAGATTAAGCGTTGCAAGACCATCATAGCACGGAAAAAGCAGTTGGGGTTCGGCTGTTTCGCGGGCTACGTCCAGTGCTTCGTGGAACAAGCCAACAGCCAGGTCCGAACGGCCGTTGCACTGGTGGATCTGCCCAAGCACAATCAACGGCACCGGCAGGTGCTCGCGCTGGTCGAGTGCCCGGTCGATCTCGATGGCCTTCTCGGCAGCGGGCACGCCCTCCGTTGGACAGCGATCCGTGAATGTACAACAAGCGACCGCCAGATTGGCCAGGAGGCGCGCCTGGAAACCCAAATCACCAATATGGCGCGCCACTTCAAGACCGCGCCGACAGACCTCCATTGCCTGTGCCGGATCGATGGTCGTATAAAGCACGCCGAGATTGGTGTAGCCGCGGCAGGCCGCGGCCAGCAGGCCGGCGGCTTCGGCCAATTCAATGCTTTGCTCAACCTGGCGCACGGCTTCAGGGTTTCGCCCAAGGCGAGCCAGGGCGACAGCCTTGGTATTGAGGGCCTCGGCGGTCACAAGAGTGGCATCACGCCCTACCTCGGAGACATGCTCTGTTGTCAGAGTGCTTACGCACTCCAGCGCCGCGTCTGCCCATTTTGCCGCAAGAGCGTGATCTCCGCTCCGGAACGCCTGCCGGCCACGTTCTTGCCAGAGATGCGCCTGCTCGATCGGGGCATCCGCTCCATCGAGGAGCGCTGCCGCTTCAGCATAGCGGGATTCCGCCTTGTCCCGCTTGCCGACGTCCCAGAGCAGCCGACCGATCTTGCGTAAAACTCGCGCCGACGCAACGCAATTGGCCAACTCGCGGTATGCCTGCAACACCGTCTCGTAGTGGTGGTGCGCGATCTCGCGGCGGCCCGCCGAGCCGCTCAAATCGGCAATGCGCTCTGCAATTGCCAGTTTGAGCGGTGTTTGGCCGGTCGCGCCCAACGCAGTCAGTGCTCGCTCGTAGAAACGAACGGCGTCGTCGTTGGCATATATCATGCGAGCTCGATCGCCTGCCGCCTGCAGATAGCGCGCGCCCTTCTCCCGCTCGGCGCTCTGTGCGAAGTGATGACCGAGCACGGTCAAATCCTCGAGCCGTTCCGGCTTGTCGCCGCACAGTTGCTCCAAGGCAGCACCAATCCGCCCGTGGATTTCGGTCCGGCGTTGCAGGAGCAGATTCTGGTAGATCACGTCCTGCAGCAATGTTTGCGTAAAGCGGTAGCTTTGCGACGAGACCGAGCCAGATCCGGCAACTTCCTCGATGATTTCCCCATCACAAAGCAGTTCGCAGCCGGCCTCTACGCGGCCGGGGCCGGTCGTCACTGTTTTCAGAAGTGTGGCATCGAAGCGGGGGCCGATTACCGCAGCTTCCTGGGCCAACCGGCGCACCTCTTGTGGCAGCCGGTCGACGCGCGCAAGCAACATTGCCTGGATAGTGGCGGGAATGCCTGTTGCGACTTCGCCTGCCACGGTTCGCCATCGCCGGCCCTCGCGTATCAGCACACCGCGATCGATAAGGCCGCGAACGATCTCCTCTACAAAAAGGGGGTTGCCGCCCGCGCGCTCGAGGATCTGGTCGAGAAGCCCTCCTGCGAAATTTATCCAGCTCTCGCCGAAAAGCGCCGCCAGTAGGCTGCGTCCATCATCATTGTTGAGCGGCGAAAGCCTGAGCGATGTGTGACTGACCCGACTTGAGTCAAGCTGATCGTTGTCCGGCGCCGGACGATGCGTGACCAGTAACATCAACCGCGTGCGTTCCAACCTGTCCATCACGAAACGTAGTGCCTCGAGAGACACAGCGTCGGCCCAGTGCAGGTCTTCGACGACAATCAACAACGGCGACAAGGCAAGCCGCCGTTCGATGATTGTGCGGACTGCGTAGAGAATTTGCCGCCGCAGCTGCTCGGGCTCGACATGCTGCAAGGTGGCATCGGGGTCGCCAAGGCCAAGCACATGGTAGAGCAGAGGCATCAGCCGCTTCGCCTCCTCGCCCTCTAGGCCGAGATCGGCAAGCAAACCTGCGAGCTTCCCCCGCATTTCGTCTCCATTGTCGTTTTGCATCATCCCGGCAGCGCTGCGCACCACTGCACCCAAGGCGCCGAATGATTGTTCGCCCAGCGGTGAGCACGTGGCCTGTCGCACGGCGACATTGCGAAAACGATCCTCGTCGCCGACACGGGCGACGAACTCCTTGACCAGCCGCGATTTCCCGATACCGGCTTCTCCGACGAGGCGGACAAGTTGGGCCGAGCCGCCGCACGCTTGGTCAAGGCCCGCCAGCATTCTACTGAGTTCCGCAGCACGACCTATCATCGGCGCGCTAAGGCCGAGCGCCTCGAGCCCACGCGCTGCACGCGGCGCCGTAAGCGCTGCATCCAGTCGATGGACGAGCACAGCGCCAGCCTTGCCGCGAAGCATGACATCACCCAGCGACTCGTAGGAGAAGGCATGCCGGGTCAGCCTATGAGTGAGCTCGCCTACCAGCACCTCACCCGGTGCGGCCAGCGATTGCAGGCGTTGCGCCGTATTCACTGTGTCGCCAGTGACCGAATAGGATTTGGCGGTGCCGATGCCCAATCCGCCAGTGACCACCGGACCCGTATTTATGCCGATGTGAAGTAACAGCGGCGAGCCGGAGTGGGGGGCGCGTTCGCCGAGCCGCGCCGTCCGGCCGATCATGTCGAGGGCGGCGCGAAGCGCACGTTCCGGATCGTCCTCATGCGCGACCGGTGCACCAAACAAAGCGAGCAGTGCATCGCCAATGAATTTGTCGACGAAACCACCGAAGTTTCGCACCGACGCCGTCAATTCTTTGAACAGTTCGTTCTGCAGCGCTTGCATGACCTCAGGGTCGAACTGCTCGCTCAGTGTCGTGAAGCCGCAAAGGTCGGCGAACAAGACCGTTACCGTCCGTCGATCGGCGTCAGAGACGGGATGCAGCCCATCTTCGCCTTCGATGTTCGCAAGCAGCGACGGAGTTCGAGAAGGCGGCACAAGGGTCCGGCTTGGTGTCGGAGCAGGCCGTTCGACGGCTTTTGCGGGCGTACCGACGCTTGCCCCACATTTCGGACAGAACTCGAAATCAGCTGCGCAGAGGTAGCCGCAACTGGCGCAAGGCACAGGCTGGCGCTTGCCACACCTCGGACAAAAAGCGTAACCGCCCTCAACCTTGAAACCGCAGCCTGAGCAGTCCATCGACCAGACCTCACTAGGGGCCGTGACGGCGTGATCTCCCGCGCACTTCAGGGCCAGAGTATCACCAAGGATGAACCGATAGTCGTCAATCGGCAAGCGGCAGCGCAAATGAGCATCGGGCGATCGATGTGGGTTCTGTGGCAGCGCGCTGCGGATTCGGGTTGCTGCGTGGCTGTCGGTTGCAAAAGTTCTCTCTTGTCTCGGTCTTCCTGCTATCGTTGAGATGAGGAGACGGGCCCTTGAGCGAGAATCGTAAGCTAGCCGCAATCCTGGCTGCAGATGTGGTCGGATACAGCCGCCTCGCGAGCGTCGACGAAGATCGTACTTTGGCGAGGTTGCGGGCACTGCGCAGCGACCTGATCGATCCAATCATCGCAGTGCACAACGGCCGGTTGATCAAGCGCACCGGCGATGGGGCGCTGGTGGAGTTCCGCAGTGTGGTGGATGCCGTGCGCTGCGCCATAGAGGTTCAGAATGGTATGGTTGAGCGCAATGCCGGCGTGCCGCAGGACCGCCGCATCGAGTTCAGGATCGGCATCCATCTGGGAGATGTGGTCGAAGAAAGCGACGGCGACCTGATGGGAGACGGCGTCAACATCGCCTCGCGTTTGGAGGGCGTCGCCGCGCCCGGCGCCATCTGCCTGTCCGAGGATGCCTACCGCCAGGTCAAGGCGAGGCTCGACCTCTCAGTCAGCGATCTCGGCAGCACACAACTCAAGAACATTGCCGAGCCGATCCGGATCTATTCGCTGCAAGTCGGCAGCGCCGCGACCAAGGCGGCCGCGAGCCCCGAAACCGCGGCGAGCCGGCCGGCGACGGCAGCGCCTCCGAAGCTGTCGATCGCCGTTCTCCCCTTCGCCAACATGAGCGGTGACGCCGAACAGGACTACTTCGCCGACGGAATTTCTGAGGATATCATCACGGCGCTATCCAAACTGTCGCAGCTCTTCGTCATCGCGCGCAATTCGTCGTTCACCTTCAAGGGCCAGAATGTCCATGTGCAGGAGGTAGGCACGAAGCTCGGCGTGCGGCATGTCCTTGAGGGCAGCGTACGCAAGTCGGGCAACAGGGTGCGCATCACTGCGCAGCTCATCGATGCAGTTTCGGGTGGCCATCTTTGGGCGGAGCGGTTCGATCGCGACCTGACCGACATATTCGCCGTCCAGGACGACGTGACGCAGCAGATCGTCGGCGCGCTGGCGCTCAACCTGACTGCGGACGCCCGTCAGCGGCTGGCGCCCGAGCACCCGCGCAACACGGAGGCGTATGACTGTTTCCTTCGCGGCCGGGAGCTGTGGCATCGGCTGACGAAGGACACGAACGTCGCCGCCCGCGATCTCCTGCAACGTGCCACCGAGCTGGACCCGAAGTTTGCCTCCGCCTTCGCTTTCCTCGCCCTCACGCACGGACTCGATTACCTGAACAGGTGGGGTGCGTCGCCGACGGAATCGATGGCGCAAGCCGAAGAGTCCGCAACGCGAGCGGTAACGCTGGATGACAGCGATCCCTGGGCGCACTGGGCGCTGGCGATAGCCAAGCTGTACACACGGCGGCACGATGAGGCCATCGACCAGGTCGAGCGAGCACTGGTCCTCAATCCGAACTTCGCCGAAGCGCACGTCTGCCTCGGCGAGGCGATGTACTATTCGGGCAGATCCGAGGAGGCCCTCGGGAGTTTCGCCCGGGGAAAGACCTTGAATCCGTATTTTCCGGATGTGCTTCTGCACTTCCAGGCTTTGGCGTCGTTTCAACTGGGAAGGTACGAAGAGGCGGTTGACCTCTTGCTGCAACGGCTGGCTCGCAACGCTGGCACAGACGTCTCTCGCGCGCTTCTGGCCGCCAGTTACGGTCATCTGGGCCGTTTGCGCGATGCCCGGGCGGCTTGGGAGGAGTTGCTTCGCGTCAATCCTGACTATTCGCTGGAATACCGTCGCAAAGTCTTGCCTTACAAGAACCCTGCCGATTTCGAACTCATGGTCGACGGGCTCCGCAAGGCCGGTATAGTGCAATGACAGGTGAGGCCATGCGGCCGGATCAGATGCTAAAGGCCCGGCCGATCTTGCGCCATCGGGCGTTTTCGCGAACAAGTTTCAGGTCGTCGGTCATCTCGGCAAATGTCCGCAAGCGATATTGCCGAAGCAGGTCCGGGAAGAGCGCCCCTGCCGGCAGGCCGGCAAGCTGCTCGCGGACCGAGCTCTTTTCATCGATGACCTGCATGCCCCAGGCATTTTCCCGGACCTGCAGCTCCGTAGCCAGATCGCGCTCTTCCGGTGCGTCTTCATCCAGCGCAGCCAGCAGGATCGAGTGGAAAAGCGCTACATAGCCAATCTGTCTCAGGCCGCCCACAACTCGTACACGCGGCAATATGGCCAGGACGAGGAACGTCAGGAACAAGTCCGGCAGCAGCACGCCATCCAGGAGCGCCTGCTTGAGATGCGGCCGGTCGAACGGGATGGAAAGACCATGCTGCCTGTCAGGCTCGATCAGGTACCCGTTCTCGAGGACGAGCTTGCGCACGCGCTCCTCGCGGATGCCCCAGAAATAGGCCGTGGCATTGGGCAGGAATCTGCCGAATGGGCCCGATGCGGCTTCTTGCAAGGCATGTTCGAGACGCTGGCGTCTTGCGGGTTCGATGAGCAGCTTGCAAAGAAGGCTGCCGTCGTATTCCAGATGCCGCGCCATGGCAGAAGCGGCGAGCCGTTCATCGATGAAAACCGGCAGGGCCATGCCGGAACGATCCCAATTGGCGACCAGATCCTCGTTGAGGGCTGTCAGCGCGTCGGCGGCGGTTCCAAACACCTTGTCCTGGCTGGCAAGTAGTGTGCCCAGCCACCGGCTGGCATCCGTTTCATCGCCCACCGCTTCGAGCGCGCGCTTGTTGAGGGTGACGGGACCGGCCGCGCAGGCGCTTTTGCGGCACAGTTTGTGGCGCCCCATGCCAAACAGGTTGACCTTGTCGTCGCCGACATCGAGCCATCCCGGCCCCTCCCGGCCAACTGTCTCCATGGTCATCGTCGTTCCCATGAAGCCGACGAAGGCCGACAGCCCGTTTTCGACCGCGCCGAGCCAGGCAAACAGGAGGGCATCGAAGGTGATCCGGTCCATCAGAAGCAGGCAGTGCAGGCCGGACTGAATCACGGGTCTGTGGTCGAATTCTTGGAGGGCCCTGCCGACCTCTTCAGGCTGCATGGACAAACCAAGGCGCTGATGCAGGATATCAAGCAGGATCGAGCGGGCAGCGATCGCCGGACCCGATGCGGGTCTTGCTACCGGCCGCCACAGATGGCGGGCGTATTCGGAAACCGGCGCATTCCAGTTCTGCTCGACGTCACGCACGACTTCCGGACAGAGCAGTGACAGCACTGCCAGAAGTTCCACCGGGGGCTTAAAGGTTGGATCAAAGACCGTGGTCATCAGAACCGCAGCCGGGCCATGCTCAGAAGGTCGTGATACCGCCCTTCGGTAAAGCCGGCCTTCACATGCCGGCCTTCGACCTCGAAGCCGTGGCTTGCGTAGAGGCGAATGGCCGGTTCGTTGTCGGCGTAGACGGTCAATTCGACCCGCTTCAGGGCGCGCCAGTTGTCGGCCACGTCAAGCAGCGCGCCAAGTATGGCAGAGCCGATACCCATGCTGACGAAGCCATCGTCAAGGCCGATATTGATCTCGCCGATATGCGAACGGCGCGGCGAACCCTGCACGACCAGGCTGCCATGGCCGACGACCTTGCCGTCCAGCTCGGCAACGATCCAGGTGGTTTCCTGGCCGGACTTGGCGATACGCCGTTCTACCTGCTCCACCATCTCGAATGGCATCCTGAGCGTGCCCCGGCGGAAGCCCGGCATGTTGAAGATGGCGCAAAGCGCCTCCGCATCGCTTGGCCGAATGGCCCGGAGCTGCGGCTGGATTTTCTCTGGGAATGGCGAGGTCGTGCTGGTCATGGCTTTCCCGGCGAAGGCAATCGGCCCGGCACGATGCACCGGACGTCGCCTGAAAATCCAGCCATCTCCGCATCTATGTTGCCGATTGCGCGCTGAAGTACCGGGAGACGGCGTATGAATACTCCATGGACCCACCATGGTGCCGCTTATGATCGGTGAAAATCCCGACGGAATTGACACGTCGGCGGGCTTTTCCATTCGAATGGCCGTACGATCGGTTTCGAAGTAAGATGGAGCGCCCGGAACGAAGACCGGTTCCGGCCAACCCACCTCGGGGGCGCATTTTCCGGAGCCTGCACGATGACCGAAACTCAGGATCTGTTCTCGCTTTTGCGGCAATCGACCGATGTCGATCCTCAGGCAATCGACGCGATCCGGCGGACCATCGCGGAAGGCAAGGATCATGAACTTTGCCGCATCAATGTGCCGGCTTTCGCCAGCAAGCACGCCCTCGACGAGGAACGCGCCATAAGCGCCTTCCTCCATGCGGCGCGGGTGGGCATCTTCGACATTTCCTGGAATGTTCTGTGCCCCGGCTGTGGCGGCGTGCTCGACACCAACGCTACGCTGAAAACCCTGCAGAGGGACGAATACACCTGCGCGTTATGTTCCGAAGGCTATTCGCCGACCCTCGATGAAATGGTCGAGGTAACATTCACCGTGAGTTCCCGCGTGCGCAGGATTGCCGCCCACAATCCACACGAACTGCCGTTGGTGGAATACTTTCGCCAGATCTATTGGGGATCCGGCGTCGATCTGCCGGAAGAGGATCTGGCGAAAGACATAGAAGCGTTCTCGCTGGCGGATATCGAGCTGGCGCCGGGTGAAAAGGCCGTTCTGCCCATACAGCTTCCGTCCGAATTCATCATCGTCTTCGAGCCGGTCACCCATTCAGCGCAGTTCATCGACGCGAAGGGCGAACCAACAAAAGAGCGGCGAAGCCTGTCGTTGGCTTTCGACCGCGACCATGTCCAGAACCAGACACTGGAAATGCAACCCGGTCCGCTGCGTATTTCGCTGGAAAACAGGACCGACACCCGCGTGCTGCCGGCGGTCTTCATCGCCGGCGAGGCATTGCATAATCTCCTGGGCAAACGCCGGCCTTTTCTGACCGCCAAGCGCCTGCTCACCAACCAGACGTTCCGCGACCTCTATCGTACGGATACGCTCGACATCAACCAGCGCCTGAAGATCACCAGCCTCACCTTCCTGTTCACCGACCTGCGCGGATCGACCGCGCTTTACGAGCGGGTGGGCGACCTTTCAGCCTTCGATCTCGTGCGCGTGCATTTCCAGGTTCTGCACGAGATCGTCGCGGCGGAGGCAGGCGCGGTGGTGAAGACTATCGGTGATGCGGTGATGGCGACATTCGCGACGCCTGATCGCGCGATGGCTGCGGCCCTCAGGATGCGTGATGCCATGCGTGCGCTCAATGACAGAAGCGGGCGCGAGGATTTGCTGCTCAAGATCGGTGTTCATGCCGGCCCCTGCATCGCCGTGTCCATGAACGAGCGACAGGACTATTTCGGCCAGACGGTCAACATTGCTTCACGGGTCCAGAACCTGGCCAACGCACAGGCTATCTTCGCCACCCGTGCGGTGGTCGACGACAATCTCACCGCCGATCTGTTGCGCAGGAACGCTCTGACGCCCGTGCCTCACGAAGTCTCGCTGCGCGGCATCGAGCGGGAGATAGCGGTGTATACAATCCCCTGAGCAAATTGGGCCGTCCAGAGCAATTCCAGGAAAGGTGTAAACGGTTTTTCGGGAAAAGCGCGTAGCACTTTCCCTTGGAATTGCGGTAGAGCAGCGTTTGCGTGAAAAAGATGAGGCGCTCTCGACCGCTCACACGCGCTTGCAGAGGAAATAACGATCGGCGGGCTCTGAAGTCGGCGCCGGGAGGCGTTGCAGCAGCGGGTGATCGAGCGGCGTGCCACTGACCGCGAAGCCGCCGACGCGAAGCAGGCTCGCAATCAGATCGGGAAGCCAGGTAGCAGTCACTGCATCGCGATCGTCATAGCCGGTGCCGATGTCGGCATGAACAAGGGCGGCTTCGATGCCAATGAACTTGCGGGCCGTCTCGCGTATTTCGCCGAGCACGAGGTTTTCGGCTTCGGGAATTGAGCTGGCATGTGCGCCGACTTCGCGGTCGAACACCACAATCCGGCGCCCGGGCAGGCGCTCGCGCAGATGGTGGAACGTCCGTCCGTTGCCGAGGCCGAGCTCGAGCACAAGCCCCTCCATCTTCGCCACCTCGACGCAGACTTGGTCGAGAATGTCGCGCTGTGCGGTCATCCTGCTGATGAAATTCTCAAGGCGACTCATATGCTTTGTGTGTCCTGAACCAGCTCAAGATCGGCAATGCCCTCCGACAAGAACTGTTCACGGGTGAATCCCGAAGGTGTAGTGCCAAACTCGATCACGTGTCGGAACATATAGAGGCGGACGATGAACACTGCAACAACTGTACAAGCGGCCGGCAAGGATCTTACCGGGTGGAATAGGCGGCACGGCGCGCGGCAAAATAGCGACCTCACTTATAGGGGTCTGCGGCGTCCCGCAAGCCGTCTCCGAGGAAGTTGAACGCCATGATGACGAGAATGACGGGGAGCATCGGCAAGAGAAGCCATGGATAGAACGCGATCACGCTGACGCTGCGCGCCTCGGTGAGCAGGATGCCCCAACTGGTTATCGGCGCCCTCAGGCCGAGCCCGAGGAAGCTCAGCGCCGTCTCGCCCAGGATCATGCCAGGAATCGAGAGCGTCGCCGTCGCGATCAGATGCGACATGAAGCCGGGAATGAGATGCCGCCTAATGATGCGGCTGCTTCCGGCGCCCATCAACTGCGCGGCGAGAACGTAATCTTCCTCGCGCAAGGCCAGAAGCTTTGAACGCACGGCCCGCGCCAGTCCGGTCCAGTCGAGCACTCCGAGGATGATGGTGATGCCGAAATAGATCAGGATCGGACTCCAGGTTATCGGCATGATCGCCGCCAGGGCCAACCATAGCGGAATGCTGGGAATGGATTGCAGAACTTCGATTATTCGTTGAACGATCAGGTCGAAGATACCGCCATGATAACCGGCCAGTCCGCCGATGACGATGCCGAGCAGGAAGCTGAAACTGATGCCGACGAGGCCGATTGTCAGTGAAATGCGTGCGCCATAGATCATGCGCGAGAGCACGTCGCGCCCCAGCCGGTCGGTGCCCGCCAGGAAGAGCTGGCCGGTTTCGGCAGCGCAGACAAAATGCCTGTCACCTTCGATCAGGCCCCAGAACCGGTAACTGTCGGCCTTGCAGAAGAAACGGAGCCGCTGAACATCGTCCTGGTTGTCGATGTAGTTCCGCTTGAGCGTCTCCATGTCCAGCGTCATCTGGCGGCCATAGACGAACGGCCCGACGAACTGGCCGTTGTGGAACAGGTGCACCTGCTGCGGCGGCGAATAGATGTAGTCCATGTTGCGCGTGTGCAGGTTGTAGGGCGCCAGGAACTCGCAGATCAATATCCCGAAATAAAGCACTACCAGGAATATGCCAGATACAAGGGCGAGCCGGTGCATGCGGAATTTCCACCACATCAGCCGCAACTGCGACGCCTGAAAGACCTTCGACTGCTCCACCGTCATCGCCTCGACCGACTGCAGGTCAAAGGGCGCGCTGGAAACATAGTGTTCTAGTGGAGCACTCGGAGCGGGGAGCGGCGAATCCGTCTTCATTTGGTGCTGCCGCCCTGCAAACGAATTCGTGGATCCAGCAGCGCCAGCGCCAGGTCGGAAATCAGGACACCGATAACCGTCAGGAAGGCGAGGAACATCAGGAACGACCCCGCCAGATACATGTCCTGGCTTTGCAACGCCTTGATCAGCATCGGCCCGGTCGTTTCCAAAGACAGCACGATCGCGGTGATTTCGGCGCCGGAGATGATGGCCGGCAGGATGGAGCCGATGTCGGAAATGAAGAAATTGAGCGCCATGCGCAGCGGATATTTGACCAGCGCCCTGAACGGATGAAGACCTTTGGCGCGCGCGGTCACCACATATTGCTTGTGTAGCTCATCGAGCAGATTGGCCCGCAGCCGCCGGATCATGCTTGCCGTGCCGCCGGTGCCGATGATCAAGACCGGGATCCAGAGATGGGAGAGTATCGACTTCGCCTTGGCCCAGCTCATCGGCTCGCTGAGATATTGCGGGTCCATGAGATGGCCGATGGACGTGCCGAACCAGATGTTGGCGAAATACATCAGGATCAGCGCCAGCATGAAGTTCGGAATGGCAAGGCCTAGGAGGCCAAAAAAGGTCAGGCCGTAATCGCCCCAACTGTATTGATGCGTCGCGGAGTACATGCCGATCGGAAAGGCGATGAGCCAAGTGAAGATGATCGTGACGAAGGAAACCAGCACAGTCAGCCACATTCGGTCCCCGACGACGTCGCGAACCGGCAACTCATACTCGAAGGAATAGCCGAAATCGCCGTGCAGCATCCCGCCGACCCAATAGAAGTAGCGAATGATCGGCGGCTTGTCGAAACCATATTCCTTGCGCATCATCTCGATGCGATCGGAATCCACCCCTTCGCCCTGTGCCCGAAGCTCAGCGACATAGCTGTCGAAATAGTCGCCGGGGGGAAGTTCGATGATCGTGAACACCAGCGCTGATATCACCAGCAGCGTTGGAACCATCACAGTAATGCGCCAGACAATATATCGAAGCACGCTCAGGACTCTCCAAGCCAGAATGTATCCGGCATGTAGACACCGAAATAGGCAGTCGGATCGTAGCCGAAGAGCGCCTTGTCAGGCAGATTGCGCAGCCGTGAGGACACCAGAATCGGCTGATGCGTTCCGTTCACCGTGCCGATTGAAAACACCTGGTCGGTGTAGATCGACAGCATCGAATTCCAGATTTCGGCGCGCTCCGTGGTTTCGGTCGATCCGTTCCAGCGTTTGAGCAAAGCCATCAACTCGACCACTTCAGGAAGATCGGGCGCCTCACCCATCTTGCCATGGGACAGATAGTGAGCGCCCCAGAGCGGCCATTGCAGTTGGTCATCGATGGTGGGAGCCAGCTGGTACGGGTTCATGTCGGCGGTCGGCACGCCATTGTCGATGCCCGACCACATCGACATCATGATCTGGCCGCCAAGCGCGCGGCTACGGAAGATGTCGCGCTGCGAAGTCCGGATGAACAGGGCGATGCCGATCTGGCGCCAGTGATCGGTGATGAGTTCGAGCGCGTCGGTTTCCAGCGTGCTTTCGCCGGCCGTTTCCACGATGATCTGTGCCGGGCGTCCATCGGGAAGCATCCGCAGGCCGTCATCGCCACGCGCCTGAAGCCCGGCTTGGTCGAGCAGGGCATTGGCCTGGTCGGGATCATGGGCGACCCAAGCTTTCGCGAATTCCGGCCGGTAGAGCGGGCTCTCCGGCAAGACCGTATCGGCACTTTCCTGCGCCAATCCGTAGAACACGGCCATATTGATCTCGCGCCTGTCCACAGCGAGCGAAAGGGCGCGGCGCACGCGCACGTCACGCAAAAGGCCACGCCACACCGGGTCGGCACAATTCAGATTGGGCAGCAACGCCAGCCGCGAACCCTGTGTGCGTTTCCACAAATGCATCTTCACCGGGTAGCGCTTCTCCGCGTCCTTCAGGAAGGAGTAATCGCTGAAGTCAATTCCCATGCATTGCAGATCGCTCTCGCCCGCACCGGTCTTGGCGGAGATGATCGCCGACGAGCTGACATTCATGATGATCCGGTCGACATAGGGCAGTTGCCGGCCATTCTCGTCTGTTCGATGAAAGAACGGGTTGCGCTCGAAGATGAACTGCTCGGCCGGCGGCTTTGTCCGGTTCTGCCAGGGATCGAGCGTCGGCAGATCCGGGTTCTCCGGGCGATACTGCCGCGACATGCGGATATGCAGGAGCGTCCATTTCTGCGCCCGGTTCTCCTTCATCAGGCCGGCGAGCCGGAATGGATCCTGGTATTTCTTGTGGAACTGCTTGAGATAGGCGGCCGGCAGAACGAGCGATAGCGGCGCAGCGGCAGCGAGCTTGGGCAGGAAGTCGGGATTGGGCGCATCCCAACTGTAGCGCACCGTCAACGGATCGATAATCTCGAAGCGTGGCGGCTTGCCGTCCGCCATCAGGGCCGGAGCGAGCCCGCCTTGCGAAAGCTCATCGTTCAGCCAGACATCTTCCCAACAATAGCGAAAATCCTCCGGCGTCAGCAGGCTGCCGTCGGACCATTTGTGTCCTTCCCGTATCTTGAACGTGAAGATGCGATCATCCGCGACGTCGAAACTTTCGAGAATGTCGGCCTGCAAGCTAAGCTTTTCGTCGTAGCCGACCAGGCGAGAATATCCGTAAATCGTCATCATCCGGATATCTTTCTGGCTGCCGATGATCGTACGCAGGGTGCCGCCATACTGGCCCGGCTGCCGGCCCATCGTGGCGAGATTCAAGGCGCGCGGGATCTTGGGCAGACGCTCGGCGAGTGCCGGCAGCGCCCTGGCCGTCAGCTGCGGCCGAAGAAATTCCGGCTCCAGATCGCCAGCGCGCGACGTGCCCGGCAGGAGTGCCGAAGCCATCAGACCAAGGACGGTGCGACGGCTGATCAATGACGTAACTCGCTAACATCGGCCGAACGTCGGGCCAGCACGAGGTGCCCGCCGCCAAGATCGAGCGGCGACAGCATATCCTCGTCGCCTTCTTCGCGGAATTGCGGTCCCCATGCGCTGGTGTCGGAAGCGCCGCCAAGCTTCAGCGTCTTGAAATCCATCGGCCGGTCGAGATCGGGGAAGGGTACCGCGGCGAGCAGTGAGCGCGTGTAGGGGTGGATCGGTTTCCTGAGCAGAATTTCGCGCGGCGCAAGCTCGACGATACGCCCGCCGCACATCACCGCGATGCGATCCGCCATGTAGTCCACCACTGCCAAATTGTGGGATATGAACAGGTAGGTCAGGCCCAGTTCCTTTTGCAGGTCCTTCAGAAGGTTCAAGATCTGCGCCTGGACAGAGACATCGAGCGCCGAAACCGGCTCGTCGCAGATTAGGAGTTCAGGCCCCAGCGCCAACGCGCGCGCGATGCCGATACGCTGACGCTGCCCGCCGGAGAAACTGTGCGGATAACGCTTGATGAAGCGCGGATCGAGCCCGATTGCCTGCATCAGACTCTTGACCGTGGCGAGCCGGGACGCGGCATTGCCACGCTGATGGATTTCCAGCGGCTCGCTCAAGATGTTCTCCACGGTCATGCGAGGTGAGAGCGACGATACCGGATCCTGGAAGACCATCTGGATTTTCGCGCGCAGCAACCGCAGGGCTTCTCCCTCGGCTGCCAGGACGTTGATCGGGCCTTCCCGGCCGTTGAAGACCACGGAGCCGCCGCTAGGGGTGACGGCCCGCATGAGGATCTTGCTGACGGTGGTTTTGCCGCAGCCGCTTTCCCCGACCAGACCCAGGCACTCACCCCGCCTGATGTCGAAGCTCACCCCGTCCACGGCGCGAACAGAGGTTTGATGGCTCCCGCCGAACCATCCGGACTTGCGGGTGGTGTAGACCTTTTTCAGATCCCTGACCGACAGCAGGACGTCGTCCGACCCCTTCGATGCCGGCGCCGTCTGCTTGCCGAGCAGGTTCTCGACATTCACCGGCACCTCGCGGAGCGCCTTCAGCCTTTCGCCAGGCTTCAGGTCGAAATGCGGAACGGCTGCCATCAGACCCTTCAGGTAAGGGTGCCCTGGCCGGCGGAATATCGCCTCCACAGGTCCCGCTTCCATGATCTCGCCATGGTACATGACCACCACCTCGTCGGCGACATTGGCGACAACGCCGAGGTCGTGCGTGATCAGCAGCATCGCCATGTTCAGCTTGGTCTGAAGCCCGCGCAGCAATTGCAGGATTTGCGCCTGGATGGTCACGTCCAACGCCGTCGTCGGCTCGTCGGCGATCAACAGCGCGGGCCGGCAGATAAGCGCCATGGCGATCATGGCGCGTTGGCGCAATCCTCCCGAAAGTTCAAATGGATACATGTCATAGGCGCGCTTGGGATTGGGAAAGCCGACAAGGCCGAGCATTTCCTCGGTCCGCGCCTTGCGCTCCGCCCGAGCCATGGGCATGTGAATCTGCAGGGATTCGCTGACCTGGTTGCCGATCGTGTGCAGCGGCGACAGCGATGTCATCGGCTCCTGAAAGATCTTGCCGATGCGGCTGCCTCTCAACGCCCGGATTTCGGGCCCGTCACGCGGCATCTGCAGGATATCCTGCGTCGTGCCGGGCTTTTCAGGATCGGAAAACAGGATACGGCCGCGGACATGGGCTGTCCTCGGCAAAATGCCCATCACTGCTTGGCTGAGAACCGATTTCCCCGAACCGGACTCGCCCACAAGCGCGGTAACCTTGCCGGGCAGGACGCGAAGATTTGCACGCCTGACGGCATGCAACGGTCCCCCGACAATGGCAAAAGAGATGCCAAGATCCTCGATTCGCAGCAGATCAACGCCCGAATTCATTCTCACACCAGCCCCACTCTGGCAGTCTGCCGGGCGGCAGACCCAAAAAGCGAGACTAGCGCATTGCCAGCCTAGAGCAACTTGGATTCTAAACGAATTCCCCGGCGGAACCGCCGACCGGACTTACCAAGGCGTTCGGATAATCGTGGCGGTTATTGGAGCTTCCTCCGGTCGCCCGCCGACAGCCGCGCGGCATCGCGATGAAGCAACATGACCTGCTCGGCATCCGATATCCGGTCGTGAATCGGTGCAGCGTCTTCATCGAGCGCGAGAGCACCCGACAGATCGGGTGAAAGCACCGTCAGCTTCTGCTTGCTGCCCGCCAGTTCCTCCGTGCCGAGCGTCAGCCAGCTGTTGGCGCCGCAATAGCTGGCGAAGTCCTTGCTGGCGAGAACGCTGTGCGGATACTTCTTGGTCAGGGTCTGGAGACGCTGGACCTCGTTTACAGCCGAGCCGAAGACAGAGAATGTGAGCCGGTCGGTAAGCCCGACATTGCCGAACATCACATTGCCGACATGCAGGCCGATACCAAATTTTATGTCGCCCAACCCCTGCTCCTTTCTGCGCAAATTGAGTTCCATCATGCGCGCGCTGGCCTTGTGCGCTGCCGCAAGAGCAGCTTGGCAGGCGATCTCGGACTGCGAGCGGTGCCTTTCGCAGGGGTAGACGGCAATGAAGCCATCCCCCAGGAAACTCATGATCTGCCCGCCTTTGCGATTGAAAGGTGCGGCAATGGCATCGAAAAACTGGTTCAGCGTATCGATGTAGATTTCGCGACCGGAGGTTTCGGCAAGCCTTGTCGATCCGCGCATATCGCCCATGACCAGTGCGGCCCGGATTGTGTCACCCTCGCCGCGCTTGATCTGGCCGTCCAGCACGCGCCTGCCTGCGTCGCCGCCAAGATAGGTGGTCATCATGTTGTCGGCGAGCTTGGTGAGCACTGCCATCTTGGTTGCGATAGCGAGATAGTTCTGGATTCGCAATAACGCCGAAATCATGCTGTCGCTGAAGCCTGAAGCACTGTCGGTCGACCAGGACCCCATCATGCCCTGACTGGTATCGCCGTTGAAGGGATGCACGAAAGCCATGTAATCGGTGACGCCCATACGCCCGAGGTCATCGAAAACAGGAAACTCCGACCGCACCGACAGGTCGAGCCGGCGCCGCAGGTGGTCGAGCTTGTTGCTGAGCAGATGGTAGTATGGGCTGGTCAGGAACCTGTCGGAATGAACGCCGTTCTCACTGCGGAAGCCTTCCACTTCCAGGCCCTGGCCGCGAAGCCAGGTAAAGCCAAGCGCGTCATAAAGCGGATGAAGCATCGAAAAGCTCAAATGCACCCGCTTCAGTGGCAGGCCGGCGGCAGCCAGCCGTTCACAAAAGCCCTTTACCAATGTTTCCAGGTCGTTGCCCGCCAGCGCCGATTGCGTCAGCCAGTCGGCAACCTTATCCATGAGAGTGGTGGAAATTTCTGCTTGCGCTGTGCTCATGCTATCTCGAACCCGTCGAAGACGAGCCATCTCCTTTGATCCGCCACACAATCGAAGTCAGTGAAGCCGGCTTCGGCGACAAAAGCCGGCGAAGAATTTCCCGAATGACTGTCCTTGCAGGAATGAAGCAGGCGTAAACTGCATCTATCACCTGCAGCATCATGTGGCGAGGCTGCCGGCGGAGTGCAATCCCGATCCTGACATCGGGCAAAGAATTCGCCGTCTCAGTTACCGTCAGGCCTTCACCACCGTATCTCGGGGCCAGCCCGAGGCGGCCAAAAACATTGCGTGTGTCTACGATCAGAGGAGCGTGATAAGCGATCGCCTGATAGTCGATCACGTCGTGGTAGGCCACGACGACAGCATCGAATCCTTCGGGGATCCTCTCCGGCTCCCGGTGTTTCCTTAGCGGTGTCGGAACGCAGATTATGATGGCATCGCAGACGGCTAGTTCGGCAGATCCGCGCTGGTGCGGAACTGCCCGGCCGGCAAGGCTGTCGACGTCGCTGCCTCAAGTAGGATTGGCCGTTGTTCAGCCTCTCGACCTTCCGGGCTTCGATGTCGAAGCCGGAAACCGGGAAGCCGGCGCGTGCGATCGCGACCGACAGCGGCAACCCGACATAGCTCGGTCCGATCACGCCGACTTGCGCGGCGCGCGTCGAAATCCGGTTCAGAAGACGGTCATATGTCGATCGTGAGGCGTCTAAAAATCTACCCGTGAATTCGGACAGGCCATCCGCTCCCATGCCGAGGCTCACCGGGTGCCAAGAACCATGGGCAAGCGCATATTGCGGAAAATTTCTTCCCGCAAGCCGTCATCAGACCGGCGCCTTCGCCTTCAGGCTTGCCGCAGCCATCGCATAGCCGCCGGCGGCGCCATCGATGAAATGAACGTGATCACGCTGTAGCGGCGAGATGACGAGGCATGTCATCAAGGCCGACTTCTGGCGGTGGAGGCCATACTTGCAGATGGACGCCGCTTCCGCCTGCTTCAGCCGGTCTTCGATCCGATGCAGCACATCCGCGTCAACGTCGATGGTCATCTTCAAGCCGTCGTCGAACTTTCGGAAATCCGAATTGCTGGCCACCTCGCGTTTGTAGACCTTCGGATCGAAACGGCCAATCGTCCATCCAAATCGATCGGTTACAGCCGTAAGCGTCATCAGGAACACGATCCACAGCTTCGACCGCCACCGCCATCCTGCCGGGGCCAACGCCCGCGCCTCGACATCGAGGCCGGCGGGCAGAAAACTGTAGTCCGGCCCGTCCACCGGCACCGGGTGGCCATCGCGCTCCTGCCTGCCGGCGAGGGCGATGATGTCGGAAGCCAGAAACTGAAACCCGCGCAAGTCGCGCGACGCCCCCGGTATGGCTATGATCGAGACGATTTCGCCATGCCGGGCCTCGATCGGGTTCCAACGGCAGGAAAGGCCGGTCAGATCCGGCCGCGCGCCGGCCGGCGCAGGATCGATGCGGTAGCGCCCCGCTTTCATCTCAGCTTCCGCCCAACTGCCGCCACCGCCGGCGAACATGGCATAGAACGCCGCTTCGGAAGCCCGGAACCTCGCCACGCGAACGTCGAGGCCATGCGCTCTTATGTCCTTTATCGGCACGATCGCGGCACGCAAGGTCAGGTCCAGTTCGTCCGCCACCCATCTTTGGACGGCCGCCAGCGCGTTGCGGGCGATCTCCAGCGCCGAGCCGGGAAACGCCACGAGCGCGCCGTCGCCGCCGAAGACAAAGGGAAAATCTTGCCGACCCAGCGCGTTGAGCAGAGCCGAAATAACGCTGGCGCCGGCCATGTTGACGGTTTTATAGCGCCCTGCCTCGATCGCCTTGGTCGAGCCGACGATGTCGGCGGTGGCCAGAGCCCAGCCATCGGGGAGGGGCCGATAGTTATCGATGTCGGCAACGCTTTCGAACTTTGCGAAGACCGGCAAAGAAGCGACAAACGGGTCGGGCGCGGTAGCTGTTTCCATGACCATCAGATAGCACATTCCACGGCTTGAAGGTGAAGTCGATCGCGCTTCGAAATTGACTTGCGCAGGCTTTCCGATGATAGGTCGCGCGATGCGAATTGCCTTCTACGCGCCGCTGAAGTCACCCAATCATCCCGTTGTCTCCGGCGACCGCCAGATGGCACGGATGCTTGTGAAAGCGCTGGAGCACGGAGGGCATAGCGTCGAGCTGGCATCTGAGTTGCGCTTCTATCTACGCCAGCCGGAGTCGAAAAGTTTCGCGGCACTAAAGATCGAGGCCGCAGAGGAAGCCGCGCGGCTTGCCAAGCTTTGGGATCGTGACGGCAAACCCGATCTCTGGTTCACCTACCATCCCTATTACAAGGCGCCCGACTTGATCGGGCCGGAGCTGGCGTCGGCCTTTGCTGTTCCCTATGTGACAGCGGAAGCCTCCTATTCCAGGCGGCGCAATGCCGGCCTGTGGGCCGATAGCCAAGCGTTGGTGGTGCGAGCCATCGAAGAGGCAGCGCTGAACATCTGCTTCACGCAAAGGGATCGCCAGGGACTGACGGACGCTGCTCCCGACGCAGCTTTCGGTATGCTTTCGCCCTTCATCGACACATCGGCATTCAAGGAAATGCCGGCACGAGGTTGTCCGACGCGCCTCGTTACCGTCGCCATGATGCGCCCGGGCGACAAAGTCGAAAGCTATCGCATGCTGGCGCAAGCGCTCGGTTCGATCTGCCATCTGCCCTGGACCATGTCGGTCGTCGGCGACGGGCCTGCCCATGACGAGGTCGAAGCGCAATTCGCCGGCTTGCCCGCCCACCGTATCGAATGGCTCGGCGCGATTGAACCAGCCGCCGTGCCGGACATCCTCTACACTGGCGGAATTTACGTCTGGCCGGGCTACGGCGAGGCCTATGGCGTTGCCTATCTTGAAGCACAGGCCGCCGGCCTTCCGGTGGTGGCTCAGGGCATCGCCGGCGTGCCGGAGGTCGTGCGCGATGGCCAGACCGGGTTTCTCACCCCGCCGGGCGATGTGGCGGCGTTTGCTTCCGCCATTGAAAGGCTTCTGGCCCGTAACGACGAAAGAACCATCATGGCCGTGGAAGCCAGACGTTTCGTCCTCGACGAACGTTCCCTCGGTGGCGCAGCTGCGCGTCTGGCCACACTTTTTGCGAAGATTCGAGTCTCATGACATCCGATCTCATCTGGCAGCCCTTGGTGGAAGAACTGGCGCGCCGCCAACGGGCGGGCCGCAAGGCAGAGTTCTGGCTGCGTGACGATGACGCCGTGGATCCGACGCAGGCACTTGATCGGCTGCTCGACCTCACCGGTGAATTCGCGGTGCCGGTCACTCTGGCCGTCATTCCGGCCCGTACCGACGGGAAGCTTGTCGCACGGCTTGACGAGGCCCCGCAGGCCACGGTCGCTGTCCATGGCTGGGCGCACCGAAATCATGCGCCCGCGGACCAGAAAAGGCAGGAGCTCGGCGCGCATCGGCCACGCGAGGCGGTGCTCGATGATCTGGCTCGCGGGCTGTCGCACGTTACCGGCCTGCACGGCGCACGTGCCGTTCCGATGCTGGTGCCGCCCTGGAACAGGATCGACGCCGGCGTTGTATCCGACCTTGGGTCGATAGGATTTGCGGCATTGTCCGTCTATGGTCCGCCGAAGCCGGCTCCATTGGCCGTCATCAACAGCAATGTCGACATCATGGATTGGCGTAGCAGCCGCGGTTGCCACGATCATGGCCTGTTGGTTCAGGCTATCATTGCGCAATTGCAGCACGCATTCGACGGGGGCGAGCCGGTCGGCCTGCTCACCCACCATCTCCTACACGATGAATCGGCCTGGCTTTTCCTCGAACGGCTGTTCACAGTCACCGCACAGACTGAAGCCTGCGCATGGCTTCCGATCAGGACATTCATTGATCGTGCGCAGCGCCGCTAGAGCAATTCCAGGACACACGTAGCGCTTTCCCGGGGGAATGGAAAAATAGCTCAGCGCTTTTTGTGCAATGAGACCGGAAATTTGAGCGTCTGGCCATCCCACGCGGCAAAAGCGCCGGCAAACCTGTCCTTGGCCAGTTTCTCCATCTCGTCCAGTTGCTCGTCGGTGCGTGTCGGATCGTGGTGAAACAGCGCGAGCCCCCGCGCACCGGCCGCCTCACAGAGCTTGACGCCCTGTTGCCATGTCGAGTGGCCATTACCGCGGCGCCGTTCCATTTCCTTCTCGGTGTAGGTGCAATCGTAGATGACGAGGTCGGCATCTTCGATCAGGCCGAGCACCGACTGATCGAGTTTGTCCGGCTCGTGCTCGGTGTCGGTGATCACCGCCACGACGCGGCCGCCCCATTCGACCCGATAGCCTATGCAACCACCCGGATGGGTGAGACTTCCGGTCCGAACCACCACCCCCTCGCGCGGCCGAAGCACGTCTCCGGACACGAAATCGCGGCAGTCGAGCTTTGCCTTGCAGACGTCCATTTTCACCGGAAACCAGGGCGGCCGTATGAACTCATCGATCATCTGCCGGGTCGTCATGCGTCCTGCAAGATGCCCGGACCAAAGCGTAAACTTGACGCTTGGGTCAAAGATCGGCGCAAAAGCCGGCAGCCCGATGATGTGATCGTAATGACAATGGGTGAAAAGCAGGTCGAAATCGGTCACATCCGACGCCTGAAGCGCCCTGCCGGCAGGCCGCAGGCCAGAACCCGCGTCGAACAGAAGCGTATGCTTGCCGCATCGCATCTCGATGCAGGTTGTGTTGCCGCCATAGCGAGCGAATTCTGGCCCGGATACCGCGATGCTGCCGCGCACGCCCCAAAATCTGACCAGGAAAAAACCGTCGTCCATGCTACTTTTCGCCCATCGTAGCTCTAGGCGGTTCGTGCGTCGATCAGATCCGCGGTCGTATGGCTTAGCCGATCGGCAAGAACCCGCAATATCTCGATGGTCATTTCCGGGAACTCCTTCATAAGCCTTAGGAAATGATCCTTGCGGATTCTCAAGACCTCCAGATCGCTTGCCGCTCTGACGGTGGCAGTGCGGGAGCTGTTGCACAATATGGCGATCTCGCCGACGATCGAATTTGGCAGCAGTTCGGCAACTTTTATCTGCCCGCTGTCGGAATCGACCAAAATATCCGCCCTGCCTGAAAGGATGACATAGGCGGCGTCTGCCTCGTCGCCCTGCCGGAAAAGAATCTGGCCGGCGCTGTAGTTCACGCGATCGGATGTGAACGCAAGCAGCTTGAGCTTTGCCGGCTCGATGCCAGAGAACAAGGGAACGCGTTGCAGCATTCCAACTTCATCCTTGAGCAGCATTGTCGCAAACCTTCCTAAATTCGCGTCTGCCAGACTATGACAGAAGTTCCTTGAAGATACCGTTCTCTGCCAAAAGTGTCTCGTGTGTACCGTCTTCCACCAGTTGACCCGAGTCAAAGACGATAACGCGATCGAACATCATCGCCATTGCCGGACTCGTCACGACCCACACAATCGCCGGCGAATGGCCGTCGCGTCTGGCTTCCTCGAGCACGTTTCGCAGCACCTTGTCCTGAATGCGCTGGTCGAGCGCCGACAGCGGCCGGTTGAGAATGAGAAAATCGGGACGCTTGAGCAGGGCCCGGGCAACATCGAGCTTCTGTCGCTGTCCACCGGTGAGCCGCCTGCCGCTGGCGCCGACGTTGAAGTCCAGGCCGACATCCAGAAGCTCGGCATAAAGCCCCAGTTCGTCAAGAATTTCATAGACGATGGAGCGTATGCGGTCCGGCGCGTCGGGATGGTTGTTGCCAACACGCCCGAACAGGACATTGTCCATGACGGTGGCCGCGGCGATGTATTTGGCAGGATCATACCGTTCGATCGCGTTTTGCAGCTCGGGCGGCAGCTTTTCATAGAACTGGTTGCGTGCGGCGACGATCTTGCTCATCAACTCGTCGGTCAGCAGGCCGAAGCGGTGCCGGGGCTCGATATAGGCAAAGCTCAAGGTGATGATCATGGCGCGGTCGGCCTCCGAAACCGCCTCGAAGGGACGGTTCTTGAGCCGCTGCAGCAAGGTCTCGTAGGCGGGGATCTCCTCGGCGCTCATGAAGGCGAGCTGCTGGAAGAACTGGTGATCGGGCGGCAGGTCGGCAAACAGCTCGATCGCCTGTTCGGCGATCTCCATGCCCATTTCGTAGAGCGTGCGGTCAAGGCCGGCTTGCTTCAGCACGGAAGCAAAAAAGGGATTGGCCGCCAGAGCCTTGTCGGCCAGTTCGGGGCCGGCGGCAGCACCGAAAAGCAGGTTCTGACCGATCGTCGCTTCCGTGTTGTAAGCGCCCGGCTCGAAAGGAACCACCAGTTCGCGCAGCCCTTCCTGTTCCAGCCGGGTTCGCAGCGCTGCACGCAGTTCGACGATCCGCCCGGCAAGCTTCGTGTGACGCGTGAGGTCGGCCGAAGAGCGCAAGCCAAGATCCAGAATGTCGCGCGACAGAAGAACCGCGTCGAGCACCCGGCGCACCGCTTCAAAGAGGTCGTGCGGGCCGGTAGCACCGGCGGAAGCATAGTCGATCCAGTCGCTGTGGATATCGAAATCCGGATTGCCCGACCGGCGCGCCTCGTCGATGTTCCAGCGCTGCTGCTCTGCCGCGGCGCCGTCATAAGTCACCGGTGTCAGCGGTGCATGCTTCAACCCGTAGAGCAAGTTATCGCGCAGGCTTGCGTGGAAGAGGAAAACATCCGACGAGGCGTAGGACATGCGCCGGCCGGTCACTGCTTCGGGGAGTTCAAGCAGGTCATCGGCGCCCGAAGCGACCTTTCCGCTTTCCGGCCAGTTCAGCCGCGCGAAGGCTTCTGCTAGCGCCTCCGCTCCACCTGTTGGGGTGCTGACCAGCGCCACCGTCTCAGTCGGCTTGACCTGCATGGAGATACGGTTGAGGAGCATTGCACCGCCATCGTCTGCGATGGACAGACCGACCGCCGACAGCGGGTTTGTCATCGGACCGGGATCGTTGATCGTCAGTGCCGCAATCCCCGGCGCAATGATATCCTCGACGGTGAACTGTTCAACGACCTGCTGATATTTGACCTGGACATCCTGCCGATCCTGATCCCAGTCGATCAGTTCCTTCATCGGTCCGGGCAGGTCCTTGTAGGCGCCGATCACGGCCACGAGCTGGCCGACGTCCAGCCGGCCCCCGATGACGAGATACCCGCCGATCATGTAGAACAGAAAGGGTGTGAGCTGCGCGAGAAAATTATTGAGGAACTTTACCATGAATTTCCATTGGTAAAGATCGAAGCGGATCTTGAAGATGAGCCCGAGCCGGGCAGCTATGTCGGCGCGCTCGTAGTTTGACGTGTCGTGGACGTGAACCGCGCCGATGCCGTCGACGATTTCGCCAACCCGGCCCGAAAGCGCGCGCGCCGTCAATTGCCGTTGGCGCCCGAGCACGAGCAGCCGCCGCCGCATTCGCGGGATGAGCACGATCTGGATCACCACGATCACGACCGCTATCATTCCGAGCCAGACGTTCTGGACCATGATGAACAGCATAGCTGTCAGCGCCTGGCCGCCGAGCAGCACCGGCTGCAGAAATGCATCGCCGATGAAGCCGCCCAGCGGCTCCACCTCGTCCTTCACCATGGTCGCCACTTCGGCGGATTTCACCCGCTTGAAGTAAATCGGCGGAAAACGCAGCACACGATCGATCAGATCGAAGCGGATACGCCGCAGCATGCGTTCGCCGAGGCGGCCCTTGTAGGTGTTGATGTAGAGTTTGAACAGGCCGTTGATGACGACCAGCAGCAGGAACACGAAGCTCAGGGCAAGCAGCGTCTCCTTGCGGTCAAGTTGAAAACCGGAGAAGAACTGGACCTCGCCAATGAACGGCAGGTTATAGTGCAATCTCATGAAGGGCAGGGTCGCGCCGGGTTGCTCGAACCCCTTGCCCTGGATCGGGCCGTTGACGATCAGCTTCGGCAGGTCGAAGGACATGAAATATGGGATCATCGAAAGCAGGACGATCATCAATATCCAGATCTGCTGCTTCCGGGTGTGCGTCCAGATATAGCGGGCTAGGCTGGGTTCCATATGCGACTGTCAGTTTGGAGGATGCAGGCGGTGAAAGCACCTGCTGGCAAACGATGTATCGGCAATATCTTCGCGGATGGACGCCGCTGGCCGGGACAGACGCAATTGGCCCCCTTCGCCACCGTGCAACGGCGAAACGGCTGGCGGCATCGTCTCATCCGCAAGCCGAACAGGCTCGCGTGAGGCAATATTGCGTTGTGTGGCCCGAAATCCCAACATAGAAGAGGAATATGATGGATGTCACACAAGCACGCAATGCCGGCGGGCACGAACAAGCCTTGGACCTCGCCCGGGGAATTGCCGCCTATATCGACCACCCTCTCGTCGCCGGGCTCGCGCGCGTCATCGCCAAGCATCCGACGGCCGATATCGCCAACGCTTTCAACCACAAGCAGGTCGCTTGCAAGATGTGGGCGCTCGACGAGCTGTTTGAAAGCTGCGGCGGCCGGTTCGGGCGTATATGGGTGTTGGGTGGATGGTACGGCGTATTGCCGGCAATGCTTTTCAACGACGCCCGTTTCGACATTGCGGCGATCGACAGCATCGATGTCGATCCGGAAGTCGGGCCGGTCGCCCGGACCCTCAACCGGGAAGCCGGCGACCGCTTCCAGGCGCTGACGGAAGATATGTACGCACTCGACTATGCGGCCGGGCGGCCCGACCTGGTGATCAATACGAGCTGCGAACACATAGCCGACCTGCGCGCCTGGCTTGCTCTGGTTCCACGGGGCGCGAATGTTCTGCTGCAATCGAACGATTATTTCAGCGAGCCTACGCACATCAATTGCGTGGTTTCACTGGCAGCCTTCGAAGCAATGGCGGCACTACGGGAGATCAGGTTTTCCGGCGAACTGCCGACAAAAAAATATACGCGCTTCATGCTGATTGGAACTGTTTGACGCATTGCGCGAATCCAACCGAGATGCGACCTGCGCTAGGATTTTGAGGACCAGGTTCGATACCGCTCGCGCAGGACTTGCGCCGAGCGACGCGCGCCATCCAGATCGAGACGATGCGCGGCTGGCGTCGGTCCCGCAAGCGCCTGTTCGATCGCTTGTGCTAGACCTCCAGGCGTCAGGTCGTTTTCCCTCAGAACCGTCGCCAAACCCAGTTCCTCGAGCATCAGGGCGCGAACCGTTTGTTCTGTTTCCCCGCCGGCTGCAAAGGGGACGAGCAGGGAGCGGCAACCCGCGCGCAGGACATCGCAGACCGTGTTGTAACCCGCCTGCGAGACCGACAGGCGGGCTCCGGTAAGCAAGCTGGCGAAATCCTCGCGAAACCGGAAGATGGACAGGCCCGGCGTGGCATCGCGTGAAATCGCGTCAAACTCGCCCTTCGGCAAGTTTGGGCCGGTGATCAGACACCATTTCCAGGCGTTGTCGGCATTCCACGCAGATGCGATGGTGGACCGGACAAGGCTCTTTCCGGCGGCCCCGCCGCCAACCGACACCACAACGTCGAAACGCTCGGATGCCGCGGGCGCTGGTGGCGCGGCAACGAGTCCCGTGTACGCAACCTCGGCCCTGATCGCCCCCGCCAGTGGAAATGTCTTGTCGATGGTTGCGAAAGCTGGATCGCCGTGGACCATGACAAGGTCAAAATGCCTGTTAACGAGATCGACCGTCTCCTCGTTTCGGCCCGGCTTGACGCGCTCCTGAAGGATATCACGGACGGACGTCACCAGCAGCGGTCTGGGCGACGCCGCGTCGACGGCCTCGATCAGCGGCAAGAGTTCGAAACGCATCTGCCGGCGTCCAAATGGAAACGCCTCGACAATGACGATATCAGGCCTGCAATCCCGGAATGCCTGCAGCAGCATCTCTGAACGTCGTTTCTTGAAATCATCGTCGATGGGCTTGCCCTGCAACTCGACAAGTCCCGAAAATCCTTCATCACCGGAGGTGACAGGTGGCAGGGTTACAGATATTGCCCCCAATCCCGGAAACCCCGCGACCGGCGCTCCGCCAGTGACGACGGTTACGTCAAACCCGTCATCGACCAGAGCCGTCGCGACGCGGCTGGAGCGCGCGAGATGGCCGATGCCGAGCAGGTGCTGGACATAGAAGAAAGCGCGCAGCCGCTTCATTCGGCGGCCCGCCACTCCCGTTCGAACAGCTCCTTGAGATGTCCAATGCTTGCCAAATGATCGAAATTGCCGCGCACGCGCGCCTCTGCGGTGTCGCCGAGGCGGGCACGCAGCACGGGATCACGGATCAGGCGCTCCAGCGCTTGTGCCAGGGCAATTGGGTTTTCCGTCGGAACCAGCAGCCCGGTTTCATCCGGCGATAAAAGCTCCGGCACGCCGGAAATATCGGTCGACACGCAGGCAAGCCGCTGGCTGGCCGCCTCCACCAGAACATTCGGAAGACCGTCCCGGTCGCCATTTGCAGTGATCCTGCAGGCCAGGGCGAAGATATCGGCACGGCGGTAGTGCTCAAGCACCTCCTCCTGTGCAAGCGCGCCTTTCCAAGAGATGCGACCATCCAGTCCGAGCTTTTGCGCCAGCGCCTTCAGCGGTTCCAGTTCCTCGCCGCTGCCGATATGCTCGAAACGCCATGCCAAGTCGCCAGGCAAGATGGCAAGGGCTTTCAGCAAGATATCGTAGCCTTTCTTTTCGACGGCGCGCCCGACACTCAGAACGATGACCGGTCCGCCCGGCTCCGAGCCGTCATGCTGTTTTCGCGCCTCGCCGAAAATGCCGAACCGATCAAGATCGAGCCCATGATAGCTCAAATGCACGGACGAGTTGTCGTCGGCGAGTTTCTTCAGACGGTCGAAGCCGGTTTTCGTGCAAGTTACCGTCCAGCGCGCCGAGGAAAGCTTGCTGGCCAGATCCCAGTCCGCCGAAGTCCAGATGTCTTTGGCATGGGCCGAGCAGCTCCAGGGTAGACCAAGAAGCTGGCTGGCATAGCGCGTCACCGATGCCGGCGTGTGCGCGAAATGCGCATGCAACCATACCGCGTCTTCGGGCCATTCGGCCGCTAGCACGAGCGCTTGCCCGAAACGGCGCGCGCGATTGCGCGTAAAGTCGCGCGGGATATCGAGGGCCAGCGATCCCAGTGCACGCCAGAAGCCCGGCCGCAGCAAACAAGCAAAAAGCGAGCGAACTACGCGCAGCGGTTCTTCATGCAGATATTCCGGCAGATAATGGACGGGCGCCTTGATCTCGACATGCACGGGGTGGCGTTTTGCGTCGGTCGGCCGCCTGAGCGCGACGAGTATCAGATCGAACCCCGCACGCTCCAGTCCGAGCAGTTCCTGCGCGATGAAGGTTTCCGACAGCCGCGGATAACCCTTCAGAACCACGACGATCTTGCGATGTTGCAACTCAGTTCATGCCTTCAATGACCGAAAGGTGAGGACGGGCCCGCCGGTCGAGCAGTTCCGCGACGATTTCTGAAATGTGAGGGAGACCTTCCAGGGTCAGATGCGGATTACTCTGGGATGGACGAGGCCGGTTCGGCAGCGCCACCAGTGCATCGGCAAACCGCTGGGAGTCCTTGGCTTCCTCCGGCAAAAGCATTTCGACGAGGCCCAGTTCGGCCGCGCGCCGGGCGCGGATCAGTTGTTCCTGGCGGGGTTCGATGCGCGGCACGATGAGCGCCGGCTTGTCGAAAGATAGTATCTCGCAATAAGTATTGTAACCGCCCATCGCCACTACCGCCTTGGCGCCGGCAATCAAGTCTTCCATGCGGTTGTCGAACTCGATAATCTTGATGTAGGGGATCGTGGCCTCCTTCTTCAGCAATTTGTTGCGCTTGCGCGCCGGCATGTAAGGCCCAAGCACGATCAGCGCCTTGTGCTGCAATTTCGGATCCTGCTGATAAGCATCGATGACGTCGTGAATCAATTCGGCGCCGTCGCCGCCGCCACCGGTGGTAACCAGGATATAGTCGCCCTCTGGCCGGTGGCCGGGCAACTCGTTCCGCTGCAGGCTCCGCTGCAGGAAACCGACGAATCTCATTTTTGCCCTGACAGCGGGCGGCACATCCAAGCCGGTCAACGGATCGTAGAAATCCGGCGGGCCATAGGCCCAGACCTTGTCGTAGAACAGGCCTATCTTGCGCATCACATCCCTGCGCGCCCACTCTGCTTCGAGCAGATGCGGTGCATCCATCACCTCGCGCAGGCCAAGCACCAGCGTGGTGCCCCGCGTCTTGAGGTAGGACAGCGTGTCCTCAATCTCACCGCGCAGGCCGAGCGGTTCCTTGTCGACGATGAAGATATCCGGCCGGAAGGTCTCGGCTGTGTGGCGGATGATAGACTGACGCATCCTTAGCGTCTCATGCAGATCGATGTCCTTTTCCAACGAGGTGTATTCGCCGTTGCGCAACTTGATGACGCTGGGGATCTTCACGAAGTCGACACGGGCGCGGTAGTCGAAGGCGCCAGCGATAGTCGCACCCGAAATGATAAGCACCTGAAGCCCACGGAAATCCTCGACTAGCGAATGCGCGATAGTCCGGCAGCGCTGCAAGTGGCCGAGCCCGAACGTGTCGTGGCTGTACATGAGAATTCGAGCGTTTTCTGCGTGCTGGGTCATTCTTGAACGTCTCTTAAAATTCTCGCCTTGTGACCGTGAGGGGCCCGCCGGCTTCGAACCATCCTGGGTTTGGCCGCAATTTTCAATTTATATTGCTTCTATGGATGCTGTTCATGCGTTCTGATCGCGATTCCGGAACTAGATGGGTGGCGAATATCGCCGCGCGGGTGTGAGCAGAGACTTCCTGTTGTATTGTGGATGGATCGAGGAGGAAAGCGATGGCAGAAAAATCGGCAGAAATCATCCCTCTTGATTCCAATCCAATAGAGTCGGTGTTTGAATTAGATTGCTGCCGCTCGCTTTGAGCGTCATTGCCGCTCGGATTAGTGGATTTCATACGGAGTTCCAGCAGCTTATCCACTTCGTCATGCAGTGCGGCAAGATCGGCTATGATTAGTTCGAGCTCGGCAATGCAGGCTCGCCGCGGAATTGCCTCCACAACGCCGCGGAAACGCTCCCATAGGCCTCCCAGTTACCCAGGACATCCTCGTCAAGGGCCGCCTCTATCAGCTTGGATGTCAGGCGGTCCAAGGTAATCCGCTCGCGCATAAGCCTGAGCGCCTTGTTGTCGGCGTGAACACGCTCGGCCGCCGCCTTGAATTGTAGCCCGGGCCAGCAGCGGGCCAGGGAGAAGCCAAATGCTTCCTCGATCTCCCCTCCTCTGCCCTTGCGGGCGTAACGCTTGCCGTTGGGGCTGCCGCAGGTCGGCAGGTAGGACCATCGTCCGGCCAGCATGGGACTTCAGTACCACGGTGGTCCAAGAGCGTCGATTTGTAAAACATATCAAATAGTTATGGAATATCAACTTGCCAGATCACGTAATGATACGGCATTTATCTAAAGTTTGTCCTGTACAATTAGCGATTTCTCATACGACGCTCCCCTAGCGGTCGGGCGATGGGTGGCAATTCCTCGAGGAGATTACCATGGCAAACCGAAAAACTCTGTTCGCTGCGCTTGCCGCATTGGCCCTTCTGGCCTCTCCGGCGCTTGCCGAAGCCGGCGGCAACGGGCACGGCAATGGCGGTGGTAATGGCAACGGCGGTGGCAATGCTGGCGGGAACGGTGGCGGCAATGGCCACGGTGGCGGCAACGGCAAAAGCGGCGCTTCGCACGGCAAATCGTCATCGGCCCATGGGCAGGTAGCCAAGGCGGAAACGGAGACAACGGTCGACAAGACCACAAAAGTCTCGTCCGTGCCCAAGGAGAAGAACATCCACGCCAAGCTTGGCCGGCTGAACTCGCTGCAGCGCAACATCAACGCTTACATGAACTCCAAGAGCAAGAAGTTCGCTGCCATCCAGGCTTTCGTGACGCAGTCCGCCAAAGCCAAGGTCGCCCAGGCCGCGGCTGACGCCGCTCAGGCTCAACTGGATGCGCTGAATTCGCAGTTGAGCGCGCTGACGTCGCTGACGCCCGATCAGATTGCGGCCATGACGCCCGAACAGCAGGCGGCCTTGCCTGGGCAGATATCGGCTCTGCAGGCCGAGGTCGCTGCCCAGCAGACCGCAGTCACCGCCGCCAATGAGGCGGCTGCCGCGGCAGAGGTTGGCACCGATGATGCATCGCTCGACGCGGCGCTGACGGATATGGCCAACAAACCCGTCGACGCCGAGGTCACGGCCTGGGCCCAGGGCGTCCTTGCCGGCAAAATCGACCAGACAGCTGCCGCGATGCAACCGACCCCGTAGCGAAACCGTCGCCGAAACGGCGGTAGCCAACAAATGCCGCCGGTCTCGCCTGGCGGCATTGCCGTTTCCTGGCCATGATCGGGCTGGCTATCACAGATAGCGAGGCACTCAGACGTGCTTGCGGCCGCCGGTCTCGCGAAACCAGCTGTCGGGATAGGGGTACCACCAGTCCTGGATGGCCGGCTTGTGGTCGATGATCACCATCTTGGAGCGGCGGAAGGCGTCGAGCCCCTGGCGACCGAGTTCGCGGCCGAGGCCTGACGCCTTCCAGCCGCCGAAGGGCAGGGCGTCATTGTCGATCAGCGGGTTGTTGACCCAGACCATGCCAGCCTCGAGCCGTTCAGCCGCCTCGTGGGCTTCGGCCAGATCTGATGTGAAGACCGAAGCGCCGAGCCCGAACGGGCTGTCATTGGCAAGCCGGATCGCCTCGTCGAAATCCCTGACCCGGCAGATGGCGGCGACGGGCCCAAAGCACTCTTCGCGCACGATCGCCATGTCTGGGGTGACCCCGGTCAGGATCGTCGGTTCGTAGAACCAGCCGGTGTTGTGTGCCGGCGGGATGCGTCCGCCAGTCACCACCTTGGCGCCGTGCGCGATCGCATCGTCGACCAGGCGCATGACCTTGGCCCGTGCCGCTTCGCTGACCAGCGGGCCGATCTCGGTCTTGTCCATGCCATTGCCGATGCGCAACGCGCGTGTCCTTTCGGCGAAAAGCGCGACGAAGCGGTCGTGCACGGCGTCGACGACGAAGAAGCGCTCGGCCGAGGTGCAGACCTGGCCGGTGAGGTGGAAGGCGGCGGTGACGCTGCCGGCCGCCGCGATGTCGAGCGGCGCGTGCTCACTGATGATCAGCGGATCGCTGCCGCCGGCCTCGATGACGCACGGTTTCATGCGTTCGGCGCAGGCCACGGCCACGGCCTTGCCTGCTGTGACCGAGCCGGTGAAGGCAACCGCATGGGTGCGCTCGGACGCGATCAACGCCTGTGCGGTGGCGGCCGCGCCGGGCAGGCAGGAGACCAGGCCTTCCGGCAGCGAGCGGAACACGGTCATGTAGTCCAGCGTCGACAGCGTCGTCGCCTCGGCCGGCTTGATGATGCAGGCATTGCCGGCGGCGAGTGATGCGGCGACCGTCCAGCACATCAGCAGGATCGGAAAATTGTAGGGCATGATGTGGACGGAGACGCCGTAGGGTTCGTAGCGGGCGTACTGGAACGAACCGGCCTGCGTCGTGCCGGCGATCTTGCCGGCATCGTCGCGCGCCATCTCGGCATAGTAGCGGAAGATCGGCGCGCAATTGGCGATCTCGCCGATGGCTTCGGGGTAGGGCTTGCCCATCTCGCGCACCATCAGCTCGGCACAGCGGGTGAAGTCGGCCGCCTCGATGGCGTTGGCGACGGCATGCAGATGCTTGGCCCGGCTCTTGGCGTCGAGCTTTTTCCAGGCGGCCTGCGCCCTGGTCGCCGCGGTGAGCGCGGCGTCGATCTCGCCATCGCTGGCAGATGCGATCGTGCCGACGGTTTCGAGCGTCGCCGGATCGATCACCGGTTTGTTGACGCCAGTCATCGGCCGGTAGTCCGGATTGATGAAGAAAGCCGTCCGGTCAGGGGAGAAATCCATGGTCATCCTCTCGGATCCGCTCAGCGGATCATGTAGACCTTCTTGATCGTCTCATGGACGGTGCAGACGCCCTTCCAGTCCTGCGGGAAGAAGGCAGCCGTATCCGGTTCGATCTCGATGACCTCGCCGGATTCATGCACATAGGTGCAGCGCCCTTCGAGGAAGTGGCAGAACTCGTCGCGGGTGACATGGCAGTGCCATTTGCCTGGGGTGCAGACCCACAGGCCGCATTCGGAGCGGCCTTCCGGCCCCTTGTGCAGCAGCTTGCCCGAGGTGTGGGACACGCCCTCGATCATGATCGGGATGACGCCCCAGTCGACGAGGTCGGTAATGGCGAGCGGGGATTTCATGATCGGCGTTGTCATATCGATTTCCTTGAAAAGAGTGCTCAGCGGCACATGAAGGCCTTGGTCAGCGTTTCGACGATGATGGAGATGCCGGCCCAGCCGCGGGGAAGAATACCAGCGTGCCGGCCTCGACCGGAATCTCTTCGCCGTCGTCATGGACATAGCTGCCGCGTCCCGACAGGAAGTGGCAGAATTCGTCGGCGGCAAAGGTGACCTTGCGCGTGCCCGGCGTGCACGACCACAGGCCGCATTCGCTCGATCCGTCCGGGTTCTGCGACAGGATCTTGCCCGAGGCGCGCGGCGAACCGGCGAGCGTGTTGCTGCCCGCACCCCAGTCCTCCAGTTCCACGGCCGAGCCCCTTGGCCAGTGCGGTGTCTGCATGTCATCAAGCTCCGTGGTCACGCCAGCATGTAGACGTTGCGCATGGTCTCATCCACGGTGCATTCGCCTGTCCAGCCGGCGGGGAACATGACCACGGTCCCGGCGGAGGCTTCTATCACCTCGCCGACATCCGACCGGTAGGTCGCGCGGCCGGCGACGAAATGGCACAATTCGTCGCGCGGGATGCTGAGGCGCCAGCGGCCCGGCGTGCAGACCCAGATGCCGGATTCCGGCTGGTTGTTCGGGCCTTTGTGCACGAGTTTGCCGGTCGAGTGCGAAGCGCCGTCCAGCGCATCGGGCTGGACGCCCCAGTCGACGAGGTCGGTGCGGGTCGAAGCGTGGTGGAGATGCGGGGCGGAGGAGGTCATGCGGATGGTCCCCTTCGCGTGTTGAGGCTGCGCTCTACGAGGCCCCCCTCTGTCCTGCCGGACATCTCCCCCTCAAGGGCAGGGCTATCGCATATGAGTAAAGAGGTCATGGAAGAAGTCTTTGCTCCAGTTTGCCCTTCGCATTTTGCTTGCGATTGGTTTGTCGAGCGGATGGGCAGCCAAGATGTTTTGCGCAAGCCTTCGGATGATAGCCAGGTTTTGTGGGGCGTTGTCCTTTCGGGTGCGGGCGTCATCTTCATGGAAGACGACATCAA
>NZ_RZRU01000015.1 GCF_003997495.1 Mesorhizobium sp. M7A.F.Ca.US.008.03.1.1 | reverse complement strand
ACCTCGCGAGCGGCCGGCTGGTGGCGGTGATGGATGACCGTATCCTGTCGGGCGGCGGCATCTTCGCCGTCTACCCGCACCGCCGCTATCTGCCGGCGAAAGTCCGCGTCTTCGTCGACTTTTTGGTGCAGTGGTTCAGGACGCGCGAGGCTGGCTGACCGGCGTCGATAGTCTCGCGGTCCCAATTTCGCCCCCTTTCTGGTAACTCTCGGCAACTCTTCCGAGGCCTATGGAATCACGACCGAGAATGCACCTGAAACGGCACGCAATCATGCTGGCTTCGGCCTTGGCGGCTACTTTTGCCGCCGCTGGACCGGCTTACGTGCATCCGCATGTCTTCGCCGAGGCCCGCCTCGATGTGATTCTCTCCCCGGATCACCAAAGCGTGAAGGCCCTGCGTCATCTCTGGCGCTTCGACGATCTGTTTTCATCGACGGTGATGATGGAGTTCGACAAGAACTCCGACCTGAAGCTCGACGACAAGGAGCTGAAGGAAGTCGCCGACACCGTTCATGCCTCGCTGGCCGAGTTCAATTATTTCCAGCTCGTCACCGTTGACGGCAAGGACGTGGCGATGACGCCGCCGCCGCATCTGATGGCCAACTTCGACAACGATCAGCTGATCATCCTGTTCGAGTCCGAACCTAAGGTGCCGATCAAGCTCAATGGCAAGATCGATATCGGCGTCTACGATCCGACATTCTACACGGCGATCGACTTCACCGAGGACTCCAACATCACGGTTGAAGGCCTGCCCTCGAACTGCACCAGCAAGGTGGTCCGTCCGGACCCGGACGAGGCGATCAAGGAAAACCAGAAGACCCTCACCGATGCCTTTTTCAACGATCCGACCGGCACCGACATGAGCAAGATCTTCGCCACCAAGCTCGAACTGACCTGTCAGCCAGAAGGATGAAGCCGGTGACGAGAGCGGTTTCCGATCAGATTGAATCATTCTGCCGGCGATGGTTTGTGTCAAGGTCCAGGGCTTTGTCGATGGCCGGGCTGGTGGCCCGGCCGAGACAAAGACCGAAGGATTTGACGCAAACCAGCCCGGCAGAATGTTTCAATCTGGTCGGAAACCGCTCTGGACCGTCCCTGCGTTTGGCATTCGGCCTGTTGGCCCTCACTGTCGCCATGATGCATGTCGCCGACGCCGCTCATGCCCAGAGTTCGCTCGGCATCGGCGTCAATGACGGCATGGCGCCCACCACCGGCCCGTTCGCCCATATCCTGATGTGGATCAATCTCAGGCAGCAGGAATTCTACCGCGCGCTTGCAACGGCGATGAAGGCGATGCGCCAGGACGGCAGCAAGATCTGGGTACTCGTCGGCCTGTCCTTCGCTTACGGTATTTTCCATGCCGCCGGCCCCGGCCACGGCAAGGCAGTGATCTCGTCCTACATGGTGGCCAATGAGGTGGCGTTGCGGCGCGGCATCCTCTTGTCCTTCGTCTCGGCGCTGCTGCAGGGCCTGACCGCGGTCGCGGTGATGGGGGTCGCCTACTTCGTCCTGCGCGGCACCTCCGTCTCGATGACGGACGCAGCCTGGTTCATGGAGATCATGAGCTTCGTCTTCGTCACCCTGTTCGGCGCCTGGCTGCTGTGGCGCAAGCTCGGCCCCGCCGTCCTGCGCCTGTTCGGCAAGGGTCCAGCCTACAGCCTGTCGGCGGCTCATGCCGGTCATTCTCATGGTGGACATTCGCATGCAGCCCATGGCCATTCGCACGCCCTGCACGCGCATGACGATCACGACCACGCGCACAACCATTCCCACGATCATCACGACCACGGCGCGCATGATCACGACCATGATCACGCCACACACGATCATGCTCATCACGATCACGCGGCGGGTGAGGTCTGCGACACCTGCGGCCATTCGCACGCACCCGATCCGGCGCTGCTGTCGGGCGATCGCTTCGACTGGCGCACGGCGTGGACGGCGGTGGCGGCGGTCGGCATCCGGCCCTGCTCCGGCGCGCTGATCGTGCTCAGCTTCGCGCTGCTCAACGGCCTCTGGCTCGGCGGTTTGCTGTCGGTGCTGGCGATGTCGCTTGGCACCGCCATCACCGTTTCGGCACTGGCGACACTGGCGGTGACCGCCAAGAACTGGGCGGTCTATTTCGCCGGCGACGGCCGCATGGGCAACCGCATCCACTCGATCGTCGAGATCGGCGGCGCGGCGTTCGTGTTCCTGTTCGGGCTGCTGCTGCTGTCGGCGAGCCTAGCGTCGGGCGGATGATGCCCAGCGCCGGCGGTCAGGATCTAACCCGCGATCTTACCGCCGAGTTCGTCCTCGATGTGAGCGCGGATGATCTCGTCAAAACTCTTTTCGGCGCTGAAGCCGAGCTCCCGTGACCGCTTCGCCTCGAACCTTGTCGGCCAACCCTTGACGATCGCCCAGATCGTCGCGTCCGGCTCCTCACGGATCAGTTTCACCACCTCTGGCCCGGCGATGCGTTCCAGCGCCTCGATCTGCTCGCCGACGGTGACGGCGACGCCGGGCATCGTCAGGTTGCGGCGCGGGCCAACGGCACCGCCGTCGATCTGAGCCGCGTGGATCAAGAAATTGACCGCCGAGCGCGGGCTGGCGTGCGTGTGCACGACCGAGCGCGGCACCGGCAGGATCGCCTCGTGGCCGCTCAAGGGCTCGCGGATGATGCCGGAGAAGAAGCCCGAGGCCGCCTTGTTCGGCTTGCCGGGCCGCACGCAGATGGTCGGCAGCCTGATGCCAATGCCGTCGAAGAAGCCGCGCCTGGAATAGTCGGCCAGCAGCGCTTCGCTCATCTGCTTCTGGGTGCCGTAGGAGGTCAGCGGCGTCGGATGAAACTCATCGGGAATGACATCCGGGAAGGGCGCGCCGAACACCGCGATCGACGAGGTGAAGACGACGCGCGGTGCAAAGCCCGCCACCCGGATGGCATCGAACAGGGCGCGCGTACCGTCGAGATTGACGCGGTAGCCGAGATCGAAATTGGCTTCCGCCTCGCCCGATACGATGCCCGCGAGATGGAACACGACATCGGGACGCGATGCGACCAGGCGCTCAGTGGCCCCCGCTTCGGCGAGATCGCCGGTGTGCAGCGTGACGCTGACGCCGTCCAGGCTCGGCGCCTGTGGCGGCACGATATCGTGTAAATCGAGCGCCGTGATCTTGCGGCCCCGCAGCGTGCCGTCCTTGGCCAGCCGGGCGATGAGCTTGCGGCCAACCATACCCGCGGCGCCAGTGATCAGAATGCGCATGTCGAAAATCCCTTGCCTATTTACCCTGGTTTTTGCGCTGGTTGCGGGCCCGCAGCCAGAACACCGAGAAGAACGCCAGCACGAAGACGATGCCAAAGGCGCCGGCGAGCACGGTCGAAAGGCTGCCGAGAGCCAGCATCACGGTCGGCAGATAGTAGGCGCCGATACCGAACAGAAGCATGATCCACACTGCTGCGATAAGAGCATTCCTGGTGTCGCGGTCCATCATGCCGCGTCCGGGCAGCGGGCGTTCGTCAAGCTGGTTTTCAAGATTTTGCAACTCCTGAGGCAGGACAATCGACATCGATCGATCCGGTCCTAGTGATGGTGGTCGTGATATGCAGCCGCATCATGCCCGTGCCCGTGGTCGTGCTCGTGATCGTCGCCATCGTCGGCGCACTGTCCGAATTCCGGTTCCACGGTGGCATGGCTGATGCCGTGCTCGCTGGCAAGCCGCTTCTTGACGGCACTCACCGCCTGATAGGCATCGACGCCCTCGCTAAGGCAGGCATGCAGCGTCGCCATGTTGCTGGTTCCGTCGAGCGACCAGACATGCATGTGGTGCACTTCGCGCACACCCTGGATGGTCGCCTCGATATCCCTGGCGATCAGATCTCGGTCGAGGCTTGGCGGCACGCCCTCGAGCAGGACATGGGCGGCTTCACGCATCAGCGACCACGCCGTGTAGAGGATCAGCAGCGAGACCAGGACCGACAGGATCGGGTCGATCGGCGTCCAGCCGGTCGCCAGGATGACCAGCGCCGCCGCGATGGCCGCCGCCGAGCCGAGCAGGTCGCCAAGCACATGCAGGATGGCGCCGCGCATGTTCAGGCTCTCGCGGTCGCCGCCATGCAGCACGAAGAACGAGCCGATATTGACCAGCAGGCCGAGGATCGCCACCGCCAGCATTGGCCCGCCAAGCACCGGTGCCGGCGCCTGCAGGCGCCCCCAGGCCTCGTAGACGATCCACAGGGCGATGACGAAGATGGCGATGCCGTTGGTATAGGCCACCAGCGTCTTGACCCGGCCGAAGCCGTAGGTGAGGCGAACGGTCGCCGGCCGGCCGCCAAGATGAAACGCATACCAGGCAAGGCCGAGCGCGATCGAGTCGGCGAGCATGTGGCCGGCATCGGCCAGCAGCGCCAGCGACCCGGTGAGGATGCCGCCAAGCGCTTCGGCGACCATGAAGCCGCCGGTCAGGCAGGCTGCGATCAGAACGCGTTTCTTGTCGGTCGAGCCATGCACATGACCAGGGCCGTGATCGTGCCCAGTGTGATCGTGGGTATGTGCCAATGGTGAACTCCTAAGCGCCAAATTCCGCGCGACAATCCTCGAGCCGCCGCTTCTGCTGGCCGTCGCCATCGAAATTGGCCGGATCGAGCCACGCCTCATAGGCACTGCGCAGCGCCGGCCACTCCTTGTCGATGATCGAATACCACGCGGTGTCGCGGTTTTCACCCTTGACGATGAGATGCTGGCGGAAAATGCCTTCGAACTTGAAGCCGAACCGTTCGGCGGCCCGCTTCGATGGCTCGTTGCGGTTGTTGCACTTCCATTCGTAGCGGCGGTAGCCGAGTTCGTCGAAGATGTATTTCATGAACAGGAACTGCGCTTCGGTTGCTCCCGGCTTGCGCGAGATGAGCGGCCCCCAATAGATGTTGCCGATCTCGATGACGCCGTGCGCCGGATCGATGCGCATCAGCGTCTGGCGTCCGGCGACCTTGCCGCTGGCCTTGTCGATGACGGTGAAGAACAGCGGATCCTCGCTGGCCTCGACCTTGTCCAGCCATGGCTGGAAAGCGGCACGGGTCTCCGGCGGATAGTCGGGCAACCAGGCGAAGCGGCCGTCGATGTCGGACACGGAGGACGCTTCATAGAGGCCGTCGCCGTGTTTTGCAGCACTCAGCGGCTCAAGCCGAACGTACCGGCCGTCGATAGTCTTGCGTTCGGGCCGCGGGCGCGGTTGCCAATCCCTGAGATTTTCCGACACCGAAAGCTCCAATCCGTTTGACTTTTGCCAGCCGAAGCTCACAAAAACGCGACCCAACAGCAAGAACCACACGGACGGGAAAAATGCTCCACACGATTTCGGCCTTCGACCGCCTTGGCGAAGAAAACGCCTTTGCCGTTCTGGCGCGGGCGACGGCCCTTGCAAGCCAGGGCCGCGACATCGTCAATCTCGGCATCGGCCAGCCGGACTTCAAGACGCCGCAGCACATCGTCGAGGCGGCGATCAAGGCGCTGCGCGACGGCCACCACGGCTACACCCCGGCCAACGGGCTGCTGGCGACGCGCGAGGCGGTGGTGCGCCGCACGCTGACCACCACCGGCGTCGAAATATCGCCCGAAACGGTGATGATCCTGCCCGGCGGCAAGCCGACCATGTTCGCGGCGATCCTGATGTTCGGCGAACCTGGCGCCGAAATTCTCTATCCCGATCCGGGCTTCCCCATCTATCGCTCGATGATCGAGTTCACCGGCGCAGCCCCTATTCCCGTGCCGATGCGCGAGGAAAACGGCTTTGCCTTCTCCGCCGAGGAGACGCTGGCCCTGATCACTTCGAAGACCAGGCTGCTGATCCTCAACTCGCCGGCCAATCCGACCGGCGGGGTCACGCCCCGTGCCGAGATCGAGAAACTGGTGAAGGGGCTGGAGGCGCATCCGCACGTCGCCATCCTCTCCGACGAGATCTACGACGTCATGACCTATGATGGCGAGACGCATTGCTCGCTGCTCGGCTTTCTCGAAATCCGCGACCGGCTGATCGTGCTCAATGGCTGGTCGAAGACCTGGGCGATGACCGGCTGGCGCATGGGCTGGTCGATCTGGCCGAACGGCGACAAGGGCGCCCATCTCTACGACAAGGTGCGCAAGCTGGCGGTCAACTGCTGGTCCTGCGTCAACGCGCCGAGCCAGTTTGCCGGCATCGCCGCAATCGACGGCCCGCAGGACGACGTCGATAAGATGATGCGCGCCTTCGACCGCCGCAGGAAGATCGTCGTCGAGGGATTGAACGCCCTGCCCAACATGTCCTGCATCACGCCCAAGGGCGCCTTCTACGCCTTCCCCAACGTCTCGAAGACCGGCTGGAAGGCGAAGAAGCTGGCCTCGGCGCTGCTCGACGAGGCCGGCGTGGCACTGATCGGCGGCCCCGATTTCGGCATTCTCGGCGAAGGCTATATCAGGCTCTCCTACGCCAATTCCGAGGAGAACATCTTGCGCGCGCTGGAGCGGATCGGAGCGTTCCTGGCGAAGTGAGCCATCCGGAACGTCCTCGGCTCTTCACGACAAGACGGAAGGTGACATCAAATGTTCTACGCAATCCTTGCCTATCACGTGGAAGATGCGATCAAGGCGCTGACGCCTCAGGAAGATGCGGCGCTGATGGCCGACCTGCTGAAGATCAACACCCGGCTTCATGAGGAAGGCACGCTTGGACCGTCCGCGCGTCTGGGCGCGACAAACGACGCTTGCACGCTGCGCGGCCCCGGCGACGGCATAATCATCGACGGCCCGTTCGCCGAAACCAAGGAACAGTTGCTCGGCCTCTATGTGGTCGACTGCACCACGAGAGACGCGGCAATCGCGATCGCCCGCGACCTGCGCCGCGTCAATCCCACCGCCGTTTACGAGATCAGGCCCATTCTGCTTTTCAAGCCCGGCGTGCCGCTGGCGGGGAAATAACTAACCACGTCCGACAAACGGCATCTTGGTCGCCATGACGGTCATGAACAGCACGTTGGCGTCGAGCGGCAGGCTGGCCATGTGGACGACGGCGTCGGCGACGCGCTGAACGTCCATCACCGCTTCGGCTGATATCGAGCCGTTGGCCTGCGGCACGCCGACCGTCATCGGCTGCGCCATATCGGTCAGCGCATTGCCGATGTCGATCTGGCCGCAGGCGATGTCATAGGGCCGGCCGTCGAGCGCCAGCGTCTTGGTCAGCCCGGTAATGGCATGCTTGGTCGCCGTGTAAGGAACCGAACCAGGGCGTGGCGCATAGGCCGACACTGAGCCATTGTTGATGATGCGGCCACCCATCGGCTTCTGCTTGCGCATGGCGCCGAAGGCGGCGCGGGCACACAGGAACGAACCGGTGAGGTTGACGCCGACGATATCGTTCCACACTTCGACCGGTATCTCGTCGATCGGCGTCGATTTGTAGCCCATGCCGGCATTGTTGAAGAGCAGGTCGACACGGCCGAAGGCCGCCGCGACGGTCTCGAACAGATCGTCGACCTCGCCTGCCTTGCTGATATCGCAGGCAACCGCCAAGGCCTTGGCGTCGGTGGGCCCGGCCTCAGCCACGGCTGCATCCAGCACGGATTTGCGGCGTCCGCAGAACACCGTGTTCCAGCCGGCCTTGAGCAGCGCCGTGGCAACGCTCTTGCCGATGCCCGTGCCGGCCCCGGTGACGATGGCGGTTCTTTGCTCGGTCATGACTGTTGTCCTCCGGCATCGCGGTGCGTGCCCGCCTGATTTTCAGGGTTGGCGTAAGAACCAAAGGCATCGCAAATGGCGGCGCCGATGGCAAGCCGAGCACAGGAGCACGATCGCGAAAAGTCGAATTCGGCTGTCGGAAAAGGTCGTAGTCGGGCGAACAGATCGGGCCGACAAAAAGGGCGGTCATTGGCGACCGCCCCTGATCTGAACCGGGCTTGGGAGGAGGAAAAGCCGATCCGACTGGGTAGAATGATGCGCTTGCTGGGTTAACGAGAGGTTAAGCCGGAAAGTGCGCCCTGTGCCGTTTTGGCCTACCAGCGCGGATTGGGTGACGTGCCGGCCTTGGCCGGGACCTTGGCCGCCGAAACTGTCGCCTCGACATGGTCGACCAGCGCGTCCGGCAGGCCAAGCCGGCCGGCAAGCAGGTCGAGATAACCGCGCTCGGCGCGTGTGTCGGGATCGATGGTCAGGCGCGACGCCGTGTAGAGTTCGAGCTTCTGCGCATCGGTCTTGGCGCCGGCCACCAGCGTATCGAGGTCGAGCGGGCTTGCCAGCTCCGCCATCAGGAACTTTTCGGCATCGGAGCCTATGCCGGCCAGGCTGAGCTTGCCGGCGATTTTCTGGCGCTCTTCGTCGTCGATATGGCCATCGGCCTTCGCCGCCGAGATCATCGCCCGTATCAGGGTCAGCGTGAATTCGTCCTCGCCTTGCGGCGCCTGCGACGGGTGGAAGGCGGTGTCCTTGGGCGGCGGCAGCAATTCCGGTTCGCCGGCCGCCGGCGCTTCCGCGGGTGCGTTGCCGGCCTTGTAGTTCTGGTAGGCCTTGTAGGCGAGACCGCCGATGGCAGCCAGTCCGCCAAGTTTCACCGCGGCGCCCGTCACGTTACGACCAGTACCGGTTCCGAGCAGCACCGCAGCCAGCGCACCGGCGGCCAGCGGATTGTCCTTGGCCATCTGCACGGCCTGCCCCGCCTTGTCGCGAACTGTGCCGCTGGTGCCGGGAATTTGCGAGCCGAGCAGATCGTCGAGAAGCTTCTTGGGATCGAACATTCAGTGCCTCCAGGATTTGCCCGGCCGAACGGGCAGGTTTCGAACGTCGAAGACGTAGGTCCCGAAACTTGACATTGCAATGACAGGCAGCCGCTTTGCAGCAGCAGCATGCCTGGATCAGGAGCCGATATGCGGACCCCTGCCCCGCGCCTGCGCAAGCTCGACCTGGCGCTGGCGCTCGGCATAACGCTTGCGGTCCTCGTCCGAACGCGCATCGAAGCAATGCGGGCACGAAACACCGGCGGCGAATTTGGGCGACGTCAGGTCGCCCGGCGTCAGCGGGTGGCGGCAGGCGCGGCACAGTTCCGCTTCGCCCTCGGCGAGGCCGTGCGACACCGAAACCCGCTCGTCGAAGACGAAGCACTCGCCTTGCCAGAGGCTCTGTTCGGCCGGAACCTCTTCGAGGTATTTGAGGATGCCGCCCTTGAGATGAAAGACATCCTCGAAGCCGAGCGATTTGACATAGGCCGTTGCCTTTTCGCAGCGTATGCCGCCGGTGCAGAACATCGCCACCTTGCGGCCTTCGAGCTCCGCCCGGTGCGCTTCCACCCAGGCCGGGAACTCGCGAAAGCTTGCGGTGGCCGGATCGATCGCACCCTTGAACGTGCCGATCGACACCTCATAGGCGTTGCGCGTGTCGATGATGACAGTATCGGGCTGCGAAATCAGCGCGTTCCAGTCGGTCGGCGCGACGTAGGTGCCGGCACTTTTCGAAGGATCGATGTCATCGACACCCATGGTGACGATCTCGCGCTTCAGCCGCACCTTCATGCGGTGGAACGGCATGTCCGCCGCTGCGCTGTACTTGACCTCGAGGCCCGCCAGCCCTTCGATGGCTTCGAGATACAAGATCAGTTCGGCAATTGCCGTCTCGCTGCCGGCGACAGTGCCGTTGATGCCTTCATGCGCCAGAAGCAGCGTGCCCTTGACGCCGCGCGCGCAGCAGAAGGCGGCGAGCGGCGCGCGCAGTTCTTCGAAAGCGTCGAGCCGGGCAAACCGGTAGAGCGCTGCGACGCGGAAGCGTGGAAGTGATGTCATTGCCGAAGCCACTAAACGCTCACGAAAGCCTATTCAAGGCAGAGCCGGAATCCCGGCAAGCATCGACAGCGCGTGACATCGCGACACGCTTCGTTTCATGGACAGAAAAACACTCGTCTGCTAATCGGTTGAATTATCCCACGCACGGAGAGACAGATGCCCCGCAAGACCGAAAAACTCCTGTCGCTCCTCAACGGCCAGCCGGTCATCCCGGTGCTGAAGATCTCTGACGTCGCCGATGCGGTGCCGCTGGCCCGCGCGCTGGCACGCGGCGGCCTGCCGGCTATCGAGATCACGCTGAGGACCACCGACGCCCTGGAAGCGATCCGACGGGTGGCTGGTGAAGTCGAGGAAGCCATCGTCGGCGCCGGCACCATTCTCGATGCCACGCAGTTCGAAGAGGCAGCCGCCGCAGGCTCTCGGTTCATCGTCAGCCCCGGCATCACGCGCGAGCTTCTGGCGGCAGCCGCCGGCAGCGATGTTCCGTTGCTGCCCGGTGCCATCACGCCTGGCGAGATCATGGCGGCGCGGGAAGCCGGCTTGCGCTTTCTCAAATTCTTCCCGGCCGAGCAGTCGGGCGGCATCGCTTCGCTGAAGGCCTTCGCCTCACCGCTCGCCGATGTGAAATTCTGCCCGACCGGCGGCATCTCGGCCAAGAACGCGCCCGACTATCTAAGCCTTCCCAACGTGGTCTGCGTCGGTGGCTCCTGGGTGGCGCCCGATGACTTGGTCAAGGCCGGCAAGTGGGACGAGATCGAAGCCCTGGCGCGCGCGGCGAGCAAGCTCGCAAAATAAGGCTTTCAAGGCGGGCATGAAAAAACCCGGCCGACTTGCGTCGACCGGGTTTGCCAGATGTTTTTAAAAGAGCTGCTTTGAGCTGGGATCAGTTGCAGACCCGGATCTCCCTGACCACTTTGTGATGGTGCTTCCAGGTCGTGACCAGCTTGGTCCTGCAGTGCTTCTTCATATGCATATGATCGTTGGTCTTGACGACAATGGTTTCGGCCTGCGTAGGGGCGATGGCCGCCGAGACGGTTGCCAAAGCGATGACCGACGCCAATAGAATCTTCTTCATGGATATCCCCGGGTTTGAACGAACGGGAGAGAAACCGTTGACGGCGCAAGGCGTTCCACGATCACGGCAATGTCAGGCCGGCGTGATCGGAACCCGGCGGGCCGGGCGACCGGATCCGGCCACGCAGCAAAAAGCCGCGCTGGTTGTCCGGCGCGGCTTTGTCGATTGATTTGCCGTCATTTGGTCTGGAAGCGGGCTACCGACATGAACTTGACGGCGTTGCCGGTGAAGCGATTGGCATCGGCCATCTGGCTGCTCGGCTGGAAGCCGGCCGTGTAGACCTCGCTCGGCGGCGTGTGCACGATGCTGTAGGCGTAGCCCGGCGCCGTCGTCGCGCTTGAAACGGTGGCGACATGCTCGCCGCTGGTCAATGCCCAGCGGGCGGCCTGCGGTGCGGCTGCAACCACCATGGCCTTGGGGCCTGGCTTCAGGTCGCGGGCGGTGGCTCTCGATTCCTTGCGGGTCGTCTTGACGCCGGCGCCGATCGCGGCGGCCGGATCGGAACCGGCCGGACGGGCAACGACAGCATCGCGCGGCGATGCGGCGTTGGCGCCCGGATCGTTGAACGCCGAACGCGGCTCGGATCCGGACAAGGAAGCAAGCTGGTAATCGGCCGCACCGACCTGGGCATTGGCCTCGTCGAGCACGGCCTTGACCGCATCCGGTCTGGCCATCTCGGGCCGCGCCGTCGGCAGCACCGAGAACGCATCGGTCGCGGTCTTGCCTTGATCAGCCGTCTCGGCCAGCGCCATCAGCACATCCTTGCTGGGCGGCTCAGACAGAGCGGCCGGCAGCGAATTGTCGGGACGCCATGTCGGCAACGGCACGTTGTTGACCGCGACCTGGGTCGAATCAGCCGAAGCCGTTGCATCGGCCATGCCGAAAGGAACGCTCGCCGGCGCATGCGCGGTCGCCACGGCCTGCTCGGTGGTGGCTGTCGCCTCCGCCATCGCAAAAGGAACGTTCTCAGGCTGCTGTGCGCCGACATCGGCTTTCGGCCGCGGTGCGAAATCCGGCAGCGGAATGCTTCGGGCCGGCAATGCCGCGATGATCGTCTCCGGCGTGTCCTCTTCCGGCTCCGGAGCCTGCTGCTCGGTCACCTGCGGAATCTCGGCGCGGCGCGCATTCTCCGGCGCCACGATGGCGATACCTGGGAGGTTGCTGGTCTTGGCCGCCGCTGCCGGCTTCAGGTTTCTCGCCTTGGGCGGGGGGGCGGCCGAAGCGGTCTGGACATCGGCGCTGTCGTCGGCCTCGTCGTCGCCGCCGCCAAAGAAAGCCGACAGGAAGCCACCTGATTTCTTGCTGCTGCCGCCAGCACTGGCCATCTCAATAGCCGGCGAGCCTGAACCCTTGCGCGCCTTGTAGGAGGCGAGCGCCTGCTCAAAGCCGGGCAGCGGCCTGCCGTCGCTCGGCACATGCAGCGTCTTGCCATTGGGAAACAGGCCGACCAGTTCCTGCCGGCTGATACCGGGCCAATGGCGCACATTGCCGACATCCATGTGGACGAACGGCGAACCCGAGGACGGATAGTAGCCGACGCCGCCGCCCTGCATCTTGAGACCGATGTTACGCAGCTTCTTAAGCGGCACGCCGGGAATATAGAAATCCATCGCCTTGCCGAGCATGTGCTGGCTCTTCTCGGCGACGCCTCTGCTGCGGCCGCGCAGCATCGAGTTCGTCGACGGCGAGCGATAGCCGCAGACGACCTGGATGTAGTCCGTGGCACCCGCTTCCCGATACGCCTCCCAGACCAGATCCAGCAGACGCGGATCCATCTTGGTCGGCTCGTTGCGACGCCAGTCGCGCAAAATGATGTTGATTTTCCTGAGACCCTCGGGAACGTAGCGGCCGTTGCGCTTGTAGACGATCTCGGCCTTCTCATGGGTGTGGAGATGATAAAGCTTCAGCGACCGTGTTTCGGCGCTGGCTCCGCTCGCAGCCGCGGCAACAAAACCAAAAGCGACAACCAACACTGCCAGCCACTTCGGCCAGACGCTCAAATGATGGTGCCGCCTGTTTGTGTGTCGTTCGATTCTGTTCAAATCAAAAGGCCTTGCAGGCTGCCGTTTGTCCCCGGATTTGTCCAAACGGATGTGGCATTAGCACACCCGAATATCGATCCTAATGGTTAATCATCGCTTATTGAAGCCGAAATGCGGTAACACCGTGGCGATATCCCGTCAAAAATTGTTCACAAGGTTTCTTGGTAAACCGCTGGTTTAGATCAGATTTTCGCCTTCGCCCGAACACGATCTGTTTCCGTTAGCCTTAATGCGTGAACAGAGATGTCCATGAGACAGCCACAATGCCGCTGAAACGGCGATACAAGGCCCGTTGTGGCATTGCAAGCTAGCGTCGGCCTTGTGGCAAAGCCGGCTTTCGGGCCCAAGCCCAGCCTGGCAAGAAGCCATGCGCTCCAAAGGTGTGTTAAGATTTGGACAGGCCGAGCCGAGAATGATGGTTCCCGAACCGCAGCCGAGCGGGCTTTGGATACGCTATCCTTTGTAGCCCGGCATCACCTTTAGGAGGCGAGCCGGTCCACGCGGCCTGTCTCCGGATCGATGCCGTGTTCCTTGAGCTTGCGATAGAGCGTCGAGCGGCCGATGCCGAGTCGGCGGGCGACTTCGCTCATCTGTCCGTTGTAGTGATCGATGGCGAGCTTAATCATCTCGAGTTCGACATCGGCTAGTGCCCGCACATTGCCGCGCTCGTCGAGCGCCCGCAACGTGCCGAAGCGAGGCTGCAGCCTTGCCGGCGGATCGAACGCGATTGCTGGGCCGCCCTCGCCGGGCAAGGCTTCGTCATCGCGCCCCTCCAAAGACAGGGGCGGCGACGGCGCGTCGCCATCCATATCGAGGTTGACGGTGCCTTCCACCTGCGCCCGTATCTGCGGGAAGTCCTCGGCGGAAAGCACATCGCCTTCGCAAAGCACCGAGGCCCGGAAGACGGCATTTTCGAGCTGCCGGATGTTTCCGGGCCAGTCATAGGCCTGCAGCACGGCGAGCGCTGCCGCCGAAATACCTTGCAGGCGACGCTGCGGGTCGGCCGGCGCCACCTTCTCCATGAAATGGGTGACCAGATACGGGATGTCGTCGCGGCGGTCGCGCAGCGGCGGCACGAAGATCGGATAGACGTTCAGCCGATAGAACAGATCCTCGCGGAACTTGCCGTCCTTGACCTGCTGCAGGAGGTTGCGGTGCGTCGCCGAAATCAGCCTGATGTCGACCCTGACGGTCGAGCGTCCACCGACCGGGTCTACCTCGCCGTCCTGGACCGCGCGCAACAGCTTGACCTGCACGTCGAGCGGCAGGTCGCCGATCTCGTCGAGAAACAGTGTGCCCGAATGCGCTTCGACGAACTTGCCCGTGTGCTTGTCGGTGGCGCCGGTGAACGAACCCTTCTCGTGGCCGAACAGGATCGATTCGACCAGATTGTCTGGAATGGCGCCGCAATTGACGGTGACGAAGGGTTTCGTGCGGCGGTCGCCACTGCCCTGGATGGCGCGCGCCACCAGTTCCTTGCCGACGCCGGACTCGCCCTCGATCAGGATCGGGATGTTGGATGCCGCCGCTTTCTGGCCAAGACGGATCACCCTGTCCATGGCCGGGCTGTGCGTGATCATGTCCTTGAAGGTCAGGAGGCCGCCGCGACGGCGCGACGTGCGCTTGACCTCGCCCTCGACGGCTTCGACCTTGAGCGCATTGCCGATCGACGCCTGCAGCCTGTCGGGGGACGCCGGCTTGACGACGAAATCGAAGGCGCCATGACGCATCGCCGAAACCACGGTCTCGATGCCGCCCTGCGCGGTCTGCACGATGGCCGGCACGTTGATGTCGCGCTCGCGCATCGCCTTCAGCACGCCGATACCGTCGAGACCAGGCATGACCAGATCGAGGATGACCACCGACACCTCGCGGGCGCCGGGTCCATCGAGGATATCGAGAGCGGCCGCGCCGCCGTCGACGACGATCGCGCTGTAGCCGAACCGCGTCACCGCCGCTTCGAGCAGCCGGCGTTGCACCGGATCGTCATCGACTATGAGTATGGAACCTGTCATGACTGGTATGGCGCCCGCCCGAGGAATTCTGCCCTGTGGACCATCTTGGCACAGGGTTCTAAATAAGGTTTCAAAAAACCCGGTGAATGAATTCCTTAGGATTTGACCGGCTTCTCGTTTCTCCTTGAACGTTGGCCACGGAAGGTGTCGGCAATGCATAAGGATTCTGGGCACATGGTTTCCGCACGGCGGCTGGCGGCGCCGGCGTCCGGTCAGGGCGCGGCCGAGCTGGGCGACCTGCCGGAATGGAACCTTTCCGACCTCTATGCCGGGATGGACGCGCCTGAGCTGAAGCGCGACATCGCCGAGGCCGCCACCGATGCGATCAGCTTCGAAAGCCGCTGGAAGGGCACGCTGGCCGCCGAGGCGGCGCGTGGCAGCGCCGGCAGGCTGGGCGAGGCGCTTGTCGCCTACGAGGCGCTGGAGGAACTGATCGGCCGCATCGTCTCCTATGCGGGACTGGTCTATGCCGGAAATACCGCCGATCCCCAGCGCGCCAAGCTCTATGGCGACATCCAGGAGAAGATGACCGACGCCAGCGCGCATCTTCTGTTCTTCGCGCTCGAACTCAACCTGATCGACGATGTCGCCATCGAAGGCGCGCTCGCCGGCGATCCCGCCTTCGGTCACTACCGGCCGTGGGTGCTCGATCTGCGCAAGGACAAGCCTTACCAGCTTGAGGACCGCGTCGAGCAGCTCTTCCACGAAAAGTCGATCACCGGGCGCGGTGCCTGGAACCGCCTGTTCGACGAGACGATGACCGACCTTCGCTTCGACATCGACGGCGAGGAACTGACGCTGGAGCCGGCGCTGAACCGTTTGCAGGACGCCGACGGCGAGGTGCGCCGCCGGGCGTCCGAGGCGCTGGCCACGACCTTCCGCAAAAATTTGCGCACCTTCACGCTGATCACCAACACGCTGGCCAAGGACAAGGAGATATCCGACCGCTGGCGCGGCTTCGAGGACATCGCCGATTCACGCCATCTCGCCAACCGCGTCGAGCGCAGCGTGGTGGACGCCTTGGCCTCCGCCGTTCGCGATGCCTATCCGCGCCTGTCGCACCGCTATTACGCGATGAAGGCACGCTGGCTGGGCATGGAGGTGATGAACCACTGGGACCGCAACGCGCCGTTGCCGGATACGCCCCAGGCGATCATCGGCTGGGACGAGGCCAGGAACACCGTGCTGTCCGCCTATCAGCGCTTTTCGCCCGACATGGCTGAGATCGCACGAACCTTCTTCGACCGCAACTGGATCGACGCGCCGGTGCGGCCCGGCAAGTCGCCTGGCGCCTTCGCGCATCCGACCGTGCCGTCGGCGCATCCCTATGTCCTGCTCAACTACATGGGCAAGCCGCGCGATGTGATGACGCTGGCGCACGAGCTTGGCCATGGCGTGCATCAGGTGCTGGCCGGCGGCCAGGGCGCTCTGATGGCCTCGACGCCGCTGACGCTGGCCGAGACGGCGTCGGTCTTCGGCGAGATGCTGACCTTCCGCTCACTGCTCGACCAGACCACCGACCGGCGCGAGCGAAAGGCCATGCTCGCCCAGAAAGTCGAGGACATGATCAACACGGTCGTACGCCAGATCGCCTTCTATGAATTCGAGCGCAAGGTGCATGCCGAACGCAAGAACGGCGAACTGACCTCCGACAGGCTCGGTCAGTTCTGGCTCGAAGTGCAGGCCGAAAGTCTGGGTCCCGCCATCAAGCTGCGCGAAGGCTACGAGGTGTTCTGGACCTACATCCCGCACTTCATCCATTCGCCCTTCTATGTCTATGCCTATGCTTTCGGCGACTGCCTGGTGAACTCGCTCTACGCGGTCTACCAGAACGCCGAGCGCGGCTTTCAGGACAAGTATTTCGAAATGCTGCGCGCCGGGGGCACCAAACATCATTCCGAGCTTCTGGCGCCCTTCGGGCTCGACGCCACCGATCCCGCCTTCTGGCAGATCGGACTTGGCGTCATCAGTGGCCTGATCGACGAGCTCGAAGCGCTCGACGCTTGAAATGCGTCCCTCAGGCGTCGCTCTGACAGTTTAGCCTGAATGCATGTTTGGACAGCTCTACTATCGCCCTAAATATCTGTTCTTGAAGTACTCTCCACCGAAGTTTTCCGATAGCTTTCCACAAGCTCTATGGTAGCCTTCGCTCCAAGCTCAGCCGGAGCGCATGCGGATCGGCGAGGAGAAATCTCAGCCGGCCGTGGCGCTCAGGCGAACGCGACAACGGCCGTTGGCCATGGGCAAGCAAAGCCGATCGCCGATAGCTCGAACCGAAGCCGGCTGTTCTGCTTACCGCGGAACCACCAAGAGTAGTCCTTCGCCGAAGGTCATGACCCCACGGCAGACGGATCTGACTGGAGAGAGACAATGGGCACTTTTTTCTATGTCGTCCTGGCGTTCCTGATAGGCGTGCTGGCCGGTTGGTTCCTTTGGGGGCGCCTGCGCGGTGAACTCGGCAGCTTGCGCGGCGACCTCGACCGTACACGCAGCGAACGCGACAGGCTACGCACCGACAGCGACCGCCTGACCGGCGAACTCGATGCATGCGGCAAGACCCGCGCCGACCTCGAGCGCCGGCTGCGCGAAGCGCCGGCCGCACCTGCCGCCGGAAGCAGCGCGGCAAAGCCGGCAAGCCAGGCGCCGGCAGCCCTGATGTCGACCTCCGCGACGGCCAAATCCGCCGCCACAAAGCCGGCGCCGGTTAAACCGGCCGCTGCGAAAGCGGTCTCTGCCAAGGCGGTTCCTGCCAAGCCGGCGGTGAAACCCGCCGCCACCAAAGCCTCGGCTCCAGCCAAATCCGCAACAGCCAAGCCGGCAACAGCCAAGCCAGCAGCCGGCTCAGCATCAGGCAAGCCCGACAATCTGCGCCGGCTGATCGGTATCGGTCCGGTCAACGAGAAGCTGCTCAGGGCGCAAGGCGTCACCAGCTTCGCCCAGATCGCGTCCTGGACAGCCGCCGATATCAAACGGATCGAGGACGTCATGAATTTCGACGGCCGCATCGCGCGCGAACGCTGGATCGAGCAGGCCAAGCTGCTCGCCGCCGGCAACGAGAAGGAATTCGCCAAGCAGTTTCCGACAGCCGGAACCTCCAGCAACAGCTGATCGCCTGGCGAACACTGAAGATTGCAAGCGGCGGCGCAATATCGGCGCCGCCGTTTGCTCTTGGTTCCTGAGTTGGCCCTAAGGTCGGCTTTGAGAGGCAGCGTGCCGTTCCCTCGATTGCGCGCGGGCGGCACCCCATATAGAGCGGTTGATGGCTTCATTGACCTCAGCATTCGGTGCCCATGTCCCTGCCCGCCGCAATTTTTCGCAATGACAAAAGCGCGCGCCAGCTCGTCTTCGACCGGCCGGCCGATGTGATCGTGGCGCACGAAGCAGGGGATTTCGAGCCGGCTCTGGAAGCAGCACAAGCCGCGCATGATGCAGGCAAATGGCTTGCCGGCTATTTCTCGTATGAGGCGGGCTACCTGCTTGAACCCAAACTCGTTCCCCTGCTGCCGAACGGGCGCCGCTCCCCACTCGTGTGCCTTGGGGTTTTCGATGCCTCGGTCGAAGAGGCGGTGCCGCCGCGCAATACGGCGGCGACCAATGGCCCGATCTTCGACGCCCATGCGACGTGGTCGCCCGAGGATTATGAAAAACGCTTCTCGCGGTTGCACCGGCACATCAGGCAAGGTGATTGCTACCAGGGCAATTTGACCTTTCCCGTGCATGCGCAATGGTCGGGCGAGCCGCTGGCCGCCTTCGATGCATTGACGGAACGTCAGCCGGTGAAATACGGCGCGCTGATCGCGCTCGGCGAACCCATCGTGCTATCGCGCTCGCCCGAACTGTTCTTCGAGATCGACGCCGAGGGCATGATCGAGACGCATCCGATGAAGGGAACGGCGCCGCGCGGCGCCACCAAAGCCGAGGACGAACGGCAGAAGATCTTCTTGCGCAATGACGAGAAGAACCAGGCCGAAAACCGGATGATCGTCGATCTCCTGCGCAACGATATATCGCTGATCAGCGAGGTGGGCACGCTGGACGTGCCGGCGCTGTTCCGCATCGAGACTTACCCGACCGTGCATCAGATGGTGAGCGACGTCAGGGCCAAACTGCTGCCGGGTCTCTCTATCCGCCAGATCTTCGCGGCGCTGTTTCCTTGCGGTTCGATCACCGGCGCGCCTAAGATCCGTGCCATGGAGATCCTGCGCGACCTGGAAGGCACGCCCCGCGATGCCTATTGCGGCGCCATAGGCTGGATCGCGCCCGGCGGCCCGATGCGCTTTTCCGTGGCGATCCGCACCATCTCGCTCTTTTCGGGCGGCGAGGCCGTCTACAATGTCGGAGGTGGCGTCGTCTTCGATTCGACGGCGCAGGAGGAGTATCAGGAGTGTCTCTTGAAAGCGCGCTTCGCGACGGGAACACCGCCGACTTTCAGCTGATCGAGACCATGCGCTGGGAACCCGGCCCTGGCTTCCTGCGCTTCGATCGCCATCTTGCGCGCCTCTATGGCTCGGCGGCGGAGCTCGGCTTCCGCTGTGATCCAGGCAAGGTCGGCGAGGCGCTGAGCAGCGCGGTCAGCGGTTCCGGCGTTGCCATGCGCACGCGGCTCGTCCTGTCACACGATGGTGAGGTGACCGCCTCCGCGCAACCTTATGAACCGCTCGCCGTCGACAAGGTCTGGATGCTGCGGCTGGCGCGGACGAGGCTCGATTCGAACGACACGCTGCTGCGCCACAAGACCAGCCGGCGGCAGCTCTACACGCGTGCCCGCGCCGAACACCTCATCACCCAGGCCGACGAGGTGCTTATGGCCAACGAACGCGGCGAAATCTGTGAGGGCACGATCACCAATGTCTTTGCCGATCTCGGCGACGGCGTGCTCGCCACGCCCCGGCTCGATTGCGGCCTGCTGCCTGGCGTATTGCGCGCGCAGCTTCTGGATGAAGGCCGCGCCCGCGAAGCGATCTACAGCTTGGACGATCTGAAATCCGCCAAATCCCTGTTCGTCGGCAATTCGCTGCGCGGACTGATCCCCGCAAGACTGACCTGAAACATGACGTCTATGCCCACTCACACACCCCCAAAGCATACGCTGCCCACCCACACGCCCTATGACGGCTCGTCGAAACTGTTCAGTATCGGGCTGAAGCCGCTCGACCCGGCGGACTGGATCGAGGTCGATGGCCATTTGCTGCCGTATCTCGCCGAAAAGCACCGGCTCTATGCCGAAATCCCCGACCGTGTTTTCGTCGAAGAGGACGGCACGCGCGATGCCCAGCAGGAAGTGCTGGACTTGCTCGCCGCGCATCTCCTGGAGAGGTTCCCCGGAACCCATCGGCGCACCGGATCAGCCGTCGAGGTGATGGGCGCCGCGAGCCGTCTGCCTGCTTCCCTCGCCGATGCGCCGCTGGCTAAAGCCTCACAGCTCGTCCAGGAAGATCTGATCCTGATGCGCAGCAGTGACAGCGGCTGGCGGCTGGTCGCCGGCTCGCTTTGCTTTCCCTCGTCCTGGTCGCTCCTGGAAAAATTCGGCAAGCCGCTGCAGGACATCCACGCGCCGGTGCCGGGTTTCGGCCCGGGCACGCGTCCGGCGGGACTCATCAACCGGATGTTCGATGGCCTCCAGGGGCAGGCCGTCGAGCGCTACAACTGGTCCATCCAGTCCGACAACGCGCTCTACCATCCGCTCTCCGACCTGCAGCGCATCGACCGCGCCACCAACCGGCCGTCGCGCTTTCCCGATGGCGACATCGACGCCCATGCCTTCATCCGCGTCGAGCGGCAAACCCTGCGCAAACTGCCTGTTTCACGCGATATCCTGTTCACCATCCGCATCCATATCGACCCGCTCGCCGTGCTGGCCAGGCACCCTGATCGGGCGAAGCTCGCGGCGTCTTTCGCCGCCCAGCTCGAGGCGCTCGACCTCGCGCAGCTCGACTACAAGGGCCTGACATCAGACCGCGATCGGCTGATGACGGTCCTTAACCACATGGCCAACGCAGCGTAGCCGCTGGTTGGCGCTTTTCGCTGGTTTGTGACAATGATCTGTGATGTAGCGCATGGCCGCCGGGCAAAAATTCCCGGTTTTGCGCATGTTTTCCCAGTTTCCTGGGTTTTGAAGGAGTGCTCGATAAAATGGCGAATGAAAACTGGCCCGTTTACGGTGAGATCAGCGGCCCTGTCGTAATGATCGGCTTCGGCTCGATCGGCCGGGGAACGCTGCCGCTGATCGAACGCCATTTCAAGTTCGACACGTCGCGCATGACGGTCATCGACCCGCGCGACACCGACCGCAAACTGCTCGACGAGCGCGGCATCGCCTTCGTCCAGGAAGCCGTGACCGAGAAGAACTACAAGAAGCTCTTGACGCCGCTTCTGGCCAATGGCGGTGGCCAGGGCTTTTGCATCAACCTGTCGGTCGATACCGGCTCCGTGGACCTGATGCGGCTCTGCCGCAAGCTCGGCGTGCTCTACATCGACACCGTCGTCGAGCCGTGGCTCGGCTTCTATTTCGACGCCAAGGCCGATAACGCCAGCCGCACCAACTACGCGCTGCGCGAGTCGCTGCTCAAGGAAAAGCACGACAAGCCCGGCGGCGCCACGGCGGTCTCCACCTGCGGCGCCAATCCAGGCATGGTCTCGTGGTTCGTCAAGCAGGCGTTGGTCAATCTCGCCACCGATCTTGGCCTGGAGTTCTCGGAGCCCGCGCAGGACGACCGCGAGGGCTGGGCCAAGCTGATGAAGAAAGCCGGCGTCAAGGGCATCCACATCGCCGAACGCGACACCCAGCGCACCAAGAAGCCGAAACCGATGAATGTATTCTGGAACACATGGTCGGTCGAAGGCTTCATCTCCGAGGGCCTGCAGCCCGCGGAACTTGGCTGGGGCACACACGAGACATGGATGCCGAAGAACGCCAAGAAGCACAAGCACGGCTCGAAGGCCGCCATCTATCTGGAGCAGCCGGGCGCCAACACGCGCGTGCGCTCGTGGTGCCCGACGCCCGGCGCGCAATACGGCCTGCTGGTGACACATAACGAGGCGATTTCGATCGCCGATTTCTTCACCGTGCGTTCGAAGAAGGGCAAGGTGCACTACCGCCCGACCTGCCACTATGCCTACCATCCCTGCAACGACGCGATGCTGTCGCTTGACGAGATGTTCGGCGCCGCCGGCAAGCCTCAGCCGGTGCATCACGTGCTCGACGAGAACGAGTTGATCGACGGCGTCGACGAACTCGGCGTGCTGCTCTACGGCCATGACAAGAATGCCTACTGGTACGGCTCGCAGCTGTCGCTCGCCGAGGCGCGCAAGCTGGCGCCCTACCAGAACGCCACCGGCATGCAGGTCACCTCGGCGGTGCTCTCGGGCATGGTCTGGGCGCTGGAGAATCCCGAAGCCGGCATCGTCGAAGCCGACGAGATGGACTACAGGCGCTGCCTGGAAGTGCAATCCCAGTATCTCGGACCGGTCAAGGGCTACTACACCGACTGGACGCCGCTCGATAACCGTCCCGGCCTGTTCCCGGAAGACCTCGACCGGAACGACCCGTGGCAGTTCCGCAACATCCTTGTGCGATAGCAGCACCGCCTACCTGCCTCACTGCCTTGCAATCGCCCGGAAATCGGGCGATTGAAGGGATGCGGACCACAGCGATAGGTAATTCATCTGGACGCACGTCGCTCTGGAAACTTGGATGCACGCCTCGTGCCTGTCGAAAATCGATTCCGATTTTCGGGCCGATGCGAGAGGAGAGGATTTTCACATGATCATTGCGCGCAAAATTCTTTCGATGAGCGTGGCGGGTGCCATTGCGACGATGCTCGCCGCCTGTGCGACCAGCGGCCCTGATGAACCGCCGATGGCTGCGGCGCCGAAAGGCGTCGAGGGCTCGTGGATCGACGCCAAGGGCACCGGCCTGTCGACCTTCGCCGGCGGCACCTTCACGACCGTCGCCACCGACACCGGCCAGAAGCTTGCCGACGGCAGCTACACGATGACCGGCGCAACATCGGTGCAGATCAACGGCACCTCGCTGATCCGCCAGACCGCGGTCAGCTTCAACTGCCTGATGGTGTCGACAAGCCAGCTCAACTGCACGAGCTCCAGCGGTCAGAATTTCGTGCTGACAAGGCGCGTCTGAACCCACGACCATTCGTTTTCCAAGGACGGCGGCCGGTTGGCCGCCGTCCTTTTTTGTGCCGGCAAAAGGTCCCGGATTCCGCTTGCGTCATCCGGAACGTGATGGGAACATGGCCGAAGCGCCGGCTGTTATGTTCCAGTCAAGCAAGAGCGCTAATGGCCTCTGATCAGCTTTCCGGGAGACGAAGATGAAGAAGCTTGCCGCCATTGCAGCCCTGTCAGCCTCAGCCCTCGGCCTGTCGGCCGGCGCATCCTTTGCCGACTACACGCTGAATATCCTGCATATCAACGACTGGCACAGCCGCATCGAAGGCAACAACAAATATGAATCGACCTGCTCGGCGGACGAGGAAACCAAGGGCGAGTGCATCGGTGGCGCGGGCCGGCTGATCACCGCGATCGCCCAGGAGCGCAAGAAGCTGGAAGGCCAGAACGTGCTGCTGCTCAGCGCCGGCGACAATTTCCAGGGCTCACTGTTCTACACGACCTACAAGGGCAAGGTCGAAGGCGAATTCCTCAACGACATGAAGTTCGACGGCATGGCCCTTGGCAACCATGAATTCGACGACGGCGAAGTGGCCTTGGCTCCGTTCCTCGACATGATCAAGTTCCCAGTGCTCGGCGCCAATGTGAAGGCCAACGCGCAATCCAAGCTCGGCGACCGCGTCAAGCCGTCTGTGGTTGTCGAGGTCGGCGGCCAGAAGATCGGCATCATCGGCGCGATCACCAACGACACGCCGGATCTCGCTTCCCCTGGACCCAACGTCGCCATCGAGGACGACGTCAAGTCGATCACCGCCGAGGTCGAGAAGCTGAAGGGCGAGGGCGTCAACAAGATCATCGCCGTGACCCATATCGGCTACAGGCGCGAGCGCGACGTCATTGCCAAGATCCCGGGCATCGACGTCGTTGTCGGCGGCCACAGCCATTCGCTGCTATCGAACACCGACCCCAAGGCGGAAGGTCCCTACCCGACGATGGTCGACAATCCGGACGGCTACAAGGTGCCGGTCGTGCAGGCGGCGTCCTATTCGAAATATCTCGGCGAGTTCAAGGTGGTGTTCGACGACAATGGCGTCGTCAAATCGGCCAGCGGCGACCCGATCTATCTCGACAAGTCGATCACCCCCGACCCGACCGTGCTCGCCCGCATCAAGGAGCTTGGCGCACCGATCGAGGCACTGAAGAACAAGGAAGTGGCTGAGACCACCGACGTCATCGACGGCAGCCGCGAGAGCTGCCGCACCCGCGAATGCGCGATGGGCAACCTCGTCTCCGACGCCATCCTCGACCGCGTCAAGGGACAGGGCGTCGAGATCGTCATCTCCAATGGCGGCGGCCTGCGCGCCTCGATCGACAAGGGCACCGTCACCATGGGCGAGGTGCTGACCGTGCTGCCGTTCCAGAACACGCTCGCGACCTTCCAGATTTCCGGCAAGGATCTGGTGGCCGGCCTCGAGGGCGGCCTCAGCCAGGTCGAGGACGGCGCCGGGCGCTTCCCGCAGGTCGCCGGCCTGAAATATTCCTTCGACAAATCCGTTGCGCCAAATGCCGGCCGCGTCAAATCGGTGGAGGTCATGGAAGGCGGCGCCTGGACGCCGATCACGCCGGACAAGGACTATCTGGTCGCCACCAACAACTATGTCCGCCAGGGCGGCGACGGCTACAAGGTCTTCGCCGACAAGGCCAAGAACCCCTACGACTACGGTCCGGGCCTCGAACAGGTGGTTGCCGACTATCTCGGCGCCCACCGGCCCTACACGCCGAAGCTCGACGGCCGCATCACCGAGATCGCGGCGACCGTCGCCGCAGCGCCCGCGGCCCCGGCAACCGAGCCGGCCAAGCCAGCCGAAGCAGCGCCGGCGACCCCGGCGCCCGCGCCGGCTGAGGCCGCCAAGCCTGCCGAAGCGGCACCTGCGATGCCTGAATTGCCGGCCAACTCGGGCGATATCGCCAACACACCACCGGCCATATCGACGGAAGGAGCACCTCCCCCGCCAGCGCCGCCAGCCGCGGCGGCACCGGCCGAGCCGGCAAAGCCTGCTGAGGCCGCGCCGGCCGAAGTCAGCCATGTCATCGTTGCCGGCGATACCTATTGGGATCTGGCCAAGAAGGCCTATGGCGACGGCGCCAAGTGGAAGGTCATTTCGGGCGCCAACAAGGGCTATGAGCCGCGCCGGCTTCCTGTCGGCGCAACGCTGACCATCCCGCCGAAATAGCCTCGCTTACATGCCCGAATGACACCGCCCGCCCGAAAACCGGACGGACGTCCTGTTTTCGGGCTAAAGGTGCGGCCAGACGCTGCATTGAATGCGCGCGCAAGATGGTTAGGTTCGCGTCTCCCGGAGAACCTTTATGACGCTTTCCACTCCTGCCGAACCCAAGGCCGCAAAGGCGCTCGGCCCGTTGCCCGCTGGGCATCCGCCGGTCAAGGCTGGCAAGATCGGCGTCATGCTGGTCAATCTCGGCACGCCCGATGGCACCGATTTCAAGCCGATGTGGCGGTATCTCCGTGAATTCCTGTCCGATCCGCGTGTCATCGAGCTCAACAGGGCGATCTGGTATCCGATCCTCTATGGCCTTGTGCTCACCACGCGGCCCAAGAAGTCGGGCGCCAACTACGCCCGTATCTGGAACCGGGAAAAGAACGAGTCGCCCTTGCGCACCTACACCCGCGCACAGGCCGAAAAGCTGGCCGAAGCGCTGCGCGACCTGCCTGATGTCGTCGTCGACTGGGCGATGCGCTATGGCAACCCTTCAACCGCCAGCATTGCCCAGCGTCTGGTCGACCAGGGCTGCGACCGCATTCTTTCCTTCCCGCTCTATCCGCAATATTCAGCGACGACCACGGCAACCGCCAATGACCAACTGTTTCGCGCGCTGATGAAGATGCGCCGCGCACCGGCCATCCGCAGCGTGCCGCCCTACTATGACGAGCCGGTCTATATCGAGGCGCTGGCGCGTTCGATCGAACGGCATCTGACGACGTTGGACTTCGAGCCGGAGGTGGTCATCACCTCCTATCACGGCATTCCAAAGCCCTATTTCGAGAAGGGCGATCCCTATCATTGCCATTGCCAGAAGACGACGCGGCTGTTGCGTGAACGGCTCGGCTGGGATGACAAGAAACTGATCATCACCTTCCAGTCGCGCTTCGGCGCGCAGGAATGGCTGCAGCCCTATACCGACAAGATGGTCGAGAAACTCGCGCAGGACGGCGTGAAGTCGATCGCCATCGTCAATCCCGGCTTTTCCGTCGACTGCATCGAGACGCTGGATGAGATCGGCCGCGAGGCGGCCGAGACCTTCCATCATGCCGGGGGCAGGAATTTCGCCCATATCCCTTGCCTCAACGACAGCGCCGAGGGCATGGCGGTGATCGAGGCGATGGTGCGGCGCGAACTGTCCGGCTGGGTCTAGGAGAAATTCCAGGAAAAGTGTGGAAACGGTTTTCCGTCCGGAATTTCGTCAACCAGAGAGCTAGAGCGGCTCGCCGCTTTAACACCGGAACAACACAAGCTCCGGGGCGTTAAGCCGCGCCCTCCGGAGAATTCGATGTCCCGCAAACTCGACCTCAGTAGTGGCCGGCCCGTCTGGTCAGCCTATCGGGCGCCTGCGGTGCCGACGGACGGCCTGATCCGGGACGTCAAGACAGATGTGCTGGTCGTCGGCATGGGCATCAGCGGCGCCATGATGGCCGAGGCGCTGACGGCCGACGGCCATCAGGTGATCTGCATCGACCGGCGCGGCCCGCTGAAGGGCTCGACGGCCGCAACCACCGCACTGGTGGCATTCGAAATAGACCAGCCTCTCTCCACGCTCTCGAAGATGGTCGGCGGGGCCTCGGCGCGGCAGGCCTGGCGACGCTCGCAGCTCGCCGTCTCCAATCTCGCCGCCCGCATCGCCGAACTCGGTATCAATTGTGGCCTGAGCCGGACGCCGTCGCTCTATCTGGCCGGCACGATGCTTGGTCCGTCGGAACTGCGCGACGAGGCCGAGGCACGTCGGCTAGCCGGCATCGGCGCGACCTATCTCACGCCGGCGCCGCTGGCGGAGACATTCGGCATTGATCGCGGTGGCGCCATCCTCAGCCATGGCAATATCGCACTCGACCCACGCAAGCTGACGGCCGGGCTGCTGCTGAAATCCCTGGAGCGCAAGGCACGCTTCTACGCCCCCGTCGAAGCCACAACGATCGAGGACAGCGCCGACGAAGCGGTCGTCGCGACCAGGGATGGGCCTACCATCACCGCACGACATGTTGTTCTGGCCACCGGCTACGAACTTGTCGACATCGTGCCCGCGACGGCCCACCGGATCATCTCGACATGGGCGATTGCGACACGCCCGCAACTGCGAAAGCTTTGGCCGGACGCAGCGTTCATCTGGGAAGCGTCGGAGCCGTATCTGTATATGCGCACGACGATCGACGGCCGGGTCATTTGCGGCGGCGAGGACGAGGATTTTGTCGACGAAGCGCGGCGCGACGAGCTGATCGCCGACAAGAGCACGCGCATCGCCGAGAAGCTCGGCCTGGTATTTCCGCATCTCGACACCAGGCCTGAATTCGCCTGGGCCGGTTCTTTCGGCACCACGACCACCGGCCTACCCTATATCGGCGCCATTCCTCGCCACCCTCGCATCCATGCGGTGATGGGCTACGGCGGCAATGGCATCACCTTCTCGCAGATCGCTTCCGAGATTGTCCCGGCTTCGATCAACGGGCTGGATGACACGGATGCAAGGTTGTTTGCCTTCAACCGCTGAGTGCAAACCTATAAACAATCCCATCATCACCTGATTGTAACGCATCTGAAACACACTTAAGTCTTTGGTGAAGTCGGCTGCGCGAGAATGGCTTGAGCGGCCTTCGTCTGAGGGAGAGCCAAATGGATTTCAGTGGTTTCGATATTGCGGTTGGTGCACTTGCCCTTCTGGTATTGGTGCTGCTGATCAAGGGCATCAGGACAATCCCGCAAGGCTACAACTATACGGTGGAGCGCTTTGGCCGTTACACCAAGACACTGAGCCCGGGTCTCAATTTCATTTACCCGTTCATCGACCGCATCGGCGCCAAGATGAACATGATGGAGCAGGTGCTTGACGTTCCGAGCCAGGAAATCATCACCCGCGACAACGCCATCGTCGGTGTCGACGGCATCGCCTTTTTCCAGATCCTCAACGCGGCGCAGGCCGCCTACCAGGTATCCGGCCTGCAGAACGCCATCCTCAATTTGACGATGACCAACATCCGTACCGTCATGGGTTCGATGGACCTCGATGAACTCCTGTCGAACCGCGACGCCATCAACGAGCGCCTGCTGCGCGTCGTCGATGAAGCAGCCCACCCGTGGGGCATCAAGATCACCCGCGTCGAAATCAAGGACATCAACCCGCCGGCCAACCTTATCGAATCGATGGGCCGGCAGATGACCGCGGAACGCAACAAGCGCGCGCAGATCCTTGCCGCCGAAGGCCTCAAGCAGTCGCAGATCCTCGAGGCCGAGGGCCGCAAGGAAGCCGCCTTCCGCGATGCCGAGGCGCGCGAACGTTCGGCAGAGGCGGAAGCCCGCGCCACCCAGGTGGTGTCGGAAGCGATCTCCAAAGGCGATGTGCAGGCGCTGAACTACTTCGTGGCGCTGAAATACACTGAAGCGCTTGGCAGGATCGGCACGGCCACCAACAGCAAAATCGTGCTGATGCCCTTCGAGGCGTCGTCTCTGATCGGCTCGCTCGGCGGCATCGGCGAGATCGCCAAGGAAGTCTTCCGCAGCGAAGGCACGACCGGCTCGCAAAGGCAGGCCGCGCGCCCGCCGGTCGTTCGCCCAACCGACAACTGAGGTCGAAACCAATGATCGACCGCATCGTTTCCGAACTCGGCCCGTGGAACTGGATGGTTCTCGGCTTCGTCCTGCTGGTGATGGAAATCATCGCACCAGGTATCTTCATGCTGTGGATCGGCATCGCCGCGCTGATCATCGGCGCTGTGTCGCTGCTGATCTGGGACGCCGGCTTCTGGACCTGGCAGGTCCAGGTCCTCGCCTTCCTGGCGCTGTCGCTGGTCTCGGCCTATGTCGGCAAGAAGCTGGTCGGCAGCCGCAATGACCCGACCGACCAGCCGCTGCTCAACCGGCGCGGCGCGCAAATGGTCGGCAGGATGGCGACACTTGCCGAACCGATCCGGGATGGACGCGGCCGCATCAAGCTGGGCGATACGCTGTGGCGCGTCTCCGGGCCGGATTTGCCGGCCGGCACGCAAGTGCGCGTGACGGGTGCAGCCGATACGGATCTGGAACTGACCGTCGAGGCGGTCTGAACGAGCGCGCAGATTCAGGTCAGGCCGGCATCACCCGGAGATCAGCACACCTTAGGCCGCTCCGATACGCAACAGGTCGTGCAGGTGGATGAGGCCGACTGGTTTCCGGCCCTCCACCACCATAAGGCTGGTGATGGCTGAATTGTTGATCGTCTGCAGCGCCGTTGCCACCAGCGTGTCCGGCGCGGCCGTCTTCGGTCCTCTTGTCATCACCTGATCCACCGTCATCGCCAGCAGATTGCTGCCGATGTGACGGCGGATGTCGCCATCGGTTATGATGCCGACCAGCGCACCGTCGGCGTCGGTGATCGCGACGCAGCCAAATCCTTTGCGCGACAGTTCCAGGATCGCGTCCTGCATGCCGGTGCCCGCAACCACCAGCGGCAGCCTGTCGCCGACATGCATGATTTCGCGGATCTGCGTCAGGTTGGCGCCGAGTTGGCCTCCCGGGTGAAAGGTGCGGAAATGGTCCGGCGTGAAGCCGCGTGCTTCGAGCAGCGCGATCGCCAGTGCGTCGCCCATCACCAGTTGCAGCAGCGTCGATGTCGTTGGCGCCAGGCCGTGCGGACAGGCCTCCGGAGCGCGCGGCAAAAGCAGCACCACGTCCGCCGCCCGTGCCAGCGCCGATGTCTCTCCGGCGGTGATGGCGATCAGCGGAATGGAAAAGCGCCTGGAATAGGCGACGATGCCCATCAGTTCCTTGCTTTCGCCCGACCACGACATGGCGATGATGGCGTCATCCCTGGCGATCATACCGAGATCGCCGTGGTTGGCTTCGGCGGGATGGACAAAGAAAGCCGGCGTGCCGGTCGAGGCCAGCGTCGCCGCGATCTTCGAACCGATATGGCCGCTTTTGCCGACACCGGTGACGATGAGCCGGCCTTCAATCCGAGAGATCGTCGCGACCGCCTGCGCGAAAGGCGCGGCCAATCCGTTCTCCAAGGCCTCGGCAAGGGCTGCAACCCCAGCCTGTTCGGTTGCCACCGTCCTCAGCGCCGAAGCGATCGAGGCTTGCCTGTCCGAAGGCTTCTTATCCAGGGATCCCGCATGCATGGCTGATGCGATTAGCGCTTTGCCGGCGCGCTGTCCAACAGAAATGGCCCCAGGCATGTTGCTCGAACGGGTGCGGTGGTTTCAGACAACGGCAGGCGCGAAAACAAAAAGCTTAACGCACGCGGTATGAATCCCTTTGGAAATCAGCGCTTCAGGCGGCTGACGGGCCGCTGCCTCAACCCTCCGTTAACCATCCCCATTTACGGTTCGGTAAGTATGGCGCGCGTGCGCCGCGCAAGCAGTGGTGGCGATGTTCGGGGTCCAGCCAGAAAATTCGACAGGACGTGGGGGCAAGGCGGTCTGCGCCTTGCTGCTGGCAACCAGCATGTTTGCCTTGCTGCGCCCAACGGCGCTCCATGCCCAGGAAACCGAACTGCGCGGCGAAGTTTCGGAATCGGCGATCCTGTCCGACCAGCAGCGCAAGGCGAGACAGCTGGCCCTGGCAGCGCAGGGTCAACAGCCGGCCAACGCCGCGCAGGACGACAATGCGCCTGCCCGCACCTACCTGCCGGCCAGCGCCGGTGCCGTGCCTGACGACGCCGACACTGGCGATGCCACCGCGACTGGCAGCCTCTTCGACCCGCCGGCAGCCACTGACGACACGTCCGCCGACACAGCGGCGCCCCCCAAGCCTCGCCGCCGCTCATCGACCGCCAGGCAGAATGCGGCTGACCAGGCCAAGGACAAGGCAGCCGACAAGTCGAAAAAGAAGAAGAAATCGACGGCCGACACCTCCGACATCACCGCTTCCACGACCGCCGCCACGACGAATGCTACCGATGGTGAAGAGACAGACGAGGACACGGCCAACCGCCGCGCCCTCACCATCGACAGTGCCGACAAGCAGAAGCTCGACCCAGGTGCAGAGCGCACGGACGCCATCGAAGGCCAGAAAAAGAAGCCGGAGGATGATCCATTTGCCGCCACCGGCGTGAAATGGGGCTCCTTCGTCATCCGGCCAACCATCGAACAGGGCCTGACCGCCACCTCGAACGGCGATTCGAGCAGTGCCGGCACGTCGGCGCTGCTGTCCGAGACGGCGCTGCGCTTTTCCGCCGCCTCCGACTGGCGCGAGAACTCAGCCACGATCGACGGCTATGGCCTGTTTCGCGAGACCGTCTCGGGTTACCCGGTTCACGACGAACAAGGGCGTATCGAAGGCCAGCTCAATGTCGACCTCGACAATGAGCTGCGCGCCATCGCCAAGCTCGGCTATGAGGCCGTGCCGGAATCAGCATCATCGCCGGACGCCATTGCGGGCGTCAGCAAGCAGCCACTGCGGCAGACCATCGATGGCAGCCTCGCCGTCGAAAAGCATCTCGGCAAGATGCAGTACACGTTGACCGGCGCGGTCTCGCACGACTTCTACGGCGACGCCAAGCTCTCGGACGGCACCTCGCTGTCGCAGAAGGATCAGGACTCCACGCTCTACACGACGACGTTGCGCACCGGCTACGAGATCTCCCCTGCCCTGACCCCTTTCACCGAGATCGAGGTCGGCCGCCGGACCTATGATCAACGCATCGACAATGAAGGCTTCGAGCGCTCGTCGACGCGGCTCGGCGCCCGCGCTGGCCTTGCACTCGACATGGGTGAGAAGCTGTCGGGCGAATTCTCGGCCGGCTGGCTCAGGGAAGCGATCGACGACAAAAACCTTGATGCGATCGCGGGTGCCACCGTCAACGCCGACCTCAAATGGTCACCCGAGCGCGGCACCACGATCGGCCTGACCGGGCGGACCACCGTCGAGCCCACGACCACATCGGGCGAAAGCGGCGACATCCTCTATTCCGGTCGCCTGACCGGCGAACGCCAGATTCGCGCCAATCTCACCGCCAACGCGGCTCTGGGCCTCGACTGGCGTGATTACATCGGCATCGACGGCCATGACAGGGTGTTGAGCGCCGAGGCCGGACTGACCTGGTGGCTGAACCGCTACGCCGGCCTGACCACAAGAGTGAGGACCGAGAAGCTGACCAGCAATCTGCCGGGCCGGGACTACACCGCCAACAGCATCTTCCTCGGCGTGAAGGTGCAGCGCTGAACGGCCGCACCAACGACATCCGGCCGCTCGCTGGAATGCTTTAAAACGCAGCGCCCCTGCGCTCAGAAGGCTTCAGCTCGTCGAGAAGCGTGCGGATGACGCCAGCCATGTTCTCGTTCATGTCGCTGCGCCACAGCGCGAAGGCGACATTGGCCTCGACAAAACCTTCCGGCGATCCGCAGTCGAACGTGCGGCCCTGATAGTGATAGCCGTAAAAGGGCTGCTGCTTTTCCAGCTTCAGCATGGCATCGGTGAGCTGGATCTCGTTGCCGGCGCCCTTTTCCTGGCCTTCGAGGATCTTGAAAATCTCCGGCTGCAGGATGTAGCGGCCGTTGATGTAGAGATTGGACGGCGCGGTGCCGGCCTTCGGCTTTTCCACCATCTCGGTAATGCGGAAACCGTGATGCGTGTCCTCGCCGCGGCCGACGATGCCGTATTTGTGGGTTTCGGCGGGATCGCATTCCTGCACCGCGATGATGTTGTTGCCGGTCTCCTCGTAGAGCTCGACCATTGCCTTAGTGCAGCTCTTCTCCGACTGCATGATCATGTCGGGCAACAAAAGCGCGAAGGGCTCGTCGCCGACGAGCTCGCGGGCGCACCAGACGGCGTGGCCAAGTCCCATCGGTACCTGCTGGCGTGTGAAACTGGTCTGCCCCGGCGCCGGCTGCAGCCGTTGCAGGCGGGCGAGCTGGTCGTCCTTGCCGCGCTGGGCCAGCGTGTCATAGAGTTCGAACTGGATGTCGAAATGGTCCTCGATGACGGCCTTGTTGCGGCCGGTGACGAAGATGAAATGCTCGATGCCGGCCTCGCGCGCCTCATCCACCACATACTGGATCACCGGCCGGTCGACGACGGTCAGCATTTCCTTGGGGACAGCCTTGGTGGCCGGGAGAAACCGTGTGCCGAGACCGGCGACCGGGAAGACTGCCTTGCGAACTCTCTTCATGCTTTCAATTATCCGTTTGAGGGCCAGCTCCGCAATCCCCGTTTCAAGACATTTTCACGCCGGAATTGGGGACTACTGGGCGACTGAGGGGAATGTCCACCGGTAAAGCTTCGAAGCGTCTTTTCGTTCCCGGTGGCACCTATGGTAAACTAATTCCTAACCTGGTTCGGCGATGAATGGTCTTTCCTGAGACAGAGAAGGAGGAAAAGATGTCCGTTCGCAGTGCCGCAAAACGTTTTACCAGCGTCATAGCGGCAGCCGGCCTATCGCTCGCTCTGCTGATGCCTGGCCCCGCTTTCGCCGATGCTGGTTTCCGGCAGTGGGTCGCCGGCTTCCGCGCCACCGCCGTGCAGAGCGGCGTTTCCGGCGCCCTCTACGACCAGGCCTTCAGGAACATCAGGGATATCGATCCGGTGGTGCTGGAAAAGGCGCGTACGCAGCCTGAATTCACGGCCCCTGCCTGGGACTATTTCGACAACCGCGTCCATGACCAGTCGGTCGCCGTCGGCCAGCAGATGGCCAGGAAATGGAAGCCGTGGCTGGATCGGATCGAGGCCAGGTTCGGCGTCAACCGCTACATCCTGCTGGCCATCTGGTCGATGGAGTCGAATTATGGTGAGATCCTCAAGCGCGACGACATCATGCGCAATGTAGTGCGCTCGCTGGCGACCTTGGCCTATGCCGATCCGAAGCGGGCGAAATTCGCCCGCACCCAGCTGGTCGCCGCGCTGAAGATCCTGCAGACAGGCGACATCGATGAAAGCCATCTGAGCGGATCCTGGGCCGGCGCCATGGGCCACACCCAGTTCATCCCGACCAGCTATCTGCACTATGCCGTCGACATGGATGGCAATGGCAAGCGCGACATCTGGAATTCGATCCCCGATGCGCTGGCGACATCGGCCAATTTGTTGAAGAAGAATGGCTGGCAGGCCGGCAAGACCTGGGGCTATGAGGTCGCCCTGCCGGCCGGCAAACTTCCTGGCGGTTCCAAGACGCTGTCGCAGTGGCAGGCGCTTGGCGTCGTCAGGGCCAACGGCAAGCCGTTCAAGAACGGCTCCGACAAAGCGACTTTGAAGGTGCCGGATGGCCGCAGCGGGCCGGCCTTTCTGATGATCAAGAATTTCACGGTCATCAAGGCCTACAACAACGCCGACAAATATGCGCTTGCCGTCGGCCTTCTTGCCGACGAAATCGCCGGCTCCAGCGGTCTCGTGCAGGACTGGAAGCGGCCTTTCACCAAGCTCACTTTCGAGGAAAGGCAGGAGCTGCAGCAGCGGCTTTCCCAACATGGCCTTTATGACGGCAAGTTCGACGGCAAGATAGGCGACGGCTCGAAATCAGCCATCTTGGCCTTCCAGGCCAAGGCCGGCTTGACCCAGGACGGTTACCCGAGCATGGAAGTGCTGAAGTGGCTCCGGCAGAAATAGAGCCACCTGCGGTGCCGCGCGGCCTTTCGGCCGCACAAAGGACGCTGTAGCAATCTGGTTGGCGCGGAATTTGCCGAGAGATCGATGCGGTTTTTCGGCAGGACCACGCCATGGGATGGAGGAAACGATTGGCTTCGGCTGCGCGCATCGCAGGGCTTGTTCGTCGCATGCCGGTGCTCATTCTGGCCGTGATCGTGCTCGCCGTCGGCGTGGCTGGCGCCTTTCATGCGCCGGCCTTGGCACAGGAGCAGCAAAACCGCGGCTGGTCGTTGCGCGATCTTCTGTTTCCGCGCCGCAGCGAGCGCATCGAGCCACCGCAGGACATCCAGAAGGCAAGGCCCAGGCCCAAGGCAAAAAAACCCCGCGCCCCTCGCCCGCCCGCGGAACCGGAAATCCCGGTGGTCGACAAGGCACCGGACGCCCGCACCGTCCTGGTGGTCGGCGACTTCATGGCGGCCGGCCTCGCCGAAGGCCTTGACACCGCCTTTGCCGAGAATACCGGCGTCAGGATCGTCGTTCGCAGCAATGGCTCGTCCGGCTTCGTACGCGATGATTTCTACAATTGGCCCGAACAGATCAAATCGCTGATCGAGACCGAAAACCCCGCCGCAGTGATCGTCATGCTGGGTTCCAACGACCGCCAGCAGATGAAGGTGGGTGACGTGCGCGAGCAGCCCCGCTCTGAAACCTGGACCAAGGAATATGAGCGCCGGACCGAGGCGTTCGGCAAAGCTATCGCCGAGGCAAAGGTACCCTTCCTATGGGTTGGCATGCCGGCGTTCCGGGTGCCGAAGATGACCTCCGACATGCTGGCCTTCAACGACATCTATCATCAGGCCGCTGAAAGCCATGGCGGTGAATTCGTCGACGTCTGGGACGGCTTCGTCGATGAGAACGGTGCTTTCGTCACCAACGGCCCCGACATCAACGGCCAGCCGGTGCGGCTGCGCGCCGATGACGGCATCAACGTCTCGAGGGCGGGCAAGCGCAAGCTCGCCTTCTATACCGAAAAACCGTTGCTGAAGATCCTCGGCCTGACCGCACCGGGAAGCGTGGTTACACCGTCCGCTCCGGCTGGCGCCCCTGTCGAGGCGCCGGCGCCGGCCGCGGCACCCATCGTCATCGACCGCACCGCGCCGATGCTGCTCAGCGATCCGGCACTCGACGGCGGCTCAGAGTTGCTTGGCGCGGCCCCGCCGGCGAAGGCAAGTCCGGACCTGCCCGGTGAAAAGCTTGTGGTCGAGGGCAAGGCACCGATTGCATCGCCCGGCCGCGCCGACGATTTCTCATGGCCGCCGAAGGCCGCGGCCGCGACCGACACCACGACCGCGATCAATCGCTAAAGACGCTCAACGCGGGAGAACGCTCGACCCCATCAACGCCTCATCGATCGAGCGTGCCGCCTGGCGGCCCTCGCGGATCGCCCACACGACCAGCGACTGGCCGCGACGCACGTCGCCAGCCGCATAAAGCCTGTCGACGCTGGTCCTGTAGTCGCGGTCATTGGCCTCGACATTGCGCGAGCGGCGGCTGTCGGTGGCGATCTTCATCTGCCCGTCCAGCTCCGTCGCCACCCCGGCCGCGGCCGGCCCGGCAAAGCCGATGGCGATGAAAGCGAGATCGGCACGAATGACGAATTCGGTACCGGCGATCGGCTTGCGCTTGTCGTCGACCTCGCAGCACTTGACGCCGGTCAGCTGGCCTTCCTCGCCGATGAATTCGAGCGTCGCCACCTGGAATTCGCGCTCCGCGCCTTCGGCCTGCGAGGACGAGGTGCGCATCTTGGTCGCCCAGTAAGGCCAGACCGAAAGCTTGTCTTCCTTCTCCGGCGGCTGCGGGCGGATGTCGAGCTGGGTGACACGCACCGCACCCTGGCGGAAGGCCGTGCCGACACAGTCGGACGCGGTATCGCCGCCGCCGACGACGACCACATGCTGGCCGCCGGCGATGATCGGATGCGACGGCCACGCCACCGACTGGATCGGCTCGCCGCCGACCCGCCTGTTCTGCTGCACCAGATAGGGCATCGCGTCATGCACGCCGCCGAGATCGTCGCCGGGAATGCCGGCCGCGCGCGGCGTTTCGGAACCGCCGCAATAGAGCACGGCATCATGTTCGGCGAGCAGCTCGGCAACCGGCTTGTCGACGCCGACATTGACGCCGCAATGGAAGGTCACGCCCTCGCCCTGCATCTGCTCGATGCGCCGGTCTATGTAGTGCTTCTCGATCTTGAAGTCGGGAATGCCGTAGCGCATCAGCCCGCCCGGCCGGCTTTCGCGCTCGTAGACATGGACATCGTGGCCGGCGCGGCCAAGCTGCTGGGCAGCCGCCATACCGGCCGGACCGGAACCGATGACGGCGACGCGCTTGCCAGTCTTCTTCTCCGGCGGGTAGGGCCTGATATGGCCGGTTTCATAGGCCTTGTCGGCGATCGCCTGCTCGACCGTCTTGATGGCGACGGGAATGTCCTCGAGGTTCAGCGTGCAGGCTTCCTCGCAGGGCGCGGGGCAGATGCGGCCGGTGAATTCCGGGAAATTGTTGGTCGAATGCAGGTTGCGGATCGCGTTGTCCCAGTCGCCATTGTAGACGAGGTCATTCCAGTCCGGAATTTGGTTGTGGATCGGGCAGCCGGTCGGCCCATGGCAGAACGGAATGCCGCAATCCATGCAGCGCGCGGCCTGTTTCTCGACCTCCTTGTCAGACATCGGCAGCGTGAACTCGCGGAAATGCCGGATGCGGTCGGAGGCCGGCTGGTACTTGTGCACCTGCCGGTCGATTTCGAGAAAGCCTGTTACCTTGCCCATAGTCCAGTTCCTGCTGTCCAGATGGTGCGGTTTTCGCCGCACCCGTTAACCCCTTGAGGCAGCCATGGCAACCTTGCGCCGGAGGTCAAACTGTCGGTGAAGATGGGCCGGGAAGCCTGGGCTCCCCGGCAATTGCAAAAGCCTATTCCGCCGCGACGCCCATGCGCATGCGTTCCATCTCGATCAGGGCGCGGCGGTATTCGACCGGCATGATCTTGCGGAACTTCGGCCGGAAAGTCGTCCAGCCGTCGAGAATCTCGCGGCCACGTACCGATCCGGTGTAATGCACATGGTTGGAGATCAGCTGGTAGAGCCGCTCCTCGTCATGGCTGGTCATGTCGCCGGAGACGTCGACGCGACCCTTGTGATCGAGGTCGCCGCCATGGTGCAGCAGCCTTTCCATCAGATCGTCTTCTTCGGGAACCGGCTCCAGCTCGACCATCGCCATGTTGCAGCGCTCGGCGAAATCACCCGCTTCGTCCAGCACATAGGCGACGCCGCCCGACATGCCGGCGGCGAAGTTGCGGCCGGTCTTGCCTATGACGACGACGATGCCGCCGGTCATGTACTCGCAGCCATGGTCGCCGACGCCTTCGACGACAGCGGCGACGCCCGAGTTGCGCACGGCGAAACGCTCGCCGGCGACGCCGGCGAAATAGGCCTCGCCCTCGGTTGCGCCATAGAGCACCGTGTTGCCGACGATGATGGATTCAGCGGCGACGATCTTGGCTTCTTCCGGCGGCCGGATGACGATACGTCCGCCCGACAGGCCTTTGCCGACATAGTCGTTGCCGGCGCCCACAAGCTCGAACGAGATGCCGCGCGCCAGGAAGGCGCCGAAGGACTGGCCGGCGGTGCCGGTCAGCTTCACCTGGATCGTATCCTCGCGCAGGCCCTTGTGCTTGAAGCGCTTGGCCACTTCACCCGACAGCATGGCGCCCGTCGAGCGGTCGACATTGCGGATATCGACCTCGATCTTGACCGGCAGCTTGCTCTCGAGCGCCGGCTTTGCCAGTTCGATCAGCTTGCGGTCGAGCACGTCGTCGATCGGGTGCTTCTGCCGCTCGGTCCAATGCACGGCCTCATGCGGCGCATCCGGCTTGAAGAACATCTTCGAGAAATCGAGCCCGCGCGCCTTCCAGTGCACGATCAGGTCGCGCTTTTCCAGAAGATCGGTGTCGCCGATGATCTGGTCGATATGGGTGTAACCCATCTCGGCGAGCAGTTCCCTCACCTCTTCCGCGACGTAGAAGAAGAAGTTGATGACATGCTCGGGCGTGCCCTTGAAGCGCTTGCGCAGCACCGGATCCTGCGTCGCGACGCCGACCGGGCAGGTGTTGAGATGGCACTTGCGCATCATGATACAGCCTGCCGCGATCAGCGGCGCGGTCGAGAAGCCGAACTCGTCGGCGCCGAGCAGCGCGCCGATGATGACGTCGCGCCCCGTGCGCAGGCCGCCATCGACCTGCAGCGCAACGCGCGACCGCAGACCGTTCAGCACCAGCGTCTGGTGCGTCTCGGCAAGGCCCATTTCCCACGGGCTGCCGGCATGCTTGAGCGAAGTCAACGGCGAGGCGCCGGTGCCGCCATCATAACCCGAGATGGTGATGTGGTCGGCGCGTGCCTTGGCGACGCCCGCCGCAACCGTGCCGACACCGACTTCCGACACCAGCTTGACCGACACGTCGGCGGCCGGATTGACATTCTTGAGGTCGTAGATCAGCTGCGCCAGATCCTCGATCGAATAGATGTCGTGATGCGGCGGCGGCGAGATCAGCCCCACGCCCGGCGTCGAATGCCGGACCTTGGCGATGGTGGCATCCACCTTGTGGCCGGGCAGCTGGCCGCCCTCGCCGGGCTTTGCACCCTGCGCCACCTTGATCTGCATCATGTCGGAATTGACGAGGTATTCGGCCGTCACGCCGAAACGACCCGAGGCGATCTGCTTGATCGCCGAGCGTTCCGGGTTCTTGCCGCCGCCAGGCAGCGGCAGATAGCGGTCGGCCTCTTCGCCGCCCTCGCCGGTGTTCGACTTGCCGCCGATCTGGTTCATGGCGCGCGCCAGCGTCGTGTGCGCTTCGCGCGAGATCGATCCGAACGACATCGCCCCGGTCGAGAACCGCTTGACGATGTCGGCCGCCGACATGACGTCGTCGAGCGCCACCTTCTTGCGGCCGGTTTCCTGCGCCAGCTTGAGCCTGAACAGGCCGCGAATGGTCTGTGCGCGGGCCGTCTCGCTGTCGATCTGGGCGGAATAGTCCTTGAACGTTTCCCACGACCCTTGGCGCACGGCGTGCTGCAAGGTGGCGACCGCATCAGGCGACCAGATATGCGCCTCGCCGCGCATACGGAACATGTATTCGCCGCCGACTTCGAGGCTGTTGCGCAGCACGGGGTCGTTGCCGAAACCGTCATTGTGTCGGCTGAGCGTCTCGGTCGCGATCTCGTCCAGGCCGACGCCTTCGATCAGCGTCGCGGTGCCGGTGAAGTATTGCTGCACGAAATCGGTCTTCAGGCCGATGGCGTCGAAAATCTGCGCGCCGCAATAGGACTGGTAGGTCGAGATGCCCATCTTGGACATGACCTTGAGGATGCCCTTGCCGATCGACTTGATGTAGCGCGAAACGACTTCGTAGGCGTCCACTTCCTTCGGCAGTTCGCCACGCTTGTGCATGTCGAGCAGCGTGTCGAAGGCGAGGTAGGGATTGATCGCCTCGGCGCCATAACCGGCAAGGCAGCAGAAATGATGCACTTCCCGCGGCTCGCCGGATTCGACGACGAGGCCGACCGAGGTGCGCAACCCTTTGCGGATCAGGTGATGATGCACCGCCGCCGTCGCCAGGAGCGCCGGGATGGCGATGCGGTCCGGCCCGACCTGGCGGTCGGACAGGATGATGATGTTGTAGCCGCCGGCGACCGCCGCCTCCGCCCGCTCGCACAACCGATCGATGGCGCCCTGCATGCCCGCGGCCCCTTCGGCCGAGCCATAGGTGATGTCGATCGTCTTGGTGTCGAAGCGGTCTTCGGTGTGGCCGATGGAGCGGATCTTTTCGAGATCGCCATTGGTCAGGATCGGCTGGCGCACTTCGAGCCGCTTGCGGCGCGAATTGCCGACCAGGTCGAAGATGTTCGGCCGCGGCCCGATGAAGGACACCAGGCTCATCACCAGCTCCTCGCGGATCGGATCGATCGGCGGATTGGTTACCTGGGCGAAGTTCTGCTTGAAATAGGTGTAGAGCAGCTTCGACTTGTCCGACATCGCCGAGATCGGCGTGTCGGTGCCCATCGAGCCAACCGCTTCCTGGCCTGTCGTCGCCATCGGCGACATCAACAGCTTGGTGTCTTCCTGGCTGTAGCCGAACGCCTGCTGGCGATCGAGCAGGCTGACATCCTTGCGCAGCGCGCGCGGTTCGACCGGCTTCAGATCTTCGAGGATCAGCTGCGTGTTGGCGAGCCAGGTCTTGTAGGGATGCTTGGTCGCGATCTCCGACTTGAGCTCCTCGTCGGAGACGATGCGCCCCTTCTCCAGGTCGATCAGAAGCATGCGGCCGGGCTGCAGCCGCCACTTCTTGACGATCTTCTCCTCCGGCACCGGCAGCACGCCGGCTTCCGAGGCCATGATGACGCGGTCATCGTCAGTGACGATGTAGCGCGCCGGGCGCAGGCCGTTGCGGTCGAGCGTGGCGCCGATCTGGCGGCCATCGGTGAAAACCACCGCCGCCGGCCCGTCCCACGGCTCCATCAATGCCGCATGGTATTCGTAGAAGGCCTTGCGATCGCCATCCATGAGCTTGTTGCCGGCCCAGGCTTCCGGGATCAGCATCATCATGGCATGGCTGAGGCTGTACCCGCCCTGGAACAGGAACTCGAGCGCATTGTCGAAGCAGGCGGTGTCGGACTGGCCGTCATAGGAGATCGGCCACAGCTTCGAGATGTTGTTGCCGAACAGTTCGGAATCGACCGAAGCCTGTCGCGCAGCCATCCAGTTGTTGTTGCCGCGCACGGTGTTGATCTCGCCATTGTGGGCGACCATGCGGTAGGGATGCGCCAGCTTCCATGACGGGAACGTGTTGGTCGAGAAGCGCTGGTGGACGAGGATCAGCGCCGTCTCGAAGCGCGGGTCCTTGAGGTCCTTGTAGTAGGCGCCGACCTGATAAGCCAGGAACATGCCCTTGTAGACGATGGTGCGCGCCGACAGCGACACGCAATAGGCGCCGATGTCCATGTTGTCGTTCTCGGCATAGATGCGGCCCGATATGACCTTGCGCAGCAGATAGAGCCTGGCCTCGTATTCCTCGTCATCGGTGATGTCTGGCGTGCGGCCGATGAATATCTGCCGATGGAACGGCTCGGATGCCACGATGTCAGGCGCCTTCGACAGCGACGAATTGTCGACGGGCACGTCACGGAATCCCAGCAGCGGCAGCCCCTCGGATTGTGCCGATTCGGCGATGATGTCCTCGATATGGGCGCGAAGGGCCGCGTCCTGCGGCATGAACCAGTGTCCGACGCCGTACTGGCCCGCCGGCGGCAGCTCCATGCCCTGGGCCGCCATCTCCTCGCGGAAGAAACGGTCGGGAAGCTGCACCAGCACGCCGGCGCCATCGCCGACCAGCGGATCGGCGCCGACGGCACCGCGATGCGTCAGGTTTTCGAGCACAGCCAGCCCGTCCTCGACGATCTGATGCGACTTCACGCCCTTCATGTTGACGATGAAGCCGACGCCGCAGGCGTCATGCTCGTTGCGCGGATCGTAGAGGCCCTGGGCGGAAAAGCCGTTGGCGGTTCGGCCAATATCGGATCGCAAGGTGGTTTTGACGGTTGCCGCTTTCGTCTGCGCGGCCTGGCCGTTCGTCGCAGAGTGCGTCATGTCCGTCATCTCCTGTCCTCCATTCCCAGCCATTCAGGCGCTGGTTTGCCTCGGCAAGCGCTTGGCTCACCCTGATCCTTGTGGCACGTCTTGCGAAATCCTTGTCGAACCAGGCGGCTTTCCGCATGGATCGCATCTGGTAATCGTACAGGCCAGAGTCTGGCTGTCCACCTGTCGCTCGCGGCAACAGCCGGAGAGGCCCAAATGATACGCCAATCCAGCTCGTTTTGTGCGACAAAATAAGACAGCACTACTGTCCTAAATTTTTATGGCAGAAATCCCGAACGCATACAAGACCGATTCACAAAAAACTTGGGCTTTTCGCGACAGAAAATGTCGTGAAGTTGAGGAAAAACGTAAGCTTCAGTCGTCGGCCTGGGCTTTGCCGGTTGGCTGGCTTTACTATTTTTCCGACGCATGGCCCCTTGCGGTCCGCTCCCGAAACCGGTCAACTTCAGGCTGATTTCCCCAAACCCCGATCTCCCAAGACATAGGCAGATGCATGTTCTTCGCTTCCGACAATTGGGCAGGCGCCCATCCCAACATTGCCGCCGGCCTGTCGGCGAATGCCGGCGGCTTTTCCACCGCCTATGGTGACGGCGCGCTCGACCGGGCAGTCTACCAGCGCTTCAGCGAGATTTTCGAACGCGAGGTCGCGGTGTTCTTCGTTGCCACCGGCACGGCCGCCAACTCGCTGGCGCTGACCGCTTACAACAAGCCGGGCGGTATTTCCTTTGCTCACCGCGAATCGCATGTCATCGAGGACGAATGCGGCGCGCCGGTGTATTTCTCCGGCGGCTCCCGTCTGCATGAGATCGATGGCGCGCTGGGCAAGATCGATCCGCACAATCTGGAAAGGACCATCGGCCGTTTCGCACCGGAAATCGTCCATTGGGGACGGCCGATGGCCGTTTCGATCACCCAGTCGACCGAGGTCGGCACCATCTATGGCCTGGATGAGATCGAGACGATCTCGGCGATCGCCAAACAATATTCGGTGCCCCTGCACATGGATGGCGCCCGCTTTGCCAATGCGCTGGTCGCACTCGACACGACACCGGCCGAAATGACCTGGAAACGCGGCGTCGACATCCTCTCCTTCGGCGGCACCAAGAACGGCTGCTGGTGCGCCGAGGCAGTCGTGCTGTTCGATCTTGATCGTGCCAGGGAATTGGCGTTCCTGCGCAAGCGCGCCGCCCAGCTGTTTTCGAAATCGCGCTTCGTCGCAGCGCAGTTCGAAGCCTATTTCAAGGATGGACTGTGGCTGGACACCGCTCGCCACGCCAACGCCATGGCCGCACGTCTTGCCGCCGCGATCGAGGATTCGGCCACGGCCAAGCTGGCATGGCTGCCGCAGGCGAACGAGGTTTTCGCGGTGATCAAGAAAGCCGAAGTCGAAAAGCTGCAGGCAGCGGGTGCAGCGTTCTATGATTGGCACAAGCCGCACGGCTTTGACGGCCACATCGGCGAGGACGAATTGCTCTATCGCTTCGTCACCAGCTTTGCGACGACAGCCGATGAAGTCGACCGTTTTGGCCAGTTGATCGCTTGATAATCAATATTCCAGACAACAAAAAGGCGGCGCCTCTCGGCGCCGCCTTTGCCTTGGGAGGCTATTGGTTTAGTTCGCGGTCTTGGCCTCGATCTGCTTGGCCTTGGCCGAAGACGCCGTAATGGCGATCTTGCGCGGCTTCAGCTCCTCGGGGATGTTGCGCTTGAGGTCGACGAACAGCAGGCCGTTCTTCAGCGAAGCACCGACAACTTCGACGTGGTCGGCAAGCTGGAAGCGGCGTTCGAAAGCCCTCGAGGCAATGCCGCGATAGAGCAGTTCAGACCCTTCGCCGGTGCCCTCGTCCTTGCGCTCACCTTTCACGGTCAGCACGTTGCGATGGGCTTCGATCGAGATTTCCTCGTCCGAGAAGCCGGCAACCGCCATCGAGATGCGGTAGGAATCCTCACCGGTGCGCTCGATGTTGTAGGGCGGATAGGTCTGCGCGCCATCCGGCTGCGCAAGCGAATCGAGCATCGTGAACAGACGATCGAAGCCGACGGTCGAGCGATAAAGCGGGGAAAAATCAACGTGACGCATGAGGTGTTCTCCTGTTGAGCAACATGGTTTGCGTATGGCCGGTGCGAAACCCTTGAGCGGCGTTTCGGGTGGGCCAGCGGCCCCGACATTGGCGACCGCACGAGACATTTGGGGAGCGCTGGAAAGCATTTCAAGATTTCACCTGGCGGCAAAAGCCACGGCGGCCGGCCCCTTGATGAACGGCAGATGAACCGGCACTTCGGCGCGCGTTCAGGCAGCCGGCGCTAAAGTCCATACCAGGATCAAGGACTGGCGGCGCCGATGGCACAACAGGCACCGCAACGAGGCCGACCGGGTGTAACGTCCCTTCCTCCCGGATCGACAGAGGCCGGAAGCACGCTTACAAGCGGCTTCCGGCCTTCCCTGTTGCAGCCCCAGTCACCGGGAATTCCTTGGCTTTTGGCGCATGGGCGTCTATCACCTTAGCGGAGCCGGCCAGCGCAGGCGGGCATGCGAGACGCCGAGCACGAAGCCCCGAATGACGGATCTTTTCACCGAGAACTCCCTTTTTCACGAAGTCGAGGGCAATCCGCGGCCGGAAAACGCCACCGGCGGCTTCTTCACCACGCGTGACCGCAAGAATATCCGCTACGGCCTGTTTGGCGCGGTCGCTCGGCCGATAAAGGGCACCGTGGTCCTGCTCACCGGCCGCAACGAGTGCATCGAGAAATATTTCGAAACCATCCGCAACCTTGCCGATCGCGGCTTTGGCGTCGCCACGCTCGACTGGCGCGGCCAGGGCGATTCCGACCGGCTGATCCGCGATCGCCAGCGCGGCTACGTCAGCAGCTTCCGCGACTACACCGCCGACCTCGAACAGTTCTTCGAGGAGATCGTGCTGCCCGATTGCCGCGGACCTTACTACATCCTGGCCCATTCGGCAGGCGCATTGATCACCCTGCTTGCCGCGCCGTCGATGGTGAACCGCGTCCGGCGCATGGTGCTGATCGCACCCTTCCTGACGCTGCCCGACCTGCCGGTCTCGATCTCGACGGTTCGCCGCGTCTGTTCCCTGTTCTGCGCTCTCGGCCTCGGCCGGCTCTATGCCGCCTGGGGCCCGCGGCCGAGGGTAACGGCCCCTTTCGAGACCAACAAGCTGACATCGGACCCGACGCGCTATCGGCGCAACACACGGATCTACGAAGAATACCCGCAACTGGCGCTTGGCGGGCCGACGATCCGCTGGCTGCAGACGGCCGCGAAAGCTTCGGAAGCCGTCAGCGATCCCGACTTCATGGCTCGGATCCAGATCCCGCAGCTGATCATCGCCGCCGGCGCCGACCAGGTTGTCTCGACCAGAGCCGTGGAAGCCTACGCCAGACGTCTGCGGCTCGGTTCATTGCTGATGATCGATGGCTCCCGTCACGAAATCCTGCAGGAAGCCGACATCTACCGCGAGCAATTGCTCGCCGCCTTCGACGCCTTCATTCCCGGCAGCGACGACCCCACAGCCTGACTGGCGCCCGTCGCTGGCGTTCCCCAAGGGGTGCCGCCAGGCAGTAAAAGGACGGCTTCAAGCGTCGGCATCACCTGAAAATGGCGGCGGGCTCCCGTTTAGCCGCGCAAGGCGGCCATGGCGGCGGCATGAAGCTCCGGCGTCGCCGCGGCCAGGACGTCGCCGCCCTGTTCCGCCGGCCCGCCATCGAATGTGGTGACCACGCCGCCTGCTTTTTCGATGATCGGGATCAGCGCCACGATGTCGTAGGGCTTCAAACCGGGATCGGCGACAATGTCGACGCTTCCCGAAGCGATCATGGCGAAGGCATAGCAATCCGCTCCGTAGCGGGCGAGCTGGATCTGCTTTTCGAACTGGTCGTAACGCTCGCGCGCCGCGCCCTTGAACAGCGCCGGCGTGGTGGTGAACAGCGTCGCCTCGGCGAGCTTCGTCGTCTTGCGGGTCGTCAGCTTGCGAGGCCCGCCCGGCCCCTCATAATGCGAACCCGAGGCGTTGGCGTAGAACAGCTCGCCGGTGAAGGGTTGTGCCATCATGCCGGCAACGGCGTCGCCATCGACCGTCAGCCCGACCAGCGTGCCCCACACCGGCAGGCCGGAAATGAACGCGCGCGTGCCGTCGATCGGGTCGATCACCCAGACATGCCGGCTCGAAATGTTCTCGCTGCCATGCTCCTCGCCAAGAATGCCATGGTCGGGATATTCAGCAGAGATCAGTGCGCGGATGGCACGCTCGGCCTCGCGATCGGCCTCGGTGACCGGATCGAAACTGCCCTGTTCCTTGTTGGCGACCGCCCCTTGGGCACGAAAGCGCGGCAAGGTCTCCGCCGCTGCCGCCTGCGCGATGCGGCGCATGAAATCGACACTGATGTCCAACTGATTCTCCCGCACTGCAGCATGTCCGAGCCGTGCTGTGCCGCCAATTTCGTACCAGAACAAGAGTGTCCGACGACTTTTTCGCGACGGCCTCTGTTGCCCGGATGTCACACAAGCGTCGCCGAAACGCAATTTCCACATCAGAGTGAATTAAAAAAGCCTGAAGGTCGCTTGACTTTTGTGCAGCGCACAATACCCTCGACCTCGGACAGGGTTTCCTGTCCATGCCCTCCTTGGGCGTTTCCTCCCTAGACTTCGACCGTATCGTGCAAACGATGCGGTCTTTTTTTACGCCGCGATTTCACTCTGCGGCCAGCGGCAGGTCGCTCACTCCGCTGCCAGCGGCAGGTCGATGAAATGATGGTCGGGCATCGACATCAGGTCGGCTGAGAACCGCGTCAGATCGTCGGCCAGCGCATCGAAGCCGGCGGCCTTCTCGAATGTCCGCTCGTTCATGTAGAGCCCGCGATTGACCTCGATCTGCAGCGCATGCAGATGGCGCGCCGGGCGGCCGTAATGCTCGGTGATGAAGCCGCCGGCATAGGGCTTGTTGTGGGCAACCGAATAGCCCATGGCGCTGAGCAGGCCGATCGCGGTCTCGGTCAGGGCGGCGGTTGCCGAGATGCCGAAGCGGTCGCCGATGATGAAGTCGGGCCGCAGACCGCTGTCGCCGACACGGATGCTCGCGGGCATCGAATGACAGTCGATCAGCACGGCAAAACCGAACCGCGCATGGGTCCGGGTCAAAAGCCGCTTAAGTGTTTCGTGATAGGGCTTGTAGACGGCTTCGATGCGGGCGACCGCTTCGGCCAGAGGCAGGCGGCCGGAATAGATGTCGAGCCCCTCGCCCACCAGCTTGGGCACTGTGCCAAGCCCGCCAGCCACCCGCGCCGAGCGGATGTTGCAGAAGGACGGCACTGGCTCGGCGAACATGCGAGGATCGAGCTCCCACGGCTCGCGATTGACGTCGAGATAGGCGCGCGGGAAATTCGCCGCCAGCAACGGCGCGCCGAGCGCGACGGCGCCGCCGAACAACTCATCGACGTAACAGTCTTCCGACCGGCGGATGGCGTTGCGGTCCAGCCTTGCCATGGCAAGGAAGCGTTCGGGATAGTAGCGGCCGCTATGCGGCGAGTTGAAGAGGAAGGGGACGCGCTGCTCGGCGCCCGACCGGATTTCGAAGGGTGGAAAGACCGAAAAATCCTCGGCTGCCGTCTTCAATTTGAGCGAACCCGAAAACACCAGTGCATCATGATATGAAAGTGCCACCTTGCAGGCCGCGTGTCCAGCATTTCAGCGGCAGCACACGCCCTGGCAAATATGGATCATCGCCGTCCGCGTTCACTTGATGTTTACCCTCACCTCCTCATATACAGGATGGTTAACGGGCTTGCCCAACGGCAATCTCGGGCGGGTGATTCGGACGGGATATCATGGCACGCATTCTTCTGGCGGAAGACGACGACGATATGCGTCGGTTCCTCGTCAAGGCGCTGGAGCGCGCCGGTTACCAGGTCAGCGATTTCGACAATGGCGCCAGCGCCTATGAGCGGCTGCGCGAAGAACCTTTCTCGCTGCTGTTGACCGACATCGTCATGCCGGAGATGGACGGCATCGAACTGGCGCGGCGCGCCACGGAGATCGATCCTGATTTGAAAGTCATGTTCATCACCGGTTTTGCCGCCGTTGCGCTGAACCCGGATTCCAAGGCGCCGAAAGACGCCAAGGTGCTGTCGAAACCGTTCCATCTGCGTGACCTCGTCAACGAGGTCGAGAAGATGCTGCAGGCGGCCTGAGCCGTTTTTCAAGCGAGGCGCCGCACCTCTTCGCCACTGCGGCGAGACGACGCCTTCTTTCCTTTTTCCTGCTATTGACGCGCTGGATCAAAAATGGTGTATGCGCGGCTTCGGATGGGCGTGTAGCTCAGCGGGAGAGCACTGCATTGACATTGCAGGGGTCACAGGTTCAATCCCTGTCACGCCCACCATCCAATCCAGACAACCAGACTTAGATCGACATCCTGGCCGGCTCGCCAGAGCTGGACAGCGGTGAGCTTTTCGATGCGCAACGCGCCCGCTCCGACGCTAGCCGAAACGGGCCACGGTCGATCAGATCATTGCGGCTCTGGATCGGGCGTATTTCCGGGCCTGTCGCCGCCGCCCTTGCCTTCGCGACAAGGCTCGCCGATACCGCAGCATTTGCCGTTGTAGGTGACGCCAGGCTTCAGCCTGTCGCATTCCCTGGGAGCGGTTGTCTTGCAGCCGGCCAGCACCGAAACGGCGATGGCGGCCAAAAGGACGTTTCTTGAAACAGTAAACATCAGACGTTCTCCTTGATGGACCATGTTTGGACACGTCGCTTGGTCGCGCCTCGGGAGAAATTGGTTCACAAGAGAATTGGTGATGGCGGCGAAAACAACCCTCGCGGTTGTTCGACAGAGGAGACGCCTGGGCAGGCGCAGCAATCGCGTGGCGACGCGTCGGGTATCCCCTTCGACCGGTCAGCCTTTCCGCGCTTAGACGCCCGCCACGCTGCAAAGGCTCTTCATCCTGGCGACCGCCAGATCCGGATCCGCCAGCAATCCTGCCTGATCGGCAAGGCGGAACACGTCGGCATAGTGACGGACGCCGCGCGCCGACTGCATGCCGCCGACCATCGCAAAATGGTCCTGATGGCCATTCAGCCAGGCCATGAAGACGATGCCGGCCTTGTAGTACTCGGTCGGCGCCTCGAAGATTTTTCGCGATAGCGGCACGGTCGGCGCCATCAACGCCTCATAACCGGCGCGGTCGCCTTCCGCCAGTTTCGACAGGGCCGCGTTGGCGACCGGCGCAATCGCATCGAAAATACCGAGCAGTGCGTGCGAGTGCTTCCTGCCATCGCCAGCGATCAGTTCGGGATAATTGAAATCGTCGCCGGTGAACATGACGACGCCGTCCGGCAGACGGTTCCTCAGCGCGACCTCCTTGCCGGCATCGAGCAGTGAGATTTTTATCCCCTCCACCTTGCCAACGTGGCGTTCGATGATGGCAACAACTGTATCGAGAGCAGTCTCGAAATTCTCGCTGCCCCAATAGCCCCTGAGCACCGGATCGAACATGTCGCCCAGCCAGTGCAGGATGACCCTACCGGAGGACTGGGACAGGATGCGGTCGTAGACGCTGACATAGTCATCCGGCCCCTTGGCAACTGCCGCCAATGCCCGGCTGGCCATCATGATCGCCTTGCCACCCAAGCCTTCGATAAAAGCGAATTGCCGCTCATAGGCGGTGATCACATCGTCCAGCGTCCTGGCGGCGGCGGGCGCCAGATGGTCGGTGCCGGCACCCGAGGCGAGATCGGCGCCATCGACGGTGCGCGCCTCGGCGATCGAACGGCGGATCAATTCTTGTGCATTTGCCCAGTCGAAGCCCATGCCGCGCTGCGACGTGTCCATCGCTTCGGCGATGCGGAAGCCCTGCCGCCACAGATGGTGACGGAACGCCATCGTCCTGTCCCAGTCGACTGCCGGCCTGGACCACGGATCGGTCATGGCGAGCGGATCGGCAACGACATGCGCGGCGGCATAGGCGATGCGCGAAAATCGCGCGCCGACCATCGGCTGCACGGGTTCGCCGACCAGCGTGTAGCGGGTGCTGCCGCCACCCTCACCAGGCAAGGAAATATCCATCCATCTCTCCCTTCGCAACGCTACTAAATGGAACGTTCCAATAAATCAAGAACCTTTAAGATCCGAACTCTCTGCAGGGGAAAATGCTGCATTGCAACACAAAAAGCCTTGTAGCGCATGCCATTTGAGTACGTACAATCGATGTTCGAGGCGCGGGAAAAATCCCGATTGACTCACGAGCGGAGCAGAGATTAGAACGTTCCAATACTTTTTGGGCCTGCAATCGGGGAGGATGCATCTGGATGGCCAACCGGGCCAAGGCGACGATATTCGACATCGCCCGCGAAGCAGGCGTGTCCAAATCGACGGTATCGCTCGTGCTCCAGGGCAGCGGGCTGATCCGGCCCGAGACAGCAAGCAAGGTGCGCAAGGCGATCGAGGATGTCGGTTACGTCTACAACCGCGGCGCCGCCAATCTGCGCAAGGCGCACTCCAATGTCATCGGCATGGTCATCAACGATCTCACCAATCCTTTCTTCGCAGAGCTGGCGGTTGGCATGGAGCGGGTCTTCCAGTCGGCCGGCATCGTGCCGTTCATCGCCAACACGGCGGAAAATCCGGTGCGCCAGGAAGAAGTGCTGAAATCGCTGATGGAGCAAGGCGTCGCCGGCCTCATCGTGTCCCCGGCTCGCGGCACGACGCCGGGCGCCTTCAGGCGGATCGAGACGGCAGGTCTGCCGGTGGTCTTCGCCATGCGCCGGCTTCCCGAGAGCCGCATTCCGGTCATCGCACCCGACAACCATCGCGGAGCCTATCTCGCCACCGTCCATCTGATCGGCAAGGGACATCGCCGGCTGGTCTTCTTCGGCGGCTCGTCCGATCTCGTCGTCTATCACGAGCGGCTTGGCGGATTTCGCGAAGCCTGCCAGACGCAGGGCATCGCCGACCGCGACGCACTGGTCGTCGAGGGAGAGACCAGCCGCAGAGGGGGTATCGCGTGCCTCGAAACCGCTCTCGCAATGGCTGAACCGCCGACCGCGGCACTCTGCTTCAACGACGCCGTCGCCTTTGGTGCCATGCTGGCGCTGCGCAAGCGCGGGCTTGAGCCGGGCGTTGATTTCGCCATCGTCGGTTTCGACGATGTGGCCGAGGCCGAGCATTACATGCCGGCTCTGACCAGCGTCGCGGTGGATTCGGCGGGCCTCGGCGAGCGCGCCGCCCATGTCATGCTGAAAATGATCCAGTCGCGGACAACACGCGCCGAAGACCATATCGGCGCGGTCAATCTCGTGGTCAGGGAAAGCTGCGGCCCGGATCGTCGCATTCGAAACAGGGCGGTCGGTTTGGGAAGCGCTGCATGAGCGTCAAAACGAGCTTGATCGGCGCCAGCACGATCGCCAGGCAGTTCATGATCAGCGCCATCCGCGCGCAGGGCGAGGACAACATCCGGTCATCGGCGTCAGTCGAAGCAGCATTGCAAACCGCGAAATCGGGCAAGGCGATCGCAATCCACCCTGAGCTTGGGAGCATGAATTGAGCAAGGTCGTCTCCGCGGCGCAGGCAGCCGGCCTGATCGAGGACGGCATGGCCGTGTCGGTGTCCTCGTCGAGCGGCCTCGGCTGCCCCGACGCGGTGCTCGCCGCGATCGGCGAACGCTTCGACGCAGAAGGCCATCCGAAGAACATCACCACGCTGCACCCGATTGCGGCCGGCGACATGTATGGCATCAGGGGTATCGACCATCTGGCCAAGCCTGGGCTGCTGAAGCGTACCTTGTGCGGCTCCTACCCGTCCGGCCCCTCCTCTTCCGAACCGCCGCAGATATGGAAGATGATCGGCGACAATTCTGTCGCCGCCTACAACGTGCCGTCCGGCATCTTGTTCGATATGCACCGAGAAGCCGCCGCCAAGCGGCCGGGCGTGCTGACCAAGGTCGGCCTCGACACCTTCGCCGACCCGCGCCATCAGGGCTGCGCCATGAACGCCGCCGCCAGCGAGCCGATCGTTTCGGTGCAGCAATTCGACGGCGAGGAATGGCTCTATTTCCGCTCCATCGTGCCGCAGGTCTCGATCATCCGCGCCACGTCAGCCGACGAGCGCGGCAACCTCACCTACGAGCATGAAGGCGCCTATCTCGGGGGGCTGGAGCAGGCGCTCGCCGCCCGCAACAATGGCGGCATCGTCATCGCGCAGGTCAAGCGCGTCGTCGAAAACGGCACGCTGAAACCGCATGACGTGCGCGTGCCGGGCGTCCTGGTCGACCATATCGTCGTCGCGCCCGACCAGTTGCAGACGACGCTGACGCCCTATGACCCTGCCATCTCCGGAGAAATCTTCCGGCCGCTGTCGAGCTTTCGCACGCCAGAGATGAACGTCCAGAAGGTGATCGCGCGCCGCGTCGCCATGGAATTGCGCGACGGCATGGCCGTCAACATCGGCTTCGGCATCTCAGCCAATGTCCCGCGCATCCTTCTCGAAGAAGGACAGCACGGCAAGATTACCTGGGTGATCGAACAGGGCGCGGTCGGCGGCGTGCCGCTGCTCGACTTCAAATTCGGCTGCTCGTCGAACGCCGACGCCTTCATGCCCTCGCCGCACCAGTTCATCTACTTCCAGGCCGGCGGCTTCGACGCCTCGTTGCTGTCCTTCCTGCAGATCGATCGACACGGCTCCGTGAACGTTTCGAAGCTTTCGGCGCGGCCGCATGTCACCGCCGGCGCCGGCGGCTTTGTCGACATCACCGCACGGGCGAAGAAGATCGTCTTCTCCGGCTTCTTCAATGCCGGGGCCAAGCTGTCTCTGGCCGATGGCGGCATCCGCATCGAGGCGGAGGGCAAGGTCAAGAAGGTGGTCAACGAAGTCGAGCACATCTCGTTTTCAGGCAAGCGCGCGGTGGCACAGGGTCAGGACATCACCTATGTGACCGAGCGCTGCGTGATGAGGCTGACGCCGGAGGGCCTCGTCATCACAGAACTCGCACCCGGCATCGATCTGCAGCGCGATGTGCTGGCGCAGTCGGAAATCCCGCTGGGCGTTGCCAAGGACCTCAAGACGACACCGGCAGCCCTCTATCAGGAGCAACCGATAGGCCTGTCGCTGAATGGCGGCGCCTCGCTCGGAGGTGGGCATGGCTGAGCCTCTCGTCACCTTCGAGCAGGATGGCGCCATCGGCATCGTCACGCTGCGCCGGCCGGAGAAATTCAACGCGCTCGACATCCCGATACTGCGGGCGCTAGAGACGGCGCTCGACGCGGCCGAGGGTGCGGAAGGCGTTCGCGTCGTGCTGCTGCGCGGCGAAGGCAAGGGCTTCTGCGCCGGCGGCGATGTCGAGGCGTGGGCGCGGATGAGTGCCGCCGATTTCCAGGTGCAATGGGTCCGCTATGGCCACCGCGTCTTCGACCGCCTGGCGCGGCTCAGGCAGCCGACCATCGCCGTCCTGTCCGGCCATGCGCTGGGCGGCGGCCTGGAACTGGCTGTGGCTTGCGACTTCCGCGTGGCGGAAACACAAGTGAAATTAGGCTTCCCTGAAACCTCGATCGGTGTCGTGCCCGGCTGGTCCGGCACGCAGCGCGCCGTGCGCCGCTTCGGCGCGCAGACGGTGCGCCGCATGGCGCTCGGCGGCGAGATCTTTCTCGCCTCCGAGGCACTCGCTCTGGGCATCGTCGACCGGGTGGTCGCGACTGGCAAGGCGCACGACGAAGCCAAGGCGTGGGCGGAAAAGATCGCCGAGCGCGGCCCGCTGGCGACCGAAGCCGCCAAATTGATGATCGCCGTTGCCGAAGGCGAGGAAAGTGCCGCCGCCACCGAAGCGCTGGCCAGCGGCTTCATCGCCCTGACCAGCGATCTCAAGGCAGGGGTCGATGCCTTCAAGGCCAAGCAGAAGCCGGCCTTTTCGAGAGCCTAGAGCAAACATATGAACGCACCCCTCAAGATCGCCATGCCGGCCGAGGCGGCTGCGGCACCGAAAGCGTACAAGCTGCTGATCGACGGCAAGCATGTCGATGCCCGCGACGGCCGCACGATTGCTCGAAATAGCCCCGGCCACGGCTTCACCGTCTCGCACTACGCACAGGCCGGCGCGGGCGAAGTGGAAGCCGCTGTACAGGCCGCCCACAAGGCGTTCGAGACCGGTCCATGGCCGCGCATGAAGGCAGCTGAGCGTGCCGCGATCCTGCTCAAGGCGGCTGACCTGATCGAGGGCCGGCTGGAAGACATCGCCCGGCTCGACGCACTGGAATCGGGCAAACCGATCGCCCAGGCGCGCGGCGAGATCGGCGGCGCCGTCGACATCTGGCGCTACGCCGCCTCGCTCGCCCGTACGTTGCATGGCGAATCCTACGCCAATCTCGGCGACGCCATGCTGGGCGTCGTGCTGCGCGAACCGATCGGCGTCGTCTCGATCATCACCCCAAGGAATTTCCCGTTCCTGATCGTCAGCCAGAAACTTCCCTTCGCGCTTGCCGCCGGCTGCACGGCGGTGGTCAAGCCGAGCGAAATGACCTCAGCCTCGACCTTCGTGCTTGGCGATATCCTGATGCAGGCCGGCCTGCCCGCCGGCGTCGTCAACATCCTCGCCGGTCTTGGCGCCGACGTCGGTGCGCCGATGGTCAGCCATCCCCTGGTCGAGATGGTCTCGTTCACCGGCTCCACCCGCGTCGGCAAGATGACGATGGCCTCGGCCGCGCAGTCGCTGAAGAAAGTCTCGATGGAGCTCGGCGGCAAGAACGGCCAGATCGTCTTCCCGGACGCCGACCTCGAAGCGGCCGCCGATGCGGCGGTGTTCGGCGGCTTCTTCAATGCCGGCGAGTGCTGCAATGCCGGCAGCCGGCTGATCGTGCACGAGGCGATCGCCGACGATTTTCTCAGCGCCGTCAAGGCGCTTGCCGCCAGGGTCACGGTCGGCGATCCGCTCGATGACCAAACCAAGGTCGGCGCGATGATTTCGGCAGACCATCTGGCCAAGGTCGCCGACTATGTCGCGGCGGCGGCAAGCGCTGGCAGCCAGGTCTTCAGCGGCGGCAAGCAATTGGCCTCAAACGCCGGCCAGTACCTCGATCCCACCATCATCCGCGGCGTTACCGAGGAGATGGCCATAGCGCGCGAGGAAGTGTTCGGCCCGGTGCTCTCGGTGCTGACTTTTGAATCGATTGAAAAGGCGTTGCACATCGCCAACAACACGCCCTATGGTTTGTCGGCGGGCGTGTGGAGCGCCAGCATCGACACTTGCATGTCGGTCGCGCGTGGAGTGCGTTCGGGAACCGTTTGGGTGAACACATTCATGGAAGGTTATCCCGAGCTGCCTTTCGGAGGCTACAAGCAGTCCGGTCTCGGACGCGAACTCGGCAAACGCGCCGTCGAGGACTATACCGAGGAAAAAACAATCCAGTTTCATCGCGGCCAGCGCACCGGGTGGTGGGTCGGCTGAGTTGAGAAGAACCCGGCGGCATCCGCCGGTCGTGTAATGCAACAAGGGAGGAAGTACATGTTGCGCAAACTGCTTATCGGAACGGCTCTCGCATCCGGTCTGGCTTTCGCGGCCCATGCCGAGGACGTCAAGGAAGTCCAGATGCTGCATTGGTGGACGTCGGGCGGCGAAGCGGCTGCTCTCAACGTCCTCAAGGGCGACCTGGCCAAGGAAGGCTATGCCTGGAAGGACGTGCCGGTGGCCGGCGGCGGCGGCGATGCCGCCATGACCGCGCTGAAGGCAATGGTCGCGGCCGGCAACTACCCGACCGCCTCGCAGATGCTCGGCTACACCGTGCTCGACTATGCGGCCGCCGGCGTCATGGGTGATCTGACCGAGACGGCGAAGAAGGAAGGCTGGGACAAGTCCGTTCCGGCGGCCCTGCAGAAGTTTTCGGTCTATGAAGGCAAGTGGGTCGCGGCTCCGGTCAACGTCCACTCGGTCAACTGGCTGTGGATCAACAAGGCCGTCATGGACAAGATCGGCGGCACCGAGCCGAAGACCTTCGACGACTTCGTTGCCTTGCTCGACAAGGCCAAGGCGGCAGGCGTGATCCCGCTCGCTCTCGGCGGCCAGAACTGGCAGGAAGCCACCATGTTCGACTCCGTCGTGCTGTCGACCGGCGGACCTGAGTTCTACAAGAAGGCCTTCAACGACCTCGACGACGCTTCGCTCAAGTCCGACACGATGAAGAAGTCGTTCGACAACCTCGCCAAGCTCGTCACCTATGTCGATCCGAACTTCTCGGGCCGCGACTGGAACCTTGCCACCGCCATGGTCATCAAGGGCGACGCCCTGGTGCAGGTCATGGGCGACTGGGCCAAGGGTGAGTTCCACGCCGCCAACAAGACCCCGGGCACGGACTTCCTGTGCTATCGCTTCCCGGGCACCGACGGCTCGGTGATCTACAACTCCGACATGTTCGGCATGTTCAACGTTCCGGACGACCGCAAGGCCGCCCAGGTCGCGCTGGCCACCGCCACCCTGTCGAAGAGCTTCCAGTCGGCCTTCAACGTCGTCAAGGGTTCGGTCCCGGCCCGTACCGACGTTCCGGACACCGACTTCGACGCTTGCGGCAAGAAGGGCATCGCCGACCTGAAGGCAGCCAACGAAGGCGGCACGCTGTTCGGCTCGCTGGCCCAGGGCTATGGCGCGCCTCCGGCGGTCGCCAATGCCTACAAGGATGTCGTCTCCAAATTCGTCCATGGTCAGATCAAGACCTCGGACGAGGCCGTGACCGAGCTGGTCAAGGCGATCGACGACGCCAAGTAAGCGCCACGCGCCAAAAACGCCTTTCCCGCTCCGGCGGGGAAGGCCAGATCCGCGAACTTAGATCGGCGAAGCTGGTTGGCCGCGAGTCGACGGGAGGAGCCCCATGAGCACGGTAGCGACAAGCCAGATCAAGCTGACGCCGGAGCATGCGCGGCCACGCGCCTCGGTGCGCTCGCGCCTGCAGGACGCATTGCCGAAGATCGTGCTGGCGCCGAGCTTCGCCATCACCATCGTCTTCGTCTACGGCTTCATCCTGTGGACGATCTATCTGTCCTTCACCAATTCCAAGACCTTCCCGTCCTATGTCCTAACCGGCTCGCGCGCCTATCAGCGGCTGTGGGGCTGGACCTTCGACACAGACCCGCCGTCGAGCTGGTACACGTCAATCACCAATATGGGTATTTTCGGTTTCCTCTACATCGCAATCTGCCTGGCGCTCGGCCTGTTCCTGGCTATCCTGCTCGACCAGAAGATCCGCGGCGAAGGCGTTTTGAGGCCGATCTATCTCTACCCGATGGCGCTGTCCTTCATCGTCACCGGCGTGGCCTGGAAATGGTTCCTCGATCCCGGCCTCGGCCTCGAGCAGACCTTGCATCAATGGGGCTGGACGAGTTTCCATTTCGACTGGATCAAGAACAAGGATTTCGTCATCTACACGGTGGTCATTGCCGGCGTCTGGCAGGCCTCCGGCTTCATCATGGCGATGTTCCTGGCCGGCCTGCGCGGCATCGACGGCGAGATCATGAAGGCGGCGCAGATCGACGGCGCCACCACCTTCCAGCTCTACCGTCGTATCGTCATCCCGCTGCTGCGGCCGATCTTCCTTTCGGCCTTCATCGTGCTCGCGCACCTCGCCATCAAGTCATACGATCTGGTCGTGGCGCTGACCAGCGGCGGCCCAGGCGGCTCGGCCTGGCTGCCGTCCAACTTCATGTATGAGTACACGTTCAAGCGCAACGAGATGGCCGTCGGCTCGGCAAGCGCGGTGATCATGCTGATGACCATCGTCGCCATCATCGTGCCCTATCTCTATTCGGAACTGCGGGAGAAGCCGCGATGAGCGCCGTCACCACCCCCGCCCGCAACGCCTCCGGCGGCATGAACGTCAAAACGCTCAATCGGATCGTCATTTACGGGCTGCTGGCGCTGTTTGCACTGTTCTACCTGATGCCGCTGTTCGTCATGCTGGTGACCTCGTTCAAGACCATGGACGAGATCCAGAACGGCAACATGCTGGCACTGCCCAAGGCGCCAACCTTCGATCCGTGGCTGAAGGCTTGGGGGGAGACCTGCGTCGGCCTCACCTGCGCCGGCATCAAGGGCTATTTCTGGAACTCCATCAAGATGGTGGTTCCCGCCGTGCTGATCTCGACGATGCTCGGGGCGCTGAACGGCTACGTGCTGACCAAGTGGCGCTTTCGCGGCGCGACGCTGGTGTTCGGGCTGATGCTGTTCGCCTGCTTCATCCCGTTCCAATCGGTGCTGCTGCCGATGGCGACGATCCTCGGCAGCCTCGGCCGCTTCGGCGTCACGCTGCAGAATGCGACGGGAACCAGCTTTGGCCTCGGCAACCCGACGGTCAACCTCGTCTTCGTCCACGTCGTCTACGGCATCGGCTTCACCACGCTGTTCTTCCGCAATTATTACGAGGCGTTCCCGACCGAACTGGTCAAGGCGGCACAGGTCGACGGCGCCTCCTTCTTCCAGATCTTCCGCCGCATCATGCTGCCGAATTCGATGCCGATCTTCGTCGTCACCGTGATCTACCAGTTCACCAACATCTGGAACGACTTCCTGTTCGCCTCGGCTTACGCCGGCACCGGCGACTCGATGCCGATGACGGTGGCGCTCAACAACGTTGTCAACACCTCGACCGGCGTCGTCGAATACAACGTCAACATGGCAGCCGCGATGATCGCCGCACTGCCCACCCTTCTCGTCTATGTGCTCGCCGGCCGCTATTTCGTGCGCGGTCTCATGGCTGGCGCCGTCAAAGGATAATCTGATGGCTTTTCTGGAAATTGATGGTCTGAGGAAGCGCTTCGGCCAGGTCGAAATCCTGAAAGGGATCGATGTCGAGCTCGAGAAAGGCGGCTTCCTGGTGCTGGTCGGCCCTTCCGGCTGCGGCAAGTCCACTTTGCTCAACACCATCGCCGGCCTGGAGACGATCACCTCGGGCGAAATCCGTGTCGACGGCCGCACCATCAACGATCTGCACCCCTCCAAGCGCGACATCGCCATGGTGTTCCAGAGCTATGCGCTCTACCCGAACATGACGGTGGCCGGAAACATCTCGTTCGGCATGGAGATGCGCGGTGTACCGGCGGCGGAGCGCCAGAAGGCGATCGACAAGGTGGCCAAGGTGCTGCAGATCGGTCACTTGCTGCAGCGCAAGCCGAGCCAGCTTTCGGGCGGCCAGCGCCAGCGCGTCGCCATGGGCCGGGCGCTGGTGCGCGACCCCAAACTGTTCCTGTTCGACGAGCCGCTGTCCAACCTCGACGCCAAGCTGCGCGTCGACATGCGCATCGAGATCAAGCGCCTGCATGCCACCACCGGCACCACCATCGTCTACGTCACCCACGACCAGATCGAGGCGATGACGCTGGCGACCAAGATCGCCGTCATGCGCGACGGCGAAGTGCAGCAGTTCGGCACGCCGGCCGAAATCTACAACAACCCGACCAACCTCTTCGTCGCCGATTTCATGGGCTCGCCGGCGATGAACCTGATCCCGGCGACGATCGGCACGTCAGGCAACGCGCTGTCGGTCGTGCTGCAGCGCGAGGCGCGCGAGCCGATCAACTTGCCGATGGCCAATGCGCCGGCGGGCCTGTCGGCATTCCAGGGCAAGCCGATCATCTTCGGCGTCCGCCCCGAAGCCCTGACCGATCCGGAAGGTGCCGAGCGCAACGCCTCGCACATCGCCACCGCCGACTGTCACATCGAGGTCGTCGAACCGGCCGGCTCGGACACCTTCGCCGTCACCAATCTCGGCGGCAGGGGCGTGGTGGCGCGGCTGCGCGCCGACGCCAACATCCAGCCGGGCACCAGCACGCCGCTTGCCTTCAACCTGACCAAGGCGGTGTTCTTCGATCCGGCGACCGAGACCCGCATTCGCTGACCGCCATGACAAATCCGGACATCGTCATCATCGGCTCCGGCATTGGCGGCGCCACGATCGCCTCCGGCCTTGCGGGCAGCGGCGCCTCGATCCTGATGCTGGAGCGCGGCGAGCCGTTGCCGGCAACGCCGCACGCGCGCGACACGCGCTCGATCTTCGTCGACGGCCATTATAGGCCGAAGGAGATGTGGCGTGAGGCCGGCGGCGCCGCCTTCAACCCCGGCAACTATTACTATGTCGGCGGCAATTCGAAGTTCTATGGCGCGGTGCTGATCCGTTACCGGAAGGAAGATTTCGCCGCCATGGAGCACTTTGGCGGCGTCTCGCCGGCATGGCCGTTTTCCTATGAGGAATTCGAGCCCTGGTATTCGAAAGCCGAACAGCTGTTTCGCGTGCGCGGTGCACTGGGCGAGGATCCGACCGAGCCGTTCCATTCGGTCCCCTATGCCTTCAAGCCGGTGCCAGACGAAGCCCCCATCGCCCGAGCCCGCGCCGAGCTGAAGGGCCTCGGCCTGCACCCGGCCTCGCTGCCGCTCGGCGTCGACATCGACACCTGGCTGAAAGAGGGCAAGACCGGCTGGGATGCTTTTCCCAACACCGGCCAGGGCAAGGTAGACGCGCAAACCGGGCCGCTTGCCGCTGCCCTGACCGACCAGAACATCAAGCTCGAGACCGGCGCCTATGTCGAATATCTCGAAGCCTCGGCCGACGGCACGACGATATCAGCCATTCACTACCGCCAGAATGGCGAGCTGAAGAAAGTATCACCGAAGCTGGTCATCCTCTCGGCCGGCGCGGTCAATTCCGCCGTCATCCTGCTGCGCTCGCCCACATCGCACGGCAAGGGCCTTGCCAACCGCTCCGACCAGGTCGGCCGCAATTTCATGAACCACAATTCCAGCGCCATGCTGGCGATCGACCCGCGCCGCCGCAACGATGCCGTCTACCAGAAGACGTTGATGCTAAACGACTATTATCTGTCCGACGGCAAGGGCGGCAAGCCGCTGGGGAACGTCCAGTTGCTCGGCAAGATCGACGGCAACATGCTGCGGGCCAATGTCAAGTACACGCCGGGATTCGCGCTCGATTTCATGGCCGGCCACGCCGTCGACTGGTACCTGATGTGCGAGGACCTGCCCGATCCTGAAAGCCGCATCATGGTCGACGGCACGGACATCGTCATGCAGTGGCGGCGCTCCAACATGCAGTCGCTCGACGGGCTGACCAAGGTGATGCGCGAGAATTTCCGCGCCTGCGGTTATCCCATCGTTCTCTCGCGCCCCTTCGACAAGCGCACGCCATCGCATCAGTGCGGCACGGTCAAGATGGGCGACGATCCGGCGACGGCGGCGCTCGACCCTTACTGCCGCTCCTTCGACCACCGGAACCTGTTCGTCGTCGACGCCGGTTTCCTGCCGAACTCCGCGGCGGTCAATCCGGCGCTATCGATTGCAGCCCAGGCGCTGCGTGTCGCCGATCACATCCGTAAGACGGACCTCGCCGCATGACCCGACCCTCCACCATCGTCACCGGCGGCGCGCGCGGCATTGGCCTTGCCTGCGCCCAGGCACTGGCGGATGCCGGCTTCGATATTCTGGTCGCCGACCTTGCCGAAACGGCCGCTGACGGACTTGCCACCGACATCACCAAGCGTGGCGCGCAGTTCGCCTATGTCAGGTGCGACATCGCCGATCTCGCCAGCCACACCGCACTTGTCGATGCCGCAATGCGCGCCTTCGGCCGGATCGACTGCCTGGTCAACAATGCCGGCGTCGGCGCCGTGGTGCGCGGTGACCTCCTGGACCTCAAGCCGGAGAATTTCGACCGCGCGCTTGGCATCAATCTGCGCGGCACCGTCTTCCTCAGCCAGGCCGTCGCCAAGGCGATGCTGGCCGCACCTGACAGTCATCCAAGATCGATCATCACCATCACCTCGGTCAGCGCCGAAATGGCGTCGCCGGAACGCTCCGACTACTGCATCTCAAAGGCCGGGCTTTCGATGTGGGTGAAGAACCTGGCGCTGCGGCTTGCGCCCGAAGACATTGGCGTCTTCGAGGTGCGGCCCGGCATCATCCGCACCGACATGACTTCAGGCGTCACCGCCAAATACGACGCCCTCATCGACGGTGGGCTGGTGCCGGCAAAGCGCTGGGGCGAAGCATCGGACATCGGCGCCGTGGTGGCGACGCTCGCCGGTGGAAAGCTCGGCTTTTCGACCGGCTCGATCATCAATGTCGACGGCGCGCTCTCCGTGCCACGGCTGTGAACGGATGAAAAAATGACCGATTACATCATCGTGGGCGCCGGTCCGGCCGGCTGCGTTCTGGCCAACCGGTTGAGCGAGAATCCCAGCAACTCAATCTTGCTGCTGGAAGCCGGCGGCAAGGACTGGCATCCCTATATCCACATGCCGGCGGGCTTCGCCAAGATGACGAAGGGGATCGCCTCCTGGGGCTGGTCGACCGTGCCGCAGAGAAACATGAAGGACCGCGTCTTCTGGTACACGCAGGCCAAGGTGGTCGGCGGCGGCTCGTCCATCAACGCCCAGATCTACACGCGCGGCAATGCCCGCGACTATGATGCCTGGGAGAAGGAAGAGGGTCTCACCGGCTGGGGTTATCGCGACGTGCTGCCCTATTTCAAGCGGGCCGAAAACAACCAGCGCTACGCCAACGATTTTCACGGCGACCAGGGACCTCTCGGCGTCTCGAACCCGATTGCGCCACTGCCGATCTGCGAGGCCTATTTCCGCGCCGGCCAGGAGATGGGCATTCCCTTCAATCCGGATTTCAACGGCGCTGCCCAAGAAGGCGTCGGCTATTACCAGCTGACCCAGAAGGATGCCCGGCGCTCGTCCGCTTCCGTCGCCTATTTGAAGCCGATCCGCGCCCGCAAGAACCTGACGGTCAGGACCGACGTGCTGGTGACCCGCATCGTCGTCGAAAAGGGCCGTGCCATCGGCGTCGAGGTGGTCGACGGACCAGGCGGCGAGAAGAAAATCCTGCGCGCCGAACGCGAGGTGATCGTCTCGTCCGGCGCCATCGGCTCGCCAAAACTCCTGATGCAGTCGGGCATCGGCCCCGCGGACCATCTGAAAGCGGTCGGCGTCACGCCGGTGCACGACCTGCCCGGCGTCGGCTCCAACATGCAGGACCATCTAGACCTGTTCGTCATCGCCGAATGCACCGGCGACCACACCTACGACAACTACGCCAAGCTGCACCGCACGGCCTGGGCCGGCCTGCAATATCTGCTCCTGAAGAAGGGACCGGTGGCCTCCAGCCTGTTCGAGACCGGCGGCTTCTGGTACGCCGACCCGACAGCCGCTTCGCCCGACATCCAGTTCCACCTCGGCCTCGGCTCCGGCATCGAGGCCGGCGTCGAGAAGCTGAAAAACCCCGGCGTCACGTTGAACTCGGCCTTCCTGCGGCCGCGCTCGCGCGGCACGGTGCGGCTGAAGAGTGCCGACCCGGCCGACCACCCGCTGATCGATCCGAACTACTGGTCCGATCCCTATGACCGCGCCATGTCGATCAAGGGCCTGCGACTGGCGCGCGAGATCATGCGGCAGAAGGCGCTTGCCCCCTATGTGCTGCGTGAAGTGCTGCCCGGCCCGTCGCTCGCCAGCGACGACGAACTGTTCGACTATGCCTGCCGCAGTTCCAAAACCGACCACCACCCGGTCGGCACGTGCCGCATGGGCCACGACGACATGGCTGTCGTGACGCCGGATCTCAGGCTACGCGGCATTGAGGGCCTGCGCGTCTGCGATGCCTCGGTGATGCCGCGCGTGCCCTCCTCCAACACCAATGCGCCGACCATCATGGTCGGCGAAAAGGGCGCCGACCTAGTCCTCGGCCGCGAGCCACTGCCGCCGGCGGTGTTTTCCGGAAACCGGGCGGCTTAGAAGCAATTCCAGGAAAAGTGTTAAGCGGTTTTCCGTCCGGAATTGCGTAAAAAAGAGATGGAGTGAAAAATGATCAGGCACTGTGTTTTCGCTAGATTTCGCAATGATGTCGCCGCCACCGAGCGCACCGCTATCCATGCCGATCTCGAGGCTCTTCGACAGGTGATCGACGGCATGGACGCAGTAAAATTCAGCGCCAATGTCAGCCCGGAGCCGTTCGCACGCGGCTTCACCCATGGCTTCACCATCGATTTTCGCGATGCTGCCGCCCGCGACGCCTATCTGGCGCATGAGGCGCACCAGCGCGCCGGGGCTCGGCTTGTTGCGGCTCTCGAAGGCGGTACAGACGGGCTGATGGTGTTTGATCTCGAAATCTAGAACCCGTCGACCGATGACACGCACTGTCGCACCTTCCGCCATTCCAGCGGGCGTTCGATCAAATGAGCCACGCGAAAAAGTGACCACCGGTCTTCCCTGAACTGGCCGATAATTCCCCCCATCGATGATGATGGAGGAGGAAGATTTGCCCCTTGATTCGCAGCAGAAGAAGACCGTCCTCGCCTCATTCCTGGGCTGGACGCTCGATGCTTTCGATTTCTTCCTTCTGACATTCCTGCTCACCGATATCGCGACCGAATTCCACGCCGATGTCCCGGCCGTCTCCAAGGCGCTGTTCCTGACGCTGGCAACGCGCTTCATCGGCGCGTTCTTCTTCGGCATGCTTGCCGACAAATACGGGCGCAAGCCCATCCTGATGCTCAACATCGTCAGCTATTCGGTGATCGGCGCACTGGCCGCCTTCTCGCCCAATCTCGGCATCTTCCTGGCGTTGCGCGCTCTGTTCGGCATCGCCATGGGTGGTGAATGGGGGCTTGGCAGTTCGCTGGCCATGGAATCCATCCCACCCAGTGCACGCGGCCTGGTCTCCGGCATCCTGCAATGCGGCTATCCGGCCGGCTATCTGCTGGCGGCGGTGGTCTACGGCCTGCTCTATCAGCAGACGATCGGCGGCTACACGATCGGCTGGCGTGCCATGTTCCTGCTCAGCTTTGTGCCGGCGCTGATTGTGCTGTTCATCCGCTCGCATGTGCCGGAATCGCCGGCCTTCGTCCAAGCCCAGAAGACCGCGAGACCGGGCATGTGGGAAACGCTGCGGAAGCACTGGGGCGTCGCGCTCTATGCCGTCGTGCTGATGATGTTCTTCAATTTCTTCAGCCATGGCACGCAGGATCTTTATCCGACCTTCCTGAAGAAGCAGCACGGCTTCGATCCGCACACGGTGAGCTGGATCACCATCGTCGCCAATATCGGCGCCATCGTCGGCGGCCTGGCGTTCGGCGCGCTGTCCGAGAAGATCGGCCGCGTCAACGCCATCACGCTGGCCTGCCTGATCGCCTTGCCGTCGATTCCGCTATGGGCCTACTCGACCACCCCGTTCATGCTCGCCATCGGCGCCTTCGTCATGCAGGTCGCGGTCCAGGGCGCCTGGGGCGTCATCCCGGTGCACCTCAACGAGCTTTCGCCCGGCGCGGTGCGGGCGACCTTGCCGGGCTTCATCTATCAGGCGGGTAATCTCGCGGCATCCTATGGCGGCCCCTATCAGGCAGGAATCGCGGAAAGCGCCGGAGGCAGCTATGGCTATGCGCTGGCGCTGTTCGCAGGCGTGGTTGCCGTCTGCATCATCGTCGTCATCCGCTTCAGTCCGGAACGACGTGGCCAGGTAATGACCGTGCTGAGTTGACGGCAATCAGCCGAGCCTGAGCGCGACGACACCGGCAACGATGCTGAGCGCGGCGGCACCGCGCCAGCCGGTCATCTTTTCGCCGAGAGCGAAGACCGAGATTATCATGGCAAACAGGATCGAGGTTTCACGCAGCGAGGCCACGGAGGCGATCGGCGCCTTGGTCATCGCCCACATCACGATCCAGTAGGCGGCGCCGCTGAGCACGCCCGTGAACAGCCCGGCCTTCCAGTCGCGCGCCAGCACCGGCAGTGCCTTCGGCCCGCGGAAGATGAGGCACAGCGCCAAGGCGCCAAAAGCATCGCAGATGAACAGCCAGGCTGCATAGCTCTGCGCGGTTGCCGCCAGCCGCGCGCCGCTGCCGTCGGACAGCGTGTAGCTGGCAATGAAGATCGAAGTGCCCAGCGCGAAGCCGACCGCGCGCAGATTGAGCTTTTCCAGATGTGCGCCGCCCCGAAACGACATCACCAGCGTGCCGGCCGACAGCAGGAAGATGCCGAGCATGGCGAACGGGCCGGGAATCTCGGCGACGACGAACATGCCGCCAAAGGCCGACAGCAGAGGTGCGGTGCCCCGCGCCAGCGGATAGGTCTGGGCGAAATCACCAGCCTTGTAGGCGCCGATCAGGAAGGTCCGGTAGCCCATGTGGAAAATGACGGAGGCGATGATGTAGGGCCACACTTCCGCCTTCGGCACTTCGACGAAAGGCAGCACCACGAGTGCCGCCGCGCCCATGCCGAGCGTCATCAGCGTGATCGACAGGAAGCGGTCGAGATGGACCTTGACCAGCGCGTTCCAGATCGCGTGCATGGCGGCGGCTGCAAGCACTGCGAAGAAGACGAAAAGCGTCATGCGTGGCTCATGTGGCGATGCCGGGCGTTTCCAGGTCGATGTCGACCCGTAGCGGAAAATGATCCGACGCAACCTCGCCGATGTCGGCACTGATCGAACGCACCCGCCCGGCGAACATGCCGCCGACGAAGCAATGGTCGAGCCGGCGCTTTGCCAGCTTGCCGTCGATGGTCTTCACATGGGTGTGGAAGTCCGGAACCGGCTCCCCGGCAACGGCGGCGGCATCGACGAAACCGTCAAAATAGGCGGCACCCCGATGGTAGGGCGTGCTGCCGACGATACGGCGATATTCGGCGCTGCCCGGTTCCATGTTGAAATCACCCATCCAGATCGCCGCCAGGGGGTTTTCCGGCTCCGCCTCGCCGCTGGTCCAGTTGCGCGTGGGCTCGTCGTCGACGCCGCTCCACGGCCCGCCATCGGACAGTGCCCGGCGATGCTCGGCCAGGAGATAGTCGATCTGCTCCAGCCGCTCCTCGGCCGCGATATGGGCGAGATGCAGCGACAACACCCGCACCGGCCCTGCCGGCGTGCGGATCATGCATTCAAGCGCGGCGTTGCGGGTGTTGAGCGGCCGCTGCGTGCGGCGCATCGGCAGCGCATGCAGTCGCGACCAGACGATCGGCAGTTTCGACAGCACCATGGTGCCGAACTGACGGCGCCGATTGACCAGACGGCCGTCGCGCTGCTCGCTGGCATCCATGTCGAAGGCCGGGCCATAGACCCAGTGATGTTCGGGCAGCAGGCGGGAAAGCAGCTCCGGCTGGTCGTCATGATTGCTGCGCTGCCAGTGCCGCTCGACCTCTTGCAGGGCAATGATATCGGCGCCGGCAACGATCCGCGCCGCGCGCGAAAGATCGTAGCGCCCGTCGCCGCCGAACCCGTACTGGATGTTGTAGCTGACCAGCTTCATTGCTTATCCGGCTCAATTTCGTGTTGGCAGTAGCGGTTCGATGCCACGGTTGCAATGTGCAGGAGAATGGATGTGGCTTGGACCAGCCTTGCCTTTCACCGGGATCATGCACCGATCCCGAAGCACTTCGGTATCTTCCGTGCGCCGGAAAACGGCGTGCGATGCCTTAAGTATTCAGCGGCTGGAACCGGCCGGGTGGCGACGCCGCCAGTTCGGTCCAGTCGATCTCTTCCTCAAGGCGATGATAGGCTTCGTCCCCGATCGTCCCGTTGCGGCGCAATTCCTCCAGCGCGTCGCGCTGGCTCTTGATCGCATAAAGACGCAAGCGGTCATATTCGGTCGCCGCCTGGGCATCGTCGGGGTTTTTGGCGATCTTGCGTTGAGCGGCATATTGCTCGCGCACCGCGGCCGCCGCGTCCGATGTCTTGCCACTCAATATGTCGAGCGCGGCCTGCATGACCACAACACGCGCCTGCGCAACCTCGCGGTCGACCGTTTCGTCAGGGTCGAGGTTCAGCAGGCGCAGCAGCGGCTTCAGGCTCATGCCTTGCAGCACCAGCGTGCCGAGCACCACCGTGAAGGCAGCGAGCACGATCGGGTCGCGGGCCGGGAATTCAGCCGGCAGGGCGAATGCCGCCGCAAGCGTCACCAAACCGCGCATCCCGCACCAGCCGATCAGCACGCCACCACGAAACGACGGAGCGTCACGCTGACGATCAGCTACGCCGAAACGGTCAAACCACCTGATGACCGCGCCGCACCCCAGCACCCAGATGAGGCGTGAGACGATGACGATGGCAAGCACTGTCCCGGCCAGGACGAACGCGTCGGTCTGCCCCTGCCCGGCAAGCCGGCCGACGATCGTACGCGCCTGCAGCCCCATCAGCACGAAAGCCAGAACATTGAGCACGAAGACCGCCGTTTCCCAGACCGAATACGAGCTGATGCGGTTTCTGGCCGGCATGCGGCGCGGCGCGGTGCGAGCGATCGTCATGGCATAGACGACTAGGGTGATGATGGCCGACAGTCCGATCCTGTCGGCCAGGATCCAGACCCCGAATGTGCCGGCAAATTGCACCACAGTGCCGCTCGCGGGATCCTCGATCCGGCCCAGGGTCATCAGAGACACCCGGCCAAGCAGGTAGCCGGCCGCAAGACTGCCGAGCGTGGACAGCAAGATCATCGGGACGGCGCTGCTCAGCAGAATGGAACCTGCTGCCGCCGAAATCGCCATCCGGTAGATCAGCAACGCGGTAGCATCGTTAAGCAGGCTCTCGCCTTGCAGAATGGCAGTGATGCGATGCGGCACCTTGAACTGGCCAAGCACGGCCGATGCCGCAACCGCATCGGGCGGCGCCACGATGGCGCCAAGCGCTATGGCCGCGGCGATGGGCAGACCTGCCATCGCCCAGCCGGCCAGCGCGACCGTCGCTGTCGTGAAAAGGACGGCACCAAGCGCCAGCAGCACAAGCGGGACCCTGTAGCGGTTGAGATCGCGCAGGGATGTGTCATAGGCGGCATCGAGCAGCACCGGCGCGATGAACAGTGCAAGCGCCAGTTCCGGGTCGATCTCGATGGTCGGCACGCCGGGCACGAAGGCTATGCCCACCCCAGCCAGCGCCAGCAAAGAGGGATAGGGAACCTGCACGCGCCGCGACAGCGCCGTAAGCGCAACAGCAATCAACAGCAAAACAAGTGTCAGTTCGAAAAGAACCATGGCCTCTTATAGCCGGGAAACGAGATTCTGGCAGCGGCAAAGCGGCTGGAAACTGTTGATTGCCCAGCAAGCTCGTGCCGGCAGGATTATGCCTCGAATTGCCTTTTTGCTAATTCGACAAATCCGCCGACCCCACCGACATCGAGATCACCCGATAGAGGATTCGCTTAAACACGGACTTCGCTGCATTGCAGCCCATGCCACGCGGGCGGAAGCATCTTCCGTCTTCGTAGACCGGGATGCAGCCATTCATTCCAAACAAGCGCAGCAGCCTAGTGCAGCACAAGCATATCGCTCGACGAAAACGAGATTTCCGCCTTTTCGCCGACCGCGGGGGGCGGTGTTGCCGGGCTGTTGAAGGTGTCGAGCGAGACCGTGTTGCCGCCGATGCCGACACGAACCCGGATGACCGAGCCGAGGAAATGCACTTCGGAGATTTCTCCGGAAAGGCTGGAGTCGCGGCCGGGCTGGCGGCCAAGCGAGATGGCTTCCGGACGCAACGCCAGCGACAGCGTGTCGCCTGACTTGGAACCGTTGAGCTTGCCCTTGAGCGAGACCTGTTCGGAATTGACCCGCACCGTGCCTGCAGCGGCATCGGTGACGGTGCCTTCCAGCACGTTCAGCGTGCCGACGAAATTGGCAACGAACTTGGTCGCCGGACGGTTGTAGATCTCGAACGGCGTGCCGACCTGCTCGGCCTTGCCGCCATACATGACGGCGATGCGATCCGAGATCGACAGCGCCTCTTCCTGGTCGTGCGTCACGAAAATGGTGGTGATGCCGAGCTTCTTCTGGATCGAGCGGATTTCCTCGCGCAGCGACACGCGCACCTTGGCGTCGAGCGCCGACAGCGGCTCGTCGAGCAGCAGCAGCTTCGGCTTCGGCGCGATGGCGCGGGCCAATGCGATGCGCTGCTGCTGGCCGCCCGAGAGCTGGTAAGGGTAGCGATCCGCCATCTGCGGCAGCTTGATGATGCCGAGCATCTCGGCGACGCGGGCATCGATGTCCGCCCTTGGCATGCCGGCGACCTTCAGGCCGAAGCCGATGTTCTGCGCCACGGTCAGGTTCGGAAACAGCGCATAGGCCTGGAACACCATGCCGACATTGCGTTGGTTGGGCTTCAGCCTCGTAATGTCCTTGCCGCTGACGACGATCGTGCCCGCGCTCGGCTCCTCGAAACCGGCGACCATGCGCAGCACGGTCGTCTTGCCGCAGCCGGATGGCCCGAGGAAGGAGACGAATTCGCCGCGCTCGACGTCGAGATTGAAATCCTCCACCACCGTGGTGGCGCCGAAGGATTTTCGAACGTGCTGGATGGAGAGGAATGGGTCGGCCATGGCGTGGTTCTCTCGATCAATTTGGGCGGTTCGCCGATTTCGGCGCGAAGCGGGACAGGATCTGGATCAGCGACATGCAGCCCCAGGTGATGGCGAAGGCGATGATGGCGAGCGCCGCTGGCTCATAGGCGCGGTTGGCGCCGATATTCTGCAGATAGGGGCCGAAGGCCGGCCGGTTGAGCAGGCTGGCCATGGTGAATTCGCCGATGACGATCGCGAAGGTGAGGAAGGCGCCCGAGAGCACCGCGATCAGCACGTTGGGCAGGATGACACGGGTGATGATCGTTCCCCAACCAGCGCCAAGGATCTGTGCAGCTTCCGTCAAGGTGCGCACGTCGATTGTGCGAAGCCCGGTGTCGACGGCGCGATACATATAGGGCAGCGCCAGTGTCGCATAGCCGATGACCAGCAAGGCATTGGTGCCTGTATCGGTCGCCAGGAACGGTAGCGGCGAATTCGACCCGTACATTCTAATGTAGCCGAAGACGATGACGATGGCCGGGATGACCAGCGGCAGCAGGGTAATGAACTCGACGATCGGCCGCAGTTGCGGCAGGCGAAGCCGGATCCAGTAGGCGGCTGGCACCACGATGAGCACACCGAGAATGATGGTGAAGACGGCGGCCAGTACCGAATAGCCGAAGGTGGCCTGGAAACGGGCATCGCCCAACACGACCTTGTAGGCGTCGAAGGAGTACTCCCCGCGCCGCATGCGCATCGAGAACTCCACGGTCGCGATCAGCGGAATGAAAAAGTAGGCCGCGCCAAGAGCGAAGACGAGCCAGGCCCAGAACTTTCCCGACTTCATTTCAGCCACCTCTCGGAACGGGTCCGGAACCAGATGTAGAACACATTGGCAAGACCGGTGATGACGATCATACCGAAGGCGATGGCATAGCCGAGATGGGCATTGTGCAGCACATCTCCACGGATCTGGGCATAGAGCAGGATCGGCACGATGTTGAGCGACGAGCCGGTCAGCGCATACGCGGTGGCGATGGCGCCGAAGGCGTTGGCGAACAACAGGATCACGGTGCCGAGGAAACTCGGCCAGATCACCGGAATGACCACCATCCGCCAGTACTGGGACATGGTCGCGCCCAGCGTCGCGGCTGCCTCGCCCCATTCCTTCTTCAGCCCGTCGATGGCTGGCACGATGATCACCACCATCAGCGGTATCTGGAAATAAACATAGGTCAGTGTCAGGCCCCAGAATGACAGGATGTTGAAGCCATGCGCGTAGATGTTAAGGCCGAACACGGTGTTCAGGATCACCGTCGCAAGGCCGAGGCGGCCGAGCGTGGCGAGGAAGGCAAAGGCCAGCGGCACGCCGGCAAAATTGGAGGCCACGCCGGAAAACGTCAGTGTCGCCGAACGTATCCAGTCCGGCAGGCCACCGCGCACGATGGCGATGGCAATCGCCAGGCCTGCAAAGGCGCCAATCAGCGACGACGCGAGACTGACCTTGATCGAAATCCAGTAGGCGGCAACGATTGACGGTTGCGCCAGCGCCGCGATGTTTTCGAGGGTGAACTCACCGGCATCGTTCTGGAATGCGCCCAGCATCAGATAGAGCGTGGGCAGGATCAGGAACATGATGGCGAAGATGAAGAACGGCGCAACGCCAAGCCACTGCGTCGGCAGCCGCATGCTGCGTGCCTCGGCGGGAGGCGCGGTTTTCCCGGTAACAGCGTGGTCGGACATTGAGAGATCGGTCATGCGCCGGCTACCGTCTTCGAGAAAAGAACCGGGCGGCCGCGAAGCCACCCGGTGGATTTCAACTGTTACTTGACGTTGGCGCCGACAACGGCGTCCCAGTTCTTGGTGATGGCTTCCTTGGCCTTGCCCTGCTCGTCGAGCGTCGGGAACACCGCGGCAGCATAGGACTCAGCCGGCGGCAGCTTGGCCAGCACGTCCGCCGGGATCTTGCCGTTCTTGGCGAGATCGTTGAAGCGGATCGGGTGGCAATAGCCCTTCAGCCAGGCGATCTGGCCTTCGTCGGAGTAGAGGTACTCCAGCCAGAGCTTGGCTGCATTCGGATGCGGCGCATAGGCGCTGATCGCCTGCACATAGACACCGGCGACGACACCGGTCTTCGGCACCACGACGTCGACGGGCGGGTTGCCCTTCAGCGTGTCACGGCCGGCGAGCGCGTTGTAGTCCCAGGTGACGAGGATCGGGGTCTGGCCCTGGGCGAGCGTCGCGGCCTTTCCGATGACCGGCACAAAATTGCCGGCGGCGTTGAGCTTCTTGAAGAAGTCGAGGCCAGCGGTGCCGGCAGCTTCACCAGCAGCCGCACCCGACGACAAGCCAGCGGCGTAGACCGCCTGGATCGCCTGGTTCGACGCGCGCGGATCACCGGCAAGAGCGACCGAGTTGGCGAATTCCGGCTTCAGCAGGTCGGCCCAGTCCTTCGGCGATTCCTTGACCAGATCCTTGTTCACCTGGAAGGAAAGCACGCCGTAATAGTCGCCGGTCCAGAAACCTTCGGCATCCTTGGCGCTATCGGGGATCGAGTCCCAAGTCGACACCTTGTAAGCCTGGATCAGACCATCCTTCTTGGCGGACGGACCGAAGGACAGGCCAACGTCGATGACGTCAGGCGCCTGCGGGCCCTTGTTGTCCTTGTTGGCCTTGATCGCCTCGACCTCGTCGCCGGAGCCGGCATCGGGGTTGAGTTCGTTGATGGTGATTTCCGGATACTTTGCCTTGAAGCCTGCGATGACATCGCCGTAGCCGCACCAATCATGCGGCAGCGCGATGGTGGTGAGCTGGCCTTCGGCCTTGGCGGCCTTGACGAGATCGTCCATCGAATCCGCGGACGAAATCACCGTCGACGCGAAAAGCGCCGCGGCCGAAAGGGAAAGCACTTTCCCCGTGAATTTGAACATGTGTTCTCTCCGTTGAACTGACGCCGTTGGACGCCTGCGATGCGGTATCGTTTTCATGTGACAGCCAGATGAAAGCTTTGTGAAACCGACTGCTCGCAGTGCGAAAAAGTAAACTCTTTTTAACCGGCTGTAGCAATCGCCTGGCGATTCTTTTTCCGGCTAACTAGTTTCTGCCTTGCCCGTCATCCCTCCCCCTTGTTTTTATAGCCTCTTTTCAGATCAATTCCCGGTGCGGAAAACGCCTCAAATCGTGCCGGCGATGGCGTTTTCGAGCAACGTCAGCGCGGCCTTCTTGGTCAGCTTGACGGGGTTGCCGCCGGCGGTCGGATCGACCACCGCCATGTCGGCGATCAGCGCCTTGCGTTTCTTGTCCATGTCGAGCCCCTTGATCAGGCCCGGCAGCGCATGCGGCACCTTCAATTCCTTGCGCAGCTTGATGATCGCCTTGGCGAAGCCGTCGAAACCGCCCTTGATGCCGCAATAGGCGGCGAGCCGGCCAATACGCTCCTCGATGGAGTCGCGATTGAAGGCCAGCACATAAGGCATGAACACCGCATTGGTCATGCCATGATGGGTGTCGTAGAGCGCGCCGACCGGATGCGACAGCGAGTGGATGGCGCCGAGCCCCTTCTGGAACGCGGTGGCGCCCATCGCGGCGGCGCTCATCATATGCGCGCGGGCAACGAGATCCTTGCCGTTGGCAAAGGCCTTCGGCAGGTTCTCGAAGACCAGCCTCACGCCTTCGACAGCGATGCCGTCGGCCATCGGATGGTAGCCCGGCGCGCAATAGGCTTCGAGGCAGTGGGCAAGCGCATCCATGCCGGTCCCGGCGGTGATGAAGCCCGGCATGCCGACCGACAGTTCCGGATCGGCGATGACGATTGCCGGTAAAAGTTTCGGATGGAAGATGACCTTCTTGGTGTGCGTCGCCTCATTGGTGATGACGCCGGCGCGACCAACCTCCGATCCGGTCCCGGCGGTGGTAGGCACGGCGATGATCGGCGCGATCGCATCCGAATTGGCGCGGGTCCACCAGTCGTCGACATCCTCGAAATCCCACACCGGCCGCGTCTGCCCAGCCTGGAAGGCGATCAATTTGCCGAGATCGAGCGCCGAGCCGCCACCGAAGGCGATGACGCCGTCATGCTTGCCCTTCCTATACACGGCGATGCCGGCGGTCAGATTGGACTCGACCGGGTTCGGCCTGACCTCGGAGAATACGCCGTAGGGAACCTTGGCATCGTCGAGGATCTTCAGCGTCGAGGCGACGACCGGCAGTTTCGCCAGGCCCGGATCGGTGACGAACAGCGGCCGCTTGATGCCGGTGGCATCAAGCACCTCGGGCAATTCCTTGATGCGCCCGGCGCCGAAGCGGACGGTGGTGGGGTAGTTCCATTTGGAGATCAGCTTGGACATTTTTGTCTTTCAATAAATCAGATGGCTTCGCGCAGGTGGAAAGATTTCGGCCGGGTCAGATTGTCATAGCCGATGGCCGACAGCCCCGCACCCTTGCCGGTGTCCTTGACCCCGGTCCAGACCAAGGCCGGGTCGAGATAGTCGCAGCGGTTCATGAACACCGTGCCGGTCTCGACGCGGTTGCCGATCGCCACCGCATGGTCGGTATCGCGCGTCCAGATCGAAGCGGTCAGCCCGTAGGGGCTGTCGTTCATCAGCGCGATCGCCTCTTCGTCGCTGCGCACCTTCATGATGCCGACGATCGGGCCAAAGCTCTCCTCGCGCATCACGCTCATCTGATGATCGACATTGGTCAGCACCTCCGGCGCCAGATAGGGCGACCCGGCCCTGTCGTTAGCCACCTTCATGTTGATGTGCGCCTTGGCGCCCTTGCGCAGCGCCTCGGCCTTCTGTTCGCGGATCAGGTCGGCGAAGCGCGCCTGCGCCATCGGCCCCATCGTCGTCGCCTGGTCAAGCGGATTGCCGACGACATAGTTCTTGGTCTCGGCGATGAAGCCTTCGACGAATTCGTCATAGACCTTTTCGTGCACGTAGACGCGTTCGATGCCGCAGCAGCACTGGCCGGAATTGTAGAAGGCGCCGTCGACCAGATTGGCGACTGCATGATCCATCTTGGCGTCGGGCAGCACATAGGCCGGATCCTTGCCGCCAAGTTCGAGCCCGAGCGTCATGAAGGTGCCCGCCGCCGCCTTTTCGATCGCGCGGCCGCCGCCGACCGAACCGGTGAAGTTGACGTGGTCGATCTTGCCCGAACCGAGCAGTTTTTCGGTCTGGGCGTGGTTCAGCACGATATTCTGGAACACACCCTTCGGCAGACCGGCCTTGTCGAAAGCCTGCTGAAAGCGCTCGCCGACCAGCAGCGTCTGCGCCGCGTGCTTGAGGATGACGGCGTTGCCTGCCATCAACGCCGGCACGATGGTGTTGACGGCGGTGAGATAGGGATAATTCCACGGCGCGATCACCATGACGACGCCGAGCGGGTCCTTTTTCACATAGCGGCGGAAGCCGTCCTTCGGGTTGGAGGCCGGCACCGACTTGAGCGCCTGCTCTGCGATCTCGACCATGTAGTTGGTGCGTTCCTTGACCCCGCCGAACTCGCCGCCATAGCGCACCGGCCGCCCCATCTGCCAGGCAATCTCCGGCACGATCTCATCGGTCATCGCGACCAGCGCTTCGAGCATGGCGAGCATGTACTTGCCGCGCTCGACGATCGGCGTCAGCGCCCATTTCTCCTGCGCCGCCTTGGCGCGTTCCACCGCGGCATTGACCGCCTGGTCTGTTGCCACGGGCCGCTCGGCATAGATCGAGCCATCGACGGGGGTAATGAGTTTGACCGTCTCGGTCATTTTGTAAGTCCTCGTATTCTAAATCACAAATCGTATGGGCTGGCGTTGCCCCTTCATCCGCCTGCCGGTACCCCTCTCCCCGTTCTTGAGGGGAGAGGGTAAGGGTGAGGGTGAGGGGCGGCGCGAACGGTCGATAACTAGTACCGCTCGAACCCTCTGTGCAGTTCCCAGTCCGTGATGCGGCGGTCGTATTCGAACTGCTCCCACTTCGCGGTGTGGACATAGTGTTCGAGCACATCCTCGCCGAGCGCCTGCTTGAGCATCTTCGACTTCGCCAGCGTGTCGGTGGCATCGCGCAGCGTCTTCGGGATCTCCGGCAGGCGGGATGCCTGATAGGCATCGCCTACAAACGGCTTCTGCAATTCCAGCTTCTCGTCGATGCCGGCAAGGCCGGCGGCGATCAGCGCTGCGAAAGCAAGATACGGGTTCAGGTCGGCGCCGCCGATGCGGCATTCCATGCGGATGCCCTTGGTGCCCTCGCCGCACAGGCGGAAGCCGGCGGTGCGGTTGTCCTCGCTCCACATGATCTTGGTCGGCGCGAAGGTGCCAGCCTGGAAGCGCTTGTAGGAGTTGATGTAGGGCGCCAGGAACCAGGTGAACTCCTTGGCGTATTTGAGCTGGCCGGCGGCCCATTGCTGGCCAAGTGTCGACAGCGTCCAGTCGGCCTTTTTGTCGAAGAACAACGGTGTCTTGCCGTCGGCGCTCCACAGCGAATTGTGGATGTGGCTGGAATTGCCGGCGAGCCCGTAATTATACTTGGACATGAACGAAATCGCCTTGCCCTCGGACTCGGCGATCTCCTTGGCGCCGTTCTTCAGGATGACGTGGCGGTCGGCCATGTCGAGCGCCTCGGCATAGCGCACATTGATCTCTTCCTGGCCCGGACCCCACTCGCCCTTGGAGTTTTCGATCGGAATGCCGGCCGCTTCCATCTCATTGCGAAGCCGGCGCATGACGCCTTCTTCCTTGGTGGTGATGCCGATCTGATAGTCGCCGATATAGGGCGACGCGGTGTCGAGACCCTGCCAGTGCTTCTTGCGCGCGGAATCATAGGTCTCGTTGAACAGATAGAATTCGAGCTCGGAAGCGAAATAGCCGATATAGCCGCGCTCGCTCAGCCGCTTGACCTGCTTCTTCAAGATGGCGCGCGGCGAGTGCGGCAGGTCGTCATGGGTGTGGTGGTCGAGCACGTCGCAGATCACGAGTGCGGTCTTTTCCAGCCAGGGAATGCGCCGCAGCGTGGCGAGATCCGGCTTCATGACAAAGTCGCCATAGCCCTTCGACCAGCTCGCCGCCTTGTAGCCGGGCACCGGTTCCATATCGATGTCGGCGGCCAGCAGATAGTTGCAGCCATGCGTTTCGTCATGCGCGGAATCGACGAAGTACTGCGCCAGGAAGCGTTTTCCCGCCAGCCGTCCCTGCATGTCGACGATGCAGGCCAGCACCGTGTCGATCTCACCGCTGGAGACCGCCTTCTTCAACTGATCGAACGAGAAATTTCCGGCCATTCCTTTGGCACTCCAGCGCTTGGGCTTTGAATGAGTTGAACGAAACCATGGCCGGCACGATGCCGGCCATGGCCGTGATGGTTGGTGTCAGTGGCCGGTTTCGCCGACGGCCTGTTCGGCCGCCTTGATGGCCGCCTGACGCGCTGCGATGATGTCGCCAAGCGGCGGCCCCTGGAAGCGACGCTTCTCGAAGCCGAACCAGACGATCGCCGTCAGGATGAAGAAGCCGACGGTGATGTAGAGCGCCCAGTCATTCGGCGGCTGAATGCCGATGATAAAGATCAGGATCATCGACACGATCGACAGGAAGGCGAACAGCATGAACACGCCGCGTCCCATGTTCCATGGACCCATCTTGTCCCACTTCGGCGTGCCCCAGGCCAGCATGCCGAGCACGATCGGCACGGTGAAGGACAGGAACAGGAAGATGACGGTGCAGGACACGACGATGGTGTAGGCCGAGGTGCCGGCGACCGAAACCAGCGTCGACCCCCAGACGAACAGCACCGACAGGATCGAGGCCGTCCAGATCGCCGCCACCGGCGTGCGGTAGGTCGGGCTGACCTTGGCGAGTGCCGCCGAACCCGGCAGGCCGCCGTCACGCGAGAAGGCGAAGATCATGCGCGAGGCAGACGTCACCGTGGCGAGACCGCACAGCAGCTGCGCGATGAACACGACGAGGTAGACGAACTCCTTGATGCCGGGGCTGACGCGCTGGTCGAAGGCCCAGAAGAACACGTTCCAGCCTTGCTTGGCGGCGTCATCCATGTTCGGGATCATCAGCACGAAAGCAGCGAGGAACAGGTAGCCGAAGACCGCCGACCAGATCACCGACATGACCATGGCGCGCGGCACGGAAGAAGCCGCCTTGATGGTTTCCTCCGAGGTATGCGCGGAAGCGTCATAGCCGGTGATCGTATAGATCGGCAGCAACAGACCGAGCGCGAACACCCAGGCATTCGACACCGCCGGCCAGACGCCGCCGCCGGCATCGCCGGAGTAATTGTGGAACGTGAAGAGACGGCTGAAATCCCAGGTCTCGGCGGAGATCAGGCAGACGACGGCAATCAGGATCGCGCCAAAGAAGATCAGATATCCCGAAAAGTCGGTCAGCTTGGCCGTCAGCTTGATGCCGAGATGGTTGATCAGCGCCTGGGCGCCGGTGATGATGACCAGGAAGATCATCTGGTTGGTCAGCGTGCCTTCAATGCCGAGCGTCGGCCCGAAGGCGCCTATGAAGAACGTCCAGGTGCCGACATTGATGGCGCCGAGCACGGTGATCAGGCCGAGCAGGTTGAGCCATGCGGTGACCCAGCCGGTGCCGCGGTTGCCGAGGATCGAACCCCAGTGGTAGAGGCCGCCGGCCGTCGGATAGGCCGAGCTGATCTGCGACATGGCGACCGCGAAGGTCAGCGAGACGAAGCAACCGACCAGCCAGCCGATGCCGATGCCGATGCCGCCGGCGCCGGAGGTGCCTTGCGCCAGCGAATTGATGCCGCCCGACAGGATGCAGATGATCGAGAAGGAAACGGCGAAATTCGAAAAGCGACTGAGGCGCCGCTCCAGTTCCTGGGCATAGCCCATGCTGTGGAGGTGCTTTACGTCCTCCGCCTTGTCAACTTCAGTATAACCCGGTGCTGCCATTTTAGTGTCCCCTGTTGGTTCTCGGGTCGGGATGACATCCCGCCCTAGCTAGCCGATTGAACTGACTTTCCGACTGAATGCGATCTGGAATATCCGGCCTCCTCTGGCTCCAGATCCGAAAAAATACCCGTGAGCAGATCCGCCCATTTCCGCTGCCCGGTCTCGCCGGCGATTTCGTCGTTGCGGATTTCGATCATCGCGCAGGGCAGGCCGCGCGAGCGCGCATGCCGTTCCAGCGTGAAATAGACGCGGTCGGCAGGTGAATACGGCTCGTTGACGCCGACGGTGACGCCGGCAAGCCGCTTCAGCGCCGATATCAGCGGCGCCGCCAGCCGGCGATCCTCGTCATGGATGATGCCGATATGCCAGGGCCGGTTTTTGGACTTGTAGACCGGCGTGAAGGAATGGACCGAAACCAGCCGCGTTTCCTGACCGTGCGACAGCCTGTTTTCGATGATATCTGCAATCGTGTCATGGAAAGGCTGCCATGACAGCGCAACACGCGCGGCACGCTCACTTTCAGACAGGCCGGTATTGCCCGGTATGGCTGTTGTCTCACTGACCGGCGGTACCAGATCGGGCGCATCGAGCGGCCTGTTGCAGTCGACGACGAGGCGCGAAATGCGGGTTTCGACCAGCGTCGCGTCGAGCGCCTGCGCCATGCGGCGGGCAACCGGCAGCGCGCCGGGATCCCAGGCAATGTGGCGCGACAGGTCCTCGACGGCAAGGCCGAGCGTGCCGAATTCGGCGGGCAGGAAGTTCGAGGCGTGATCGCAGGTCAGCACGAAAGGGCTTGATCCGCCGGGGTTCGTCACCCTTACGGTATCAGACGATGCAAGGCTGGCGGGCCGTGCTTTCTCCATACTCTGCCGTCCCCGGGGAGCGCTGTATCGTATGTTACGTATTTTGCCTCATTGCGTCCCTGTGGATGATTTCATACAGTTTGTCCGGCTTTGTCAAATGCGATCTCGGAAAAGACCATCGACAGAGCCAGGGTGGGGAAAAGATGATTTCCAGCATTGCCGAATTGATAGCCGACCGCATCGGTACCATGCCGGCCAGCGAACGGCGCGCAGCCCAGACGCTGATCGCCAACTATCCGATGATCGGCCTGAAAACTGTTGCTGAATTTTCGGCCGCGGCGGGCGTCTCCTCACCGACAATCCTGCGTTTCGTCGCCCGGCTGGGCTTTCAGAACTATCCGGAGTTCCAGTCGAGCCTGCAGGACGAACTGGCGGCGCAACTGCAATCGCCGGCGACAAGGACGCTCAATCCGCCCTCGCCCGGCGGTGGGACGGTGTCGCCGATGCTGGAAGCGACGCTTGACAATATGCGCGAGACGTTCAGGCACCTGTCCGATAAGCAGCTTGCCGACATCGCCGCCCGGCTAGCGGACCGGCGCGGCAAGACCTTCCTGATCGGCGGTCGCTTCACCGATCCGCTGGCGCGCTACATGGCCGCCCACCTCGCCATCATCCAGCCGGATGTCTTTCACCTCGCCGGGCAGGAAAGCATGTGGCGTGACCGGCTGATCGACATGGGCAAGCGCGACGTGCTGGTGATTTTCGACATCAGGCGCTACCAGGACAGCCTCCTCCGCTTCGCCGAAAAGGCGCATCAGCGTGGCGTCCAGATCGTGCTGTTCACCGACCAGTGGCTATCGCCGATCGCCCGCTTTGCTCGCCATGTTATCGCCGGACGAACCGCGGTGCCGTCGGCATGGGACTCATCGGCTGCCCTTTTCGTCGTCGCCGAAACGCTGATCGGCGCCGTCACCAGGCAGCTGGAAGCAGAAGGCGCCAAACGCATTCGCGAGATGGAAAGTCTGCGTTAGTGCATGTGCGATGATCCAAAGCGTTACGCATATTTTCTCAAACGTTACATATATTTAATGTGCGCGGCCCCCGGAGAGTTGTCATAAAGACGCGATATCGAGGCGGCTTCTTTGCCTTACAATAGCCTCGCTGCGTCTGCTTCTTCTAGGGAAACCGGTAGACGGAAGGATTGTTTTACCAACCGGAGTGCTGATGGCCGCCTGGAAACAGATACTTTTTGCACTCGTGGTGCTGGTGGTGGCGGCAGTCGCCTGGCTGCGCTTTTATCCCGGCGCACCCGACGTGCTGGCACGTTGGGGCATCGACTGGGCCTACGCGGCAACGCCCCCGGCTGCAAGCGGCGCCGCGAACGCGAGGCAGGCAGAGGGCCACAACGGCAACCAGCGGGTGAACGTGGTCGCCCTAGCGGCCACTTCGGCTGTCATCAACGACCGCCTGCAGGCGATCGGCACCGGCCGTGCCAACGCCTCGGTGACCGTCAATCCCTACAGCTCCGGCCGCCTCGCCGAACTGCTGGTCGAATCCGGCAGCCATGTCGATAAGGGACAGATCCTCGCCACCCTCGATTCCGAGACCGAGGTGATCTCTCAGGACCGTGCCAAGCTCGCCTTGCAGGATGCGCAATCCAAGCTCGACCGCGTCAAGTCGCTTCGTGCCTCCAATGCCGCGACCCCGGTGGCCGTGGCTGACGCCGAGGTGGTGCTGGCGGGCGCCAAGCTGGCGCTTCAGGATGCGGAACTTGCACTGCAGCGCCGGTCGATTCTGGCGCCGATCGCCGGCACCGTCGGCATCCTGCCGATCTCGGCCGGCAATTATGTCACCAACCAGTCGGCCATCGCCACGCTCGACGACCGGTCCTCTATCCTGCTCGACTTCCTGGTGCCCGAGCGCTTCGCCGCCGCCGTCAAGGTCGGTGCGCAATTGACGGCGACGCCGATCGCCAATCCCAGCAACGCCTACAGCGGCACCGTTTCGGCTATCGACAACCACATCGACGAAAAGAGCCGCACCCTGCTGGTCAAGGCCAAGATCGCCAACCCGGCCGATTCGCTGCGTGCCGGCATGTCGTTCGGCATCACCATGAAATTCCCGGGGCAGACCTATCCAGCCGTCAGTCCGTTGGCGATCCTGTGGGGTTCGGACGGCGCCTATGTCTGGCAGATCGAGAATGGCAAGGCCAGGCGGGTGCCGGTGCGCATCATCCAGCGCAACACCGAGACCGTACTGATCGACGCCGAGATCGACAGCGGCGACATGGTGGTCACCGAAGGCACCCAGAGCGTCAGCGAGGGCGGCGCGGTCCGCCTTGCCGGCGAAGAGCAGCGCGCGGTGGACGCGGCCCAAGGCTCATGACCGGAACCATCAACGCCGCCAGCGATACCGGCTTCACCGCGCTGTTCATCCGCAGGCCGGTTATGGCCTTCGTGCTCAACACGCTGATCGCGGTCGCCGGCCTGGCCGCCTTCTACGGCGTCGAAATCCGCGAACTGCCGGACGTCGATCGCGCGGTCGTCACTGTTTCCACCACCTTCGAGGGCGCGGCAGCCGAGACCGTCGACCGTGAACTGACCGACACGATCGAGGGCGCCGTCGCCCGCGTCTCAGGCGTCAAGTCGATCTCGTCGTCTTCCTCGTTCGGCTCGAGCCGCGTCACCATCGAGTTCAACGACGGCGTCGATCTGAATGTCGCCGCGTCGGACGTGCGTGACGCCGTCGGCCGCGTCGCCAACCAGATGCCGGACACCGCCGATCCGCCGCGCATCGTCAAGGCCGACGCCAATTCCGACGCGGTGATGCGACTGGCGGTGACCTCGGACAACATGTCGATCCAGGACATGACCGTGGTGGTCCAGGACCAGATCGAGGACGAGCTGGCCGCCGTGCCCGGCGTTGCCGACGTCCAGGTCTATGGCGACCGCGACAAGATCTTTCGCATCGATGTCGACCAGAACAAGCTGGCCAGCCTCGGCTTCACGGTTGCCGACCTCAGGGCCGCCCTTGCCTCGGTCGCCTTCGATTCCCCCGCCGGTTCGATCACCACGACCAACCAGGACCTGATTGTCCGCACGACTGCCGACGTGACCACGCCTGAAGAGTTCGAAAACATCATTGTCGGCGGCACGACGCGCATTCGCGACGTCGCCACCGTCACGCTCGGCCCCGACGTCGGCCAGACCACGCTGCGCTCGGACGGCAAGACCGGCATCGGCATCGGCATCATCCGCCAGGCGGAATCGAACACGCTGGACATCTCGACCGGCGTCCAGGCCGCCGTCGCCAAGCTGCAGGAAAACCTGCCCAAAGGCATGTCGATCAAGATCACCAGCGACGACGCCGTCTTCGTCAAGGGGGCAGTGCACGAGGTCGAGATCGCGCTCGGCCTGTCCGTGACAATGGTGCTGATCGTCATCTATGTGTTTCTCCTCGACTGGCGCGCGACGCTGATCCCCGGCCTGTCGATGCCGGTCGCCATGATCGGCACCATCGCCGCCATCTACCTGGCCGGCTTCTCGGTCAACATCCTGACCCTGCTCGCTCTGGTGCTGGCGACCGGACTGGTCGTCGACGACGCCATCGTCGTGCTCGAAAACATCGTGCGACGACGCAACGAAGGCATGGGACCGCGTGCTGCCGCCGTGCTTGGCGCGCAGGAAGTGTTCTTTGCCGTCATCGCCACCACCTTGACGCTGGTCGCCGTCTTCGTGCCGATCTCGTTCCTGCCCGGCCAGACCGGCGGCCTGTTCCGAGAATTCGGCTTCGTGCTTGCCATGTCGGTCCTATTGTCCTGCGTGGTGGCGCTGACGCTGTGCCCGATGCTCGCCTCGCGCATGCTGACCAGCGCATCGCTCCACCACGAAGGTGGCCATGGCATCGGCGCCCGCATCGGCGGCGCGCTCAATACGGCCTACAAGCGCGGCCTGCACGCCTGCCTCAACGCGCCATGGATCGTCCTTCTGGTCGCGGTGCTGTTTGCCGGCACCGCCTTTACGCTGTTCGGTACCATCCGCCAGGAGCTGACGCCGACAGAGGACCGCGCTGCCGTGCTGCTGCGCATCAGCGCCCCGCAAGGTGTCAGCCTCGACTACACGACGCAGCAGATGCAGAAGATCGAGAGACTGATCCAGCCCATGCGCGATTCCGGCGAGATCCGCAGCACTTTCGAAAATGCCGGCCAGAACGGCTCCTACAACTCCGGCTTCATGGTGATGACGCTGGCGCCGTGGAACGAGCGCAGCCGCAGCCAGCAGGAGATCATGGCCGAGATCAGCCGGCTGACCAGGCAGGTGCCGAGCGTGCGCATCTTCCCGGTGCAGCCCAACAGCCTCGGCATCCGTGGCGCCGGCAACGGCTTGCAATTCGCGCTGGTCGGCAACGACCGCAAGGCGCTCGGCGAAGCGGCGGTGAAGATCATCGCCGAGATGCAGAAGGACCCGCGCTTCCAGACACCGCGCCTGTCGATCGACCCGACGCAGCCGCAGCTTGCCGTGGCCATCGACCGCGAGCGCGCCTCCGACCTCGGCATCGACATATCAGGACTGGCCAACACGTTGCAGGCCATGCTCGACGGCAACGACGTCGTCGACGTCTACATCGCCGACCGCAGCTATGGCGTGAAGCTGGTCTCGACCACCAATCCGATCAACGATCCGACGGATCTGGAAAACATCTTCCTGAAAACATCAGACGGACGTTTCGTGCCGATGTCGACCATCGCCACGCTGACCGAACGTGCCGTGCCGCCATCGCTGTCGCGCGAACAGCAGCAGCCCTCGGTGGCGATCACCTCCAACCTCAGTGGCGACTTCGCGCTCGGCGATGCGTTCACCCGCGCCGAGCAAATCGCCACGCCGCTGCTGCCTGCGGGCAGCCGCATCCTGCCGCTGGCCGAGGCGGCGACGCTGGGCGAGACCAACAGCGCCATGGTCACCATTTTCGGCTTCGCGCTGGTCATCATCCTTTTGGTGCTGGCCGCCCAGTTCGAAAGTTTTGTCAGTGCCGTCATCATCATGGCGACGGTGCCGCTCGGGCTGGCCTGCGCGATCTTCGCGCTTCTGCTTTCGGGCACCAGTCTCAACGCCTACAGCCAGATCGGCCTGGTGCTTTTGGTTGGCGTCATGGCCAAGAACGGCATCCTGATCGTCGAATTCGCCAACCAGCTGCGCGATCGCGGGCTTGGCGTGCGCGAGGCGATCGAGCAGGCCTCGATCATACGCGTGCGGCCGGTGATGATGACGATGATCTGCACCGTGCTCGGCGGCCTGCCGCTGGTGCTGGCGAGCGGCGCCGGTGCCGAGGCGCGCGTCGCGCTCGGCTGGGTCATCGTCGGCGGCCTGGGGCTGGCCACCGTCTCGACGCTGTTCCTGACGCCGGTCGCCTATCTCCTGCTTGGCCGCTTCGTCACGCCGAAGACCCATGAGGAAGCGCGACTGAAGCGCGAGTTGGAGGAAGCCGCCTACACCAATGTGGAACCGGCGGAATAGAGAAATTCCAGGAAAAGTGTGTAGCGGTCTTCCGTCCGGAATTTCGTAAGAAAAATAGTTCCGCCTATCTCAGGAACCGGCCTTCGATCGACCAGCGCGCCGCAAGGAAGTTCAGCACCGCCGCCACCACGACACCGCCGATCTTTGCCGGCCACACTCCGGCGATGCCGGCAAACAGTGCGATGGAGAGGCTGGAGACGCCGAGCGAAATCAGCCCCCCAAGCGAAGCGAAACGAAGGAAGGCGTCACGCAGCCGGATGGCTCGATTGCGCTCGAACGACCAGAAGCCGTTCGCCGCGAACGAGAAGGTGACGGCGATGAACCAGGCGGCGATGTTGGCGGGCAGCGGCGAAACCCCGAGCTTGAGCAGCAGGAAGAAGCTGGCAAGGTCGATGGCCGTATTCGCCAGTCCGACAATGGCAAAGCGGACGATCTTGTTGCCGGTCGAACGCGGGGGCCGCTCGGCGCCGCTCATCCCCTGCCATCCATGATTGCGACATTGGCGCGGGCCAGGCTGGCTCCGAACGCGTCCGATGCCAGGGCCGCGAATTCGACCTCGCGCACACCTTGCATCGTGTCTCGCGCGCGCAGCGTCTCGTCGACATGGCCGGGATGACACATGAACAGCCCTCGTTCCGGCAACCCTTCGACGGCGGCCTGCAGAACCGCAGTGAACTTTTCGGGTTGCCGCCAGTCATAGATGCCGGCGAGCGGCTGGAAAACGATGAAGCCCGCGCGCTGCATCGAGCGGTTGAACCCGGCAGCGAGCGCGGCAATCGCGGCGACTTTCGACCCTGCGGCCAGCGCCGGGGCGCCGCGCAGGGCCGGCTTGTCGCTTCCTTCGCCAAGGCGCGCGCGCAGCCATGTGCGCACGACTGGAAGGAAATGCACATGCTGATGCCCGTCGACGAAATCGGGGCGACGGCCAAGCGCCTCGACGAAGCGGCTGTACTGGGCGTCAAGCTCGGCATGAACATGGCGGTCGTCGATGCGGCCGCGCAGAACAGGCAAGGCCAGCCCGCGAAGCGGCGGCAGCCGGCCTTCCGGCGCCAGGCTCGACCGGCCGGTGACCGCCTGCTGGTCGGTCAAGGTAAGATGCAGCCCGACCGCGACACGGCCGCACAGAGGTTTTATGCGCGCTGCCTCCGCTTCCCATTCCGGAAAGCCGGTCATGCAGCTGGTGCCGGTCAACTTCCCACGATCGAGCAGGTCGAGAATCGCCGCGGAAACGCCGGGCGCCAGGCCGTAATCGTCAGCGATCAGGCGGATACGCCGCGTCATCCGTTCGAAGTGCCCGGCTCCGGCCGGTCGGCGGGAGCCTGGCTACGCACGACGTCGCGCACGAGATAGACCGGGCGATCCTTGCTCTCGCTGAGCGTGACCCAGACATATTCGCCGATCAGGCCAAGCAGGGTCAGGTTGAGGCCGCCGAGCAGAACCACGGCGACCAACAGGCTGGGGTAGCCCGGAACGGCAATGCCGTAGAAGATCACCTCGAAGAACACCTTGGCGCCATAGAGCGCGCCGGCCAACGCCGCGAGCAGCCCGCTAAGACTGATCAGGCGCAGCGGAATGACGGAGAACGAGGTGAATCCTTCGAGCGAGAAGGCGATCAGGTTGAGCCGGCTCCATTTCGACGTGCCGCTGGCGCGGTTTTCCGGCGAATAGGGCAACGCCTTCTGGCGAAAGCCGGCCCAGGCAAACAGGCCCTTGTTGAAGCGACGCTTGTCACGCAGGCTGGTCAGCGCGCGCGCCACGGCGCCGCGCATGGCGCGAAAGTCGCCGGCATTTTCGGGAATGTCGAAACGTTGGCTGCTGTTGATAAGGCTGTAGAAAAGCCGTGCAAGCTGGCTGCGCCGCCAACTCGCCTCGCGGCGGTCGTTCTGCGCATAGACGACGTCGATGTCCGGATGGTCCACCAGCTCGGCGATCAGCTTCAGGCTGATGTCCAGGGAATGCTGGAGGTCGGCGTCCATGATCAGCACCATTTCGCCGCGCGACTGGTCGAGGCCGGCGAGCACCGCGACTTCCTTGCCGAAATTGCGGCTGAGGCGCACGATCTCCCACGACCCCGTCAGCGCTTGCGAAAACCGCACGGCGCCATCGTCACGGCTGCCGTCATCGACGAGGATCTTGTGTACGGTCATGCCGAAGCGTTGTGCCACGGCCGCTTCGAGCTCGCCGAGCAGGTGCGCGAAGGCCGATGCCGATGCCGATTCGTTGAAGAACGGTGCGACGATATCGAGGCTCGGCCGCAAATCAACCATTCGCGACTCCCGCATTCATCACCTTTTCCCGTGCCTTGGCCCAGAACCACCAGATCAGCGAACCGGCGATGAAAGTGACGGCGACCGGCCGGAACCAGGGGAAGAGGAAATCGTGCACATGGCGCTCGACGCCGCTCAGCCCGGTCACGAACAGCGTTATCGACAGCACCGAGGCGAGGACGCCGCCTCGTTCTTCGCGCCACAACAGGGCGATGGCAAGACCGGCTGGTACCGCGATCATGGCAAAGGTGTTGGGTTCGACGCGCGGGTTGAAGACGCACATGTAGAAGGTGGCCGTCAGGAAGATCGCCAGCGCCGCCTTTCCCTGTTCGAGCCTGCGGTCGAACCAGATGACGGCAGAAAGCGTAAGCAGGGCCATGACCATGCGCACGATCGTTGCGCCAAATTCCGGAATCGGCAGTCCTATCGTGGTGAACGGTGCCGTGAAATCGGTGGGTACGAAATGGCTGGCGTTGTCGACGGCCATGGAGGTCAGCATCCGGGCGAAGACAAGATACTGATCGTTGAGGTAGCCGGCGGGAGCAAAAGCGTAAGGCAATGCCAGCACGAACAGCAGCGCCAACAGCAGCACCGGTATCAACCGGAGCCGAAGGGCTCCTACCAACAACAGCATGATGATCGCGGTCGGCTTGGCGATGATGGCAAGCGAAGCCCAGAAGAACGTCTCCGCCCGCCGACCTTCCAGCGCCGACAATGTGAGAAGCCAGCAGGCGCCGGTCAAAAGGATCGTCGCCTGGCCGTTGCGGATGGCCCCCACCGCCATCGGCAAAGCGAGGAAAAGGCCGAAAGAAAGCAGCCATATCAGTTCGCCGCCGCCGAGCTTGCGCACCTGCCGCATCGCGGCATAGGTCAGCACCGCAAAGCCAATGGAATGCCAAACCAAGCCGCCCAGATGCGGACCGAGCTTGACTATTGGAGTGTAGAGCGCGGCAAAGGCCGGCGCGTAGAGATATCCCATCTCCGACTGGGTGTCGTAGAGCGGCAGACCGGCCAGAAGCGCCTCGCTGCCGTCGATATAGGCCTGCCATACCGTCCGCGTGTGCGGCGACCACAGGACCATGGTAAGAACGACCAGGAACGCTCCGATCCACAGGCCGAACCCCAAACGGTCGAAAACCGGCTTGGAAATCGTCATCAACAAGGCGCTCCATGCAATCCCGGACTGGATCAGTCCAGCCTGTCCCGGCATTCGATGGCGGCGGCATATCACGGACGAAGCGGCGTGGCATAGGGGGCTTGATGAACGCCGGGGCCACACCTCCTTCGCCTCGAATATGCATTTCCACCTTCATGGCCTCCGTCCGAGGCAGGAGACCTGACTAATCGCCAGTGAATTCAGGCAAACGAAAATAGGGGTTGCGCGGATCAAAGGGGTACTTTGGCTCGCCCTTGCCAGCTGAAACAGCCCCAGGGATCAGCACGCCTTTCGGCCCAAATTGATAATCGATGCCGGCACAGAGGTAAGCGAGATCCTGGTAGTTGAAACTGCGCAGCGCACTGCCACCCTCGAACGCGGCCGCTTTGAGTTGCTCGGGTGAAAGCGGGCCGATCATTCTGTCGCGATAGGCTTTGACCTTGGCCTTGTTGAGTCTCGACGACTGACATTCAGCGCCAATCACCCGAGCCAGCATGATGTTCCTGACCGCGGTCCCGGCAGGATCATCGAGAGGGGCCGAATATTTCTTGAGAAAGTAGTTCGAATTCGGGTCGTTCGTCATCGCCTTTCGCCAGAATGCCGGGAACTTGTCGGCAGCCTGTGCGCCAATGGTGCCGGCCATCCACATCACGACGATCGAGACAAACCACCATTTTCCCATAAGCAGCTCCCGCTTTTTGCGGTTTATCGGGCTTCATCTCGGTCAGCCGTGTTCGTTCAAGGCCGGATGAACACCTTTCCGTTGGGTCTGGCCAGTTCCGCCGGCACCCGCGCCATGGCTTCGGCAAGCGGCACCACCGCCGTCACGTCGGTCGACCAGCGCCCGTCGGAAAACCGCTTCTGTGCTTCCAGGATCGCCGGGCCGCGGCGGTCGCGATGCTGGCGCATCCACTCGCTCAGCCAAAAACCTTCGATATGCTTGTGCTGGAAGATCAGCTGGCCGGGCTCGCGGATGACGGTGGCTTCGGGATCGAGCCGCCCGTAGATGATCCAGCGCGAACGCTTCGGCATGACGTCGAAAATGGCGGAGGCCAGCGGCCCGGTCACCGCGTCAAGCAAGATGCGCGGTTGTTCGGCCTTCATCACCTCGCGCAGCGCCGCCTTGAAATCCGGCGCCTTTTCGTTGAGGACGTGGGCCGCGCCAAGCTCTTTCAGAGCCGCGATCTGATCGTCGCGGCGCACGGTGACGATCGGCCGGAAACCTTCCTCCCTGGCCAGGCCGATGATCAGCTTGCAGAGCTGACTGGCGCCGGCGGTCATGACAAAGGCCTTTTCGCCTTCCTGTTTGACGATGTCGAACATGGCGAGCGCGGTGAGCGGGTTGACGATCATCGCTGCGCCATCCTCGTCGCGGACGGTGTCGAGCAGCGGGATGCAGACCGCCGCCTCGGCGACGGCATAGTCGGCCCATGAGCCCCAGTTGCTGACGCCCGTGGCAAATGCGACGCGCTTGCCGACCAGGCTTTTGGGATAGGGCTCGTCACCGCTGCCGACGACGATGCCGACGCCCTCGAAGCCGGCCGGCTGGCCCTTGGCGCGCGGCTGGCCGTACTGGCCCTTGACGAAGGCGACATCGGACGGATTGATCGAGGCGAGGCCCACCTTGATCAGCACCTGCGTCGGCCCGGGTGTCGGCACCGCGATGCTGCCCGGCTCGAGATAGGGCTCCATCGCCTCCAGCACGCTGCCGCTCGGCGTCCTGGTGTAGCCGTCGCCGACCAGCAACAGCGCCTTCATTTCGGAGGGGATTGTCATCGGAACACTCCTCGCTTGGACCTGCCGGCGTCGCCGGATGACGATACCGGCGCTCAGACCTTTTCCTGCGTGTATTTCCTCAGTTCGGTGCGTGCCACCTGCCGGCGGTGCACAGCGTCCGGTCCGTCGGCAAGGCGCAATGTCCGCAGATGCGTCCACGACCGCGCCAGCGGCGTGTCCTGGCTGATGCCTTGCGCGCCGAACATCTGCACCGCCTCGTCGGTGACCTTGAGCGCGACGCGCGGTGCCACCACCTTGATCTGGCTGATCCAGGGGGCGGCGGCCCGCGCATCGCCCTGGTCGATCATCCACGCCGCCTTGAGGCAGAGCAGCCGGGCCATTTCGATCTCCATGCGGCATTCGGCGATGATGTCGAAATTGGCGCCGAGCTTTGCCAGCTTCTGGCCGAAGGCCTCGCGGCGTACGGAACGCTGGCACAGCATCTCCAGCGCCATCTCGGCCTGGCCGATGGCGCGCATGCAGTGATGGATGCGGCCGGGGCCGAGCCGTCCTTGCGCGATCTCGAACCCCCTGCCCTCGCCGAGGATCAGGTTCGACGCCGGTACGCGCACGTTGTCGAAGCGAAGATGCATATGGCCATGCGGCGCGTCGTCGTCGCCATAGACCTGCATGGCCCTGACCTTGGTCACACCTTTGGTGTCTGATGGCACCAGGATCATCGAATGGCGGCGATGCTGCGCCTCTTCATCGCCGCCGGTCCGGACCATGACGATGTAGATGGCGCAGCGCGGATCGCCGGCGCCCGAAGCCCACCATTTCTCGCCATTGAGCACATAGTCGTCGCCCTGACGCTCGCAGCGCATGGTTATGTTGGTGGCATCGGACGAGGCGACATCCGGCTCGGTCATCAGATAGGCCGAGCGGATCTTGCCCTCGAGCAGCGGCTCCAGCCATTCCTTCTTGTGGTCGGCCGAGCCGTACCGCTCCAGCACCTCCATGTTGCCGGTGTCGGGCGCCGAGCAGTTGAAAGTCTCGGCGCCGAGATGCGCCTTGCCCATCTCCTCGGCCAGATAGGCGTATTCGACGGTGGAAAGGCCATAGCCGCGTTCCGAGCCGGTCAGCCAGAAATTCCACAGGCCGCGCTCTCTTGCGGTCTTCTTCAGCCCTTCGAGGATCTCGCTCTGGCGCGCACTGTAGACCCAGCGGTCGCCTGCCTTGCCCACCTCGCTCAGGAATTCCCTGTCGAGCGGCATGATCTCGTCGCGCACCATGGCAGCGACGCGCGCGTGGATCGGCTTCAGCCGCTCGGTCATGCCGAGATTCATCTCCGTCATCGGTCGCTAACCCTTCATGCACGCCAGGCATTTTGTCAGTGGCAAGGATGACCGTACTTCGGATAGCCTTGTCAACGCGAACTGTTTGCCCGCATGCCGAGCGCGGAGGATTGTGATGAGCTATCTGGACGAGCTGTTTTCGGTGGCCGGCAAGACCGCGCTGGTGACGGGTGCCGCGACCGGCATAGGCCGCATGGCGGCGACCGCGCTGGTCAGGGCTGGCGCCAGCGTGATGATCGCGTCGCGCAAGGGCGAGGATTGTATCAAGGTCGCCGAAGAGTTGAACGAGCTTGGTGTACCGGGCCGGGCCGAGGGCTTCGTCGGCGACGTTTCCAGCGAAGCCGGCATCGCTGCACTCGTCGCCGAGGTCAAAGCGCGGACCGGGAAACTGCATATTCTGGTCAACAATGCCGGCGTCTCCTGGGGCGCGCCCCTGGAAAGCTTCCCCTATTCGGCATGGGCCAAGGTGTTTGGCGTCAACGTCACCGCGGTCTTCCATCTGACCCGCGAATTGTTGCCGTTGCTCGATGCCGCCGCCAGCGATGCCGATCCGGCCAGGGTGATCAACCTTGGTTCGGTGATGGGCACGCAGCCGCTGGCCGACGACGCCTATTCCTACACTGCCTCGAAGGCCGCCGTTCATCATCTGACGCGCACCCTGGCGCTTGAGTTCGCCGCCCGCCGCATCACCGTCAACGCTTTCGCCCCCGGCCCCTTCCAGAGCCGCATGACGGCGTTTGCCACCGGCACGGATGAACAGGCCAGACATGTCGGCAACCATGTTCCGATCGGCCGTATCGGCGCACCGGATGACATTGCCGGCGCAACGCTCTATTTGTGCAGCCGTGCAGGCAGCTATGTCACCGGCGCCATCCTGCCGATCGACGGCGGACAGTCGGTGCAGCATGGGCTGACCTTGTTCAAGGAATGACATTTTCCGGCCACAGAAGCCGGGGGGTGAACTGGAGGACATGAGCGTGGAACCGATCAGTCTCGATGTGCTTCTGGCCAATGTCGGCAAGGAGGTTGGCGTGTCGCCGTGGCGGGTGGTCACGCAACGCATGATCGACCAGTTCGCCGACGCCACCGACGACCACCAGTTCATCCACTGCGACCCGGAGCGGGCCATGCGCGAGACGCCGTTCGGCGGCACCATCGCGCACGGCTTCCTGTCGCTGTCGCTGTTGTCGGCTATGACGTTCGAGACCATGCCACCGCTGGAAAACAGCAAGATGGGCGTCAACCACGGCTTCGATTCGTTGCGCTTCCTGGCGCCGGTGAAGACCGGTGCGCGCATCCGCACGCGTTTCGTGCTGGCCGACGTCAAGGTCAGGCCATCGGGCTGGGTGCAGACGGCGCATGACGTGACGATCGAGATCGAGGGTTCGAAGAAGCCGGCGCTGACTGCCCGCTGGCTGACGCTGACCTTGATAGAACGCCAGCCCGAGACGGCATGAGTGATCCCGTTCTCGACCAGCCAGCGCTTGCGCCTTACCTCGAGGCGAACATACCGGGCTTTTGCAGGCTTGCTGCAATCGAAAAGTTTAAATCCGGCCAATCGAACCCGACCTACCTTTTGACGGCGGCAAGCGGCCGCTACGTGCTGCGCGCCAAGCCGCCGGGGCAATTGCTGAAATCGGCGCACCAGGTCGACCGCGAATTCAGGGTGATGAGCGCGCTTGCCGGCACCGCCGTGCCTGTGCCTGCCATGCTGCATCTGTCGGCTGAGGACTCGCCGATCGGCCGCATGTTCTACGTGATGGATTTCCTCGACGGCCGCATCTTCTGGGATCCGGCGTTGCCGGAGGCGCGCGACAACGAAGAACGCGCCGCCATCTACGACGCCATGAACGATACCCTTGCCGCGCTGCACGAGGTCGATGTCGAAACAGTGGGTCTCGGCGATTTCGGCCGGCCGGGCAGCTATTTCGAACGCCAGCTGGCGCGCTGGACCAGCCAGTACCGTGCCTCGGAAACCGGCACCGTCGCCGACATGGACCGGCTGATTGCCTGGTTGGAAACGCATATGCCCGCCGATGACGGCCGGATCTCGTTGGTGCATGGCGACTACCGGTTGGACAATCTGATCTTCGCGCCGGAGCGGCCAACGGTTCTGGCGGTGCTCGACTGGGAACTGTCGACATCAGGCCACCCCTTCGCCGATATCGCCTATCAGTGCATGCAATGGCGGCTGCCGCACGCGTCGGGTTTTCGCGGCCTGGGTGGTGTCGACCGTTCCGCGCTTGGCCTTCCCTCCGAGGAGGACTATGTCGCCAGCTACTGCCGGCGGCGCGGGCTCACCGGTATAGGGAACTGGACGTTCTTCCTGGCCTTTTCCTTCTTCCGGCTGGCTGCAATCTGCCAGGGCGTCTTCAAGCGGGCGCTGGACGGCAACGCCTCCAATCCGGAAAAAGCCAGGACCTATGGCGAGGCGGTAAAGCTGCTTTCGCATCTCGCCGCAAGACTGATCGACAAGGAGGCGTGATGGGCCGCTTTGACGGAGCAACGATGTTGATCACGGGTCTGCCTAACTTCGACGAGCGTGGGCACGATCCGAAGCATGCCGCTTGGGAACTTCCCGTGCCCTTGTCCGTTTCCGTACAGCGTATATAATTTAGCCAGCCACCGACAACCAAAGGCACCAGATCTTGCCGCAGAGCGTCCAGACACGCCGCGAGAAACAAAAGGCAGAACAGCGCTCCGAGTTGGTTGCGGCCGCCCATAAGCTCGTCCAGGAAGAAGGCTATGAGGGCCTGACCATCCGCAAATTGGCCAAGCGGGTCGGCTATGCCCCAATGTCGGTCTATTCCTACTTCGCCGACAAACAGGACATCCTGTTTGCACTGGCGGAAGATGCGTTCGAGACGCTTGCCCGACGCATCGAGGAACATTCGTCCGACGATCCGATCGAGGCCTTGCAAGCAGTGATGACGGAATATGCCGCCTTCGGGCTTGGCAATCCCAATGAATACCGGACTGTCTTCATGACCGAAAAGACCAAGCTGCCGGAAGGCAGAAGCTACGAGGACATGGAAGAGGGCAACCCAGCTATGAAAGCACTGATCAGCAGGGTCGAGGCCTGCGTTGCCGCCGGCAAGTTGCAAGGCGATCCGCGCGCCATCGCCACCATGCTGTGGGCGGTCGGCCATGGCACGATCTCGCTGCTCATCACCTTTCCGTTCTACCCCTTCGGCGATCCGCAGGCTTTCGTGAAGCGGATGTGCGATTTCACGCTTGCCACGCTCAGCACGCAAAACGTGCCGCCGCTGACCGAGACACCGGTCAACTGCTGAACGCCAGTTCCTTCGTTTCCATGTCCTCTCTCTACCCAGCCAAAGCGGGGCGAATTTCTTGGTTAACAAAGAAGTTACCGTACGCGTACGGTTTTGACTTGAACTTCGCGGTCGGCGGACGTATCTGTACGGTGTATCGTACATGTACGAGAAAAATTCACCCGTCGAAAACGGAGATCGACAATGAAAAAGACCCTTCTCACCCTGGCCGCCGTGCTGGCACTTTCGGGCTCGGCCTTCGCCGCCGGCACCGCTCACCCCGTCAAGCATGCGCCCACCGCAACCTGCATTGACACCAAGGCCAACGTGAAGCTCGATTGCGCTTCGACCGGGTCGGTCGAGAAGAAGGGCGCCACGGAAAACACCGCTGAGGGCAAGGGCCCGCGCCTCGGCATCAGCATCAATCCGTGGATTGTGCCGAGCGCATTCTGATTTCCGCAGAAATCACGTCTGGCCGCCACAAGCCGGCCGGTTTCAGCCGACCGAGATCGGCAGTTTAGCCGCTGAACTCTCGAAGGCTGCGTCGATCAGCTTCTGCATGTCGGCGGCGCGCCGGAACGACGGATCGCCGTTGCGGCCCGCGTCGAGCGCGTCGGCGAAGCGCCGGGCGTTGCGCTTGACATCGGGCAGCGCCAGCGTCTGCCAGCGCTGCAGATCGACATCCCCACCCAGGCAGGCGGACAGGTTCGATGCCTTGCCGTCGGTTTCTACCTTGATGGCGCCCTTGGTGCCATGCAGGGCCAGCGAGAGATCGTTGGCGTGGCCGGTCATGTAGCGGCTCGCCACGATCGTGGCGAGCGCTCCGGAGCTGAGCCGCGCCGTCATTGCCACGCTGTCATTGGCGTCCAGCACATAGTCGCCGATGCGCCCGCCCTCGGCCTTCGGAAACGTCAGCAGATCGGCGTGCAGGCTGACGATGTCCTGGTCGGCGCCATAGGTGGCGAAGTCGAGGATATGGATGCCGACATCGCCCAGCACGCCTGTCGAGCCGTGCCGGATCGACAGGCGCCACAGCCATTTGTCCTCGACCCGCCAGTCACCCCATGATTTGCTGACCAGCCAGCTTTGCCGATAGCTCGCCTCGACATGGCGCAACGCGCCGATCTCGCCGGCCTGAACCATGCGCCGCGCCTCGTGGATCGCCGGTGAGTTGCGATAGGTCAGGTTGACCATGTTGATCACCCCGGCAGCCTCGGCCGCTTCGGTCATATCAAGCGCATCGGCGTGGTTCGGTGCCAGCGGCTTTTCGCAAAACACGTGTTTTCCGGCGCCGAGCAGCGCCAGTGTCGTTGCCATATGCGCCCCATCCGGCGTCGCGTTGATGGCGGCATCGAACTGGCCCCAGGCGATCGCCGCGTCCAGGCTCTCGAAAGAATCGCCGATCTTGCTGACGGCGGCGAACGCCGCAGCGCGGCCGGGCACCTGGTCGACACAGGCGACGATGCTGCAGCCGGCAATCCCGGCGAACTCCTCGACATGATGCCCGGCGATACCGCCGGTGCCGAGCAGAAGAATTCGATGCATTAGCCCCAAGCCCCAAATCAACTCACGCCTTAGGCAACTCAGGCCCGATCAGGTCAGGCCGCCCTAATCAACCAAGGCCCTTGTCGCCATCGGCATGCAGGCGCAGCCCCTTCTGGACGATCTTCTCCTTGGCCGCATCCGTCGGCACGTTCGGCGCGTTGGTGATGCCGGACCATGCCGGCGCCGGATTGTGCGCCCAGTGCACCGCGTTGCGCAGCACCTGCTGCACGCCCTCATTGTGATAGATCGGATAGGTCTCGTGGCCAGGCGAGAAGTAGAAGATCCGTCCCGCGCCCCGCTGGTAGGTCAGCCCGGACCGGAACACCTCGCCGCCCTCGTACCAGGAGACGAACACCGTCTCCAGCGGCTCCGGCACCGCGAACGGCTCGCCATACATTTCGGTCTCGCCGATCTCCAGGCACTCGCCGATGCCTTGCGCGATCGGGTGGCCGCGGTTGATCGCCCAGACGCGCTCGCGCTCGCCCGCCTCGCGCCATTTCAGCGAACAGGGCGTGCCCATCAGCCGCTTGAATATCTTCGAGTAATGGCCGGAATGGAGCACGATCAGGCCCATCCCTTCCCACACACGCCTCTGCACCCGCTCGACGATCTCGTCCTTGACCTCGCCATGCGCCGCGTGGCCCCACCACAAAAGCACGTCGGTGGCCGCCAGGCGCTTTTCGCCCAGGCCGTGCTCGGGCTCCTGCAAGGTGGCGGTGGTCGCCTCGATGCCCTTGTCCTGGTTGAGCGCCGCGGCAATGGTGCCATGCATTCCCAGGGGATAGAGGCCGCGCACGGCTTCATTGGTCTGCTCGTGGACATTTTCGCCCCAAACGGTCGCTTTTGTCGGCATTTTCATCTCCCAAAGCGCTTTAAATAGCATGCCCAACGGGATTGAGAAGGTCCGATCCGATCTGGTCCGATGGAAATTACGTCTTGCGCTTCTTGCGCCCTGGCACGGTCTTGGCCTTGCCCGGTCTTGCCGGTGCGCCGGGGATGGCGGTTCCGGTAATGGATATCGGATCGCTGGCCGGGAACGTGTCTTCGAGGCCTTCCTCGAGTTCCTCTTCGGCGCTCGGCGCTTCGTGCCGCTCATGCTCGAGCGAGCGGACGGCCGATGTCTTTATGACCGGCGACTTCGGCGCGGAATTCGACGGCATCGGCGTTCTCCCTCGGCGTGCGGATGCAGAACGAGCGTGCCCTGCAAAACGTTCCGAGCTCAGACCGCCGCGTCGCGCGATCCCTCGGACAGGAAAGTAAAGACATAGTCCGAGAAGGAACGCCAGCATTCGACACGGAAGGCTTCGTTAGCCGTGCGCAGCAGCACGATCTCGGTCTTACCCAGGATGGTGCGCGACGCTGCTCCCACCGGGAAGGCCTCGAGCGACAGATCCTGCGGGCAGCCCGCATTGATCGTCGCCGCGGCTCCGGCGCCCGTCACGGATATCGCGATGTTGCGATGCGAGACACCGACCGCCGAATGCAGCGCGGATACTTTGGCGCGATCGGCGAGCGGATCGTTGCCGGCCTCGTCGATGACCAGCCATTCGTCGGGGCCGAGCCACAGGGCGGTGCGCCCGCCCTTCGAGGCAGACGTCTTAGGCTTGTTCGGCAAGGTCACGCCGAGCGCCTTCGAAAGCGCTGCAACCGAGCCCTCCGGCGCACGCAATGACATGCGCTCGGCGGGCGGCAGCACCTCGACCTTGACGCCGGCAGCAGTGGTGCTGCGACCAGCCAGCGCCGGACGGCGTTCAACCGAAGGCGATGCAGCCGGAGCCGTCTTCCTTGCAGCGGCCTTAGCCATTGAGGCGACCTCCCGTCTCGTCGAAGAACACCATGCCGGTAACTTCCACTTCGATCACCCCGTTCGGCATCGGCACGTAGAGCGTGTCGCCCATGCGGTCGCGGCCGCCGGCGACCAGCGCCAGCGCGATCGAGCGGCCGCAATTTTCCGACCAGTAGCTCGAGGTGACGTGGCCGATCATCTTCATCGGGATCGCCTGCTTCGGGTCCTCGACGATCTGCGCGCCTTCTTCCAGCACCACCTTGGGGTCCTTGGTCTTGAGGCCAACCAGCTGCTTGCGGCCCTTGGCGACCAGATCCGGCCGGGCCATGCCGCGGATGCCGACGAAATCGGCCTTCTTCTTGCCGACCGCCCAGTCGAGACCGGCATCGTTCGGCGTCACCGTGCCGTCGGTGTCCTGTCCGACGATGATGTAGCCTTTTTCGGCACGCAGCACGTGCATGGCCTCGGTACCGTAGGCGGCCGCACCGTGCTTTTGGCCTTCAGCCCACAGCGCTTCCCAGACGGCCTGGCCATAGTCGGCGGGCACGTTGACCTCGAAGCCGCGCTCGCCGGTGAACGACATGCGGAACAGCCTGGTCGGCACGCCGCAGATCTTGCCTTCGCGCACCGACATATGCGGCAGCCCCTCGTCCGACATGTCGATGCCTTCGACCAACGGCGCGATGATGTCACGCGACTTGGGGCCTTGCACGGCGATGACAGCCCACTGCTCGGTGATCGAGGTCAGCCAGACATTGAGATGCGGGAACTCGGTCTGGAGATAATCCTCCATGTGGTTCATGACGCGCGGCGCGCCGCCGGTCGTCGTGGTCACGTGGAAACGGTCCGGCGCCAGCCTGCCGACGACGCCGTCATCATAGATGAAACCGTCCTCGCGCAGCATGATGCCGTAGCGGCAGCGGCCGGGTTCCAGCTTCTCCCACGGATTGGTGTAGAGCAGTTCCATGAATTTGGCCGCATCCGGCCCGACCACTTCGATCTTGCCCAGCGTCGAGGCATCGAACAGGCCGGCCGTCTTGCGCACCGCGACGCATTCGCGGTCGACCGCCGCGTGCATGTCCTCACCCGCCTTGGGAAAATACCAGGCGCGCTTCCACTGGCCGACATCCTCGAACACGGCACCTTGCGCCTCGGCCCAGGGGTGGATCGCGGTTCTGCGTGTCGGGTCGAACAGCGGACCGCGCGCATGGCTGACGATCGCGCCGAAGGTCACCGGCGTATAGGGCGCCCGGAACGTGGTCAGGCCGACCTCCGGGATCGGCTTGCCCAGCATCTCGGCGGCAATCGCCAGGCCGTGCATGTTGGAGGTCTTGCCCTGGTCGGTCGCCATGCCGTTGGTGGTGAAGCGCTTGACGTGCTCGATCGAGCGCATGCCTTCGTGCACCGCCTGGCGGATGTCCTTGGCGGTGACGTCGTTCTGGAAGTCGACGAAGGCTTTGACCGTCGTGTCCGGCCCGGCGCCGGGCGCCGCACCCAGCATGCCGCGCGACCAGCTCTCCGAGGCATCGACCTTCGGCTTGTTGCCCTTGGCGGTTTTGGCACCCGCATCCTTGGCCGCCTTGGCGCCAGCCGCATAGGCCTCGTCCACCGTGGCAGACAGCCCGTCAGTGCCGTTGCAGGCGCCGACCGAGACGCAATCCTGCGCATAGGTGCCGGGCACGAAGCGCTTGGTCTCGTCGTTGAAGGCGACCTTGCCGCGCGACTGCGAGAACAGATGCACCGACGGCGTCCAGCCGGCCGACATCAGGATCGCATCGACCGGAATGGTGCGTTCGCCGCCGCCGTTCTTCGGCTGCACGGTCATCGACGACACCCTGAGCTTGCCGCCAGCGCGGATCACCGCGCGGCCGAAATTGACCTCGATGCCGAGCGCCCTCGCCTCGTCGATCACCGGTCCGGTCGGATTGTCGCGCAAATCGACGATCGCCGCCACGTTGACGCCGGCCTTCTTCAGGTCGATCGCCGCTGCATAGGCAGAATCATTGGCGGTGTAGACGCCGACATTCCTGCCGACGGCGACGCCATAGTGGTTGAGATAGGTGCGCGCGGCACCCGCCAGCATGATGCCCGGGCGGTCGTTGTCGGCAAACACCATGTGCCGCTCGATCGCGCCGGAGGCCAGCACCACGCGCTTGGCCCTGACCTGCCACAGCCGCTCGCGCGCCAGATCGTGGCCGGGAGCCTTCAGATGATCGCTGACACGCTCGACCAGCGCGACGAAATTCTGCGCGTAATAGCCGAACGCCGTCGTGCGCGAAAGCACGCGGACATTGTCCATGGCAGCGAGCTTCGCCACCGCAGCTTGCGCCCAGGCAAAACCATCCTGGCCGTCGATTTTCGCGCCGCTCTCGAAACGCAGGCTGCCGCCGAACTCGGCCTGCTCGTCGGCGAGGATGACCCGCACGCCCGTTTCAGCCGCGGCCAATGCCGCCGCGATGCCTGCAGCACCGCCGCCCAGCACCAGCACGTCGCAATGCGCGTAGCGTGACGAATAATGGTCGGGATCCGGCTGGTCCGGGGAAACGCCAAGCCCGGCCGCGGCGCGGATCTTTGGCTCGTAGAGGCTCTTCCACGCCGCTTTCGGCCACATGAAGGTCTTGTAGTAGAAGCCGGCCGAAAGCAGCGGTGAGGCGATATCGCTGACCGCGCCGAGGTCGAAGGACAGCGACGGCCACCGGTTCTGCGACTGCGCGTCGAGCCCGTCATAGAGCTCCTGCACGGTTGCCCGCACGTTCGGCGTCTTGCGTGCCGCGTCGCGCTTGATCTCGACCAGCGCGTTCGGCTCCTCGGCGCCCGCCGACAGTATGCCGCGCGGACGATGGTACTTGAACGATCGACCGACGAGATGGACGCCATTGGCGAGCAGCGCCGAGGCCAGCGTGTCGCCTTCGATGCCTGTGTAGGACTGGCCATCGAAGCTGAAGCGCGCGGTCTTCGCCTGTTTGAAGCGGCCGGCTCCTGGAATGCGGAACGCGCCGCTCATTTGCCAACTCCCGGCAGCTTGGAGGGTTTGGGCTCGCCGGCCTTGTAGGTCATGACGAACTTATCGGTGACGGTGTCGCGCACGGCGTTGAAGAAGCGCGCACAGCCATGCATGTGCCGCCACCGCTCATAAATGATGCCCTTGGGGTTAGAGCGGATGAAGAAGAACTTTTCGAAATCGTCATCGCTCTCGCCGGCCATATTGGCCGAGCGCGCGATATGCGCCTCGCCGGCGTTGCGAAACTCGAGTTCCGGACGCTCTTCCTCGCAATAGGGGCAGCGGATGAGAAGCATTTGGTTCGTTCCTACAATTCGCCGTGGCCGACGCGGGCGCCCGCCGGTTGATCGCAAAGCTTCTGTCCCAGGGTCGCGAACGGAGCAACGAGCCGGATGCGTTCTGCCACACTTGCAGCGGGACGGAACAGATCGCGGGACGCCATGTTGCCGAGAGTGAGTTGCATCGGATCGGTGGTGACGATGACTTGACGCGGCTGGAATGTCTCGTCTTGGTCGAGCCCTTCGGGACGTCCCTCGAAGAACATCACCACCCTCTGGCCACCGCTCCAGACGCAGGCCAGCGTGCCGTCGTCGACCGAAAACGGCCAGGCGGTTTCGTTGCCGGTACGGCTGATCGGCTGCGTGCGCACTTCGTCCGCCGACGGAAAATGGAACAAGCCCTGTTCCCCCGCCAGCATCAGCGGCATCGCGACAGCCATCTCAACCATCATCAGTGTGCCACCGCCGCCGCCGCCGCCTCGTCGATGAGCCGGCCGGTGCGGAAGCGCTCGATGGTGAAAGGCGCGTTGATCGGATGCGGATCGTCTTTCGCGATGGTGTGAGCAAAGACATGGCCCGAGCCCGGCGTCGCCTTGAAGCCGCCCGTGCCCCAGCCGCAATTGACATAGAGGCCGGGCACCGGCGTCTTGGCCAGGATCGGCGAGCGGTCGGGCGTGACATCGACGATGCCGCCCCACGAGCGCAGCATCTTCATGCGCGTGAAGATCGGGAACATCTCGCAGATGGCGTCCAGCGTATGTTGCAATATGTGCAGGCCGCCGGTCTGCGAATAGGAGACATACTGGTCTGTGCCGGCGCCGATCACCAGTTCGCCCTTGTCGGACTGCGAGATATAGGCGTGCACCGTGTTCGACATCACCACGCAGGGCACCACCGGCTTGACCGGTTCCGACACCAGCGCCTGCAGCGGATAGCTTTCCAGCGGCATGCGCACGCCGGCCATGTTCATGATGACCGAGGAATGGCCGGCGGCAACGACGCCGACTTTCTTGGCGCCAATGAACCCGCGCGTCGTGTCGACGCCCATGACCGCGCCATTTGGCGCCCGCTTGACCCCGGTGACCTCGCAATTCTGGATGATGTGGACGCCGCGCGCCGAGGCGCCGCGCGCATAGCCCCAGGCAACGGCATCATGACGGGCCGTGCCGCCGCGCCGCTGCAGCGCCGCACCGACCACCGGATAGCGCGCGTCCTTGGAGGTGTTGAGCGGCGGGCAGAATTCCTTCGCCTGCTCCGGCGTCAGCCACTCATTGTCGATGCCGTTCAGCCGGTTGGCGTGGACGTGGCGCTTCAGCACCTGGACGTCGTGCACGTTGTGGGCGAGCATCATGACGCCGCGCGCCGAATACATGACGTTGTAGTTGAGCTCCTGGCTGAGCCCGTCCCACAGCTTCAGCGCATGGTCGTAGATGCCGGCGCTCTCGTCATAGAGATAGTTGGAGCGGATGATGGTGGTGTTGCGGCCGGTGTTGCCGCCGCCGAGCCAGCCCTTTTCCAGCACCGCGACATTGGTTATGCCGTGCACCGTGGCGAGGTAATAGGCGGTGGCCAGGCCATGGCCGCCGGCGCCGACGATGATGACGTCGTATTCTTTCCTGGGCTCAGGCGAGGACCACTGCTCCTCCCAGCCCTTGTGGCCGCGCATGGCCTCGCGGGCGATGGCGAATACCGAATATTTCTTCAACGTCCCAGCCTCTCGCCAAAAGGTCTCGCGAATAGGGGCCGGGCATTCATTCTGTCCCGGCGCGCGAGGTGTATCACTAGCGAAACAGCGCTTCCACCCTTGCGCTGTTTGCGACGGCGCTTGCCGTTTTGCGCCGCGACGAAAAAGACACATGCGATCTGGCTGCCATGGCTGCGTTCAGTCACACTGCCTGCCGCGAGTCTCGGAGGACGAATATGGGCAACGCCTGGTGGAATCTGACGTTGCGGTTTTTGCTGGAGCTTGCCGCGTTGCTCGGCCTCGGCATTGCCGGCTGGAGTCTCTCCGACGGATGGGGGCGCTGGCTCCTCGCGCTGGGCTTGCCGCTCGTTGCGGCCGTACTGTGGGGAATCTTCGCGGTACTCAACGACCCAAGCCGGTCTGGCCGCGCACCGGTGCCTGTGCCCGGCGTGGTGCGGCTGGCGCTCGAGCTGGTCATCCTGTTCGGCGGTGCGGCTGGGTTCTATGGGGCCGGTTACACGACTACGGGCATCATCGTCGCCCTGCTCATCGCCATCAGCTATGCGTTCTCGATGGACCGACTCGGCTGGCTGTTGAGGCAATAGCTCAGGGCGACGCGGCCTTCGCAGGTATCGGGTGGCTCCGACCCGCCCCATTTGCGACCAAGCATCCAATTGCCGGCGCAGCTGGCGCAAAAAAGGACGCAAAAAATGTTCGCACTCACAAACAAGATCGCCATCGTCACCGGCGCCAGTTCCGGCATCGGCCGCGCCACCGCGAGACTATTCGCTGAGGAAGGCGCCAAGGTCATCGTCGCCGCCCGCCGTCAGGCCGAGCTCGATGCGCTTGTCGCCGAGATCGCTGACGCCGACGGCACGGCGGTCGCCCTTGCCGGCGATGTCAGGGACGAAGCCTATGCAAAGGCTCTTGTCGATCTGGCTGTCGAAAAGTTCGGTGGGCTCGACATCGCCTTTAACAATGCCGGCGCCGTCGGCCAGATGGGGCCGATTTCGGACCTGCCGCTGGAAGGCTGGCGCGAGACACTCGACACCAACCTCACCAGCGCGTTCCTCGGTGCGAAATACCAGGTGCCGGCGATGATCGAGCGCGGTGGCGGTTCGCTGATCTTCACCTCCACTTTCGTCGGCCACACCGTCGGCATGCCAGGCATGACCAGCTATGCCGCGAGCAAGGCAGGCCTGATCGGGCTGACGCAGGTGCTTGCCGCCGAATATGGGCCGAAAGGCGTTCGCGTCAACGCGCTGCTGCCCGGCGGGACCGACACACCGGCGGCAACCTTCAAGACCCCGGAATCACGGGCTTTCGTCGAAGGCCTGCATGCTTTGAAGCGTGTCGCGATGCCGGAGGAGATCGCCCGCTCGGCGCTCTATCTCGCCTCCGACGCCTCGAGCTTCACCACCGGAGCGGCACTGCTGGCCGATGGCGGCGTGTCGATCAACCGGACGTGAAGAATTCAAGCGGCGGGATGGATGTCTTAGTCGCCAGGCAAACGGCCGGTCTTGATTTTTCGCCGCGATTTGGTGATTCCGTTTCTGTCTAAAAGCGGGTCTGGAACCATGATGCTGATCAGAACCTATGTGACTGCGAGTGCGATCGAAGGCGTCGGCGTGTTCGCCGCGGAGCCAATCGGGAAAGGCGCTTCGATCTGGCGGCTCGATCCGGATTTCGACCGGCTGATCCCCATGGACAAATACGAGACGGCACCATCGCATCTCAGGGAGTTGCTCGACCGCTATGCCTATCCGAGCCCGGACCGGCCAGGTTTCATGGTCTATGAAGTCGACAACGGCCGCTTCATGAACCATTCCAGCAATCCGAATACGGATTTTTCGCAATATGGCGGGGCCACCGCGACCCGCGACATCGCCGTGGGCGAGGAGATCACCTGCGACTACGGCGAGTTTTTCGAGGATTTCGAGCTGTTGCACCTCGCGACGGCCTAGCCGGCTCCCTATCTCAGAGGCAAGTGGCCACTTGCCCCGGGCAAACAGACGGCGGCTGGCCTCGCAAATTCATTTCCGCTGTGGACAGTGCGGTATGATTCTGCTATCAGCCGCCACAATTCGTGGTGTAAACCGCCGCGGAGGCTAGTGGCTATGGCCGCTTGCCTGTTGATATCAAACCCGAAAGACAGGATTGCCCGTGCAGGTACTCGTCCGCGACAATAACGTTGATCAGGCGCTTCGCGCTCTCAAGAAGAAGATGCAGCGCGAAGGCATTTTCCGCGAAATGAAGATGCGCGGTCACTACGAGAAGCCGTCCGAGAAGCGCGCCCGTGAGAAGGCTGAAGCCGTCCGCCGCGCCCGCAAGCTGGCCCGCAAGCGCGCCCAGCGCGAAGGCTTGCTGCCGATGACGCCGCGCCCGGTTGCTGCTGGCGCCGCCGGTGGCCCAGGTGGCGCTCCGCGTCCGCCGCGGTTCTAACGCCAATTTTTCGTCCTTTTCGAAGGATATCAGAGGTGGCGCGATGTGGAATCGCCGCCACCTTTTTGTTTTGATGTGACCGGTCCGGAGGGGGAACCGGACTTGAAGTGAGGACAGGGCAGACATGAACGCAACGAGCGTGGAGCGCGGGACCGCATTGCGTGGTTTCGCCCTGACAGCAGCCCTGCTCTCCGGGCTGGCGCTTGCCGGCTGCCAAACGGCGGGCCCGACCGGTGAATTCAACAACATCGACAAGGCGCAAGGGTCGAGCGAGAACATTTCCTCGCTGTCGGGGGTCATCCAGCGCAATCCCCAGGATCCCGAAGGCTACAATGTGCGCGGCTCGGCCTATGGCCGTGGTGGTCAGTACCAGGCGGCGCTCAAGGATTTCAATCAAGCCATCCAGCTCAATCCGAATTTCTTCCAGGCCTATTCGAATCGCGCGCTCATCCAGCGCTTCCTCGGCAACCAGGAAGCCGCGCTGGCGGACTACAACCGTTCGATCCAGATCAACTCAAACTATGACGCCGCCTATATCGGCCGCGGCAATCTCTACCGCAAGGCGGGTCGCACCCAGGACGCCTTCAACGACTTTCAGAAGGCGATCCAGCTCGATACGACCGACGCGCGCGCCTACCACAATCGAGGCCTGATCTATCAGAGCCAGGGCCAGCACAAATTCGCCATCGAGGACTTCTCGACCGCCATCTCGCTGGCGCCGGACGCCGCCGAGCCCTACAACGGCCGCGGCCTCTCTTATCTGGCGACCAACGACGAAGACAACGCCTTCTCCGATTTCAACATGGCGATCAAGCTCGACGGCAGAAATGCCGAGGCCTGGTCCAATCAGGCGCTGATCTACGAGCGGCGCGGCGACAAGGCCAAGGCAGCGAAATCCTATAAGGAAGCCGTTCGGCTTGATCCGACCTACCAGCCGGCCAAGGATGGCCTCGCCCGCGTCAGCTGATCTCGGTTTCGGCAGGCGCTCCCCATACAAATCCGCGTGACATCCAAGTGCCGCGGGATCCTTTGGCTGTCCGAAAGGACGCACGTCGCAACCGCGCATTAACCCCGGCAGGAGGCTTTCGGCCCCTGCCTTGATCGCGCCAAGTTTTCAGCGGAACGGTCTACCCTCCCAAGCCGTTGTTGAAAGTAGTTTGCGAAAGGACCCTCCCATGATCAAGAAACTCGCCTGCGCCGCTGCCCTCGCCACGACGATGTTCGCGGTGGCTCCAGCCAGCGCCGGCAAGCTGCAACTCGGCACGCTCGATTGCACCATCGACGGCGGCACCGCCTACATCGTCGCCTCCAACAAGGGCGTGTCCTGTGTCTTCCGGCCTCATCATCACGGACCGTCCGAGGTTTACACAGGCGTCATCTCCAAGATCGGCCTCGATGTCGGCCAGACGCATCAGGGCCAGCTCGTCTGGGCCGTGCTGGCTGCGACCCGGGACAGTGACGGGGGCGATCTCGCCGGCAGCTACTACGGTGTCAATGCCGAGGCGAGCGTCGTGACCGGCGGCGGCGCCAACCTGCTGGTTGGCGGCCTGGACAGCGCCTTCATGCTGGAGCCGCTCAGCGTCCAGGCGCAGACCGGCGTCAACCTTGCCGTGGCTGTGACCTCGCTCCAGCTGATCCACTCGTTCAAGTGAATGCATGGAGCCATGCGCTCCATGCCCCCTCACTCCGCGGCGCGGAACCAGATAGGATGGTTCCGCGCCGCGGATTTTTGAGGGGACCATCATGCTGAAGACAGCCATCGCTGCCGCCATGTTCACCACGCTCTCCGGAGCCGTGCAGGCGCAGGACCGAGGCGTAGAACTCGGTACGCTTGACTGTGCCATTGGCGGCGGCACCGGCTTCATCTTCGGCTCGAGCAAGGATCTGAGCTGCACCTTCAACCCCGCCGACAAAAGCTTCGCGCCGGAAGCCTATTTCGGCGCCGTCAACAAATACGGCCTCGACATCGGCACGACGAAGCAGACGATCATGCAGTGGATCGTGCTGACGCCGCTGAAGAACATCTATGCGCCGGGTGCGCTGGCCGGCGACTACATCGGCGCCAGCGCGGAGGTGACGGCCGCCGTCGGCGCCGGCGCCAATCTGCTGGTCGGCGGCTCCTCTCAGGCGTTCACCTTGCAGCCGCTCAGCTTGCAGACGCAGACCGGCATGAACCTCGCGATCGGCGTCAGCCAGTTCCAGCTGCGCAGCACCGAGAACTGATCGCGCAACCAACCCGGCAATCGGAAAGGCTGCCGCGCGAACGGTCCTCGAAAAACCGCTTGAACTCAACCCCGGTTGAGGTTTTACAAGCCTGCCCCGAGCGCAACGACGCCTCGATCCGGCGCTGTCGATTCGCATGGTCCTGCCGGAAACCCGCACTGGCTTCTGGCGTCCTGCGCTGGCGTCGAGATATGCAAGACGGGGGTGGAAATGACCGAGATCAGCACAAACAGGGTCGACTGGCGCGTATTGTGGGCAAGCGGCGACCTGGCGCGCTTCTGCTTCATCAGCCTCGGCATTCTGCTGCACGCCACCAACGAAACGATGGTGGCAACGGTGATGCCGGCCATGGTCGGCGAACTGGCGGGCGTACAGCTCGTCGGCTGGTCGCTGGCGATCTACGAACTCGGCGCCATCGTTGCCGGCGCGGCCGCCGGACGACTGGTGAGTTATGTCCCCTTGCGCACCAACATGGTGGTCGCCGCGCTGCTCTACGCAGCAGGCGCGCTGATCTGCGCCACCTCGCCTTCCATGCAACTGTTCCTCGCCGGCCGCCTGATCGAAGGGCTTGGCGGCGGTGCGCTGGTGTCGCTGGCCTTCGTCTCGGTCGAACGGCTGTTCTCGCGCGCTATCTGGCCGCAGCTTTTCGGCATCATGTCGGCGATCTGGGGCGTCGCCGCCTTCAGCGGACCATTGCTCGGCGCGATCATGACCGAGCTTTTGTCATGGCGCTGGGCCTTCGGCATCTTCACCCTTGGCGGCACCGCCATGGCGCTGGCAAGCTTCATCGTGCTCGACACGCCGGAGGCGACGAAACCCAGGACGACCACAGGCAAGGCGCCACCCTTCCCGTTCGCAGCCCTTGGCTGCCTTGCCGTGGCGGTGGTGCTGATCGCCTCGGCCGGCGTCGACATCGCCTTGCTGCGCTCCTCGCTGCTGATGGCCCTCGGCCTTATCGGCCTGGTGCTGTTCTTCACCATCGACGCGCTGAAGCCGCGTTCGCGGCTGTTCCCGGCACGGCTGTTCTCATGGCGCACGCCGGTCGGCGCAGGCATGACCATGGTTGCCGCCTTTTCGGTGGCGACTTGTTCCTTCGGCGTCTACGGGCCGCTGCTGCTGACCAGCCTGCACGACATTCCGCTGCTGACCACCGGCTACATCATCGCCGCCGAATCGATCGCCTGGTCGATCCTGTCGATCCTGGTCGCCAACGCGCCGCCGCGGCGCGAGCGGCTGATCATCATCGGCGGCGCGGTGATGATCGCGGCCGGCATCGCCGGCTTTGCCTACACGATACCCCTGGGCTCCATCCCGCTCATCCTGATCTGCGCCCTGTTGCAAGGCGGCGGCTTCGGCATCGCCTGGCCCTTCCTGACGCGTGTCATCGTCGCCTCCGCCCCGGAGGGCGAGCAGACCATCGCCTCGGCGGCGGTGCCGACCATGCAGCGCATCGGCTATGCCGTGGGCGCCGCACTGGCCGGCATCGTCGCCAATGCCAGCGGCTTTTCGCAAGGTTTGAACCACGACGCGGCGGCGAATGTCGCTAGCTGGCTGTTTCTTGCCTTCGTGCCGCTCGGCATTGTCGGCTGCCTGGCGGCCTTGCGGGTTTCCAGACCGTTTGGTCGGCAGCTGGAAGCGATCGGCTAATTCCAACCCGCTCACTCGACCTCGCGCAGGCGGTAGCCGACGCCGGTCTCGGTGGTGATGTAGCGCGGCTGGTCGGGGCTCTTCTCGATCTTCTGCCTGAGCTGCCGCACATAGACCCTGAGATACTGCACGTCGGTCGAGTCGCCCCAGACCTGCTTCAACAGGAAATGATGGGTCAGCACCTTGCCGGCGTGCTGCACCAGCATGCGCAGGATGTCGTATTCCTTCGGCGAGAGCTTTACCTCCTTGCCCTCGACTTTGACGAGGCGCTTGACCAGATCGACGCTGAGATCGCCGGTCTGGAAAATCGGCTTCTCGCCCTGTCGCTGGAGCTTGTGGCGGAGCGCCACCCGAATGCGTGCGACCAGTTCGTTCATGCCGAAGGGTTTGGTGACATAGTCGTCGGCGCCGAGTTCCAGGGCCTGGACGATACCGGCCTCGTCGGTCCGGCTGGACAGGATGACCACCGGAATGTCGAGACCGTCGTCGCGCCATTTGCGCAGCAGCTCATGGCCGCTCATGCCGGGCAGGCCAAGGTCGAGCAGGACGAGGTCCGGCTTCTCCGCCTCCATCAGCTCGATCGCCACCCTGGCGTTAGGCGCCTCGCTGACCGCATAGCCCTGGCTGCCGAGCCCGACGCGCAGCAGCTTACGGATCGGCGGCTCGTCATCGACGACCAGTATCCTGACGTTCGAGTTTGTCATGCCAGGTCACCCACATCGTCCGTATTCGAGGCGTCGAGATCGGGCGGGTTCGCCGGCTTCGGCATCTTGACGGTGAAAACCGCGCCCGAACCGTCGGTCCGGTTTGCCGCCGTGATCGTGCCCCCCATCGCCTCGACGAAGCCGCGGCAGATCGACAGCCCGAGCCCGGTGCCGGCACGGACCTGATCGCCCTTGCGCACCCTGTAGAACGTGTCGAAAATCCGCTCCAGATCGCCGGAAGGAATGCCTGGCCCTTCATCCATGATCTGCAGCAGGACGGAGCCATTGTCGGTCCAGCCCTGCACGCGGATCGTCGAGCCTGCCGAGGCATATTTCGCCGCATTGTCGAGAAGATTGAACAGCGCCTGCTCGAACAGGACGGGGTCGACCTTCAACATCGGCAAATCCCTGGGGATGTCCGTCTCGATCCTGTGCTCGCCAATGATTTTCCTGGCCCTTTGCAGGGCGGAGCCGACGATGTCGCCGACATAGTGAAAGGCGTAGTTCGGCTCCATCGCGCCGGACTCGATCTTGGTCATGTCGAGCAGATTGGCGATGAAGCGGTTCAGCCGCTCGGATTCGTCGAGCACCGTCGACAGCAGTTCGGCCCGATCCGATTCGGGAAGCGCGGCTGAAAAATCCCGCAGCGTGCCGGCCGCGCCCATGATGGCGGCGAGCGGCGTCTTCAGATCATGGGAAATTGAGGTGAGCAGCGCCGAGCGCAGCCTGTCCGCCTCGGCCGCGAGCTTGGCGCGGTCGACGTCGGCGACCAGTTGGATACGCTCGATGGCGACCGCCGCCTGGTCGGCCAGTGCGTCAAGCAGCCGCTGCTGCTCGGGCGTCAGCAGCGGTCCTTGCTTGTCGTTGTCGAGGCCGACGACACCGATCGCCGTGCGCCCCGTCCGCAAGGGCAGATAGAGGCGCTTGGCGCCCGGAAGCGTGTCGGCGCCGCGACCGGCGGCACGATTGTGCTCCCAGGCCCAGCGGGCGGCGGCGATGTCGGCTTCGGCCAGCGTGTCGTCCGGCGGATAGCCGGCCTTGACGGTGATCGTCCCGTCTTCCGGCAACAGCAGCACCACGCGCAGCTTCAGCATCGAAGCGATCTGAAAGGCGGTAGCCCATAGAACGTCGTCCAGCGTCCCGGCACCGGCGAGCTTCTTCGAAAAAAGGTAGATGTCCTCGGTCGCCCGCGCCCGCGAGCGGGCGGCGACCGCCTGGCGCTGCACGCGCGCCGTCAGATTGCTGGCAATGACCGCAACGACGAGAAAGACGCCAAGCGCGACGATGCTCTCCGGATCCCTGATCGTCAGCGTATAGCGGGGCTCCAGAAAGAAATAATTGAAAGCAAGGGCGCTGACGAAACAGGCATACAGAGCCGGCCACAGGCCGCCGGTCACTGCCGATGCCAGCACCCCGATGAGAAGAATGATCGCCAGATTGCGAACATCGAGGAACTGGTCGAGAAGGACGGCGAAGGCGAGCGAGCCGATGACAAAGGCCGTGGCCTTGAGATAGGGCCAGATTTCGAACTGCCACTGCTCGTCCGCCGCCTTGACGCTCCTCGACGCCGTCTCGGTGCCGCGCTCGCTTCCCGAAATGACATGGACGCTGATATCGCCGGCGTTGCGGATGAGATCGTAGGTGAGCGAGCCTTCGATCAATTCGCGCCAGCGCGACCGGGTCGGCCTGCCGACCACGATATGGGTGAAATTGTTCGCCGTCGCATAACGCACGATGTCCTGCGCCACATTCTGACCCGGAATGGTCGTCACCTCGGCGCCAAGCTGTTGGGCAAGGCGCAGGTTCGTCGCCAGCCGGTCCTTGTCGTCTTCGGGCATGCTGGCCGAACGAGTGCTGTCGACGTGCAGCGCCGTCCACGGAGCACGCAGCCGGTCGGCCAGCCTGCGCGCATAGCGCACGCGGGCCGCTCCTCCCGGACGCGCGTCGAGGCAGACGAGAACCCTTTCGCCTGCCGCCCACGGTCCGGGAATGGCGTGCGCCTGCATATGAATGAGCAACTGGTCGTCGACACGCTGTGCGGTGCGGCGCAGCGCCAGTTCCCTGAGCGCTGTCAGATTGCCCGGCGAGAAATAGTTCTCGATCGCGCGCTGCGCGGTGTTCGGGAAATAGACCTTGCCTTCCTCGAGCCGCTTGATCAGGTCATCAGGGGTGAGATCGATGATCTCGACATCGTCGGCCTGGTCGATGACAGAATCGGGAACCGTCTCGCGGACCCTGACCTTGGTGATCTGGGCGACGACGTCGTTCAGGCTTTCGACATGCTGGATGTTGAGCGTCGTGTAGACGTCGATGCCGTGCGTCAGGATTTCCTGGACGTCGAGATAGCGCTTGGGATGGCGGCTGCCAGGCGCATTGGTGTGTGCGAGTTCGTCGACAAGAACCAGCGCCGGGCGCCGGGCGAGGATTGCATCGATATCCATCTCGTCGAGGATGCGCCCCTTGTAGTCGACCTTGCGGCGGGCAATGACCTCATAGCCCTCGACCAGGGCCACCGTCTCCTTGCGGCCATGCGTTTCGACGACGCCGATCACCACATCGACGCCATCGGCCAGCTTGGCGCGGCCCGACATCAGCATCTCGTAGGTCTTGCCGACGCCGGGTGCCGCGCCGAGGAAAATCCTCAGCCGGCCGCGCCCCTCCCGCCCCGCATGGTCAAGCAGTGCGTCGGGTGAGGGTCTGGCGTCGCTGCTTCTGTCGTCAGGCATCGGGATCGATCATGGATGGCGCCGGGGGTACTGTCGATCCCCGGCCCGCACCATTCACTGTTTCGCGGCGTCCAGCGCAAGGTTGAGGCCAAGCACGTTGACCATAGGCTCGCCCATGAAGCCGAGTTCCCTGCCCTCGACCTGGCTGTCGACAAGCGCCTTGACCTTGGCTTCGTCGATGCCCCTGGCCTTGGCCACCCGGGCGACCTGGAAGTAGGCGGCTTCCGGGCCGATGTCGGGATCGAGGCCGCTGCCGGACGTCGTCACCAGATCCATCGGCACGGGCTGGTTCGGATTTTCCGCTTTCAACTTCTCGGCGTCGCCCTTGATACGATCGATCAGCTTGGGATTGGTCGGACCGAGATTGCTGCCGCTCGAGGCCGCCGCATTGTAGCCGTCGCCGGCAGCCGAGGGGCGGCCGTGGAAATACTTGTCGCTGGCAAACCCCTGGCCGATCAGTTCGGAGCCGATGATCTTGCCGTCCTTCTCGACCAGGCTGCCATTGGCCTGGCGAGGGAACAGCGCCTGGGCGATGCCGGTCATGCCCAAGGGATAGATCAGGCCGGTCAGGACCGTGAAGAAGACGATCATGATGATCGCGGGTCTTATCTGGGTGAGCATGGAGATGTTCCTCAGAGCAATTCCAGGAAAAGTGTGGAACGGTTTTCCGTCCGGAATTGCGTTAAAATAAAGAGTTAAGCGAGGCCAAGCGCGGTGACGATCATGTCGATCGCCTTGATGCCGACGAAAGGCACGATGAGGCCGCCGAGGCCGTAGACAAGCAGGTTGCGGCTGAGAAGCGAGCCGGCGCCGATAGCCCTGTATTTGACGCCCTTCAGCGACAGCGGGATCAGCGCGATGATGATCAGCGCGTTGAAGATGATGGCCGACAGGATCGCACTCTGCGGCGTCGCCAGATGCATGACGTTGAGTGCCTGCAGCGGGCCGGTCGTCTGCCCCGGTGCGACGTAGAAGACAGCGAACATCGCCGGGATGATGGCGAAATACTTGGCCACGTCGTTGGCGATCGAGAAGGTCGTCAGCGAGCCCCGCGTCATCAAGAGCGCCTTGCCGATCTCGACGATCTCGATGAGCTTGGTCGGATCGCTGTCGAGATCGATCATGTTGCCGGCCTCGCGGGCGGCGACCGTGCCGGTGTTCATGGCGACGCCGACATCGGCTTGCGCGAGGGCTGGCGCATCGTTGGTGCCGTCGCCGCACATGGCGACCAGCTTGCCCTTGGCCTGTTCGTCGCGGATCAGCTTCAGCTTGTCCTCCGGTGTGGCCTGCGCGAGGAAGTCGTCGACGCCGGCTTCCGCGGCGATGGCTGCCGCCGTCATCGGATTGTCGCCGGTGATCATCACCGTGCGGATGCCCATGCGGCGCAGTTCGGTGAAGCGCTCCCTGATGCCGCCCTTGACGATATCCTTGAGGTGGATGACGCCGAGCAGGCGGCCGTCGCGTTCGACCGCCAGCGGCGTGCCGCCGGACTTGGCGATCTCGTCGGCGATGGCCTGAAGATCGCGGATGGATTCGCTGCTTGGGCGCGTGCCATGGGCGGCGGCTGCCGACTGGTTGACATGGGCAAGCACGGAATCGACGGCGCCCTTGCGCACCGACGAACCATCGATGTCGACGCCGCTCATACGGGTTTGCGCGGTGAAGGGCACGAAGGTGGCGTGCAGCGTTGCCATGTCGCGGGCGCGGATGGCGTATTTCTCCTTGGCCAGAACGACGATCGAGCGGCCTTCCGGCGTTTCGTCGGCGAGCGAGGCGAGTTGCGCTGCGTCGGCCAGTTCCTGCTCGGTGACGCCCTTGACCGGGCGGAACTGCGTCGCCTGGCGGTTGCCGAGCGTGATCGTGCCGGTCTTGTCGAGCAGCAGCGTATCGACGTCACCGGCAGCCTCGACAGCGCGACCCGACATGGCCAGCACGTTGAAGCGCACCAGACGGTCCATGCCGGCGATGCCGATGGCCGAAAGCAGCGCGCCGATCGTGGTCGGGATCAAGGTGACGAACAGCGCCACCAGAACGGTCACCGAGATATAGCCGCCCGAATAGGAAGCAAAACTCGGGATCGTCGCGGTGGCCAGCACGAAGATCAGCGTCATGCCGACGAGCAGGATGTTGAGCGCGATCTCGTTCGGCGTCTTCTGACGCTCCGCACCTTCGACCAGCGAGATCATGCGGTCGAGGAAGGTGTGGCCGGAGGCGGCCGTGATGCGCACGCGGATCCAGTCGGACAGCACCTGCGTGCCGCCGGTGACCGCCGAACGATCTCCGCCGGATTCGCGGATCACCGGCGCGGATTCGCCCGTGATCGCAGCCTCGTTTACCGAAGCGACACCTTCGATCACTTCGCCGTCGGACGGGATGATGTCGCCGGCCTCGACCAGCACGGCATCGCCGACCTTGAGGCTGGTGCCGGGCACGAGTTTATATTTGGTGCGGTCTTCACCGGCCAAAAGCTTGGCCTGGGTCTCGGTGCGTGCTTTGCGCAGCGAATCCGCCTGCGCCTTGCCGCGGCCTTCGGCGACCGCTTCGGCGAAGTTGGCGAACAGCACGGTGAACCACAGCCAGATGATGATCTGCAGCGTGAAGCCGAGATTGCCGCCGCCGGTGACCACATCCTTGATGAACAGCACCGTGGTGAGCGCCGATACGACGGCGACGACGAACATCACCGGATTCCTGGCCAGCGTGCGCGGGTCGAGCTTGCGGAAGGCGCCGCCGATGGCGGGAAGCAAGATGCGGGCATCCATGATGCTGGCTGATTTCGAGTGGCTCATTTTGAAGCTCCGGCTTCGGTGTTGTTGGACGGCACCGGATGATCGGATGCCGAAAAGAGATGGGGCGGCCCGTAGGCCAGCAGCCAGAGGACGAGCATGACTGCCGCAAGACCAAGAAACGTCGACAGGGTCGGGAAAGGAGGAGGTCTCTCCTCCTTCCCATGATCGCCACCGTGGCTGATCTTGCGACGCATGGTGTTGAACCAGGACATGACGGCCTCAGAAGGTCTGCCCGTGAGCCATCGCCAGGTGCTCGATGATCGGTCCGACGGCGAGCGCCGGGAAGAAGGTAAGGCCACCGACGATCAGGATGACGCCGATCAGCAGCCCGACGAACAGCGGGCCATCGGTCGGGAAGGTGCCGGCGGAAGCCGGAACCGTCTTCTTCGCCACCAGCGAGCCGGCAATGGCCAGCGCCGGGATGATGACCAGGAAGCGGCCCATCAGCATGCCGATGCCGATGGTGATGTTGTACCAGGGCGTGTTGCCGCTGAGGCCGCCAAAGGCCGAACCGTTGTTGGCCGCCGCCGAAGTGTAGGCATAGAGGACCTCCGAGAAGCCGTGCGGGCCGGCATTGCCCATCGACGCTACGCCCGTCGGCAGCACGACGGCGATGGCCGTGAAGATCAGCATCGCCAGCGGCAGGCACAGTATGGCCAGCATCGCCATCTTGACCTCCTTGGCCTCGATCTTCTTGCCGAGATATTCGGGCGTGCGGCCGACCATCAGGCCGGCGACGAAGACGGCGACGACGATGTACATCAGGATGCCGTAGAGGCCCGCGCCGACACCGCCGACGATGACTTCGCCAAGCTGCATGTTGACGATCGGGATCATGCCGCCGAGCGCCGTGAACGAGCCGTGCATGGCGTTCACCGCGCCGCAGGAAGCGGCCGTGGTGATGACGGCAAACAGCGCCGACAAGGCGATGCCGAAACGCGTCTCCTTGCCCTCCATGTTGCCGCCGTCGATGCCCAGCGCATGCACCAGCGGGTTGCCGGCGGCTTCCGCCCAGTAGCAGATGGCGACACCGGCGATGAACATGACGCCCATGGCCGAGAGGACCGCCCAGCCCTGGCGCTGGTTGCCGATCATGCGGCCGAAGACGTTGGTCAGGGCGGCGCCGATGGCGAAGATCGACACCATCTGGATCAGGTTGGAGATCGCGTCGGGGTTCTCGAACGGGTGCGCGGCATTGGCGTTGAAGAAGCCGCCGCCATTGGTGCCGAGCATCTTGATGGCCACCTGCGAAGCGACCGGGCCGACGGCGATGGTCTGCTGCGCGCCTTCCAGCGTCGTGGCGTCGACATAGGCGCCCAGCGTCTGCGGCACGCCGAGCCAGACATAGGCCAGCGTCAGCACGATGCAGAACGGCAGCAGCAGATAGAGTGTGGAGCGGGTCATATCGACCCAGAAATTGCCGATCGACTTGCCCGAGGCCCGCGCAAAGCCGCGGATCAGCGCGATGGCGATGGCAATGCCGGTGGCCGCCGAAACGAAGTTCTGCACCGTCAGCCCGGCCATCTGCACGAGATAGGACATCGTGCTCTCGCCACCATAGTTCTGCCAGTTGGTGTTGGTCATGAAGCTGGCGGCGGTGTTGAAGGCCAGCCCTGGTTCAACCGCTGTCATGCCGGCCGGGTTGTAAGGCAGGCTGCCTTGCAGGCGCTGCAGGACATAGAGCACCAGGAAGCCGGCGAGGTTGAACAGCAGCAGAGCCACCGCATATGTGGTCCAATGCTGTTCCTCGCGCTCGCTGGTTCCGCAAAGGCGATAAAGCCCGCGCTCGAGCGGGCCGAAGAGTGGCGAAAGCAGTGTGCGGTCGCCGTTGAAGACGCGGAGCATGTAGCCGCCGAGCGGCTTCACCAGCAAAATGACGATCCCGCAATAGACCAGGATCTGTATCCAACCGTTCAGTGTCATGGCTTTGGGCTTTCCGTGCCTTCAGAAGCGTTCTGGACGAACGAGGGCGTATGTCAGGTAGGCGAGCAGGAACAGCGTAACGCCGCCACCGAGAATATAGTCGACGATCATCTTTTCAGCCTCGCTCTAGAGCGCGTCACAAGATTTGATGTAGGCGAAACAAAGGGCGAAGAACAAGATTCCGACCCCAATAACGGCTATATCCATTGCGTTTATTCCTTTTTATTCTTTTGTACTTTGCGAATTTGACAGGAGGGATCGCAATATCTCGAAAGTGGCCCGTCGCATCCTTCGCGACGGAACCGGTTGTGTTTTCTGAAGGGAATATGGACCCGATCGCCATAAAGGTTCGAGACGGGGCGCAGTGGAAAGAAATAGGAATTTCATAAAGATCTTTGCGCGGGCTCTTCCGAACACTCCACGCAGGGATTGTCGCGCAAGACACACGGCCAGCCACTGGATTGCGATTTCCTCGCGAGCTGCCGGAAAGGCGAAAGCCCGGCTGGGGCCAGCCGGGCTTTCTATGGTGGTGCGGCTTTAGCCGCCACGGAGGGCGGCAATCTTCAGGCGGCGTAGCCGCCATAGCCACGCGCAACGGCGTGCACGCCCGCCACCGGCTCGAGGTCCGGCCACAGGATGCCGGCGGCTTGCGCGAATTCGAGCAACGCCCGGCGCGCCTGCTCGACGCTCACATAACCTGGGACGGCAAGATCACATGCCTTCACCGCGTTTCGGTAAAGCGGCCCCCGGCGGGAGGTCGTCCAATTGGTGAGGAAATCGTGCATTTCGGCCAGCGAGGCAATCTCGCGCTTGAAGCCGAGGCCGACCGACAGTGCGACCGGTGAATGAAACAGCTTGTCGTGCATGAAGCGGGCTCCTGGTTTTTCGCGCGCTTGGAGAGATATCCGGGCGGGTCCGCGAACGGGACGCCGTGAAACGCGCAACGAGGCCGGAGGTTCCAGGCTTGGGCCTTGGCGATTTTTTATTGTGCCTGGTCGGCGAAATTATCAATTTTGCAGCGCGACTATCGTGCCGGGCGCTCAACGGCTTCGCAGTCCACTTGGCGACGGCAAGCTCTCCAAAATCCCGAAGGAGCCATCGAGATCGCTTGCCGCCTTGAGGATCACGCCTTCTTCACGAACTCGGTCTTGAGCACCAGGCCCTTCACTTGCTTGGTGTTGCATTCGATCTCGCCGGGATTGCCGTTCAGGCGAATGGCCTTCACCAAAGGCGCTTGTTGGCGAATGCGTGCCCCGAACCGGATTTGAGATAACGCTCGAATGACGCGGCCCTGGCCGGATTCGAGAAGCCCATATAGGTGACGATCCGCCAAGGCAGGAACTTGGATGTATGACCGGATTTTCCCGAATTATGCTCAGCAAGCCGTCGTTTCAGATCCGACGTTACGCCGATATAGCGCTCACCTTTCACAGCCTCGCTCTCCAGAAGATACACATGCCACATCTGATGTTTACCGCCCTCCTTCGCTACGGCTTCGAAGGGCACCTGCTTCGCACAGAGGCTCGGGCTTGTCCTGCGAAGCTCGTAGAGCGAAGCAGGATGGCGGAGAGAGCGGGATTCGAACCCGCGTTACGGTCTCCCGTAAACACACTTTCCAGGCGTGCGCCTTCAACCACTCGGCCACCTCTCCGTCCATGCATGTCACGTCGGCCGGTTTTGCCGTGCGGGTTGGGGAGATGCACCTCCCTCGGGCAAGGCGGAACTTCCGCCATCGGCGTCGCCAACCAGCAAACGCCTTCCCCCGCACCTGAGCCGTCGAAGCAACAGGCGCGGGGCTCATCTAGTCGATCCGGCGCCGAATGCCAAGCCATAACGGCAGTCTATTCGCTTTGCCGGCCACACAGTGTTTCGCAAGGCCGCCGGCACGCCCGTTTTTGCAGGCGCCGCCGCTGCAATGGTGTGCACAGGCAGGACCGCAGGGCCGGCCGCCCTTGACTTCCCCCGGAGTTGCCTGTCGGGTGCCGAGGCTTTGCGGGGGCATTGTGCGGACATGACATCGAGCAATGGACAGACGCCAGTCAGGCGGCCGGACAGCGGGCTGTCCTTCGTGCCGGTGGGCTGGCTTGTCTTCGTCATGGCGTGGTCGGTCTACGGCCTGATCTCCGCCTGGCCGGTGGTCGGCGCCACCGGCCTGCCAGACAGTGTGTTTTACCTTATCTATGGCGGGCTCGCCGTCGACATCGTCACCATCCTGTGGGGGCTTTACCTGCTCGGCCTCGCCTTCGGCCGCTCGGCCCGCTTCCGGCGCCGGTTCACCATCTGGCAGATTTCCATAATCGTCGGGCTGCTGGTCATCCATGCCTATGCACTCACGGTGCCGGGATTCGTCTTTTCGGGCCAGGCGCTTGCCATCACCGGCGCCGAAATCGCCATCGGCGCTCTCTGCATCTATCTTCTTCGCCAAGGATCCGAAGCCGATGCCGTTTATGTCAGTCCGGAAACCGGAAGCCCATCGGCCTTCGCCTCGGTCATCGCCGCGCTGCTCGGCATCGTCCTGGGTGCGGTCATCGGCGCCGTGGGCGGATTCGCCATCGGCTCGGTGATTGCTGATGCCACCGAGATGAGCTGTTTCGAAGGCGCCTGCGGCTATTTCGCCGTGTTCACCGGCCTGGCCGGCCTGGTGATCGGCGCCATTGGCGGCGGCGTCTTTGCCGTCTGGCGTGTCCATCGGCGCAAAAGGAAGCTGGCCGCATAGTTCGCGCAGGGCACCGGATCCGGGTTCCCCCCGGCTTTAGAGACTTCGCCGGCGCGTCGGTTTGCGAGGCACCAAACGCAAAAACCCGCCTGTGCGGCGGGTCGTCGGCGCAAGTCAGCACCATGCCGGAATTGTTAGCATAGCTGCCCTCACATGTCAATGAAAAGCCACCCGACCGACTGTCGTCCGGCCTTCTGTTGACCTGAGTCTGGAGTCTGCAAATTCGCGTATGGCGATTGCGATCCAGCCATGCGCATTCTATTTCTGAAAGGCCCCTCGGGAGGGGACCAGCCCGGAGGAGGGTTCTGATGTTTCGCTTCGTCTTTCGTCTTGCCGCAATGATCGCGCTGTCGATTTCCGTCATCATGGCGGTGCTCGACGCGACACGCACGGTGGCGGCCTCCGTGCTGGTGCTGACCCCGCTCAACACCAGTTGGCTGGCGGTCTCGCCCGACACGCGGGCCGCCTTCGAGACCTTCATCCGAACCAAGGCCAGCCCGCTGCTGTGGGACGGCGCCATCGCCTGGGTGCTGAACCAGCCGGGCTTCGCCGTGTTCGCGGTGCTGGCTTTCCTGCTCTATGCGATAGGCTACAGGCGGCAACGTCGCGCCGGACAGTTCGTCGCAAACTGATCCGCTTTCCGCGAAGAGAGGGAAACCCGCGCATGTTCTTTCTCAGCGACATGCTGAACAAGAAGCTCAATCTGCCGAAGCCCTCCGAGGCCCTGCCGGGCCGCGCCAGGGCGATCCCGACCGCATCCAGGCACAAGGTCTTGAAAAGACCGCTCAAAGGTCCTTATCCCGAGAGGCTGGAGACGGCGATCTTCGGACTGGGTTGCTTCTGGGGTGCGGAGCGGCTGTTCTGGCAGATCGAAGGGGTCTGGGTCACGGCGGCCGGTTATGCCGGCGGCTTCACGCCCAATCCGACCCATCAGGAGACCTGCACCGGGCTTACCGGTCATGCCGAAGTGGTGCTGGTGGTCCATGACCCCGAGATCGTCTCCTATGCCGGGCTTCTGAAGCTGTTCTGGGAAAGCCACGACCCCACGCAAGGCATGCGCCAGGGCAATGATGTCGGCACCGCCTATCGGTCCGCGATCTACGCGAGCGACGAGGCGCAATTGTCGGCGGCGAGCGCCTCGCGCGACGCGTATGAGACCTCGCTGCGCGGTGCCGGCCACGGCAGGATCACCACCGAGATCGCCCCGGCGGCCGAATTCTACTTCGCCGAAGCCGATCACCAGCAATATCTGGCGAAGAACCCTTACGGCACTTGCAACCTCAAAGGCACCGGCGTCGCCTGCGCCATCCCTGCTGCCGCGTCCGCGTAACACTTGGCGCAAGGACAAGCTGCGGTGCGGCTTGCCCGCACCAAGCTTTTCCAAAAGGTCAAAATTCCGCGTGAATTTTGTTTCGGGCCATGCCAGATTGCCGCCGAGCGGGAGGGAGTACACTCCTGGCTGACGTCGCATGCCTGCCGGAGAACCGGGCCGGCATGCGGTGCGTAACGGAAAAAATAACCGACAGGGTGTGGATCACATGAAACGTATCGTTCTCGGCCTCCTGGCCGCAACCGCAATGGTTCTTCCGGCTTTCGCCGCGGATGTCCAGCCGGCCATCCTCTATGATCTCGGCGGCAAATTCGACAAATCCTTCAACGAGGCTGCCTATCACGGCGCCGAGAAATTCAAGACGGAAACCGGCACGGCCTACGTCGAATTCGAGGTCTCCAATGCCTCGCAGCGTGAGCAGGCGCTGCGCCGCTTCGCCGAGGACGGTCACAATCCGATCGTCATGGCCGGCTTCGCTTGGGAGGATGCGCTGAAGAAGGTCGCGGCCGAATATCCCGATCTCAACTTCGCCATCATCGACGACGCCGTCGACATGCCCAATGTCCGCTCGCTGGTATTCAAGGAAAACGAAGGCTCCTATCTCGTCGGCATCATGGCGGCGATGGCCTCGAAGTCCAAGAAGGTCTCCTTCGTCGGCGGCATGGACATCCCGCTGATCCGCAAGTTCGAATGCGGCTATGTCGGCGGCGCCAAATCGGCCGGCGCGACCGATGTCATCCAGAACATGACGGGTGACACGCCGGCTGCCTGGAACGATCCGGCCAAGGGCGGCGAGATCGCCAAGACGCAGATCGACCAGGGCTCCGACGTGGTCTATGCCGCGGCAGGCGGCACTGGCGTCGGCGTGCTGCAGGCTGCGGCGGATGCCGGCAAGCTCGGCATCGGTGTCGATTCCAACCAGAACGGCCTGCAGCCCGGCAAGGTGCTGACCTCGATGCTGAAGCGCGTCGACGTCGCCGTCTACACCGCCTTCATGGACGGCAAGAACGGCACCTTCAAGGGCGGCGTCGAGAATCTGGGCCTTAAGGAAGGCGGCGTCGACTACGCCATGGACGACAACAACAAGGCGCTGGTGACGGACGAGATGAAGACGGCCGTCGAAAAGGCCAAGGCCGACATCATCGCCGGCAAGATCGAAGTGCACGACTATACGGCTGATAACGCCTGCCCCTATTGAGCGCATAGATTAAGTTACGTGGCGATCTTCTTCAGAAAAAAGAACGCCGGCAAAGACGCCGGCGTTTTTTTGGGTAGCGTAGTAGCTACCGATTCGATTTGGCCCCCATGGGGTAATGACGATCCATTTATTGCTGATTGTTTTCAAAACGGAATCAATGATCTGGGGTTTAGATGCGGGCGACTCAATACCAAGCACCTTTCTAGATTTATTGACTATATTGAAATTGGTATCGGCCTCTGTAATTGGGAAGAATATTTTGAATCTGTGCGAAAAGGCGATCCATCCGCCTTTGAAAAAGAAGTAAATTGGAATGAAAAGCCAAAATCCTTTGATGGCGGTCCAGTTTGCCTAGTAAGGTTTGAGGGATTTCTTAACAAAAAAGCCCTTATCGATTTGGCCGAAGCGAAAAATAGCATAGTAGGGCGTGATATTAGGTGGGATCTTCAAAAGATTATAAATAATTTCGGTTGCGCGATTAACATTGCAAGACCCGGCTGCTTTTCTTTCAATCCCAGCGATTCCGAATCGGATCGACATAGAGGCATCGGAGCCTTCAATGGCTTTTGGCGATATATTCATACAATGAATGACAAAGTTGGATGGCCAACCTTTCGACAATTCAGCACTCCATCCGTTTGGGACTGGTATTCTAAGATGCCGGGCGTTGTTACAGGTGACACATCGTCAGGCGTGTCCAGAGCGCTATCGATATACACTAGACTCTTCCGTCAGCACTACATGAGTGACGAATTGCAAGATATCGTGTGGAGCGTCGCCGGAATCGAGTCGGTTTTAGGCGAGTCGGGCTACACGATAGTGGGAGCCTTGAAGTCAAAGCTAAAAGTGATATTCCCTGGCATAGAGACGGCGAAAATAGACATAGAGAAGTCGATCGGAAAAATGTATGGTATAAGATCATCTTTGGTACATGGATCTGAACGATTAAACGGAAGATTCAATTTGGACGAACCTAAGTCGACTGATGACATTCACGAGACATTCGCCGCTTGCATTCTTCTTGGTCTTATCCAAGTTGCATACCAGAGAAAGATAGATGAATTTAAGTTCGAACACGTTTTTGTGTAATATCTATCTTCTATAGCACTCACTTCGATTTACGTCAGCTTACAACTTGCCCGCCAGATAGCCCAGCGCAAACGCCGCTAACAGCCCGATGGCGACGGCAAATCCGCGCTGGCCGCCAACTGCATGCAGGCCGAAGCCGTGCGACCGCTGCGACAGGCTTCGGATCGCCGGGCGCGGCCCAGCATCATTGCCGCCCAGACCAACGCTGCGCATCTGCGGCAATTCGGCGAGGCGTTGCGTAACCAGAGCCCAATGATTGGCGCCGGCTGGTTTTTCCGCACGGTCGAAGATGTGCATGCGTTCGGCAAGCTGCACGACCGCGTCGCGGAAGGCGGGATCGATCTCGAGGTCGCGCTCTGCCCTTTCACGTTCCGCATCGTTCATAAGACCGAGCACATAGTCGCCGGCCCGCGCGATGCGATCGCTTTCACTGACCACGGCGTGCACCTTCCCTTTTTCCTCACCAGTGCGGCGGCTTGGTCACCGGCACTTCATCTCCTGTCTGCTCCTCCAGCGCCAGGAAGCGATCCGTCAGCGAGTCGAGCTTGCGCTGCATGCGCTCGATCACTTTCCACTGCTCGGCGATCTGGCCGGACAGTTCCTCGATGGTCTTCTCCTGCTCGGCGGCGCGGATCTCCAGCGTCGTCAGCCGGTCGGCGGGCATAATCATGTGAATTCCCCAGTCTTCACCGCGATGGTCTTGCGCCGTGATGTTCTTGCGCCGTGATGCGAATTTCGGCTCCGTCATACTAGCGAATGTGAAGGCCCCGGCCACGTTGCAAATTGACAAGCGCACCGGGATTTGTCGAGAGTGAACCTGCTCCGCCAATTGGCACGGGCTGAGCGTCATGCTAGGCGTTTTGACCAAGCGATAAAAAAATAAGAGTGGGACAGGCTGCATGGCGCAAGCCGCAATCGAGTTGATCGGCATCAACAAGAGTTTTGGTGCGGTGCGCGCCAACCGGGACATCAATCTTGAGATCGGTCGCGGCACGATCCACGGCATTGTCGGCGAGAACGGAGCTGGCAAATCGACGCTGATGTCGATCCTCTACGGCTTCTACCAGGCCGACAGCGGCGAGATCCGCGTTGGCGGCCAGCCGGCCTCGATCAAGACCCCCAATGACGCAATCGCACTCGGCATCGGCATGGTGCATCAGCACTTCATGCTGGTCGACAATTTCACGGTGCTGGAGAACGTCATCCTCGGCGCCGAAAGCGATGCGCTGCTGAAGAAGAGCATCGCCAAGGCGCGCTCCGAACTGGAGCGGCTGGAGCGTGAATACGGGCTGGAAGTCGATCCCGATGCAATCATCGAGGAACTGCCGGTCGGCCTGCAGCAGCGTGTCGAGATCCTGAAGGCACTCTACCGCGGCGCCGAGATCCTGATCCTCGACGAGCCGACGGGCGTTTTGACACCGGCCGAGGCCGACCATCTTTTCCGTATCCTCGGGCAGCTGAAGGACCAGGGCAAGACGGTGGTGCTGATCACCCACAAATTGCGCGAGATCATGGCCATCACCGACACCGTGTCGGTGATGCGCCAGGGCACGATGGTGGCGACGCGCGAGACAGCCAAGACCACGGTCGAGGAATTGGCCGAGCTGATGGTCGGGCGGCGCGTGCTCTTGCGGGTCGAGAAGGGCGAGGCGGCAGCCGGCGGGGTCAAGCTCGCGGTCAAGAACCTGACGGTGAAGGATACGCGCGGCGTCACCATGGTCGACGACATCTCCTTCGATATCAGGGCGGGCGAGATCGTCGGCATCGCCGGCGTCGCCGGCAACGGACAATCCGAACTGCTCGAGGCGATTTCCGGCATCAGGCGCGCTGTTTCCGGGTCTGTCATGCTCGACGGCAAGCCGATCGACCTGACCGGCGCCGCCGACCCGGGCGAATTGCGCGACCGCGGCCTGGCGCATGTGCCGGAGGACCGCCATCACGTCGGGCTGGTGCTGGCCTTCGAGGAGAACGAGAACTCGATCCTCGGCTATCACGATGATCCCCGCTATCTCCGGGGCCCTTTCCTCAACATCGATGCCATCCGCAACGATGCCAGGGACAGAATAGCCAAATACGACATCCGCCCGGCCGACTGCCGGCTGAAGACCGCCAATTTCTCCGGCGGCAACCAGCAGAAGATCGTGCTGGCGCGGGAGATGGAACAGGACCCGGGTGTTCTGATCGTTGGCCAGCCGACACGCGGCGTCGACGTCGGCGCCATCGAGTTCATCCACAAGCGCCTGATCGCCATGCGCGACCAAGGCAAGGCGGTGCTGGTGGTGTCGGTCGAGCTGGACGAGATCCGTTCGCTGTCCGACCGTATCCTGGTGATGTTTGCCGGCCGCATCGTCGGCGAGCGCGGCCCGGAAGCGACCGAGGGCGAACTCGGCCTGCTGATGGCCGGCATCGAGCACCAGGAGGCAGCACTTTGAGCACGCCTTACGCCAAACTGCCGGCCTGGGCCGACTATGGCCTGATCCCGCTGATCAATCTGTTCGTCGCCTTCGTCGTCGCCGGCTTCGTCGTGCTTCTGGTCGGCGAGAATCCGCTCCGCGCCGCCGTCATCCTGGTCGAGGGCGCCTTCGGCAAGGGCACAGGCATCGCCTTCACCCTCTTCTATGCCACTACGTTCATCTTCACCGGGCTTTCGGTGGCGGTGGCAGCGCATTGCGGCCTGTTCAACATCGGCACCGAGGGGCAGGCCTACATCGCCGGCCTCGGCATCGCCATCGTCTGCCTGAGCTTCGACAGTACACTGCCATGGTGGCTGACCTTCCCGCTGGCGATCATTGCAGCGGCGGCGGTGGGCGCATTGTGGGCGCTGATCCCGGCCTATCTGCAGGCCAAGCGTGGCTCGCACATCGTCATCACCACCATCATGTTCAACTTCATCGCCGCCTCGATCATGGTTTACCTGCTGGTCGGCCCTTTGAAGCCAGCCGCCTCGCAAGCGCCGCAGACGCGCAACTTCCTCGCCGGCGCGGAATTACCCAAGCTCAACTGGATCATCGAGCTGTTCGGCGCCAAGATCCGTTCGGCGCCGCTCAACGTCACCTTCCTGCTGGCGCTGGTCATGGCCTTTCTGGTCTGGCTGCTGATCTGGCGCACCAAGCTCGGCTATGAGATGCGCACCTACGGTCACAGCCCGAAGGCGGCACGCTATGCCGGCATTTCCGAAACCCGCATCATCATCCCCGCCATGATGATCTCGGGCGGGCTGGCCGGCATGATGGCGCTCAATCCGGTGATGGGCGATCAGCACAATGTCGCCATCGACTTCGTTTCCGGCGCCGGCTTCGTCGGCATCGCCGTGGCGCTGATGGGCCGCCTGCACCCTGTCGGCATCGTGCTTGCGGCGATTCTGTTCGGCATGCTCTACCAGGGCGGCGCCGAACTCGCCTTCGAGATGCCGGCAATCAGCCGCGACATGATCGTCATCATTCAAGGCTTGGTCATCCTGTTTGCCGGTGCCCTCGAGCATATGTTCCGGCCCTACATCCAGGCGCTATTCGCCTCGTTCAGTCCGCGATCGGTCGGCATGGAAGCGGTCAAGGGGAAAGGTGCCTGAGATGGATGTGTTCAACGCGATCATCCAGACATTGGACTCCACCATCCGCCTCTCGGTGCCGCTGCTGCTTGCCTGCCTCGCCGGGCTCTATTCGGAACGCGCCGGCATCTTCGACATCGGCCTCGAAGGCAAGATGCTGGTCGGCGCCTTCGCTGGTGCTGCGGCCGCTTCCGTGTTCCATTCGGCCTTTCTCGGCCTCGGCATGGCGATCCTGATCTCGGTCGCCTTCGCCATGATCCACGGCTTTGCCTCGATCACCCATCGCGGCAACCAGATCGTCTCCGGCGTCGCGATCAATTTCATCGCCGCCGGCTCGACCATCATCCTCGGCCAGGCCTGGTTCCAGCAGGGCGGGCGCACGCCGGCGCTGCAACCGGGCGAGCGCTTCGAGGCCATCACCCTGCCGGGTGCCGAGGCCATCCGCGACGTGCCGATCATCGGACCGATCTATGCCGAGCTCCTGTCAGGCCACTCGATCCTGGTCTATCTTGCCTTCCTGATGGTGCCGTTCACCTGGTGGGTGCTGTTTCGCACCCGTTTTGGCCTCAGGCTGCGCGCCGTAGGCGAGAACCCGGCCGCCGTCGACACCGCCGGCATATCGGTCGCCTGGCTGCGCTACAGGGCGCTGATCTGCACCGGCATCCTCACCGGCATTGCCGGCGCCTACCTGTCGATGGTGCAAAATGGCGGCTTCGTGAAGGACATGACGGCCGGCAAGGGCTACATCGCGCTGGCAGCCCTGATCTTCGCCAAGTGGAAGCCGGTCAACGCCATGTTCGCCTGCCTTCTGTTCGGCTTCCTCGACGCGGCGTCGATCCGCCTGCAAGGCTCGCCGCTGCCCATCATCGGCAAGGTGCCGGCGCAATTCATGCAGGCGCTGCCCTACATCCTCACCGTCATCCTGCTCGCCGGCTTCATCGGCAAGGCAATCCCGCCCCGCGCCGGCGGCGTGCCTTATGTCAAGGAACGTTGAGCGGCAGGTCGGCTTTGCGCCGGGTTTTGAACACGATCATCGGAGAGAACACCTGAATGTCGCATGATCTGTTCGAGGCCGCCAAGGCCGCCATGGCCAAGGCCTACGCGCCCTATTCCAAGTTTCCGGTCGGCGCTGCCTTGCGCACCGAGGACGGGCGCGTCTTTACCGGCGCCAACATCGAAGTCGCCTCCTATCCGGAAGGCTGGTGCGCCGAGACCACGGCGCTCGGCCACTACATCATGGGCGGCGGCGGCAAGATCGTGGAGATCGCCGTCCTTGCCGAACGCATGGCCAAATGCTCGCCTTGCGGCGGCTGCCGCCAGCGGCTTGCCGAATTCTGCCGGCCGGAAACAAAGCTCTATCTCTGCGACAATGCCGGTGTGGCCGAGACCGTGACCATGGGCGACATGCTGCCCTATGGCTTCCGCGGCGATATTTTGAAATGAACAACGGGCTCAAATGAACAGCTGGCAGCGATGACGGAAAAAGCCCTGGATCATCTCGTCGAAAGGCTGGACGGCCTGGCGCCGGCCACGGCACTGGTGCTCGGTTCGGGCCTCGGCGGTCTGGTCGACCAGATCGAGGACCCGATCCGCATCTCCTATGCCGACCTGCCGGGTTTTCCAAGAAGCGGTGTCACCGGGCACGCTGGCGAAGTGGTGGCAGGGCTGTTTGCCGGCGTGCCGGTGCTGATGCTGTCGGGCCGCGCCCATTACTACGAGCACGGCGTTGCCGCGGCGATGCGGCCGGTGCTGGAAGTGCTTGCCGGCATCGGCATCACGAAACTGATCCTCACCAATGCCGCCGGCTCGGTCGATCCGGACATGCCGCCGGGCTCGGTGATGCTGATATCGGACCACATCAATTTCTCGGGCACCAACCCGCTGATCGGCGAACCAAGCGACCGGCGTTTCGTCGGCCTGACCGAAGCCTATGATGCCGGCATCCGCCAGGCCATCGAACGGGCGGCAAATGCGACGGGCACCACCCTGCACAAGGGCGTCTATATGTGGTTCTCCGGCCCATGCTTCGAAACGCCGGCCGAAATCCGCATGGCGCGCATCATGGGCGCCAATGCGGTCGGCATGTCGACCGTACCGGAGGTCATTCTCGCCCGCTTCCTCGGACTGCGCGTCGCCGCCTGTTCGGTCATCACCAATTTGGCGGCCGGCATGACCGGGGCCGAGCTTTCGCACCAGGAGACCAAGGACATGGCGCCGGTCGGCGGCGCGCGGCTGGCGACGATCCTGCAGCGCGTGTTCCGCGACGGACTGCTGGAGATCTGATGCTTCCCCAGGAAATCATCCGCCGCAAGCGCGATGGCCTCAGGCTGTCGGAAGAGGAGATCGCCGGCTTCGTCGAGGGCGTGACGTCGGGCGCCGTCACGGACGGCCAGGCCGGCGCCTTCGCCATGGCGGTGTTCTTCAACGGCATGAACCGCGACGAGGCCGTGGCGCTGACGCTGGCGATGCGCGATTCCGGCGATGTGCTCGACTGGTCGGACCTGCCCGGCCCGGTCACCGACAAGCATTCGACCGGCGGCGTCGGCGATAATGTCTCGCTGATGCTGGCGCCGATCGTCGCTGCCTGCGGCGCCTATGTGCCGATGATCTCGGGCCGTGGCCTTGGCCACACCGGCGGTACGCTGGACAAGATGGATGCCATCCCCGGCTACGTCAGCCAGCCCGATGTAGCGCTGTTTCGCAAGGCGGTGCTCGAAACAGGCTGTGCCATCATCGGCCAGACCGCCGACCTCGCGCCCGCCGATCGACGGCTCTATGCGATCCGCGACGTCTCCGGCACGGTCGAATCGGTGCCGCTGATCACCGCTTCGATCCTGTCGAAGAAGCTGGCGGCCGGGCTGCAATCGCTGGTGCTCGACGTCAAGGTCGGCAACGGCGCCTTCATGGAAAAATCGCGCGACGCCACCGCACTCGCCAACAGCCTGGTTGAGATCGCCAACGGGGCCGGACTGAAGGCCTCGGCGTTGATCACCGGCATGAACGAGCCGCTGGCGTCGGCCGCCGGCAACGCCGTCGAGGTGCGCAATGCCGTTGATTTCCTCACCGGCCGGTTTCGCGACCGGAGGCTCGAGGACGTGACGCTGGCGCTGGCCGCCGAAATGCTGCAGTCGGCCGGGCTGGTGTCGTCCAACCAGGATGGCATGCGGCGCGCCACCGAGACGCTCGCCAGCGGTCGCGCCGCCGCCACCTTCGCACGCATGGTGGCCGCGCTTGGCGGCCCCGCCGATTTCATCGAGAAGCCGGAAAAATACCTGCCAGCGGCGGCGATCGAATTTGCCGTCAAGGCGACCGCAAATGGCTTCGTCACCGGCATCGCCACCCGCGACATCGGGCTCGCCGTGGTCGGCCTGGGAGGTGGGCGCACGCGGCCGGACGACAAGGTCGACCCCGCGGTCGGCATCACCAGGCTGTTGCCGGTCGGTGCGGAGGTTGGGGTCGGCGAGCCGCTGGCGCTGGTCCATGCCCGCTCATCGGCCGATGCCGAGACCGCTGCCATAACCGTGCTTTCGGCCTATACGGTCGGCGCCTCGAAGCCGCCCGCCGACAAGTCGGTCATCCGGCGGATTTTGCCGCGCGGCTAGAGCAATTCCAGGAAAAGTGTGAAGCGGTTATCCGTCCGGAATTGCGTCAAAAGCAGTAACGCCTTTACTGGACGAGCAGCAGCGTGCCGTTCTCGACCTGGTATTTGTCGAGCCGGTTGAGGAAGCTCATGCCGATCAGATTGGTGCGCAGCGCCCTGTCGTCGAGCACGATGGTCTGGACGTCGTTGACCGTGATGTTGCCGATCTGCAGGCGGTCGATCATGGCCACGGCCGCCTTGATGGTGCCGTTGGCTGTGTTGACCTCGCGGTTGAAGTCCGAAGCGTTCAGCGACAGGCCGATCCTGCGTGCCGTCGAAATGTTGATGGCGACCAGCGTGGCGCCGGTGTCGATCATGCCGTCGACCTGACGTCCATTGAGCTTGAAGGCCGATGAGAAATGTCCGCGCTCGTCTGCCGACACGACCACCTTGCGGCCCATCGGCAGCGGTGCCGCGGGCTTGCTGGGCACCGATGCCAGATTGACGTCCGGTTGGGCTTCGGCCGCTTGTTTGCCCGGCACCGCCGACCTCAGCAGGTTTTCGACGAGTTGCGGATTCGACTGATACACAATCGGTATCGATGCCGATGTGCCGGCGAAAACGGCGAGGATCAGAAGTTTGCGCAGCATGGATCGGCCTCGCCGCATGACCCCGAAAATCGGGATCGATTTTCGGAAAGGCTCATGCGCAAAATCAAAGTGCTACAGCGTCCTTTGCGCGTCCGAAATGGACGCTCGGCGCTGTAGTGACAGCCGATCGTTAAGCCCGGATGGTGTTTGCCGCTTTAACGCGCGCCAAAACCGCGCCTTTGCGTAAATATTTGGTAAATCGTACCAGGCGACTTTGCCTGATATTACTTGGTCCCGTACATGCGGTCGCCGGCGTCGCCGAGGCCGGGCATGATGTAGCCCTTCTCGTTGAGCTGGCGGTCGATCGAAGCGGTGAAGACGGGAACGTCCGGATGCGCCTTGATGAAGCGCTCGATGCCTTCGGGCGCCGCCAGCAGGCAAAGGAAACGGATGTTGGTGGCGCCGCGCTCTTTCAGCTTGTCGATCGCCGCGATCGCCGAATTGGCGGTCGCCAGCATCGGATCGACGACGATCACCAGCCGGTCCGCGAGATCGCTCGGCGCCTTGAAGAAATACTCGACCGCTTCCAGCGTTTCGTGATCGCGGTAGAGACCGACATGGGCGACGCGCGCCGCGGGTACCAGGTCGAGCAGGCCTTCCAGCAAGCCGTTGCCGGCGCGCAGCACCGAGGCGAAGACCAGTTTCTTGCCCTCAAGCGTCGGCGCTTCCATGGTTTCCATCGGCGTTTCGATGGTCGTCGTCGTCAGTTCGAGGTTGCGGGTGACCTCGTAGCCGAGCAGCAGCGATATCTCGCGTAGCAGCCGGCGAAAGCCGGCCGTCGAGGTTTCCTTCTTGCGCATGATGGTCAGCTTGTGCTGGACAAGCGGATGGTCGACGACGGTGACGCCCTTCATGGTGTTCTCCTGATGCCTGCGCCCGAAAATGCGCGCATGGCCCTTTCGGACGCGCCGCGCTTCAAGCTGCCTGGGCGAACCCTAGCGGCAATGCGCCGGCCAAGGAACCGCTTGGCCCGCACCGACCACAGCTTTGTCGGCGGAAATCAGCGCGCCGCTCCGTTCAACCGGGCAAGAAGAGCCGTCTTGGTCTTTTTGTCGACAAAAGCGGCCTCGATGGCCGTTCTGGTGACGGCGGCCAGCGCCTTTTCGTTCATCGAGAAATGCTCGGCGGCAATGTCGTATTCGCGCTTCAGCGAGGTCCAGAAATAGGGCGGATCGTCGGAATTGAGCGTCACCTTGCAGCCGGCCGCCTGCAGGGCCGGAAACGGATGATCGGCGAAACTGTCGAACACCTTGAGCGCGATGTTGGAACCGGGGCAGCATTCCAGCACGACGCCCTCGTCGGCGATGCGCCGGACGAGGTCCGGGTTCTCGATGGCGCGAACGCCATGGCCGATGCGGGACGGACGGATATGATCGAGCGCCGCCTGGACCGTCTCCCAGCCCGTCAGTTCGCCGGCATGGATGGTGATGCCGAGCCCCGCCTCACGGGCGATCTCGAAAGCCCTGACATAGTCCTCCATATCGCCGATGCGCTCATCACCGGCGACGCCGAAACCGGTGACCAGCGGATGCCCGCAGCGCGCCGCGAAACGCGCCGCCTGCTCGATCGACTCGACGCCGACATGGCGCACGCCGGTGACGATCATGCGGCCCTCGATGCCGGTCTTGGCCTTTGCGCGGGCCATGCCTTCGCCGAGCGCATCGGTATAGGCTTTCGGCGACAGGCCGGCCTTTTTCGCGTGGTCCGGCGAGGTGAACACCTCGGAATAGATGGCGCCATCGCGAGCGAGACTGGTCAGATAATGGTCGGCCAGCCGCGCATAGTCCTCCTCGGTCCGGAACAGATCGGCGGAAAAATCGTAAGCGGCAAGGAACGATGTGAAATCGTGCCAGACGAAGGAACCGTTCTGGATATAGGGCGAGGTGTCCTTGCCGTATTTCTGCGCCTGGCGGATGACGAGTTCGGGCGCCGCTGCCCCTTCGATGTGGCAGTGCAGTTCCGCTTTCAAAGGCATTCAATCATCCCGTCGGTCCGTCCAGGTCTCGAAACCCGCCACCTGGAAGCGCGGCTGAACACCGCGCCTTAAACAATAGCGCCCGCACCATCGATCGGCTATGGTCCCGCCGGTTTTATGACGGATCAAAAAAATGTCAGTTGAGAGAACCACGGCCGCGGGCGGCATGGAAACCTCCTATGGTTTCAAGCGTGTAGGGGCTGGCGACAAGCAGTCCCTGGTCAACGATGTTTTCCACAAGGTCGCCAACCGTTACGACCTGATGAACGATCTGATGTCGGCCGGCCTGCACCGGCTGTGGAAGGACGCCATGGTCACCTGGCTCAATCCTCCAAAAAGGCTCGGCTGGCGCGTGCTGGACGTTGCCGGCGGCACCGGCGACATCGCCTTCCGCATCGTCGATGCCAGCCACGGCAATGCCCAAGCCACCGTGCTCGACATCAATGGCTCGATGCTGGCTGTCGGCCGCGACCGGGCCGAAAAGAAAGGCCTGTCCGGCAACACCGATTTCGTCGAGGCCAACGCCGAGGAACTGCCCTTTGCCGACGCCACATTCGATGCCTACACCATCGCTTTCGGCATCCGCAACGTCCCGCGCATCGAGGTGGCCTTGGGCGAAGCGTTTCGCGTGCTGAAGCCCGGCGGGCGCTTCCTGTGCCTGGAGTTTTCCGAGGTCGAGATGCCGCTGCTCGACAAGGCCTACGAAGCCTGGTCGTTCAACGCCATCCCCAAGATCGGCAAGATGGTCACTGGCGACGGCGAACCCTATTCCTATCTGGTCGAATCGATCGCCAGGTTTCCCAATCAGCAGAATTTCGCGACGATGATTTCCCACGCCGGCTTCGACCGCGTTTCCTTCCGCAACTATTCCGGCGGTATTGCAGCACTTCATTCGGGCTGGAAGCTTTGAGGCCGGACCGCATTTCTCACAATCGACGCGTGCTATGCCGGTTCAAAGAGCCGGCAGGATTGGCGCTGCCATGAGCAATGTCAGTGCAGGATTCCGGCTCGTAAGGGCCGGCTGGGTGCTGGTCCGCGAGGGTGTCGTCGCCGCCTTGCCCGGTGAGGAACTGTCCGGCCTGCCGAAATTCGGCTGGCGGATGGCGCGGCTGTTCACCCGCCGCCGCGCGCTGGCCTATGAGCGCAGCGACCGGCTGGCAAAGGCGGTCGTCCGGCTCGGTCCATCTTATGTAAAGCTCGGCCAGTTCCTGGCGACACGGCCCGACGTCGTCGGCAACGACATGGCGCTCGATCTCGCCATGTTGCAGGACAAGATGCACACCTTCCCCAGGGCTGAAGCCATCGCGGCCATCGAGGCTTCGCTCGGGCGCAAGGTCGGCGATCTCTATACGCAATTCGGCGATCCGGTCGCAGCCGCCTCCATCGCCCAGGTCCATGCCGCCGATGCCATGCATGACGGCGTTGCCACCAAGGTTGCGGTCAAGGTGATCCGTCCCGGCGTGCGCCGCCGCTTCTTCCAGGATCTCGAAAGCTATTTCCTCGCCGCCCGCCTGCAGGAAAAATACATCCCGTCGTCACGCCGGCTGCGGCCGGTCGAGGTCACCCAGACGCTGGCGCAGACCACCAAGATCGAGATGGATCTTCGCCTCGAGGCGGCGGCTCTCTCGGAACTCGGCGAAAGCACCAGGGATGACCCCGGCTTTCGCGTGCCGTCCGTCGACTGGGAGCGCACCGGCCGCGACGTGTTGACCATGGAATGGGTCGACGGCGTCAAGATGAACGACATTGCCGGCCTGGATGCTGCCGGCCACGATCTGAAGGCGATCGCCGCCAACCTCATCCAGTCGTTCCTGCGCCACACGCTGCGCGACGGCTTCTTCCATGCCGACATGCACCCGGGCAACCTCTTCGTCGAGGCAAACGGCACGATCGTCGCCGTCGATCTCGGCATTGCCGGACGTCTCGGTAAGAAGGAGCGCCGTTTCCTCGCCGAAATCCTCTACGGCTTCATCACGCGCGACTATCTGCGCGTCGCCGAAGTGCATTTCGAGGCCGGCTATGTGCCGCGCCAGCACAATGTCGCGGCCTTCGCGCAGGCGATTAGGGCTATCGGCGAACCGATCCATGGCCAGCCGGCCGAGACCATCTCGATGGCCAAGCTTCTGACCCTGCTGTTCGAGGTCACCGAGCTCTTCGACATGGCGACGCGGCCCGAATTGATCCTGCTGCAGAAGACCATGGTCGTGGTCGAGGGCGTGGCGCGCACGCTCGACCCGGCCTTCAACATGTGGAAGACGGCCGAGCCGGTGGTCGGCGACTGGATATCAGGCAATCTTGGACCGCGTGGCATGATGATCGATGCGCGCGATGGCGCCAAGGCGCTGCTGACACTGGCCCGCCAGGTGCCCGAGCTTGCGGCGCGCACCGACCGGCTGTCGCGCGAGATCGACCTGATGGCGGAGCACGGCCTGCGCTTCGACGAAACCACCGCCCACGCCATCGGCAAAGCCGAGGCGCGCTACAGCCGCTCCGGCCGCTGGGCGCTCTGGGTGATTGCGTTGACGCTCGTCTATATCGCCTGGAAGCTGATCTGAGCGACAGCAATGACGGCATTGCTGTCATTGCATGCATTGTGTTCGTTGCCTATGTTAGAGCAAGGAGCAGCCCATGGGCACAATAACAGTCCGCAATCTTGACGACAGCGTGAAGCAGGTGCTTCGCGAGCGCGCTGCCGCGCGTGGCGTTTCGATGGAGCAGGAAGTGCGGGATGCCTTGCGTGACTTGGCAATCCCAAACAAGATCGAGGATGGAGCGTGGCGGCTGAAGACTTCACGTGACGAAATCTTGGCGCTCGGACGGAGGCCAGAACGACAGGAACTGGTCTCGGGCATGCCCCTCTCCGACAAGCGCATCCTGCTCATCATCGGCGGCGGTATCGCCGCCTACAAGGCGCTCGACCTGATCCGCCGGCTGCGCGAGCGCGAGGCTGCGGTTCGGGTGGTCATGACATCAGCCGCGCAGGAATTCGTCACCACGCTGTCGGTCGGCGCGCTCTCCGCCGACCATGTCTTTACCGAGCTGTTCGACCGCAATGACGAGCACGATGTCGGCCATATCAGGCTGTCGCGCGAGGCCGATCTGCTGGTTGTGGCGCCCGCCACCGCCGACCTGATGGCGAAGCTCGCAAACGGCCACGCCAACGATCTGGCCTCCACCGTGCTCATCGCCACCGACAAGCCGGTGCTGATGGCGCCGGCCATGAACCCCAGAATGTGGGCGCATCCGGCCACCCGCCGCAACCGCGTGACGCTGCAGAAGGACGGCGTCACCTTCGTCGGTCCGGCCAAGGGCGAGATGGCCGAAAGCAATGAAGCGGGCGAAGGCCGCATGGCCGAACCGCTGCAGATCGTTGCTGCGATCGAGGCGCTGCTCGATGTCGGCCCCAGGCCGCTGTCGGGGCGCAAGATCATCGTCACCTCCGGCCCGACCCATGAGCCGATCGACCCGGTGCGCTACATCGCCAACCGTTCGTCCGGCAAGCAGGGCCATGCCATCGCCGCGGCACTGGCCAGGCTCGGCGCCGATGTGCACCTCGTCTCCGGCCCTGTCGGCATCGCCGATCCGGCAGGCGTGAAGACCATCCATGTCGAACGTGCGCAAGAGATGCGCGACGCGGTGGAACAGCTCCTGCCCGCAGACGCGGCAGTGTTCGTCGCCGCCGTGGCCGACTGGCGAACCGAGAATTCAGCCGGTGAGAAGATCAAGAAGGTCGTGGGCGAAGGGCCGCCGGTGCTGCGCATGGTCGAGAATCCCGACATCCTCGCCGGCGTCGGCCATCACAGCCAGCGACCCGGCCTGGTTATCGGCTTCGCCGCCGAGACACAGGATCTCCTGCCCAACGCCGAGGCCAAGCTCAAGAAGAAAGGCGCCGATCTCATCGTTGCCAACGACGTGTCGCAGGGAAGCGGCGTCGGTTTTTCGGGCGTGATGGGCGGCGATCGCAACCGGGTGCGGATCGTGTCAAAGGCCAGTGTCGAGGAATGGCCGGAGATGAGCAAGGACGATGTGGCGGCGCGGCTCGCCGCCCTGATCGCCGAAAGACTTAAAACGATCGTCGTTTGAGTTGAAAGACGTTCTGCTGCAGTAACGCACCGCCCTGCCGCGAGACGGCATTCAGGCGCGCTTCAAGTCCTGCGGCTCTAAATCAATTGGTCAAAAGCTCGGCGGTCCGGGCAAGCGCGCCGGCGAAGCCGTTGAGCGGAATGGAAAAGCTCACCGCTTGTCCGGTGTCTGCCGCGAAAGCGTCGATCTTCAGTGTGGTGCCTGATTTCAGCAGCGGCGTGACAGTCGCATCGAACACCACCGGAACCAGACAGCCGACGACCTGGCAGGTGTTGAACGCCAGGCTGCCGTCAAGCTTCTGATCGTCGATGGTCAGGCTCACTCCCTTGGCCAGCGCCAGGCCGAACGGCAGCGCAAGCGTTCCCGTCGCATCCTCGCCGGTCTTGCTCGACAGCTCGATCGCCAGCAGCCGCTGATTGTTTTGCTTGTTGAATTGCTGATGCGACAGGCTGCAGGTCTTGGCCGTGCCCGATATCTGGCAATTGACCGTCCAGTCGCCGTGGGTTTCGGACAGTGCCGACGCGCCGCCGGGCAACTGCGGCGCGCCGGTGGCAGCCGGTGCCGCGACCGCCTTGTCGCTCTTGGTTTGCGCCGCCACGGCCGGCACACCGAGGGTGCAGGCAACACCCAGCATCGCCACGAAATACGCGTACTTCCTCATCAAGATCCCTCCCGCCCGGCTCCGCCTCGGGCCAGCTGGAAGCTGACCTTGAGAGATGCGCTGATCGCGTTTCCGAAGGCGCCATTATATCTGACGGACATGCCGACGCCATTGACGCCATTCGGCTCAAGGCCGGCGCCGACCCGATAGAGCGGCGAATCGACGGCTTCCGTCAAGTGCAATGCGGGGCTGCCAGGCAGATTCTCCGCCGAAGCGGAAGCTGCCCTCAGCCGTGACAGACAGATCTGGTCGATCGACCCGCTGGCCATGGCATCGCCGCGCAAACGTCCTATATCAGTGGACAGAGTTTTTGCGCGGGAATGAGCGGATGTCGGCACTTCGGCCATCAACGATCTTCACAGTGGCAATGCTGGCCGCAGTGCTGGCGGGCGTTTGCCTGCCGGCTTCTGCGCAAGCGCTCAATTCCGCTACCGGCAACAATGCGCTGATCCGGCAGAACGACCTGCAAATCCTGCAAAACAGGATACAGCGGCAGCAATATCAGCAGCAACAGCAGCAGTACCGCGCCCAGGACCGCCAGATTGTTCAGCAACCGCCACCGGTCGTGCAGCAGCTCAAGCCAAGCTGCCAGACCCAGATAATCGGCACCACCGCCGTGAGCAATTGCCGCTGACATCAAGGCCTTTTTCGTTTATTAGCCGACTTAGGTATTTCGAGTGTCTTCCGGCACATGCGAAAGTTTTGGTTTTGCAACGACGCACTGTCGCGCTATGCGGCATTGCATCGACTGGATTGACGAATGGCAGCCACCAAGAAGAAGGCCGTACGCAAGGCAAAGAAGGGCGAGAGAATCCGCCAGGTGGCGGCTATTCCCTTTCGTCTGACCGCGCACGGCGACATCGAGGTTATGCTGGTCACGTCGCGTACCACCAGGCGCTTCATCGTCCCCAAGGGCTGGCCGATGAAGGGCAAGAGCGGACGCAAGGCGGCCACCATCGAGGCGCAGGAAGAAGCCGGCGTGCTCGGCAAGACGCTGAAACAGCCGGCGGGCACCTATTCCTACTGGAAGCGGCTGGCCAATCGCTTTGTCCGCGTCGACGTCATCGTCTATCTGCTCGAGGTAACGGAGGAACTGGCCGACTGGCAGGAAGCCAAACGACGCCAGCGCGCCTGGCTGGCGCCAGCCGACGCGGCCATGCTCATCGACGAGCCAGATCTTTCAACGTTGGTGAAGACGCTGAAGATCCCTCAGCCTTTGCAGGTGGACCAGGCATAAAACCTCACTCGCCGGGGTCATCGCTTTCGGGAAACGGCCGCACCGGCGTGCCGGTATAGGCCCACAGCCACTCGCGCGGCAGCGGCCCCTTGTTTCGCTCGGCCTGCTGCGACTGCTCCCAGGCATGCGCCAGGATGCCGACCGAGCGCGACAGCACGAAAAGCCCGCGCGTCAGCGGCGGCGGAAAACCGAGTTCGCCATAGATGACGGCGGTGGCGCCATCGATGTTGAGCGGTATTTTTTTCCCCTTGCGCCGCGCGACATCCGCCTCGATCGCATCGGCGATGTCGGCGAAACGTCCATTGACGGCACCCCGTGCGGCAAATTCGCGGGTCAGTTCCAGCAGACGCGGCGCGCGCGGGTCGACGGGATGGAAGCGATGTCCGAGCCCCGGCACATAGCCCTTCTCCTCGGCGAAGAACCGGTCGAGCCGCGCCGAGACCGCTTCATTCAGCGTCATCCCGGCATCGATCGCCACGGCAATGTCGCCATAGAAGGAAAGTGCCTGCTCGCCGGCGCCTCCATGCACGTCGCCGAGAACGTTGATGGCCGAGGCCATGGCGCTGTTGATACCGACGCCGCAGGTTGCAGCCATACGCGCGATGGCGATCGATGGCGCCTGCGGTCCGTGGTCGACGGCGGCAGCCAAGGCAATGCCGAGCAACTCTGCCTGATCCTCGCTGGGCAGTTCACCGCGCAGCATCAACCAGATGACAGCCGGGAAGCTGACGCGGCCGATCAGATCCCGGATCTCGTAGCCGCGCAGCCGGATGACACCAGGCCGCATCTCGATGATGTCGGTCTGCCACCATTCCTCGCCACGCTCACGGCCCGTCTTCTTCTCCGTGCCGCTCATGCGCGTGCCTTTGTCTTGGCGCGGGGTGGCAGGTCGGCGAACACCTCGCCCATATGTTCGCCGAGCGCCGGCGGCGGCTTTGTCGGCAAGGGCACCTCGCCATCGACCATGAAGCCGCCGCGCAGAACGGTCAGCGGCTTGTCCATGCCAGCCACATCGTCGAAATTCGCGGTCACCTGGCGTTCGAGGACTTGCGGCTCGGCCAGCACTTGCGGGATCGTCAGCACCCTGCCGGCAGGCACGCCGGCGCGATTGAGCATCTCTTCCCAGGCCGCAGCCGGCGCGCCCGCCAGGGCGTCCTCGATCTCGACTTTAAGCGCCGCACGGTTGCGCTTGCGCGTCTCGCGCTCGGCAAAGCGCACATCGGAAGCCAGTTCCGGCCGGCCGATCAGCCGGCACAGCGCCACGAACTGCTCCTGCTTGTTGGCGGCGATGTTGATGAGCCCGTCGCCGGTGCGAAACGCACCGGAGGGTGCCGCCGTCATATTCTCATTGCCCATCGGCTTGGGGTCGATACCTGCGGTCAGATAGTTGGAAACCGGCCAGCCAAGTGCGGAAAGCGTGCATTCGAGCATCGAGACGTCGAGAAAGGCACCCTCGCCGCTCGTCTTCTGCCGCACCAGCGCCGAGGTGATGGCGAACGCACCGACCAGTCCGCCAAGCGTGTCGGCGACGGGATAGCCGACCCGCAGCGGCGCCGTTTCCGGTGTGCCGGTGATGCTCATGATCCCAGACAGGCCCTGGATGATCTGGTCATAGGCGGGATTGTCGCGCATTGGCCCGGTCTGGCCGAAACCCGATATCGCGCAGTAGACGAGGCCCGGACGGACCGTCTTCAGCGCCTCGTAGCCAAGCCCCAGCCGATCCATCACGCCGGGGCGGAAATTCTCGACCAGAGCGTCGGCGCTGGCCACCAGATCGAAAAAGCGCTCGCGATCGGCTTGCTTCTTGAGGTCGAGCACAACCGACCGTTTGCCGGCGTTCTGCGCCAGGAACGAGGCTCCCATGCCGGCGCTGTTCAGCTTTGGCGAGCCGCCGAGCTGGCGCGCCAGGTCACCGCCTTGCGGCGCCTCGACTTTGATCACGTCGGCGCCAAGCAGCGCCAGCTGATAGGCACAGTAGGGACCGGCCAGCACATTGGTCAGGTCGAGGACGCGGATACCGGAAAGCAGTTGGGTCATGGCATCATGGGTCGATCAGGCATCGCCGGGCACATGCTCCGGCCCGCGCCGACGCCGATGCTCGATGAAGGCCCAGATATGCGGGCCGGCGAGGCCGATGAAGGCGAGCGTCAGCAGCGTCAGCGACAGCTTGTGGGTGTAAAACACCGACCAATCGCCATTCGAGATGGTCATCGCCCGGCGGAACTGGGTTTCGGCGAGCGGCCCAAGGATCATACCGATGATGACAGGCGCGGTCGGGAAATCGAACCGCCGCATCAGGAAACCGGCGGCCCCCAGGAGATAGAGGATGACGAGGTCGATGGGCGATTGCGAAATGCCATAGGTGCCGACCGTGGCGAACACCAGAATGCCGGCATAGAGCTGCGGTGCCGGGATTTTCAGCAGCCGCACCCACAGGCCGATCAGCGGCAGATTGAGGATGACCAGGATGACGTTGGCGATGAACAGGCTGGCGATCAATCCCCAGACGAGGTCGCCCTGGGTCGTCAGAAGCAGCGGTCCGGGGTTTATGCCGTAGCTCTGGAACGCCGACAGCATGATCGCCGCCGTCGCCGAGGTCGGCAGGCCAAGCGTCAGCATCGGCACCAGCACGCCGGCTGCGGACGCATTGTTGGCGGCTTCCGGGCCGGCAACGCCCTCGATGGCGCCGACGGTGCCGAACTCCTCCTTGTGCTTCGACAGCTTCTTTTCGATGGCATAGGACAGGAAGGTCGGGATTTCGGCGCCGCCGGCCGGCATGGCGCCGATCGGGAAGCCGATCGCGGCGCCGCGCAGCCAGGGTTTCCACGAACGCCCCCACTCGGCCGCAGTCATGTAGAGCGAGCCCTTCAGCGGCACGATCTCGTCCTTGCCGGCATAGCGGCGCGAGGCCATGTACAGCGTTTCGCCGACGGCAAACAGGCCAACGGCGGCGATGATGACGTCGACGCCGTCGAGCAGTTCGGTCATGCCGAAGGTGAAGCGCGGCTGGCCGGTCTGCAGGTCGACGCCGATCATGCCGATGACGAAGCCTGCGAACAGGCTGGTCAGGCCGCGCACGGACGAGGAGCCGAGCACCGCCGAAACGGTGATGAAGGCCAGCACCATCAGCGAGAAATATTCGGCCGGCCCGAAGGCCAGCGCGAACTTGACCACCACCGGCGCCAGGAAAGCGACGCCCATCGTGCCGATGGTGCCGGCAACGAAAGAGCCGATCGCCGATGTGGCGAGTGCCGCACCGCCACGGCCCGAACGCGCCATCCTGTTGCCTTCCAGCGCAGTGACGATGGTGGCGCTTTCGCCGGGCGTGTTGAGCAGGATCGACGTCGTCGAACCACCATACATGGCGCCGTAGTAGATGCCGGCGAACAGGATGAAGGATGCCTCCGGCGCCACCTGATAGGTGATCGGCAAAAGCAGCGCGATGGTCAGCGCCGGCCCAAGACCGGGCAGCACACCGATGGCGGTGCCAAGCGTGGTGCCAAGCAGGCACCACAGAAGGTTGACCGGTGTGAAGGCAACCGAGAAGCCATGTGCGAGATGTCCGAGCGTTTCCATGGCGTCAGCCCCTCAACATGGTGATGAGCGCATCGATGACCGTGTTCAGCTGGTTCTCGAGGAAGCCAGCACCGATGTTGACGCCAAGCGCCCTGGCGAAGCCGAAATAGGCGGCCAGCGCCAGGATCAGACCGAGCACTGCGTCACGCAGCGTGCGCTTGCTGCCGAAGCCGTAGCAGACCAGAACGAACATAACGACCGAGGCGGCGGTGAAGCCGAGCGGCTGGATCAGCACCAGGTTCGCCACCAGTCCGGCAACGACGATGCCCATCGCCTTCCAGTCGGTCGGCGTTTCCTTTTCTTCCTCCGGCTGCCAGCCGCCGCGCAGTGCGGCGACGATGAGCAGCAGCGAAAGCACGATCATGCCGGTCATGGTGATATAGGGAAAGACGGTCGGCCCGACCTTGGAATAGAGCGGCGACACCGGGATCGCCAAGGTCTGCCAGGCTACGGCCCCGGCGCAGGCCAGAAGCCCGATGCCGATCAACAATTCCGGCACGGCAAGGCGCGACGGCGCCGCCTGCTGGTCGCTGGTGCTCATCGGTGTCCTCCCAAGGTGGCCGGCATCCTGCAGCCGGCCGCATTCGCCGCATCAATCATATGTCCATGCGGCAGGCGAGATGGGAAGGGGCGGCACTCTAACCGCCCCCTGAAGACATCAGGCGAGGCCGAGATCCTTGAGGATCGCGGTGATGCGGGCCGTGTCCTCGGTAAGGAATTTTGCGTAGTCGTCGCCAGTCAAAAGGATGGGCGTCCAGTTGCGGTTTTTGCACTCGGTTGTCCATGCATCGCTCTTGGCCATGGTCTCGATCATTTTGACCATCGCCGCCTTGTCGGCGTCGGAAATGCCCGGCGGTGCGAAGACGCCGCGCCAGTTGAACAGCTCGACATCGATGCCGGCCTCCTTCAGCGTCGGCGCATCGATGCCGTCCTGGCGCTTGTCTGCCGAGATGGCGAGCAGCCGCAGCGCGCCCGCCTTGACCTGCTCGGAGAACTCGCCAAAGCCGGAGATGCCGGCCGCGACCTGGTTGCCGAGCAGCGCCGACAACGCCTCGCCGCCGCCGGCGAACGGCACGTAGGACAGGTTTGTCGCCGGCACGCCGACGGTCTTGGCAATCAAGCCGAACAGGATGTGATCGGAACCGCCTGCGGAGCCGCCAGCGACAGGAACCTTTGTCGGATCGGCCTTGAGCGCGGCGACGAAATCAGCGGCCGTCTTGAACGGTGACTCCGCCGGCACGACCAACGCCTCGAACTCGCCGGTGAGGCGGGCGATCGGGGTGACTTGCGTCAGGTTGTTCGCGGCCTTGTTGGCAATGATGGCGCCAACCATGACCATGCCGGCAACCATCAGGGAATTGCCTTTGCCGTTCCACTGGCTGATGAATTGCGGCAGCCCGACAGTGCCGCCGGCGCCGCCGACATTGGTGATCTGCGAGCCCGAGATGAGCTTTTCACTGCGCAGCACCTGATCAATCGTGCGCGCCGTCTGGTCCCAGCCACCACCCGGTGCGGCAGGCACGAAGAGCTGTATCTGGGGCGCACCTTCGGCGAAAGCGGGAGAAAGATGCGACGTCATCAGCCCGGCACCCACGGCTGCGGTGCTCATCAAAAACCTGCGTCTGTTCAGCATGGGATTCCTCCAAATCACGACACCTCCTCCGGTGCCCGCCAAAACGCGCCTGCATCCAGACCCGTCATCGATTTCAAGCAGATGTTACGGAGTTCTGTCAACGGAAACGATATTCTACTGGACAGAACGATTTGGCGGCGCGACACAGTCGCGTCGCTCGGCTTTCTTCAAACCGGACCCGCCATGGACTCGCCAAGCAAACCGGCAGATGCGAAAATCGACCGCTCGTCCACCGAAGGTGTTGCGGCACTCGATCGGGCGATTGCCATCCTCGATGCCTTCACCACGGATGACCGGTCGCTCAGCCTGGCCGAAATCGCGGCGCGCACCGACCTCTACAAGAGCACCATCCTGCGGCTTGCGAATTCCCTTTTGCGCGGACGCTTGCTCGAGCGCCTCGACAATGGGCGCTACCGCGTCGGACCCGCGACCTTTCGGCTCGGTGCGCTCTACCAGCGTTCGGTCGTGGCGGTCGATATCCTGCTGCCGATCATGCGCGATCTTTCCGAGCGAAGCTGGGAGAGCGTTGCCTTCTACGTTCGCTCTGGTGACGTGCGCACCTGTCTTTACCGCGTCGAATCCAAGCACCCGGTCCGCTACACGATACGCGAAGGCGACGTATTGCCTTTGCTGCTCGGCTCGGGCGGCCGCGTGCTCGCGGCGTTTTCGGGCCAGCAGGGCGAACCCTACGAGACCATCCGCAAGACCTGCAACTGTCTCGCCGTCGGCGACCGCGACCCCGAGACGGGGGGCGTGTCGGCGCCGGTGTTCGGGCCGGGGGGCGTCCTGCTCGGCGCCTTGACCCTGGCTGGACCAAGCACGCGCGTCGACGCGGCATTTCTGCAGCGCATGAGGCGTCCGCTGCTCGAGGCGGCGGCCCGCGCCACCCGCGCCTTCGGCGAGGACGCCTCAATGCTCGAGCAGGCAAGCCTGGCAGCGGACGCCATGCCGTAGAATGCGTCCTGGTTGGGAAGGCTCGCTCAGTTCAACTTGACCAGAACCACACGGCGGTTCTTGGCGCGGCCCGCCTCGTCGTCATTGCTGGCGACAGGCGCCATCATGCCGGCGCCGGCAGCGGTCAACCGCGCCACCCAGGTCACCGCGCCAGCAGGATGGTCGGAGCGTCGTGATAGGTGGTCTTTACCACTTCCCGGTAACCGCACTTGGCAGCCACCCTCAGAGAAGCGCCGTTTTCCGGATCGATGATGCAGACGGTCTTCTCGCGCCCGAAAATCACTTCGCCCCACGCCAGGACGCGGCCAACCACCTCGGTGGCGAAGCCCGCCCCGTGCACGGCCGGAACCAGCGCCCACCCGGCCTCGGGAATGCCTTCGATCGATGGTTCCATGTCGCGCTTCAGATCGTGAAACCCGGCCTCGCCGATGAAGCGCCCGGTCGCCTTCTCCTCGATCGCCCAGAAGCCATAGCCGAGCAACGACCACAGGCCGGCGTGACGCAGGAAGCGCATCCAGCTTTCTTCGCGCGTGCGCGGCTTGCCGCCGATGAAGCGGGTGACGACGGGATCGGTCCACATCGCGGCATAGGTGTCGAAATCGTCCAGCCGGTGTGCCCGCAGGATGGTTCGCTTCGTTTCGATGACAGGAGCACTGGTCGCTTGCGGATTGTTCATGGGATCTGCCTCGCACGGATCGTCAGCGCTTAGCAAATCGCCGGTGCGGCGCAAGGGGCCAGGGCAACACGGCCCATCATCCAGGCGCGCTATGGGAATTTTGCGCGACGGTGTTATTTTCCACGGCAGGCTGATTCAACACCTGCCAGCGCGACCTTTTTCAGGCGCGCATTGGTGCCGTCAAACCCGGGGAAAGAGCATGGACACCACCGATCTTGTGCTTGCGATCTTCCATCATCTGCTGGTGTTTTCGCTGGCGGGGATCATCGGCGCCGAATTCGTCCTGATCCGCGGCGACCTGGGTGCTGCGACGCTCAAGAGGCTCGCCGGCATCGACCGCCATTACGGCGTCATCGCCGCACTGATCATCGTCGTCGGCATCGGCCGCGTCTTCTATGGCCTCAAGGGCTGGGAATTCTACGTCTACAACTGGGTGTTCTGGGCCAAGATAGCGGCGTTCGGCGCTGTCGGCCTGCTGTCGATCATTCCAACCGTCCGCTTCATATCCTGGAACAGGCAGGCGAGCGGCAATGCCTCGTTCCAGGTACCGGCGACCGAGCTTGCGTCCGTGAAGACCTACATCCGCGCCGAAGCTTTCATCTTCCTGCTCATCCCGGTCTTCGCCGCGGCGATGGCGCGCGGCTACGGCTACTAGGGTGGCGATCATCCTCCGAGATCTTCCATCTCGACATCTTCCATCCATTGAGTGCGGATGTTTGCGGATATCGGCAGTTTGCCGTTTTGAGCCCAGTTGCTATTTGTTAGCTTGCCCTAGTTGTTGCTTCATGCGCAGCCGGTGTTGAGAGGAGTTCCGCACAGCGGTTAAAGATTCATCCCGGGAGGAGATCACGATGAGAAGATTTGTCGCCACTCTGGCTGCTGCCGCGGCCGTCACGCTTTATGGGTTCACTGCTGGCGCGCAGACCTACCCTGAACGCACCATCACCGTTGTGGTGCCGTTTGCGGCCGGCGGCCCGACCGACACGGTCACGCGCCTCGTCGCCGAAGCCATGTCGAAGGATCTCGGCCAGCAGGTCATCGTCGAGAATGTCGGCGGCGCGGGCGGCACGCTGGGTGCCGGCCGCGTCGCCAACGCCGAGCCTGATGGCTATACGCTGCTGCTCCATCATATAGGCATGGCGACAAGTGCGACGCTGTACAGAAAGCTCGCCTACGACACCCTGAACGCCTTCGAATATGTCGGCCTCGTCACCGAGGTGCCGATGACCATCGTCGGTCGCAAGGACCTGGAGCCGACCGATCTCAAGGGGTTGGTGGAGTACGCCAAGGCCAACAAGGATTCCATAACCGTCGCCAATGCTGGCATCGGTGCGGCATCGCATCTGTGCGGCATGCTGTTCATGAGCGCCATCAAGACGCCGCTGGTCACCGTACCCTACAAGGGCACCGGCCCGGCCATGACCGATCTCCTCGGCGGCCAGGTCGACATCATGTGCGACCAAACGACCAACACCACCAAGCAGATCCAGGGCGGCACTATCAAGGCCTATGCCGTCACCTCGCCGGAGCGCCTCGATGTACTTAAAAACGTGCCGACGACGGTGGAAGGCGGCCTTCCCGAAGTGCAGGTGGGCATCTGGCACGGCCTATATGCACCCAAGGGCACGCCGGCCGGGATCACCGAACGCCTGTCGAAATCGCTGCAGGCCGCGCTGAAGGATCAGAACGTCGCGGCCCGCTTCGCCGAACTCGGCACCAAGCCGTCGACCGAGGCCGATGCGACGCCCGCCGCACTGAAGGCCAAGCTGGAAAGCGAGATCGCGCGCTGGAAGCCGATCATCGAAGCCGCCGGTCAGTACGCCGACTGAGGTTTGAATAGGGGCGCCGCCAGCGCCCCTGTCCGCTCGGCATCCGCTACCCACTGCGGGCTTGGGAGAACCATCATGAAACCTTTCGCGATCGACAGGGCCAACGGCCTGTGCGCCGCCCTGTTCATCGGTTTCGGCGCATGGTTCGCGCTGCAATCGCTCGGCCTCGAGATCGGCACCGCGTTGCGCATGGGTCCAGGCTATTTTCCGCTGGTCCTGGCGATCGTGCTGATCCTGCTTGGCGCCGTCATTCTCGTCCAGGCCGTACGCGTCGAGGGCGAAGCGATCGGGCATATTGCGTGGCGCGGCATGCTGCTCATCCTGCCTGCTCCGATCTTCTTCGGCCTGACGGTGCGCGGCCTCGGATTCATCCCGTCGATCTTCCTGACGGCGCTGATCGCGTCGTTTGCCAGCCGCCGCATGAAGCCGTTGACCGCGCTCGTGCTGTCGGCCGGCCTGACGTTGTTTGCGTTCCTTGTCTTCAGCTACGCGCTCGGCCTGCCGTTCCGCCGCTTCGGCCCGTGGCTGGCCCCATGGTTGGTATCGTGAGGCGATGAGCATGGATCTGCTCGACAACCTCGCGCTCGGCTTTTCAACGGCGACGTCGCTGACCAACCTCGGTTTCTGCCTGATCGGCGTCCTTCTCGGCACGCTGATCGGCGTTCTGCCCGGCATCGGCGCCACCGCGACCATCGCCATGCTTTTGCCCATCACCTTCCAGATCGGCGACCCGGTTTCCTCTCTCATCATGCTTGCCGGCATCTATTACGGTGCGCAATATGGCGGCTCGACCACCGCCATTCTCATCAACATGCCCGGCGAATCCTCGTCCGCCGTCACCGCGATCGACGGCTACCAGATGGCCAGGAACGGCCGCGCCGGGGCGGCCCTCGCGATCGCGGCCATCGGCTCGTTCTTTGCCGGCACCGTGTCGACGTTCCTCGTCGCCATCTTTGCCCCGCCGCTGACGGCGCTAGCGCTGAAATTCGGCGCGGCCGAGTATTTTTCGCTGATGATCGTCGGCTTGGTTTCGTCCGTCGCGCTCGCCCACGGCTCGATCGTCAAGGCGCTGGCCATGGTCGTGCTCGGCCTGCTGCTCGGCATTGTCGGCACCGACATTTACACCGGCACGCCGCGCTTCACGCTTGGAATCCGGGAATATGCCGACGGGTTGAATTTCGTTGCGGTGGCGGTCGGCGTCTTCGGCGTTGCCGAGATCCTGCGCAACCTCGAAAACGAGGATGAGCGCTCCGTGATGATCCGCAAGGTGACCGGCCTTATGCCGACCCGCGAGGACTTTCGGCGCATGGCAGCGCCCATCGTGCGCGGAACGATCATCGGTTCGGCTCTCGGCATCCTGCCGGGAGGCGGCGCGATCCTGGCGGCTTTTGCGTCCTACACGGTCGAAAAACGCGTCTCGAAAAACCCGAAGGAGTTCGGCAAGGGGGCTATCGAGGGCGTCGCCGGGCCGGAATCGGCCAACAATGCCGGTGCGCAAACGTCCTTCATCCCGATGCTGACGCTCGGGATTCCGGCCAACCCGGTCATGGCGCTGATGATCGGCGCGATGATCATCCAGGGCATCGTGCCCGGCCCCAATGTGGCGACCGAACAGCCGGCGCTGTTTTGGGGCATCATCGCCTCGATGTGGATCGGCAATCTGATGCTGATCGTCCTCAACCTGCCGCTGATCGGGCTTTGGGTGAAGCTGCTGACGATCCCCTATTACGTGCTTTTCCCGATCATCATGGTGTTCTGCTCGATCGGCGTCTACAGCGTCAACAGCAACGTCTACGACCTCTACGCCGTCGCCTTCTTCGGCTTCCTCGGCTATCTCCTGACCAAGCTGCGCTGCGAACCGGCACCGCTGCTGCTCGGCTTCGTGCTCGGCCCGCTGCTCGAGGAAAACCTGCGCCGCGCCATGATCCTGTCGCGCGGCGACCCGAGCACCTTCGTGACCAGACCGATCAGCGCCAGCCTGCTGCTCATCGCGCTCGCCGTGCTCGTCATCGTCTTCCTGCCGGCGGTCAAGAAAAAGCGCGAAGAGGTGTTTGTGGAGGAGAGTTGAATTACGCCGTCGTTCCGTTTCGGTCCTGAACCTCTTCGACAGGGTCGAGCGGTGCGATCGGTACCAGCGGAGCCGGCACATCGGTCGTCTTGACCTCGGCCTTGCAGATGTCGGCGATGACGCAGGCCGGGCAATCCGGCTTGCGCGCCTTGCAGACGTAGCGGCCATGCAGGATCAGCCAGTGATGTGCATGGCGCATATATTCGTCCGGAATGATCTTCAACAGTCCCTGCTCGACCTGTTCCGGCGTCTTGCCGGGCGCCAATCCAAGCCGGTTGCCGATGCGGAGAATGTGTGTGTCGACCGCCATCGTGTGCTGGCCGAATGCCATGTTGAGCACGACATTGGCGGTCTTGCGCCCGACCCCGGGCAGCTTGACCAATTCATCGCGACTATGGGGTACCTCGCCGCCATGGTCGCGGATCAGAGCCTGCGACAGCGCAATCACATTCTTCGCCTTGTTGCGCCACAGCCCGATGGTGCGGATATATTCGCCGACCCTTGCCTCCCCCAGCGCCAGCATCTTGTGCGGCGTATCGGCAGCCTTGAACAGCGCCCGCGTCGCCTTGTTGACCCCTGCATCCGTCGCTTGCGCCGACAGCACCACCGCGACCAGCAGCGTGAAGGCGTTGACATGTTCGAGCTCCCCCTTCGGCTCGGGCCGCTGGACGGAAAAGCGCCGGAATATCTCGTTCACTTCGGCCGGGCTGTAGCGTGACGCGCTTCTCGCCGGCCGCGGGCGCGGCTTTGCGTTCGAACCATCGCGTCGTGCGGGCAACAGCTCTTTTTTGGACAGGGAAAAATCTTTGGACTTGGGGCTTGCCATTTCCCTCCTATAATATCCCCTCATGAGCGACACAAACGCCTCGTTTCAGGCCGACGAGCCATTCTTTCAGGCGCTACTCACCCCGCACCGGTCTCTGGGCCGGACAGGCTTCTTCGTGCTGATGGGGGCGCTGATGTTCGGCTGGCTGGTGACAGGCGCGTTTTTCCTGTCGCGCGGCGCTTGGCCGGTGTTTGGCTTCTTCGGCCTCGACGTGGCCGCCGTCTACATCGCCTTTCGCGTCAACTATCGTGCCGCTCGCGCACGCGAAGAAGTCTCGGTCTCGCGCACCAGCCTCGACATCCGCAAGACAGCCCCCTCGGGGAAATCGGAAGCGCATCGCTTCAATCCGTTCTGGGCGCGGTTTTCGGTGGCCCGCCACGCCGAGATCGGCATCACAGGGATGACGGTGGAAGGCGAAGGCCAGAACGTGCCGATCGGATCGTTCCTGGACCCCGATTCCCGCGAGAGTTTTGCCACGGCTTTTTCACGCGCGCTGGCGACCGCCAAGACGCGCTAGAAGCAATTCCGGGAAAGTGTGAAGCGGTTTTCCGGGAAAAGCGTGGCGCCTTCTCCCGGGAATTGCGCCAAACAAAGGACGTCTCAAAACCGATAGCGCAAAAGCCTGCCCACCTTTCGCAATGCAGGAATATGTCGCCACAGCCGGATGAACAGCTTCGCGGACCAGCCCATACGGGCGGCGTGTTCAAGCTTGTAGGCCGAGATGTCCTCAACGAATCGCAACTTCGGAACCGCCAACTCCAGTTCGTGCGGATCGTCGATGGCCCAGTGGACCTCGGCGCCCGTCGCCTTGATGGTCGGATTGAGGCGAAGCAGCTTCAGGCCGAAACGGCTGTAGGCGTCGAACATCAGCTCGCCGCTGGCTAGATGCGAGACGAGCCGCGCTAACAGGCGTGGCCCCTCTTCTGCTGGAAGATAGGGCGTCAGTCCTTCCGCCACCACGATGGCCGGGCGATTGCGCGGCACTTCAGCCAGCCAATCCGGTTCGGTCAGCGACGAACCGATCAGGTGGTAATGGTCGCGCAACGGGTAAAGCTTGCGCCTGAGTTCGATAACCTGGGGATAGTCGACATCGAACCAGTCCACGCCTGGCGGGGGATCGACACGGAAGATGCGCGTATCGAGCCCACAGCCCAGATGCAGCACGATGGCGTCGGGATTTCTGGCGAGAAAGTCCTCGACGCGGACGTCCAGCGTCTTTGCCCGGATCGCCAGGCCGACGCCGAGATTGTCGTCAACCTTGAGCCGGGAGAAATCATAGTCGATCTTGCGAACCGCCTCGTCGGCGAAATGATCCCCGAGCAGCGAATCCGGCAACCTGCTCTCCAGCGCCTTGCCGTAGAGCGTCATCAGCAAGGTCTCTTTTGCCCCGCTGAGATTTACTTTTTCGCCGGCCATGAGCGACTCCTGGGCTCGAAATCGGAGTCTATCTGGGTATGCGCCGCAAGAAGGCAAGTTTCGGGTGGCGATCGACGCCCCGAGGGGCGATATTCCGGCTCAAGGAGACAGTTCCATGAGACTTCCTGTGTCAACCTTTGGCGAGCAAGACGGCTGCGGCGGGGTGTCTGTCTGGATTGTAGAGTGTACCGTCCTGCCAGGTGCGCCAGAGGATTCTGAGCCAAGCTCTGGCAAGGATGCGAACGGCATGAGGGTGTCTGCACCCTCGCTTTCTGGCGTCCTGATAGACCTTTGCAGCCCAAGGGCTGGCATGTCTGGAGTTGTCGGCG
>NZ_RZRU01000014.1:82347-162077 GCF_003997495.1 Mesorhizobium sp. M7A.F.Ca.US.008.03.1.1 | reverse complement strand
TGGGCGGGGGTGTTGGGTTGACTGCCTTTTTTGGCGAACCAACCGAAACCGCCGGTAAACAAAGTTGCGAGGATGAGGACGGAGAGAGCGGACAGGCGCAAGGCGGCTCTTAGACGGCTCACAGTGCGGCGGTCATGCGAACGGGCAACCACCACTGGCATCTGCCCAGCCGTACCGGTCGAATCCCGCGCGTCCATCGCCATATAGTTAATCCTGAAATGCGGCTTTGGGTAGGTAAAAGACGCACTTTGCGTTACGTGAATTCTCCATCCGTGATCACCCTGTTTTATCCATGTCGTTGTCCCAAGCCGGTTCCTACTTTGGGGGACATGAATTAGCCTGCATCCGGTTGGCGGACATCGATGTCGCTGAGATAGGCGACGACGGTGGCGTGCGAGGTTGCCGCCGTCAGTCCCCCGATCACCAGCACCATCAACACGACACCGAGATAGCCTGCCGAACCGATGGCGAAATTGCCGAACAGGGCGGTCGCCTGATCAGCCTGCGGCGTCGCCATATTGCGCGACGACCACCAGGAAAAGACGATGAACACGAGCACTGCGGCGGCACCGCCGGCCGCCGCTCCCTTCATGCCGGTGACCAGGAAATGCCGGCGGAATTCGCGCGCGATGAAGCGTGCTTCGGCGCCGACGAAATGCAGGACCTCGATGATGTGGCCGTTGCCGGCCATGGCGCCCCGCGTCGCGAACACCACGGTCAGCACCGTCGCCGACAGCATCAGCGCCAGCACGGCGATGCCGATGGTCACCGTGGTGCGGGCCATGGCCCCCAGCCGGTCGACCCAGGTGCGGTGATCGTCGAGCGATGCGCTCGGCAGTTTCGGGGTGATCGCGGCGCGTATGGCGGCGAAATCGGGCGGGCTGTTCTCGTCGATGGTGACGATGATCAGGCGCGGGACCGGCAATTCGTCGATGTTGAGGCCCGAGCCCAGCCAGGGCTCAAGGAGCCGCGCGGTCGCTTCGCGATCGATGATCCGGGTCGCCTTGACGCCGGGGAATTCGCCGGCGATCTGGGAGGCCTGGGTAAGGGCTGCTTCCATGTCGAGGCCGTCGACCGGCTTGATCTGGATGGTCGCCTCGCGCGAAATCTGGTTCTCCCAGACGGACGCTGTGTCGCGCACCAGCGTCACCGCGCCGAAAGTCAGGCAGGACAGGAAGGTCATGATGGCGATGACCAGTACCAGTGCCCGGCCGGCGATGTTCTGCGCCGGCACGATTGGCGCCATCCTGCGCTGGGCGCGCGGCTTTGCCTCGGTCGCCTCGGCGTCCTGCTCCCGTTCCACAAAATGTTCGGCGGACAGTTCAGTCATAGATGTCCAGCCTTCCGCCGGCCAGGATCATGCGGCGCGCGTCGACCTGTTCCATCAGGCCAAGATCGTGGGTGGCGATCACCACTGCGGTGCCGAGACGGTTGAGCTCGATGAACAGCCGCAGCAGGCGTCGCGCCAGCGGCGGATCGACATTGCCGGTCGGTTCGTCGGCGAGCAGAATTTCCGGCTGCTCGATCAGCGCCCGAGCGATCGCCGCGCGCTGCTTCTCGCCGCCGGACAGAACCGGCGGCAGCACATGCATGCGCTCGCCCAGCCCGACCCACTTCAACAGCTCGGTGACATCGGTGCGGTAGCTCGCCTCCTCGCGCCCGCGCACGCGCAGCGGCAGCGCGACGTTCTCGTAGGTGGTCATGTGGTCGAGCAGGCGAAAGTCTTGGAAGACCACGCCGATGCGACGTCTGAGATGCGGCAGCTCGGTGCGCGAAATGCGTGAGCGATCCTTGCCGAAGATGGTGATCAGCCCGCGCGTCGGTTTCAGCGACATGAACAACAGGCGCAGCAAGGTCGTCTTGCCGGCGCCCGAAGGCCCGCTGAGGAACTGGAAGGAGCGCTCCGGGATGTGCAGGGAGATGTCGCGGAGGATTTCCGGACCCATGCCATAGCGGAGGCCGACATTTTCGAAACGAATCAATTTCGGCGACCTGAAATTCGGCACGGCAGCGAGCCGGCCTGTTCTGGGTAAGGACCATCGGCCGGCATGGTTAACCGGCGGTTAATTCCTGGACTCTTTAGGCTCGTCACGAGGGCTCCGGTGGGGAAGCGTTAACCATTTGTGTTTACGCAAAAGAAACGAAAAGCGAACACGTGCTGCAATGCTGGGGCCATGATGGCTGACGATCGAACCGCGCGCCCGGTTTCCGGCGAAATCATGGCCGATCCGGCGGCAATTGCCGCTACGGACCGGTTCATGCGTGGTTCGGCTGCCGACATCGTCGATGCCGACTATTTGGTGATGCCGCGTCTCGTCCCTGCCGTGGAAAGTGTTTCGCCGCTGCCGCGCGCGATCGTCACACCGCCCATCGAGGGCATGGACATGTTGCGCAAGCCCGAGGCCCCGGCGGAACGGCCGCCAGCCTCGCGCGGCGGGCCGATCTTCTGGATCGCCGGCATCGGCGCCGCGCTGGCTGCCTTCTGGGTTTCCGGCGGGCACGCGCTGTTGCGCCAGGCGCCGTTCCTGTCCGGCGCGCAGGCGTCGGCGCTCAGCATATCAGGTGTCACGTCACGCATTGACGCTTCCGGACCGAACCCCGCGCTGTTCGTCGATGGCGAGGCCGCCAATGACGGGGCGAAACCGGTGCAGCTGCCGCCGCTCGAAATCCGGGTGACCGGCAATGACGGAAGCACAACCCGCTATACGTTGGGGACATCCGGCCGCGCGCTGGCGTCCGGCGAAAGATTCGGCTTTGCCAGCCGGCTCGACGTGCCTAAGAACGGCGTAAGGACCGTTTTGGTCACTTTCGCCCAATAGGCGATCACCGGGGAAGACCAGCAATGCCAATCGTACGCGGCAAGGACATCGAAGTCCTGTTTTCGGCATCGGCCATCGCGCGGCGCAATCTTGAGCTCGCCAAGGAGATCGCCGGCCACGACTATCACGATCTGTTGGTGATTTCGGTGCTGAAGGGCTCGTTCATCTTCGCCGCCGATCTCATCCGCGCCATGCACGATGTCGGCCTGTCGCCCGAGGTCGAGTTCATCTTCATCTCCAGCTACGGCGCCGGCACCACCAGTGGCGAGGTGAGGGTGCTGCGCGACATCGACAATGAGGTCGCCGGCCGCGACGTGCTGTTGATCGACGACATTCTCGAATCGGGCAAGACGCTGAGCTTTACCCGCGACCTGATGCTGTCGCGGGGCGCCAAGAGCTGTTCCATCGCCGTGCTGCTCGACAAGCGCATGCGCCGCCAGACCGCGCTCAATGCCGACTATGTCGGCTTCGACTGCCCCGACTATTTCGTCGTCGGCTACGGCATGGACGTTGCCCACGCTTTTCGCGAACTGCCGTTTGTCGGCGTCGTCAAAGGGGATGTCTGAGCGACTTCAAAAAGGTTTGTTGACGCTGCGCGCCTTCAGGAAAAGTCAACTTTTCGCGGCCAAATATGCCGGCCATGGCAAAGCTTCTGATCGTCGAGGATGATGAGTCCGTCCGCACCCTGGCGGCCCGCGCGCTTGAACGCGCCGGCCACACAATCGATATCGCGGCGGACGGCGCGCAAGGGCTTTCGCTGATCCAGGCCGCGCGTGGTGGCTACGATCTCGTCGTCTCCGACATCCGCATGCCGGAGATGGACGGCATCGAGATGGCGATCGCGGCGGCAGCGCTGTTTCCGGCGATGAAGATCGTGCTGATGACCGGCTATGCCGACCAGCGCGAGCGCGCCGAGGAGTTGAACGGCATCATCCTCGATGTCGTGCAGAAGCCCTTCACGCTGGCCGAAATCCGCTCGCGTGTCGAGCGGGCGCTGATCTGCTTCGCCTGATCAGGCCGGGTCGGCGGCAGTGAGCACCGGTGGAGCGCTCCTGCGCCGTTCGGTGTTGAGCGCCAGCAGGCCAGCGCCGATGATCAAGGCGGCCCCGATGACGGTCGTCGACCGCGGTACTTCGGCGAAGAACAGGAAACCCCACAGCGGCGACCACAGGATGCCGGTGTATTCGAAGGTGGCAACGCGGTTGGCCGGCGCCATCCGGTAGGCCTGCGACAGCAGGATCATGCCGGCGGAAGCGACGAAACCGCAGGCCGCCATCTTGAGAAAATCTGGCAGCGTCGGCCACAGCCAGGACCGCACCAGGAATTCCAGGCTGGGGTGGGCCGCGTGGGTGATGCCGGCAAGGTGAAACGCGCCGGCCACCACGGCGGCGCCGACCAGGTAGGCGCCGTTCTGATAGAAGGCCATGACGGTCGACGATTCGGTATCGCCGATCTTGCGGGCCATCAGCTGCGAAAAACCATAGAGCGCCGCCGAGCCCAGCGACAGCAGCGCCGCCCAGTCGAAGAGCCCGGCGCCCGGGCGCAGCATCACGAGGACGCCGAACAAGCCGATCAGCACGGTTGCCAGTGTCTGCCAGGAGACGCGCTCGCCAAGGTACGGCCCGGCCAGCACCATGATGAACAGCGGCGCCATGAAATAAAGCGCCACCGCATCGGCTAGCGGCAAGGCAGCGATGGCCAGGTAGTACATCGTATAGGAGGTGAACTGGATGAAGGCACGCACCGTCAGCATGCCGAATCGCTTCGACAGGATCGCCCGCAAGCCGACATCGGCATGGACCAGAACGATCAGGATCGGCAGAGCGACGATCGAGCGGATCGCCATCACCTCGGTCACTGGATAACCGCTCGACACGGCTTTGACGAGCGGATCCTGCAGCGAAAAGATCAGCACGCCGAGGCACAGGCTCAGGATGCCGCCCACCATCCGATTCTGCATCTGCATCCAGGCTCCTGCGCGTACGATCCGAAGCTGCCGCCTGCGGGGTAAAAAGAACCCGCCACCGTTTCGGGCAGCGGGCACGAGTGAGGACTCTTGATTGGTCCGCGGCTGATTTCGCAGTCGCATATCCAATGGGTGTGGCCACTATCATCCTGCGTTTGACATGTTGCAAACGAATTGGAATGATAGCAGCGATCAAATTTCCTTATGGCGGCTTTCATGCGACCGACCCTCGACAGCGACCTCCTGCGCACCTTCGTGGCGATTGCCGAGACCGGCAATTTCACCAAGGCGGCAGAGCAGGCCGGCCGCACCCAGTCGGCGGTGTCGATGCAGATGAAGAAGCTCGAAGAACTGATCGGCGCCAGCCTGTTCCAGCGCGGTTCGCGCGGCGTCGCCTTGACGCGGCGCGGCGGCGAACTCATCGTCAACGCCCGCCGCATCGTCTCGCTGCTCGACGAGACGTCGGCATCGATGGCGGCAGCGCCGCTTGGCGGGCCGGTGCGCATCGGCATTCCGGAGGAATATGGCCACGCTATCCTGTCGCGCGCGCTCGGCGCCTTTTCGAAGCGCCACACACAGGTCGAGGTCACCGTGCGCTATGCGCATTCCGGGGCGCAGATAACCGCGCTTGCCGCCGGCGAACTCGATCTGTGCGTGGTGTTCGAATGGCAGGATCCTGCCGGCGGCGAAGTGCTGATGCACGATCCGACCGTGTGGGTGACGTCGACCCTGCACCACATGCATGAGGAACAGCCGGTGCCGATCGCGCTCTACAACCGGGCCGGCTGGTGCAAGGACTTCGCCATCAAATCGTTGGAGCAACGCGATCTTGCCTATCGTGTCGCCTATACCAGCGACACCACCGGCGGCCTCAAGCTCGCCGTCACCTCGGGACTGGCGATTGCGCCGATTTCGCGCAGCAATATTCCTGACGGCTGTCGTGAACTGACGACCGCGGACGGGTTCGGCGCCATCGATTCCTCGAATGTGGTGATGCACCGCAACCCGAATACGTCAGGCGAGGCGATCGACGGCATGCAGGAGGCAATCCGCGAAGCGTTCGTGAACAGGCTGAATCAGCCGGCGGCATCCTCGTAGAAATGCAGCCTGTTGCCGAACGGATCGGCGACCGATACCTCGCGGGTCTTCCAAGGCGTCTCTTCCAGGCCCGGCCTGGCGAAGCGGTATTTTTTGCCGATCAGTTCGCGATGCAGTGAGGCGATATCCTCGACCTTGATCCGCACGGCAATGCCAGGTGAACCGTCGCCGTGATGTTCGCTGAGATGCAGCACGCAGCCGTCGCGGCCGACCGCCATGTAGAGCGGCGCGTTGTCGTCGAAGCGATGCTCCCACTGCACCTCGAAGCCAAGGAAGTCGACGTAGAATTCACGCGCCTTGGCAATGTCGAATATGCGCAAGATGGGCGTGACGGCGCCAAGTCTGGGCATGGTGGTGCAACCGTTCGAGAGGGTTTTCGGGCCGGGTGGAGGCGGGGCGGCGATCCTTTGTTTTATCGCAATTCCGGACGGAAAACCGCTTCACACTTTTCCTGGAATTGCTCTATTTCAGCTCGAGCAGCCGTTCCAGATAGCTGCGTTCGATGTCGGGGCTCAGCGCATTGCCGAGCCGTTTGCGGATCGCTTCCAGAATCTGGCGGGCGCGCTGCACGTCGATCTCGTCGGGCACCTTCACCGAATCGCCGAAGTCGGGACCCGTGCTGGCGCGTGGCCGGCCGAGCGGATCACGATCGGCGTTCTGCTGGCGGCCGCCTTCCTCGCCGCCGCCCTGGTCGCCCTGCATGGCCTGCATCTGCTTCATCATGTCCTTGGCGCCCTTGCGCAGCGCTTCCAGCGCCCGGCCCTGATGGCCGACGGCCGCATCGCCTTCGCCCTCGCCGAGTGCCTGTTCGGCATTGCCCATGGACTTGCCGGCCTCGCCAAATCCTTCATTGGGCTCCATGCCCATGCCTTCGAGGCCCTTTTTCAGCTGATCGAGGTCGCTTTGCAGCTGGCCCTGGCCCTGCTGCAGCTGCTTCAGCGCATCGGCGAATTCCTGGGGTGTCATCGGCTTTTGCCGGGCGAGCGGATCGCGATCATCGCCGACGCCGGGTCTGCCCTCATCCTGGCCGCCTTCGCCGAGCTGCTCATCACGGTTCTGTCCGCGCTGGCGCTCGCCGCGCTGCATCTGGTCCATGCGGAAGGTGTCGTTCATCATCTCCTGCTGGCGCCGCAGGATCTCGCCCAGCTTGTCCATCTGCTGGCGCATCTCGCTGTCCTGCTGGCCGCCTGGCTGCTGACGACCGGCTTGCAGATTGTTCATCATGTCCTGCAGTTGCGACAGCAATTGCTGGGCCTTGTCGCGATCACCGGACTTCGCCAGGTTCTCGATCTGGTCCATCATGCGATCGATGTCGCTCTGGCGCAGTTCCTGGCCATTCTGCTGCATCTGCGGGGCGTTGGGATTCTGCTTGGCGCGCTCCGCGAATTCCTGCAGGAACTGGTTCATCGCCTCGCGCAGTTCCTTCATTGCCTTTTCGATTTCAGCGTCGCTGGCGCCATTCTTGATGGCGTCCTGCAGTGCCTGTTGCGCCTGGCGCAGCCGCTTTTCGGCGGCCGAAAGATTGCCTTCCTCGATGCCGAGCGCGATTTCCCAGAGATAGGAGACCTCGCTGCGCAATTGATCGTCGCTCTCGGCCATCTTCAGCCGGGTGCGGGCGCTCATGATGGCGAGGTAGTGGGACATGTTGTCGAACGTGTCTTCCGGCCGCAGCGTGATGGCGTCCATCAGGTCGAGCACGCGCGGCTTGGCGTTGGCGTCGAGCGCCAGCAGGCGGCGCTGTTCGATCACGGCGCGTGCCAGCGGATTGGCGAAAGGCCGCTCCGGCATCAGCAGCGTCTTGGTTTCGCTCGATGCGGTGTGTCCGGCATCGTCGGTGGCAACCAGCGTCAGCTTGATGCTGCTGCCGGCCCAGACATGCTCGGTCAGGTCCTTAGAGGTCCTGGCGGCGTTCGACTTGCTGCCGCGGCGCGGCAGCGTCAGCGGCATTTCAGGTGCACCGTACAGCGGACGCGCATTCGGCGCCTGCGGATCGGCGAGCGCGAACACCGCCTTGGCGGTGGCGGCGCCATAGTCGTCGTCGATCTGGTAGTTGAGTTCGAAGGCGCCGTTGGCGGCGCGCTTGGGCTCGCCGACGAACCGGATCTGCGGCGGCTTGTCCGATATGACCGCGAAGGCCCAGCGGCCGAGCTGGTCCTCGCCCGACGTCAGCGTCAGCGTGCCGTCGCCGGTCAGCTTGCTGGTGAACTGGCGCACCTTGGACGGCGTCGCCGGGCTTGTCGCCGGCCTGACGGCCTGCGGCCCGGCCGGGTCGATGGCGCGGGCGTTGCCATTCTTGTCGGCATAGCCGAGCATTTCCTCGCCTGAGCCGCCCGTCACGCGCAGCGAAACGTCACTGCCTTCGGGAACTGTAAAGGTCGGGGTCGCCTGGTTGGCGTCGGCGGTCAGGAAGATCGGCGGCTTGCCGGTATAGGCCGGTGGCGTTACCCATGCATCGATGCGCGGCGGCACGATATCGCGCGCGCCATGGGCATTGAAGCCGTCGCTGATCCTGCCGCCCGTCGGCCCGAAGGAGAAGGCGAAGGCGGTAACGAGCAAAAGGGCAGCCACCGCGCGCAGCCCCCAGGGGTCGCGCTCCGGCACGCGCGTGCGCGGCAGGTCGGCGCCAAGGTTGTCGAGCTTCCCAGCCATGCGCTTCTGGTGTTCGCGCCACAGCGCCTGCGAGAAGCTGCTTTCCCTGCCGCTAGGCCGGTCGGTCTGCACCAGCACCGGGCTGTGCAGCAATTGATTGGCGGCCTCGATGCGGCGGTCGATTTCGCCGGCGCCCGGCAGGCGGAAGAAGCGCAGCGGATAGAGCGCGGCCAGTGCCGCTATGGCAAAAGCAGCGACCAGGCCGATGCGCGCCATATCCGGCAGCCGGGAGAGCAGCCCGAGCCAGGAGATGCTGAGGAACAGGCTGGCGACAATGACGAGCGGAAGCAGCAACGGCCAGCCGCGCTCGACCATCATCGAGACCCGCGTCGCCAGCCGGCTCAAGGCCAGGCGCCCGGCGAGGCCGCGATCGCTGTTGAAGGTGGGTCGTTGCGTCATCGGCCCTTCCTTGAGCCTATTGCATTCCGAAAACCGGGATGCGGCCCTATCCCTTTGAGCATGAACTGGTTCCGAAGGGATTTCACTTTCGGGATCATGCTGTGGAGCGGGCAGGATAGCCCGACGCCTCACGACTCAAAGAATACCAGCAAACACGGCAAAGGCGAGGCAGTTCGGAAAAACGTGAAGTGGGCCGTTATAGTTCCATCCTGCATACCCTTCAGAAGGTAGTGGGTCCTTTAAAAGGTAGCGGGGTCCGCATTCGCCCCGCAGACCAGCACGGCGACCCGTTCGCCCGCCACCGGTGCATAGCGGCCGGACAGGACCGCGGCAAAGGCGGCGGCACCACCCGGCTCGGAGATGATGCGGGCCCGGTCCCACAGCGCCTTCTGCGCGGCAATGATGTCGTCGTCGCTGACCAGGATCGAGCGTTCGACATAGGCCTCGGCGATCGGGAACATCATTTCGCCGACACGCTTTGGCGCCAGCGAGTCGGCGGCAATGCCCTCGGCCGGAGCGTCGACCGGGTGTCCGGCCTCGAAGGCGCGATGCAGCGTCGGCGCCCCTTCCGGCTCGACGGCGATGACCCGGATGCGGCCGGCGAACCAGGCAGCGATGCCGCCGATCAGGCCGCCGCCCCCGACAGCGACCAGCAGCGTGTCGATCCGAGGCAAATCGGCCTCGATTTCGAGCCCAAGGGTGCCTTGGCCGACGAGCGTTTCCTCCTGGTTGAAGGCATGGATCTGCAAGGCGCCGGTCTCCTCGGCGAACCGTTCGCTGGCCGCCAGCGCCTCGGCATAGCGGGCACCGCCGACGATCAGCTCGGCGCCATAGGAGCGGATCCGCTCCAGCTTGGCCGGCGGGCTCACTTCGGGAACGAAGATGGTCGCCTTGTGGCCGAGCCGCATGGCGGCATAGGCGACGGCCGCGCCATGGTTGCCGCCCGATGCCGCCACGACACCGGCCTCGGGAACCGGCCGCTCCAGCAGATTGGTGAAGGCGCCGCGCGCCTTGAACGAGCCGGAATGCTGCAGGCATTCGAGCTTCAGGTCGACCGCCAGCGGCGCGCGGTCGAAGTCGGCCATGTCGACGCGCAGCACCGGCGTGTGCCTGATATAGGGGCGGATGCGCGGTTCCATCGCTGCAATGCGCTCGCGTGTGACGGTGATGCCGTTCGTCATGATTTGCTCCCTGTGACGGGTAGGTGTGTTTCCGGCGCTTCTATGCAAGCCAGTCGGGGACGGAATCCAGCCCGATCAGGTCGTCATAGGTCAGGCGTGGGCGCACGACGTGGAACCGGTCGCCGTCAACCAGCACCTCCGGCACCAGCAGGCGGGTGTTGTAGGTACCGGCCTGCACCGCGCCATAGGCGCCGGCGGTGGAGACGGCAATCATATCGCCGGCCTTCAGCCTGGGCAGATCGCGGTCCAGGCCGATATAATCGCCGGTCTCGCAGACCGGGCCGACCACGTCGACCATCATGCGCGGCGTGTCGGCCGGCGGCTGCACGACCGGACGGATGTCGTGGAAGGCATCGTAGAGCGTCGGCCGGATGAGATCGTTCATGGCGGCGTCGACGACGAGGAAATTCTTGGCGTCGCCTTCCTTCACGAAGATCACTTCCGAGACAAGGATGCCGGCATTGCCTGATATCAGCCGGCCCGGCTCGAACATCACCTTCAGCCCGAGCTTGGTGACATGCTTCCTGACGATCTGGGCATAGGCGTCCGGCAGCGGCGGCGGGTTGTTGTCGATGCGGTAGGGAATGCCGAGCCCGCCACCGACATCGATATGCTCGATGGCATGGCCATCGGCCCGTAGCGCGCCGACCAGATCGACAAGCAATGCGAAGGCATCGTCGAAGGGCTGCAGCTCGGTGATCTGGCTGCCGATATGGGTGTCGATGCCGGTGATCCTGATGCCGGGAAGCTTTGCCGCGCGGGCATAAACCTGACGCGCCTTCTGCCACGGGATACCGAACTTGTTCTCGGCCTTGCCGGTGGAGATCTTCTTGTGGGTCCTGGCGTCGACGTCGGGATTGATGCGCAGCGAGATCGGCGCCACCTTGCCAAGCGCCACGGCTCGCGCCGACAACAGCTCGAGTTCAGGCTCGGATTCGACGTTGAAGCAAAGGATGCCGGCGGCAAGGGCGAAGTCCATTTCGCGCGCGGTCTTTCCAACGCCGGAAAACAGGATCTTGCCTGCCGGAATGCCGGCGGCCAACGCCCGGCGCAATTCACCTTCCGAAACCACGTCGGCGCCGGCGCCGAGCTTCGCCAGCGTCCGCAGGACGGCCTGGTTGGAATTGGCCTTCATGGCGTAGCAGACCAGCGCGTCGAGCCCGGCAAAGGCCTGCGCAAACACCCGGTAGTGCCTGGTCAGGGTGGCCGTCGAATAGCAATAGAACGGCGTGCCGATCTGTGCGGCGATATCTGGTATCGCCACGTCCTCGGCATGGAGCACGCCGTCGCGGTAGTCGAAATGGTTCACGGGAGTGGTTCCGGAAAGTTGGGGCGCGATGGGATCGGGTTGGAAGGCCCCGCTCTTGTCGGCTCTAGATCAGCGGGTCGAGGATGAATTTCTTGTCCTTGACCGGTTTTTCCGGCTCCGGCGGCACGGGCTGGTGGGCCTTCGAGGCATCCTTGCGCGCCTGCACGGCCGCCTCATAGGGCGTGTCGAGACCGCCCCTCCTGCCGCAGGCCGAGACGGCCGCGATCGCCACCAGCAGCGTCAGCGTCACCAAAATCCTGCTTCCGGTCATCGATCCATCCGTCCGAAACGTTTTGTCAGCCGCCGCTTTTAGCCGAGTTCTCGGCGCATTGCACCCCGAGATATTGCTCGTCGCGATATCTGGGATATTGCTGGCGCAACAAGCAGCATTACGCTTTCGCCAGTCGTTTTTTCCAGGCGCGGATCTGCTTCCTCACTTCCGACGGCGCCGTGCCGCCGAAACTGGTGCGGCTCTTGACCGAGTTCTGCACCGCCAGCACCGAAAATATGTCGGCCGTGATGCCGGGATCGATCGACTGCAAATCCTCCAGGGAAAGCTTCTCCAGCCCCACCTTCTTGTCTTCGGCCAGCGCCACCGCGCGGCCGGTGACATGATGCGCCTCGCGGAACGGCAGGCCGAGCGTGCGCACCAGCCAGTCGGCAAGGTCGGTCGCTGTCGCGTGGCCGGAGCCGGCGGCCTTCTTCATCGCGGCTGCGTTGATCGTCATGTCCGAGACCATGCCGGTCATCGCCGCCAGCATCAGGTCGAGCGTCTCGGCGGCATCGAATACCGATTCCTTGTCTTCCTGCATGTCCTTGCCATAGGTCAAAGGCATGCCCTTCATCACCGTCAGCAGGCCGACAAGATGGCCGGTGACGCGGCCGGTCTTGCCGCGCACCAGTTCGGCGGCGTCGGGGTTCTTCTTCTGCGGCATGATCGAGGAGCCGGTGGAAAACGAGTCCGACAGCCTGACGAAGCCGAACTGCGGCGTCGACCAGATGATGATCTCCTCGGCCAGCCGCGACAGATGCGTGGCGCAGATCGCGGCAAGAGCGAGGAACTCGAGCGCGAAATCGCGATCCGAGACGCTGTCGAGCGAATTGCGCATCGGCTCACGGAAGCCGAGCGCCTTGGCGGTCCGGTGACGGTCGATCGGGAAGCTGGTGCCGGCGAGGGCCGCGGCACCGAGCGGGCTTTCATCCATCCGTTCGATCGCATCGCGCGCGCGCGACAGGTCGCGCGAAAACATCTCGACATAAGCCATGCAATGATGGCCGAAGGTCACAGGCTGGGCCGCCTGCATATGGGTGAAGCCCGGCATCACCGTCGCCGCATGCTCCTCGGCCCGCTCCAGCAGCGCCTCGATCAACCCCTTCAACGCCTCGGCGACGCGAAAGCACTCGTCCTTGACCCACAGCCTCAGATCGACCGCGACCTGATCGTTGCGCGAGCGTGCGGTGTGCAGGCGGCCGGCCGCCGGGCCGATCAGATCGGCGAGGCGCGCCTCGATGTTCATGTGGATGTCTTCGAGCCGCGTCGAGAACTCGAAGCTGCCGGCCTCGATCTCTTTCAGGATCGTGTTCAGCCCGTGAGCGATTTTTTCTTGATCGGCCGCCGAAATAATGCCCGTTTGCGCCAGCATCTCGCTATGGGCGATCGAGCCTTTGATGTCCTGCGCATAGAGTTTGCGGTCGAAGGAGATAGACGCGTTGATCGCTTCCATGATCGCGGCCGGACCCGAGGCAAAACGTCCGCCCCACATCTGGTTGCTGGTCTTCTTGTCGCTCATGGCTATAACCCGTGCTTCGGAGCAGTTTTGAGAAAATGGCAGACGGTAATAAATTCTTCCCGGCCTCGCGCCTGATCCTCGCCGCTTTGGTGGCGGGCGCGCTGGCCGGCGCGGTCGCGGTATATGTCAGCGAGAGCCGGTCTGGCAACAATGCACCGGCACAAGCCGCCGTCGGCGACAGCAAGGACGACATCGCCTGTGCCGCCAAGAGCGAACGCGCCAAGAAGGTCGCGGCCTCGGCCACCGGTGAGGTTGCGGCACTTTTGCCGGCCGATCCGCCACAATCCCTGAAGAGCCTTGCCTTCAACGGTCCGGACGGCAAGCCGATGACGCTTGCCGATCATGCCGGCAAGACGGTGCTGCTCAATCTGTGGGCGACATGGTGCGCGCCTTGCCGTGCCGAAATGCCGGCGCTGGATGCGCTGCAGAAGGAAAAGGGCAGCGACGCCTTTCAGGTGATCGCCGTCAATGTCGATGCCGGCGACGATGTGAAGCCGAAGAAGTTCCTCAGCGATACCGGCGTCGCGACGCTCGGCTATTTCAGGGATTCGACGATGGCGCTGTTCAACGACCTCAAGAAGCGCGGCCTGGCGCTAGGCCTTCCCGTCACCATGCTGGTCGACGGCGAGGGCTGCCTAATCGCCCATATGAACGGCCCGGCCGAATGGTCGGGGCCGGACGCCAGGCGGCTGATCGAAACGGCACTCAAGCCCGAAAGCCTCTAGTCCAAGCCGCGTCGTCCCAAACCGCTACGCGCTTTCCGGCGATCAGGCCCTGTTCAGACCGAGCGCGGGTGCGGGTGCGAAGGCCAGAACGCTTCTGTCGCGCAAGGTGGCGGGTTTGCTGCCGACAGCGGGTGCGACGACACCGGTCAGCTCGCCGAATTCCTCGATGAGAGCCGGCCTGCCGATATAGTAGCCCTGGCCGATCTCGCAGGCTTCGGCGTCCAGGAATTTCAGTTCGCCGAGCGTCTCGACACCCTCCGCCAGAACCGGCAGGCCGAGACCGCGTCCAAGTCCCAGGACGGCGCGGACGATCGCCGCGACCTGGCCGTTCTTGTCGACGGACTTGATGAAGGAGCCATCGATCTTGATCTTGTCGAATGGGAAGGCGCGAAGGTTGGAGAGCGAGGAATAGCCGGTTCCAAAATCGTCCATGGCCACGCGCACGCCCAGTGCCTTGACCTGCCGCAAGGTGGCCAGCGCCCGCGGCATGTCCTTGACGAGCGCCGTCTCGGTGATCTCAAGCTCGAGCCTGCCGGGCGCGAGGCCGGAATTCAGCAGTGTTTCGTGGACCTTGCGGCTGAAACTCGTGTTGTGGAGCTGCACCGCCGAAACGTTGACGGCCACCGTCAGCGGATTTTCCCAGCGGGCGGCTTCCTCGCAGGCCGCCGTCAGCACCCATTCGCCAATCTGGCCAATGGCTCCGCTGTCTTCGGCCACCGGGATGAATATGCTCGGCGACACGTCGCCGCGCGTCGGATGCCGCCAGCGGACCAGCGCTTCGAAGCCGACCATCTTTCCGCTGCTGATCTCTTTCTGCGGCTGGTAGACGAGGTAGAACTCCTGGCGTGCGACCGCCTGGCGCAGTTCGTGCTCCATCACGCGCTTGTCGCGCGCCTCGGCCCCCATCGAAGCCTCGAAATAGCGGTAGGTGTCCTTGCCTTCGGTCTTGGCCCGGTAGAGTGCCGTATCGGCGTGGCTTATCAGGCTGGGCTGGTTTTCGGCATCCGATGGATAAAGCGCAATGCCGATGCTGGCCGACACCAGGCCGCCGCCGACAGAAAGCCGGTTTTCCTCGCGCATGGCGGTCAGCACCGCGTCGGCGATACGGCCTGCCTCCAGCGGGTCCGTCAGGTTCGGGGCAATGATGGCGAACTCATCGCCGCCCAGTCGCGCCACCATCTGTCCTTGGCGAAGGATGCCGGTAACGCAATGCGCAACCTTCTGCAGCATGGCGTCGCCGGCGCCGTGCCCATACAGGTCGTTGACCTCCTTGAACCGGTCGAGATCAAGCAGCAGAAGCGCGAGCTGGCCGCCTTTTCTGGTCCGGCCCATCGCAGCAATTTCCGTCTCCAGCCGGCCGGAAAAGCTGCGGCGATTGGCCAGTCCGGTCAATGGATCGAAATGGGCAAGCCGCAGGATCTCCTGTTCCGCCTTCTTGCGCTCGCGAATGTCGCGGACCGCGACCACGTTGTGCGGTTTGCCACAATAGTCGATGCTCCTGGCGATCAACTCGACAGGAATGCTCGTGCCATCGCGGCCGCTCAATTCGGCCTCCTGCGGCTGTTCGCCGAAGCCCGACATATCGGATCCGAAGAGATCGCCAAGCTGCATTCCGTTCAGCGTCGCTGTTGCGATGCCCGTCAATGTCGCAATGCTGTCATTGGCACTGATGATGCGGTTGCCGTCGCAGACGATCAGCCCCTCCACGGCGGCATTGGCCAGGCCGTGCATGCGGTCGACCTCGAGCTTCTGGCGACGGAAGCGCAAATCGATCCACAGCGCCGATGCCGACAGAACCAGGATCACGAGTGTGGCGGCGGCGGCCGCGAAAGCCTGCGAGGTCGGCTCGATCGTGTATTCGGATATGACGATCGAGGAATCGGGGAAGATCGAGACGGCACCCATACCGATGAAATGCAAGGTGCAGATCGCCAGCGTCAGCAGCACCGCGCCGCCGGATGTCGCCTTCAAGGAGGGGCGGCGCTGCACGACACGCAGCGCCAGCGCCGCGAGCGTCACGCCGGCCAGCAGGGAAACGGCGACAAGCAACAGGTTCCACTCGATGCGGCCTTGGACCTCGAACGCCGCCATGCCGATGTAGTGCATCGCCGCGATACCGCCGCCCAGCACGGCGCCGCCGACGAGATGATAATCGAACTCGTCCCGCAAGGTGGCGATCCACATGCCGGCTGCCGTCAAAGTGACCGAAGCAGCGAGCGAAAGCGCGGAGAGTGCGGGATCATAGGCACTGGGTATGCCCGGTGTGAATGCGAGCATGGCGATGAAGTGCGTTGCCCAGATGCCGAAACCGGTCGAAGTGGCCGCGATCATCAGCCAGGCAAGCCGGTTCCGATCTGTGGAGCGGCTTATGTGATGAAGCAGGTTGACGGCAGAGAAACAGGAAATTCCGCAGATCAGCGCGGCGAGTGCGACCAGTCTCAGATCGTGCTCGTTGACGATACAATTGTAGACCGTCAGCATTTTATTTCACCTGATCTATTGGAAATAAACAGGGCAGCAGGATTGAGTAGCGCTTTGCCGTTGAGGGATCGATAAAGTCGCATGCAACTCTGACGTGTCTCTTCGGGTTGCAGCGGCTGCAATCAGGGCTGACACGCCGAAAGCCAGTTTGGCAGTCCCGACGGTGGTTCCTGGCGCGCTTGTTGTCCCGCTAAGCCGGCTAACCGCATCGCTTTCCATGCCTCCAAGCGGAGGCGAGCGTTGCGTGAGGTAAAGGGTGAAGTTCGTCGATCTGCAACAAAACCGTTGTCTGATTGTCATGAGCGACACATATTGCCTTCGCGGGAGTGCCCCCTTTCGCCAATGACAAACGGGAGATGAAACATGAAGTCCTTCGGCTTCGCGGCCGGTGTTGCCGCCACCTTTATGCTGCTTTCCTCAACCTCCGCTTTTGCTGTCACGCAGATCAGCTGGTGGCACGCCATGACCGGCGCCAATGCTGAAGTTGTCGACAAGATCTCCAAAGATTTCAATGCCAGCCAGAGCGACTATGAGCTCGTTCCGGTGTTCAAAGGCACGTATCCCGAGACGCTGAATGCCGGCATTGCCGCCTACCGCGCGGGCCAGGCCCCAGACATTATCCAGGTGTTCGACGTCGGCACGGGCGTGATGATGGCAGCCGAAGGCGCAATCAAGCCGGCAGCCGATGTGTTGACCAGCGCAGGAATGACCTTCGACAAGAGCCAGTATCTGCCAGGCATAGTCGGCTATTATTCGAAGCCGGACGGCACCATGCTCTCCTTCCCCTACAACTCCTCCTCGCCGATCCTTTATTACAACAAGGATATCTTCAAGAAGGCTGGTCTCGACGTCGACAGCCCACCCAAGACCTGGAATGAGGTGTGGGAAGACGCCAAGAAGATCAAGGCGAGCGGCGCCGCCGCTTGCGGCTACACCTCGACCTGGCTGACCTGGATCCATCTGGAGAATTTCGCGGCGTGGAATGACGTGTCATGGGCCACCCAGCAGAACGGTCTGGCCGGCGGCGATGTCGAGCTCAAGATCAATGCGCCGATTTTCGTCAACCATTTCCAGGCGCTCGCAGACCTCGCCAAGGACGGCACCTTCAAATATGGCGGCCGCACCTCCGAAGCCAAGCAAATATTCCTTGCGGGCGAATGCGGGATCATGACCGAATCCTCCGGCGGACTTGGCGATATCGTCAAGTCCGGCATGAATTACGGCATCGGCCAATTGCCCTATGACAGCGACGCCAAGGGGGCGCCGCAGAACACGACGCCGGGCGGCGCCAGCCTGTGGGTTTTCGCAGACAAATCCGACGAGGAATACAAGGGCGTCGCGGCCTTCTTCGCCTACTTGTCGAAGACCGATGTGCAGGAATACCTGCACCAGAAATCGGGTTATCTGCCGGTAACGCTGGCGGCTTATGAAGCGACCAAGAAATCCGGTTTCTATGACAAGAACATCGGTCGCGAGACACCGATCCTGCAAATGACGGGTAAGGCGCCGACCGACAATTCGAAGGGCGTACGTCTGCCGAACCTGCCGCAGGTGCGCGATATCCAGAACGAGGAATTCGAGAAGATGCTCGCCGGCCAGCAAACCGCGCAGCAGGCGCTCGACAATGCGGTTACGCGTGGCAACGCCGCAATCAAGGAAGCGTTGGGGAATTAGAGCGAGCGCAGGTCCTTGCTCTACGGCGTACCCACCTGTCCTGCCAGGCATTTCCCCTCGGCGAGGGGAGTTTTGCCGTGTCTTGCGATTTCGCCAATGGTCGATGATGCCGAATCCGAAACGCTCATCAAAGCCATCTTGGCGGAGAGGGGTGCCGCATGGTGCCGCCCGCCTCATCACCTCGGAGTGGCTCCGTGACCCCTCGCGTCGTGTTTCCCAACAAGGTCCTTCCCTACCTGCTGGTGGCGCCGCAACTGGCCATCACGCTCGTTTTTTTCTACTGGCCGGCCGGTCAGGCGTTTTACCAATCCATGCTCAGGCAGGATCCGTTCGGGCTGAGGACCAAGTTCGTCTGGTTCGCCAATTTCAGGAAAGTGCTTGCCGATCCGGCCTACCTAAACTCGATCAAGGTCACGGTGGTGTTTTCCCTTGCGACCGCTATCGTCGCCATGTGCGTGGCGCTCCTGCTTGCGGTCATGGCAGAGAAGGTGGTGCGCGGCAAAGGTCTTTACCGCACGCTCTTGATCTGGCCCTACGCGGTGGCGCCGGCGATTGCCGGTATGCTGTGGCTGTTCCTCTTCAACCCGTCGATCGGGTCGCTGGCCTACATGCTGAGGAGTTTCGGCATCGCCTGGGATCCACTGCTCAACGGCACCCACGCCATGATCCTGCTGGTGTCCGCCGCTGCCTGGAAGCAGATCAGCTACAATTTCCTGTTTTTCGTCGCCGGTCTGCAGGCGGTGCCGAAAGCCTTGATCGAGGCGGCGGCGATGGACGGCGCCGGCGAGACCAAGCGATTCTGGACCATCGTCTTCCCGCTGCTTGCGCCGACGACCTTCTTCCTGCTGGTCGTCAACACCGTCTATGCCCTGTTCGACACGTTCGGCATCGTCCATGCCGTCACCGGGGGCGGTCCGGGCAAGACGACCGAGACGCTGGTCTACAAGGTCTACAATGACGGCTTCGTCAATCTGATCCTCGGTGACTCGGCGGCGCAATCGGTCATCCTGATGATCATCGTCATCTCGCTCACGGCCATCCAGTTCCGCTATGTGGAACGCAAAGTCCATTACGGCTGAGGGCGAGCGATGATCGGCCAGTCACCGCTCCGCACCGTCATCGCCCACGTCGTGCTGATCCTCGGCATACTGATCGTCGCCTTCCCGATCTACTACACATTCGTTGCCTCGACGCAGACGCTGCAAACGATCCTCAGGCCGCCATTGCCGCTCCTGCCCGGCGATCAGTTCTGGAACAATTACACCGAAGCGCTGTTCGGCGGTGTCGGCCGTATCGGCGGCGTCAGCGTCGGCAGGCTGCTGCTCAACACCACGGTCATGGCGCTCGGCATCGCGGTGGGAAAGATCTTCATCTCGATCCTGTCGGCCTACGCGATCGTATTTTTCCGCTTTCCGCTGCGCATGACCTTCTTCTGGCTGATCTTCATCACTTTGATGCTTCCCGTCGAGGTGCGCATCCTGCCGACCTACAAGGTGATGGTCGATCTCGGCATGATCGACACCTATGCCGGCCTGATCATCCCGCTGATTGCCTCGGCCACCGCCACATTGCTGTTTCGACAGTTTTTCATGACCATTCCAGGTGAGCTGGTGGAGGCGGCGCGTGTTGACGGTGCGGGGCCGTGGCGCTTCTTCTTCGATATCCTGTTGCCGCTGTCGCGAACAAATATCGCGGCGCTGTTCGTCATCCTCTTCATTTATGGCTGGACACAGTATCTGTGGCCGTTGCTTGTCACCAACAGCAGCAACATGAACACGATCGTCATCGCGCTCAGAAAGATGGTTTCCTTCGCCGATGCCGATACGCAATGGCACCTGGTCATGGTTACGGCGATGCTGGCCATCGTGCCGCCGATCCTGGTCGTGGTGCTGATGCAACGCTGGTTCGTTCGCGGCCTGGTCGATTCCGAAAAGTGAGAAGCTGATGGCGACCGTCGATCTAAAGGATGTGAAGAAGATCTACCCCAGCGGTTTCGAGGCCGTGAAGGGCGTTTCAATCGCAGTTCCCGACAAGGAGCTTTGCGTGCTGGTCGGCCCATCGGGTTGCGGCAAGTCCACGCTGCTCAGAATGATCGCCGGGCTCGAAACCATCTCCTCGGGAACAGTTGCGATCGACGGCAAGATCGTAAACTCAATCGGTCCGACCGAGCGTGACATCGCCATGGTGTTCCAGAACTACGCGCTCTATCCGCATATGAAAGTCTACGACAACATGGCCTATGGGCTGCGCAACCGCGGCACGCCGAAAGATGAGATCGACAGCCGGGTCCGCGCGACGGCGAAAATACTGGAACTTTCGGCGCTGCTCGACCGCCGCCCGCGCGAGCTTTCCGGCGGCCAGCGCCAGCGTGTCGCCATGGGTCGCGCCATTGTGCGCAACCCGAGGGTTTTCCTGTTCGACGAGCCGCTCTCCAATCTCGACGCCAAATTGCGTGGCCAGATGCGCGTCGAGATAAAGAACCTGCAGCGCTCGCTTGGCGTCACGTCGGTCTATGTCACCCATGACCAGCTCGAGGCGATGACGCTAGCCGACATCCTCGTCGTGATGAATGCCGGACTGGTCGAGCAGGTGGGGGCGCCGCTCGACGTCTACGAAAGGCCGGCCTCGACCTTCGTCGCGTCCTTCATTGGCGCTCCGCCGATGAATCTGCTGCCCCTTTCGCAAGGGCCGGCTGGTCCGGCGCTGGCTGACGGCAAGACGATTGAATTTGCGCCTGCGAACGCCGTCACGCTCGGCTTCCGCCCCGAGGATGCCGACGTCACCTTCGGGGTCGAGGCACCGTCCGGCGCGCTCGTCCTGCCGGCGCTGGTCGAGGCAGTCGAACCGGTAGGCGCCGAAAGTTTCCTTCACTGTGCTGCAGGCGGCAGCAGGATCGTCGTGCGGGTCGCGGGTCGCGCCACCGCCACGGTTGGCAACCAATTGCGCGTGGTTGCCAAGGCAGAAAAGCTGCACTGGTTCGATCAGGCCGGAAAGCGAGTCTAACGCTTTGTTTTGACGCAATTCCGGACGGAAAACCGTGTCACACTTTTCCTGGAATTGCTCTCCAAAAGATATGCCCAGGTTACCCGCGTACGGCCTTCAGGCGAAGACATGCGCCTTTCCCGATACGGTCAGCCGGACGATCTCGCCGACCGCCGGCGCGTCCATGCCCGGTTTGCGCAGGACAAGCGGCGTGTTGCCGATCGCTGCCGCATCGGGCGGATCGGCATTGTTCAAGAGCCGCACCGCGACCGTGCACATCGAGCCGGCGAATTCCGATTCCGTCACTTCGCCGAACAGCATGTCCGAGGTGCCGGACATACCCTCACGCGACGTTCTCTTCAAGGCGATCTGCTCCGGCCGCAGCATGATGCGGGCGATATCGCGGCTGTCATTGGTGTCCACCGCGATGCGGCCGAGCGGCGAGTTGGCGAAACCGCCCGATATCTTTGCCGGCAGGATGATTGCGTCGCCGAGGAATTCGGCGATCATCCTGTCCTTCGGCTTGAGATAGAGCTCGCGCGGCGTGCCGATTTGCGAGAACTTGCCGTCGCGCATCACAGCGACCTGGCTGGCGAAGGACAGCGCTTCGGCCTGGTCGTGCGTCACCAGGATGGTGGTGATGCCGGCAGCTTCCAGAAGCTCGGCCACCGCCTTGCGCATCGAGGCGCGCAGGCCGGTATCGAGTGCCGAGAACGGCTCATCGAGAAGCATCAGCCTGGGCTTCATCGCCATGGCCCGGGCCAACGCCACACGCTGCTGCTGGCCGCCGGAAAGCTCGTGCGGGCGGCGTTTGAGGATCGCCTTGTCGAGGCCGACGATATAGGCGAGTTCGACGATGCGCTCAGCCCGCTTGTCCTCGCCGCGGCCCATGCCGAAACCGATATTGTCGCCAATGGTCAGATGCGGGAACAGGGCACCATCCTGCGCCACCACGCCGATGCCTCGACGATATGCCGGCACTGCAGCGCCGCCATTGGCCAATATCGCACCGTCGAGCGTGATGTGCCCCTGATCCGGCGCCTCGAAGCCGGCAATCAGCCGCAGCAAGGTCGTCTTGCCGCAGCCGGAAGGACCGACAATCGCCGTGCGGCTGCCGCTGGCGACGCTCAGGTCGACGCCGGCAAGGGCCGCCACCGGGCCGTATTGCTTGTGCAGGCCGCTGATTTCGAGAAAGCTCATCGTCCGGCCATCCGTTTCGACTGGACATAGAGCAGCCAGGTCAAGGGTAGCGATATCGCCACCATGATGAAGGCGTAAGGTGCCGCCGATGCATAATCAATCTCACCGCTATAGGACCAGAACGCCATCGCCAGTGTGCGGGTGCCGTTGGGCGCCAGCATCTGGGTGGCGGTCAGTTCGTTCATGATGCCGAGCCCCACCAGCGCCATGCCGGCCGCGGCACCCGGCGCCGACAGGCGGATCGTCGTCGACCACAACGCCTGCAGCGGCGGCCGGCCGAGGCTGGAAGCGGCGCGTTCGAGTTCGACCGGCGCCTGTGCGATCGACGCCCGCAGGCTGACCAGCGCGCGCGGCAGGAACATCAGCGCATAGGCCACCAGGATGGTGAACAGGGTCTGGTAGAGCGGCAGCACGATGCGCACCGTGATGGTGACCAGCGCCAGCGCAATGACAACCCCCGGCAGCGAGCCGACAATGTAGTTGCAGCCCTCCAGAAGACGCTGCAATGGCCCCGGCGCGCGGATCGAGATCCAGGCCATCGGCATGGCGGCGACGGTGGCCAGCAATGCGCCGGCGAGCGCCAGGAACAGCGTCTGGCCAAGCGCCAGGCCGATTTCGTCCAGGCGCCAGACGGCGGCGCCGCCGGCGGCAAGCCAGCCGCCAATGGTGACGAACGGCACGCCGAGCGCCAAAAGCGAGGTGACGACAAGCAAGAGCAGGCTCGGGATGGTGGCGCGTCCGAGGCTCGTGCGCTGCTGATGGCGCGCCGCGCCGGAGCCGACACGGGCATAGCGCTCCTCGCCGCGCACCAGCACTTCGAGGCCGAGCAGCACGAAGCAGCAGCTGACCAGCACGCCAGCCAGCATGTTGGCGGCCGGTCCGTTGAAGGTCGACTGGAACTGGTCGACGATCGCCGTGGTGAAGGTGTCGAAGCGGATGAAGACATAGAGGCCGTATTCGGCCAGCAGATGCAGGCCGACCAGCAGCGAGCCGCCGCAGATGGCGAGCCGCAATTGCGGCAGCACGACCCGCCAGAACACGCGCCGGGGCCCAAGGCCGAGTGCGGCGGCGGCGTCCTCGAGGGCGGGATCGAGACGGCGCAACGCCGCCGATACCGGCAGATACAGGAACGGGAAATAAGCGATCACGGAAACCAGCACGCCGGCCCACAGGCCGTGCAATCCTGGCACCATGGTGATCCAGGCATAGCTGTGCACGAAAGCGGGAATGGCAAGCGGCGCCACGCACAGCCAGGCCCAGAGCCGGGCGCCCGGCAGGTCGCTGCGCTCGGTCAGCCAGGCCAGCGCAACCGACAGCACGATGGCGATCGGCACGGTCAGCAACACCAGCAGGACAGTGTTGACCAGAAGCTCGCCGACGCGCGGCCGGAAGACCAGCGCCGAGACGGTTTCCCAGCCGGTCTGCACCGCGATCCAGATGATGAAGGCAAGCGGCACCAGCGCCAGCAGCGCAACGAAGATGGCGGTGATGACCAGCCAAAGCGGTGCGCGTCGCCGGGCCCTTCGGCCTGTGCCCGAAGGCAGGCCCGAGCGCGCGAGATCGACCGCGGACTGCATCAGGTCAGACGCCGTGCCGTTGCCGTCCAGCGGCAGCAGTTGAAGGACCGCGATCGCGGTCGGGAACACAGCGTGTCGTCATCGACGAATGCCATCTCGAAAAACAAAATCACTCCCGCGGAAGGCGAATTCCCGCGGGAGCGTGGTTGGTTGTCCTTTTAGGAGGAATGGCAACTAAAGCAAGCCGGCTGCCGTCATCAGGTCGGTGACCTTCTTGGAGTTCAGCGTCGTGGCATCGACCTTCGGCGCCTGCAGGTCGGCGAGCGGCACCAGCTTCGGATTGGACTCCGCACCCTTGCCGACCGCGTATTCGAAGGAATCGCCTGATTTCAGCACGTCTTGGCCGCCCTTGCCGGTCACCCATTTCAGGAAGGCTTGGGCTTCCTTCGGATGCTTGCTCGAGGCCAGCACGCCGCCGCCGGAGATCGAAACGAATGCGCCCGGATCCTGATTCTTGAAATAGTGCAGCTCGACATTCCCGCTGTTTTCACCGGTCTTGGCCTGATCGCCGAAGTAGTAATAGTGGTAGATCACGCCGCCCTCGATCTCGCCGGCATTGACCGCCTTCATCACCGTGCTGTTGCCCTTGTAGGCGGTGAAGTTGGTTTTCATCGCCTTCAGCCAGTCGGCGGTAGCGGCTTCGCCCTTGAGCTGGAGCAGGGCACTGACGATGGCCTGGAAATCGGCGCCCGACGGGGAGGCAGCCCAACGGCCCTTCCAGCTCGGATCGGCGAGGTCAAGCATCGACTTGGGCAGCTGCTCGGCGGTCAGCTTGGTCTTGTTGTAGGCAAAGACCGTGCTGCGCGCGGCGACGCCAACCCATTTGCCGCTGGCCGGCTGATAGTCCTGGGGAACCTGTGCCAGCGTGTCGGCGTCGACCGGCGCGAACAGGCCTGATGTCTCGACCAGGACCATGGCCGGCGAGTTTTCCGTCAGGAAGACGTCGGCCGGCGAAGCAGAACCCTCGGCGACGATCTGGTTGGAGAAATCGCTGTCGCCACCGTTGCGCACGGTAACCTTGATGCCGGTTTCCTTGGTGAAGCCTTCGGCCCATGCCTTGGTCAGGCTTTCGTGCTGGGCGTTGTAGACAATGATCCCATCATCTTCCGCCATCGCCGGGCCGCCGATCAGGCTGATTGCCAGCGCGGTGGCGCCGACGAGGGTGGAAAGAGCGTATTTCATGGCATTGTCCTCGATCTTGGGGGGCTTGCGTCTGTCACGGTTGCACCTATCGATACATGACAGCGATAGTCAACATTGTTGATGTGCTTCAATCGGTCGCTGAAGTGCAAAGGTCGGTGCCGCACGGACAATTCCGCGTGATGCTCACGGCTCGGCGATGCCGCAAACTTTCGTGATTTGCCGACAGTTTGGCTTGGACATTATTTCGCCGGCCACGTAACAAATCAGCGCCGAGACGCGAAAATCGGGGAGTGAACTCTTGTGAGCGGCAAGGATGAGGCCGAACTTTCCCGGCTGATGCGGGCCGCGATCGCGGGAGATGAAAGGGCTTACGCCGACTTTCTGCACCGGATCGCCGCGCTGGTTCGCGGTTTTGCCAGGCGCAAGATCGTGCAGGGCGGGGTCGATCCCGAGGATGTCGTGCAGGAAACCTTGCTGGCCATTCATGTAAAACGACATACCTGGCGTCAGGATGCGCCGGTGTTGCCGTGGATCTACGCGATCGCCCGCTTCAAGCTGATCGATGCGTTCCGGCGGCGAGGACGGCGCATCGAGATCGACGTCGACGATATCGCCGAGACATTCGCCGAGCCGGAAATCGAGACCGTCAGCGAGCGCGACATCAACCGGGCATTGGACGGCCTGTCGCCGGCGCAGCGCTCCGTGGTCTCGGCCGTGTCGGTGGAAGGGCGGTCCATCGGTGAGACGGCGGCAAAGTTCGGCATCAGCGAGACGGCGGTGCGTGTGTCGCTGCATCGTGGACTTGCCGCGATAGCCAAGCGATTCGGGCAGGGGCGATTCGGGCGGGAATGACATGAGGACGGACGATCTCATCAAGGCGCTGGACGCCGATGCAAGCAGCAAGGCGATGCCGCTACAAGCAGCCTGGTGGATGGCCGCCGGCGCGGCTGCGGTCATCGCGGCCGTCGTTTTCCTGCTGACCATCGGCCCGCGCCCGGACTTCATGGCAGCCGCGCACACGATGCGCTTTCTTTCCAAATTCGTTTTCACCATCGTGCTTGCCGTCAGCGCCTTCGCCCTGATCCGCGCTTTGTCGACGCCGGGCGCCTCGACAGGTCGGGCGATGGCAGGGATGCTTGCCGCACCGCTGCTGGTAGCCGTGGCGGTGGTCCTGGAGCTTTTCATGGTGCCGGAGGCGCTGTGGGGCACAAGGATGGTCGGCTCCAACATGATGATCTGCATGGGCTTCATCCCGCTGATCGGCCTCGGTCCGCTTGCCATCTTCCTGTGGATGCTGCGCTATGGCGCGCCGACACGGCCGGTGCTTGCCGGTGCGGTGGCGGGCCTGCTCGCCGGCGGGTTGGCGGCAACCTTCTATGCCGCTCACTGCTTCGACGACTCGCCGCTTTTCGTCGCCACCTGGTACACGATAGCGATCGCAGCGCTGGCATTGCTCGGCGCGCTCGGCGGACGGTTTTTCGTACGCTGGTAGCGTTCCGCCACGATCGCGAGCCCATGCACACCGATCCTTAATCATGCCGGCAATTGTTTGCCGGTTAGCGATGGCGCCGGCAGGCCGGACGCAACCTTTCCTTAAAATCGATCCGTCAAGGTTGGTGCGAGAAACATGCGTTTGCGCACGGGGGTGGCACGTATCGTGATGTGGCGAGGATTGACCAGCCGAAAATCTCTTGGGCATGCGGGGCTGGCGTTGCTCGTCGCCGGCCTGGGCGTGCTGGCGACCTCGATCCTGCTGTCGCGCCTGAATCTCGGCACCGAAGCCTTGAAACTCTGCCTGCAGATCGCGGTGGCGGTGGCGGCGGGCGCGCTGTTCCTCGCCGCCCTGTCCATCCGCAGGACCAGCAGGGATCGCCAGCAGATCGCCGAGAGCGAGCTGCGCTTCCGCCGTGCCATGGAGGATTCTGCGATCGGCATCGTCGTTGTCGGTCTCGACGGTCGCATCCGCCAGACCAATCCGGCCTTCGCCGCCATGCTTGGCTACACAAGCGAAGAGATCGAGGCGCTGACTTTCTTCCAGATCACCCATCCCGACGATCTGCTGATCGGGCGGGAGACGATGGACGATCTGAAGGCGGGCACGGTCAATTCCTTCCATTTCGAGAAGCGTTATCTCCGCAAGGACGGAACGCCCGTCTGGGCTCATCTTGCCGGTTCGGTCATTCGCGATGAGACCAGCGGCCGCCCGCTCTATCTCGTCTCGCAAATCGAGAACATCGACGCGCGCAAGCAGGCCGAGGCGCGCATTGCCGAAGCGGAAACGCGTTGGAATTTCGCCCTGGCCGGTGCCGGCCAAGGGGTCTGGGACCTCGACATGCGCAAGGGCGGCACGACCTATTCCTCGACCTGGGTCAAGATGCTGGGCTATGCGGATGGCGAGCTCGATGGCGACACCGACCGCTGGCTGACGATGATCCATCCCGACGATCGCGAGACTGTCGCCGAAGCCGATCGCGCTCATCTCGAGGGCAAAACACCGTTCTTTGAGGCCGAGTTCAGGATGCGCCACAAGGAGGGCCACTGGATGTGGTTCCTCGACCGCGGCAAAGCCATCGAGCGCGACGAGGACGGACGGCTGATCAGGGCCATTGGCAGCCTGACCGACATCACCCGGCGCAAGGAGGCCGAAGCACACCTCACCGTGTCGGCGGCAATGCTTGCCGATGAAAAGGAGCGGCTGAGGGTGACGTTGCAATCGATCGGCGATGCCGTCATCTGCACCGATGCCGCAAACCGTATCACCTTCGTGAACCCGGTCGCCGAAAAGCTGACCGGTGTTGCCGGCGGCGAGGCTCTCGGCAAGATGCTTGGCCATGTCTACTGGGCGGTCGACGAGGAGACGGGGCACAGGATCGGCGTGACTCGGCCCGCGGTTGGCGTTCATGCGCCCGCCGACCAGAACAGCCGCGCCGTTCTCATCCGGCGCGACGACACGCGCTGCAGCATCCGTCAGGTCGTGTCGCCGATCATCAACGAGCGGAACGAATTCTGCGGACTGGTCATCGTTTTCCAGGACTTTACCGATGCGCGCGCACTGCAGCGCCAGCTCGCCCACGCCGCGGCACACGATGCGCTGACCGGCCTTGCCAACCGCTCGAGCTTCATCCGCGCCATGGAGGACTTGGTCGGCCAGGTGCGCAAGGTCGGCACCGCCGACACGACAGAGTCGGTCGGAGATACGACAAAGTCGGTCGGCGACACGACAAAGTCGGTCGGAGGCGCCGGACATCAGTTCATGTTCATCGATCTCGACCACTTCAAACTGGTCAACGACACGGGCGGCCACGCGGCGGGAGACGCGCTGCTGAAGCGGGTTGCCCAGGCCATTCGCGCGTGCTTGGTCCAGACGACATTGTTGCTCGCCTCGGTGGCGACGAATTCGCGGTCATTCTGAAATCGGGTTCGGCAGCCGGCGCCAAAATCGCGGCACGCTCCATCATCGATGCGATCGGCGGGCTGGACTTCACCTGGGACGGCCGTCCTCACGTGATCGGCGCCAGCATCGGGCTGGCTGCGATCAACGCCAATTGCGGCGAGGTCGACGAGATCATCGCGAGAGCCGATGCGGCCTGCTATGCGGCCAAGGCGGCGGGCCGTGGCTGTGTTTCCGTGGCGCCCGACGCCCAGATCGTGGATGGCCGGACAGAGCCGCTGGCGGCGGCCTCCTGATCGAGCCTGTCACCGCTCATCCGAAAGGCTTGTCCCTGATTTGCGCCGACGATCCGCTCAGCGCGTCGGAACGGGATGCTCGCCACGATAGTCGTAGAAGCCGCGCCCGGTCTTGCGGCCGAGCCAGCCGGCCTCGACATATTTCACCAGCAGCGGGCAAGGGCGGTACTTGGAGTCCGACAGGCCATCATGCAGGACCTGCATGATCGACAGGCAGGTATCGAGCCCGATGAAGTCAGCCAGCTGCAGCGGCCCCATCGGATGGTTGGCGCCGAGCCGCATGGCGGTGTCGATGGCATCGACCGAACCGACGCCCTCATAGAGCGTGTAGATCGCCTCGTTGATCATCGGCAGCAGGATGCGGTTGACGATGAAGGCCGGAAAATCCTCCGAGACCGTGATCGTCTTGTCGAGCTGCTTCACGTAGGTCTTGGCTGCCTCGAAAGTCTGGTCCTCGGTGGCGATGCCGCGCACCAGTTCGACCAGCTTCATCAGCGGCACCGGGTTCATGAAATGTATGCCGATAAAACGCTCGGGCCGGTCGGTCTGCGCGGCAAGCCGCGTGATCGAGATCGACGAGGTGTTGGTCGCCAGGATGGCTTCGGGATTGAGCTGCGGACAGAGCTGGGCGTAGATCTTGCGCTTGACCGTCTCGTCCTCGGTCGCCGCCTCGATCACCAGGTCCGCACCGGCAAGATCCGCCATCGCCGGGGCGGCCGAAATGCGGCCCATCGCGTCGTTGCGGACCTTTTCCTCGAGCTTGCCGGACCCCACCTGGCGGGCCATGTTGCCGCTGATGGTGGCGATGCCCTTCTCGATGCGGTCGGGGGATATATCGTAGATCAGCACCTTGTAGCCCGAAAGCGCGGAGACATGGGCGATGCCGCCACCCATCTGGCCCGCGCCGATGATGCCGATCGTCTCGATCTTGCTCATTACACCGATCCCGTCCGGAGCCCTTCCGCATGAAATGCGAAAGCGCGCCACCTTTTGTTTTATCGCAATTCCCTAGGGAAAGCGCTACGCGCTTTTCCCGGGAAAACCGCTGCGCACTTTGCTGGAATTGCTTTTGGCCTTTGTGGCCTGGTTTTTGTGCAGTGCAAACTAAAAGGGCGGGGCGACTTCGTCTACCCCACCCCTCACTATTTAATACGCTTTGGCAGAGAGCGTCAAAGCGCCTTTTGCAGCTCCGGCAGAATGACGAAGAGATCGCCGACAAGGCCGTAGTCGGCAACCTGGAAAATCGGCGCCTCCTCGTCCTTGTTGATGGCGACGATGACCTTCGAATCCTTCATGCCGGCGAGGTGCTGGATAGCGCCGGAGATGCCCACCGCGATGTAGAGATCGGGGGCAACCACCTTGCCGGTCTGGCCGACCTGCCAGTCGTTCGGCGCATAGCCGGCATCGACCGCGGCGCGGGAGGCGCCGACGGCTGCACCGAGCTTGTCGGCGACCGGCAGGATGACTTCCTGGAACTTCTCCGCCGAACCCAGCGCACGGCCGCCCGAGATGATGATCTTGGCCGAGGTCAGCTCCGGACGGTCGGTCTCGGAAAGCTTGTTCTCGACGAAGGTGGACAGGCCGGGGTTGGGTGCCGCCTTGATGCTCTCGACCGCCGCCGAGCCGCCCTCGGGAGCTGCCTGGAAGGACGCCGTGCGCACCGTGATCACCTTCTTGGCGTCGCTCGACTGCACCGTCTGGATGGCGTTGCCGGCATAGATCGGCCGCTTGAAGGTGTCGGGCGATACGACTTCGATAATCTCGGACACCTGCGCGACATCGAGGAGCGCAGCCACGCGCGGCGCGACATTCTTGCCCGACGAAGTCGCCGGCGCGATGATGGTGTCGTAAGCGCCGGCTAGCGACACGACCAGCGCCGCCGTCGGTTCGGCGAGGCGCTCGGCGAGTTCGTCGGCTTCGGCGAGCAGCACCTTGCTCACGCCCTTCAGCTTGGCGGCGGCATCCGCTGCCGGCTTGGCCCCCTTGCCGGCAACCAGAACATGCACGTCCGAGCCGATCTGCAGAGCCGCCGAAAGCGCCTTGGCGGTCTGATCGGAAAGCGTTGCGTTGTCGTGTTCGGCGATGAGGAGAATTGTCATTTTTCTTGTTCCTTTCCTGACCGCTTACAATACGCCGGCTTCGTTTTTCAGCTTGTCGACCAGCTCGGCGACGCTCTTGACCTTAACGCCTGCCTTGCGGCCACTCGGCTCCTCGGTCTTGATGACCTTCAGGCGCGGCTTGACGTCGGCGCCGTAGTCGGCCGGGGTTTTCTCGTCGAGCTGCTTCTTCTTGGCCTTCATGATGTTGGGCAGCGAGGCATAGCGCGGCTGGTTGAGGCGAAGGTCGGCGGTGACGATCACCGGCATCTTCAGTTCCACGGTCTGCAGGCCGCCGTCGACTTCGCGCGTCACCTTGGCCTTGTCGCCGTCGAGCACGATCTTGGAAGCGAAGGTGCCCTGCGCCCAGCCAAGCAGTGCTGCCAGCATCTGGCCGGTCTGGTTGGAATCGTCGTCGATCGCCTGCTTGCCGAGGATGACGAGGCCGGGCTGCTCGGCGTCGACGACGCCCTTCAGCACCTTGGCGACGCCGAGCGGCTCGGTCTGTTCGTCGGTCTTGACCAGGATGGCGCGGTCGGCACCCATGGCGAGCGCGGTGCGCAGGGTTTCCTGCGCCTGCTGCGGGCCGATCGAGACGACGATGATTTCTTCCGCCTTGCCGGCTTCCTTAAGCCGGATCGCCTCTTCCACCGCGATTTCGTCGAACGGGTTCATCGCCATCTTGACGTTGGCCAGCTCCACCGCCGAACCATCAGCCTTCACGCGAACCTTGACGTTCGCATCCACAACCCGCTTCACGGGCACAAGGATCTTCATTTGCCTGTCACCTCTTCACGCTAGTTGGGCGCGCTATAGCAGCCTGCGCCCGTTCGGAGTTGTCGAAAGCCGACATTTCGGATGGAAATTCTGGTCTTCTGCCCGCCTTAGGCTGCGGCGGAGACGTTTCCGTAGTTGCGGCAACCCTGCACGTCAATACGCTGCAAGCGGCTCAAATCGGTTCAGTCCGAACTGGAAGCGTTTCCGCGCCCCCAGCGCGGCGTCGCGGCGGGTGGTTCAGGCGCCAACGGCTCGGCGGTGGGCTGCGGCTGGTTGGGAGCGGCGACCGCAGCCTCGTCGTCAGCGCCGGCAAAAAGCGGCACGCCGCGGCTGCGCAAAACGAGCACCAGAACGGCGCCGGCGATGATGCCGCCGATGTGGCAGGCCCAGGAAATCTGATCCTCGCCGCCGGCGGCAAACATCACCACCTGGAACAGCACCCACAGGATGAGCGGAATGAACGCCGGAATGCGCAGCGGGATACGGGCAAAGGCCAACACCCAGACCTTCACCCTGGGATAAAGGATCAGATAGGCGACGACCACGCCGGCGATGGCGCCCGAGGCGCCGATCAGTGGCACCTGCGAATCCCAGGCGACGAGCCCCTGGAAGGCGGCTCCGGCGACGGCGCACAACAGGTAGAAGATGAGGTAGCGGATGTGGCCCAGCGCATCCTCGACATTGTCGCCGAACACCCACAGGAACAGCATGTTGCCGCCGAGGTGGAAGATGTCGGCATGCAGGAAGGAATAGGTGAGGTAGCTCAGGCTTTCGGGGATGACGATAAAACGGGGATCGAGCTCGGCGGTGTCATGGACGACCGACGGGATGAAGCCCAGGCCAAGGACGGCGGCATTGGAGAAACTCTCGCCGCCAAGCGCGGTGGCGAGGTAGACCAGGGCGTTGACCACGATCAGCCCGATCGTCACATATTGAAGGCGGATGTGCCGCAGCCTGTTGGTGTCGTAAAGCGGGATGAACATGCCCCAGGCCCTCTTCCGCTTTCGACAATCAGCGGTTCTTGCCGGGAACCCATAGCACGTCGGCGTTTCCGTTGTCATTGACCGCCCGGGCGGCGACAAACAGGAAATCCGAGACGCGGTTGATGTATTTCAGTCCGTCGCGGTTGACGTGCTCGTCCGGGTCCTGGGCCAGTGCCACCATCAGCCTTTCGGCTCGCCTTGCCACGGTACGGGCAAGGTGAAGTGCCGCCGCCGCCGGCGTGCCGCCATTGAGCACGAAGGATTTGAGCGGCTGAAGTTCCTTGTTGAGCAGGTCGATGTCCTTTTCGACCCGGTCGGTCTGCACGGCGATGATGCGAAGCGGCTCATAGCCGAGCGGCTTGCCGTCGTCGGGCACGGCGAGATCGGCGCCGAGGTCGAAAAGATCGTTCTGGATGCGGGAAAGCATGGCGTCGATCGAGGGGTGGGTCGCGGCCGTGTGGACCCGGGCGATGCCGATGCAGGCATTGGCCTCGTCGACCGTGCCATAGGCGTCCACCCGCAGGTCGGATTTCAGTCGCCGTTCGCCGGTGCCGAGACCCGTGGTGCCATCATCGCCGGTGCGGGTGTAGATCTTGTTGAGCTTGACCATTTCGCCTCCCCGGCCGCCGGCATCCTCACTTGCGGGTGAAATACACCGCCAGCAGGATCAGCACCAGCGCCACGGCCTGCAGCATGACTCGTGCCTGCATCAGCTTGTTGGAGGTGACGCCGGAGCCGCCGCGCATCATGTTGATGAGGCCGCGAACCAGCACGATCACCACGGCGACCATGACCAGAATGGCGAGAATATTGAAGACGGATGCCATGGTGTGTTCCCAGTTCGGTTGATTCAGGCGCGTTTGGCAAGGATGCGGTAAAGCATCGATGCAGGCAGGATGCGTTTGAGCACCGCACCGATCCTGGCCGGCACTGTTACCACATAGTGTGGGCGCGGGCGCCGCGACAGAAGTGCATGGCGGAGCGCCGCGTAAACCACTTCCGGCCCCGGCTTCAAGGCCGATTGGCTGCCGCCGGCCCGCAGCCGCTCGAGTTGCGCCGCATAGTCCACGCGGTGCACGGAATTCTCGTGGTCGATGTTGCTGAGAAACCAAATGAGGCCATTGCTGGCGATCTTTGACTTCACCGGCCCCGGCTCGATCAGCGAAACATGGACGCCGCTGCCGGCCAGTTCCTGGCGCTGGCAGAGCATCAGGGCCTCCAGGGCGTGCTTCGACGCCGAATAGGCGCCGCGAAAACGCACTGGCGTCAGGCCGAGGATCGACGAGCAGTGGACGATGCGGCCCTGACCCTGGCGGCGCATCACCGGCACCAGCCGGCGGGTCAGATCATGCCAGCCGAAGAAATTCGCCTCGAACTGCTGCTTGAGCGCCGCAACGGGCAGATCCTCGACGGCGCCCGGCTGAGCATAGGCGCCATTGTTGAACAGCGCGTCGAGCCGGCCGCCGGTGCGGTCGAGCACCGCCGTCACCAGCGCGGCAATGGAGTCCGGCTCGCAATAATCGAGATAGAAGGCCTCGATGCCATCGGCTTCGAGCGCGGCGATGTCCTGCGGCTTGCGCGCCGTCGCGAACACCCGCCAGCCTTCCGCCTTCAACGCGCGGGCGCAGTGCGCGCCTATTCCCGAAGACGCACCGGTGATGATAATCGAGCGCAACTTCTGCGCCGCACTGTTCGTGGTTTCGCCAAGGGTTGCCATTTGCCGCAATCCCTTCCCATATTCCCGGCGTGGAGACAATTGGAGGGCGCGGTTCTTGTTGCGGAAGATCGTAGCCCTCAAGCGGGTCCTCTACGACGCGCTTGGCCATTTCAACACCGATGACGGCTGGGCGATGGCCAGCCATCTGGCGATCACATCGCTGATGGCGCTGTTCCCGTTCCTGATCTTCGCGACGACGCTGGCGAGCTTCCTCGGCGCGCAGGCATTCTCCGACACGGCCGTGCATCTGGTCTTCGACACCTGGCCCGAACAGATCGCCAAGCCGATCGCGCGCGAAGTGCTCAATGTGCTGACCGTCAGGCGCACCGACCTTTTGACCTATGGTGTGGTGCTTGCGGCCTATTTTGCGTCGAACGGCATCGAGGCGCTGCGCACGTCGCTCAACCGCGCCTACCGCGTCTCGGAAACGCGCGGCATCATCTACCGCCGGGTGCAGAGCATCATCTTCGTTCTCATCGCCACGGCCGGTTTCCTGGCGATCAGCGTGCTCCTGGTGTTCGCGCCGCTGCTGGCGCGTCTCGCCGAAGCCCATATCGACTGGATCAAGCCCTATATGGGCACCATCACCCTATGGCGTTACGTCATCGCTTCGGCGGTCATTGTCGGCGGATTGTTTGCCGTGCATTTCTGGCTGCCGGCGGGCAAGCGCCGCTTCGTCTCGCTGGTGCCGGGCATCGTCTTCACGCTGGCGGCATGGCTTATCGGCTCGACCATCTTCGCCACCTACCTCGACCACTTCTCGTCCTATGTGACGACTTATGCCGGCTTGGCCTCGATCATGATCGCCGTGGTCTTCCTCTACATGGTGTCGGCGATCTTCATCCTCGGCGGCGAACTCAATGCCGCGATCAGCCGCTATCTGGAGGCGCGCGCCCGAGTCGGGTGAGTCGATGCTGGGCGGATAGGAAAAGAGGAATTGAAGAGCTGGAGAATTGAGGAATTGAGGAACCTGAGAAATTGAGGAACCCGAATTCTTCAGTTCTTCAGTTCTTCAATTCCTCTGTTCGGCCTCGCCGTCGCCAGGCCAACGCCGAATGTGGTGATGGCCATGCCGGCAATCTGCAGCGCGTTGAGCTGCTCGTCGAACAGGGCCCAGGCGATGATCGCCGTCACCGCCGGCACCAGGTAGAACAGCGAGGCCACTTTCGACATCTCGCCGTCGCGGATCATCACCATCAGCAGGAAGATGGCGCCGAGCGACAGCACCAGCACCAGCCAGGCCATGGCGAAGATCAGTTCGCCGTTGATGACGACTGTGTGCGTCTCGAAGGCGAGTGAGGCGAGGAGCATCAGCGAACCACCGCCGATATATTGCCACATGGTCGCCGCGACGAGGTCGCCGCCGGAAGCGAAGCGCTTTTGCCAGATGGTGCCGGCGCTCATGCCGAGCACCGAGACTAGAGACGCGGTCAGTGTAGCCGCGGTCACGCCGCCGCCGAGCGCGCCGAGCTTCGGCCACAGCACGATGACGATGCCGATGAGGCCGATGCCAAGGCCAAGCCAGTGGCGCGGCAGGATCGCCTCGCCGAGGAACTTGCCGGCCAGCACCGCCGTGATCAGCGGCTGCAGGCCGACGATCAGGGCCGAAAAGCCGGCCGGCATGCCCCTGTGGATGGCCCAGAAGACGGCGCCGAGATAGACGCCGTGCATCAGGATGCCGGCGCCGGTGGCATGCAGCGCCTCCTCGCGGGTGGCTCTTTTCGAACCCAGCACAAGCATCAGGACGGCCAGCAGGATCGCGGCGATGACGAAACGCGCGGCGAGGAAGGTGAATGGTTCCGCCCAAGGCATGGCGTAGCGCGCGCCGATGAAGCCGGTCGCCCACAGGACGACGAAGGTGGCGGGGATGAACCGTTTGATGCTGTGCATGTTCCGGAGACCGCCGCGCTGGAGAGAATTGCCGTGGCGATCCTCTAATCCCCTTCACCCCGGCGCGCAAAGCGAAACGGTTGATCCATAGATCACCGGAATTCAACGCCCGGCGCATCTAGGGGGTCCCTGGTCTCACCGGGCTCAAAGTCCGACCATCCGCCTGATGTCGTCAGGCGATGCGCCGGCATGGCGCAATACGGCAAGGCCGGTGTCACTGAAGCTCTTTGACAGCTTTCGTCCGTCCGGCCCGAGGATGAGGCGATGATGGAAATAGGCAGGCTGCGGCAGATCAAGGAGTTGCTGCAGCAGGCGCTGCACGCCGGTGGCGGAAAACAGATCCTGGCCGCGCACGACGTGGCTGACGCCTTGCAGCGCATCGTCCAAGACAACGGCGAGGTGATAGCTGGTCGGAATGTCGCGGCGTGCCACGATCACGTCGCCCCAGTCCTGCGGACGAGCGTCGGCGGAGCGCGTCGCGGAAAGCGTCTCATCGACGAATTCTATCCATGAAAGGTCCTTGCCAACGCGCGCCATGGCGGCATCGACATCCAGCCGCCAGGCGAAGGGCGTGTTCTCGGCGATCCGCCGCTGGCGTTCCTTCAGCGGCAGCGCCTTGTCGGCGGCGGGATAGAGCGGAACGCCGTCGGGGTCACGCGGCCAGTCGCGGCCACGCTTTTCGCTGCCGGTGATGAAGGCGCGGATCTCGCCACGGCTCATGAAGGCGGGATAGACGAGTTCCTCCCGGACCAGCCGCTCGAGCACCGCCTGGTATCCGGCGAAATGTTCGGATTGGCGGCGCACCGGCTCTTCCCAGCTAAGCCCCAGCCATTTCAGGTCGGCAAGCACGCCTGCTTCGAATTGCGGCGTGCAGCGCGTCGTGTCGATGTCCTCGATGCGCAGCAGCAGGCGGCCGTCCGCCCTTGCCGCCAGCTTCTGGTTGAGCAGCGCCGAATAGGCGTGGCCGAGATGCAGGTCGCCGTTGGGGCTGGGGGCGAAGCGGAATGTCAGGAGTGTCATCTCAGCGGCGGCAATCGGGTTGTGCAGCGGTTTTGCCAATTGCTACCGTGCCGCCGGTTCAGGAACAAGAAAGCATGCAGCGCATCGCGACATCAGACGACATTGCCCGGGGGCTCGATGCGCTTTGCGTGATCGACCCGCGCCTGGAAAAAGTGCGCGGCATGGCCGGCGAGGTGCCGCTCAGGCTTTCCGAGCCTGGCTTCAGGAGTCTGGCGTCGATCGTCGTCTCGCAGCAGGTGTCCCGCGCCAGTGCCGATGCGATCTTCGGCCGGCTGACCAAGCTCGTCGATCCGCTGACGCCGCAGGCGATCCTTGCAGCCGGCGAGGAGACGTTTCGCGAGGCCGGCCTGTCGCGGCCGAAGCAGCGCGGCCTGATCGCTGTTGCCCAGGCCGTGGTCGACGGCCTCGACCTGCATCACCTCTGTTCGCTCGATGCCGAGGAGGCGATCACGACGATGACGGCGGTGTCCGGCATCGGCCCGTGGACGGCGGAAGTGTACCTGTTGTTTGCCGCCGGACACCCCGACATCTTCCCCGCGCGCGACGTCGCGCTGCAGAGCGCGGTCGGCCACGCGCTCGGCATCGAGCCGCGTCCGCCGGAGAAGACACTGATCGTATTGGCCGAATCATGGAGCCCGTGGCGAGGTGTCGCATCGCGGCTTTTCTGGTCCTATTATCGTGAAACCAGAGGGCGGGACGCGGCGCCGCCGGCCTGAATCCGCAAAAAATCATAAAAATCGCGCATTTTTGGCGCTTAGGCGACGCGACAATCCGCTTCACATCCCTGTCATGTCGGGCTTACAGTATCCGCGCCGTTCGGGTCTAGAACCAAGGAGGTAAACACGTGACGGTTGCCGTATCTCCGGATGGGCTTCCAGCACTTGTGCTGAATGCGGATTACCGTCCGCTCAGCTATTACCCCTTGTCGCTCTGGTCCTGGCAGGACGCCATCAAGGCGGTGTTCCTCGACCGGGTGAACATCGTCGCCGAATACGAGCACGCCGTCTCCTCGCCGACCTTCTCGATGAAGCTGCCGAGCGTGGTCAGCCTGAAGGCCTATGTGAAGCCGTCCAGGCATCCGGCCTTCACCCGCTTCAACGTCTTCCTGCGCGACCGTTTCCAGTGCCAGTATTGCGGCACGCCGGAGGACCTGACCTTCGATCATGTCGTTCCCCGCCACCGTGGGGGTGCCACGACATGGGAGAATGTCGTTGCCGCCTGCTCGCCCTGCAATCTCAGGAAGGGCGGCATGATGCCGGCGCATGCCAAGATGTGGCCGCTGCAGAAGCCCTTCCAGCCGACGGTGCACGATTTGCACAACAATGGCCGCCTGTTCCCGCCCAACCATCTGCATGAGAGCTGGATGGATTATCTGTACTGGGATGTCGAGTTGGAGCCGTAGGATTGGCGCCGTACGTTGGGGCGGACAGCCGAGGCATGTACGAGATTACGATTGAGTGCCTTGACGTTGCGCCAGCGTTAGGTCCGCAAGCTGCCGCCGACATAGAGGAAGAATTTCGTGTCCATAGGACTTGGCACGATGGCCCTAGCTGCACTTATGTAGCCGGGAAACTTCTGCTTATCGCTCGAAATGACTTTGACGCTGATGGCAAGGCGCTGCTCGACGAATTCTGGGACTGTCTCGCCACATATCTCGGAGAACACGGAGCGATGCACATCCTTAGGGTCGAACAGGTCTAAGCAAGCCCCAAGCTGTTTGCTCAATCGCGGGTGAGGGCGCCGCGGAAGGCGACGGCGGCCAGGACCAGGCTAGCGATGGCGTTCCAGCCGGCCAGCGACAGGCCGAGGATGCGCAGTGCGGCCTTGTCGCAGGATGGCGGCACGAATTTGTCGAGCGCGTCGAGCACGCCCTTGCCGCCGGTGTCCACCGGTCCGGCGCCCGCGGTGCAATCGGTCGGGCCGGCCCACCACTGCCATTCGACGCCGGAGTGGTAGACGCCGAGATAGAGGCCATAGAGCATCAGCAGGCCGCCGACAGCCAGCAAGCCGCGCGTCAGCCAGGCCGGTGCGTGCAGCATCGATGCAATCACCGCCAGCACCATCAGCGGCACGCCGATGTAGTAGGGCGTGCGCTGTTCGAGGCAGAGATGGCAAGGAATGTAGCCGCCGAGATACTGGAAGCCGAGCGCCGAGCCGACGGTGGCGGCCATGGCGACGGCGAGGAACAGGGCCGTTCGCGTCCGCTGGCGCCCGGTGTCGGCATTCATGGTCGCTGTCATTTCAATCGGCTCCGTCCGGCTCGCGATGGGCTGTGTTCAGAGGGCGTATTTGGCCGTTATATAGAGCAAAATCAGGGCAGCCGCTCCGGCACCAGCGATCATGCCAAGACGCTTCTCGATGAAGTCCTTGATGGATTCGCCATAGCGGCGCAGCAGCCATGCCAAAAGCAGGAAGCGGGCGCCGCGCGCGACGATGGCAAGTCCAATGAACAGCAGCAGATTGACGCCGATGACGCCGGACAGGATCGTCACCACCTTGATCGGCGGCAGGTGGGCAGCCCCGGACGTGATCAGCATCAGGATGATGAAGCCGACGCCCGACGAGGTGCGCAGCGCTTCGAATTCGTCATATTTGCCGTAGAATTCGAGGATCGGCCTCGCCACCGCGTCATAGGCGTAGTGGCCGATAAACCAGCCGGCGATGCCGCCCAGCACCGAGGCGAGGGTGGCGATCAGCGCGTAGCGGTAGGCGCGATCCGGCCGCGACAGCGCCATCGGAAGGTAGAGCACGTCGGCCGGCACCAGGAACACCGAGCTCTCGACGAAAGCGATGAAGGCCAGCCACCATTCGGCGGATTTGCGGGCCGCCAGCGACAAGGTCCAGTCGTAAAGTCCGCGAAGCATCGGCACTCCTAATGCATGTCGCCCAAAGGAGCGCAGCGGTTTCGGGACAACGGCATGCACAAAACAAGACCAAAGCGCGCCATCCGTCCCTTCTGACGTGCAGCACCTTGATGCGCCGCCTGTCTAGAAAGATTTTCCGCGCTGCACAATGGCAGCCCCTTCACGAAATCGAAAGGCGCAGTTTGGTCGCATCCGAGGTGCCGGCGAATTGGCCAGTTGACGAACAGGCCTCCAACCGTATAGTCCCGCGCCATCCAGGCCGCCCGGCCTGAGCCCCTATGGCGGAATTGGTAGACGCGCTCGACTCAAAATCGAGTTCCGCAAGGAGTGCTGGTTCGATTCCGGCTAGGGGCACCACTCTTTTTTCTCCCGCAGCCAATCCACAACCCTGGACGGGTCCTACCGCCGCCCCAACAAGCTCTTCATCCGGTTGCGCAGCAGGCGGGCCATGTTGCGGGTTTCGCGGTAGAGATGCAGCTGCGAGGCGGCCTGGCGGGTCAGGCGGTCGGCGTCCGGGGTTAGGCCGATCACCAGCGTGCCCATCGGCTTGCGCTCGGCCCAAAGCCGGCTCATCACCGGGTGGTCGGGCACGGCGCAGGAATCGCTCATCATGATGTTGGGATCGTCGAGATGCTGCCGCGTCACCTCGATCATCAGCAGCGTGCCGGGCGAATAGGAAGCCAGCGTCTCGTCATAGGCCGTCTTCCAGGTATAGGCGACGCCGGCTTCGACGAAGACGATCAGGCAGGCGATGGTGCGGCCATCGAGCGTCAGCGAATGGATGCGGCACATGTCCTGCTCGGCCAGCCGGTGCACGGCTTCGCGAGCGAAGGCGGCGCGGTAGCGGTCGATCGCCATGGCGGTGCGTTCGCGGCCTTTCCAGCCGGCCGCTTCCAGCGTCAGGAAGCCTTCGATGGCATGGCGGATGTCTTCAGGCCCGCGCGCCACGACATGCTCAAGCTTGCCGAGATCGCCAAGGCGGCGCTTCAGGCGGCGGAACTCGCGATAATGATGCGAGCGCAGCGAGGCCTTCAGATAATCGTCGCCATCGGCTTCGCTCTCCAGCGCCGGGCGCTGGGTCTGGCCGGTGGTGACCAGCATCAGGCCGCGCGTCTCGGCCACGGTGGCAAGCAGGCTCGCCACCGGACCGTCGAGCCTTATATCGGCCAGGACGAACACTTTCGGCAGCTTGAGGTGCGGTCGCGACAGCATCGAGAAGAAGTCCTCGACGACGCCGACCGGGTCGTCGCGGTCGACCAGCGGCGTGCCAAGCGGACCGAACGGGCTCGACCATGTACGCATGACCGGCACGCCGAGCGGCACCACCGGCCGTTCCACCGAGAACGGCACCAGAAGGCGCAGCCGGTTGCGGTATTCGTCGCCGTCGCGGATGACCGCCAGGCGCACCTCGCGATCCTCCAGCCGGGGCATGGCCGGCGCCAGGAAACGCGGGTTGAAGAAAACGTTGGGCTCGACCGTGCGGGCGCAGAGATAGTCCAGTTCCTCGACAAGGTCGAAGCCGGCCGACGCCGGGTAGATGGCGAGTTTGCGCTCGGGCCGGTTGTTGGCGAGGATCTCGATATGGGCAGGGTCGGCGTCGCGGGTCAGTCCGGCAAGGCCGGACACCATGGCGCCGGCCGTGCCGCCGCTGGTTTCCTCAAGCAACGGGATGGCAGCCATCACGCGGCTCCTTTCGCAGGCACGAAGATAAGCATGACGATGCCGAGCTTGCGCCACACCGTGAAGGACAGCGCGCCGGCTTCGAAGATCATGGCAAAGGCGGTGGCCATCGCCGCGCCCCACAGGCCGAACATCGGGATCAGCACCACGTTGAGGGCGATGTTGAAGGCCAGCGTCATGGCATAGACGGCGGCGCAGATGTTCTGGTTGCCGCTCATCGTCAGCAGGCTTTCGCAAGGGCCGACGGCGGCCCGCGCCGCGACGCCGAAGACGAGCAGGAACAGCAAGGGATAGCCTGATGTGAATTCCGGGCCGAACAGCACCAGCATCGGCTCGCCGAGGGCCAGCACCAGCAGCGCCATCAAAAGCGAAGGCCAGAACGTCCACGACACCGTCTCGCGGGCGAAGGCGGCGAGCCTTTTCGGGTCGCCATGGGTGAACTGCGCATAGCGCTGGGCGACGCCGGCCTTGACGGCGAAGTAGACGAAATGGACCAGCGCCAGCGTCTTCACCGTGGCGAAATAGACGGCGACGTCGTTGGGGTCCATATAGGCCCCGACCATCAGCACGTCGGCATTGGTCAGCAGGAAGAAGAAGCTCTCGACCAGGAAGATCGGCAGCGAAACGATGAACCATTGCGCGAAATGGACCTTCATCGGCCCAGCCGGGATCTGCCGTTCCATGCGCTGGGTGACACCGACGAGTTGTCCCAGCGTGGTGACGTAAGTGGCGGCGATCGAGGCGAAGATGGCGGTCCTGGCATCGGGTGCGTAGCCCGCGAACAGCATCAGCGCCATGAACAGCAGGATCAGCACCGGCCGCACCAGATAGGTCGGCGACAGGGCAAACAGCGCCCAGCTGTTGGCGCGTGCCAGGCCCGACAAAAGGTCGGACATGGCAATCATCGGCAGGCAGATGACGCCGAGGATGAACGGTATCACATAGTAGTTTTCGATCCATGGTGCCGCCAGCCAGACGCCGAGCGCGCCGAGCCCGGCGATCAGCGTGGAGGCGATCAGCACGAACAGGCGGCTGGCCAGCACGATGCCGCGCAACTCATCCATCAAGCCGCGCTCGCGGTATTCGGGAATGTAGCGGATGACGGAGGTGTGGAAGCCCAGGCAGGCGAGGTTTCCGACGATGACCATCGTCACCCAGACGAGGACGAAGATGCCGTACTCGAACGAGCCCATCCAGCGTGCCATCAGCACCTGGCTGACGAAGGCGATGACGGCGCTGACGATGCGGACCGAGAAGGCGATGACCGACATGCGGCTCGCCTCGCCGCGCTCGTCGGCGGTGAACAGCACGGCATCGATGCGGCCAAGCAACGGCTCCATGCGCAGCGCCCAACGCTGCGGCAAGAACCGCCCGGCAGTCGTGGCCGCGGAAAAGCGCACCCCGATTTCTCTCCGTTTTCCGCTTCTTTTCGGGGTTCTGTGTAGCGGAGACACATTAAGAAACGGTTGGGTGGGGGATGCCTTCTCCCCGTCACTATACGGGGAGAAGGTGCCGGCAGGCGGATGAGGGGCGGCGCGGGCGGTGGGAGATTTGCGCCGCTGTTTCATCGTCGCCGAGGCGCGCAGCGCGGAAACGTTGCCCTGGGATCAGGACAGCACCCGGCTCTATCAAGATAGTGCCACAGATGGTGCTTTGGCTGCCGGAAGAAGAAGCCGCGCAGCTGAAGTTCGAGTTCGAGGCCGAAATGGTGCGGCTGAAGGCGGCTTGGTCAGCGGGACAGCGCCCCCCTCTGGCCTGCCGGCCATCTCCCCCTCAGGTGGGGAGATCGGTCAATCTCGACCGTCAGCGCCGCCCCTCATCCGCCCTTCGGGCACCTTCTCCCCGTATAGTGACGGGGAGAAGGAAAGAAGCGCGCCTTACGCGAACGCGCCGTGGCAGTGCTTGTATTTCTTGCCGGAGCCGCAGGGGCAGGCTTCGTTGCGGCCGACCTTGCCCCAGGTGGCCTGGTTGTTGGGATCGCGGTCTTCGGGGGCGACGACGGCGGTTGTCTCCGGGCGGACCAGGAGAGCGGTTTCGCCGCCTTCGAAGTCGTTCTCGCCGGTTGTGCCGTCAATATGGGTGCCGAACATGTCGGGGGCTTCCGGAGGCGGCGCTTCAGCGGCCTGGCGGACCAGTTCGACGCGCATCAACTGCGCGGTGACGGCCTGGCGCAGATTGCCCAGCATGGCCTGGAACAGCTCGAACGCCTCGCCCTTATACTCCTGCAGCGGATCGCGCTGGGCGTAGCCGCGGAAGCCCACGACCGAACGCAGATGGTCGAGATTGACGATGTGCTCGCGCCACAGATGGTCGAGCGTCTGCAGTACAACCGAGCGCTCGACGTAATTCATCACCTCGGGGCCAAAACGCTCGGCGCGCTCCTTGGCGGCGGCTTCGGCGGCCTGCGCGATGCGCTCGCGGATGTCGTCCTCGGCGATGCCCTCTTCCTTGGCCCAGTCCTCGACCGGCAGGTCGAGGTTCAGGAACTCGGCGATCTCGGCCTTCAGCCCGGCAACGTTCCACTGCTCGGCATAGGCGTTTTCGGGAATGGCCTTGGCGACGATCTCGTCGATGACGCCCTCGCGCATCTCGGCGATCGTTTCGGAAAGGCCTTCGCCGTCCATCAGTTCGATGCGCTGCTCGAACACCACCTTGCGCTGGTCGTTGGAGACGTCGTCATATTTCAAAAGGTTCTTGCGGATGTCGAAGTTGCGCGCCTCGACCTTCTTCTGCGCCTTTTCCAGCGCCTTGTTGATCCACGGATGGATGATCGCCTCGTCTTCCTTGAGGCCGAGCTTCTGCAGCATGCCGTCCATGCGCTCGGAGCCGAAGATGCGCATCAGATCGTCCTGCAGCGACAGGAAGAATTTCGAGCGGCCGGGGTCGCCCTGACGGCCGGAACGGCCGCGCAACTGGTTGTCGATGCGGCGCGATTCGTGGCGCTCGGTGGCCAGCACATAGAGGCCGCCGGCGGCCAGTGCCTTTTCCTTCAGCCGCTCGATGTCGGCAATAATTTCCTTCTCCCGCGCCTCGCGCTCGGGTCCGGCCGGCATGTCGCCGAGTTCATCTTCGATGCGCATCTCGGCATTGCCGCCGAGCTTGATGTCGGTGCCGCGGCCGGCCATGTTGGTGGCGATGGTGATGGCGCCGGGCTTGCCGGCCTGGGCGACGATCGCCGCCTCGCGCTCGTGATGGCGGGCGTTCAGCACTTCGAAATCGGTGAAGCCTTCCTTGCGCAGGCGCTCGGCCAGCTGCTCGGACTTTTCGATGGAAGTGGTGCCGACCAGCGTCGGCTGGCCCTTGGCGCTGGCTTCGCGGATCTCCCTGACGATCGCCTTGTATTTCTCCTCGACCGTCCGATAGACCTCGTCGTCCTCGTCGATGCGCACGACCGGCAGATTGGTCGGGATCTCGGTGACTTCGAGGCCGTAGATGTTGCCGAATTCCTCGGCCTCGGTCAGCGCCGTGCCGGTCATGCCGGATAGCTTCTTGTAGAGGCGGAAATAGTTCTGGAAGGTGACGGAGGCCAGCGTCTGGTTCTCCGGCTGGATCGCCACATGCTCCTTGGCTTCGAGCGCCTGGTGCAGGCCTTCCGAATAGCGGCGGCCTGGCATCATGCGGCCGGTGAACTCGTCGATGATGACGATCTCGCCGTTGCGCACGATATAGTCCTTGTCCTTCTGGAACAGCCGGTGCGCCTTCAGCGCGTTGTTGACGTGGTGGACGATGGCGACGTTCTCGACGTCGTAGAGCGACTCGCCCTTGAGCAGGCCGGCGTCGCGCAGAAGGTTCTCGAGCTTCTCGGTGCCTTCCTCGGTGAAGATCGAGGTCTTCTGCTTCTCGTCGATCTCATAATCCTGCGGCTGCAGCTGGATGATGAAGGTGTCGATGGTGTTGTACATTTCCGAACGGTCCTCGAGCGGACCGGAAATGATCAGCGGCGTGCGCGCCTCGTCGACCAGGATGGAATCGACTTCGTCGACGATCGCGTAATTGTGACCGCGCTGCACCATCTGGGCGCGCTCGTATTTCATGTTGTCTCTGAGATAGTCGAAGCCGAGCTCATTGTTGGTGGCGTAGGTGACATCGGCGGCGTAGGCGGCGCTGCGCTCCTCGTCGGACAGGCCGTGGACGATGACGCCGACCGAGAGGCCGAGGAACTTGTAGACGCGGCCCATCCATTCGGAGTCGCGGGTGGCCAGATAGTCGTTGACGGTGACGACGTGGACGCCCTTGCCGGCGAGCGCGTTGAGGTAGACCGGCAGCGTCGCGACCAGGGTCTTGCCCTCGCCGGTGCGCATCTCGGCAATGCCGCCATTGTGCAGCACCATGCCGCCGATCAGCTGGACATCGAAGGGGCGCATGCCGAGCACGCGGCGCGCCGCCTCGCGGGCGGTGGCAAAGGCCGGCACCAACAGGTCGTCGAGCGTGGCGCCGTTGGCGATGTCCTGGCGGAATTTTGCGGTGCGGCCGACCAACTCCTCGTCGGAAAGCGCCCGCATCTCGTTTTCCATGGCGTTGATCGCCTCGACACGAGGCCGGGTCGATTTGACCCGACGGTCGTTGGAGGAACCGAAAACCTTACGGGCGAGACCGCCGAGACTGACCATCCGATGGTCCTTTCGATAGAATTCTCAATCTTGAGATGAGCGCCGGCCGGCCCCATCAATTCCACGTGAACGTGGACAAACACAAAAAGCGTCCGGAAAACGGTTCTGGACGCAAAGTCGTTGGACAGATAAGAGGGGGCTCAACTGATGTCAACGCCGCGCCGGCCCTGCTGGCTGCGCCAAATTCCGCCACAATCTGGCCGATCTGGAAGCACCCCTCTTAACAATCCCCACCGGAGTCACCCTATGTCCCTGTTGTTTCGCCGCGCGTCGCTCGCCAGCCTTGGCTTGGCCGTCGGCCTGTCGGCCCTTTCGCTCTCGCCGCTGATGGCGCAGCAAACCGCTCCCGCTCCGGCGGATGCAGCAGCACCGGCCGCGGCACCGGTCGATCCGAATAAGGTTATCGCCACGGTCAACGGCCAGCCCCTGACCGAAGCAGATCTGGTGCTTGCCGAAGGGGAATTGTCGCAGCAGTTCGCGCAATTGCCGCCCGAGCAGCGCCGTGCCGCCGCCCTTTCGGCTGCCATCGAGATCCGCGTCATGGCCGCCCAGGCGGTCACCACCGGGCTCGACAAGGATCCCGACTTCCAGCGCCGCATGGCCTTCCTGCAGCAGCGCGCGCTGCATGGCGAGATGGTCGAGAAGGGTGTCGTCGACAAGGTCACCGACGCCGAGGTCCGCGCCCGCTACGACCAGGAAATCGCCAACACGCCGCCCACCAACGAGCTGCATGCCCGTCACATCCTCGTGAAGACGAAGGAAGAGGCCGAGGCCATCATCAAGCAGCTCGACGGCGGCGCCGACTTCCAGAAGCTCGCCAACGAGCACACCAGCGATCCGTCAGGCAAGACCAGCGGCGGCGATCTCGGCTGGTTCGGACCTGGCCAGATGGTGCCGGAGTTCGACAAGGCGGCCTCCGCGCTCGAGGTCGGCAAATACACCGAGCAGCCGGTGCAAACGCAGTTCGGCTGGCATGTCATCAAGCTCGAGGACAAGCGCACCAAGCAGCCGCCGGCCTTCGACGACGTCAAGGACCAGGCCAAGCAGGCGGTCATCCGCGACAAATATTTCGCGCTGGTCAAGTCGCTGCGCGCCGGCGCCAAGATCGAGATCCCCGACGCGAACCTGAAGAAGGCGGTCGATACGCTGGAAAGCGCCAAGTAAGACTGATAGCTTTTTGAAAAGGGCGCGGCAGCCAGGGGTTGCCGCGCCCTTTTTCATTGCCGTATTTTTAGGGGGCGGGCGCCGCTATGCCTCGCATCACGTAGTTGACCGCCTTGCGGATGGTCGCCTCGTCCTCGTCGAGGCGGTTGGTCAACAGATGTCTCCAGGCGAAGGAGGCGATCAGGTCGGCGACAACAGCTGAATCGACGCCGGCCGGGATTTCGCCCCTTGCCTTGGCGCGTTCGACGATCTGGCCGGTATGGGACCGTCGGCCTAGTGAGTAGTCGGCAAGGGCCGCGGCAGCGGTCTCGTCCGACTGTGCCTCGGCGATCAGCGACCGGAAAACGCTTCCCGACGATGTCTCGCGCCAGTGGGTGAACAGGTTCCTCAGGAAGCCGACGAGATCCTCCTCCAGTCGCCCGGTATCGGGAACATCGACGCGCTTCTGGCGCTGATAGACCTCAAGCAGCAACGCCGCCTTGCTCGGCCACCAGCGATAGATGGTGGGTTTGCCGGCGCGGGCCCGGCGCGCCACCGCCTCGATCGAGAAACCGGCATAACCGGCCTCGACCAGCACGGCCTCGGCGGCTTGGAGAATGGCATCGGCGCTGTCGGGGTTGCGCCGCGCACCGATCGATCTGCGCGCCGGATCGGCGTCCTCGGCCATCTCTGTCGTCCTCGCCAACACTATCGCCGGCAATATAGGTGACCCGACGCTCAAACGAAACGGCGCGTTTTCAAGCTGCTGGAGGCTGGTATGGTCGGGATAGGACAAATAACGGGGGGCCGTCGGAGCTTCGCCGGCGCACCGGTTGAGCATCAAGAAGCAAAAACCCGCCGGGGCGGCGGGTCACTGGCGCAAATCAGCACCATGGGCGAAAAGGTAGCATAGCTGCCCTCATGGGTCAAGAATAAATTCCTATCGACATGAATGCGGCCGGCACAAACTGGCTGCCACCATCGGATCGGCCATCGGGCGATGTCTACTGCATGGCTTGCGATGTCTCGGATTCGATACGCCAGCCGCCGTCGGCCTTGATCAGCCCAAGCGTGACGCGCGCCTTGCCGGTCAGGCGTGCCGCCGACTTGTCCTTCGGCACATAGTCGTAGCGCATCGCAAAGACGACCTCGGCACGGTCCGCGCCATGCGGAGCGACTTCCAGGCTGCCCGATACCATGCTTAGCGACCAGGAAGCCCACTGCGCGAACCAGTCGGCCTTGACCTTGACGATGGCACCGGAGTCGTAGCGGGTTCCGAAGATGATGGCGGTTGGGCCGTAGAGCCGTTTGACGGTCTCACTCATCGCCCCGGTGTCCGGCGTCAGATAATCCTGGCGAAGGAATTTCTCGATCGATCCCTTGTCGTCGCCGACGGAGCGTTCAAGTACGGCGACTTCCGTCGAAGCCGCCGGCGCCGCGGCCGGCGTTTGTGGCTGGGCGGGTTGTCCGTCCGAGACGAATTCGAAGCGTTCGAGCAGCGAGCCCTGCTCCCAGGGGCGCTGGGCCTCGCGGGTTTGCGAAACCACGTCGCGGCGCACCGCGATCATCATGTCGTTGATGCTCTGGCCGGGCTCGGCGATGTGGCGCAGCAGGGCGGCGGCGAAAGGCGAGTTGCGTCCGCTTCCGTCCATGGCGACCGCGCCAGGTGCCGTCGAGAAGGCGATGAACGAGCCGCGCGTCGAATCGAACTGCGCCAGCCCGGCCAGCGCCGCCGCCGAGCGCGTGGTGGCGGTGCGGCTGAGGCTGCGCGCAAACGGGTTGTTGCGGCAGGCATCCAGAAACACCAGGCTGACCTTGGTCTGCTGTTCCATGATGTCGAGGACTTCGTCGATCGGCACGGCCTCTAACTGCAGCTTGACCGGCACGTCCAGCCTGGCGTCGACCGGCACGATGTAGTTGCGCCCGTCGACCTGCAGGCCGTGGCCGGCATAGTAGAAAAGCCCGACGCCGGCGCCCTGGAGCGCATCGGAAAACGCGCCGATGCTGCGTTCGAGTTCGCGCTTGCCGAGATCATTGCCCTCGATGACCTCGAAGCCGATCGAGCGCAGCTTGTCGGCGATGTCGAGGGCGTCGTTCACAGGATTGGCGAGCGTGCCGGCTTCGGCGTAAGTGCCGTTGCCGATGACAAGCGCCACCCGCCGTTGCGGCTGCGCATCCGCGCTCAGCAGCAAAAGTCCCAGAAATGCCCATGCGAGGATCGCAAGCCTGCCCATGGGACAGGATCATAACGCCATCGGCCCCGCCGACGCCAACGGATTTGAGGTGCAGGCTTAACTCCGGGCGAGTTCGAGCTCCCGGACAAGAGCGACGAAAACGCCCTTGCGCCGGCGCGGTCTATCGGGCAAACCGGCCTTCCCTTGCGATTTTTCCCGCCCGAGGCCTCCATGTCCACGACGATTTCGCCGCTTGCGCCGAAGAAATACCCGAAAATGCCAGAAATCGAGGGGGTGCGCATCGCCACCGCCGAAGCCGGGATAAAGTACAAGAACCGCACCGATCTTTTGACCATGGTCTTCGATGAAGGCACCGCGGTCGCCGGCGTGTTCACGAAATCGAAATGCCCCTCGGCGCCAGTCGACTTCTGCCGGCAGAATCTCGGCGCGGGCAAGGCGCGGGTGCTGGTCGTCAATTCCGGCAACGCCAACGCCTTCACCGGCAAGAAAGGCCGCGAGTCGACCGCGCTGACCGGCGAGGCGGCGGCGAAGGCGGCCGGCTGCACGGCAGCGGAGGTTTTCCTGGCTTCGACCGGCGTCATCGGCGAGCCGCTCGACACCAGCAAATTCAGCCATCTGCTCGCGGGGCTGGTCAGCAACGGCAAGCCCGAGTTCTGGACCGAAGCGGCAAAGGCGATCATGACCACGGATACCTATCCGAAAGTGTCGACCGCGACCGTCAAGCTCGGCGACACCGATGTCACCATCAACGGCATTTCCAAGGGCGCCGGCATGATCGCGCCCGACATGGCGACGATGCTCTCCTTCATCGCCACCGACGCGCCGATCGCCGCCCCTGTCCTGCAGGACCTATTGTCGCGCGGCACGGCCAGGACTTTCAACGCGGTCACCGTCGACAGCGACACCTCGACCAGCGACACGCTGCTGATCTTCGCCACCGGCAAGGCCGCCAGGCGCGGCGCGCCGGAGATAACCGATGCCAAGGATGCCCGTCTCGGCGCGTTCCGTCGGGCGCTCGGCAAGGTGCTGAAATCGCTGGCGCTGCAGGTGGTGCGCGACGGCGAAGGCGCTCGCAAGCAGGTCGAAGTCACCGTCACCGGCGCCAAATCGGCGCGCTCGGCCAAGCGCATCGCGCTGTCGATCGCCAATTCGCCGCTGGTCAAGACAGCGGTCGCCGGCGAGGACGCCAATTGGGGCCGCGTCGTCATGGCCGTCGGCAAGGCCGGCGAACCCGCCGATCGCGACCGGCTGTCGATCTGGTTCGGCGACAACAGGCTGGCGCACGAAGGCGAGCGCGATCCCGGCTATTCCGAGGCCGCGACGTCGGCCTACATGAAGCGCGACGACATCCGCATCCGAGCCGATATCGGCATCGGCCGCGGCAAGGCGACGGTGTGGACCTGCGATCTCACCAAGGAATATGTCGCCATCAATGGCGATTATCGGAGCTGATGGTTTTGAGCTCCAGGCATCCGGCAAGCATGCTGGCGATCGTACGCCGCTACGAGGCGGCCGGCTTTCGCGCCTGGCCGGCGGCCGCCGTCCACTATGACGGCACCTGGGTGGTGCGGCTGACCGCCGGCCATCCGGCCAAGCGGCTGAACTCGGTCAATCCGCTCGATCCCGGCGACACCCAGCACATTGCCGACCGTATCGGCCGGGCCAGCCGTCGTTTCGATGCCTATGGCAGGCCGCTGACGTTCCGCATGTCGCCGCTGTCGGGTCCCGATCTCGCCGGCCATCTCGACCGCGAGGGCTGGAGCCGGTTCGACGAGTCTCTTGTCATGCGGCTGCCGCTGGCCGACGCGCAACTCGACGCCGCCATGGACCAGATCCCGCTCAAGGACATCAGCCGCTTCATCGGCGCGTCGCTCAAGGTCAGCGGTTCGGATGTTTCGCTGCGGCCCGGCCTGTCGGAGATCATCGGCGCCATCCAGCCCGAAGCCGGGCTGTTCGCGCTCGAAGATGGAGCCGAAGCGCTGGCGACGCTGATCTGCGTGCATGACGGCGATCTCGCCGGCCTGTTCGAGGTCGCCACCGACAAGTCGGCACGCAACAGGGGTCACGGCCGCAACCTGATCCTGTCTGCACTGAAATGGGCACGGCTGCGGGGTGCGCGGGAAGCCTGGCTGCAGGTCGAGGCCAACAATGTGCCGGCGCTGGCGCTCTACCATTCGCTCGGCTTCGAGGAAGTCTATCGCTACCACTACCGCCGGCCGCCGGGTCATGAATGAGGTCGTGACCGCCGGCAAGCGCCTGCTGCTGGTCGCCGCCTGCGCGCTGGTCGATGCCGACGGCCGGGTGCTTTTGGCGCAGCGGCCTCAGGGCAAGCAACTTGCCGGGCTGTGGGAATTTCCCGGCGGCAAGGTCGAGCCGGGCGAGACGCCCGAACAATGCATCATTCGCGAACTGCATGAGGAAATCGGCATCGAAACCGACATCCCGTGTCTGGCGCCGCTCACTTTCGCCAGTCATTCCTACGACGATTTCCACCTGCTGATGCCGCTGTTCATCTGCCGCCGCTTTCGCGGTATCGCGCAGCCCAGGGAAGGGCAGACACTGAAATGGGTGCGGCCGAAGCAGATGCGCGACTATCCGATGCCGCCGGCCGATGCGCCGCTGATCCCGTTCCTCATCGATCTTCTCTGAGGGCTCCCGCCCGGTAGCGTCCTGGACGAGGCATCGTATCAGGCAGCGTTAATGGAAGATTTATCTCGTCATGAAAAATTGAAGCATGGCCGTTCGCGGCCGAGCCGTCGATTTGCCGGGGAGCGATAGCATGAGCCTAGACAGGGATTGGGACTCGATCCGGCCCGAGCGCGGCTTTCGCGCCGCCGATGCGGGCATGGGCATATTGCGCATCACGCTTCTGTTCGGTTCGGCCGCGGTGGCGCTTGCGCTGATCGCAACCCCTTTGCTCGACAGCCAGACACGCTCGCTGTCGGCCCGTGATGGTTTCGGCGGGCTCGACATGGCGGCGACAGGCTCGATCGGCCATCGCGAAACCTACACGCTGCGCCGCAGCGTGCTGCAGCCACAGCCGAGCTCGGTCTGCATCATCAGGTCCAATGGCAGCAGCAGCGGCGACTGCTGACATGGTTAAGAGATTTCGGAAAGGCGGCGGTTTCACCGCCTGTTAAGCCTTTGCCGTTAACCTTTCTTAACAGGTCGGCTCTAAGGTCCCGGACAGAGGGGTTGAGGCCATGAAAGCGGTGCTGCAGGATTTTCTGAACGACGAGACCGGCGCCACGGCCGTCGAATATGGCGTGATCATCGCCGTGCTGTCGCTGGCCATCGTCGGCGGTATCGGCGATGTCCGCGATGGGATCATCTGGCTGTTCAGCGACAACAACAGCAAGCTTGCGAACGCTTTCGCAGCCACTCCCTGATCCACACTTTTCCGCGCTTGCGGGCAGGGTCATTGCCCGTCGGGCGCCTCCAGGATTGCCTTCAGCGAAACCTTGGCAGCCCCCGGCTTCAGCGGCTTTTGCTGCGAAGCGTCGGGCGCCCAGCCGGACATCCAGACAATCGAGAAACTTGCCCTCACGCGCCCGTCGGGGTCGGAAAACCGCTCGGCGTAGATTTCCGCCGCACGGGCAAACAGCTTGCGCGAGCCCGGCCGCCGGCTGCGATCGGTGAGCGCATTGGTTTCGCCCATGGCCCGCAAATCCGCCATAAGATCAAACAGGCTGGCATAGCGCACCGTCACCGTCTCGACGTCGGCAACCGGCAGAGCGAGACCGGCGCGCTGCAGCAGCGCACCGGCATCGCGCACGTCGGTGAACGGGGCGACACGCGGGCTGGCGCCGCCGTAAAGCTCGGTCTCGGCCGCAAGCAGGCTTTCGCGCAACTCGAACAGCGTACCGGCGCCGGCAAAGGCGCCGAGGAAAAGCCCATCCGGCCGCAACGCGCGGCGGATCTGGATCAGCATGCCTGGGATGTCGTTCATGGCCTGCAGCGACAAGAGCGACACCGCCAGATCGAGGCTTTCCGCTTCGAACGGCACGGTTTCCAGTGGCGCGATCAAGCCGGCGCCGCCACCGCTCAGGAAAGCCGTATCCGGCTCGACGCGGACAATGTCGGCGACCTTGCCGCTTTCGGCGAGCGTTTCGGCTGCAGCCGGCGTCTGGCAAAACAGCACGGCCGCCTTGACGAACCTGCGCTCGACGGCGCCCAGCCGGTCGGCAAGGTCCTCGGCCGTGCGGCGCATGAGGAAGTCCGCGCCGTCAATCGGATGGGCAAGCGCGCGCCGCTTGTGCGCCAGCCACAGAGAGGTATCCATTATCGGCTGCAACGGGCAGATCCTTGTTTGTCCACGCCCTGATATAGTTGGTATACCTGGCACGGAGAACCAACCACGTGGCCGATCCGATGCCCAAGATCAAGCCCAGCGAGATCAAGCGTTTCGCCCGGTCAGCCCTCGGCTGGCCGGCGCGTATGCTGTTCCCGCCGGTCTGCGCCGGTTGCCGCCGGCACGTCTCGCAGCCGGGCGTGCTGTGCGGCACCTGCTGGCCGAAGCTCAGGCTGCTGGAGCGGCCATGGTGCCCTGTCATGGGTACGCCGTTCACCCACCATATGGGCGAAGGCTTTCTGTCGGCCGAGGCGATTGCCGATCCGCCGCCTTTCGAGCGGGCGCGGGCGGCGGTCGCCTATTCCGGCGTCGCCCGCCAGATGGTGCAAGGGTTGAAATACCAGGATCGCACGGATCTGGCACCTTGGATGGCGCGCTGGATGGTGCGTGCGGGTGCCGATCTCATCGCCGAGGCGGATGTGGTGGTGCCGGTGCCGCTGCACTGGCGGCGCTTTTTCAGGCGACGGTTCAACCAGTCGGCGGAACTGGCAAGGGCGGTCTCGGCGCTCAGTCAATTGCCCTTCGCCCCCTCGGCGGTGCAGCGCGTGAAACTCACCCGCCAGCAGGTCGGGCTGGAGCGCAGCGAGCGCGAGGAAAATGTGCGGGCCGCCTTTCGGGTACCCGCCGAGGCGGAAATCGAGATCGCCGGCCGCAGGGTGCTTTTGATCGACGATGTCTACACGACCGGCGCCACGGTGCGTTCCGCCACCAAGGCGCTGAAGAGGGGAGGTGCGGGCGCCGTCGACGTGCTGACCTTTGCCCGTGTGTTGCCGGGGGACTTCCGGGCGGACGAGTCCGCGACTATATAAGTCGGCAACGAACAGCGGAAATTCGTCATGGCCGATGTCACCATCTACACCCGCATGATGTGCGGCTATTGCACGGCAGCCAAGCGGCTGCTCGAGCGCAAGGGCGTCGCCTTTACCGAGCACGATGCCTCCTTCTCGCCGGAACTGCGCCAGGAGATGATTTCCCGCGCCCACGGTCGCTCGACCTTTCCGCAGATTTTCATCGGCGACACGCATGTCGGCGGCTGCGACGACCTCCACGAGCTGGAGGCCGACGGCCGGCTGGACAAACTGCTCGCCAACGGCGCGACGAACTGAGGGAATGACGATGGGTGTTTTCAAAGCCGCTGCGATCCAGATGCGTTCAGGCGAGAGCCCCGAGCGCAACGCGGTCGATCTCCAACGGCTGGTGCGCGAAGCCGCGAGCCAGGGCGCGACCTATATCCAGACGCCGGAAATGACCGGCGCGCTGATCCGCGACAAGGAAGCGCGTGCCGCCTCCTTCACCTCCGAGGACAAGGACATCATCGTCTCGACCGCGCGCAAGCTGGCGAGCGAACTCGGCGTCTTCCTGCATATCGGCTCGACCGCCATCCTGCGCGCCGACGGCAAGCTCGCCAACCGGGCGCTGCTGTTCGGGCCGGACGGTGCCACGCTCGCCACCTACGACAAGATCCACATGTTCGACGTCGATCTCGACAATGGCGAGAGCTGGCGCGAATCCGCGGCTTACGAACCGGGCACGGAGGCCGTCGTCACCGAGATCGAGGGTGCAAAGCTCGGCTTCGCCGTTTGCTACGATCTGCGCTTTCCGCAACTCTTCCGCGCCGAGGCACTGGCCGGCGCAGATCTGCTTTCCGTACCGGCCGCTTTCACCCGCCAGACGGGTGAGGCGCACTGGCACGTGCTTCTCAGGGCCCGCGCCATCGAGAACGGCGCCTATGTCGTCGCCGCCGCGCAGGGCGGCTTGCATGAGGATGGCCGCGAGACCTACGGTCATTCGCTGATCGTCGATCCGTGGGGCCATATCATCGCGGAAGCCGCGCATGACGAGCCGGCGGTGATCGTCGCCGAGATCGACCCGGCGCAGTCGCTTGCCGCGCGCAAGAAGATCCCCAATCTCAGGAATGCGCGGGATTTCGTCGTCAATGCCGGCTTGGGCGTAGCGCCGCGGCTCAGGGGTGCGGCCTCTTGATCCGTTTTGCCCTGATCTGCGAGCACGAGCACGAATTCGAAGGCTGGTTCCGCAGCAACGACGATTTCGACACCCAGAAGAAGCGCGGCTTTGTCGATTGCCCGACCTGTGGTTCGCACAAGGTGCAGAAAGCGCTGATGGCGCCGGCCGTCTCCACGGCGCGCAAGCAGGAAACCATAGCGCTGGCCATGGGCGAGGCGCAGAAGCAGGCTCTGGCGCAGTTGAAGGCGATGGCCGAGAAGGTGCGCGAGAATGCCGACTATGTCGGCGACAAGTTTGCCGAGGAAGCGCGAAAGATCCATTTCGGCGAGAGCGACCCGCGCGGCATCTATGGCGAGGCGACGCTGGAAGAAGCCAAGAGCCTGGCCGAGGACGGCGTCGAGTTCATGCCGATCCCGGTGTTTCCAGACGACCGCAACTGAGTTCCGAGGGAGCTTTGCGCGACCCAGAAGCGATTGAGCCGCGAGGAAGCATAAGAGCCGTCGTTGGCCGATTGGCCCGCTAGGGCGCCGTTAAGCTTAGCGGTACCCGAACGGTCGACGGATTGCTCATCATCAGCGACAAGGGCACTGACAAGATCGTCGACGCGCTTCACCTTATTCGTGATTTTGATCCAGTGCGCTACAGACGGCTGCTTGGGGACGTAAGACAGGTATTCGTCACAACCCTTCCTGCTTCCGTCGCGCAATGGGCGAACTCTTCCAAGGCGTGCGAATTGGACGAGCGCCATATCATTAGCGAAGAGACGACGCCGGAATTGGTCGCTTCGATTATCGTCCACGAGGCCACCCACGCGCGGCTTATGCGATGCGGTATTGGCTACGAAGAGGCGCTGCGGGATCGCGTGGAGCAGGTCTGTCTGCGTCGAGAAATAGCCTTTGCGGCCAGATTGCCGACGGGAAAGGGCCGGAGCCAGCAAGCCGAAGCGACACTCGAGGCCATGCCGGACTTTTCCGACAAGGCGATGAGTGAGCGCTATCTCAGCGGTTTGCGAGATGCTCTGCTCTATCTCAACATGCCGACCCGGCTTGTCGACCTCACCGTATCATTCCGGCGCTGGAAACACCGGCGCCGGTTCTCGCGGCAGCCTACGAACTGACCCGGCTAGCTCACACTCCCGATCAATTTCTCAAGCAGCCGAGAGAGCGTCTCCCGTTCGGCCGGCGTCAGGCCCGCGAGAATCTCGTGCTCGTTGGCAACATGGGCGCCAACGGCCTCGTCGATCAAAGCGAGACCCTTTTCGGTCAGCCGCACGACAATGCCGCGCCGATCGTTGGGGTGTGGGCCCCGCATGATCAATCCGGACGTTTCCAGTCGGTCGAGCCGGTTGGTCATGGCGCCCGACGTCACCATCGTCGCTTCGTAAAGCGCGGTTGGCGTCAGCGCGTAAGGTGATCCCGAGCGGCGCAGCGTCGCAAGCACATCGAACTCTCCCGGCTGCAATCCATAGCGGGCGAACAACGGCGCGAGCCGCTCGCGGGCGATCAGCGAGGAGGCTTCGTTCAGCCGCCCGAGTACGCCCATCGGCGAGACGTCCAGATCGGGCCGCTCCCGCTTCCATTGTTCGATCGCTCTTGCTGCCCTGTCCAACTGTCTCACCATCATATATCTTGACATTAAGAATCTTTCCATTATCTTACCGCAAGATGCAATGCTGGCCAAGGGCCGCTCGCGACAGGGTTCGATCATGAAATTTCTCTGGGATTCGGCGCTCGGCCTGCTGGTCGTCACCGGCGGCCTGCTCGGCCTGACGCTGCCGTTCGGCAAGCTCGCCACGGCTGCCGGCGTGCCGGCCATGGTCTGGGCCTTCGTCATCTCGCTCGGCGCCGGCGGGGTCTTGCTGTGCGTGCTTTTGGCTCGCGGCAAGCGGGTCCGGCTTACCGCGCACAAATTGCGCTATTTCTTCGTCACCGCTGCGGTTTCCTACGCCGTGCCGAATCTCCTGATGTTCTCGGCCATCCCGCATCTGGGCGCCGGCTACACCGGCATTATGTTCACGCTGTCGCCGGTCATCACTTTGGTGTTCTCGATCCTGCTGCGCGTCCGGGGCCCCAACATGCTGGGCATTGTCGGCATCGCCGTCGGCTTCGTCGGCGCCGTCATGGTCGCGGTGACGCGCGGCGAGGCCGGCCAGCCGGCCGATTTGTTCTGGGTGGCGATGGGGTTGCTCATCCCGGTCAGCCTTGCCGCCGGCAACATCTATCGCACGGTCGACTGGCCGGACGGCACCGGCCCGATCGAGCTTGCCGTCGGCAGCCATCTGGCGTCGGCGGCGATGCTGCTTGTCGGCATTTTCCTCTTGTTCGGCGGCAAGGCTTTCGTGCCACTCGGCGTCGTGCCGCTGGTCGTCGTCGCGCAGGTCGCGTCGGCGTCGGCGATGTTTGCCTTCTTCTTTAGGCTGCAGGCGGTTGGCGGTCCGGTCTATCTCAGCCAGATCGGCTATGTCGCGGCGGCCGTCGGCCTGTTTGCCGGAACCATCTTCCTCGGCGAGCACTATCAGTTGCTGACCTGGGCAGGCGCGCTCATCATCACCGCCGGCGTTTTCATCACCACCAGGGCACAAAGCCAGACCATAACGAAGGCGCAAAGCCAGGCGGCGTGAGCGCCTTGGTGCCTCAGCCGGCACCGGTTTCTTTGTTTTCGCCACCGGGTTCCGGTCTTGGGTGCCGGCGTCGGTGGGTGGCCGCGGCGCGGGCCGCCTGTTCATAGATGCCGGTCATGAGCTCGAGCGTGCGCGCCGCCTCCTCGAGCTTGGCCGCCATTTCCGGGACGCGCGTCACCGCTTCGATGAGCAGGACGCAACGGATGTCGGCATAGCGTTCGGTCACGCGATAGCCGAGCGGCGTGACTTCGTAGGTGACGCCGGCCCTGCCGCTGCCGGTTCGCTTGACCAGGCCACCCTTGAGCAATTTGCGCAGACTGTATTGGATGTTGGGAATGTCGTCGCGGTTGGTCATCTGTGCCAGATCGCGGATGCTCTTTGGCCGGTCGTTCATCCTGATGATGTGGAGCAGCGCATTTTCCGGCCCGCTGGCGGAAAACTCGATCACTGTCGCCAGGCATTCGGCCTGCCAGTGGCCGAATGCCTCGTAAGAGCGCATCAGCGCATATTCGATTTCGGCGACATCGATTTCGAGCGGCGTCCGCGCCAGATGCCAGCCACGATCCAGCAGATTGGCTTGCGTATCCGAAGGTTTTCGCCGGTCGTTCATCCATGTCTCCCCGCCTGGCAGCATGCGCCGATCCGGCCGATTGCGTCCATACGATTTTATGATAGACTTTCTATCATAAAATATAATCAAAAATGAGGAGAACTCGACCGATGAGCATGCTCGACAAGACCGCAGCCAATGCGCAGCCCTTCATTCTCGGAACCTTCGCGTCCAATTGTTCCGGCGGCATGACCGTCACCAAGGTTCCCGAACGATGGGTCAGTTCCTGGGACAACAATCTGCGGCTCGCGCAGCTGCTCGACGAGGCCGGCATCGACTTCATGCTGCCGATCGCCCGCTGGATCGGCTATGGCGGCGAGACCAATTTTCACGGCAATGTCCTGGAGACGATCACCTGGGCCGCTGGACTCCTGGCGCTCACCCGCAACATCACGGTTTTCGCCACCACCCACACGGCGGCCAATCATCCCGTCGTCGTTGCCAAGCAATTGGCGACTATCGACCAGATCAGCCGCGGCCGTATCGGCCTCAACATCGTCGCCGGCTGGAACAAGCCCGAGTATGAAGCGCTCGGGCTGACGCTGCCCGATGATCACATCACACGATACGGCTATGCGCAGGAATGGTTCGACATCGTCAGGGCGCTGTGGGATCGCACCGAGGCGTTCGACTGGGACGGCACCTGGTTCAAGCTGAAGAACGTGCTTGGCGATCCGCGCCCGTCGGCACGCCTGCCAATCCTCAATGCCGCCGGCTCGGAAGAAGGCCGCAAATTTGCGGTCCGCAATGCCGACTTTCTGTTCACACCGGCAATCGACCTGTCACGCTCCAAGGACGAGATCGCGGCGCTGAAGCAGCAGGCGATTGCGGCCGGCAGCACTGTCGACGTGCTGACCTTTGCCCATGTCGTCTGCCGGCCGACCGAGAAGGAAGCGACGGATTATCTCGAGCATTTCGGCCGCGCCAATGCCGACTGGGCGGCGGTCGACAATCTGGTGCGGCTGCAATTTGCCCATGCGCAGTCGTTCCCGCATGACCTCCTGGCGCTCATCCGCGATCGGATGGCGGCGGGCCATGGCGGCTTCCCGCTCACCGGCACGCCCGAACAGGTTGCCGATGGGATCACCGCCTTGCACGAGGCAGGATTCCGCGGCTCGACCCTGTCCTTTGTCGACTATGTCGAGGAGTTCCCGTATTTTCGCGACACCGTCATGCCTATCCTCGAGCAGCGGGGCATCCGTATCGCGCCGGCCGCCATGCAGTCGGCGGCCTAGGAGAAACCCATGACCGAGCCAACGACTTCGGAGGCAAATCCTGTCGGTGTAGCTGATTTTCGGGCCGCGATGCGGCTGATCGTGGGCAATGTCAGCGTCATCACCGCCGGCACTGGCGAGGATCGCTCCGGTCTGGTGGTCATTTCGGTCGTCTCGCTGTCGGCCGAACCGCCCAAGGTGATCGCCTGTGTCAACCGGTCGTCGTCGACCTGGCCGGTGATCGAACGCTACCGGCATTTCGGCGTCAACTCGCTTGGCCCCCAGCATCAGCGCGTGGCCGAGCGGTTCTCCGGCTTTGGTGGCATCAATGGCAAGGACCGCTATGAGGGCGCCGAATGGATGACGCTCAAGACCGGAGCTTCATTGCTTTCGGATGCGGTGGCCGCCTTCGACTGCAGCCTCGACGAGATGATCGATCGCGGCACGCATTCCATCGTCATCGGTTCGGTAGAGGCCGTGCGCACGTCCGATGCCGGCCGGGCGCTGATCTACTGGCGCGGCGGCTACAGGCCGTTGAATTCTGAATAAGATCAGACCGAGCCTTTTTCCGCCAGGACCATGTAGTTGACGTCCATGTCCTTCGAGCGCGCCCAGCGGTCGGCAAGCGGATTGTAGGTGACGCCGGTGCGGTCGATGATGGTCAGGCCGGCACCGCCAAGCGCCTTTTCGAGTTCTTCCGGGCGCACCAGCTTGCCGAACTGGTGGGTGCCGCGCGGCAGCCAGCGCAGCACATATTCGGCGCCGATGATGGCCAGGCCCAGCGCCTTCAGCGTGCGGTTGATGGTGGCCACGAACATGATGCCGCCAGGCCGGACCATCTCACCGCATTTGACGACGAACAGGTCGATGTCGGCGACATGCTCGACCACTTCCATGTTGAGGATGACGTCGAATTTTTCGCCGGCGTCGGCAAGATCCTCGGCCGTCGTGGCGCGATAGTCGACGCTGACATTGCCCTCGGAAGCGTGCAGCTTGGCCACTTCGATGTTGGTTTCGGAGGCGTCCGCGCCCACAACCTCGGCGCCAAGCCGCGCCATCGGCTCGCACAGAAGGCCGCCGCCGCAGCCGATGTCGAGGATGCGCAGGCCTTCGAAAGGCCTTGCAGCGCGTGGGTCACGGCCGAAGCGCGTCGCTATCTGGTCGCGGATATAGGCCAGCCGGACCGGATTGAATTTGTGCAGGGGGCGGAACTTGCCGTTCGGGTTCCACCATTCGGCGGCAAGGGCGGAAAAGCGTTCCACTTCTCCGGCATCGATCGTCGATCGTCGGGGCTCTGGCATCGGTTGGTCTCCTCGACACTACAGCGCCGCGCGTCCTCCTGGACGCGCAAAGGACGCTGTAGCACTTTAGATTCTGCGCATGATCCTTTCCGAAATCGACTTCGATTTCGGGGTCATGCGGTAGGAAGTCGGGCGTGAGGCCGCGAATGTCAAGGCAGCATTTTCCTCTGCCTGCCAGGCAACAGGCTCTGTCAGGACATGTCACCTGTCACGCACCTCCATCGAAACACAATTGGTCCGCCCGGGCGAAAAGGAGACAGGATTTGAATTGGAGGAAACCATGATGAAACAGGAGACGGCTTCGATCCTTTGGCATCGCCTCGACGTGGACGGTCACGACGCCTGTCTGTTGTCACAGACCAATGTCGGGCACAGTCTCGAGGGACAGGCCATCTTCATCCAGGATGGCAAGCCGTGCTGCCTTGGCTACGAGGTGATTTGCGATGTCGGCTGGCGCACGCGTTCAGCGCGGATCGACGGCTTTCTCGGCACCAGCAAGCTGCATTATGCGATCGAACGCGATTCGGACGGCCAGTGGACGCTGAACGGCGAAGTCCAGCAGGGCGTCGACGGCCTTGTCGATGTCGATCTTGGCTTCACACCGGCATCGAACCTGTTGGCGATCCGCCGGTATGGCCTCGGCATCGGGGAGGCGACGCCTGCCCCGGCCGCCTACCTGACTTTCCCTGAACTGAGCCTGGTTCGCCTCGATCAGACCTACCGGCGTCTCGACACGGTTCGCTACGCCTATGCCGCGCCGGTGTTCGGCTATGACGAGACCCTCAACGTCTCGCCGCACGGCTTCGTTGTCGACTATCCCGGCCTGTGGAGAAGCGCTGCTGCGTCAGACTGAAGCGATTGTGATCAATCCGCTGCGACCTGCGTCGTGCCGAGCACGTCACGCAGTTTCGCCGCCAGTTGCTCGATGGTGAAGGGCTTGGCCAGGAAATGCACGTCGTGGTCGAGCACGCCGTTGTGGACCACGGCGTTCCTGGTGAAGCCGGTGGTGAAGATCACCTTCAGTTGCGGCATGCGGGCAACGGCCTCTTCCGCCAGCTTGCGGCCGTTCATGACGGGCATGACGATGTCGGTGAACAGAAGGGTGACGTTCGGGCTCTCCGCCAGTTTCTGCAACGCTTCCTCGCCGCTCGCGGCATGAATGACGGTGTATCCGAGTTCGCGTATGGCCTCGGTGGTGGAGACCCTCACGCGGGCATCATCCTCGACGACAAGGATCGTTTCGGTGACCGATGCGGCGGGGCTGTCGCCTCGCCCGGCGGGCACGGCCGGCTCTTCGGCGCCGAAGTACCGCGGCAAGTAGATCTTGATCGTCGTGCCTTCGCCGGGTTCGGAATAGATATTGACGTGGCCGCCCGACTGTTTGACGAAGCCGAACACCTGGCTCAATCCCAGGCCGGTGCCCTTGTTGACGGGCTTGGTGGTGAAGAAGGGTTCAAAGGCCTTGGCCATGACATCGGGGGTCATGCCCGAACCGGTGTCGCTGACGGCAATCATCACATACTGGCCGGCCGCTACTTCGGCATGGGCGGCGGCGTAGCTCTCATCGAGATGGCTGTTGGCGGTCTCGATGGTCAGCTTGCCATCCTCGCCCATGGCGTCGCGCGCGTTGACGGCCAGGTTGAGAACGGCGTTCTCGATCTGGCTCGGGTCGGCATGCGTTTTCCACAAGCCTCCCGCCAGTACCGTTTCGATGCGGATGGTTTCGCCGAGCGCGCGCCGGATCAGGTCGGACATCCCGGTCAGCAGACGGTTGGCGTCGACGATCTGCGGCGCCAGCGGCTGCTGGCGCGAGAAGGCGAGCAGCCGGGCCGTCAGATTGGCGGCACGGGTCGCGGCATCGATCGCCGCATCGATGAATTGTGCGATGTCGTGCTCGCCGCGCGCCAGCTTGCGCTGGGCGAGGTTCATGGCGCTGATGATCACCGCCAGCATGTTGTTGAAATCGTGGGCGATGCCACCTGTAAGCTGGCCGACAGCCTCCATCTTGTGCATCTGGCGGATCTGGGATTCGGCCCTTTCGCGCGTCTCGATCTCCTTGCCGAGGGCGACGTTCTTGCGCACCAACTCATCCTGGGCAACGGCAACCTCACGGAAGCGGCGGCGCGATTCCCTGATCGCGTAGCCGGCAAGCAGGAAGATCGCCAGCAGCGCCGCCAGCGAACCGATGCGTAGCCAGGCCTCGACCTCGTCGGTATGCGCGTCGCGCGCGGCGACGGCTGCGGCGCTGATGCGTCGGACCGTATCCATGCTGGTCCGGATTTCGTCCATCACGGCCTTGCCCTGGCCGCTGCGAACCAGATCCAGCGCATTCGTCGCATTGCCCTGGTCGTACAGGGCAATCGTCTCGGCCAGTTCGGCCTGCTTTTGCGAAAGCGCGTCCTTGATATGGTTGATCTGCTGGACGAGCTGGTCGTCGGGGGCAGTCAAGCTGTCGATGCGGGCAAGTTGCCCCGGAATGGCGCCGACAGCGCGCTGATAGGGTTCGAGATAGGATTTCTCGCCAGTCAGCAGGTAGCCACGCTGCCCGCTCTCGGCATCTTGCGCCAGGGAAAGCAGGCCCGAGAGCAATTGCTGATATTCGATTGCCTCGCGCGCGGCGGCGCGGTTGGCCCGCTGTTCCTCGACCAGCATGGCCCGGCTGCCGACAATCAGCGCCAGCACGGCGAAGCCGGCGACAAGCGGGAGCGATTGCCATCGCATGGCGCGTCGAAGACGAGCAATCATCATCTGTTATGCCGAACCAAAAGAATTCCCCGCAGGCAGCATTTCGTAGGCGGCGCCGAGGCGGAAGGCAATATGCCGGCTTCTGGAGCCGGCAATCGGCCGCCAGCCTTGCGAAACCTTCATCATTTGGCTAAGGAGGCCGCGCATTCAGCGGCCGGCATCAGCCGGCCTTCCGCTTTTCGGGATTCCGGCTTTTGGCCGGGATCCGGCTTCAGGCAAAGGCATTTCGCTCCCATGGCGCGCATCGTGATGAAATTCGGCGGAACCTCGGTCGCCGACATCGCCCGCATCCGCAACGTGGCGCGTCACGTCAAACGCGAGGTCGACGCCGGCCATGAGGTGGCGGTGGTCGTTTCGGCGATGGCCGGGAAGACCAATGAACTGGTCGGCTGGACGCGTGAGGCCTCGCCAATGCATGACGCACGCGAATATGACGCGGTCGTCGCTTCCGGCGAGCAGGTCACGGCCGGCCTTCTGGCCATCACCTTGCAGAACATGGGCGTGCATGCCCGCTCCTGGCAGGGCTGGCAGATCCCGATCAAGACCGACAATGCGCATGGAGCAGCGCGCATCCTCGACATCGACGGCGCGTTCCTGATCAAGCGCTTCGGCGAGGGCCAGGTGGCGGTGATCGCAGGGTTCCAGGGCATCGGCCCGGACAATCGCATCGCCACGCTCGGCCGCGGCGGCTCCGACACCAGCGCGGTTGCCATCGCCGCGGCGGTCAAGGCCGATCGCTGCGACATCTACACCGACGTCGACGGGGTCTACACCACCGATCCGCGCATCGAGCCCAAGGCGCGGCGGCTGGCCAAGATCTCGTTCGAGGAAATGCTTGAAATGGCCTCGCTCGGCGCCAAGGTTCTGCAGGTGCGTTCGGTCGAGCTTGCCATGGTGCACAGGGTGCGTACCTTCGTGCGGTCGTCCTTCGACGATCCCGACGCGCCCGGAATGGGGGATTTGCTCAATCCGCCCGGAACGCTTATTTGCGACGAGGAAGAGATCGTGGAACAGCAGGTCGTCACCGGAATTGCCTACGCCAAGGATGAAGCGCAGATTTCGCTGCGCCGGGTCGGCGACCGGCCGGGCGTTGCCGCCGGCATCTTCGGGCCGCTGGCCGAGGCCAACATCAACGTCGACATGATCGTCCAGAACATCTCCGAGGACGGCAAGTTCACCGACATGACCTTCACCGTGCCGTCGGGCGATGTCGACAAGGCGCTGGCCGTGCTTGAACGCCTCAAGGCCTCGATCGGCTACGATGTCGTGCAGTCGGAAGCCGGCATGTCGAAGGTCTCGGTCATCGGCATCGGCATGAGGAGCCATGCCGGCGTCGCCGCCACCGCTTTCAAGGCGCTGGCCGACAAATCGATCAACATCCGCGCCATCACGACCTCGGAGATCAAGATTTCCATCCTGATCGACGGTCCATATACGGAACTTGCGGTTCGTACTTTGCATTCCGTCTACGGTCTGGATAAGCAGTAGCGAGAACGATTTGAGTTGTTGCGTGTGCGCCGGTCGCGGTGGAAACTGCGGCGGGCAGAATGCCCATTGGAGAACAAGCCGCGATGCGTGATCAGGCCAGTGGCCCGCGCGTTTTGCTCAAACGGCTCCGCGAGCTCATGCAGGAGCCGCTGGAGCCGCAGGAGCGGCTTGACCGGATTGTGCGCGACATCGCCTCGAACATGGTCGCGGAAGTCTGCTCGCTCTATGTGCTGCGCGCCGATTCGGTGCTCGAACTCTACGCCACCGAAGGTCTGAACCCGAACGCCGTCCACCTGGCGCAGTTGCGGCTGGGCCAAGGCCTGGTCGGCACGATCGCCGCCAGCGCGCGGCCGCTCAACCTGTCCAATGCGCAGGAACACCCGGCCTTCGCCTATCTGCCGGAGACCGGGGAAGAGATCTACAACTCGTTCCTCGGCGTGCCGGTGCTGCGGGCAGGGCGCACGCTGGGCGTGCTGGTGGTGCAAAACAAGACCATGCGCCACTACCGCGACGACGAGGTCGAGGCGCTGGAAACCACGGCGATGGTGATTGCCGAGATGATCGCCACCGGCGATCTGGCGCGGCTGACCCGGCCCGGCCTCGAGCTCGATCTGCGCCGCCCTGTCAGCTTCACCGGCCTGTCCTTCAATGAAGGCGTCGGGCTTGGCCATGTCGTGCTGCACGAGCCGCGCATCGTCGTCACCAATCTGTTCAACGAAGACAGCGAGGAAGAGGTCCGCCGGTTAGAGACCTCACTCAGCTCGCTCAGGCTGTCCATCGACGACATGCTGGAGCGCCGCGACGTCGCCTTCGAGGGCGAGCATCGCCAGGTGCTGGAAGCCTATCGCATGTTCGCCAATGATCGCGGCTGGGTGCGACGGCTGGAAGAGGCCATCCGCAACGGCCTGACGGCGGAAGCCGCGGTGGAAAAGGTGCAGAGCGACATGCGCGCCCGCATGCTGCACATGACCGATCCCTATCTGCGCGAGCGGATGAGCGATTTCGACGACCTCGCCAACCGCCTGCTGCGCCAGCTGATGGGGCGCGGGCCGGAAGATGTGGCGGCATCGCTGCCGAAGGACGCCATCATCGTCGCCCGTTCGATGGGGGCTGCCGAACTGCTCGATTATCCCCGCGACAAGATGCGCGGGCTGGTGCTTGAGGATGGCGCTGCGACCAGCCACGTCGTCATCGTCGCGCGTGCCATGGGCATCCCCGTCGCCGGCCAGATGAAGGGTGCCGTTTCCATGGCGGAAAACGGCGATGCCATCATCGTCGACGGCGAAGAGGGCGTGATCCATTTGCGGCCGCAGCCCGACCTCGAGGCCGCTTATGCCGAAAAAGTGCGGTTCAGGGCGCGCCGGCAAGAGGTCTACCGCGAGCTGCGCAAGAAGCCGTCGACGACCAGGGATGGTGTCCAGGTCGACCTGTTGATGAATGCGGGTCTTGCCGTCGACCTGCCGCAGCTTGCCGAAGCGGGTGCGGCCGGCATCGGCCTGTTCCGCACCGAATTGCAATTCATGGTCGCTTCCACCTTTCCCCGGGCCGAGGCCCAGGAAAAGCTTTATCGCGACGTGCTCGAAGCGGCGCGCGGCAAGCCGGTCACCTTCCGCACCATCGATATTGGCGGCGACAAGGTGCTGCCCTATTTCAAGGGAGCGATCCAGGAAGAGAACCCGGCACTTGGCTGGCGGGCGATCCGCCTGACGCTCGACCGGCCGGGCTTGCTGCGCACCCAGATCCGCGCTTTGCTCAAGGCCAGTGGCGGGCGCGAGCTCAAGCTGATGCTGCCGATGGTGACCGAGCTTGGCGAGATCGCCCAGGCGCGCGAGATCATCGACCGCGAGGTGCGGCATCTCTCGCGCTTTGCCCATCATTTGCCGACCAGCCTCAAGCTGGGAGCGATGCTTGAAGTGCCGTCGCTGCTGTTCCAGCTTGATGAATTGATGAAGGCGGTCGACTTCGTCTCGGTCGGTTCGAACGACCTGTTCCAGTTCGTCATGGCCGTCGACCGCGGCAACACGCAACTGGCCAACCGCTTCGACACGCTGTCGGCGCCCTTCCTGCGGGTGCTCAAGCAGATCGCCGATGCCGGCGTCCGCAACAGTACGCCGGTGACCCTGTGCGGCGAACTCGCCGGCAAGCCGATTTCGGCGATGGCGCTGATCGGTCTCGGTTTCCGCTCGATCTCGATGTCGCCGGCCTCGATCGGTCCGGTCAAGGCGATGCTGACGGAACTGCCGCTGGATGAGTTGGAGGCGTTCTTCGACGACAATCTGATGGCGCCGGCGCAGGGCTTGCCGATGCGGGCGCTGCTGCAGGCTTTTGCCGACGACCGTTCGATCCCGTTGTAGCAGCCTCATCATGGTCAATTTGCCCCGCGATCGTATGGATCAAGTCGTCAAGCGTTTCGAGATGCTCGAAGCGCAGATGTCGGCTGGCCCGGCGCCGGATGCCTATGTGCGCATGGCGTCCGAATATGCCGAAATCCAGGACATGGTTGCCAAGGTCAGGGCACTGCGCCTGGCCGAACATGAGCAGGCCGACCTCGAAGCCATGCTTGCCGACAAGGGCACCGATGCCGAGATGCGGGCGCTCGCCGAGGCCGAACTGCCGGAGGTCGAGGACCGCATCGAGGCGCTGCAGAAGGACATCCAGATCCTGCTGTTGCCCAGGGATGCCGCCGACGACAAGAACGCCATTCTCGAAATCCGCGCCGGCACCGGCGGAGACGAGGCGGCGCTTTTTGCCGGCGACCTGTTTCGCATGTACGAACGCTACGCCGCCGAACGCGGCTGGCGTTTCGAGACCGCCTCGGCCAGCGATGGCGATGCCGGCGGCTACAAGGAAATCATCGCCACGGTGTCGGGCAAGGGCGTCTTTGCGCATCTGAAATTCGAATCCGGCGTGCATCGGGTGCAGCGCGTGCCGGCAACCGAGGCGAGCGGGCGCATCCACACGTCGGCGGCAACCGTCGCGGTGCTGCCCGAAGCCGAAGAGGTCGACATCGACATCAGGGCCGAGGACATCCGCATCGACACGATGCGCGCCTCGGGTTCGGGCGGCCAGCACGTCAACACCACAGATTCGGCCGTCCGTATCACCCATTTGCCGACCGGCATCATGGTCGTTCAGGCTGAGAAATCGCAGCATCAGAACCGCGCCAAGGCGATGCAGATCCTGCGCGCCCGGCTCTATGACCTGGAACGCGGCAAGGCGGATGAAGAGCGCTCCGAATCGCGCAAGTCACAGGTCGGTTCCGGTGACCGCTCGGAACGCATCCGCACCTATAATTTTCCGCAAGGCCGCGTCACCGACCATCGTATCAATCTGACGCTCTACAAGCTCGACCGGGTGATGATGGGCGAACTCGACGAGATCATCAACGCGCTGATCGCCGATCACCAGTCGAAGTTGCTCGCCGACATCGGCATCGATGGCTGATCAACTGCCCGAGACGCTGGGGCAGTTGCTGCGGGAAGCACAGGCTCGGCTTGCCGCCGCAGCTGTCGATGATCAGGCGCTCGATGCGAGGCTGATCGTCGAGCATTTTTCCGGCACGACCCGCACGCAAGCCATTGCGGACCCCGAACGCAGGCTCGGCGCCGGCGCTGTTGCCGAAATCGATGCCGCCTTGCGACGCCGCGCTGGCGGCGAACCGGTGCATCGCATCCTCGGCTATCGTGAATTCTACGGTTTGCGCCTGTCGCTGTCGCCGGAAACGCTGGAGCCGCGGCCGGATACCGAAACGCTGGTCGAGGCGATATTGCCCTTCGTCAAGGCAGTTGCGGCGCGGGAAGGCGAGTGCCGCATCCTCGATCTTGGCACCGGCACCGGCGCCATTGCGCTGGCGCTGCTCAGCGTCGTGCCGACGGCTAACGCTACCGGCGTCGATCTGTCCGCGGGTGCGCTGGCGACCGCGGCCAGTAATGCCGGGCAACTGGGCCTTGCAGGCCGGTTCACGGCGCTGCAGTCGGACTGGTTCGAAAAAGTTTCCGGCCGGTACCATGTAATTGCCGCAAACCCTCCCTATATACCCACGGAAGACATTGGAAATCTGCAGGACGAAGTCCGCAATTTCGACCCGCGCCTGGCCCTGGATGGCGGCGCGGACGGTCTGAACCCCTACAGAACCATCGCCGCGGAAGCGGCAAGGTTTTTGGAAACTGAAGGCAGGATTGCGGTCGAGATCGGCCATACGCAACGCAACGAGGTCTGCGAGATATTCGCTGTAGCCGGCTACGTGCCGGGCGGTGCTTTTCGTGACCTCGGTGGAAACGACAGGGTTATTGTCTTTGAAAGGATAAAGCCTTGACGCAGTGCAAAAAAGCGCTTGGCAATGCCGGGGAATGCGGCTAGGGTCGCCTTAACCGGATGAGACGAAGCAGGCAGTGCTCTTAGCGATTCGGTTTTCCTTGGAAATAGCTGCCTTCTTGCGCAAACGATGCCCAAGCTTCGTGCGGGAATCGTCCGGCAAGTGATGTAACCGGAACAGGATGGCACGTGGCGCCAACGCAATCGATGCGGGCGAACGCCGGTGAAGAGACGAAACGGCTGGCTGCATGAGCGCCTCCGTTCGTGAAGAGTTTTTCGAAAATTTCAAAATGAAGAGAGTTTGATGAGGCCACAACAGCAGAACAGGCGCATGCGCGGTCGCAACAATAATGGCGGCGGCGGTGGTAACAATAACAATAATAATAACAACAACAACCGCAAGGGACCAAACCCCCTGACGCGCAACTACGAGAGCAATGGCCCGGATGTGAAAATCCGCGGTTCGGCTCAGCAGATCGCCGAAAAATACGCCACCCTTGCCCGCGATTCTCACAGCTCCGGCGACCGGGTCATGGCGGAGAACTATCTCCAGCACGCCGAGCATTACAATCGCATCATTGCGGCCGCACAGGCGCAGATGCCGATCCAGAACGCGCAGCAGAATCGCGATGATTTCGACGATGACGGCGACGAGGATCGCGACGATTTCGACAATAGCGGCAACAACAGCACCACTGTTTCCGATGCTCAGGTTCCGGTGGTCAACCATGGCGCCGGCCCGCAGCCGGTTATCGAAGGCATGCCAGCCGAGGTCGCGCTCAACCGGGAAGGTGGCCGCGAGAGCCGCGATAACAATGGCGGGCGCAACAATGGTGGCCGCGACAACAATGGCGGGCGCAATCGCGACCGTCGCCCCAATGGCGGTTATGGCCAGAACGGCCAGCGCGACTTTGGTTCACCTGTGGAGCAGGGTGGTCAGCCCCAGAGCAACGAGCCCCCGGTTCAGGGCGAAGCCGTTTCGTCGACCGAATCTGTAGCGCCGGCCGAACCGGCTCCGTTGTTCGAGAACCTTTCCCCGGCAGGTCTTGCCGCTCAGGCCGAACTCAACGAGGCGGCCGCCGAAAGCGGGGCTGCCCGTCGCCCGCGTCGTCCGCGCCGCCCGCGCGTCAACGCCGATCAGGTTGATGGCGGTAGTGACAATGCCAATTCCGTGGCCGACGCCGGCGAGGCGGCTGCGGCCACGGTCGACAGCGGCAACGCCCAACCGGTCAACGTCGATATCGACAACTGATCGAACGGCATTTCAAGGCATTGGACGGCGGAGAGAAATCTCCGCCGTTTTCGTTTGGGCGGCCGTGCAATATTATGCGGTTGCCGATGTCGAGACGTCTTGAGGGTTCGGGGCCTGTGCACCATATCAGCCTCAACTGGACCCGGCTCGAATGGGCGGGTCCGTCACCGCAATCGGATCCGGTGCCGCACAGCGGGCCGGTGATGGAAGGAGACAGATATGAACCTTGAGAAATACTCGGAGCGTGTGCGCGGCTTTATCCAGTCCGCGCAGACTATGGCGCTTTCCCGCAACCACCAGCAATTCACCCCTGAACATATCCTGAAAGTGCTCGTCGACGACGACGAGGGCCTGGCCGCGTCGCTGATCGAACGCGCCGGCGGTAACGTCCGCGACGTCAAGCTTGGCGTCGAGACGGCGCTCGAAGCGATGCCCAAGGTCGAGGGCGGCAATGGCCAGCTCTACTTGGCGCAGCCGCTGGCAAAAGTGTTTTCGACCGCCGAGGAACTGGCCAAGAAGGCCGGCGACAGCTTTGTCACGGTGGAGCGGCTGTTGCAGGCGCTCGCCATGGAGAAATCGGCCAAGACATCAGACATACTGGCCAAGGCCGGCGTCACCGCGCAGGCGCTCAACCAGGTCATCAACGATGTCCGCAAGGGCCGCACCGCCGATTCGGCGAGTGCCGAACAGGGCTACGACGCGCTGAAGAAATACGCGCGCGACCTGACCGCCGATGCCCGCGCCGGCAAGCTGGACCCCGTGATCGGCCGTGACGACGAGATCCGCCGCACCATCCAGGTGCTGTCGCGCCGCACCAAGAACAACCCCGTGCTGATCGGCGAACCCGGCGTCGGCAAGACGGCGATCGCCGAGGGCCTGGCGCTGCGCATCGTCAATGGCGACGTACCGGAATCGCTGAAGGACAAGCAGTTGATGGCGCTCGACATGGGCGCGCTGATTGCCGGCGCCAAATATCGCGGCGAGTTCGAGGAGCGTCTGAAGGCCGTGCTCTCCGAAGTCACCTCGGCCAACGGCAACATCATCCTGTTCATCGACGAGATGCACACGCTGGTCGGCGCCGGCAAGGCGGATGGCGCCATGGATGCGTCGAACCTGTTGAAGCCGGCTTTGGCGCGGGGCGAGTTGCACTGCGTCGGCGCCACCACGCTCGACGAGTATCGCAAGCATGTCGAGAAGGATGCAGCGCTTGCCCGCCGCTTCCAGCCGGTGTTCGTCGACGAGCCGACGGTGGAAGACACCGTCTCGATCCTGCGCGGCCTGAAGGAGAAGTACGAGCAACACCACAAGGTGCGCATTTCGGATTCAGCGCTGGTGGCGGCGGCGACGTTGTCCAACCGCTACATCGCCGACCGCTTCCTGCCGGATAAGGCGATCGACCTGGTCGACGAAGCCGCATCGCGGCTGCGCATGCAGGTCGATTCCAAGCCCGAGGCGCTGGACGAGATCGATCGCCGCATCATGCAGCTCAAGATCGAGCGCGAGGCGCTGAAGGTCGAGACGGACGATGCTTCGAAAGACAGGCTCGCCCGCCTGGAAAAGGAGCTCGTCGGCCTTGAGGAGGAATCGACCGAGATCACCGCCAAATGGCAGGCCGAGAAGCAGAAGCTCGGGCTTGCCGCCGATCTGAAGAAGCAGCTCGACGAGGCGCGCAACGACCTAGCCATTGCCCAGCGCAAGGGTGAATTCCAGCGCGCCGGCGAGCTTGCCTATGGCAAGATCCCGGAGCTGGAGAAGAAGCTGAAGGAGGCCGAGGCCCAGGACGGCAAGGTCGGCATGGTCGAAGAGGTGGTCACCCCCGACCACGTCGCCCATATCGTCTCGCGCTGGACCGGCATTCCGGTCGACAAGATGCTGCAGGGCGAGCGCGACAAGCTGCTGCGCATGGAAGACGAGATCGGCAAGCGCGTCGTCGGCCAGGGCGAGGCGGTGCAAGCTGTCTCGAAGGCCGTGCGGCGCGCCCGCGCGGGCTTGCAGGATCCGAACCGACCGATCGGCTCTTTCATGTTTCTCGGGCCGACGGGCGTCGGCAAGACCGAGTTGACCAAGGCGCTGGCGAGCTTCCTGTTCGACGACGAGAGCGCGATGGTGCGCATCGACATGTCGGAGTTCATGGAAAAGCATTCGGTCGCCCGGCTGATCGGCGCACCTCCCGGCTATGTCGGCTATGAGGAAGGCGGTGCGCTGACCGAAGCGGTGCGGCGCAGGCCCTATCAGGTCGTATTGTTCGACGAGATCGAGAAGGCGCATCCGGACGTGTTCAACGTGCTGTTGCAGGTGCTCGACGACGGCCGGCTAACCGACGGGCAGGGCCGCACGGTCGATTTCCGCAACACGCTGATCATCATGACGTCGAATCTCGGCGCCGAATATCTCGTCAATCTCGGCGAAGACCAGGATGTCGATGCGGTTCGCGACGAGGTGATGAGCGTCGTCAGGGCATCGTTCCGGCCGGAATTCCTCAACCGTGTCGACGAAGTGATCCTGTTCCACCGGCTGCGTCGGCAGGATATGGGCCGCATCGTCGAGATCCAGCTCAAGCGGCTGGAGAGCCTGCTTGTCGACCGCAAGATCACGCTGTCGCTGGACCAGGAGGCGGTCGACTGGTTGGCCGCCAAGGGTTACGACCCGGCCTATGGCGCGCGGCCGCTGAAGCGGGTGATGCAGAAGGAATTGCAGGATCCGCTGGCGGAGAAGATCCTGCTTGGCGACATCCTCGACGGCTCGACCGTCAAGGTGACAGCCGGTTCCGACCGGCTGAACTTCCGCTCGAAGCCGACGATCGTCGCGGCGGAAGTGGCAGCCTGATCCAACGCCGCGCGTTCATCCTGGGCGCGCGGCGTTTTTAGATCTTTGTCATATGCATGTCGTTCTCCCAAAACCGGGACCACTTTTGGGCGACATGCATTAAAAAGGGGGGCGGGGATGACGCTGGACGACTACAACGGCTTCTGCGCCTCGCTGCCCGGGACGAGCCACGTTGTCCAATGGGGCGGCGCCCATGTCTGGAAGGTTGGAGCCAAGGTCTTCGCGATCGGCGGCTGGGACCAGGGCCAGCAGCTCTTCGTCACCTTCAAATGCTCCGATATCGCCTATGATGTGTTCAAGGAGCAGCCGGGCCTGCGGCCCGCGCCCTATCTTGCCTCGCGCGGCATGACATGGATCCAGCGTCGGACAAGCCAGAGCATGGATGATGCCGCGTTGAAGGACTATCTGCGAGAGAGCCATCGCCTTGTTGCCCTGAAACTGACCAGGCAGGCGCGCAGGGAATTGGGGCTTGCCGCAAGCTAGTCTATATTCCTCAAGGCGCCGGAAACCGCCATCTTCATGCCCGGTTCATGTTGGAACCATATGGTGGGGTAACTGGTTTGCTGGCGAAGGGTTCGCCAGAGAACACTGCCGGCGGCGGCAAATTTACGGACCGGAGAATTTGGCCACCATGTTCCGCACGATCTTTGCCCTCTCGGCGCTAGCCGCCGGGCTTGTGTCTTCCGGGGCGTTCGCCGCGCCGACGACGGACGATGCGCCAAGGGTTGTCCGCGCCGCAGATACCGGGGGCATCCTTGTCGCCCAGGACGGCAATCTCGACATCTACTACGACGCCAGGGGCAACCGCGTGATCGTCGATGCCGATACCGGCAAGGTCATCGCCATCCAGCCGCCGCAGACCCGGCTCGACCGCCGTGCCCTGCGCCGGGAGACACGACTGCGCGAACTGGGCCGCGCCCCCGAGGGCGACGACCGCTACTATCTCGACGATCCGGAAGACATGGCGCGGTTCCGCCGCAAGCAGTTGGAAGAGGAAGGCCGGGTTATCCCGCCGCCGGCGGACGGATACGATCCCTATGGGGACAATTCCGTCGAGGCCTATCCTCCCCCACCGCAGGACGATGGCAGCTACGACGACAATTATCCCGACGCGCCGCAGCCGGCAAAGCCGGGTACCATCAAGCGCCAGCCGCTGAACGAGGCCTCGATAGACCCTGCACAGCCGGCAACACCCGCCGATCCGGCGGCTCTGCCGCCAAAGGCTGGCGACAAGACCACTGTTGCCCCGGCACTTTCGCTGGGCGCGCGCCAGGATGTCGCCGCCCTTCAGGTGCTGCTCGACCGGGGTGGCGCTTCGCCTGGCGTCATCGACGGGCGTTTCGGTTCGAATGTCGACAAGGCGCTCGGCGCCTACAACCAGATCACCGGCAGCAATCTGCGATCGACCGATGCGGTCGGCATCCAGGAGGCACTCGCGCAATCCGGCGGCGATGCGTTCGCCAACTACACGATCACAGCGGAGGATGCGGCCGGTCCCTATGTCGCGTCGATCCCGGAAGACTACAGCCAGAAGGCGCAACTCGACCGCATGGCTTATACGTCGGTGACCGAGGCGCTGGCGGAGCGCTTCCACATGGACGAGAATTATCTCAAAGCGCTCAACCCGGACGTCGATTTCAATCGTCCCGGCACGATCATCAAGGTTGCCAATTTCGGCAGGCTGGTTTCGACGCCGGTGGCCCGCATCGTCGCCGACAAGGATAAGAAAGAGGTTTTCGCCTATGACGCCGGCGGCAGACTGGTTGCGGCCTATCCCGCAACCATCGGCTCATCGGACACGCCGTCACCGTCCGGCATACACACGGTGTCGCGCGTCGCGCTCGATCCGAACTATACCTACAACCCCAGCATCAATTTCAAGCAGGGCCAAAACGACAAGGTCCTGACCATTCCGCCGGGCCCGAACGGTCCGGTCGGCTCCGTCTGGATCGCCCTGGATAAGCCGACCTACGGCATCCACGGCACACCGGATCCGTCGAAGATAGGCAAGACCGAAAGCCATGGCTGCGTGCGCCTGACCAACTGGGATGCGCGTGAGCTGGCCAAACTCGTCTCGCCGGGTGTGACGGTGGAGTTTGTCGGCGGACCTTCAGTCGATAACCTTGCGCAGCAGTGAACTGTGAAGTGCGGCGGCATAGACCAACGGCGCGATCAGGATGAAGCCTGAGCTTCAGGAGTCGCCTCATCGAAATTCCTGCCGGCTGCTCGCAACGGGGCCAGCATGACTGTGCCATTTGCACCCTGACAGAGTGTGACCCTTGCCAAATCGCTGGTTTCAGCGACAGCAAGCCACTGGCTGGTTGTTGCCGGTGCGCTAGGGGTTTAAGCAAGGTTTCATGCATTCACCGAGTAAAGCTGCCGCCGTCCCGCTGACCAGCCCGGTCATGAATGGGACGTTCTGTCCGCAGTCGCAGCGGCGATTTGTGCTGATCGCGGCAATCCTGGCCTCGGCGCTTGGCTTCATAGACGGCTCGATCCTGGCCATCGCCACGCCGGCGATCCGCGTCAATCTCGGCGCCAGCCTGGCCGAGGCGCAGTGGATTTCCAATGCCTATGCGTTGACGCTGTCGGCGCTGATCCTGGCCGGGGGTGCCGCCGGCGACCGATTCGGACTGCGCCGCGCCTTCGTGGCCGGCATTGCGCTGTTCATTGTCGCCTCACTTGCCTGTGCGCTGGCGCCGAATGCGGTGGTGCTGATCGCATTTCGCGCCGTCCAGGGCATTGGTGCGGCGATCATGGTGCCAGGCAGCCTTGCCATCATCGCCAAGGCCTACCCGAAGAAAGAACGCGGCCGCGCTATCGGCATCTGGGCGGCGGCTTCGGCGCTGACCACGGCACTTGGGCCGGTGCTCGGCGGCTTCGTGCTGTCGGCCTTCGGCGACGGCATCTGGCGGGCGATCTTCGCCATCAACCTGCCGCTCGGGCTTGTTTCGATCTGGCTTCTGCTGGCCAAGGTTCCGGGCGATACGCCGACGGAGAAACGCAGCCTGGATCTCGGCGGTGCAGCGCTCGCGACATTGGCCTTCGGCGCGCTTGCCTACGGGCTGACCTCGATGAGCGGCAGCGGCGAGGGCCTCATGGCAGGGCCGAGCATCGCCGCAGGCGTCGTATTGCTGGCTGTCTTCATCGTCTTCGAGCTTCGGCAACGCGAGCCGATGATCGACCTCAGCCTGTTTCGTGTCGGTGCTTTCGCCGGCGCCAATGTGGCCACGTTCTTCCTTTATTTTGCGCTGTCGGCCAATCTTTTCTATCTGCCGATGCTGCTGATCGCCGGCTGGGGGCTGAGCACGGCCGAGGTCGGCTTCATCTTCCTGCCCTTGTCGGCATCGATCGCGCTTTTGTCGGGACCTGTCGGCAAGCTGTCGGACCGGATCGGACCGCGTTTTCCGATCGCCTGCGGCAGCCTGATCGTGGCTTTTGCGTTTGCCGGGCTGGCCTTGCTCACCTACGCCGGGATCCACAATTTCTGGACGGGAACATTCCCGCTGATGGGGCTGATGGGGCTCGGCATGGCTCTGGTCGTATCGCCTTTGTCGACCGCGATCATGACGGCGGTGGAAGACAAGGATACGGGGGCGGCCTCGGGCATCAACAATGCGGTCTCGCGCATCGGCGGATTGATCGCGGTGGCGGCGATGGGGTCGCTCGCCGCATGGGTCTACGCGCATGCACTGGATGCGAACGCAACGTCCGGCGTCCCAGGATTTGGTGAACCGGCGCCAGTCGGGCTTGCCCCGGCCATCGATGCGACAAGGCTCGCCGCCAGCGATGTTGCGTTTGCCGCGGTTTCTTCGGTGACTGCGCTGCTTTGCCTGCTTGCGGCTGTTATCGCCTGGGCGACCATTCCCGGTGATCGATTGCCATGGCCGCGACAGGCCGAAAATACGCCAGGCTGAAGGCGGATCAACCGTCGATCTTCGCGCTCGCAACCTTCAGCGAATCGCTGTCTTCCTGCTTCAGCAGTTCGTCGATGCGCTCGCGCTCGCGCTTGAAGGCGACGAGGTCATCGCCCTTCAGCACCTTGCCGACCGGCAGGCGGACACGCATCGGATCAACCTTGGTGCCGTTGACGATCAGCTCGTAGTGAAGATGCGGGCCGGTGGCGAGGCCGGTCTGGCCGAGGAAGCCGATGGTCTGGCCCTGGCGGACGTGCACGCCCGGTTCGATGCCTTTGGCAAAGGCGCTCTGGTGATTGTAGGACGTTTCGTAGCCATTGGCGTGGCGGATGATGATCTGCTTGCCGTAACCGCCGGCCCAGCCGACCTTCTCCACCGTGCCGTTGCCGGCGGCGATGATCGGCGTGCCGATGGGGGCTGCCCAGTCGACGCCGGTGTGCATGCGGACATAGCCGAGGATCGGATGCCTGCGGGCGCCGAAACCGGAGCGGAATTTCCCGGCGGGCAGGGGATTGCGCAACAGGAACTGCTCGGCGCTCGAGCCGTCCTCATCGAAATAGTCGGTGCCGCCGTCCTGCATCTGGAAGCGGTAGAAGTTGCGGGTCTGGCCGCCGAACGTCGCCGAGACGTAAAGAAGCTCGGAGCTGTCCGAGGTCTGGTCGTCGCCGTCGGGCTGCGAGAACAGGACTTCGATGCGGTCGGCGGGGCTGAGGCGGGACTGGAAGTCGACATCGGACGCCAGCAGCTTGATCAACCGCTGCGTCATCGCCTTGGACATGCCGTAGGAATAGGCGGCGCGGTAGATGCCGTCATAGACGTTGGGCAAGTTGCCGCGCACCACGACCGGCGCCGACGAATCATCGAAGGCTGTCAGCAATTCGGGATTCGGATCCGGTTCCTGCGACGGCACATACTGGCCGCGATCGTTGAGCGCGATGGTGACGATGTGCTGGGTCCGGTCGTAGACGCTGGTGCGCACGACCTTGGCGGCATCGCCGTGAACTTCGAGGCCGACACGCAGCACGGTTCCAGCCTTGAGCGCTGTCGCATTGAGCAACTTGGCGATGGCTTCGGCCATTCCGGCGGCATCTTCACCTGTGTAGCCCGAATCGGCAAAAGCCTCGGTGACGTCGAGATCCTTGGTGAAGGGGATGATTTCCTCGGCGAAAGCCGGCGCTTGGTCGTCAACGGTGGCTCGCGGCGCCACCGAGACGTTTTCCGGCACGATCTTGACGTCGTAGGAGCCGGCCATGCTCTCGGCAAAAGCTTCGCCGAATCGCTGCGGGTCGACATAGTGGAGCGAAGCGACCTGTACCGCGCCGTCGCTGAGGTCGGTGCCGGCTTCGCGCACCACCTTTTCCACCTCGTCGGCGGAGAGGTCGCTCTTTTCGTCGAAGGAAGCCGTGTCGATCGGAAAATCGACGGTCTTCAGGCTCATCTCGCTTTCGACCTTGGCGCCGTAGATCTGGCCG
>NZ_RZRU01000014.1:74847-77347 GCF_003997495.1 Mesorhizobium sp. M7A.F.Ca.US.008.03.1.1 | reverse complement strand
GAAGTGCGAATGCTGACATGAGTAACGTAAGGGGAGTGAGAGACTCCCCCGCCGAAAGACCAAGGGTTCCTGCTTAAAGCTAATCTGAGCAGGGTTAGCCGGCCCCTAAGACGAGGCGGAAACGCGTAGTCGATGGGAACCACGTTAATATTCGTGGGCTTGGAGGTAGTGACGGATCATTGAGGTAGTCCAATCTTATCGGATTGAACGGGCTGCTGCGTGGTTCCAGGAAATAGCTCCTCCTTATAAACCGTACCCGAAACCGACACTGGTGGTCTGGTAGAGTATACCAAGGCGCTTGAGAGAACTATGCTGAAGGAACTCGGCAAATTGCACGCGTAACTTCGGAAGAAGCGTGACCCTTTTCTACGCAAGTAGAGGAGGGTGGCACAGACCAGGGGGTAGCGACTGTTTATCAAAAACACAGGGCTCTGCGAAGTCGCAAGACGACGTATAGGGTCTGACGCCTGCCCGGTGCTGGAAGGTTAAGAGGAGGGGTGCAAGCTCTGAATCGAAGCCCCAGTAAACGGCGGCCGTAACTATAACGGTCCTAAGGTAGCGAAATTCCTTGTCGGGTAAGTTCCGACCTGCACGAATGGCGTAACGACTTCCCCGCTGTCTCCAGCATAGACTCAGTGAAATTGAATTCCCCGTGAAGATGCGGGGTTCCTGCGGTTAGACGGAAAGACCCCGTGCACCTTTACTATAGCTTTACATTGGCATTCGTAGTGGCATGTGTAGGATAGGTGGTAGGCTTTGAAACCTGGGCGCCAGCTCAGGTGGAGCCACCCTTGAAATACCACCCTTATTACTATGGATGTCTAACCGCGGCCCGTTATCCGGGTCCGGGACAATGTATGGTGGGTAGTTTGACTGGGGCGGTCGCCTCCTAAAGAGTAACGGAGGCGCGCGATGGTGGGCTCAGAACGGTCGGAAATCGTTCGCTGAGTGCAATGGCATAAGCCTGCCTGACTGCGAGACTGACAAGTCGAGCAGAGACGAAAGTCGGTCATAGTGATCCGGTGGTCCCGCGTGGAAGGGCCATCGCTCAACGGATAAAAGGTACGCCGGGGATAACAGGCTGATGACCCCCAAGAGTCCATATCGACGGGGTTGTTTGGCACCTCGATGTCGACTCATCGCATCCTGGGGCTGGAGCAGGTCCCAAGGGTATGGCTGTTCGCCATTTAAAGCGGTACGTGAGTTGGGTTCAGAACGTCGTGAGACAGTTCGGTCCCTATCTGCCGTGGGTGTAGGAATATTGAAAGGATCTGTCCCTAGTACGAGAGGACCGGGATGGACGGATCTCTGGTGGACCTGTTGTGGCGCCAGCCGCATAGCAGGGTAGCTATATCCGGACGGGATAACCGCTGAAGGCATCTAAGCGGGAAACCCACCTTAAAACGAGTATTCCCTGAGAACCGTGGAAGACGACCACGTTGATAGGCCGGGTGTGGAAGAGCGGCAACGCTTGAAGCTTACCGGTACTAATAGTTCGATCGGCTTGATCGTTCTCATTCCTTATGCTCATCTGACAAAGTCAGATGGTCTGTTCTCACTCACGCTTGTTCCGCCCTGCGGGCGGCGCTACGTGGGTGCGGCGCATCAGCGCCGACGGTCGGTCGACCTTGCGAAGCTTCGCTTCGAAAGGCGCCAGGACCAAAAGAACTGTAAAGGCACATATAAGACCAGCGAACAGCCCCGAGAGGCACCCGACAGCTCCGCTGTTGATGTCTCTTCGTGCTCCTTCGCTCAAAAGCTTCTCGAACAACGTGCGTTTTGCCGACCTGGTGGTTATGGCGGAGCGGCTGCACCCGATCCCATTCCGAACTCGGCCGTGAAACGCTCCAGCGCTGATGGTACTTCGTCTCAAGACGCGGGAGAGTAGGTCGCTGCCAGGTCTGCAAAACGCACGTTGATCTCACATCCAAATCGGATGGAGAGAAATCTTCTCTCTACGAAATGGCCCGCCAAGGGATCCCCGGCCGCGTAAGCGGCCCTTTCATTTGGTCAGCCATCTACCTATCTGTAGGCTTCGGTTTACACAAAAGTTGACGCGGGGTGGAGCAGCCCGGTAGCTCGTCAGGCTCATAACCTGAAGGTCACAGGTTCAAATCCTGTCCCCGCAACCAAATACAAAAGAGCCCGCCCCCGTGCGGGCTCTTTTGTATTTTGCCGTGGTGCCGGCGATTTAACCCGTCATCAGCGACCCGCAAGCAGGCGAAGCCCAGCCCCGGACAGAAAACTCAAATCCTCTCCCCCCAAACCAAATCAAAAACAGCCCGCAAGGCACAAAGCCCGCAGGCCCTGCGCGGTCAACGGGACTGGCAAGTGAAGCGCCCAGCCGCCGCCATGACCAGATCAACCGAATCGGAGGGAGAAAAGACAAAGCCATCCGATCCTCGTGCCAGGCATCGGTGATGCCGGTGATGACTTGCAATCAAATACGAAATGAATTTGGCCGGGGTGGTGTTCTATTCAGCCGGCCTTTTGTGACCGC
>NZ_RZRU01000014.1:67347-69847 GCF_003997495.1 Mesorhizobium sp. M7A.F.Ca.US.008.03.1.1 | reverse complement strand
CATTTAAAGAAAGCGTAACAGCTCACTGGTCTAAATAAGGGTCTTTGCGCCGAAAATGTAACGGGGCTAAAGCCATACACCGAAGCTTAGGGTTTGGTCCGCAAGGGCCAAGCGGTAGCGGAGCGTTCTGTAAGCTGATGAAGCCATACCCGTGAGGGGTGGTGGAGGTATCAGAAGTGCGAATGCTGACATGAGTAACGTAAGGGGAGTGAGAGACTCCCCCGCCGAAAGACCAAGGGTTCCTGCTTAAAGCTAATCTGAGCAGGGTTAGCCGGCCCCTAAGACGAGGCGGAAACGCGTAGTCGATGGGAACCACGTTAATATTCGTGGGCTTGGAGGTAGTGACGGATCATTGAGGTAGTCCAATCTTATCGGATTGAACGGGCTGCTGCGTGGTTCCAGGAAATAGCTCCTCCTTATAAACCGTACCCGAAACCGACACTGGTGGTCTGGTAGAGTATACCAAGGCGCTTGAGAGAACTATGCTGAAGGAACTCGGCAAATTGCACGCGTAACTTCGGAAGAAGCGTGACCCTTTTCTACGCAAGTAGAGGAGGGTGGCACAGACCAGGGGGTAGCGACTGTTTATCAAAAACACAGGGCTCTGCGAAGTCGCAAGACGACGTATAGGGTCTGACGCCTGCCCGGTGCTGGAAGGTTAAGAGGAGGGGTGCAAGCTCTGAATCGAAGCCCCAGTAAACGGCGGCCGTAACTATAACGGTCCTAAGGTAGCGAAATTCCTTGTCGGGTAAGTTCCGACCTGCACGAATGGCGTAACGACTTCCCCGCTGTCTCCAGCATAGACTCAGTGAAATTGAATTCCCCGTGAAGATGCGGGGTTCCTGCGGTTAGACGGAAAGACCCCGTGCACCTTTACTATAGCTTTACATTGGCATTCGTAGTGGCATGTGTAGGATAGGTGGTAGGCTTTGAAACCTGGGCGCCAGCTCAGGTGGAGCCACCCTTGAAATACCACCCTTATTACTATGGATGTCTAACCGCGGCCCGTTATCCGGGTCCGGGACAATGTATGGTGGGTAGTTTGACTGGGGCGGTCGCCTCCTAAAGAGTAACGGAGGCGCGCGATGGTGGGCTCAGAACGGTCGGAAATCGTTCGCTGAGTGCAATGGCATAAGCCTGCCTGACTGCGAGACTGACAAGTCGAGCAGAGACGAAAGTCGGTCATAGTGATCCGGTGGTCCCGCGTGGAAGGGCCATCGCTCAACGGATAAAAGGTACGCCGGGGATAACAGGCTGATGACCCCCAAGAGTCCATATCGACGGGGTTGTTTGGCACCTCGATGTCGACTCATCGCATCCTGGGGCTGGAGCAGGTCCCAAGGGTATGGCTGTTCGCCATTTAAAGCGGTACGTGAGTTGGGTTCAGAACGTCGTGAGACAGTTCGGTCCCTATCTGCCGTGGGTGTAGGAATATTGAAAGGATCTGTCCCTAGTACGAGAGGACCGGGATGGACGGATCTCTGGTGGACCTGTTGTGGCGCCAGCCGCATAGCAGGGTAGCTATATCCGGACGGGATAACCGCTGAAGGCATCTAAGCGGGAAACCCACCTTAAAACGAGTATTCCCTGAGAACCGTGGAAGACGACCACGTTGATAGGCCGGGTGTGGAAGAGCGGCAACGCTTGAAGCTTACCGGTACTAATAGTTCGATCGGCTTGATCGTTCTCATTCCTTATGCTCATCTGACAAAGTCAGATGGTCTGTTCTCACTCACGCTTGTTCCGCCCTGCGGGCGGCGCTACGTGGGTGCGGCGCATCAGCGCCGACGGTCGGTCGACCTTGCGAAGCTTCGCTTCGAAAGGCGCCAGGACCAAAAGAACTGTAAAGGCACATATAAGACCAGCGAACAGCCCCGAGAGGCACCCGACAGCTCCGCTGTTGATGTCTCTTCGTGCTCCTTCGCTCAAAAGCTTCTCGAACAACGTGCGTTTTGCCGACCTGGTGGTTATGGCGGAGCGGCTGCACCCGATCCCATTCCGAACTCGGCCGTGAAACGCTCCAGCGCTGATGGTACTTCGTCTCAAGACGCGGGAGAGTAGGTCGCTGCCAGGTCTGCAAAACGCACGTTGATCTCACATCCAAATCGGATGGAGAGAAATCTTCTCTCTACGAAATGGCACGCCAAGGGATCCCGGGCCGCGTAAGCGGCCCTTTCATTTGGTCAGCCATCTACCTATCTGTAGGCTTCGGTTTACACAAAAGTTGACGCGGGGTGGAGCAGCCCGGTAGCTCGTCAGGCTCATAACCTGAAGGTCACAGGTTCAAATCCTGTCCCCGCAACCAAATACAAAAGAGCCCGCCCCCGTGCGGGCTCTTTTGTATTTTGCCGTGGTGCCGGCGATTTAACCCGTCATCAGCGACCCGCAAGCAGGCGAAGCCCAGCCCCGGACAGAAAACTCAAATCCTCTCCCCCCAAACCAAATCAAAAACAGCCCGCAAGGCACAAAGCCCGCAGGCCCTGCGCGGTCAACGGGACTG
>NZ_RZRU01000014.1:0-67247 GCF_003997495.1 Mesorhizobium sp. M7A.F.Ca.US.008.03.1.1 | reverse complement strand
CATCAGCGACCCGCAAGCAGGCGAAGCCCAGCCCCGGACAGAAAACTCAAATCCTCTCCCCCCAAACCAAATCAAAAACAGCCCGCAAGGCACAAAGCCCGCAGGCCCTGCGCGGTCAACGGGACTGCCGAAGCTTCCCGGAATACGCCGGATGGTCCGAAGGCTGCCGTAAGCCGATGCAGCAATAAAGACGCGGCCGGCGGGAGGGCTCCACGCGAGCTCCCGGTGCAGACACCCCGCCACCCTCACCGGTTCGCCACCAAAGGCCGGAAAGGCCTTGCCCAGCCGTACGGCACCTTGGCGGCCGCGACCAGCTTCGCCGAACGGAACGTATGAATTTCCGGAAGTAGGTCTTGAAATATATTTCACTATGTGAATTATATTGACAATACGCGCCCGGGCTGTAATGTCCCAATCGTCGGCTTTCGGAGGAAGGTCGGCATCATCAAATCCATACGGCAGCGCTCGCCGAGTGCCTGCGACGGTCATTGAGGATGGCTTCGGCCAAGGGAGGAAACTTGCGCAAATTTCTGAGCACGCTCGCGATCGCGGCGGCTGCGTCGACCTGTTTTGGTTCGGCTCAGGTGCTTGCTGAAACCGCCAACCCGTTCAAATGCGAGCCGGGTGAAAAATACGTCATGAACGTCATGGTCTCGGGCGTCGAATACTGGTTCCCGGTCTATGAAATGTTCAAGCAGGCCGGCCAGCAGTTCGGCTGCGAGACCGCCTATACGGGTACGCCGGAATACGACGTCAACAAGCAGATCGCCACCTTCGACCAGGCGCTGGCGCAGAAGCCGGCGGGCATACTGGTGCACCCGATGAACTCCGATCCGTTCATCGAGCCGATCAACCGCGCCATCGAACAGGGCACTGCGGTGGTGACCTTCGCCGCCGACTCGCCGAATTCCAAGCGCGTCTCCTACATCACCTCTGACAACAATGCCGAAGGCACCTATGCCGCCGACGCCGTTGCCAAGGCGATGGACGGCAAGGGCGAATATGCGGTGCTGGAGAATCCCGGCCAGGACAACCACGACAAGCGCGTCAACGCGTTCGTTGCCCGCATGGAAGCCAAATGGCCCGACATGAAGCTCGTCGGCCGCGCCGCTTCGAACCAGGATCCGACCAAGGCCTATCAGGCGGTTCTGAGCCTGGCGCAGGCGCATCCTGACCTCGGTGCCGTGTTCATGCCCGAAGCCAACTCGGCTATCGGTGCCGCCCAGGCGGCCAAGGAAGGCGGCGGCAAGATCCGCGTCATGCTCGCCGACGTCAACGCCAAGATCCTCGACATGATCAAGGCCGGCGAGATCTTCGGCTCGGTCAATCCCAACCAGGGCATGCAGGGCTATATGGGCTTCATGCTGTTGTGGATGGCCAAGCATCCCGGCCTGATCGACCCGATGAACGACGCCAAGCGTTCGGGCTTCAACCCGATGAGCGTGCCCTTCGTCGACAATGGCTTCTCCATCGTCTCCAAGGACAATGCGGACGACTTCTACTGGGACAAGTACCTCAAGCGTCGCGGCACCAAGGGCATCGAGGAATAATCTCGATCTCACCGCCCCGGCCTCGGCAAGGCCGAACCACCGGGGAAGGAGGCTTCGGCCTCCTTCCCCCCGCAAGCATCGCAGGAGCATTGCGTGACCCAGGCGCCCATTCTTGAAATCCGCGGCCTGTCCAAGGCGTTCGGCGCGGTCAAGGCGCTGAGCGACGTCCAGTTCGAGCTGCGGCGCGGCGAAATCCATGCGCTGTGCGGAGAAAACGGCGCCGGCAAGTCGACGCTGATGAACATGATCGCCGGTGTATTGCAGCCCGACGAGGGCGATATCCTGATCGATGGTGAGCGCATTTCGATCCACTCGCCCGCCGCCGCCCAACGTCTCGGCATTGCGCTTGTCCATCAGGAAATCGCGCTGTGTCAGGACGCCACCGTTGCCGAAAACATCTACATGGCCGCGATCAACAGCCGGCGCGCGCCGCTGATGAATTTCCAGAAGCTCTACGCTGACGCCCAGAAGGTCATGGACCTGCTCGCGCCCATTCCGGTGCGCACCAGGGTCGCCGACCTCTCCATTTCCAACCAACAGCTTGTCGAGATCGCCAAGGCGCTGACGCTCGACTGCAAGGTGCTGATGCTCGACGAGCCAACCGCGGCACTCACCGAAAGCGAAGCGCAGCGCCTGTTCTCGATCGTGCGCGGGCTCAGGGAACGTGGCATTTCGGTGGTCTATATCAGCCACCGCATGGCCGAGATATTCTCGCTGTGCGACCGCGTCACCGTCTTCCGCGACGGCCGTTACGTGGCGACCGATCAGGTCGCCGCCGTTTCACCGGACGATGTCGTGCGCAAGATGGTCGGCCGCGAAATCACCCAGCTCTATCCCGACAAGCTGGCGCCGCAAGAGCCGGGGCGCCTGCTCCTCTCGGTCGAGGGGCTTTCCGATGGCCGCCGCTTCGCCGACGTCGATCTGCAGCTTCGTGCCGGCGAAATTCTCGGCATAGGCGGCCTGATCGGCGCCGGCCGCAGCGAGATCGCACAAACGGTCTGCGGCCTCAGGCCAAGCACGTCTGGAACCGTCGCACTCGACGGAAAGCAGCTCCAACTGCGCAGCTATGGCGATGCGGTCAAGGCGGGGCTGGTCTATCTCTCTGAGGACCGCAAAGGCTCCGGCGTATTCCTCGATCTGCCGATCGCGGCGAACATCTCCGCACTCGACCTCGCCAGGTTGACCGGGCGCCTCGGCCTGCTCGACCGCAAGGCCGAGGATCGCCAGGCGAGGGAGCTGACCGGCAGGCTCGGCGTGCGCATGGCCGGCATCGATGCCGTCGTCTCGACGCTGAGCGGCGGCAACCAGCAGAAGGTCGCCATCGCCAGGCAACTGTCCGTCGATCCCAAGGTCATCATCATGGACGAGCCGACGCGCGGCATCGATGTCGGCGCCAAGGTGGAGATCCACCGGCTGCTGCGCCAGCTCGCCGGCAGCGGCGTAGGCGTCATCGTCATCTCGTCGGAACTGCCGGAGCTGATCGGTCTGTGCGACCGCGTCCTGGTGGTGCGCGAAGGCAGGATCGCCGGCGAGCTTTCCGCCAGCGAGCTCGGCGAGGAAGCCATCATCATGCTCGCCTCGGGCGTCCACAACAGTTCAACTCAAAGGCAGGCCCAGAATGTCGCCTAGGGAATCGGGAGAAGCGCTCGTGCACGCCGAGATCAAGGCCGCCAGTGCCGTGCGGCGCATCAATTTCGCTCAGCTCGCATCGATGCGCGAGGCCGGGCTGATCGTCATCATCCTGGCACTGTGCATCGCCATGAGCTTTGCCTCGCCGCACTTCCTGACATGGGGCAATTTCCGCGCCATGCTGATGAGCTTTTCCATCGAAGGCATCGTCGTTGTCGGCATGACCATCCTGCTCATCGTCGGCGGCATCGACCTTTCCGTCGGCTCGGTCGTGTGTTTTTCGATGGTGGTCTCCGGCGCGCTGTTCCTCGCCGGCCTCGATCCATGGACGGCAAGCCTGATCGGCATTGGCGTCAGCGCGCTGATCGGCGCGGCGATGGGCTTCTTCGTCACGGTGATAGGGCTCAATCATTTCATCACGTCGCTGGCGGCCATGGTCATCGTGCGCGGCATGTGCCTTGTGGTCACCAAGGGCACGCCGCTGTCGCTATTCACCCTGCCGCCCGCTTTCAAGGCCATCGGCCAGGGCAGTTTCAACAACATCCCCTATGTCATCCTGATCTTCGTCGTCGTGGTGGCGATCTTCGACTTCCTGCTGCGCCGCGCCACGGCCTTCCGAAAGGTTTTCTATACCGGCTCCAACGAGAAGGCCGCGCAGTTCTCGGGCATCAGGACCAATCAGGTGAAGTTCTGGGTCACGGTGCTGTGCTCGACCCTCGCCGGACTGGCCGGTGTCATCTACATGGCACGCTTCGGCGCGGCGACACCGACCTTCGGCGCCGGCATAGAGCTCAACATCATCGCCGCGGCCGTCATCGGCGGCGCCTCGCTCAATGGCGGCTCGGGCACCATCTTCGGGGCGATCCTCGGCATGGCGTTGCTGTCGGTGGTGACGAGCTCGCTTATCCTGCTCGATGTCTCGGTCTATTGGCAGGACATGATCAAGGGATGCATCTTGCTGGCGGCGGTGTCGATCGATCACTTCCTGCACCGCAAGAAGTCCTGAACTCTAAAGGCACCGAACAAGGCCATGGCCCCTCCCAACACCCGCGACGACATCGCCGCTGTCCGCCAGATGCACCAGGCGCTTGTCCTGCATTATGTCGAAGGCAAGACCCAGGCCGAGATCGCCGGGGAACTCGGCATCTCGCACGCGACCGTCAACCGGCTCATCAAGCGCGGTCATCAGCTCGGCCTCGTCGAGATCAAGATCAAGTCACCGATCGACCATCTGGTCGACCTGGAAGCGCGGCTGGTGGCGCTGGGTGGCATCGAGCGGGCGATGGTGGTGCCATCGGTCTCCGACAACCCACACACCGCCCTGCAGCGGGTCGGCGAGGCGGCGGCTGGGCTGCTGCTCGACACCATCAAGGATGGCGACACCATCTCGATCACCGGCGGCAAGGGTGTCAGCGCGCTGGTTGCCGGTCTGAAGCCCGGGCGCCGCTACGATGTCGAAATCATCCCCGCCACCGGACTGGTCCAGGGCAAGCACTACACCGACGTCAATCACGTCGCGTCGCTGATGGCCGACAAGCTCGGCGGACGCGCCTATCAGATCCATGCGCCGCTGTTTGCCGACACCGCGCAGCAGCGTGAGATGCTGATGGGCATCAGTTCCGTCGCCGACGTTTTCCGCAAGGCGCGCGAGGCCGATGTCGCAGTGGTGGGTATCGGCTCCATCCTGACCGACGATTCCAGCTACTACGATCTGCATCCGTCCTCGAATGCCGATCGCCAGGCGATCGAGAAGTCCGGAGCGACAGGCGAGCTGCTCGCCCATCTCATCGATCGCCAGGGCAAGCTTTGCAACTATTCGCTCAACCGTTCGCTGGTCTCGCTGACGCTTGACGAGTTCGCCACCATCCCGCGCTCGATCGGCATCGCAAGCGGCGCCAGCAAGGTCGCGCCGATCCTCGCCGCCATGCGTGGGAACCATCTCGACACCATCGTCACGGACGAGGCCACGGGGCTCCAGATCCTCGAGCTGGCCGAACAGGAGGCAGCATGAATTCTCGACAAATCCAGCGGCAGATCGGCAAGTCCGGCACATCGGCGTCGGCTGTGGGCCTGGGCACCTGGGCGATTGGCGGCTGGATGTGGGGCGGCACCGACGAGAAGGAGTCGGTCAGGGCGATAGAAGCCTCGATCGATGCCGGCCTCAGCCTGATCGACACCGCACCGGCCTACGGCCTTGGCCGCAGCGAGGCGATTGTCGGCGCCGCCATCAAGGGCAAGCGCGACAAAGTGGTGATCGCGACCAAATGCGGGCTGAACTGGCATTCGGGCAAGGGCGGCCATTTCTTCGACCAGGACGGCAAGCCGGTGCATCGCTATCTTGGCGCCGACGGCATCGCCCATGAGGTCGAGCAGAGCCTGCGACGTCTCGGCACCGATCATATCGACCTCTACATCACCCATTGGCAGGACCCGACGACGCCGATCGCCGAGACGGTGGCGGTATTGGAAAAGCTCAAGGCAGCCGGCAAGATCCGCGCCATCGGCGCCAGCAATGTCAGCGCCGAAGACCTCGGCCATTATATCGACGCCGGCCAGCTCGATGCGATCCAGGAGCGCTATTCGATGATCGATCGCGAGATCGAAGGCAGCCTGCTGCCGATCACGCGCGCGCACGACATCGCTACCCTCAGCTATTCGTCGCTGGCGCTGGGGCTGCTCACCGGCACGGTTGAACCCGGCCGCACATTCGGCGGCGACGACCAGCGCAAGGACAACCCACGCTTCTCCACGGCCAACCGTCAGAAGGTGGCAAAGCTGAAAGAGGCAATCGCCCCCATCGCCGAGAACCACCAGGCGTCGACGGCGCAGATCGTCATCGCCTGGACGCTCGCCCAGCCGGGCATCACCTTCGCCCTGTGCGGCGCGCGCAATCCTGAACAGGCGCGAGACAATGCGCGGGCCGGCGAGATCATGCTTGCGGCAAGCGAGCTTGCGGCAATCGACGCCGCGGCAGCCGCGCATCTCACCGCGATGGATGCCTGAGCAAAAAAGGCAACAGCCCCGATGAACCGTAGCCATACGTTAGCCGGTCTGCGCGACCGGCCTGATATCGCCGTGCTCGTCATCGGTGGCGGCATCAACGGCATCAGCGTCTTTCGCGAACTGGCGCTGCAAGGCGTCGATGTCGTGCTGGCGGAAAAGGGCGACTATTGCAGCGGCGCCAGTGCTGCCTTGTCGCGCATGGTGCATGGCGGCCTGCGCTACCTCGAAAACGGCGAATTCAAACTGGTGCGCGAATCGCTGCTCGAACGCGACCGGCTGCTGAGAAATGCCCCGCACTATGTGGCCCCGCTGCCGACGACGGTGCCGATCTTCGACATTTTCTCCGGCCTTGCCAACGGTGCGGTGCGTTTCCTGGGGCTGACGCGGCGGCCGAGCCGGCGCGGGGCGCTGGTCATCAAAGCCGGGCTGGCCATGTATGACCTTTTCACCGCGGCTCGGCGTTTGATGCCTACGCACAGGTTCAGGGGCCGCGCCGAGACCTTGAAGACATGGCCGGCGATCAATCCGGCGATCCGCAATTCGGCGACCTATTACGACGCCTGGGTGAGCCGGCCCGAACGCCTCGGCCTGGAGATGCTGCTGGACGCCATGGCGAGCGCGGCGAACGCCCGCGCCTTGAACTACGCTCAGGTATCGTCGACAGGTGACGGCCTCTCCATTACCGACACGCTGACGGGCGAACAACTGCCGGTACGGGCGCAACTGGTGATCAACGCCAGCGGCGGCTGGATCGACCTGACCAACAAGGCCATCGGGGCGACGGCGCAGACGATGATGGGCGGCACCAAGGGCTCGCATCTCATCGTCGACAATGCAGAACTCTACGCCGCACTCGGCGGCCACATGGTCTATTACGAGAACGAGGACGGGCGCATCTGCATCCTGTTCCCCTATCTGGGCAAGGTGCTGATCGGCTCGACAGACATCCGGGTGGACGATCCGGACAAGGTCCGTTGCGAGGAGGATGAGCAGCGCTACATCCTGCAGTCGCTCGCCTTTGTTTTTCCCTCGATCAAGGTCACCGAAGACCAGATCGTGTTCCGCTTCGCCGGCGTGCGTCCTTTGCCCGCCAGCGAGGACAGTTTTACCAGCCGAATACCGCGCGATCATTTTTGCGAGTTCGTCGAACCGGCCGGACACCTGCCGGCGACACTGTGCATGATCGGCGGCAAGTGGACCACCTTCCGTTCGTTTGGAGCGCTGGCCGCCGATATGGCGTTGAAGCGGCTCGGCCTCGCGCGCAGCAAGGGCACGCAGGATATGGCCATCGGTGGCGGCCGTGATTTTCCGGCCGACCCGCAGGTCTGGTGCGCGTCATTCGCTGCCGAGCATGGCCTGCCGGTCGAGCGTGCGCACACACTTCTGCAGCGCTATGGCACGTCGGCCAGGGATTTCGTTTCGCACCCGGCGGGCGAACAGATGCTGCCACTGTCGGACTATTCGGCAAGCGAAATCGGGCGCATCATCGAGCGCGAACAGGTCGAGTGCCTTGCTGATCTGTTCCTGCGCCGCACCACCATCGCCATTTCAGGCGGTCTCAGCTTCGACCTCGTCAACACCGTTCTCGACATGCTGGCGGCGCACAAGGGCTGGAGCGCCAGCGAGGCCGCCACCGAGCGCTCGACCTTCCTCGCCTTGCTGGCCGACCGGCACGCCATCGACCTCCAGACGCATCAAAGGAGCGCCCTATGCGCGTAAACAAGAAAGTCCGCATGAACCGGCTGTTCGGTGGCGGCCGCTGCCTCGACGTGGCTATCGATCATGGCGTCTGCAACGAACCGAGCTTCCTTGCCGGGCTGGAAGACATGGCCGGTGTCGTCAATCAGTTGGTCAAGGCCGGTCCCGACGCCATCCAGATGAACTACGGCCAGGCCGACCTGCTGCAATCCGTGCCTGGCAAGGACAAGCCGGCGCTGGTGATGCGCATCGACATGGGCAATCCCTATAACAAGATACGGCACCGGGCGATGTGGGCGGTGCTGCAGAACGAAGCCGAGCCCTTGCTTGGCGCCATCGAGATGGATGCGGCTTGCGTCGTGGTCAATCTGTTCATGCTGCCCGACGAGCCGGACCTGTTCCGGCAATGCGTGCAGAACATCGCCCGCGTGCGCGCCGATTGCGAGAAATACGGCCTGCCGCTGATGATCGAGCCGCTGGCCATGCTGCCGGTCACTGAGCATGGCGGCTACATGGTGGACGGCGATGCCGAAAAGATCGTCACCTTGACCCGGCTTGCCCGCGAGATGGGTGCCGATATCGTCAAGGCCGATCCGAGCACCGATCCCAACGACTTCCACCGCGTCGTCGAGGCGGCGCGCTGCCCGGTGCTGGTGCGCGGCGGCGGCAAGGAGGATCTGCGCGCCGTGTTCGACAAGTCGGCCGCCTTGATGGCACAGGGTGCGCTTGGCATGGTCTATGGCCGCAACATCTACCAGCACGCCAACCCGAGCGCTGTCGTGCGCGGGCTGATGGCGATCATTCACGACGATGCCGATGGCGGCACGGCCTGGGATCTGTACAACCAGGCATAGGCTGCGGCCTCGGGAGGCGCCAATGGCAAGCTATATCCTCGGTCTCGATGCCGGCAACACCGTCATCAAGGCCATCCTCTTCGACCTGTCCGGCCGCGAACTGGCATTCGCCGCCCGTGACGGCCGCTCGTCCATGCCAAAGCCCGGACATGTCGAACGCGACCTTGACGAACTCTGGCGCAACGCGGTCTCGGTCATCGGCCAATGCATCGCTGAAGCTCGTATCGACGCCGGCGAGATCGTCGCCATCGGCTGCGCCGGCCATGGCAACGGGCTCTACGCGCTCGATCGCACGGGCGCGCCATTGATCGGCATCCAGTCGCTCGACACGCGCGCGGTCGGCATCGTCGCCGAATGGGCAAAACAGAATGTCGGCGACCGCACCTATGCACATTGCCTGCAACGGCCGTGGGCGGCGCAGACGCCGACCCTGCTTGCCTGGCTCAAGCGCTTTTCGCCGGCTTTGTTCGCCAGCATCGGAACTGTGTTCCTGTGCAAGGATTTCGTCGTCAATCGCCTGACCGGCGCGCGCAGCAGCGATACTTCAGACATGTCGGGCTGCGGTCTGCTGCAGATGCAGGACCGCCGCTACGAGCCCGACCTGCTTGCCGCCTATGGGCTCGGCGATTGCATGGACCTGCTGCCGCCAGTGCTGGAATCGGCTGACATTGCCGGCCATGTCAGCGAGGCCGTGGCGGCCCTGACGGGACTTCGCGCCGGCACGCCGGTCGTCGCCGGGCTGTTCGATGTCGTCGCCAGCGCGGTCGGTTCGGGCGTGACCAGAACCGGTGCCGCTTCGGTCATCGCCGGAACCTGGAGCATCAACCAGGTCATCACCGACGAAACGATCCGCGACCCTTCGATCTTCATGCTGTCGACCTTCGATCGCCAGCGCTATCTGGCGATCGAATCCAGTGCGACCTCGGCCGCCAATCTCGAATGGATCGTTCGCGAATTCCTCGAACATGGCGGCGAAGCCGGCAAGTCGCCGTTCGAATTGTGCAGCGAACTGGTGGCGTCCGTCGATCCCAACGGTGACATCCCGATCTATCATCCCTTCCTTTACGGCTCGCAGCAGAATGGCCATGCGCGCGCCGGCTTCTATGGCATCGCCGGCTGGCATACCCGAGCCCATCTGCTTTGCGCGCTGTTCGAGGGTGTCGCCTTCGAGCACAAGCGCCATGTCGAGACCTTGCACAAAGCGGGCGCTGATTTCGACCAGGTGGTGCTGTCGGGCGGGGGCTCGCGCAGCAGCGTGTGGCCGCAGATATTCGCCGATGTGCTCGGAGTGCCCGTCACCGTGGCGCGCAGCCGCGAAACTGGCGCGCTGGGAGCGGCGATCGCTGCCGGTACCGGCGTCGGCATTTTCGCGGACTACAGTGCCGGTGCCGCCGCCATGACAGCGGCGGCCCGACATTTTGTACCCGACGAGGCGGTTGCTCACGCATACGCACGGCGGTATCGACTCTACGGCGAGATCAACCAGGCGATGACCCCATTATGGGAGCGCATCGCCGGACAGCAGGCGCGCACGTGACTGAAGTTTCACCGTCCCCGTTCGGCAGTTACGATTACGTCATCGTCGGTGCCGGCTCCGCCGGCTGCGTGCTCGCCAATCGGCTTTCGGCCGATCCGCGCAACAGTGTGCTGCTGCTCGAGGCCGGCGGCAGCGACCGCTATCACTGGGTCGATATCCCCATCGGCTACCTCTTCTGCATGGGCAACCCGCGTACCGACTGGATGATGAAGACCGAGCCGGAAGCCGGTCTCAATGGACGCAGCCTCAACTACCCGCGCGGCAAGGTGCTTGGCGGCTGTTCATCGATCAACGGCATGATCTACATGCGCGGCCAGGCAGCCGACTATGATGGCTGGCGTCAGGCCGGCAATGCCGGCTGGGGCTGGGACGACGTGTTGCCCTATTTCCTCAAATCGGAAGACTATCACGGCGGCAAAGGCGCCATGCACGGCAGCGGCGGCGAGTGGCGCGTCGAACGGCAGCGGCTTTCATGGCCGATCCTTGACGCCTTCCGGGACGCGGCCGAGGAACTCGGCATTCCGCGCACCGAAGACTTCAACACCGGCACCAATGAAGGCTCGGGCTATTTCGAGGTCAACCAGAAGAAGGGCGTCCGCTGGAACACATCGAAGGCCTTCCTGCGTGGCATCGCGGCGCGCAAGAACCTGCGCGTGGTGCTCGGCGCGGAGACCGAACGGCTCGAATTCGACGGCCGGCGCGTCACCGGACTGGTTTTCCGCCAAGGTGACCGCCTGCACCAGGTTCGCTCTGGACAGACGATCCTTGCAGCCGGTGCCATCAACTCGCCGAAGCTGCTCGAACTGTCGGGGGTGGGTCGCCCCGACCTGCTCTCGGGCATCGGCGTAGACGTTCGTCATGCCTTGCCAGGCGTCGGAGAAAACCTGCAGGATCATTTGCAGATCCGCACCGTCTTCAAGGTCGCCAACACTGCGACGCTCAACCAGCGCTACCACAATCTGGTCAGCCGTGCGTCGATGGGGCTGGAATACGCGCTCAAGCGCAGTGGGCCGCTGTCGATGGCGCCAAGCCAGCTCGGCATCTTCGCCAGGAGCGATCCGCGCCTCGCAACGCCCGATCTCGAATATCATGTGCAACCGCTGAGCACCGACCGTCTGGGCGAGCCACTGCATCGCTTTCCCGCGGTCACCGTCTCGGTCTGCAATCTGCGTCCGGAAAGTCGGGGCACCGTACATATGGGGTCATCCGATGCACGGGAGGCGGCGAAGATCCGACCGAACTATCTTTCCACCGCGGGAGACCGCAGCGTGGCCGTCGCGTCGTTGCGCCATGTCCGCAGTTTGATGAAGGCCCGGGCCGTGGCGTGCTTTGCGCCGGAAGAGATGCTGCCCGGCACGCAGTATGACAGCGATGAAGAGCTCATCCGCAAGGCCGGCGATATCGGTACGACAATTTTCCACCCCGTCGGCACCTGCAAGATGGGTTCGGATACGATGGCGGTGGTCGACGATGGCCTGCGTGTTCACGGGCTTGGCGGGCTGCGCGTGGTCGATGCCTCGATCATGCCGACAATCGTCTCGGGCAACACCAACTCGCCGGTCGTCATGATCGCGGAAAAGGCAGCCGAGATGATCCTGCAAGAGGCCCGCTGACCGCCATCGGCTTCAAGCCGTGGCAACACCGCGCGATCGCCGTCTCTCGGCCGCCGCGAGCAGATCGACGAAGGTGCGCACCTTGGCGGGACGGAACCGGGCCGGCGGAAAGACGGCGTGGATGCCGCCTGACGGCAGGCTCCAGTCGGCGAACACCGGCACCAGCCGCCCCTCGGCGATATCGTCGCTGACGCTGTAGTCCGGAAAGACACCGAGCCCGATGCCGACGAGCACGCAAGCCAGGGCGGCGGGGCTCTTGTCGCACATGATCACCGGATTGAGTTCGGTCAACACCGTCTCGCCATCCCTGGAAAACAGCCATTGGCCGATGCCGCGCAACTGGGTGTTGCCGACCCAGGCCAGCGATCTTGCCTGGCGCGGCGTCACGTCGGGCGGCAGGCTCGCCGCGAAGCCAGGGCTCGCCACCACGGTTTGCCGGATCGTCCCCAGGCGCCGCGCCTGGTTCGAGGAATCGGTGAGCCAGCCGACACGGATGCCGAGATCGATCTGCTCGTCCACCAGATTGCTGACGGCGTCGTCGAAGATCGCCTCGACGCGCATATGCGGATAGGTTCTGAGATAGGCCGCCATGACCGGAGCCACCATCTTGGTGCCGTAGTCGAGCGGCGCCGTCAGCCTCAGCGTTCCGCTCGGTTCGACGGCTCCGCGCGAGATTTCGCCATAGGCCGCCTCCGCTTCCCGCAGGATGATCATCGCGCGGTCATAGAAGAGGCGACCCTCTTCGGTCGGCGTGACACGCCGGGTCGTGCGCTGCAGCAGCGTTGCGCCCAGTTCCTCTTCGAGCTTGCCGATCTGATGGCTGACCACGGCCTTGGCGACGCCAAGCCGGTCGGCTGCGGCAGTGAACGAGCCGGTTTCCATCACCGTGGTGAAGTAGGCGAGCCTATTGAGGTTCAGAAGTTCGGCCAAGCTGACTGCCTTTTGTATGATCAGATCAGACAGTTTGTATAATTGGGCGCCATTTATCGCAAGGCCGCCGTCTGCCACATATGAGCGACGGCCTCGATGAGTCCGGTAGCCGGACAGGAATGGCAGCGACTATGAGCAATTCAGAAGTGACCTATCTTTTCGATCCGCTCTGCGGCTGGTGCTATGGTGCCGCCCCGATGCTCGACCGGTTGTCGGCCGCCGGCGTGCGCGTCGAACTGCTGCCGACCGGCCTGTTTTCCGGCGCCGGCGCGCGGCCGATGGATGAAGGTTTTGCGGCGCACGCCTGGGCGAACGACCAGCGCATCGAGCGCCTGACCGAACAAGTGTTCACCCCGGCCTACCGGCACAATGTCCTCAATGTCCGTGGGACCCTTCTCGACTCGCATGCCGCCACGCTCGGCATCAGCGCTGCCGGCCTGGAAGATCCCAGCCGCCGGCTTGCGGCGCTGAAGGCGATCCAGCGGGCGCGCTATGTCGATGGCCGCGATGTCGTGACGATCGGTGGCGTCGCCGAGGTGCTTGCCGCCGCCGGCATGGCGGACGCCGCCGAAATGCTCAAGGCGCCGACTGAAACATTGCTGACGGTTCACCGCGATCTGGTTGGCCGTGGCCGTGCGCTGTTCCAGCGCCTGCATGCCGATGGCGTGCCTTCCCTGGCGGTCATCCGCAATGATGCGCCCCGGCTCATCGGTTCGAACGCACTGTTCGGCAGCTTCGACAATCTCGTCGCCCATATCGCGGCGGCGTGATCCCATCCTCCAGACCCCCAACAAGAAATAAGGAAATAGACATGGCAAAAGTCGCTCTCATTGGTGCATCGGGCGCTGTCGGTTCGCGCCTTCTCAGGGAACTCTCCGATCGCGGCCATACAGTCACCGGCATTGCGCGCAACCCGGAAAAGATCGCAGCGCTTCCGGGCGTGACGGCCAGGAAGGGCGATGTCTTCGACAGTCAAGGTCTCGCGGACCTGATCCGCGGCCATGACGCGGTGATCAGCTCCGTGCACTTCCTGGACAGCGATGCCGATACGCTGATCGAGGCGGTGCGGGCCTCCGGCGTGAAGCGCTATCTCGTCGTTGGCGGTGCCGGCAGTCTCGAAGTCGCGCCCGGCAAGCGGCTGGTCGACACGCCTGAATTCCCTGATATCTACAAGGCCGAAGCGCAGAAGGGCGCCGACTTCCTGGACAGATTGAAGACGGTCGGCGACCTCGATTGGACGTTCCTGTCGCCATCCGCCATGTTCGTGCCTGGCGAGCGCACCGGCAAATTCCGTCTCGGCAAGGACACGCTTCTCGCCTCCGACAAGGGCAGCAGCATTTCCTTCGAGGACTATGCGATCGTCATGGTCGACGAGATCGAGAAGCCGGCCCACATCAGGCAGCGCTTCACTGTCGGCTATTGAGCGAACGGGCGGCGGCGGCCGAGCCTCAATCGAGGCCGGCCGACGCCAGCCGCATCAGCGCTTCGCGGACACCGGCACGCCGGTAGGTCTCGGTGACGAGCCCGTCCTGTCTCAGCGCCTCGCAGGAAGTGCTGGGCTGTCATGCCTGCGAGATGCGTCCAGCATCGTCTGCTTTTTGAGCCTTGGCTCTGTTTGTCAGCGCGATATGACAGCAGCCGGAGCCGTGGCCCGGCGTCCACGTGACATTGTCGAAACGCACCCCAGTCGCCTCGAATAGGCCGCGATCGAAGGCGCCGGCAATGCGGCAGAGCGTGGCGAGTTTTTCGTCGCCGACACCGGCCTCGACCCAGGCGTCCTTCAGAGGACAGCGCTTCACCCTGAAGGCGATGCGGTCATCGCTGCGTTCGACGTCGGTCGGATACATCAGGCCGCCATCCGGGCTGACAGCCAGGAAGGCCTCGCCGATGGCGCGTGCGTCATTGGGGCCAAAGCTGGCGAAGGCGGCAGCCGCGACTTCCTTGCCGCGCTGTTCGATGGCGCGGATCATGATCGCTTCGGCCTTTTCGGCGCCCAGCTCTCCGGTCAGTTCGTCGAGGAACAGGCGGTAGAGATCGGCGCGGTTGCGAAAGGCGGAATCGAGTTCGCGCGACAGTTTTGCAGCTCTGGCTTCGGCGTCGGTCATGTTGCGTCCTGGTTGTTGTTTGACCATGATCTTGTCCGAAAACCGGATCCCACTTTTCGGGATCATGGTCCGGCCCGGTTCAATCTCGGTGCTGCCGCCACCAGCGCCTTGCCAATGGCCGATTGCGGTGCGTCGATGACGGTTCGGGCATCGCCGTTCTCGGCAACTCGTCCAGCGTCGAGAAGGATGACGCGGTGGGCGATCGACCGGATGACGCCGAGATCATGTGAAATGAAGAGATAGGCGATCTTTTCCTGGCGTTGCAGGTCGAGCAAAAGCTCGAGGATCTCCCCGCGCACGGAGACGTCGAGCGCCGACACCGCCTCGTCGAGCACGATCAGCGACGGCTTCGTGGCGATGGCCCGGGCAATGGCGACGCGCTGGCGCTGGCCGCCGGAGATTTCGTGGATGGCGCGTGGGGCGAGGTCCGCCGTGAGCCCGACGCGCTCCAGCAAGGCCGCGATGCGGCGCGGGCGCTCGGCGCGGGAGGCGATGCCATGGATGCGCAAGGGATCGTCGAGCACACGCGCCACCGTGGCGCGAGGGTTGAAGGCGGCAAGCGGGTCCTGGAACACCATCTGCAGGCGTGCACGGCGCGCTCGCAGTGCTGCCCTGCGCAGGGCCAGGAAATCGTCGCTTTCGAATTCGATGCGCCCGTCGTCCGGCTCGATCAATCGCAGCACCAGCCGCGCGATCGTCGACTTGCCGCTGCCGGAAGGTCCTGCCAACGCCAGCGTTTCGCCTGGGTCGACGTGAAAGGAGACATCGTCGACGGCAGCAATGGTCTTGCCGCCGCGACGGTAGCGCTTGGTGAGGTTGGACACCGCCAGCAGGCTCATGCGTGGAGCCCGGCTCGGTCCAGCAATGGCCTGGTGTCGAGGCCGATATGGGCATTGAGCAATGCGCGCGTATAGGGCTGGGCCGGGGCGCCGACAATCTGCGCCGTCATGCCAAGCTCGACCAACTGGCCATGACGGAAAACGGCGACGCGCTCGGCAAGCTCGGCCGCCAGCGCGATGTCATGGCTGATGAACAGCAGCGTCATGCCGTCCTCGGTCACCAGGCGTCGGATCAAGGCGACGATCTCGGCCTGCACGATGGTATCGAGCGCGCTGGTCGCTTCGTCGGCGATCAGCACTTTCGGACCGGCCGCAATGGCTGCGGCGATCGCCACACGCTGCTTCTGGCCGCCGGAAAGCTGATGCGGGAAGGCGCGCAAGGCCGAGTCCGGGTCCGGCAGGCGGACGCGCTCCAGCAGGCTTTTGGCCCTGGCATAGGACTGGGACCAGGTGAGGCCGAGATGCGTGCGCGCGACTTCGGCGATTTGCTTGCCGATGGTCATGACAGGATCGAGGCTGGCGGAGGGATCCTGGAAGACGAAGCCGATGTCGCGGCCGTGGAGGGGCACTCCACTGCGATGAAAAGGTTGGCGCTCTACGGCGCCCCCCTCTGTCCTGCCGGACATCTCCCCCTCAAGGGGGGAGATTGCGCCCTCATCTCCGCTTTCGCCAATCACGCTGGCAGTAGGGGAGGAACCGACCGTGGAACTGCCAATCTCCCCCCTTGAGGGGGAGATGTCCGGCAGGACAGAGGGGGGTGCCTTGGCACCCAATGTTGGTGGCATAAACCAATCGATATGCCCCTCGATCCTGGCGCTCGCCGGCAACAGCCCGGCAACGGCCAGTGCCAGCGTGCTCTTGCCAGAGCCGCTTTCGCCGATGATGGCGAGGCGTTCGCCAGCGACGATGTCGAGGTTGACACCCTTCAGCGCCGTCACCTCACTGCCGTCTCGGCGATAGGTGACGGTCAGGTCGCGGATCGTAGCCAGGGCGGTCACGACAGGCCTCTCCTGACCGCTGTCGTCTCGACGATGCCTTCACCGGCGAGATAGACGCCGAGCACGGTCAGCACCAGCGCTATGCCCGGGACGATCGACAGGAAGGGCGCGGTGCGCAGGACGGCGCGGCCTTCTGATATCATGCCGCCCCAGGTGACCCGGTTGGGATCTCCCAAGCCGAGGAAGGACAAGGCCGCTTCGGTGAGGATCGCGGCGGCGACGATCACCGACGACATCGCCAGCACCGGCGGCAAGGCATTGGGCAGCACCTCGCGAAAGGCGATTGCCAGCGGGTGCATGCCGATGACCCTGGCCCCGGCGACATAATCACGTTCGCGAATGGACAGGACTTCCGCGCGGGCGACCCGAGCAGGTCCGGTCCAGGTGCCGAGCGCGATGGCGACGACGCCGAGCGACGGTCCGACGACGCTGACGAAGGCCAGTGCCAGCAGGAAGCTCGGCACGGTCTGGAAGGCGTCGGTGATGCGCATCAGCACCTCGTCGACGAGACCGCCGGCAAAGCCGGCCAGCGTGCCGACCACCGCGCCGACGACAAGTGCGGCCGCCGCGGCCGCCAGCCCCACAGCCAGCGATGTGCGGGCGCCGTGGAAAAGCTCGGCCAGCACGTCGCGCCCAAGCCGGTCGGTGCCGAGCGGCAGCGACCAGTCCTGGAACGGCGGCAGCAGCGCCGGCCCGGCAATCGCTTGCGGATCGCCGGGGAACAACAGCGACGCCGACAGCGCCATGGCGATCAGCACCGCCAGGAGGATGGCACCGGCGACCGCCTCGGGCGTGCGCAGAAAGCGGCGGAGGGCACTCATGCGCCGGCCTCGCCGGCGCCGACGCGGGGATCGAGGAAGGCGTAGGCGATGTCGACGAGCAAATTGATGACGATGACCAGGACAGCGCTGGTGAGGATAATGCCGAGCAGAAGCGGCGTGTCGCGGGAGGCGACTGCCTCCTGCGCCAGCCGGCCGAGGCCGGGCACGGAAAACACGCTCTCGATGACGACGCTGCCGCCGAGCATCTGCGCCGACTGCAGGCCGAGCATGGTGACCAGCGGCAGCAGTGCATTGCGGGCGACGTGGGCGAGCACGATGCGGCGGCGTGACAATCCTTTGGCCCGCGCGGCCAGGACGAAATCCTGCCGCCAGACCTCGGCCATGCCGGCGCGCATCATGCGCAGATAGAGCGCCAGATAGATGAAGCCGAGGGCGGAAACGGGCAGGGCGAGATGGATGGCAATGTCGGCGGCGCGATCAAGGCCGGTCTTGTCGGAAGCCAGGGTTTCGATGCCGCCGATCGGCAACCAGCGCAGGTCGACGGCAAAGACGACGATCAGCATCAGTCCGAGCCAGAAACCCGGCACGGCATAGAGCGCCAGCGAGCCGATCGACAGGAAGCGGTCGCGGAAACTGCCTGGCCGCGCGCCGGCATAGATGCCGAGTGCCGAGCCAAGCCCGAAGGAGAGCGCGGTGGCGCTGACCATCAACAGCAGCGTGTTGGGCAGGCGTTCGAGGATCACGTCGCGGATCGGCCGCGAGAACGTCACCGACTGGCCGAGGTCGAGATGCAGCAGGGCCCAGAGATAGTTGGCCAGCCGCGTCAGCTCGGACTGGTCGAGGCCCCAGCGATGACGCAACAGCTCGATCATGCCGGCGTCGCCGCCGGTCGAGACGATATAGGCATCGACCGCGTCGCCGGGGGCCGCTTCAAGCAGCAGGAAGGTGCCGACGACGACGATCAGCAGCACGAAGATGCTGCCGACGAGGCGACGGCGGATGAGCGTGAGGGCGCGGGTCATGGGGGCATCGAAAGTTTGGCGCCGAGTCGCCCAAGAGAGATGTCGCGCCTGAGCGCCCCCCTCTGTCCTGCCGGACATCTCCCCCTCAAGGGGGGAGATTGGCTGTCATTTTTGGCTTCGCCAATCTCCAACGTTGAAGAATTCGCGGGACAGACAAGCTGCTGATCTCCCTCCTTGAGGGGGAGATGTCCGGCAGGACAGAGGGGGGCCTCGTAAAGCTCGACGCCTACGATGATCTCGCGAACTTTCATCCGCGCAATTCTGTCACGATTCCAAATACGTGTCCGCCCAGTTCGATACCGCCCAGCGCGGGTTGTTGGCGATGTTGCCGACCGTGTCGCGGGCGACGCTGATAAAACTCCATTCGGCGACGTTGATCAGCGGCAGGTCGGTGGCCACCTCCTTCTGGAACTCCTTGTAGAGGTCGGTGCGGGCAGTGGCGTCGAGCGTCTCCGATGCCTTGGAGATCAGCGCATCGAGTGCGTCGTTCTTGTAGCCGCCCTGGTTGGAGAACGGCACGCTGTCCGGAATGCCGCTCTGCACCAGGATGGTGGTCGAGATCGCCGGGTCGCCGCGGAACACCGGTGGGCCGACCGCGAGGTCGAAGGCGTGGTCGGTGTAGACCGCCTTGATGTGCGCGGCCGAGTCGTTGTTGACCAGTTGAGCGTCGATGCCGATGGCGGCGAGCGCCTGGCGCAGATAGTCGCCGAACTGCTTGGTCTCGTTGAAATAGGGAGCGGGCAGCAGTTTCAGCGAAAAGCGGTTGCCGTCGGCGCCTTTCTTGTAGCCGGCCTCGTCGAGCAGCGCGTTGGCCTTGGCGACGTCGAAGGCATAGGTCGGCACATCGGCGGTGTAGAATTGCGGATCGTTCTTCGGCACCGGACCGGTGGCCGTCGCGGCATAGCCGAGGAACACCGTCTTGACGACGAAATCCTTGTCGATGGCATGGGCGATCGCCTGCCGCACTTTGACGTCGGCCAGTTCCTTGCGGCGATGGTTGATCTCGACGACGAGCTGATAGGTCAGCCCTTCGTAACCCTTGGAGATCACCTTCAGGCCCGGCACTTTCGAGATGCGGTCGAGGTCGGCCAGCGGCACGGCGGAAAAGGCTGCCAGCTGGATCTCTTCAGCCTCCAGCGCGCTCGCCGCTGACGTGCGATCCGGCAGCACCTGATAGATGATCTCGTCGAGATAGGGCTCGTCCTTGCCCCAGTAATCCGTGTTCCTGGTCAGCCGGTAATATTGGCCGGCCTTGTACTCGCCGAATTTGAACGGTCCGGTGCCGATGGGCGCGTTGTTGGCCGGGTTGTCCTCGATCTTGCCAACCTCGTAGATGTGCTTCGGCACCACGCTGCTCAGCGCCGGCAGCGCGTTGCGGATCAACTGGAACGGCGTCGGCTTGGAAAATTTGAACACGGCGGTGAGATCGTCCGGGGTGTCGACGCTGGCCAGATCCTTGAACACGGTACGGCCGAGATTCTGCAGCGGCTTCCAGATCTGCAGCGCCGAGAAGGCGACGTCGGCCGAGGTGAACGGTTTGCCGTCATGCCATTTGACACCGTCGCGCAGTTTGAACGTCACCGAGAGCCCGTCGGCGGCACCCTCCCAGCTCAGCGCCAGCCGTGGCGCGAGACCGTCCTTGCCGTCGAAGGAGGCTTCGGCCAGTGTTTCGACGATCTTGCTGGAGATGAAGAACACGCCATTGGAGGCGACAATCGCCGGGTTGAGGTTGCGTGGTTCGGAATCGGCGGCAAGCACCAGCCGCCCGCCCTTCTTCGGCGTCTGCGCCCAGCCCGGTGCCGGCATGGCGGTGGAGGCCAGCAGCATCGCCGAACCGGCAAGCATCGTGCGTCTGGAAATCGTGAAACCTGACATGGTCGAACTCCGTCCTCTCCGCGACCCGGTCGGGTGCGCCAATACCCCTCGGACGTCGGCAAGCCCGCCGGCATCCTTGCGGTGGCGATTATGAGCCTTGCCGAGGGTTTCGCCAGAGACGGAATTGGCGCATCCTCGCTTGGCTTTGAAATTTTTGTCCGCTGGACCAGTTTGGAGGAAGCGGGTCAATTCGATCAATCTGGTAGGACCAGATTGGCTTGATGTGCGACGAATGACGATATGGTGACATCGAACGGTACTGTTTGCCCTATTTCTGGCTGGACCAGAACGGGCAAAATGGTGCAGATTTGAGCCATAGCCAGGGGATCGGGAGCAGAACAGCCGACGATCCCGGGCAATTCAGGGAGAGAGAGATGAACATTGCTCCGGGCAAGAATGCGGTCGGCAATATCCCGTTCGACCAGGCAAGGGTCGACCGGCTGATGGAGGAGGCCGGCATCGATGTGCTGCTCGCCACCTCCAAGCACAACACGCAATATCTGCTGGGCGGCTACAAGTTCATCTTCTTTGCCGCCATGGATGCGATCGGCCACAGCCGTTATTTGCCGATCGTCGTGTACGAAAAGGGCGGGCCGGACCATGCCGCCTATATCGGCAACCGCATGGAAGGCGGCGAGCATCAGAACAACCCGTTCTGGACGCCGACGCTGCACGCCGCCTGCTGGGGCACGCTCGATGCCGCCAATCTCGCCGTCGAGCACCTGCAGAAGATCGGCAAGGCCGGCGCGCGCATCGGCATCGAGCCCGGATTCCTGCCGTCGGATGCCTATACGCTGATCCGCAAGGCATTGCCGGATGCCAGGCTGATCGACGCGACCGACATGCTGGAGCGCATGCGCGCCATCAAGACCGACGCGGAGCTGGAGAAGCTGCGCACCGCCTCCGAACTGATCACCGATTCCATGCTGGCGACCATTGCCTGGGCGCGCGAAGGCACGACCAAGAGCGAGATCATCGAGCAGCTGCGGCGCGAGGAAACCAATCGCGGCATCCATTTCGAATATTGCCTGCTGACGCTGGGCTCCAGTCACAACCGCGCCGCCTCACCGCAGGCTTGGAAGAAGGGCGAGGTGCTGTCGATCGATTCCGGCGGCAATTATCACGGCTATATCGGCGACCTCTGCCGCATGGGCATTCTGGGCGAAGCGGACGCCGAGCTCGAGGATTTGCTGGCCGAGGTCGAGACGGTGCAGCAGGCGGCCTTCTCAAAGGTCAGAGCGGGCACGCTGGGCGGCGACATGATTTCGCACGCCGAGGGCGTGCTGAAAGCCTCGAAGGTCGCGCCCTACACGGATTTTTTCGCCCACGGCATGGGGCTGATCACGCATGAAGCGCCGTTCCTGATGACCAACCACCCGGTGACCTATGAGGGAACCTATGCGGCAAAGCCACTGGAGAAGAACATGGTGCTGTCGGTGGAGACAACCATGCTCCACCCGACACGCGGCTTCATCAAGCTGGAGGACACGCTGGCGGTCACCGAAACCGGTTATGTGATGTTCGGCGACCGTGGCAGGGGATGGAACATAGGCGGGATTTCATAGAACCCGAGGCTGGCGCCGCCCCTCATCCGCCTGCCGGCACCTTCTCCCCGAATAGTGACGGGGAGAAGAGGCAGCCGCGCCCTCGGCACTATTTTGCGGCGTTGAAAATTGGCGAAAGCGCCGATGACCGCGTCTTTCTCCCCGTCACTACTGGAAGAAATGTCCAGCAGGACAATGAGGGGCGGCGCCGCGCTATAATAAGTTCATCACTGTCCCGGCGGAATCAGCCTAAAATCCGGCAACTCGCGCAAAACCAGTTCAGGCCCGGCCGGCGAATAGACGACGAAAAGCTGCATCGGCCCATCGCCGGTGTTGAGCGTCGAATGAAAGCGGCTTTCCGGCACATAGATGGTGCAGCCGGGGCCGACTTTCTCGACCACCGGATTGCCCTTTTCGTCCTCGACCATCTGCTCGCCATGACCGGAGATGACGAAGATGATTTCTTCCGCGCCCGGATGGTTGTGGCGCGTGTGGCCCTTGCCGGAAGGCAGGTCGACGACGCCGCCGGAAAAGCGGGTCGCGCCATTCACTTCGGGCGCCACCGTCAGCGCCAATTTTCCCCAGTCGAAGCCGAAGGCGCTGACGTCCTTCGGGTAGACAAACATTTTGCTCTTGTCGGTCATCTCTCATCATCCCTTCTTTTTCTTCGTGGCCGTCCCGCCACCAAGTGTCACCGCCTTGAAATCGGCCGTCTGTTTGGCGATCGCGGCTTCCGCCGGCAGCCGTTCCATCGAGCTTGCGCCATAGAAGCCGTGCAGGCCCTTGGCACGGGAGAGAATGTAGCGGGCATCGTCGGGCATCGAAATCGGGCCGCCATGGCAAAGCAGGATGACATCCTTGCGCACCGAGCGCGCCGCGTTGGCGATGGCGTCGATCTCGACGACGCAGTCGTCGAGCGACTTGGCTGACGTGGCGCCGATCGAGCCGCCTGTCGTCACACCCATATGGGCGACGACGATGTCGGCGCCGGCTTTTGCCATGGCGCGGGCCTCATCCGGGTTGAAGACATAGGGCGTGGTCAAGAGATCGAGCTTGTGCGCCTCGGCGATCATGTCGACCTCGAGGCCGAAACCCATGCCGGTCTCTTCGAAACTCTGCCGCATCTGGCCGTCGAACAGGCCGATGGTGGGAAAGTTCTGCACGCCGGAAAAGCCCATTGTCTTCAGCTCGGCCAGAAGCAGCGGCATGATGACGAACGGGTCGGTGCCGTTGACGCCGGCCAGCACCGGCGTGTGTCTGACCACCGGCAGCACCTCGTAGGCCATTTCCTTGACGATCTCGTTGGCATTGCCATAGGCGAGCAGGCCGGCGGCCGAGCCGCGCCCGGCCATGCGGTAGCGGCCGGAATTGTAGATGATGATGAGGTCGATGCCGCCGGCCTCCTCGGCTTTCGCCGACAGGCCGGTGCCGGCGCCACCGCCGACGATCGGCACGCCCTTGTCGACCATTCCCCTGAATTTCTTCAATATGTCCTTGCGCGGTATGGCGGGCATTTTTTGAGATCTCTCACTGTCTGGCGATGTCGAGGAAGGCTGATGTTGCAGCCTTTGCGAATTCCGGGTCATTGATATGCAGCGGCAGGCGCGTCACGCGGCGCTTGCCGTCGGGCTTGATGGTGCGCTCGATGGCTTCGAACAGAACGGCGTCGGCTTCCGGGTCGAAGAAGGCGCCGCCTTCGATGTCGAGCGCCGAGACACCTTTTTCCGGGATGAGAAAATGCACCGGCCCCCCGTAGCGGGCGAGCCTGGTGCCGATCCACTCGCCGATCGCACGGCATTCGTCCGCCGTGGTGCGCATCAGCGTGACATTGGGATTGTGTTCGTAGAACAGCCGATAGCGATAGTGCTCCGGAATGGTCGAAGGCGCCCAGAAGTTCACCATGTCGAGCGCGCCGGCGGAGCCGACATAGGGCAGCCCCGTGCGAGCGACGGCGCCGAAACGATCGTCAGTCGCCGGCAGCACACCGCCGAACAGGAGGTCGCAGACTTCGGTCGTGGTGATGTCAACGACGCCGGACAGCAAGCCGCTGTCGGCCAGCTTTTCCATGCTGCGGCCGCCAGTGCCCGTGGCGTGGAAGACCATGCAGTCATAGGTCGAACGGAGCTGGTCGGCGATGGCGGTCACGCAAGGCGTGGTGACGCCGAACATGGTGAGGCCGATCGACGGCCGGCCGTCTGGCGGCGGCGCCGGTCTGGCCGCCATGCCTGATATGGCTTGAGCCGCATTGTGCAGCACGACACGGGAGAGCCGGTTCAGTCCGGCCATGTCAGTCACCGCCGGCATCATGATGATGTCGGAGACATCGACGTAGGGTGCGGTATCGCCGGAGGCGAGCGTCGAGACCATGATCTTGGGCAGGCCGAGCGGCAGGGCGCGCATGCCCGACGTGACGATCGATGTGCCGCCACCGCCACCGATGCCGATCATGGCTGCGATGTCGTTGCGCGATTGGGCAAAGCGGGCGAAGGCGATGCCCATCGCCGCGACCGCGGCGCCACGATCATTGCCGCCGAGCACGGCGTCCCGGCCGCCGGGATGATGGTCGGCGATTTCCCCCGCGCTGATATCGACGGGGATGGTTGCGTCGCGCGTTCCGACATCGACACGACAAACGATGGCGCCCGCAGCAGTGATCGCGTCGGCCAGGAAGGCGAGTTCCTCGCCCTTGGTGTCCGCGGTACCCACCACATAGATACGCTTCATTGCGCTCCCCCAATCCTGGCAGGCGCGACGCCGCCCCCATCGCTCATTGCCCGGGCCACTCGACGATGCGGACACCATTGCAAATTTTTGAGACGCGCGTATCGTATTGGTATGGATGTCTCACGTCAACAATCCGCTGCGAGTGACGACGCTGAACGGGCAACCGGCCCAGTGCCCGAGCGTGGGCCGCGGGCGCGGACCAAGCGGCTGATGCTGGAGACGGCAACAAGGCTGATGCAGGCGGGCGTCACGCCCTCGGTCAGCGAGGTCGCCGAGGCGGCCGAGGTTTCCCGCGCCACCGCCTATCGTTACTTCCCGAGCCAGTCGGCACTGGTGCAGGCCGTCGTCGACGAGGGGCTGGGGCCAATCCTCACCTGGCAATCGACCTCCACTGACGCCGAGCGCCGGGTCGCCGAGCTGTTCGATACGGCCATGCCGCGCATCGAGGCCTTCGAAGCCACGTTCAAGGCAGCACTGAAGCTGTCGCTCGATCAATGGGCGCGGCGTCAGGCCGGCACGCTGGGCGGTGAGCCCGCCTTTACGCGCGGCCATCGCATCGACTTGCTGAAAGATGCGATCGCGCCGCTCAAGGGCCGTTTGCCGCCGCGCGACTTCAAGCGGCTGGCGCAGGCGCTGTCGCTTATCTTCGGCGTCGAGGTACTGATCGTGCTCAAGGATATCTGGAGGCTGGACAGCCGCCGGACGATGTCAGTCGCACAGTGGGCGGCCGGGGCGCTGGTGCGTGCGGCAGTCGCGGAATCGGTCGATGAAGGAGGCAGCCTCGATCCGAAGGCAGTCGTGAAATAGGGCCTAACTGGTTCGACCAGATTGGCATGCACACTACCGATCCTAGCCGTTGATTGGGGTGTGGGACAATACCCAATCATATCACTGAGTAGGAAAAACTTGGTAAAACAGGCAGATAAAGCCGGAATCCGATGGCAATGGCCACGTCAAGCTGCCAAGAAAGGGCTTGACGTGCATGCAAAATTGGTAATACCAGATTGGATCAGAAAAGCGGATCGAAAGTGAGGGCTGCGATCCATTTTCCGGCGGGGCGAGGAGGCTCGAAACCGGAAAGGTGCGATCACGGGAGGAACTACCAGGGCCGGCCACGTCGCCGGCTCGCACGATAAGGTAGAACGCGCACAAGGGAGGAAATCATTATGCGCAAGTTAGTGACCAGCGTACTTGCTGGTATCGGCTTAACGCTTGCCTGCGGAACGTCTGTCTACGCGCAGGAAAAGTCACTCACCATCTTCTGGGCGGAATGGGATCCCGCAAACTATCTGCAGGAACTCGGCAACGAGTACGAGAAGGAAACCGGCGTCAAGATCAACGTGGAAACGACGCCGTGGTCCGACTTCCAGACCAAGGCCTTCACCGAGTTCAACGCCCATGGCGACGCCTACGATCTGGTTGTTGGCGACTCGCAATGGCTTGGTGCCGGCTCGACCGGCGGCCACTATGTCGACCTGACAGACTTCTTCAAAAAGCATGATCTCGGCAATGTGATGGCGCCGGCGACGGTGAAATATTACGCCGAGTATCCCGGCAACAGCGGCAAGTACTGGGCCATCCCGCTCGAAGGCGACGCCGTCGGCTGGTCCTATCGCAAGGACTGGTTCGAGGACCCGAAGGAGAAGGAGGCGTTCAAGGCCAAATACGGCTACGATCTCGACGTGCCGAAGGATTTCAAGGCATTGCGCGATATCGCTGAGTTCTTCTATCGGCCGGACCAGAAGCGCTACGGCATCGCCATCTACACCGACAACTCCTATGACGCCATGGCGATGGGCTTCGAGAATGCGCTGTTCTCCTATGGCGGCGATCTGGGTGACTATTCGACCTACAAGGTCGATGGCCATATCAATTCCGAGAAGGCGGTGGCGGCGCTCGACGCCTACAAGGAGCTCTACAAGTTCACGCCTCCAGGCTGGGCCAAGTCGTTTTTCGTCGAGGACAATCAGGCGATCACCGAAAACCTGGCCGCAATGAGCATGAACTTCTTCGCGTTCTTCCCCTCGCTGATCAACGAGGCGTCGAACCCGAATGCCAAGAACACCGGCTTCTTCGCCAATCCTCCCGGTCCCGATGGCGATCAGTTCGCCGCGCTCGGCGGCCAGGGCATCTCGGTTGTCTCCTACTCGCAGAAGCAGGACGAGGCGATGAAGTTCCTGGAATGGTTCATCAAGGACGAGACCCAGAAGAAGTGGGCGGCTCTCGGCGGCTACACCTGCAGCGCCGCGGTGCTGAAATCGCCGGAATTCCAGAGCGCAACGCCGTACAACAAGGCCTTCTACGAGACCATGTTCAAGGTGAAGGACTTCTGGGCGGTGCCGGAATATGCCGAACTGCTGCAGCAGCTCAACCAGCGCGTCTATCCATACATGATCGGCGGCAGTGGTACCGCCAAGGAGACGCTCGACGCATTGGCCGGAGACTGGAACGCGACCTTCAAGAAGTACGGCCGCGGCCAGTAACAATCATGCCTCACGGAGGGGGCGTCGGTGCCTCCTCCGTTTCTTTTTCCGCAAACGGGAGCAGGGTCTTGGCGACCACGATGATCACCACACTGGACAGGTCTTCAAGAGCGGCCGCGCGCGGCCTCAGCGACATTTCGATCCGCAACCTCTTCATCATTCCGACGGTCCTGTTCCTGATCGTCTTCAACATCTTTCCGCTGATCTACTCGCTTGGCTATTCCTTCACCGACTTTCGCGCGTCGACCAACGCGCCGGCGAATTTCGTCGGGCTGCAAAACTATCGCGACCTACTCAACGACCCCTATGTCTGGTCGAACTTCGCCATCACTGCGAAGTACGTCATTGTCTCGGTCGCCGGACAACTGCTTGTCGGCTTCGGCGTGGCGATGCTGCTCAACCGGGACATTCCGCTCAAGGGCCTCATCACCACGCTGCTGCTGCTGCCGATGATGCTGTCGATGGCTGTCGTCGGCCTGTTCTGGAAACTGCTCTATGACCCGTCATGGGGCGTCATCAATTATGCGCTTGGGCTGGGCAATTTCGAATGGCTCGCTGACCCCAAGATGGCGCTCTACGCTGTCGCGTTGACCGACATCTGGATGTGGTCGCCCTTCGTCATGCTGCTGTCGCTGGCCGGCCTCTCGGCGGTGCCGAAGCACCTCTACGAAGCCGCCGCCATCGACCGCGCCGGACCGTTCTACACTTTCTTCCGCATTACCTTGCCGCTGGTCGCGCCGATCCTGATGATCGCGGTCATCTTCCGCACCATGGAAGCGTTCAAGACATTCGATCTCGCCTACATCCTGACCAGCCAGCCGACGGCCGAACTGATCTCGATCCGGCTCTACAAGATGGCGTTCCAGGAATGGCAGACCGGGCGCTCCTGCGCGATGGCTTACATCGTGCTGATCATGGTGCTGGCGATCACCAACATCTACGTCAAATACCTCAACAAGGTGAAGGAGCGCTGAGATGGCCGCCGTCCGCACTTCTTCCGAAATCGGCTTCAACCGTGTCGCCATCGTCGCCGTCCTGGTGGTAACGATCATTTTCCTGGCGCCGATCTATTGGATCGCCTCGACGGCGTTCAAGCCGCGCAACCTGGCCACCACCATTCCGCCGACGGTCGTCTTCCAGCCGGAAATTTCGCCTTTCGTGAAGCTGTTCACCAAGCGCTCGCAATTGCGCAGCCCGCCGACGCCGGAAGAATACGCCGCCGCCCCGTGGTGGGAGCGCGTCGTCTTCGACGGCGGCGAGAAGATCGTGCGCGACGGCAAGGGCCAGGTGCAGTGGTCGGGATATCCAAGCCGCTTCCTGAACTCGCTGATCATCGCCATCACCTCGACGGTGCTGGCGGTCGGCATGGGAACGTTCACCGCTTATGGCTTTTCGCGCTTCAAGGTGAAGGGGGAGGCGGATCTGCTCTTCTTCATCCTGTCGACACGCATGCTGCCACCGGTCGTGGTGGCGATCCCGATGTTCCTGATGTACCGGGCGGTCGGGCTCAACGATTCCCATATCGGGCTGATCATCCTCTACACCGCCTTCAACCTGTCCTTCTCGGTATGGCTGATGAAGGGCTTCATGGACGAGATACCGAAAGAGTATGAGGAGGCCGCCCTGGTCGACGGCTACACGCGCATGGAGGCGTTCTTCAAGATCGTTCTGCCCGAGGCCGCCACAGGCATCGCCGCCACCGCCGTGTTCTGCTTCATCACGGCGTGGAACGAATATGCCTTCGCGCTGATCATGACCAACCGCCGCGCCCAGACCGCGCCGCCGTTCATCCCGAGCCAGGTTGGCTCCGGCCTGCCTGACTGGACGGTGATCGCGGCGGGAACCTTCCTGTTCCTGCTGCCGGTCGCGATCTTCACCTTCCTGCTCCGCAACCATCTGTTGCGCGGCATGTCCTTCGGAGCGATCCGCAAATGAGCTTTCGCGCCATCAATCAGAAATATCTGGAGCCCGGCAGCCAGGTGCTGATGGTGCTCGGCATCATCGCGCTCTGCCAGCCCTGGAACCTGCTGTTGCACAGCTATGGCCTGACCATCATCCTGATCGGGCTGATCGGCTTCAACATCACCTCGAAGATCGCGCCTGAGGAGAAGGCCGGCACCGGCCAGGTGCGAAATCCGGGAGCACAGCATTGACCCAGATCGAGCTTCGCGGCGTCCAGAAATTCTTCGGCGCCGTCCAGGTCATCAAGGACCTCAACCTGAAGATCAGCGACAACGAGTTCATCGTTCTGCTTGGCCAGTCGGGCTGCGGCAAGACGACGACGCTGCGCGCCATCGCCGGACTGGAGACGATCGACGAAGGCGACATCCTTATCGACGGCAAACCGATCCAGCATCTGAAAGCCGCGGACCGCGACATCGCCATGGTCTTCCAGTCGTTCTCGCTCTATCCGCATATGAGCGTCTACGAGAACATCGCCTTCCCCTTGCGCGCCACGCGCAAGAGCAAGACGGAGATCGACAGTGAGGTACGCTCGGTCGCCAAGACGCTGCAGATCACCGAACTGCTCGACAGGAAGCCTTCGGCGCTTTCGGGCGGCGACATGCAGCGCGTCGCCATCGGCCGGGCGCTGGTGCGTCGGCCGAAGGCGATGCTGATGGACGAGCCGATCGGCGCGCTCGACGCCAAGCTGCGCGAGGAGATGCGCGCCGAGATCAAACGGCTGCACATCAAGCAGGGCTCGACCACCATCTATGTCACGCATGACCAGATCGAGGCGATGAGTCTCGCCGACCGCATCGTCATCATGCATGAGGGCGTGCTGCAGCAGGTCGGCTCGCCGGATGAGGTCTATTCGCGGCCGGCCAATCTGTTCGTGGCGCAATTCGTCGGCAGTCCAGTGATGAACGTCGCCGATGCGGCGGTCGCCGAAACCGCGTCTTCGGCCTCGGTGACGGTCGGCGGCGCTGCCGCCGGCTTTGAATTCCCGCGGGCGCTGCTGTCGAAGCTCAACGGCCATGCCGGCAGCCAGCTGGCGCTCGGCATCCGACCGGAAGGCGTGCTTATCCGCCACGATGCGGCGGAAGGCTTCCTGCCGGTGGAGACGCAGATCGTCGAACCGCTCGGCTCGTTCGACATCGTCGACCTCAAGGTCGGCTCCAAGATGCTGCGGGCACGCACCAAGAGCGGCTTCGTCGGCGGTCCAGGCGAGAAGGTGTTCGCCAGGATCGATCCGGCCCAGGCGCATTTCTTCGACACGGCAAGCGGCAAGTCGCTGGAAGTGAGATTGTGATGGCCGAAGGGCACGAAAGGCCAACGATTTGGTCTTTCGAACAATCGAACGCCCGGAGCCATAGCGGAGGGCAGACGCCCTCGAAAAAGAAATTGAGACGGTAGACATGGCCCATATCCAGCTCAAGAACATCTCGAAAACCTTCGGCAACCACACCGCCTTGACCGGGCTCGATCTCGACATCGCCGACGGCGAATTCTTCGTGCTGCTGGGCGAGACGGGCGCCGGCAAGACGACGACGCTGCGGCTGATCGCCGGACTGGAGAGGCCCAGCGAAGGCCAGGTCTTCATCGACGGCGTCGACGTCGCCGACTGGGGTGCGGCCGAGCGTGACGTGGCGCTGGTGCTGCAGCAATATTCGCTCTATCCGCGCTACACGGTGCGCGAAAATCTCGAATTCCCGCTGAAGCCGAAAATTCGCCGGCTGCCCGACGCCGAGATCAAGGATCGCGTCGACCGTGCCGCCCGTACGCTGCGGATCGAGCATCTGCTCGACCGAAAGACGGATCGGCTGTCCGGCGGCGAGATGCAGCGCGTCTCGATCGGCCGCGCCATCGTGCGCAAGCCGCGTGTGTTCCTGATGGACGAGCCGCTGTCTGCGCTCGACGCCAAGCTGCGCGAGGCGCTGCGGACTGAACTGAAGAACCTGCAGATGCAGCTCGGCGCCACCTTCCTGTTCGTCACCCACGACCAGATCGAGGCGATGTCGATGGGCGACAAGGTCGGCGTGCTCAACCATGGCCGCATCGTCCAGACCGGCACGCCGCACGAGATCTACAACAATCCGCGCGACACCTATGTGGCGAGCTTCGTCGGCTCGCCGCCGATGAACCTCATCGACGGCAAGCTTGTGAATGGCCGCGCGGTGATGGCTCCATTGAATTTCGAACTGCCTTTTTCGGGGGGTGCCAAGACTTTTGGGGGGCTAAAGGCGGGTGCGGCGACCGACGGTCGCCCGCTCGTCTTCGGCATTCGTCCCGAGGATGTCTATCTCGAGAGCGGCGCGCCGGTCGAGGCGCGTGTCCACGACGTCGAGAACCACGGCGTCGAAAAGATCCTGACGCTGCGCGTCGGCGACGCGACACTGCGTGCCACCGTGCCGGCCAGAACCGATGTCGCCATCGAGCAGGCGGTGCGCTTTGCCTGGAACCCCGACAAGGTGGTGCTGTTCGACAAGGGCAGCGGCGTCAGCTTGCGACACGCCTCATAGGCTGCATCCCAGCCTATTTCTGGAAGTAGGTTTCGTAGGGCGTGTCGTTGATCAGCAGGATCACGCATTCCGTGTCGGAGACGCAGGCGTCGTCATGCATCTCATCGGCTTTCTGGGTCCAGTAGGATCCAGGAGGCAGTTCGACCTTGGTCGCCTCGCCGCCATCCATCTGCCAGTGCGCCCACAGCCCCTTTATGACCACCGCGCGATAATCCGCGGTGTGCGCATGGACCGGTGCGCGCCAGTTGCCGGGAACCTTCAGCAACGTGCCTGCCGGACCCTTGGCCCGCTCGCCCCACAATGCGCCAAGACGATGCGGCTGGTCGGGCACTTCCGCGACATAGGGGATCTTGTCGGCCGGCAGGTAGCTGTCCTCGAGGGCAAAGGCGCGCCCGGGAACCGCAAGCATGACGGCGAGTGCGATGACCTTCGGATGATTTGGCATTTGCTCTCCTCTTCGGACCGGCTTGCCGCCGGCCCCTCGCTGCCTGGTTCTGGCAAGCTATTGCATGCGGGTGGTCCGGCAATGGCATTGCGTCCGGAAGACTTGGCAATTCATCCAGACCCGGCAATCCACGGACCCGGGATCGCCTCAGCGGTTTTCGGAGGTGCCGTCGACGGTGCGCAGGCGGCTGGGCGCGGTGCCTATGATGCGCTTGAACGCCCGGCTGAACGACGCTTCGGAATCGTAACCCAGTCTGGCGGCGACCACCGATACCCGCATCCGATCGTCGATCAGCCATTGCCGCGCCTGGTGCATGCGTATCCGCGCGACATATCTCGCCGGTGTTTCGCCAACGATGGCCGCGAAGCGTTCGGCGAAGGCCGATCGCGAGGCGCCCATTTCGCGCGCGAGCGCTTCGACGGTCCAGTTCCTGTCGGGCTGCAGATGAATGGCGGCAAGTACGCGGCCGATGTCGCGATCCTTGATCGCCGCGATCCAGCCTCTGGTGTCGCCGCCACTGTTTTCTACCCAGGAACGGATGATGCTCGCAGCCAGCACGTCGGCCAGTCGCGCCAGCATGCCGCCAGAGCCGGCCCGATTCATGGTGATTTCGCCGGCCATGGCTTCCAGCAGGTGAGGGATGCCGGGCTCACCAGCCATCAATTCCCTGGCGCGCATCATGTCCGGCATCATGCCCAGCAAGGGGTGCGATCCGTCCAGGTTGAAGTGCATGCTGCCGCAAAACAGCAAGGTTTTCGGGCCGTGGCCGCCGTTCGAGACATTGAACAAATTGTCCTGCAAGGGCTCGACCGTGTAGCTTTCGATCGGCACGGCAGGAATGCCGGGCGCGCTGGCAACGACATGCTCGGCACCGCGCGGCAAGAGCAATGCATCGCCGGGTGTCAGCTCGATCCATTCCCCGGCTGGCGAAAACAGCCAGCATTGGCGGCGGCCGATAAAGTGAAACCTTGCTGCCTTCTGGGCAGGAAAGAACACGGCCCATGGGTCTGAAAGTTCGCAGCGGCCATAGTCGACGCCATCAAGCCGCAATCCGCGCAAGATGTCGGTGAGCGGACCGTCCGAGGCCGGCAGGCCAGTCTTGGGCGAGGTGAAAACCATGCGGATTTTCTAGCCTGGAATCACCAGTCCGTCACGGCCTCCATGCGTCAGCTCAGGGCAACGAACTCGGGTCAACGGGTTCCTTCGGAGCCTTCGCCGGGGCGTTGGCTGAGGGAGCATCAAACGAAAAACCCGCCTGTGCGGCGGGTCATTGGCGCAAATCAGCACCATAGGCAAATATGTACCTTATCTGAGGTCACCGAGTCAAGAAAAAATTCCTATCGCGAAGAGCTGCCGGCACAAAAACTGCCAAGACCGCCGACCTGGCTGCGTTTCGCCGACGATTGTGGCGAAGCGCTCGGCGAATCCGGATCGCGAGGCGCCCATCATCCTTGCCAGCGATTCAACCGTCCAGTCGTGGTTCGGTTCGAGATGGATGGCAGCCAGCACGCGGCCGTTTTCCGGGTCCCTGACGGCGGCGATCCAGCCCCTCCATCGTCACCTCACGTGATGGTGGCGACGTTCCAGGTGGCGATCGCGCTCGGCGCCGTCCCGGTGGCCTGCTGGTCGACCACACGGCGTCGGCAGTGCCTTCGCCTATTGCGGCGCGGCGACATTGCTGGCGGCCGTTGTGGTGTTCCTGCGCGGGCCGAAGCAGCCGAGTAGCCTGGACGCAATCAGGCTTCCCCGACACTGCGCGTCGGCCCGAGAACCATCACGGTTTTCGGACCGGCGCCATTGTGATGGCAGCGACAAAGCGGTTCAGGCTGTCCTCGACAAAGGCGGCCACTTCGATCGCCGGGTCAAAGCTCCACCACAGCAACGAGCCTTGCCAATGGGATGCCATCAACAGGCCGATGTCGCGTGGCGGGTTGGGCGTTTCAGCAAAACAGGCTGCAAGAGCGTCGCACAGGAACGCCTTCCAGGCTGCACCGCGCGCCCTGAGCAGGGGGTCGCGCAAGTCCTCGCGCAGGACAAGCAGGCCTTCGGCATAGGATTCGATGCCGCCGTAGTGTTGCGACAGCGCCACCAGCAGCGCGACCGCACCAGCGGGCGTTCTCGGGACGGTAGCTGCCAGGATCCTGGTGTTGTCGTCGAGACCGTCCCAGGCGTGCAGCAAGGTGCGCTGTTTAAGCTGCGCCTTGTTCTTGAAGCGCTGCACCAGCGTTGCACCGGAGAGACCACAAGCCTTTGCCAGACGCTCGAAGGTGAGTGCTTCGGGGCCATGCTCGTGGATCAACCGGTGCGCGGTCTCCAGCACCTGCTCGTCGGACTGGGTTTTTGGCCGGGTCATCTTGACATCCTGATATAACCGAATGATCATTTATATATGATGTGAGCAGCGCAGGCTAGCCCGTGCCTGATCGATGGAACCGTTTTTGGGAGAGTTCAATGACGTTGCAAGGGAAAGTTGCCCTGGTCGCAGGCGGGACGCGCGGCGCCGGTCGAGGCATAGCGGTCGAACTTGGCGCTGCCGGCGCCACCGTCTACGTCACCGGGCGCAGCACGCGCGCCCAGCAATCCGAATATGCCCGGCCCGAAACCATCGAGGAAACAGCGGAACTGGTCTCGGCGAGCGGAGGCAAGGGCATCGCCGTGCAAGTCGATCATCTCGTGGCCGAAGATGTGCACAGACTGGTTGAACGCATCCGCACCGAACAGGGCCGGCTCGACATACTGGTCAACGACATCTGGGGTGGCGAAAAGCTGTTCGAGTGGAACAAGCCGGTCTGGGACCACAATCTGGACAATGGCCTGCGCATGCTTCGGCTCGGCATCGATACGCATCTGATCACCGCACACCATGCGTTGCCGCTGCTGATCGAACGTCCGGGTGGGCTGCTGGTCGAAGTCACCGACGGCACGGCCGAATACAATGCCGATCACTACCGGCTGTCACCCTTCTACGATCTTGCCAAGGTCGCGGTGACGCGCATGGCATGGGCGCATGCCAAGGATCTGGCAAAACACGACGCAACGTCGGTGTCGCTGACGCCCGGCTGGCTGCGTTCGGAGATGATGCTGGAAGCCTTTGGCGTGAGCGAGGACAATTGGCGCGACGCCACCGCTGAGGTGCCGCATTTCGTCATTTCCGAGACGCCACGCTTCGTCGGGCGCGCCGTTGCGGCTTTGGCGGCGGATCCGGATCGCTTGCGCTGGAGCGGGCAGTCGCTGTCCAGCGGCGGGCTGGCGCAGGTCTACGGCTTTACCGACCTCGACGGTTCACGGCCCGACGCCTGGCGTTATGTTCCGGAGGTCCAGGACGCCGGCAAGCCCGCCGATGCGACGGGCTATCGATAGGTAATTTGGTTCCCGCGCAATTCCGGACGGAAAACCGCCGCGCACTTTTCCCGGAATTGCGTCAGGCCGACCGCCCGTCGAAATCGAAAACCGACAGGGTCGAGGGGTCGAGATCGGCCACGCAGTTAATGTTGATGTAGGCGCTGCGTTCACGGCCTTCACGGACATCCTCCGCAAAGGGATGGATACCGCAAGCCCGGCAGAACCGGTGCGCGATGGCATGATTGCCGAATGTGTAGATGCCCAAATCATCGCCCCACGCCAGGACCCGCAAGGTCTGATGCGGTATGGCGTACAACAGGGCGCCCTTGCGCGAGCAGATCGAGCAATTGCACCTGATGGCGCCGGTCAGTTCGGCCTTGAATTCGAAGGCGACCTTGCCGCAGTGGCAGCTGCCTTTGTAGAGCATCGGGATTTTTCCTCGCATTAGACAGGGTGCAAAACCGCCTGCGCCGGGTTAAGTCTCGGCAATCCATGCCCCAAGGACGTTCAAGACGTCTGGAGTCCGACACCGAAATGCAATCCGTCCGCGATCGTCTGGAAATCATTCTCGCGCGCCTCGCCGCCCGTGCCGGCGAGGAGCGCGTGTTCACGAAGCTCTATGCCAAAGCTGCGCGGGCCGCGGCTGACGCCAGCGATGCGCGCCAGCGCGCGGGCGTAACACTGGGGCCGCTCGATGGCACCATCGTCTCGGTCAAGGATCTGTTCGATGTAGCCGGCGAACCAACCACGGCCGGCTCGCTGATGCTTAGGACCGCAGCACCTCCGCTGCGCGATGCCGTGATCGTCAGCCGGCTGCGGCAGGCCGGCGCGGTCATCATCGGCAAGACCAACATGACCGAATTCGCCTTCACCGCGATCGGCGACAACCAGCATTTCGGCACGCCTGGCAATGCTGTGGACGCCGGCCGCATTCCGGGCGGTTCTTCCTCGGGCGCCGGCGTTTCCGTCGGCGAGGCGACGAGCGAAATATCGATCGGTTCCGACACTGGCGGTTCGATACGCATTCCGGCGTCACTCAACGGCGTCGTCGGCTTCAAGCCGACAGCGCGACGCGTGCCGCTCGCCGGTGCGTTCCCACTGTCCGCCACGCTGGACTCGATCGGCCCGCTTGCCCGAACCGTCGCCCAATGTGCCGCCGCCGACGCCGTGATGGCCGGTGAGTTGGCGACCGCGCTGACGCCGATTGCCCTTGCAGGGCTTCGCGTAGGCATCCCGCGGGGCATCCTTTTCGACGAGACGGAAGGCGCGGTGGCGACCGCGTTCGGCCTCTGCCTTGGCAAGATCGAGCAGGCAGGCGCGCGGATCGCGGATCTGTCGATCGACGATCTGCTTGCCGATTTGCGCGCGGCCACCAAGCGTGGCTCGATCGCTGCCATGGAAGGGGCCGAAGTGCATGCCGACTGGCTGGCGACAGGGGCATCGGTGCCGGTCGACCCGCATGTCAGCGGACCTTTGTCGCGGGCGGCAATGCTGCCGACGCCTGTCTACATCAGGGCAATGCGCCGTCGCAAAGCGCTCGTTGCCGCCATGGACGAGCGGCTGGCATCGGTCGATGTGCTGGCCTTGCCGACCACACCGGTGACGGCGCCGACCATAGTCTCGATGGCTGACGACGCCGAGCTGCGTGACCGCACCGAAAGCCTGTTGCTGCGCAACACGCAGGTCGCCAACCAGTTCGATCTCTGCGCGATTTCGCTGCCGATGCCAGGCACGGAGCTGCCTGCCGGATTGATGCTGGTGGCGCGCAACGGGCATGACCGGCGTCTGCTGCGGATCGCTGCTGAAATAGAGCAGCTGCTTGGCGCGTGATCAGGGCTGAACCGACTATCAGCGCGATTGGGGCGAAACCGCGATGTGTCATAGGCTCGCCGGAAACCGCCGCCGATAGCGATCGACCACTTCTGGATTGCGCAGATTGACCGGCAGCTTGCCCGCCAGCACCAGCAAGGCTTCACCCGCCGCGCCGACGCCCATGCGCATCATCGATTCCTCGGTGATGCCGGCCATGTGCGGCGTGATGATAACATTGTCGAAGCCGAAATAGGGATGGTTCGACGGCAGCGGCTGCGTCGCAAACACGTCGAGCGCGGCACCGCCGATACGGCGTTTCTGCAACGCCTCGATCAGCGCGTCGTCATCGATGACCGGCCCGCGCGACACGTTGATCAGCAGCGCATGAGGCTTCATGCGGGCGATCCGCTCACGGTTGATCAGGCCGCGCGTTTCCGGCGTCAGCGGGCAGCACAGAACGATGATGTCGCTTTGCTCGACGAGAGCGTCGATCGACAGGAAACCGACCTTGTCCGGCGCCGGCTGCATGCTGCGCGTCGTTGCCACCACCTTCAGGTCGAAGCCGTGCGCGGCGATATGGCCAACCGCCTGGCCGACGGCGCCGAGGCCGACGATGCCGATCGTCTTGCCGGCAAGCTCGATGTTGGAATTGGCGTGCTCGCGGCCGGCGAGCCAGCCTTTGGTGCGCAGGTCGCGGTCGACGACGCGGTAGTTGCGCAGCAAGGCGAGCGCCACGAACATGACGTGTTCGGCAACCGAGCGGGCATTGACCGCCGGCACATTCGCCACCAGCACGCCGGCGGCCGTCGCTGCTTCCATGGGGATCATGTCGAGCCCGGCGCCGTGACGGATTGCCGCCCTCAGTTGCGTCGCGCCGTCGAAAACCTGTGGTGGCAGCGGCGCGCGCACGATGACGATGTCGGCATTCCTCGCCTCGGCGGCCAGCGTGGCCGGATCGATGGCGGAGGCGACGACGAGTTCTCCGGCGCCGGCCAGCATGGCCGAGGCGCGCGGGTGCAGGGCGTGGGTCGTGAGGATACGGGCCATGTCGATCAAGCTTTTTCGAGCGCCGGGCTTTGGGGTTCCTCGCCATGGCCCTCGATCAGGCCTTTCCAGTAGCTCTCAGCCCCTTGCAGATGGGCGCTCATCAGCGCCTGGGCGAGATTGCCATCGCGGCGCAGCAGCGCCTCATAGATCTGGATGTGCTCGGCATGCGAGCGCACGTTGCGCTCGGGGTCGTTGAAATAGATCGGCAGGCGCTGCTCGCCCATCATGTAGTAGACGCTGCAGACATTGTGGAAGACGCTGTTCTTGGTGGCGCGCACGATTTCGAGGTGGAATTCGCGGTCTTCCCTGGCAAGCCCTTCGCCGGCGGCGATGCGCTCTTCCGAAACCTTGAGGATTTCACGCAGCCGCTCGAAATTCTCCTCTGTGGCACGCGAACAGGCAAGTTCGGCCGCCTTGATCTCGTGGATCTTGCGCAGTTCGACCGTCTCGTAGATCTGGATTGGGTCGAGCGGCAGGCCCGCGCGGGCAAACAGCGCCATGGCCTCCACACTGGCCTGCTTGGTGTCGATGTAGATGCCGGACTTGGCCCGGCGCTCAACGATGCGCATAGCCTCCAGGATGGCCAGTGCCTCGCGGATCTGGCCGCGGCTGACGGCGAAATGCTCCGCCAGTTCGCGTTCCGAAGGCGTTCGGCCACTCTCCTTGTCCGAATGGGAGAACAGGTAGGCGGCGAGTTCCGCGAGGAGGTTCTTTTCTTTCATCGTCAACCGCGTTGCGCGTGCGCCTCCAGGAACCGCTCCGAAATGGTGAATCCCAGCCCCGGTTTTTCCGGGATCGCTATCATACCGTCCCTGGCTTCGACAGTCTCTTCGACCAGATCATGGATCATCGGGTTGGCGCCGAGCGAATATTCGACGGTAAAACTCGACGGCGAGGCGGCGCAGACATGCAAGCCTGCGAAAAAACAGGGCGCGCCGGCCCACAAATGCGGTGCAAAGCGCAGATTGAAGGCGCTGGCGATGGTGCCGATCTTCATCGCTTCGCTGATGCCGCCGCAGAAAGCGGGATCGGGCTGGAAGATGTCGGCGGCTTTGAGCACGGCGAGGTCGCGGAAGGCGTAGCGTGTCGCCTCGCTTTCGCCGGTGGCGATCGGGACGACGCCGGATGCCCGCACTTCGGCCATGCCGGGCTTGTCGTCGGCGATAACAGGCTCCTCGAACCACGCCAGATCAAGGTCGTTGACGAGGTGGATGAAGCGTTTTGCTTCCGCCACCGTATAGGTGCCGTGCGCGTCGACCATCAGTTCGACATCGGGGCCGAGCGCCTGCCGTGCGGCCCGCACGCGGGCGGCGGAGATGTGCGCCGCGCCGTCCATCGCGCCAACCCGCATCTTCAGTGCCTTGAAACCGCCCTTGGCGATATAGGATTTCAACTGCTCGCCGATGGCGTCAGCGGCAGCCCAGCCGCCGGACGCGTAAGCCGGCATGCGATCGAGCTTGCGGCCGCCGAGCAGCCGCCAGACAGGAACGCCAAGCGATTTGCCGAGAATGTCCCACAGCGCGATGTCGACGGCGCTGATCGCCGCGATGCTCATGCCGCGCCGCGCCAGTTGCGGCATAGCGTGGCCGCTGCGCGCTGCGCTGTCGTGGCGCACGCCATTGTAGAGCATCTCCCATATAACGCCGATGTCGGCCGGATCGCGGCCGACCAGCTGCGGCCCGACCTCATGGTTCAGCATGTGGACGAGTGCGCCGTAGCTGCCGGCACTGCCGGCAGCGTTCTTGCCTTCGCCCCAGCCGACCAGCCCGTCATCGGTCTCGATGCGCAGGATGGCGGCGTCGAAGGTCGTCACCTGACCGAAGTCGCTGCGGTGCTGCCGAGCGGCTTCGATCGGAACGCGGATCCACCAGGCTTGGACGGACTTGATACGCATATTCTTCCCCAGCCCTGCCGCCGGTCAGGGCGGAAGGGCGAATTTCCCTGAGGCAGTCGACTACTTGATCAGCGGCAGCAACGTCTCGGCGTTGATGCGCATCTGGTCGGTGTAGAATTTCTCGGTGAGCACGCTGGAGCCGTGGTCCTGGATGAACTTCAGCTGTTCTGGCGAGATGTCGACCGGATTGCGCTCGACCATGTCGGGATAGGGTGCGGCCGGTGTCCGGTCGACGGGCGCGACGAACTCATTGGTCAGCGCGCCGTCGTAGCCGATCTCGCGCAAGGTGGCGACGATCTTCGGCCAGTCGATCTGGCCGAGGCCGGCGGCAAACCGGTTGTTGTCGGCGACATGGAAGTCGAACAGGCGCTTTCCGGCCTGCCGGATCGCGTCATAGACGTTAAATTCTTCCATGTGGATGTGGTAAGCGTCGAGGCACACGCCGCATTCGGGGCTGACCGCGTCGGCCAGAGCCAGCGCCTGGGCGCCGCGATTGAACAGATAGGTCTCGAAGCGGTTAAGCGGCTCGACGGCGATCTTGACGCCGACCTTCTTGGCATGGGTGAAGCATTCGCGGGTGGCGTCGACGACCCACTTCCATTCCTCTTCCTCGGTCCCGTCGGGCACCACCTTGCCGACGGTCGCCGGAACCAGCGTGATGATCTCGCCATCGAGTTCGCTGACCATGGTCAGCACGTCCTTGACATACTGAACGGAACGCTCGCGCTGGCCCTGGTTCCTGGCGGCAAGGTTGCGCTCGCCCAGCATCAGGGTCACCGCGCCCCAGCAGCGAATACCATGCTCCTTCAGCAGCGCCCGGGTTTCCTTGGTCTTGTACTGCTCGGGCTCGCCGGAAATCTCGATCGACTCATAGCCGAATTTCTTGATGCGCTTGAGCGTCGTTTCCAAGGGTTCCGCGCGCATCCAGTTGTGCGTCGAAAGATGCATGGTCTGTCCTTCCCAATTCGTCTCTATGGTTCGCCTGCGACATGCATTGCCAAAAGGCGACACAAAGGTTCCTCCCCAAGGCGTTCCCAGCCTTTTCTCGCAAACTGGTTCGACCAATTGGGCCTGAAGCGAGGTCTACAGCAAATTCTCCAGATCGGCAAGAAGCGCTGGGGCGCAACTTTTGCTGTGGATTATTTCCTTGATTATATTGAGATATATGTGCCTGCGCCAGGTGGTTTTGGGGTCAAGGTAGCGCATTGCACCGCTTGACCAGATTTCCATATTTGGTAATACCAGAATGGCGGTGCGTGCAAGCACCCGTTGAGAAAAGACCAAAGTGGCTGGCCCCGTTTCCAATCGGCGCTATGCTCGGTCGCGAGAGAAATGAGGGAGGATGCCGATGCCGACGACAATGAAGGGCCCCGGGCTGTTTCTGGCGCAGTTCGCGGGCGACGCCGCGCCGTTCAACTCACTGGCGGCGATCACCAAATGGGCGGCCGGTCTCGGCTACAAGGGCGTGCAGATCCCGACCTGGGACGCGCGGCTGTTCGACCTCAAGAAGGCGGCTTCTTCCAAGGCCTATTGCGACGAGGTGAAGGGCATCTGCGCGGATGCCGGCGTCGAGATCACCGAACTGTCGACGCATCTGCAGGGGCAACTGGTGGCGGTGCATCCGGCCTATGACGCGCAGTTCGACGGCTTCGCGCCGGCTTCGGTGCACAACAATCCCAAGGCGCGGCAAAAATGGGCGGTCGAACAGATGGAGTTCGGCGCGAAGGCCTCGAAGAACCTTGGCCTCAAGGCCTCGGTCAGCTTCTCCGGCGCGCTGGCCTTTCCTTACCTCTACCCCTGGCCGCAGCGGCCGGCCGGGCTGATCGAGGAAGCGTTCGCTGAGCTCGGCAAGCGCTGGAAGCCGATCCTCGATGTCTATGAGGATAATGGCGTCGATATAGGCTACGAGATTCATCCCGGCGAAGACGTGTTCGACGGCGCCACCTTCGAGATGTTCCTCGATGCGGTCGGCGGCCACAAGCGCTGCAACATCAATTACGATCCGTCGCATTTCCTGCTGCAGCAGCTCGACTATCTCGAATTCATCGACATCTATCACGAGCGCATCAAGGCGTTCCACGTCAAGGACGCCGAGTTCAACCCGACTGGCCGGCAAGGCGTTTATTCCGGCTACCAGAGCTGGACCAACCGCGCCGGCCGCTTCCGTTCGCTGGGCGACGGGCAGGTGGATTTCGGCGGCATCTTCTCCAAGCTGACGCAGTACAATTATGATTCCTGGGCGGTGCTGGAGTGGGAGTGCTGCCTGAAGCATCCGGAGGATGGTGCGGCCGAAGGCGCGCCTTTCATCCAGCATCACATCATCCGAGTGACAGAAAAGGCATTCGACGATTTCGCCGGCGGCACCACCGACAAGAAGGTGCTGCGCGGGATGATGGGAATCTAGCGCGCCTTTCCCTCCCCCTCGCGGGGAGGGTGGCCGAAGGGCCGGGAGAGGTCGGTTTATGCCGAGCTCTGCCTCGACGATCCCACCCGATCCGCTGCGCGGATCGACCTCCCCTCGAGGGGAGGTGAGCAACAGCGAGGAGCAAGACATGGTCGGCGCATCGAAGTCGGAAACGGGAGGCGGCCCGATCCGCTACGGCATGGTCGGCGGCGGGCAAGGCGCCTTCATCGGCGCGGTGCATCGGATCGCGGCGCGCATGGACAATGATTTCGTGCTGGTGGCCGGCGCGTTGTCGGCCAATCCCGAGCGCGCCAAGGCCTCGGCCGCCGAACTGGGGCTCGACCCAGCACGCAGCTATGCATCCTATGCCGAGATGGCCAGGGCCGAGGCGAAGCGCTCCGACGGCATCGAGGCGGTGGCCATCGTCACGCCCAACAATGTCCATGTGCCGGCGGCTAAAGCTTTCCTCGAGGCCGGCATCCACGTCATCTGCGACAAGCCGCTGGCGACGACGCTCGCCGAGGCGAAAAAGCTTGCGGCGATCGTCGAGAAGACCGGCAAGGTGTTCGTGCTGACGCACAACTACACCGCCTATCCGATGGTCCGGCAAGCACGCGAAATGGTCGCCAAGGGTGTGCTCGGCGACATCCGCATCGTGCAGTCCGAATATCCGCAGGACTGGCTGACCGAGGATTTGGCGGCGACAGGCCAGAAGCAGGCGGCTTGGCGCTCCGACCCCAAGCAGGCAGGTGCCGGCGGCGCGCTGGGCGATATCGGCACGCATGCCTACAACCTCGCCCGCTTCGTCTCGGGGCTGGAGCTGGACTCCCTGTCGGCCGATCTCGACGCCTTCGTGCCGGGCCGGCTTCTCGATGACAACGTCAACGTCATGCTGCGCTTCAAGCCGGCCGGCAAGACGCACCCGGCCAAGGGCATGATCTGGGCAAGCCAGGTGGCGCCCGGCCATGAGAACGGCCTGAAGCTGCGCATCTATGGCTCGAAAGGCGGACTGGAATGGGTGCAGGCCGACCCGAACTATCTCTGGTACACGCCGTTCGGCCAGCCGAAGCAATTGATCACCCGCAACGGTGCCGGTGCGCTGCCGGTGGCGGGCCGTGTCAGCCGCGTGCCGTCAGGCCATCCCGAGGGCTATCTGGAAGGTTTCGCCAACATCTACCAGGAGGCCGCGCGCGCCATCCGGGCGGCACGCCGCAAGGGCGGCAAGCCGGCCAAGGACGTCGTCTTCCCGACCATCCACGACGGCGTCGAAGGCATGGCCTTCATCGAGGCTTGTGTGAAGTCGTCGAAGAAGAACGGAGCATGGACTAAGCTCTAAAATAGAAATCCGGGGGATCCAGGGGAGGGGGCGTCGATGAAAATCGGCATGTGCATGTTCTTGTGGACGACGGCGGTGTCGAAGAAACACGAGCCGTTGCTGCGCGATATCAAGGCGACCGGCTTCGATGGCGTCGAGATACCGATCTTCGCCGGCACGCCGGACGACTATAAAAAACTCGGCGAACTGCTCGACCGCATCGGGCTGGAGCGGACCGCGGTTTCAGCCATGGGCGATCCGGCGATGAACTTGATCTCGGCCGACGCGGCGACGCGCAAGGCCGGTGTTGGCTACATGAAATGGGCGATCGACTGCGCCAATGCGCTTGGCGCCAGCACGCTGAGCGGCCCGCTGCATTCGACGCTCGGCGCGTTTTCCGGCGCTGGGCCAACGGCTGCCGAGAAAAAGCGCTCGGTCGCCTCGCAGCGAGCCATCGGCGACCATGCCGGCAAGAGGAACGTCACCATCGGGCTCGAGGCGCTGAACCGCTTCGAATGCTACCTGCTCAACACGATGGCGGATCTGTCCGAGCATATCGACGCCATCGACCGGCCGCACATCAGGGCGATGTACGACACCTTCCACGCCAATATCGAGGAGGCCGATCCGATCGGCGCCTATACGAAACACCGCCGGAATGTCGTGCATATCCATATTTCGGAGAATGATCGCGGCGTGCCGGGGCGCGGCAACATCCCCTGGGCCGAAACGTTTTCCGCCATCCGCAAGAGCGGCTATGACGACTGGCTGACGATCGAGGCGTTCGGGCGCTCGCTCAAGGATTTGGCGGCGGCAACCAAGGTGTGGCGCGACTTTTCCGAGACGCCGGAGGCGGTGTATCGGGAAGGGTACAAGCATATCAAAAATGGGTGGAAGAAGGCGGCTTAGGCGCCTGCGCCTGGCCCATTTTCTATTCGCGTTCGCGGCGGTTGCCAGGTGGTTCCCCCACTCCGTCTCGGCTTCGCCGAGCCACCTCTCCCCCCTCCGGAGGGAGAGGAAAGGGAGCCTGGTGGCTCGGGAGAGGAAGAAAGCCTCGGTCTAGGAGGATAGGCGCCGGCTCGGACAGCCTGGCGCCTTTCCTCTACCCCGTCGATCGGGGGAGAGGTGTCGGGCGCAGCTCGACGGAGTGGGGGTCGACCCTTTGGCGCCGGGCGAGATGATGCTTGCGCTCTGCATTACAAGGCTACCCCTGCTCGGCCTGGATCCTGTTGTAGTCGTGGATCGTCCGGCTCAGCCGGCGGCGCAGGAAATTGGAGATGTTGTCGAAGATGAAGACAACAGCCAGGATCAGCAGAACCATGTAGAAGACGTTGGCCCAGTTGGAGTTGGTGCGCATCGCTTCCCACAGCTTCAGGCCGATGCCGCCGGCGCCGACAGCGCCAATGATGGTCGCGCCGCGAGTATTGGATTCCCACTGGTAGAGCGTCTGGCTGATGAACACCGGCACCACTTCCGGCAGCACGCCGTAGCGCTGCACCAGGAGGCCATTGGCTCCGGTCGAGGTAATACCCTCGCGCGGTTTGTCGTCGATGTTCTCCAGCGCCTCGGAATAGGTTTTGCCGAGCGTGCCGATCTCGGTGAAGAAGATCGCTGCACTGCCCGCCAGCGGTCCCGGCCCGAAGGCACGGGTGAAGAACAGCGCCCAGATCAGCATGTCGATGGAGCGCATGAAGTCGAAGAAACGCTTGAGCACCTGGTTGACCAGCCGGCTTGGCGTGATGTTGCGGGCGGCGAAGAAGGCGAGCGGGAAGGCGACGATGCCGCCAAGCATCGTGCCGAGAAAAGCCATGACGATGGTTTGCAAGAGCTTCGTCCAGACGTCGCCATGCTGCCACTGGGCGTTGTTCCAGATGTTGTCGCCGGCCAGCGCCAGATTGGAGGTGCCCGGTTTCAGTTCCGGCCCGGAGACGATCAGCGAGGCCACTTCGCTTGCCGACTTGCCGAAGAATGGCGAGCGCGTGTCGAAGACGAAGTTTGCCCAGCCGAGAAAGCGCTTGCGTATCCTGACGCGGTCAACGGCGACGCGGGCCTCGCCGGCAAAGCCCATGTCGGCGACGACCTCATCCTCATGCGCGGTGGTCCAGCCGGGAACCGGCCCCGAGATCAGCGGCTTGCCGGTGCCTAGCGCGACCGCAACGGTCTCGCCATTGGCAATGATCGTCGCCTGCGTCTTGGTGAAGGTGATCGACTTGGCGGTGCCGTCGATAAGGACCGTCACCGAGCCATCGGCATTGGTCTTGACCCAGTCCGGATCTGGGTTCGGGCCGAGCACCGAGAAGCGTGGATATTTGGCCGATATCTGCGGTTCGTCGAGGCGGAAGATCGGCTGCACGTCGTAACTGATCCACTGGGTCAGAAACAGCGGCAGCCGCTCCCAGTGCGATTCCCGCATGACCTGCGGCAGGTTGAAGAACCACAGGGCATAGAGCAGGTAGAGAAAGATGCCGCCAAGCAGCATCAGCGGCCCGAAGCGCTTGTGGAACGGCCGCTGGAAAACCCGCGGGAAGCGCTCTTCGATCGACTGGATTTGATCGGCGGTCAAGGCAGCCATGGTCAAGCCCCCATCACGAAAGCCTGCTCGCCGACCAGCTTGCGGCGCAGCCAGGCGGAGAACTGGTCGACGATGAAGATCGTCGTGAACAGGAGCAGCACAAGGGCTATCGTTTTGGCGCCGAAGCCGCGCGAGATCGACAGCTTCAGTTCTTCGCCGATACCGCCGCCGCCGACCGCGCCCATGATGGTGGAAATGCGGACGTTTATCTCAACGCGCAGCAGCGTGTAGGACATGAAGTTGGGCAGCACCTGCGGCAGGCCGGCGAAGCGCACCCGCGAGAACCAGTTGGCGCCGACGGCCCTCAGGCCCTCTTCGGCGCGCATGTCGATGTTCTCGTTGATCTCGTAGAAGAGCTTGCCCAGCGCGCCGATCGAATGCAGGCCGATGGCGATGATGGCGGCGATCGGGCCGATAGAGACGATGGCGGCGAACAGGCCGGCGATGACGATCTCGGGAAAGGCGCGCAGCAGTTCCATGAAGCGCTTGACGATCAGCCGCAGCATCGGATGCGGCGTCAAATTGCGCGCCGCGATGAAAGAGAACGGCACGGCGAAGACGAAGCCGATGAAGGTCGAGACCAGCGCCACGTTGAGCGTGGTCAGCATCAATTCGAAATATTCGGGGACGTAGAAGCTGCCCCAGACATAGGAGCGGCCAAGCGGAAAGTTGAATTCCTGGGTGCCGGTGTCATGCGGGGAAGCGATGTCGAGCATCGCCCGCCAGACATCGTTCCAGTCCTTGGGGACGAGCCAGCTCAGGAAGTCCAGCAAATGCGGCAACCGGTCGAAGAAATGCCCGGCATTGGCCTCGTCGGCGAACCACATGGTGCTGCCGAGCGCGATGATGAGCAGGCCGACACCGATGGCGGTGTAGAGCCGGCGCAAGGACGTCTGGCGACGCCATGCGTCGGCCATCTGGTGAGTGGCGCCGGAGGGGGCTGTCTCGGAAATGGTCATGATCGGACATGCAAGAAGGGCGGCGTCTTCTCGACGCCGCCCTTCCTGATTTCTGCCGTTAGCCGCCAATGGCTGCCTTACGGGCTTCGACGATGACGTTGTAGAAGTCTGCCTTCACCGGAACGTAGCCGGTAAAGTCGCCGCCTTCGACGCCTTCGAAGCAAGCCTTGTCCTTCTTCGGCAACTGCGTGAAGAAGTCGGCCAGCCTGGCGGTCATGTCGTCGCCGAGCGCGGTGCGCACGACCAGCGGGCCGTTCGGGATCAGGCCCGAGCGCCAGACTTCGACGAAGTCGTTGGGGTCGACGGCGCCCTTGGCGACTTCCTTGTGGAAGGTGCCGGAGGTGTAGCCGTCCTTGAAGTCGCCAATGCCGGAGGAATCGTCCACCGCCACGTCGACCTTGCCGTCACGCACGGCCAGAACATTGTTCTCGTGGCCGCCATTGAACTGGGTCGAGGCGAAGAAGGTCTCGTTAGAAGCGCCGGTGTCCTTCGGGATCTGGGTCAGCGGGATCAGATAGCCGGAGGTCGAATCCGGATCGGCGTAGCCGAGTTTCTTGCCCTTGGCCGACTTGATGTCGGTGATGCCGGAGGACTTCAGCGCCAAGCCGATCGAATAATAGCCGGTGGCGCCGTCCGTCTGCTGCGTGGTGAGGATCGGGGTGACCGCCTTCGGGTCCTTGAGCGCGATGCTGGCATAGCCGGAAGCGCCGAGTTCGGCGAAGTCGAGCGTGCCGCCAAGCAGGCCCTGGATGACGCCGTCATAGTCGGCGGCGGGGAACAGCGAGACCTTTTCGAAGCCGAATTCGGTCTTCAAATGGTCGGCGAGGCACTGGTAGTTGCGCAGCCGGTCGGTTTCGTTTTCGCCGCCGAGAATGCCGACGCGAAATTCCTTCATGTCGGCGGCATGGGCCATGCTGGTCGCCATGGCGAGCACCGAAACGGCGCCAAAAACCATCTTCCTGAACATCTGTAATCTCTCCTGTGGGTTCCGGCCCCGCGCCGGCAGCGTTATCGATTTTGACAGGTGCCCTTGACGCGGGCTGGCGATCCCACCGCTCTCAATATCCCGGGAATGCGGGCTCGACCGGTCCGGCGGATGCGGCGATCTTTGGCTTGAAGGCAACGCTGGTCGAGGTGATGGCCTCGGAGATTTCCTGGCCATTGCTGTCGGCGCCATAGACGAGCCGCACGGCCTCGCGGTTGAGCTCTTCGGGCGGGCCGTCGAAGACGACCTTGCCGGCGGCCATGCCGATGATGCGATTGCAGTAGGTGCGGGCGGTGTCCAGCGTGTGCAGATTGGTGACGACGGTGATGCCTTCGCGCAGATTGATGTCCTGCAGCGAATCCATCACCACCTTGGCGTTGAGCGGGTCGAGCGACGCGATCGGCTCGTCGGCAAGGATCACTCTGGGCTGCTGCATCATGGCGCGGGCAATGGCGACGCGCTGCTGCTGGCCGCCCGACAAGGTGCCTGCCGGCTGCAGCGCGGTGCGGGCAATGTCGAGCCGCTCAAGGGCCGCGACCGCCTCGGCGCATTCGGCGCGTGAAAACATGCCGAACAGGTTGGTGATGGTCGAGCGGTGGTTCAGTTTGCCCAGCAGCACATTGGTCAGCACGTCGAGGCGCGGCACCAGGTTGAACTGCTGGAAGATCATGGCGCAGTCACGCTGCCAGCGCCGCAGCGGCGAGCCGCGCAACTGGGAAACCTCGGCGCCGTCAAAAAAAATCGATCCCTGGCTGGGATCGATGAGACGGTTGATCATGCGAAGAAGGGTCGATTTGCCGGCGCCCGAACGGCCGATAATGCCAACCATCTGACCCTGCGGGATCGCGATGTTGATATCGCTGACGGCAGTGTTCTTGCCAAATCGTCGGGTGACACCGCGGATTTCGAGCGTGGCGGAATTTGCTGGCATGGGGGCAGGTTCCAGTCCGGACCATTGATCGTCAGGCATTCGCCTAGCGCAGCCACATGAACCTGCCGTGTCGCGTTGATGTCAGTTTCGTTACGCTCCACAGGCCGGAGTCTGCGGCCGGCCCAGGACCAGCAGTCGAAGGTGATGTGGAACGCAGGCCTGGCGAGTTGGTGCCGGTGGCAAGACGGCGCCACTTCATGCGCACATACTCGTCCGTCGCGCGCTGGCAACGGCGAGGCCGTCCTTCAGGCGTTCCAGACAAGCGCTGTCATGGCGTCGATGCTGGTGTCGAGAGGCACGCCATCCGGATAGCAGGGGCCGGGGCGGCTTGTGATAATGTCCCGCTGCCCAGCGTCAGTGACGGCCATTCCTGGACGTTGCTATCCGCCATATTTCTCTAGGAACGCCTCGGCCTCAAGCTCGCGGAAATCATCGAGCGCAGCGCGCAGCCTTGCATGGTCCCAGTTCCACCAGGCAAGCGCCTGATAGCGCTCTGCCGTGCGGCGGTCGAAGCGCTCGCGGATCGGCTTTGCCGGCACGCCGGCGACGATGGTGTAAGGCGCGACATCCTTCGAGACGACAGCACCGGCGCCGACCGCGGCGCCATCGCCGATGGTGACGCCGGGCAGGATGGTCGAGCCATGGCCGAGCCAGGTGTCGTGGCCGATGGTGACCCGCTTGGCGCGGCGCTGGGCGAAGAATTCGCTCTCGTGCTCGGCGTCGTCCCAATAATCCGAGGCGCGATAGGTGAAGTGATGCAGCGTAGGCCGCCAGGTCGGGTGATTGGTGGCGTTGATGCGCACGCTGGCTGCGATGTTGGAAAACTTGCCGATCGTCGCGCACCAGACTGAGCAGTCCTGCATCATGTAGGAATAGTCGCCGAGTTCGCTTTCCGAGACCCGGCTGCGGTCGGCGATCTCGGTCCAGCGGCCGAGCGTCGAGTTCTGCACCTCCGCCGTCGGGTGGACCAGCGGCGTCTCGGACAATTTCCTGGTCATGCGGCGATTTTTCCGGGCGCGAAAGCGGTGACGTCGATGATGCGGTCGGCAACTGCCTCGCGCACGTCATGGTCATGGAAGATGCCGAGCAGGGCGACACCAGCCGCCTTCTTGGTGGCGATAAATTCGATCACGACATCGCGGTTCCTGGCATCGAGCGAGGCGGTCGGCTCGTCGAGCAGCAGGATCGGGTGCTCGGTGATGAAGCCGCGTGCGATGTTGACGCGCTGCTGCTCGCCGCCGGAGAAAGTCGCAGGCGGCAATGCCCAAAGTTTCTCCGGCAGGTTGAGTTGCGCCAGCAAGGCGCGTGCCTTGCCGCGGGCAATCTCGCGATCCTCGCCGCGCTCGACCAGCGGCTCGGCGACGACATCGAGCGCCGAGACGCGCGGCACGGTGCGCAGGAACTGGCTGACATAGCCGATCGTTTGCCGGCGCACAGCAAGCACGGTGCGCGGGCTGGCGGTGGCGAGGTCGATCAGCCCGTCATCATGCGTGACGATGATCTGGCCTTCGTCGACGGCGTAGTTGCCGTAGAGCATCTTCAGGATCGAGCTCTTGCCGGCGCCGGACGGGCCGCCGAGCACGGTGCACTCGCCGGCCCTGATCGAGAACGAGACACCGGCGATAACAGGCAGTTTGATGCCGTCGCGCAGATGCATGGTGAAGCTCTTGGCGACGTCGGAGACAACGAGGGGCGTCGGCATCAGAAGGTCCTCCAATTGTCATTCGTTTGCGGGCCAGTACCCCCCTCTGCCTTGCCAGGCATCTCCCCCTCAAGGGGGGAGATTGGCAGCGTCACTGTCGCTGCCTTTATGCGGCGGTGGGGAGTGGCGAAGCCGAGGACGTTAGCCAATCTCCCCCCTTGAGGGGGAGATGGCCGGCAGGCCAGAGGGGGGTGCCTTGGCGCCATCGTCACACCTGCAGAATCGAGGAAACAAGCAATTGCGTGTAAGGCGCGCGCGGGTCGTCGAGCACGCGGTCGGTGAGACCGCTTTCGACGACGCGGCCGTCCTTCATCACCATCATGCGCTGCGACAACAGCCGTGCCACCGCGAGGTCGTGGGTGACGACGATGGCCGCGAGGCCGAGGTCGGTGACCAGTCCGCGCAGCAGATCAAGCAGGCGCGCCTGGACCGAGACGTCGAGCCCGCCGGTCGGTTCGTCCATGAACACCAGGCGCGGGCCGGTGACGAGGTTGCGGGCGATCTGCAGGCGCTGGCGCATGCCGCCGGAAAAGGCGCGCGGTTCGTCGTCGATGCGGTCCTCGTCGATCTCGACGCGCGACAGCCAGTCGACGGCGGTGGCGCGGATCCTGCCGTAGTGACGGTCGCCGACCGCCATCAGCCGCTCGCCGACATTGGCGCCGGCCGACACCGTCATGCGCAGGCCGTCGGCGGGGTTCTGATGGACAAATCCCCAGTCGGTGCGCATCAGGAAGCGGCGCTCGGCCTCGCTCATGCGGTAGAGTTCGCGGAACTGGCCGTCGCGCATGCGGTAGCTGGCGGTGCCGGAACTGGGCAGCAGCCGGGTCGACAGGCAGTTGAGCAATGTCGTCTTGCCGGAGCCGGACTCGCCGACGACAGCCAGGACTTCGCCCGGCCACAGGTCGAAGGAGACGTTGTCGCAGCCGACGCGCGAGCCGTAGAATTTGGAGAGCGCCGAGACGCGCAGCAGCGGTTCGTCGGTCATCGTATCTCCTTACCCTCCCCCTTGTGGGGAGGGTCGGCGCGCGGCGCCGGGGTGGGGGTTGAGTGGGGCGTAGATTGGTCAAGACCCCCACCCGCGCCTTCGGCGCGACCTCCCCACAAGGGGGAGGTAGGGGCGTTCCGCCGCTTCTCGCAGTGGTCGGTGTCGGAGCAGACGAACATGTGGCCGCCATGGTCGTCGAGGATGACCTCGTCGAGATAGACATTCTCGGCCGCGCACAGCGCGCAGGGCTGGTCGAAGGTCTGCACCTCGAACGGATGGTCCTCGAAGTCGAGGCTGACCACCTCAGTGAAGGGCGGCACCGCATAGATGCGCTTTTCGCGGCCGGCGCCAAACAATTGCAAAGCCGGCGAGCGGTGCATCTTGGGATTGTCGAATTTCGGCGTCGGCGACGGGTCCATCACATAGCGGCCCTCGACCTTGACCGGATAGGCATAGGTGGTGGCGATGCGGCCGTGCTTGGCGATGTCCTCGTAGAGTTTCACATGCATGAGGCCGTATTCTTCCAGCGCATGCATCTTGCGCGTTTCGGTCTCGCGCGGTTCGAGGAAGCGCAGCGGTTCGGGGATCGGCACCTGGTAGACCAGCACCTGGTCCGCCGTCAGCGGATGCTCGGGAATGCGGTGACGGGTCTGGATGATGGTGGCGCTGGCAGTGTCGGTCGTCACCGCGACGTTGGTGACCTTCTTGAAGAAGGCACGGATCGACACCGCGTTGGTGGTGTCGTCGGCGCCCTGGTCGATGACCTTCAGCACATCGTCGGGACCGATAATCGAAGCGGTGACCTGGACGCCGCCGGTGCCCCAGCCATAGGGCATCGGCATTTCGCGCGAGGCGAACGGCACCTGGTAGCCGGGGATGGCGATGCCCTTGAGGATCGCCCGGCGGATCATCCGCTTGGTCTGCTCGTCGAGATAGGCGAAGTTGTAGGTGGCGATGTCGGTCGATTGCGCGGTCATTCCGCGGCCTCCCTCTTGTCTTCTGCCTTGCCCGCATTTTCACGCGCGTCATATTCGGCGCGCATGCGGCGCACGAGGTCGAGTTCGGCCTGGAAGTCGACATAGTGCGGCAGCTTCAGATGCTCGACGAAGCCGGTCGCCTGGACGTTGTCGGAATGCGAGATGACGAACTCCTCGTCCTGGGCCGCGGCGACGACATCCTCGCCGAGCTCCTTCGCGCGCAGCGCCCGGTCGCAGAGCGCCATGGCCATCGCCTTGCGCTCGCTCTGGCCGAAGACGAGGCCGTAGCCGCGGGTGAATTGCGGCGGCGCCTTGGCCGAGCCTTTGAACTGGTTGACCATCTGGCATTCGGTGACCCGTACGGTGCCGAGCGGCACCGCGAAGGGCAGCTCGGGCACGTCGAGCTCCAGCTCGACCTCGCCGATGCGGATCTCGCCGACGAAGGGGTGGTTGCGGGCATAGCCGCGCTGGGTGGAATAGCCGAGCGCCAGCAGAAAACCTTCATCGCCGCGTGACAGCGCCTGCAGGCGGATGTCGCGCGCCATCGGGAATTCGAGCGGCTCGCGGGTGATGTCGCCGGGGACATGGTCCTGCGGCATGTCGCCGTCGGGTTCGATCAAACCTTCGCGGGCGAGGATCGCCGAGACGCGCGGCATGGCTTGCGCTTCGCTCTCGCGCAGCAAGGGCTCGGCGACTTCGGCGCCGGCGGCAAGCTCGGGATCGAGAAGCCGGTGGGTGTAGTCGAATGTGGGCCCGAGCAGCTGGCCGCCGGGCAGATCCTTGTAGGTCGCCGATACGCGCCGCTCGACCAGCATGTTGGCGGTGTCGATCGCCCTGGAGTAGCCGAAGCGCGGCAGCGTGGTGCGATAGGCGCGCACCAGGAAGATCGCCTCGATCATGTCGCCGCGCGCCTGGACGATGGCGAGCGCGGCCAGTTCACGGTCGTAAAGCGAGCCTTCGCTCATCACCCGGTCGACGCCAAGCGCCAGCTGCTCGACGATCTGGTCGAGGCGGAGCGCCGGCACCGAACGGTCGCCGCGCCGGCGGTCGGCAAGCAGGCTGTGGGCGTTGGCGATGGCCGCTTCGCCACCTTTTACCGCGACATACATTCTTACGCCTCCATCGTCTTGATGCGCGTCGTGCGCGGCAGGCAGGCTATGCCATCAGCGGTGACGAGGATGATGTCGACGCCGCGCGGGAAGCGCTTGTTGTTCTGCTTCCACTGCTCGACGAAATGGCGCGGCATCTGCGCCGGCGCGATCGTGGCGCTGGTTTCAATGCCGGGACCTTCGAGCAATAGCGGCGTGCCGGAGACCAGATCGCTGACGTGTAGGATCAGCGTGGTCGAGCGGTCGGGATAATCCTGCGTGCCCTGCGAAAAGCCATCGAGCGCCATCATCTCGGCAGGTGCTGCGATCAAGGCGAAATGCGCATCGGCCGGTGTATTGGCCAATGGCGCGCCGGTATGGAACCCAAGCCAGGATCTGACCGCGGTGGAAGCTTGCAGAGCCGGGTCGAGCCAGAGCGGCGTGTCATTGTCGCAAAGTGCCAGCGCTATGGCGCCAGCGGCGGCCGAGAGCGGCACCGGCGGGCGGGCGAAGGGCGGCAGGGGTTGCACACTGCCCGGCCGCGCCATCGCATCCATGACAGCGCGGAACACGGTCTGGGCATTGAAGACCGGATCGGCGAAACCGCCCTCGATCGATTGCGCTGCAATGTCCATCAGTCTTCTCCGCGAACCATGGTGAAGAAATCGACCTTCGTTGCCGCCGTCTCGGCGCGGCGTTTTTCATGCGCCTTAGTCAGAGCCGACCGCAGAGGCGCTAACAGTCCGGTCTCGACCTCATTGCGGCGGGCAGGGTCCTGCAATAGCGCGTCGGCGATGGCCGCCAGCCTTGCCTTCTGCTTGTCGCGGCCAAGCGCATAGCAATGGCCGACCTGTCCGGTGGGTAGCCGGACCGTGGCGCGGGTGACGGTCGCCTCACCGACATTGAAGGGCGCGCCACCGCCGCCGATGCGGCCGCGCAGGGTGACCAGGCCGGTCTCGGGGCCGCGCAGCAGCTCGGCGTCCGAAGGCAGTCCGGCCTCATTCCAGAGCCGGACGATGTCATCGCCGCTGGATTGCGCCAGTGTTGCCATGGCGGCCTTGCGTTCGGCCTGGTCGCGGGCTTCCTGTCCTCGCATAAGCAATAGTCCTCGTGGCTAAATTTGTCTATTGATATAGACAACTATACAAATTATACCTATTATCTAACGCGAGTCCATGACGGGCGGATGACATCTGATGGAAGGCGGGGGCAATCCATGATCGAACGACACGAAGCCGACAGCATCGAGCGGCGCAGCGGCGTCTCGCTGTGGCGGCAGATCGCCGACAAGATCCTGCATGCGATCGCCATCGGCGATTTCACGGAGAATGCAGCGCTGCCGCCGGAGGTGGCGCTGGCAGAGCGCTATGGCGTCAACCGCCACACGGTGCGCAGCGCCATATCAGCCCTTGTGCAGGAAGGTGTGCTGCGGGCCGAGCAGGGGCGTGGCACCTTCGTACTGTCGCGCAAGCGGCTGTCCTATCCGATCGGCGCGCGCACACGCTTTTCGACAGGCCTACAAGGGCAGACGACGGAACGGCACATCGTCCTGCTCGCCTCGTCGGTCGAGCCGGCCAGCCAGCGCGTCGCCGAGGGACTGGGTCTTGCCAAGGGAGCCGATGTGATCCGGCTGGAAACGCGCGGCGAAGCCGACGGACGGCCGGTGTCGCGCGCTGCCGGCTGGTTCGAGGCCCGGCGCTTTGCCGGCATCGATGCCGCAATGGCTGAAACCGGTTCGATCACCGCGTCGCTGGCGCGGTTCGGCATCGACGATTATCTCCGGCAATCGACCGTGCTGTCGGCGCGCCATGCCGATGCGGCGGACCTTGCCGACCTCGACCTGCAGCCGGGCGCCATCGTGCTGGTCACGGTTGCCGTCAACGTCACGCCGGACGGCCAGCCGATCCAGTTTTCCGAGTCGCGCTTCCCGGCCGAACGGGTGGAGCTTAAACTGTCGGCGCTGTAGGCAGTGCCAGCCCTATACGAGACCGCGATTTATCTGACTCACGGTGCTATCAGGCCAGTTCGGTCGCGCTTACCTGTCAGCGTCGGCGCATTGAGGACCGGCTTCCCCCACTCCGTCTCGGCTTCGCCGAGCCACCTCTCCCCCCTCCGGAGGGAGAGGAAAGGAGCCCGTCGGCGGCGGGAAGGAGGGAGTCTGGTTGAGGAGCGTTGGCTGCAATAGGCTCGCAGCCTTCCTCTACCCCGTCGATCGGGGGAGAGGTGGCTCGGCGAAGCCGAGACGGAGTGGGGGTCGAGTTGCGCGGGGGCGTCGTCAATTCGGGCCGGATTCACCGCCTGCCATGTATGACCCGACCTCTATCACTGCCTTGATCAGGCCGGATTTCTCATTCGCCCAGCGAGCCAGATCGCGCGGCGTGCCGGCGAGTGTGGTGCGGTGGGTGACGAGCTTGGCCAGGGGAACGGCGCCGTTGCGGATCGAGGCGGCGACGTGATCGAAGTCGGCGCGCAGCGCGTTGCGGCTGCCGATCAGCGTCATCTCGCGTTTGTGGAATTCCGGATCGGAAAAGCTGATGTCGTCCTTGACGACGGAGACCAGCACCAGCGTTCCGCCATGCGCGACATGGGCGAAGGCCGACTGCACCGACTGGGTGTTGCCGGTGGCGTCGAAGACCACATCGAAGCCTTCGCCTGATGTCGCTTCCTTGACCAGATCGGGCACCGCGCCGCGCGACCCGTCGAGGATCTGGAAACCAAGCTCATTTGCAGCGAAGGCGAGCCTTTCACTGCTCATGTCGAGCAGCGTCACGTCGAGTTCGGCGATGCGGGCGAAGATGGCGGTACCGAGCCCGATTGGGCCAGCGCCGATGACCAGCGTGCGGGCGCCGGGGTCGGCGCGGGCGCGCCGCACGGCATGCGCGCCGATGGCCAGGAACTCGACGGCAGCGGCGTCGGCCAGCGAAAGGCCGTTGGCTGGATAGAGATTTTGCGCCGGCACCAGGATGCGTTCGCACATGGCGCCGTCGCGATGCACGCCCAGCACCTCGATCCTGACACAGCAATTGGGCTTGCCGTGCCGGCAGGCGATGCACTTGCCGCAGGAAAGATAGGGGTTGACGACGACGGGGTCACCAACGGCCAGTTCGACGCCTTCGCCGGTCTCCATCACGGTACCCGATACCTCATGGCCCATGATGCGGGGATAGGCGAGGAACGGGTGCTTGCCCTCGAAAATGTGGTAGTCGGTCCCGCAGATGCCGACATGGCTGACCGCCACCAGCGCCCAGCCGGCAGGCGGTGCCTCTGGCGCGGGCCGGTCTTCAAGGACAAGGTCGCCGGGCGAACGGCAGAGGACGGCTTTCATGCGCTAATCCAGTCATGAAATCGCCGGCCCGTTGGTGTGGCGGACCGGCGGTTGATTGCGGGGTCGCTACTTGCCGCGGCGGCGCAGGCCGTCGAAGTAGACGATGATGATGATCAGCGCGCCGGTGATGATGCGCTGCCAGAACGAGTTGACGTTGAGCAGGTTGGCGCCGTTGTTGATGGTGGCCAGGATGAAGGCGCCGAGCAGCGGCCCATGCACCGAACCGACGGCGCCGAACAGCGAGGTGCCGCCGATGACCGACGACGCGATCGCCTGCAGTTCCCAGCCCTCGGCCTGCGTCGGGTTGCCGATGCCGATGCGGGCCGCCAGCAACACGCCGACAAAGGCGGCGCACAGGCCCGACAGCGTATAGGCCATGTAGATGGTGCGCTGAACATTGACGCCGGACAGGCGCGAGGCCTCGGCGTTGGAGCCGACCGAAAACAGGTATCGGCCCCAGCGGCTGTGATGCAGGAAGATATAGGCCGGAATGCCGACCAGGATCACCATCCAGAACAGGTTGGGGATGCCGATGAAGGAATTGCGCGAGAAGGCGGTGAAGGTGTCGCTGTTGATGTTGATCGAATTGCCGTTGGTCATCAAAAGGCCGATGCCGCGCAGCGAGGTCAGCGTTGCCAGCGTGATGATGAAGGGCGGCAGGCCCATCTTGACGATGCCGAAGCCGTGGAACATGCCGATGGCGACGCCGACCAGCAGCGTCACCAGAATGGCGAGCCAAATGGGGAAGCCAGCATTGATCATCATGGCGACGACGACCGTGGCGAAGCCGACTACGGCGCCGACCGACAGATCGATACCACCGGTGATGATGACGAAGGTCTGGCCGACCGCCATAATGGCGATCATCGAACCCTGGCGCAAAAGATTGGCTATGTTGTTGGCCGAGGCGAAGCTGGTCGTCGCCACGGAGAGGAGGATCCAGAGCAGAACCAGCAGCGCCAAAAGCGTCAGCCCAAACAGGACATTATAGTTGCGCTTCGGTTTTTCGACGGCGATCGCCTCGGTGCTCATATCTGTCCTCCCAGCTTTTCTTGTTTCTCGGCGAGCGCCTGAGTGAGAATATCCTCGTGGCTGGCGGCGTGAAAACCGTGCGTCGCCACCAGTTTGCCGCGCCGGAACACATGCAGCGTGTCGGCGAGTTCATAGACTTCCGGCAGATAGGACGAGATCAGGATGATGCCGGCTCCCTTTGACAGCAGCGCGCCGAACAGGCGGTAGATCTCGGCCTTGGTGCCGACATCGACGCCGACCGTCGGTTCGTCGAAGATGAACAGTTTGGCGCCGTGCGCCAGCCATTTGCCGATGACGATCTTCTGCTGGTTGCCGCCCGACAGGCTGGACGCCAGCGCGCCGCGTGTCGGTGTCTTGATGCGCAGATCGGCGATCTGGCGATCGGCTTGCGTCTTCTCCTGCGTGCTCGAAATCAGCAGATTGTTCGAAATGCGCTTGTAGATCGGCAGGTTCAGGTTGAAGCCGACCGGCAGGTTGAGGCAGAGGCCCTGGTCGCGGCGGCTCTCCGGCGCCAGCGCCATGCCGAGCTTGATCGCATCATGTTCGGAATTGACCTGCACCTCCTTGTCTTCCCAGAGGATCTGGCCGGCGGATTTGCGGTGGCGGCCGTAAAGCGTGGTGACGAACTCGCTGCGTCCGGCACCGATCAGGCCATAGAGTCCGACGATCTCGCCGGCGCGGACCGTCATCGAGACATTTTCGAAGCCCTTGCCGGACAGGTTCCTCGCCTCGATGATGGCGGCGCCCGGCGTGAAATGCTCCTTGTGATAGACCTGCTCGATCGAGCGGTTGATCATCATCTTGACCAGTTCGGCGTCGTTGGTCTCAGCGATGTTGCGGGTGCCGACCAGCGTGCCGTCTCGCAGCACGGAAACACGGTCGGCGAGCTCGAACACTTCCTCCATGCGGTGGCTGATGTAGATGATCGTCACGCCTTCGCCCTTCAGCCGGCGGATCAGGGTGAAGAGCTGGTCGGCCTCCTTGCGGGTGAGGTAGGCGGTCGGCTCGTCGAAGATCAGGAATTTGGTGCCGCGCACGGTGGCGCGGGCGGCGGCTATCAGCTGCTGCTGGCCGATGGTCAGGTCGCCGAGCGTGACATGCGCCGGCAGGTCGAAGCCGAGATCATCGATGATCGTCTGCGCCTGCCTGACCATGGCGCGCTGCTGCAGGATGCCGAAGCGTGAATTCTCCTCGCCGAGGAACATGTTGGCGGCGACCGTCAGGTGACGGCACAGCACGACTTCCTGGTGCACGGCATTGATGCCGAGCGCCATCGCCTCGTGCGGCGTCGCCAGGGCGGCCGGCTGGCCCTCCCAGACAATCTCCCCGGAGGTGCGCGGCATGACGCCGGTCAGAAGCTTGATGAGCGTGGATTTGCCGGCGCCGTTCTCACCGACGATGGCGTGTATCTCACCGGACTTGAAGGCCAGGTCGACCGGCTTCAGCGCGTGGGTGCCGGGATAGCGCTTCTCCAGCCCGCGCAATTCGAGGATGGTCCGCCCCGGTTCCAGGACGGGTGCGGGATGCAGTTCCTGCGCCGTCGAAATCATGACAATCCTCCCAGATTGGCCTCCCAGATTGGCCTCGCAGATTGCTTCCCAGGCTGGCCTCACGATTGGCACGCGGCGAGGCAGGGATATGCCTCGAAAACAGCCTGGCTCAGGCGTGCGGATTGCAAAGCCGTTTGTGCGGCAGCTTGTGTCTCCGGGGCGAGGTGCCCCGGAGACGATTGCGGATGCGACGGCTCAGAGCTTCGGATTGAGCAGCGCGTCGATCTTGGGGTCTTTCATGTTGTCCTTGGTCACCAGATTGGCGCCGGTGTCGACATTGGCTTCGACCTTCTCGCCCTTGGAGGCGGCGAGCGCGGTCTTGATGCCGTCATAGCCCATCCGGTACGGATCCTGCACGACGAGGGCGGAAATGACGCCGTCGTTGAGGAACTTGATCAGCTTCTCGTCGCTGTCGAAACCGACCAGCGCCAGCTTGCCGCCAAGGTTGTTTTCCGCGACAGCCTGGCCGACGCCCTGCGCCATGATCAGGTTGGAAGCGAAGATGCCCTTGAGGTTCGGGTTCGCGGTGATCAGGTCGGTGGCGATGTTGAGGCCGGTGGTGGCCTGGCCGTCGGCGTACTTGTCGGCGACCAGCTTGAGGCCCGGATATTTGGCGGCCAGCTGTTCGGTGAAGCCCTGCTTGCGCTGTTCGAGCGAGCCGGCGCCCGGTGCGTTGGTGATCAGGGCGACGTCGCCCTCGATCTTGCCGCCGTTGGCGGCGCCGATGGCGGCTGCGAGGCCGTCGGCGGCGACGCGGCCGCCCTGGACGTTGTCGGTGGTCAGGAACGAGGTGAAGGCCTTGGAGTCGGCGCCGGAGTCGATGCCGATGACCTTGACCTTGGCAGCGGCTTCATCGATCGGCTTGCCAAGCGCCTTGAACTCGGTCGGCGCAATGACGATGGCCGCCGGGTTGCTGGCAACGGCGTTCTCGAGGATCGAGACCTGGCCGTTGACGTCGGTTTCAGCCTGGGCACCGAGTTCCGGCACGTTGACGCCGAGATCCTTGCCGGCCTTGCGGGCACCGGCCAGAACGATCTGCCAGTAGAAGGACGTGGTGTCCTTGACGATGATCGGAATGGTGACGTCCGCCGCCGAAACCGGCGCCGAATGCATGACGCCGGCGAGCATCGAAGCTGCTGCCAGCGCCATGACGGCGCGGCGGTTGAGAATGCTGGTCACGAATTTCATGAGGTTTCCTCCCTAAGTCGCCCGGTGAAACGATACGGAAGCTCCGTCCGGATAGGCGCGGTCCAAAACAGAACTTTATCAATAAAAAACAGTTGCCATGTTTTGATAATGCATCGAACAGATCGATGCAAGCGGTGTTTGATCAGTCCTTGCGAGGTCTGGCAGAGGCAGATCCACCGCGCTGCTTCCCATCGGCACCGTCACGCTTCCGTTCCGTTCCGAGAATGTATGGAATATTAATTCCACATATTCGTCAATATGGAATGTTCATTCTTCTATAGGATCGCAAGAATGTGAGGCCCGGGTCACTGTTTACCGGGGCGGATACGCGCTTCACGCCAGCTCCTGCACCAGCGTGTAGGGGCGAAATCTGGCGTATTCCGTCTCCGGCACGTCGATGTCGAGCAGTTCGAGGTTGCGCGTCAGATTTGCCAGCTTGGCGGTGCCGGTCAGCACGGTGGCGACGGCAGGTTCATGCAAGGGGAATTGGAACGCCGCGGCGGCGAGCGGATAGCCACCCTCGGCGGCGATCCTTTCCATTGCGCCGACGCGGTCGAGCACGTCATGGCTGGCAGGGCGGTAGTCGAAATGTGCGCCTTGCACCGGCCCGGTCGCTAGGATGCCGGAGTTGAACACGCCGCCAATGACCAAGGAGGTCTGCTGCGCCCGGCATAGGGGCAGCAACTCCGCTTCGGCGCTGCGGTCGAGCAAGGAATAGCGGCTGGCAAGCAGGATGCAGTCGAGCGGCGCCTCGCGCATCACGTCGAGACAGATCTGCACCTCGTTGACGCCAAGCCCATAGGCGGAAATGACGCCGGACCGTTTCAGCTCTTCGAGTGCCTTGAGGCCGCCGTCCATCAGGTCGCGAAAGTGCAACCTGGTCTTCTCGACACCATGGGTGTAGGCGCCGATGTCGTGGACAAACAGGATGTCTATCCTGTTTAGCCCAAGCCGCGCATAGCTGAACTCGACCGACCGCATAATGCCGTCATAGGAATAGTCGTAGTCGAGCGCGAAGGGCAGCGGATCGACATAGGAGTGGTCGGGAACCTGATCGTCCGGCACCGGGCGGAACAGCCGGCCGACCTTGGTCGACAGCACATAGGAATCGCGCGGCTTGTAGCGCAGGAAGTCGCCGAAGCGGCGCTCCGAAAGTCCGAAACCGTAGAAGGGTGCGGTGTCGAAATAGCGCAGGCCGGCATCCCAGGCGCCCTGCAGCGTCTCCATCGCCGCTTCGCGCGAACAGGCGCGGTAAAGGCCGCCAAGTGCAGCGCCGCCGAAGCTGACCTCGGTGACTTCCAGCGCTGTCTGGCCGATGCGGCGTCTTTCCATGCACAACCTCCCCGTTGCCCGCCACTGACCGGCGCGCAGTCTACTTTATATCAGTAAACTCTAAAGTGTTGCGCCCAGATGCCAAGGCACGAACTCGTTGTCGCCGTAGCCGAAGTCCTCGCTCTTGGTCTTGCGGCCGGAAGCCGTTTCGACGATCAGTTCGAAGATCTCGCGGCCCATGCCGGCGATGGTCTTTTCACCCGAAGCGATGACGCCGCAATTGACGTCCATGTCCTCTTCCATCTGGTGGTACATGGTCGAGTTGGTGGCGACCTTGATCGACGGCGTCGGGCGGCAGCCGAAGCATGAGCCGCGGCCGGTGGTGAAGACGATGACGTTGGCGCCGCCCGCCACCTGGCCGGTCGCCGAAACCGGGTCGTAGCCGGGCGTGTCCATGAACACCAGGCCACTGCCGGTGACTTTCTCTGCGTAACCGAAGACGCCGTTGAGCGGCGTCTGGCCGCCCTTGGCGACCGCGCCGAGCGACTTCTCCAGGATGGTGGTGAGGCCGCCGCGCTTGTTGCCGGGCGAGGGGTTGTTGTCGATCGAGGCGCCATGCTTGGCGACGTGGTCCTCCCACCACTTCACGAAGCCGTCGAGCTTCTGCGCGATCTCCGGCGTTGCCGCACGATAGGCAAGCAGATGTTCGGCGCCGTAGATCTCCGTGGTCTCGGAGAGGATGCCGATGCCGCCGACGCCGGCCAGGATGTCGACGGCCGCGCCCAGCGCCGGATTGGCCGTGATGCCCGACATGCCGTCGGAGCCGCCGCATTGCAGGCCGACGACGATCTCGCTGACCGGGATCGGCTCACGCTTCAGCTGGCCGACTTCCTCGGCAATCTCGGCCAGCACGCCCATCGCTTTTTCCACCGATTTGCGCGAACCGCCGGCGTCCTGGATGTTGAAATGGCGTTTGCCGGCAGCGACGCCCTTCTGGCCGTAGAGGGTGAGCTGGTTGACCTCGCAGCCGAGGCCGACCATCAGCACCCCGCCGAAATTCGGGTGGCGGGCGTAGCCGGCGAGCGTGCGGTGCAGCACCATCATGCCGTCGCCGGTGCCGCTCATGCCGCAGCCCTGGCCGTGCACGATCGGCACGAAGCCGTCGATGCCGGGATATTTCGGCAACAGCGTGCGGTTGGCGGTGTCGGCGATTGAATGGCAGACGGTGGCCGAGCAATTGACGCTGGCGACGATGCCGATGAAGTTGCGCGTGCCGGCGCGGCCATCGGCGCGGCGATAGCCCATGAAGGTGCGGGAGCGGTCGGCCTCCGTCGCGTGCTCGGCCTCGCTCGGCGGCACGACCGGCAAGCGGCCGGATTCGAAAACCAGATTGTGCGAATGCACGTGCTCGCCCGCCGCAATGTCCTGTGTCGCGCGACCGATCGCCTGGGCGTATTTCACCACGGCCTCGCCGGCGGCGATCGGCTTGATCGCCACCTTGTGGCCGGGCTCGATCAGGGCACTGGCGACGGCACCGCCCGGCAGCGCGGTGCCGATCTCGATGCGGCCGTTGGCGACGGCGACATTGTCGGCGGGGGACAGAAGAATGCAGTTGGAGGCGTTCACGGGCGGTTTCCTGGGTGATCCTGGGTTGCGCGGGGCGGATTGACACGCGTCTGTTTAGAGATATTGTCTTTTATCGTGAAAAAACAGTTTTGCGTCAATTGTTTTTTCGTGGGGAGTTCCGCATGTCTCTGGGTTGTTCGGGAAGCTATTTCGCTTCTCAGAGCCATGCGAACGTCATATTGCGCTTCAAACCGTCCGCCGCAAGCGACGGCGTGCAACGGGTCAGGGATGTCGAAGAGCAACAACGTCTACAAGGATGCCTACAACCGCTGCCTGCGGCTGCTCGACGAAACACGCAGCCTGCCTTCAGAGCCGGAACTGGGTACCTTGCTTGGCGTCAGCCGGACCACGGTGCGCACCATTCTCGCGCGCATGGAAGAGACCGGGCTGATCGCCTGGAACAAGCGCGCCAAGACGGTGCTGCGCGAACCGCGTCCCGATGATTTCTTCCCCGAGGAAGAGACCGACACACTGGCCGAGATCATCGAACGGTCGTTCATGCGTCGGTTGCTCGCCGGCGGCGCCGAAGCCGGCATGCAGATCAACGAACTCGAACTGGCGCGTGAGATCGGCGTCGGCACCACCAGCGTGCGCGAGTTCCTGATCCGCTTCTCCCGTTTCGGCCTGATCGAGAAGCGTCGCAACAGCCACTGGGTGCTGAAGGGCTTTACGCGCGCCTTCGCGCTGGAGCTGACCGAAATCCGCGAGATGTTCGAACTGCGCTCGGCGGCCGCCTTTGCCGCTTTGCCGCAGGACAGCGCGGTCTGGACCGATCTTGACCGCTTGGAAGACGAGCATCGCCAGTTGGCAAACGACATAGCCGCCCGCTTCACCGAATTCTCCGAGCTCGATGAGCGCTTCCACCGGCTCATCCACCGGGCGTCGCGCAACCGCTTCATCGTCGATTTCTACGATGTCATCGCCATGATCTTCCACTACCACTACCAGTGGAACAAGGCGCAGGAACGCGAGCGCAACGAAGTCGCGATCGGTGAGCATCTGGTCTACATAGAGGCGCTGAAATCACGCGATCTCGGCAAGGTCGACGCCGCTTGCCGCAAGCACCTGAAGTCGGCGCGCCAGACATTGCTGACCTCGATCCCGGAGAGCCGGTCGCTGCAAAAACACTGAACCGCATCGCGGTTCAGAGTCTCGTTTCATGCATGTCGTCGTCCCAAAACCGCTATACATTTTTGGGCGACATGCATTGAGCCCGCCGCGTCGGCGCCGCGGCGATTTGGCGATTTTCCACCCGCCGGCCCCGTGCTAGATATGGTTCGTTGCTGCGAAGAGGCAGGGCATTGGGCGTATCGAGGAGACGATGGAGCATGCCGGTCGCGCTTGTCGCGGCCTACCTGCTGTTGCTCCAGTCGACGCTCGGAGCATTCGCCTTCGGCGCCGGTCCCAATGCATCGCAGCTCGATGCCTTCGGCAACGTCATCTGCACCCATGAGGGCGCTACCCGGCTTCCGGGCGGCAACCAGCCGCCGTCCCATCTTCCGGCATGCTGCGTGCTCGGCTGCAGCATGGTTTCGGCGGCCTTTGCGCCGCCGCCCGGCGCTGGCCTGGCGCTGGGCAGCCTTTCCCTTGAAACGGTCGCCTTTGTCTTTCCGGCCGCCATCCATCTCGACTTTGCGCGTGAGCGCTCGCCGTCGAACCCGCGCGCGCCGCCGCTGACGGCCTGAGCCTGTTTGCCCGGCGGAACCTTTCGTGGGCGTACCCATCCAAAGATCAAACTGCTCGCGACCGGCAACGGCGCGCCTTTCACTTCATGGAGCAACCATGTCCTATTTTTTCCGTATAGCGGCGGGCGATACGCTCGGCCGCATTCTGTCACGCCTTGAAGAGCGTGTCGGCATTGCCGTGCTGGCTCTTGCGCTGTCGTTCGTCGGCGGCCCGTCCGTCTTTGCGCATGAGTTCAAGCTTGGCGATCTCGAGATCGGCCACCCCTGGTCGCGCGCCACGCCGGCCGGTGCCAAGGTGGCCGGCGGCTATTTCACCATCACCAACAACGGCAGCGCGCCGGACCGGCTGGTGTCGATTTCCTCCGATGTTTCTGAAAAGGCCGAGCTGCATGAGATGGGCGTCAAGGACGGCGTCATGACCATGCGGCCGGTTGCCGGCGGCCTGGAGATTCCGGCCGGCGGCAAGGTCGCCCTTGCACCCGGCGGCTATCATTTGATGTTCATCGGCCTGAAGCGGCAACCCAAGCAGGGCGAGAAGTTTTCCGCCACGCTGACTTTCGAAAAGGCCGGCCCCGTCAGTGTCGATTTCGCTGTCGAAGGCATGGGCGGTGGCGCCATGGACGATCACGCCAATTGATCCGGCCAGGTCGACATATTTGAAAATCCGAGGGACCATCATGAACAAATATCTTTTCTCGGCCGGCGCACTTCTCGCGCTCGGAACCAGTGCCGCCTTCGCGCATATCACGTTCGAAACCCAGGAGGCGGCGGCCGGCTCGACCTACAAGGCCGTTTTGCGGGTGCCGCATGGCTGCGACGGCAAGGCGACGACCGCCGTGCGCGTGCAGATTCCGGAAGGAGTGATCGCGGTGAAGCCGATGCCGAAGCCTGGCTGGACGCTGCAGACCAAGAAGGGCAAGTACGACAAATCCTACCAGCTCTATGGTCAGGCGGTTGCCGACGGGGTCAAGGAGGTCGACTGGAGCGGCGGCAGCCTGCCCGATGAATTCTACGACGAGTTCGTCTTCCGCGCGACGCTGACGGCCGATCTCCCTGTCGGCCAAAAACTCTATTTCCCGGTGGTGCAGGAATGCGACGGTGCGGCCGATCGCTGGATCGAGATTCCAGCGGCAGGGCAGGATGAAGACGCGCTGGAAAGCCCGGCACCCGGCATCAAGCTGCTGCCGAAGAAATGATTTCCCAGGCGGCGCGCTCTTTCGAGCGCGCCGCTCTTTTCGTGGCGGTGACATGAGACTTCCTGTGTCAACCTTTGGCGAGCAAGACGGCTGCGGCGGGGTGTCTGTCTGGATTGTAGAGTGTACCGTCCTGCCAGGTGCGCCAGAGGATTCTGAGCCAAGCTCTGGCAAGGATGCGAACGGCATGAGGGTGTCTGCACCCTCGCTTTCTGGCGTCCTGATAGACCTTTGCAGCCCAAGGGCTGGCATGTCTGGAGTTGTCGGCG
>NZ_RZRU01000013.1 GCF_003997495.1 Mesorhizobium sp. M7A.F.Ca.US.008.03.1.1 | reverse complement strand
GAAGGCTCGCGCAAAACATCTTGGCCGCCCATCCCCTCGACAAACCAATCGCCAGCAAAATGCGCAGGGCAAACTGGAGCAAAGACTTCTTCTATGACCTCTTTACTCATATGCAATAGCCCTGCCCTCAAGGGGGGAGATCGACAATGTTGACCCCGCTGCCCTTCTTGCAGCGGTGGAGATTAGCGAAGGCCGAATTGACAGCAAATCTCCCCCCTTGAGGGGGAGATGGCCGGCAGGCCAGAGGGGGGTGGGACTGGACGCTACCATCTCAATCACATCTCAAAACGCCACCCGGTCGCCGCCCTTGAGCGCCAGCATGCCGCGCGCTTCGGTAGGCGTTGCAACCTCCAGCGACAGCCCGTCGAGAATGCCACGGATGCGGCGCACCTGATCGGCATTGGATTTCGCCAGCTGGCGGCCGTCATAGAGACTGTCCTCCAGCCCGACACGGACATTACCGCCCATCGCCGCGGCGATCGAGATCAGTGGCATCTGCTGGCGGCCGGCGGCCAGCACCGAGAACTGGTAGCTGTCGCCGAACAGTTTGTCGGCGATCCGCTTCATGTGGACGAGATTGTCCGGGTCGGCGCCGATGCCGCCCAATATGCCCAGCACGAACTGGATGAACAGCGGTCCCGACACCAGCCCCCGGTCGCGGAAATGTGCCAGCGAATAGAGATGGCCGACATCGTAGCATTCGAATTCGAAGCGCGTGCCGCAGCCCTTGCCCAGCCTCTCAAGCACCCCCTCCATGTCGGCAAAGGTGTTCTTGAAGATCGTGTCGCGCGTCGCTTCGAGCAGCTTGGGTTCCCACTCGTGCTGCCATTCCCGTGGCTTGTCGAGCATCGGAAACAGCGCGAAATTCATCGAGCCCATGTTGAGCGAGCACATTTCGGGTTCGGCACGCAAAGGGGCTGCCAGCCGCTGGTCCAGCGTCATCAGCGATGAGCCGCCGGTGGTGATGTTGATCACCGCATCGGTCGCCTGTTTGATGCGCGGCAGGAACTGCATGTAGACGTCCGGATCGGCGGTCGGGCGGCCATCTCTGGGGTCACGCGCGTGCAGATGCAGGATCGAAGCGCCGGCTTCTGCCGCGGCGATCGCCTCAGTGGCGATCTGGTCCGGCGTCACCGGTAGATAGGGCGACATCGACGGCGTGTGCACCGAGCCGGTGACGGCGCAGGTGATGATGACTTTTCTCAGGCCCATTCTTTTGCCCCTCAGCCTTCGACCGGCAGGTCGAGTTCGGAGGCCAGAACCTCCAGCGAGTCGCCGATGATGGCGATGATCTCGCTGACCTGTTCGCGCGTGACGATCATCGGCGGCGCGACCATGAAATTGTCGCCATCGACGCCGCCCTTGACCCTGCGGCCATAGATGATCAGCCCGCGCTCATAGGCGAGGTCGAGCAGCCGCTGCGTGGCTTTCTTGTTCTGGTCGATCGGTTTTAGGGTCTCGGGATCGGCGACCATCTGGGCACCGGTGAGCAGGCCCTTGCCGCGCACGTCGGCGATGAACGGAAAGCGCTTCGCCAGCCCCTTCAGTCCGTCCATCAGCACGTCGCCCATGGCAGCCGCATTGGCGATCAGGTCGAGCCGGTCCATTTCACCGAGCACGGCCAGTCCGGCGGCGCAGGCCAGCGGGTTGCCGGCATAGGTGTGGCCGTGCTGGAAGCCGCCCGAGTCGAGCAGCGGTTGCACCAGGCGCATCGGGGCGGCCAGCGCGCCAAGCGGCGCATAGCCCGAGCCCAGCCCCTTGGATAGCGCGACGATGTCGGGCTTGCAGTTCCAGTGGTCGCCGCCGAGGAATTTGCCGGTACGGCCGGCCCCGCTCATCACTTCGTCATGGATGAGCAGGATGCCGTAGCGGTCGCAGATCTCGCGGATGCGCGCATAGTAGCTGTCGGGCGCTACCAGCGCCGCGGTCGCCGCACCCCCGATCGGCTCCATGATGAAGGCGACCACGCTCTCGGGGCCTTCGGCCAGGATCTTCTCCTCCAGCATGTCGGCATAGCGGATGCCGCGCTGTTCCATCGAAAGATTGTCGCGGTCGCGCCAGGCATTCGGCGCCGGCACGGTCGGCATCACCCGCATCATCGGCTCGAACGTTTCGGCCAGCGCATCGTCGCCGGTGATCGAGAGCGAACCCAGCGTGCCGCCATGATAGGAGGGAAAGCGCGTGATCACCTTCCAGCGGCTGGCCTGGCCGGTGGCGACCGCCCATTGCCGCGCCAGCTTGATGCAGGATTCCGTCGCTTCCGAGCCGCCCGAGACGAAGAAGATGCGGTCCATGCCTTCCGGCAGCTTGCCGGCAAGTTCCCGCGCAAGCTCCTCGGCCGGTTCGTTTTCGAAATGCAACCGGTAGGCAAAGGTGGCGCGGTCCATCTGCCGCTTCATGGCATCCAGCACATTGCGGTTGGAATGGCCGATATTGGCCACCATCGGGCCGCTCGAGCCGTCGATGAAGCGGCGGCCGTCCTGCGTCCACATATAGATGCCCTCGGCGCGGTCGATCAGCGGCCGGCGCAGGCTGGACAGATAGAACAGATGCGACTCTCGCCGGGCGTCAGTGTCTTGCGTGGCGGTCTGGACTTTCGACATGTCAGGGCTCTCCGAGGTAACGATCGAGGACATTCTTGGTGACGCGTTCGACCATCGGGTCTTGTCTTAGCAGGCCGGCGACCCATTCGCAGCTTCCGGCGTGGAACACCTCGCCCTTGCCACGTGGGAAATTGACGATCATGCCGTTACCGCGTTTGACCTTTTCCAGATTGGCGTCGCTCGCCTCGCCGAACAGCGTTTCGGCGGTGAAGCGGCCATCCTCGTCGGTGAGGAACTGGTCCTCGATCGGGATATCGGCGCTTTCCTCGACCTGGGATGCCATGCCGACCGCGAGAACCTGCAGGCCATCAGGCGCGCCGCTATCGGGCGTGGGGTAGGGCAGGCCGCCGCGTATCTCGAACTCGAGCCCGTCGACCTCGTAGCCATACACATGGCTGTCGGCGCCCAGCAGGTCGCCATAGTAGATGCCGGTGCCGGCAAAGGCCCAGTGCTCGGGCCGGTAGACCGGAAAGCCACGCACGCCGCGTGGTGCGCATCCGCCCCAGCCGGCATAGAGGCCGCGGGTCGCATTGAGCCCGAAGGTCGCCGAACCCGGCCGGCCGATTTCCGGTGCTTCCCAGGAATTGGTGGCGCGGGTGACGTCACCGCCTGGAAGATAGGCCGGGTCTTCGGCACGCGAGCGATATTTGTAACAGACCTGCCGGAGGCCCTCGTCCTCGAGCCGTGTCTGCCACATGAAATTGCCGGCAAAGCGCGCCGCATGGCCGCCGCGCTCGACATATCCGTCGACGGCATCGCGCATCTCCCAGGTCCAGTATTCATCATGGCCGACAAACACGGCACAGTCGTAGCCGTCGAGAATTTCGGGCGAAAAGTGCAGATCGTGCTGGCTGGCGAGATCGACTTCATAGCCGGCTCGTTCGGCGAAGCGGAAGAAGTGGCTGTCATAACTGGCCCAGCCCGACGAGGCGTATTTCTTCGAATGGCCGGTAGCGAGCGCCCACTCCATATGCGGGTAGCGCGGCACGGTCTTGGGCGGCACGGCGACTTCCAGCGGCACGCGCGGCGCATCCTTCGGCAGCACGACGAAGCCACGGCACCAGGGGCGCTGCGTCGACACGATGGGCGAATACTGGTTGCGGTCCGGCCCGGTGATGCCCTGGTAGTGGTTGGAACCGCCCCAGGTGTTGTAGGCCAGCCATGTGCCCGTCGCCGCCACCTGCAGCACGCGGCCAGGCTTCTTGCCGGGCAGGGGCGCCACGATGAACAGATGGTGGGATTGGATCGGCTTGCCGTCGCGGCCGTCGGCGGTCAGCGTCACCCGATAGGCTCCGGACGACCAATCGTTGCCGACACGGAATTCGAACGAGGCTTCCCAGCCGCAGCCTTGAGCCGAGCATTGGTCCGGACTGTCCTGCCAGCGCGCCGCGATGCCCGATTTCTCGAACACTTTGGTTTCGCTGCCGCCATCCCTGGTGATTGTCATGCCGAACGTCGGAGCCGTCGAACTGACATGCAACGCCACCGTTTCGCCGGCGCGATAGGAAAACCGGTCACTGTAGCACCAGATTTCGCCGCGCTCACCATCCATGCCAGGCCATTCGTAATAGTGGCCGCGCACCGCGTGCCGGCGCTGCTCCGGCGTCAGTCCGAAATCGGGGAATTCCGTGTTTGGTCTGGTCATGGTCATACTCAGGCGGAAAGATATTTCTTGAGGAAGCTGCGCGTGCGTTCCCTCTGCGGCGCGCGGAACATGTCGGCAGGCGGGCCTTCCTCGACGACAACGCCGCTATCCATGAACAGCACCCTGTCGGCCACTTCGCCGGCAAAGCGCATCTCATGCGTTACGATGAGCATGGTCATGTGTTCGGCGGCAAGCTGTTTCATCACCGCGTTGACCTCGTCGACCAGCTCCGGGTCGAGCGCCGAGGTGGCTTCGTCAAACAGCATCACCTTGGGCTGCATCGCCAGCGCACGGGCAATCGCCACACGCTGCTTCTGGCCGCCCGAAAGCCGCGAGGGATAGGCGTCCATCTTGTCGGCCAGCCCGACCTTGGACAAGAGGCTATGCGCCAGCGCATGCGCATCACTCTTGGTCATGCCTTTGAGGATGATCGGTCCCATGGAAATGTTCTCGAGCACGGTCAGATGCGGGAACAGATTGAAGTGCTGGAACACCATGCCCATCTGCTGGCGCACCTTGTTGATGTGCCGCTCGAAAGCCTGGCCGTGCAAGGGCTGGTTGACCTGCACGCCATCGAGCCAGACTTCTCCGCTGTTCAGGGATTCCAGATGGTTGATAGAGCGCAGCAGCGTGCTCTTGCCGGAGCCGCTCGGTCCGATGATCGCCACGATCTGCCCGCGGTCGACCGACAGATCGATACCCCTCAGGACCTCGACGGCGCCGAACGATTTGCGCGCGCCGCGAACCTCGACCATTGGCCGCTGCGTGCTCATCGGGAAGCCTCCACATGTCTTTCGAACAGGCGCAAGGCCGCCTCGAGCACAAGGTTGAGAATGTAATAGAGCGCCGCGGCCGTGATGTAGAACTCGAACGGGCGGAACGTTTCGCTGATCGCCAGCTGGGCCGAATGGACCAACTCCGCGATACCTATGACCGAGACGATTGAGGATTCCTTCAACAGCGCGATCAGATTGCCGCCGATCGGCGGCGCGGTGTTGCGGATGGCTTGCGGGATCACGACATGGCGCAGCGTCTGCCATTTGCCGAAGCCGATGCTGCGCGCGCCCTCCGTCTGGCCGACATCGACGGCCACGATGCCGGCGCGGATGATGTCGGCGTTGTAGACTGCAAAATGCAGGCCAAGTCCGACAATGCCGGCGGCAAGGGCGGGAATGTCGATGCCGATCTGCACCAGGCCGAAATAGATCAGGAACAGCTGCAACAGCAGCGGCGTGCCCATGAACACCCACATACAGGCGCGCACGGGATAGGCGACGATGTTCGGAGCGTAGAGCACGATGACCGCGAACAGGATGCCGCCGACGAAGCTGAGCGCGCCCGCCGAAACGGTCAGCACCGCGGTCCACCAGGCGCCGATCAGCAGAAGATCCCAGTACGGCGCGACGACGGTGAAAGCCAAACCTTGCATCGTGCTCTCCGGTCAGATGATGGCAAAGCGTTTGTCGAGCAGGTCGACGACCCGCGCCACCGCGTAGACCATGATCATGTAGAGCAGGGCTGCAACGCCGAATATCTCGAACGGCTTGTAGGTGGAGCCGATGAAGCGCTGGGCGGTGTAGGTCAGTTCGACCACCGAAATGGTCGACACCAGTGCGGACCCCTTCAGCAGAGCGACCGTATTGACCCCGAGCGGGCGGATCATCAGCCGTGCGGCCTGCGGCAGCACGACCTTTCGCAAGGTCTGGAAACGGCTGAAGCCGATTGTGCGGGCGGCCTCGGTCTGGCCCCGGTCGACCGCCACCAGCGCACCACGGATCGATTCCGCCATATAGGCGCCGATGTTGAGGCCAAGGCCGATGACGCCGGCGGTGAACGGCTCCAGATTGATGCCGATCTGCGGGCCGCCGAAATAGAGCACAAAGAGCTGGATCAGGCACGGCGTACCGCGAAACAGGCTGACATAAAGCGTGCCGATGGTCCGCAGGATTGCCGACCTCGACATCTTGGCGGCCGCGGCCAATGAAGCAGCTGCCAGACCCAGGATAAGAGCCAGCACCGTGATCTCGATCGTCACCGAAGCGGCTTCCACGAAGAACGGGAAGACACGCTGCATCAAGGAGAAGTCCATGAAACGGCCCAGCAGGAGTGAGGCCCGGCTTCAGGCGGCTTTAGCCGCCTGAAGCCGGGAGGGATCAACGGATGTCACTGCCGACCCATTTCGTCGAGATCTTTTCATAGCCGCCGTCGGCCAGCATGTCGTCCAGAGCCTTCTGCATGGCAGCCTTCAACTCCGGATTGTCCTTGCGGATGGCGATGCCTATGGCCACAGCGCCGCCTTCGATATCGGGCGTGTTGAGCTGGCGGACCTTTTCGCCCGTCTCCTTGACGGCAATCTTGACCGGAATGTTGTCGACGACGATGGCATCGACGCGGCCGGCACTCAGCTCCAGCAGCAATTCCGGCAGGCCCTTGTAGGTGCGGATGTCCCAGCCACCCTTTTCGCGCGCCCATTTCTCGTGCGTCTCCCCCAGCGTCACGCCGATGGTCTTGCCTTTGAGGTCGTCGAGGCTCTGCACCTTGGACGCCTCGTTGACGAAGACCGCGCGGCCGGCATGGTAGTAAGGCCCGACGAAATCGACCACTTTTTCGCGCTCGGGCGTGATCGTCATCGAGCCGACGACAGTGTCGTATTTGTTGGCGAGCAGCCCGGCGATGATGCCGTCCCAGGCGGTGGTGATGATGGTGCCCTTGACGCCGATGCGCTCGGCGATGGCCTTGCCGATATCGGCATCGAAGCCGACGACTTCGTTCTGGTCGTTGACGAAGTTGAAGGGCGGATACTGGCCGCTCATGGAAATCTTCAGCTCGCCCGCCGCCTTGATCTTCTCGAGGTCGTCGGCCCTGGCCGAAACGGCCGTGAAGGTCGACGCAAGCAGCAGGGCCGCAATGGCGATGCCGGAAAATGCTCTGTTCATCTGACTTCCTGTCCTCTGGATGGCGCAAAAGGTTTGTTCTTGGGAGGCGTGCAGACGCTTTCCTGTCATCAATGATTGCCTTTGCGGTATCATTGCGCAAATAGATAATGGGAATAGGGAGCATAGATATCAGGAATGGCTTTGCCGCGCCCCGAACGGCTGGTCTGGGATCTGGACTGGAACCTTCTGCGGACGTTCGTCGTCATCGCGGAAGTGAAAAGCATCACGCGCGCTGCCGAGCGGCTGAACCTCAAGCAGCCCAGCGTCAGCAATGCGCTGCGGCGGCTGGAAGACCGGGTCGGCCGACGGCTGGTCGAGCGCGATGCGACACGCTTCGAATTGACCGAGGTCGGGAGGCTTCTCTACGAGCAGAGCGTCGAGGTGTTCGGCACCATATCGCAGTTGCCGCTGCTGATGCGCGGCATCAGCGACGACGTCACCGGTCATGTGATGATCGCGACGGCGAGCCATGTCGTCTCGCCATTGTTCGATCGGGCGCTGGCGGAATTCCACCGCAACTACCCGCGCGCCAGCATCACCATTTCGGTCGCGGCAAGCACCGAAGTCGCCAAGCAGGTCAGGGAGCGGCGTGCCTCCTTCGGCATCTGCCTGGTCAGCCAGCGCGATCCGGCGCTGGAATATGCGATGGTCTACCGCGAGTTCTTCGGCTTCTTCTGCGGTCCGCAGCACAGGCTCTACGGGCGAGCCGGATTGACGCTGGCCGATCTTCGGGATGAACCTTCGGTATCGTTCCAGACCGACCATATTTCGGACGCGTTGCGGCCGGTCGCGCTGCTACGCAGCGAAGCCCGGCTGAACGCCGATGTCGTCGGCGTGTCCTCCAGCCTGGAAGAAGTGCGGCGCATGATCGTTGCCGGGCTCGGCATCGGCCCGCTGCCGCTGCACGTCGCGCGGCGCGATGTGGCGGACGGCACGCTTTGGCGGCTGCCGCCCTACGACGCGCCGCCGGCCATCGACATCTTCCTGCTGGTCAACCCGGACAAGACGATGAACCGCGCCGAGAACGCGCTGCTGTCGGGGCTGCAGACGTTGATCGCCGAGACACCGCTCGACGACCGCATCTACCAAGGCTGACCGGCCGAGACAGGCCTATTCGATCAGCAAGGCGGTCGCACGGTTTCGCATCGGCTCGTCCAGCGCCACCGAGGTGCGCGCGGCGAGGTCGAAGCGCACGCTGGTCGTCCGGCTCGATGCCCGGACGATGCCGTCGAGCGAGCCCGACGTCACCTGTTCGAAGGTGATGGAGGTGCGGCCGATCTTCACGACATGCGAGCGGATGGTGATGAGCGCACCGGCTTTCGTTTCATGGCGATAGTCGATTTCGGTGCGCACATCGGCCCATCCGATTTGCGATGCCTGGTTATCGTCCTGTCCGGCGATATGGCCGAGAAGCTGGAAGCTGGCATCGTCGAACATCGCCGCGTAGTGACGCACATTCACGTGCCCCATCACGTCGCACATCCAGGGATGAGCGACGCCGACAAAGGTGACGAGAGATTTGCTCATGGGGATTTGCTCCGTGGCCCTCGACGACTGCGCAGACGCAATATCGAAACGCGCGACGACAGGCAAACGCTCTGCTGTCCCTGGCATCTTCGAACCGAGAATAGCCTTCGGGCTTCGTATTCGTTAGCCGCGCCCTTGGCCGGCTCCATCAAACGGACTATCTCAGGGGAGGCGGCGTTTCCGCCACGGGGGTCGGCATGCTCAGAGTGCAAAAGGTCAAGGTCGACGAGATCTACGTGCCGACGGCGCGCAAGAAGACGCTGCATCCCGAGACCGTCCGCCATCTGGCCGAGGACATCCTGGAAAATGGCATGAAGACGCCGATCCAGGTCCGCCACGACGGCAAGCGCCATATCCTCGTCGAAGGCCTGCATCGGCTCGAAGCGGCAAAATGGCTTGGGGAGACCGAGATCGAGGCCTATCTGGTGCAAGCCAAGCGCCACTGACACGTCGACAGAACATCCAGCTTCTCGATCAGATATGCTGCTTTGATAAGCCGAATGCCTCGGCGTTTGGCGGAAACGCGCCCATCGCTTCGTCATCCTCGGGGCTGCGCCGCATCGCTGCGCTCCTGTTTCGCCCGTGGATGACGAAGGTGGGTGACGCCTCGGGCCGATCTACGGTGTCGACATTTTTTGCGGCCGGTGTCGGTTTGCGGCTCATCGGCTCGTCCTTGGGACGGAAGCCAGATCAAACGCAGGATGCCATCATGACCACCAAGCTCGACATCGCCCCCACCAACGACCGTGAACTGGTTCTCGCCCGCATCATCGATGCGCCGCGCGAAAACGTCTATCGCTGCTGGACCGACCCGAAACTGGTGACGCAGTGGTTTGCGCCAAAGCCGTGGACGACGCCGCGCGCCGAGATGGATGTGCGCGCCGGCGGCTCGAGCCTTGTCGTCATGGCTGGCCCGGACGGCAACGAGTTCCCCAACCCAGGTGTCTTCCTCGAAGTTGTTCCCGGCAGGAAGATCGTCTTCACCGACGCCTACACAGAGGCTTGGCAGCCTTCGGAAAAGCCGTTCATGACCGTCGCGCTGACCTTCGAGGACGAGGGCAACGGCAAGACCCGCTACATCGCTCGGGTCAGGCACTGGAGCGTCGCCGACCGCGAACAGCATGAGAAGATGGGGTTCCATGGGGGTTGGGGACAGTGCACCGATCAGCTCGAAGAACTGGCCAAAACGCTTTGATCCGCATGACGCTTTGATATCGACAGGAGAGGAGATCGATTTGTTCAAAACCCTGTTTTTTGCCATTTTTGCTTCGGCCGCAGCACTGCTTGCCTGCCCGGGCACCACCAATGCAGAGGAGACAAAACCTGCCATGACGACTGAAACGAACGCACTGCCGAAGCCGGAAAAGTCCGGCCTGCTGCCGATCGACGGCCTGAATTATTATTATGCAATCTATGGCAAGGGCGAGCCCCTGCTTCTGCTGCATGGCGGCCTTGGCACCACGGATATGTTCGCGCCGATCCTGCCGAAACTTGCCGAAAACCGCACCGTCGTCGGCGTCGACCTGCAGGGTCACGGCCGTACCGCGCTGGGTGACCGACCATTCACCGTGGAGGCGATGGGCGACGACATGGCCGCCATTGTCAAGGCGCTCGGCTACGACAAGGTCGATGTCATGGGCTATTCGCTGGGCGGCGGCGTCGCCTTCCGCATGGCCGTCCAGCATCCCGAAGCGGTGCGCCGCCTCGTCCTGCTATCGACCGGCTACGCCACGGACGGCTTCTATGACGAGATGCGTCCGCAGCAGGCACAGGTGAGCGCGGCCGCGGCTGAGTTCATGAAGGACACGCCGATGTACAAATCCTACGTCGCGGTGGCGCCGCATCCGGAGGAGTTCCCGAAGCTCCTCGATGCGCTGGGCGGCTTCATGCGTCAGAACCGCGACTACTCGGCCGACGTCGCCAAGCTGAAGATGCCTGTCATGCTGGTCTATGGCGACAGCGATATGTACAAGCCCGAACACGAGATCAAGTTCTATCAGATGCTCGGCGGCGGACTGAAGGACGCCGGCTGGATGCGCGAGAACCTGTCGCAGAACCGCCTGGCGATCCTGCCCAACCGCACCCACTACGATACCTTCTTCGCGCCGGAGCTGACGGCCGCGGCGCTACCGTTCCTCAACGGCCATACCAAGGTCAAGACCTGGGACGAGGTCGTCGGCGAAACGGAGTGAATGCCAAGGCCGCCGGCTGTTGGCGGGCAGCCGGCACTCCGTGGAAGCCATGACGGCTTTCGGCGTCATGGCTTCACCCCACTCGCATCAGCATAAGCGATGACGTTGCATCAAAGCTTTTCAATTGACCCAATCGGCCCCGCCGATACCCTGCGCGCCTATTCTCTCCCACCAGTGGATCCAGACAATGGCAAGATATGAGGGCGGATGCCTGTGCAAGGCGGTGCGCTACCGCGCGGACGCGGTCCCCATCAACGAACGCGTCTGCCACTGCCGGGTTTGCCAGAAGGCGATCGGCGCCGCCTTCAACGCGCGCGTCCTGTTTCGCATCGACGACGTGATGATCGACGGGCCGCTGGCGACTATAAACTCTTCGCCGGATCTCAAGCGCGGCTTTTGCCCGAGCTGCGGCACGACGATGTTTTCCCGGCGCGATTCCGCTGATATCATCGGCATCACCACCGGTTCGCTCGACGATCCCACGGTTTTCAAGCCGCAGATGCATATTTTCACGGCCTCGAAGCAGCCCTGGCTGGTGCTTGATGACGGCCTGCCGAAATACGAAGGCGCCCCTCCGCCAGGCTAATTTTTCCCTTCTCCCCTTGTTGTGGAAGAAAGTGGACCGACGCGCAGCGCCAAGGGCGGGCGAAGAGCGCAAGCATGGCCAAAATTTAATCCAAATCAACACGAGATAGCCGGCAAAGCGTCATTGGCGAGCCATCTTTGTCGTCCTATTTAAGGGTCGCGGGTACGGCATTCGAGGAGACGACGGATGAACGACAGCATCAGCACCCTGGACGAGCTTTTGAGCGATCCGATGGTCCTGCTTGTGATGGAGCGCGATCGTGTGCGTCCCGAACAGGTGCGCATGCTGCTCGAACGGGCTCGCCGGCCTTCGACGGATGAGCCCGAAGTGCCGCCGGCGCATGTGATCGCCAGGACATGCCAGAAACTCTGGCTCTGCCCGTAGTCGCTTTGCGATTTTCCCTGTGTCCTCAAGCCGGCCTCCAAGGAGCCGGTTTCGAACGGCGTGCACCTCGGCGCGCCAGCTTACAAATCCGTAAATTGATTATCCGGCCCATGACGATAAGGCTTGCCCGGGATTGACCGATGGTCGATCCACGCAACTCCGATCTCTCATGCACGGAATTCGATTTTGGCCGATATCTGCACACAAGGCCTGGATACGGGCTTCGTCGGCCTGGGGTTCGCCAAGGTGGCGTTCCTCGGCGTGGTGCAAGGCATCACCGAGCTGCTGCCAATTTCCTCGACCGCCCATATGCGCATCGTGCCGGCCGTGCTCGGCTGGCAGGATCCTGGCTCGGCCTTCTCCGCCGCCATGCAGCTCGCGGCCCTTGCCGCGGTGGTCAGCTATTTCTGGAGCGACGTCAGGGACATCCTGTTTGGGTCGCTCGACGCTTTGGCGCGACGCGATTTCGCCGACCGGCATTTCAAGGTGGCGCTCTGGATCGTGCTGGCGACGATCCCCATCGTCATTGCCGGCGTTGCCCTGTCGGGCCTGCTCAATGCCTGCAATTCGCCGCTACGCAGCCTGACGGTGATCGGCTGGGCCTGCATCGCAATGGCGATCCTGCTGGCGCTGGCCGAGATCTTTGCCCGTCACCGGCGCAACATGGGCGATGCGTCGCTGACCGATGCGCTGCTCGTCGGTATCGCCCAGATCGGCGCGCTTGTCCCCGGCGTCTCGCGCTCGGGCTCGACCCTGACGGCGGCACTGGGGCTCGGCTTCAAGCGGGCCGAGGCGGCGCGCTTCTCGTTCCTGCTCGGGTTGCCGGCGATTGCACTCGCCGGCCTCAAGGAACTCTGGGAACTGCATAAGGTCCATCTCGACGCCCATGGCTGGTCGGTCCTTGCCGTCGGGCTGGTCGTCGCCTCGATTTCCGCCTTCTTCGCCATATGGGGGCTGATGCACGTGCTGGAGCGTTTCTCGGCCTGGCCGTTCGTCATCTATCGCGGCCTGCTCGGTGTCGTTCTGCTGCTGGGCGTGGCGATGGGATGGCTCGTCTAAGGCAGTTCCACAGTATCGCTTGAAACGGGCTATATCCGTACCGAACTCGAACTTCGATTCCGGTACGCACATGGATTTTTTGACCTTCCTGCAATCACTGCCGTTGCTGCTGGCGTTGGCCAAGGGCGCACTGCCGTCGGTGGCGGCATTTGGCATGGGATTTGGCCAGTGGGCCGCTTCACTGCCGCCATGCCGGGACTTCACCTTCGAGGCGACCAGCTATCTCGTTTGCGAGGTCGATCCGAAACGATATCAGGTCGAGCTGTTCTGGAAGGATGCGGCGGGCAAGCCGTTTCAGTCGCTGCACAATCTGCATGCCGCGCAACAGGCGATCGGGCGCACGATGTTGTTCGGCATCAATGCCGGCATGTATCACCCGAACCTCGCGCCGGTCGGTCTCTATGTCGAGCGTGGCCAGGAGATGGCCTCGGCGAAAACGGGATCGGGAAGCGGTAATTTTTCCCTGCAGCCGAACGGCATTTTCTACATGCGCGACGGTAAGGCCGCGGTTCGTGCCACTCGGGATTTCGTGAAGAGGCGCCCGACCGTCGACTATGCGACGCAATCGGGGCCGATGCTGGTGATCGACGGCAAGCTGCATCCGAAATTCCAGGCTGACGGCACTTCGCGGAAAACCCGCGACGGTGTCGGGGTGCGAAAGGACGGCGTCGCGGTCTTTGCGATTTCGAACGGCACGGTGACCTTCCATGCCTTCGCCCGGCTTTTCCGCGACGCGCTTGGCTGCGACAACGCGCTGTTCCTCGACGGCACGATAGCAAGTTTGTTTGCGCCTGCCATCGGCCGCAAGGACGACTATTGGAATCTGGGGCCGATGATCGGCGTTTTCAGAAAATCCTAGCCGGTTTCCATCGCGCTTACCCGCACGCGGTATGGCCGAAAAAAACTTGATTCAAACTTTATTGGCAATTTCTCGTTCATAACTGATCCGGTTTGTCCGTCGGCTGTCGTTTTGCCCTCGGTCTGTTGTGTTTTGAGTACAGGTCCAGATGCGGATTCCGGGCGTCGTCAGTTTTTTGATAGCATCGCTATGCCTTGCCGGCTGCTCGTCGACGGCCGGCGTCGATGCGCTGGATTTGCAGAAACCGTCCAACGAGACCACCAGTTCCGTGATCCGGCCGCCGGCACCGATCGCCGCTGCTCCGGCGGCAAGGGGTAACAGGGCGGCAAGGGCCGGATTGGCTCCCATGTCTGACAACGGTCCGGGGGAAAAAACGCGCCCGTTCGGCTTGGCGGAGGAGGAAGAGACGGGGGTGTTTGCCGCGCCCGACGTGCCCGACCCCCAAGTGCCTGATGTCGGCGGACTGCCGGTCGAGCCGGCAGCCTTGGTGTCGCCGCCCAAGCTGTTGACCCGCGCGGCACCAGCCATGCTTGCCGGGCCGCTAACCCGTTACGGTTTTCGTGATGCCAAGCCTATCAATTTCGGCAAGGCTTCGCCTCGCCGCCTTGCAGTGCACGGCGTCGATGTCTCGCGTTGGCAAGGCAACGTGAACTGGGACAAGCTGCGCGCCCAGGGCGCCAACTTCGCCTACATCAAGGCGACCGACGGTGGCGACCACCTCGATCCGATGTTCATGAAAAACTGGCGCAACGCCGACGCCGCCGGCTTGAAGCGCGGCGCCTACCATTTCTTCTACTGGTGCCGCACGGCGGGCGAGCAGGCGGACTGGTTCATCCGCAACGTGCCCAGGGTCGAAGGCGCGCTGCCGCCGGTGATCGACGTCGAGTGGAACGGCGAGTCCAGCTGCAAGCGGCGGCCGTCGCGCGAAAAGGTGCTGGAAAAGATGCAGGTGTTCATGGACAAGCTGGAGCGCCATTACGGCCAGCGGCCCATCATCTACACCGCGCCCGATTTCTACCGCGACAATCTCAGGGGCGAATTCCTCGACTATCCGTTCTGGCTGCGTGCCGTGGCCCAGCATCCGTCAAAGGTCTATCCCGGCCGCAAATGGCTGTTCTGGCAGTATTCCGGCTCTGGCCTGTCGCACGGCGTTACCGGCCGCATCGATCTCAACGTCTTCCACGGCGACGAACGGCAATGGCGCGCCTGGGCCGGCGGACGGCAGACCGTAGCCGACGCCAACTGAGACAGCCGTCAGGTCCGGCGTGCTTCGCTCTCCCTGATGTCTGCCGTCTGGGCCAGCACCCAGTCTCGGAACACCTTGATCTTCGGTGTGTTGCGGCGGCTTTCCAGGTGCCTAGCCAATAGCCGTCGCCGTCCGAGCCGAGGACTTCGAATGGCTGTATCAGTTGACCCTTTACCAGCAAGGCACTGTAGATGTTGCGGCTGAGAATTATCGGACTGCTCGATGGACACGCTTCCTCCGGCAGCATTCGCTGAGCAAAGTGTAAGGCTCTTTGACCGACATGGACTCATGGGAGGAAAAGATGGGTGTGTCATCGGAGGCTCTGGCACAGGGCCGTCAAACGATCAGCGCTTACGAGAATTATGCGGAACAATATGATGCCATCGTGCGCCATGTTCCCAACGAGAGGGAGCAAGCATCGCTGAAGCGCCTGGTGGCGATCGCCGGCACAGGCGGCCAGATTTTGGAAGTCGGATCCGGAGCCGGATACGACGCGGATTTTCTGGAAAATTTGGGCGTCAAGGTTCGGCGCACCGACGCGACCAAGCGGTTTCTCGAGTTGCAGGCCGCGCGTGGCAAGCATGGCCAGCTGCTCGATCTCATCACCGATGATCTCGGCGGGAGGGGCCAGGTCTATGCCTTGACCGGCGGCGGCGCCGAGCAGTTGAATTCGCGCGAAGCGACACCGGCGCCGACAGGGCTGCTCTTGCCGGATTTCGGCGTGGCCTTTACCGAAGGAGCCGACTTCGCCAATGCCAATCCAGACGGCTCCGCATGGGACGCCTTTACCTTGACAGGATGCAGCGATGAATAGGGCGCGATCGATCGTCTGGGCCAGCGCCCTGCTTGCATCCGCGACGACATCCGCCGTGGCGGACGAACCGGCGCCGTCGCGCCCGCCCATCGATAAATGCGTCTGGGAAAGGCTGACGGACAAAAATGTCGGGCTGGCCGCCTGGGCGCAGCGCTGCGACTTCGGCTTCCGCCAGATCCATTTCGAATTCACTGGCAACACCCTTGCTGTCAAATACAGTGATGGCGGCGCGGCCGATCCTCTCGTCGAACTGTTCGACATCATATCAGGTGAAACCGCAGAGGCTGCCTTGCAGCGCCTGTTCCTGGAAAAGACCGACAAGGCCGTCAGCGCCCGCTGTGTGCTGACGCCTTACACGCAGGGCACGGAGCCTGCCGGCGTCAAACGCTACACATTCAGCCCTGACGCCGCCTATGCGAAAGAGCTGAAAGCGCTTGCCATCTCCGACGAGGTTCCCGAACCGCCCTGCGGCGACTGGGGTGAAATGCCTGACGGCATCCAGTATTTCGAGGTGCCGGCGGGTGAGGGGCACAGCCTGCTGTTTGTGCGCATCGGCCAGGACGAGCCATTGTTTGACGAGCAGACGCTACGCGTGTTGCCGAGGGGGTGAGAAGCGCTTTCTCGCCAGGTCAGGCGGATTCGGTCACGGCACCGATCCGCCGGTAGACGAATGTTTCTTCTCTCGAAGGAACTGCGGCAATGCGCTTGGCTTCGTCGATCAGCATTGCCATGCGAGCATGGATCGGCGATTTCGCGCAAGCCGGGTCCGTTGCAGCGGCATCGCCCGCGATCGCCATCGCCTGACAGCGGCAACCGCCCCAGTCGATCTCGCGCCGGTCACAGTTGCGGCACGGCTCCTGCATCCAGTCAGTGCCGCGAAAGGCATTGAACGCCGGCGAATCGGCCCAGATCGAGGACAGCCTGCGTGGTTCGAAACGCTCGAAGCTGAGCGACGGGATCGTCTGTGCGGCATGGCAGGGCAGTACGGTGCCGTCAGGCGTCACCATGAAGGCGTCACGCGCCCAGCCGCCCATGCACGGCTTGGGATAGGTCGCGAAATAGTCCGGCGTCACAAAATCGATGTTGATGATGCCGGCCAACCGCTCCTGTGCCTCCGCGACGATCTCCGCCTGCCTGTCGACCGCTTCACGCTCCGGCATCAGTTGATCGCGATTGGTCAACGCCCAGCCGGCATACTGCACATTGGCGATCTCGAGCCTCTCCGCGCCCAGCGAAAGGGCGAGATCGATGAATTCCGGCACTTCCTCGATGTTATGGCGATGGATCGGCGCGTTGATGGTAAGAGGCAGACCGGCAGCGCGCGCGCGGCGTGCCGTTTCCAGCTTCTTTTCGTGGGCGCCCTTGTGGTTGCCGATGCGATCGGTTGTTGCCGGCCGCGCGCCCTGAAAGCTCAGTTGCAGATGGTCGAGACCGGCTTCGGCAAATGCCTCGATACGGCCCTCGACGATGCCAACCCCCGCGGTAATCAGATTGGTGTAGACGCCGCGCCCCGCAAGCCCGGCGATCAATTGCTCAAGATCGCGGCGCAGTGTCGGCTCGCCTCCGGACAGATGAACCTGGAGCACTCCGAGATCGGCGGCCTCCGAGAACAGGGCGAGCCAGGTCTCTGTGTCGAGTTCGCGATTGGCCTTCAGCAGTTCGAGCGGATTGGAGCAATAAGGGCATTGCAGCGGGCAGCGATGCGTCAGTTCCGCCAGCATGCCGATTGGAGGGAGGAGGGGCGTGCTCATAGCCTCACCAGCAACTTGTCCGACCATTCCTGCAGGAAGGCGATGACGTCGGTCGCCACGGCCTCCTGTTCAGCCTCATAATCCGCGGCAAGGCCGGCAATGATGTCACCGACCGTGGACCGTCCATCGCAGCGGCGCAATATGTCGAGACTGACATCGTTCGGCCAGAATATCTTTTCCGGTGAAAGCACGGCGAATGCCTGCCGCACGGCGTCGTATTGTATGCGCACGTGCTTTGGCAGCGAAGGTGTCGACCGCGGCTGCACCACGGCTCTTTCGCGCAGCGCCATCATAGGGCTGCCTCGGGCTGGAAGGCGCCGGGCGGTATGTTTCCCTGCTCGCCATAGGCGTGTTGAAGCGCGTCAAGCATGGCCCAGAGTATATCGCATTTGAACACCAGTGCGTCGATTGCCTGCTGCTGGCGCTCCGCCGTATCGGCGTGGCTGAGCACGTAGGAGAGGGCGAAGCCGGCGTCACGCGAGGCCTGTTCGGGCCGTTGCCTGAAATAGGCCAGCGTATCCTCGGTGATGTAGTCGTATTTGGCCAGCATTGCCGGCACCCGCTCGCCGATGATGAGTGGCGAGAACATCTCGGTCAGCGAGGACGCGACCGCCTCGAACAGCGTCCGGTTTGTGCAAAAGGAGAGGTAAGCGCCCACCGCGAAGCGCGTCGCCGGCAGTGCCAGCCTTTCGCTCTTCACGGCCTCGGCGTCCAGGCCGAGCGAAGTTGCCAGATGCAGCCAGCGCGCGATACCGCCGCTCCAGCCGTCCTCGCCGTCATGATCCTCGATCCGCTTGCGCCACGCGGCGCGAAACGCTGGATCCTCGGCATGCGCGAGTATCATGGCATCCTTGCGCGGGATGACCGCCTGATAGCAATAGCGGTTCAGCGCCCAGGCCTTCATCTCCGCCTTCGACAACGCGCCGCTGGTCATCCTGTGGTGAAAGGGGTGGCGATTGTGATAGCGCTCGGCGCCAACCTGCCTCAATACGGCTTCGAGAGCGCTCGTGGAGAGTCCGCCTTTGGCTGCATCGCGGAAGTCGCTCAAAATTCCATCTCCATACCGTCGCTTGCGATTTCCCAGCCTGCCGCCTTGACCGCCGCGTGCTCGGCGGAATTCTCGTCAAGGATGGGATTGGTGTTGTTGATGTGGACGAAGACACGACGGCCGACCTTCACATCGGCCAAGCCGGCGATCGAACCCAATTCTCCCGAGATCGCCAGATGCCCCATGCGCGCGCCGGTTTTCTGACCGACGCCGGCGACGATCATCTCGTCGTTGGTATAGACCGTGCCGTCAAACAAAAGACAGGCGGCATCGGTGAGACGCGCGCGTAAGCGCGCATCGATGCGCGCGCAGCCTGGGATATAGAAGACGGAGCCGCGGCTGCCGATCCCGGCAATTCGGACTCCGATCGTGTCACCTGTGTCGGAGCTGAAATTGGCATCCGGATGGTCTCTATCCTCCAGATAGAGTGCTATCTTCCCGGGCACGGGAAAGGGCTCGATCACTACGCCGGTCTCGCGGCCTTCTGCGTCGCAGATGGCCAATTCTTTCGCCGGCGGCAGGATGCGCCGCGGCACAAGCGCTGGATCGAGAACGTTGAAAATCGAATTCGCCTCCAGCGTCGCCAGAACCTGCGCCGTTGCATAGATGGCGAAAGGCTGCCGCTCGCGCAGGCTGAGCAGTCCGGCGATATGATCGACATCGGCATTGGTCAGCACCACCGCGCGAATAGGCGTCGAGCGCAGCGGCGCATCGCGCGCGGGCTGCAATTCAGGTGTTGCAGCGATTTGCTGGCGGATGTCGGGCGAGGCATTGAAAAGAACCCAACCCAACCCATCCGGCGAGGCGGCGACACTTGACTGGGTCCGTGAATGCACGCTCGCCATGCCAGCGCGAGCCGCACGACTCAGACGGTAGTTGCAGTTCCATTGCGGAAAGCCGCCGCCCGCCGCCGATCCGATGATCCTCAAATGCATGAAAATGCCCGCGCGCCGGCTTCTCTGACCTGCAGGCACTTTGCAGTCACAAAAAACGCTTCGCGCGCTTTGCGTGCGTCAAAATCTTTCACGAAAATCCCATGCGGCGAGGGGATGCGCGCCCCTGTCGCCAGGGACGCGCACCTCTGCGGCCTACTTCTTGGGAGTAATTTCAGCAGGCAGATACCGTGAAATTTCGAAGCCAGCGGCAACCTGACACATGGTCGGTTTTTTCCAGTTCTTCTTCATGACATTTCTCCTCTTATACCAGCCCGAAGGGACCGATCCTGTCGTTAGTCAACCATTGCAGGGCACCGACGCAATGGCTCGTCCATCAAGTCTCAAAATGGACAAATGAAACAATAGGCTTTGAAAAATTGAAAACAAACTATCGAGAATAATTGCAGTCCTTATTTCAATTGTTCGTGGCGTAGGGTTTCTTTTCCTCCAGTGGAAGGTTTGCATCTTCCCACCCATCAGCGCCGAGCGGATACCAGATTACTGAACTGTAGCCCCACTGGACGGCCCGTTTCGCCGCATTCCACGACATCCAGCAATTCGTCATGCAGTAGAACAGAATCGCGCGCGACTTGTCCGTCCCGGCCTTGGCCGCGAGGCCTTGGCGAAAATAGCTGGCGGTCTCCTGCGAAATAGCGCCGTATCCCACATTGGCCAGCCATGTGCTGCCTGGAATGTCCTTTCTGACCTTGTCTCTCCATATCGTTCCTGCCGGCAAATTGGCCGGCTTGGGCGTGTTCGGCATCACGTCGAAGAAGATCGCCTTTTTCGCTCGCCACAACGCTTCCGCTTCCACCGTCGTCACCACTCTGGCGCCTTGCAGCGTCCGCGGCACCGGCGCCCGATAGTCGTCCATCCGGAAACCGCTGGGTTCGGCGACATCGCCGGCCCATGTCGGCTCGGTCAGACCCAGAAGGTTCGCGGCGACCAGCAAGAAAATAGTCTCCCTTCCATTCATTGGGTAATCAGGTTGTCGTGTTCGTCGATCAGCGGCACGTTGTAGCTCAGCAGGATCCTGGTGATCTCCGCCTGGTTTTCCCTGATCACCCGGTTGAGCGTCCGCTTCCATTCCTGGTCGGACGGACGTACGCCCATGGTGATGCGGTAAGACATGCGCGAGCCGGTTTTTTCCTTCACCAGTGGGACGATCGTCACGTCAGCTCCGAGTTCCTTGGCATAGTAACCTGCCATCGGTCCCCACAGCACCGCCGCATCGATCTTGTGTGCCAGCATGTCCTTGATCATGACCTCCCCCATGGATGGGGTGACGCGCGTATCCACCGCAAGCGGATAGATCTTGGCGGTCCGCAGAAGCTTGTTGGCGGCCATGTTGGCGGTTGGCGGCGTGCTTTCAACGACGCCGATCGTCTTGCCCGTGAGTCTGGGATCCTCGATCGTTTCCACCCCCTCCATATCGTTGCTTTTCGGATGCACCAGTACATAGGCGGAGCGATAGTAGGCGTTGGTGTTCTGCACCAGCTCGTCGCCTTGGGCATAGCCCATGATGATGTCGCATCGGTTGGCCCCCAGCGTATTGCGCACGAAGCCGGTGATCGTTGGAAACCAGGTGTAGGAGACGGACTTGCGCCCGGTTTTCGCGGCAACCAGCTCGGCCAGCTTGTTTTCGAAGCCTTCGCCGCTCTTGTCGGTGAAGGGCATATTCGAGGGATCGGCGCAGACGCGCAGAATGTCGGGGTCGACCAGTTCTCCCGCCGCGCCAAGGCCGGCGCCTTGCGCCTGCGCGTTCGACGGCAGCAAGGCGAGTGTGCCGAGGATCGGCAGAACGACGCGCAGCTTCAATGCATCGCGGCCAATCATGTCATCCACCCATGCAGGATGCTTCGGAATCCTTCGCCGCCTGGGCCTTGTCTTCGTGCTTGGGCGGCCGTCCGCGGGGCGCCGCGCCATCTGCGCGCGCGCGCAGATAGACGTAGAGATCGTCCAGGTAGCAATAGACGTTCTTGTTGTCGCCAAAGGCAGGCATGACGTTTTCCTTGCCGCCGCCGACATTCTTGCGGCCTTCGGCGACGATCGAGAGGAATGTGGCGTAATCCATGGTTTTCAGGCTGTTGACCAAAGCCGGCGCATAGCTCGAACCTGTCGCGTCCTGTCCGTGGCAGACATGGCAATCGGAGTGATACCGGCGGTAGCCGCTGAATGTGTACCAATCGACGGTTCCGTTTTCGATCTTGTAGGTCGGATTTCCATCCGCATCCAAATACTTGCCGCCTTCTTCCTTTACCGCCTTGGCTTTTTCCATGCTGTCGTCGGCCTGGGCGAGGCTTGAGCTTGCCAGAGGCAGCAGAGCCAGGACCAAAGCCGAAATTACAATGCGAACGGACATTCAAACGCTTCCTTCATTTGCCACTGGACACGGTTTTGCTGTCGCGACCGGCATTGATCGGTTTTTGGGTGCGTAACCGAATCGAGAGCCCGGCCATGGCTTCCGGATGATCCGGGCTCTCGTTCTTCAAGCCTTTGGTCTCACAAGACCCGAGGCGGGCTCAAGGTTCCCAGCGCATCAATCCGGGAGACCGAAGACAGTGAGCTGACCGCCCAGCGTCGTGTAGTCGGCAAGTGCCGCGTAGCCGCCGACGGCACCAAGACCAGCGGTGCCAACGACCGCGGCCTCGTCGCCTTGGGCACGGCCCTGATCGACGGCGCCATGCCAGGCAGCGGCGTTATCAGGCGAAAGCAGGCCGCCTGCCAGGCCGATACCTGCCCAGCCACCGACGCCGGACAGAACGGCGATGTACTGTTTGCCGCCCTGCTCGTAGGTCGTGATGTTGCCGATGATGCCGGACGGGGTCTTGAACTTGTAGAGTTCCTTGCCGTCCTTATCGACCGCCTTGATGTAGCCTTCGAGTGTACCGTAGAAGACGACGTCGCCATCTGTCGCCAATGCGCCCGACCACACCGAGAACTGCTCGGGCTTCGACCAGACGATCTCGCCCTTGGCCGCGTCCCAGGCAATGAAGTTGCCCATGCTGCCGTCGCCGCCAGGTGCGGGATACATCGACACGGTGGCGCCAACATAAGGCTGACCGGCGGTGTAGCTCACCTTGTAAGGCTCATAGTCCATGCAGACATGGTTGGTCGGGACATAAAACAGCCCGGTCTTCGGCGAATAGGCCGCCGGCTGCTGGTCCTTCGTTCCAAGCGCCGCCGGGCAGATGCCCGTCGAGTTGGTGTCTTCGCCGTTCTGCTGGGTCGAATATTTCGCCACGACCTGCGGGCGACCATATTGTTCGCTCTTGGGGTCCATGACGACTTCCGTCGCCCAGTTCACGGCCGGATCGTATTTCTTGGCGACGAGAAGGTCGCCGGTGGCGCGATCCATGGTGTAGGCAAAACCATTGCGATCAAAATGCACCAGCACGTCGTGCTTGGCGCCGTTGACCTCCATGCCATCGACGAGGATCATCTCGTTGATGCCGTCATAGTCCCATTCGTCATGCGGGGTCATCTGGTAGAGCCATTTGGCAACACCCGTATCCGCATCGCGGGCCATGATCGTCATCGACCAGCGATTGTCGCCGGGGCGTTGTACCGGGTTCCACGTCGAGGGATTGCCGGTGCCATAGTAGACCAGGTTCAGCTTGGGATCATAGGAATACCATCCCCATGTCGTGCCGCCGCCGGTCTTCCACTGCTCGCCTTCCCAGGTGTTGGTGCCGGAATCCTTGCCCACCGGCTTGCCGAGATGCGTGGTCTTCTCGGGATCGAGCAGGGTGTCTGCGTCCGGACCTTCCGAATAGGCTTTCCAGGCGAGTTTGCCATCTTTCAGATTGTAGGCGGCCAGCCAGCCGCGAACGCCGAATTCGGCGCCGGATACGCCGATGAGCACCTTGTCCTTGACGACGACGGGGGCAGCCGTACCGGATTCGCCTTTGCCGCCATCGGTTTGGTCGCCGTTCTTGACCGACCAGACGACCTTGCCGGTCTTCGCGTCGAGAGCGACGACCGTGGTGTCGGCCTGATTGAGAATGATCTTGCCGTCACCATAGGCAACGCCGCGATTGACCGTATCGCAACACATGATCGGAATGACGTTGGGATCCTGCTTGGGTTCATATTTCCAGAGGATCTTCCCGTCATTCTTGAGATCGAGCGCAAAGACATTGTTCGGGAAAGGCGTGTGAACATACATCACATCGCCGATGATAAGCGGTCCACCCTCGTGGCCTCGTAGCACGCCGGTGGAAAAGGTCCACTTGACCTGCAGGTTCTTCACATTGTCCGCAGTAATCTGGTTGAGTTTGGAATAGCGGGTGTTGGCGTAGTCACCCGTCTGCATTGCCCAGTTCTTCGAATCCGAAGCCAGCTTTGCAAGGTCCTCGTTAGCCGACGCCGTAAAGGCCGCGCCGAGCGACAGAAACGCCGCAGTGGTTAGAATATAGGTAGCTTTCGTAAGTACACGCATCCGAATTCCTCCCGAGGTTCATAGTGATGAATCATTTGCTGAGCCCACAAGGGCTTGCCCAAGCGATTCACGGGGGGGAAATATTTCCGGCAGCGTGTCACGACCTAAGCCAGATGTGCAGAGGGCACCGTTACTGCCCACCTCACCTTGGCCTACGAAAGACTGTCGCCGCTCCCTAATGACGGTGACGCCCTTGAAGCCGGAAACAGGGTGAGGCTATGTCATCGCAAAACGCTAGGCAAGCAAAAAAGCCCGGGTGTTTTTTTGCACCGCAATATCGTAAATGATGCGGTGCAATATAAGGAAATAAGTAGGGAAGTATTTGTTGGGCGAAGTATTTATTCTCGAGAAATAACGACGGGCCGCATAAAATTTGATTATTTTTTGAGTTTTACATTTCGCCTAAGTGTGAATTTTATTTGGAGGTATTCAATTCGATGTCTCGGCCTGGCCATGTACGCGCCCCATTGGGAATCGATAGTGAGCCAAGCATGAGATGATCGTTGGAGTTGGGGCATGGAGCGGGCCATGGGGCCGGCATGCGGAACCACGGTCGACCAGCACCGCATTCCTCCTTTGGTCGTATACGGAAGCCATGGGCGCTTGACTGACTCTTCGGCACGTTGCCAACTGCCACGGTGATCCGACTGGGCGCATTGCGCCCAGGCCAACCGGAGGTTTTCCCGTGATCAGATATGTTGGATTTTCGACTTTGCCGCTGCTCCTTGCCGCGCCGCTGGCCTTCGCAAACCCGGCGGGCGCCGCGGGAGATTACCCGACAGCAACGATTGCCGATTACGTGCTCGGCTGCATGCAGACGAACGGCCAGACACGTCAGGCGCTGGAAAGCTGTTCCTGCTCGATCGACGTCATCGCCTCGATCCTTCCCTACGACCACTATGAGAGAGCCGAGACTTTCAAGAGCATGTCTTTGACTACAGGGGAAAACGCGGGGCTGTTTCGCGAAAGCGCACCGGCGAAGGCAGCCCGTACCGAATTGAAGCGCGCGCAGTCGGAAGCCGACGTGCGCTGCTTTTAGAGCCTGCTCAATCCGGAAGCCGGATGGAGTTCCATCCTTTGTCTGGACAGTATCTTCCCGAAACAAGCTCCACTTTCGGGATCAAGCTGGCAAGCCCCCGGCAGTCCGGCGCAAGATATCGATACTTCAGAGTCCCGCGGTCTCCAGCGGCCACTGATTGCGAAACGTTTTGCCATCCGTATCGATCGCTTCAACCTGGATTTCGCCGTTGCCGTGCACGGTGAAATCGAATCGGAAATTGGGGTCTTCCGAAATCGATATTCCACCTTCCATGGAGAGGATCGGCTGGCCGGCTTGGGAGATCGACAGTTTCTGGACAAAATGCGCTGGTATGAAATACTGGGTCAGCGGATCCCGCTGCAGCCCCGAATTGTTAGGGTGCCGGATCATCAACTGCAGTTCCTCAGTCTTGGTCATCGTCTCTTTGGGCGGGAACTGGCGCAGCTTCATCTGACCCATCGTCGCGTTGGCCTCGTCCTGGTTCTTGACCGCAGGGGCGGAGCATCCGCCTGATGCCTTGACGAAGGTCTGCGCCATATGGAGTTGGCCGCCCTGCGTCTCAGCGATCGCACGCAGATAGGAATAGTCGTTGACGCGCACGCGCGTCGACAGATGCGTCACGCCGGCATCCTTGCCGAGCTGGAATGTTGCCGCCACCGGTGCAGGGTTGGCGTCGATGATCAGGGTAACGGATTTGATGCCGTCCGGCGCCTTGGCTGGATCGAGATAGATGTCAACGGGCACGATGGCGGCATCCTGCGCCCGCTTCGGCGCTTCGATCCGGACGACGCCGGTATCGACCAGAATTGCCCGATCGCCGAACACGTCGCCCTTCAAGTCATGCCAGATCCTGTCCGAGGACGCGGTTGTTTGCTGTGCGTTGGCGGCTCCCGAGGAGCCGAGCAACGTGCCGATGGTCAAGATGATCGCGGCGAAAACGGATGCGAGCGGCAAGGCGAGCTGCCGGCCCGAGTAAGCGTGGTTTTGCATTTCGATGCCTCCACCAATGCAAGAGAGGTGGTGCCCAGGCTGGCGTTGAGGATAAGCCTTTGGCGACGCCTTGGCAAATCGCCGTGCCTTACAGCTGTCTGGCGCATGTCGGCGTCGTCTATTCCCATTCGAGTTCGGCGAATGCGGCCGTTGCGTTGCGCTCGTTGTAGTCGTCGAACAGATGCCAATTGTCCCGTTCGCTTTCGCCAGCGGTTTTGACTGCTTCGCGCAGCGGCGTTCCGTCGACGATCGCCTTGCGGATATCGCGCGCCAGAACCTCGAAATAGCGTCGTTCCCCCGCCAGCGCCTGTGGCCAGTCAGCCGTTATAGGGCCATGACCTGGAACGACGCGCGCGGCGTCGATCGCGGTGAGCGCATCCATCTGGCGGAGCCATCCAAGCAGTGATCCGTCGAGCGTCGGCAAGGAGCCCATGAACACGAGATCGCCGGCAAAGAGCGTTCTGGTCACGGTATCGAATACGGTCAGGTCGTTGTCGGTGTGCGCCGCCTTCCATGCCCGCAGTTCGATCATGCGCCCGCCGAGGTCGAGTTGCAGGTGATCGTCGACAAGCATGGTCGGCGAGACGATCTCGACCCCCTCCATCAGCGCCTCGCCAAGCTGTTCGCGATAGTTGTGCAGATAGAACGCGCCACGCGCGTCGAGGGCGCGCGGCAGATTACGGTGACCGACGATGGTCGCGCCGATTTCCCGGAATGCCGCATTGCCGAAGATGTGGTCGGGGTGCATGTGGGTGTTGACCAGGAAGCGAACCGGCTTTGCTGTTACCTTTCCGATCGCGGCGAGAAAGGCCTGCGCCTCGATCAGGCTGCCACCGCTGTCGATGACGGCAACAGCATCGGTGCCGACGACGGCGCCCAGATTGCAGATCGCACCGTCGTTGGCGGCGGTCATCAATTCATCCGCCCCCTGGAAGGCGAAGAGGCCGTCGGCGATTTGCCTGAGCGAGAACCGAGAACTGCCGCCTGCGGCCAGAACGGCTCGTCCGAGGCAGCACGGCAGCAAGGCGGCGCTGGCGGCGGTACAGGCGAAGCCACTCACAAGCCTGCGTCTTAGCCGATCGATCGACATGAAGGCCTCCGATATGCATTTCGCCTGCAGGCGATCAGGTGACGTCCGGAAATCTATGATGGAACGACCGCAGAAGGTCGCTCATCACCTGCGAATTGCGCTGTTGCCGTGGCAACCGTACGTCGAACACGCCGAGCACATGGGTTGGCCGCGGCGCGAGCACGATGATGCGGTCCGACAGCATCAGTGCCTCGCGTAGATTGTGCGTCACCATCAAGGCGGTCGTTGGCCGTGCCGACCACACGGTCAAAAGCAGATGCCGAAGCCGCTCGGCGGTCTGTTCGTCGAGCGAGACAAAGGGTTCGTCCAGGAAAAGCACCGCCGGCTCCGTGGCGAAAGCCCTGGCAAGCGCTGCCCTGCGCGCAAGGCCGAGCGACAGTTCGGCAGGATAGAGCGAGCGCATGCCGGCGAGGCCGAGCGTGTCGAACAGCCCGTCGAGATTTTTTGCTCTCAAGCTTTTCGGCAACGCCAGCCTGACATTCTGCTCCACCGTTCGCCACGGCAGCAGAGTCGGTTCCTGGAATACGGCGGCGATGCGGTTCGAACCTCCTTGCGGCAACTGGAAGGAGCCGGAAAAGTCTTTGTCCAAGCCGAGCAGGATACGCAGCGTCGTGGTTTTGCCGCAGCCCGATGGTCCCAGCAAGCAGGCGAATTCGCCTTGCCGGACCTCGAAGGAAAGATCCTGAAGCGCCGTGATCGAGACGCCTCGCGCGGATCTGAAGATCTTTTCGGCGATGTCGACCTTAAGCGGGACGACGGCGCCAACGGGTTGCATGTCGTTCAACGGGCTGCACCAGGAGAAGTTCGATGACAAGCATCACCGCCACGAAAGCCAGCGTATAGGCAAGAATGGCGGCGACGTCGAAGAGCTGGAAATAGAGATGGATCTGGAAGCCGACACCGTTCGAGCGGCCGAGCAGTTCGACGACCAGGACGATCTTCCAGATGAGGGCGATTCCGGATCGCGACGCGGCGGCAAGATAGGGCTGCAATTGCGGCAGCAGGATATGGCGGATTCGATCAAGGCGGCCGAAGCGATAGACGGTGGCCATTTCGGCGTAACTTGGATCAAGCGTCCTGGCGCCTTCACGCATCGTCACCACGACATTCGGGATCTTGTTCACCGCCACCGCGCCGATCGCAGCCGCCTCGTTGAGGCCGAACCAGATGTAGCCGAGGACGATGACCACCAGCGCCGGGATGTTGAGGAACAGGATAACCCACGGGTTGAAAAAACGGTCGACACGACGATAGCTGCCGAGCAAAACGCCGATGACGGATCCTATGATCATTGCGACGATATATGCCGCGGCGACCCTGCCGAGGGTCACGCCGAGATGGTAAAAAAGGTCGCCGTTCGCAGCCTCCCTGAGAAGCACCTGCCAGACCTGCCCAGGTCCTGGAAAGGCACGGCTTGGCCAGACGCTTGCCGCAAGGTTCCACAGCAGGCAAAGCCCGAGCAGGGAAACCGATACGGTCAGCGCGGGCACCAGTGCCGTCGCCAGGCTGCGTCGGCCGGACATGCTCGGCGGGGCATCACGCGTGCCGCCGGTTTCCAATGCGGTCATTTCCGGGGTTCCTGCCAGAACGTGCCGGGCGCCATCTCCGGCGCGCTGCCGACCAGTTTCGCGCCGCCGATCGCCGCCAGCACATGGTATAGCCTGCCGGCGTCGGCCGCTTCCTCGGCGACCGACCGTCTGGGAATGCCCTGGCGGTAGCGATCGCGCAGTTTTTCCAGTTCCTTGCCTTCCGCGCGAATGATCGGCGCCAGGCGCAGCCATTCGTCATCGGATCTGGCCAGCAAGTCCTTGGCTTGCGCGGACGCCCTCACGAAACCCCTGACGGCGTCGGGGTTCTCGTTTGCCCATTGGTCATGGAAGACGTAACCGAGCGCCGACACGGGTCCCAGAGCCCCGAGCGTCTTTGCCGCGTCATTCACGCCGATCAATCGACGGAAGCCATTGGCCTCGAGACGGGCGCAAAAATGCCAGAAATTCAGCACTGCATCGAGTTCGCCCTGTATCGCCTTTTCCGAAATCAGCGGCGGCGCGCCAAAGACGATGTCGTTGGTTGCCGACAGGTCGACGCCGAGATCGCGCCTGGTCAGTGCTTGTATAAGCAGCCAACTCTTGTCGAGCGGACCGCCGGCGACGCCGATCTTCTTGTCCTTGAGATCGGCGACCGTCCGGATCGGCGAACCCTCCTTCACCATGATCGCCCCCACGGCGGTGGAATAGGGGGTCAATGTGAGGTCGCCGCCTTCGGAGCGCTGGCGCGAGACCCTCAGCCAGTCGGAGACGATCATGTCGATCCCGCCAGCCAACATCGCGACATTGGTTGCATCCTCGCCGGCAAAGTCGATGATCTCCAGATCGATCCCGTTCGCGGCATCGAATTTGTGCTGCCTTAGCGTATCGAGTTCCCAACTCACGGTTCCAAACTTCAGCACACCGAGGCGAATCCTGGCTGCCGCAACGGCCGGCCTGGTAGCAAGAACAGCGGCTGTCCCGAGAACCGCCAGACGCAGCGTCATGCGCCGTGAAACCATCATGACACCTCCTCCCCAGGGTTCCGCGCTGCCAAATCAGATGGCTCGTTCCTTGCTCGGAAATGCGCATTTCCAGCGCATGACCTTGAGCGTAGGGTGTTCTTGAGACCATTTGGCGATTTCGCTGGGAGCAAGGATCATGCATTGGAACAGAGTGCCGCGGCTCTCGAAATAGAGATGTTCGTCTCGGCAATTGCTCGGATTGGCGCTGAGGCAAACCGTCAATATGAGATCGACCATGTCCATTCAGCACCTCTTGCGCGTTCCCAAACGCCCATCTCGGCGAGTCCAGTCCAACCAGGAGCCAGGACAAATCGCCACTTGCCGGATTTCCCGAGGTGCCAATGGAGAAACCGGAATGAGGTCAAGCTACGCGCTCGCCGGATCACCGTCAACAAAGACGAATGGAGGGGTCTCTTGAGCACCCAGGCCTCTAAACCTTTGTACGATTGACTTTCACAACATGCCAATTAGCTTCCGAGTCACGCGGCGCGGCTCCACGGGAGAAGCGGAATTTCCACTCCACCGCGTAAGGCGCATGCCGACGGATCAAAGGATCGGCATGCGCAAATCGTCCAGGGCACCCAGACGATCAATGAGGAAATGCCATGCGCGCAATCGCATTTTTCGCAGTCATGTCCGTTGTGCCCTTCATCGCGAGCCAATCCCAGGCACAGGATGCGGCGGCGGGTGAGAAGGTCTTCGCCAAATGCAAGGTCTGCCATGTCGCCGACCAGGACAAGAACAAGGTCGGCCCGTCGTTGAACGGCGTCATCGGCCGAACGGCCGGCACGCACCCGGGGTTCAGCTATTCTCAGGCGATGGTCGCGGCAGGCAAGTCCGGCGTCAAATGGGATGAACAGACGCTGAAGACTTACCTTCACGATCCCAAGGCCATGGTCAAAGGAACAAAGATGACGTTTGCCGGCCTCAAACAGGACGAAGACATCGCCAATGTCATCGCCTATCTGAAGCAATTTTCGAAATAGGCCGCCGCCGGCCGTTCGAACTTGCGTTCGGCCGGCGTTCGCCTCGATCACGCATCGGCTTGCAGCCTCTGCATTGCTGAAGGCAGATCGAAAAGGCTGTCGCAAACAAGGTCGGCGCCAAGCTCTTCCACCGGAATGTGGCTGTAGCCGCCGCGCAACAGAATGACGGGCATGCCGGCGGCGCGTGCGGCACCCAGGTCAACACCACTGTCCCCGACCAGCAGCGCGTCACCCGGGTCGACACCAAGCTGTGCCAACGCCAGCAGCAGGGCATCTGGCGCCGGTTTCAGGTATGTCACCGCGTCTCCGCCAACGATCGCACCGAAATATTCCGTCAATCTGAAATGAAGCAGGATTTCGCGGGTCGCCAACTGCGGTTTGTTGGTTGCCACCCCCATGCTTACTCCGCCCAAATGAAAGTGGGTAAGAGCCTCCCTGACGCCAGGCATCAGCCTTGTCAGGCCGGTCAGATGCCGGCGGTAGATAGGCGCCATGACGCGGTTTGCCTCATCGAGAGCGTTGCCGAGCAGTGGCGCTCCCGACGCCGCGAAGGCTCGCTCGATCAATTTCCTGACACCGCCGCCGATCATGGCCTTGACCCGATCCAGGCGCAGCGGGGGCAGATCGCGGCTGGCCAGCAACTCGTTGACGGCGGCCGCTATGTCCGGTGCCGAGTCGACCAGTGTGCCGTCGAGGTCGAACAGGATCGCCTTCGGCGATCGAAGCGGCCTGCCTGCGCCGACGTTCATGCGGCATCCTTCCACTTGATCGAGCAGCCGATCGAGGCGACCTGGTCCAGCGGCCCGTCGCCGGTTCGGGCAACCTGCTTCATCGCCTCGAACAGATCGCGTCTCAGCCCGGGCGCTCCGGCTTCTCGTCGCGAGGCGTCCAGCCGACCGCGATATTGCAGTCCCAACTCGCTGTTGAACCCGAAGAAATCGGGAGTGCACACGGCTGAGTAATCGCGCGCTACAGTTTGGCGCTGGTCGTGCAGGTAAGGGAAGCTGAAGCCGTTTGTCGTGGCGAAGAGCTTCATTTGGTCGAAGGAATCCTCCCGGTAGGTGTCGGCATCGTTCGAGTTGATCGCGACAAAGCCGATACCTTCGGCCTTGAGGTCGTTGGCATCGCGCACGATACGTGAAATCACCGCCTTCACATAAGGGCAGTGATTGCAGATGAAGGCCACGACCAGGCCGTTCGGGCCGGCCTGGCTGAAGATCGAATGCGACCTGCCGTCGACGCCGGGCAAAACGGCATCGATGGCGCGCCAGCCGAAATCGCAGACAGGGGGGACGGCCGCCATGCTTGCCTCCGATGGAATGGTTTACGCGGCTTTCCGGATCGCACCGTCGGCCGCCTGTCGGATGGTTCCAATGTTGGCGCGATAGGCCGCCTCGGTGGCCCCCTTGAACACGGCCGACCCGGCGACCAGCACATTGGCGCCGGCCGCGGCGACCAGCGGGGCGGTTTCGGCCGTGACGCCGCCATCGATTTCGATGTCAATCGGGCGGCGGCCAACCAGTGCCTTGATTCGCCTGATCTTCTCGAGGACCGCGGAAATGAAAGCCTGGCCGCCGAAGCCTGGATTGACCGTCATCAGAAGCACCAGATCGAGCCTGTCGAGCACATATTCGATGACGCTCTCCGGCGTCGAAGGATTCAGCGATACGCCGGCCTTCTTGCCGAGGTTTTTGATCGCCTGCAGGGAACGATCGAGATGCGGCCCGGCCTCTGCATGCACCGTGATGATGTCGCAACCGGCGTCGGCGAAGGCGGCCAGATAGGGGTCGGCCGGCGCGATCATCAGATGGCAGTCGAAGATTTTGTCCGTTCGGTCGCGGATAGCCTTGATCACCGGCGGACCGAAGGTGATGTTGGGCACGAAGTGGCCGTCCATCACGTCGAGATGGATCCAGTCGGCACCAGCCCGCACGACAGCTTCGACCTCGTCGCCGAGCCGCGAGAAATCCGCGGAAAGCACGGAAGGTGCGATGATTGTCCTGGTGACCATGGTTGTCGTCTCCAATCCTGTCTGCGGTGTTGGTCTCTGCGCCAGCCGGTTTCATCCTGTCAGCGCATCTTCGTCTCCGGTTCGCCTTCGAGTTTGCCTTCCGCGAACACGCGGCTGCCGCGAATGTCGGATTCCTCGATGGTGATAAGATCGGCCTTGGTCAACACCCTGCTGCGCGATGCGAAAAGCCGGTTGGCCTGCCGCAGCCGCGCCCGATCGAGCCCATTGCGGACCGAACGCGCGTTGGAGAAATGCGGCAGCCTCATGCGGATCGGAAGATACTCTTCGAGCGCCTGGGACGCCGCCTCGCTGAGGCGATAATTCTGCTCCGCGAGCATAATCTCGGCGATCGATTTCAGTTCGCCGACGCCATAGTCGGGGAAATCGAGGTGATGGGCGATGCGCGAACGCATGCCGGGATTGCTGTCGAAGAAGCGGTCCATCTTGTTCTTGTAGCCGGCAAGGATCACAACCAGATCGTCACGATTGTTCTCCATGCACTGCAACAGGATTTCGATCGATTCCTGGCCGTAGTCGCGCTCGTTCTCGGGCTTGTAGAGATAGTAGGCCTCGTCGATGAAAAGCACGCCGCCCATGGCACGCTTGATCACCTCGCGGGTCTTGGGCGCGGTGTGGCCCACATACTGGCCGACGAGATCGTCGCGTGTCACGGCGACCATGTGGCCTTCGCGGACATAGCCGAGACGATGCAGGATTTCGGCCATCCTCAGCGCCACGGTGGTCTTTCCGGTGCCGGGATTTCCCGTGAAATTCATGTGCAGCGTCGGGGCGCCCGAGGTCAGCCCGAACTTGCGGCGAAGCCGGTCGACCAGAAGGAGAGCGGCGATCTCGCGGATGCGGGTCTTGACCGGCTTCAGGCCAACGAGTTCCCGGTCGAGCTTGTCCATCACCTCGTCGATATTGGACGCCTCGAACTCGGCCTGCAGATCAACCGTCGCGTCCTGTGCGGCAGCGTCCTTGGTCATCGCATTCAGCATGGTTCGGCTAGCTCCGCTCGCCTTCGGGCCTGTCGGTCGCATAAGGCACGATCGAATAACCCTGGCTGCGGCCGTCGCGCTCCTGGCGCAGCAGCCGGAACCCGGGTTCGCTGGGAGGCCGGTTGACAATGAACGACATGCGCGGCGCTTCCCAGCCCTTGGTCGAATCGAAGGCGGTTATCCGCACATACATGTTCGGACAGGCTTTCCGGCAAGCGTCGACCTCGAGCAGTATGCCCGCCGGATCTTTCAAGTCGAACATCGGGTTGCCGTACATTTCCCAATAGGTGTTTCGCGGATGCGGATCGTCCGTGTACTCGACGCTGACCGCCCAATGGTTCTTCAGCGCGTATTTGATCTGCGCCGAAATCTGCTCATCGGTCAGGTCGGGCAGGAACGAGAACTGTCCCTGCGTGACCTTGTTTCCCGGATTGGTCATCATGACGATGGTTCCTTTCGTCTAGAAGCTGGGCGTTGCGGTTGGCACGAAGTCGGCCGTGTCGGTCGATTCGTAGTTGAAGGTGACGTCCTTCCAGGTCTCCAGGGCAGCCTTCAGCGGCGTGCACCATCTGGCCGCCTGTTCGAGGATCTTGGTCCCTTCGCGCAAATAATCCCGCCCCTCGTTGCGGGCCAGGATCATCGCTTCCAAGGCGACGCGATTGGCCGTCGCGCCTGCCTGGATGCCGTCCGGATGGCCGATTGTGCCGCCGCCGAACTGAAGGATGACGTCCTCGCCGAGATAGTGGATCAACTGGTGCATCTGGCCGGCATGGATGCCGCCCGAGGCGACGGGCATCACCTTGTTGAGCGAGGCCCAGTCCTGATCGAAGAACAGCCCGGTTTCGAGGTTCTGCGGCGTGCGCTCCTCGCGCAGCGTGTCATAAAACCCCTTGATCATGAGCGGGTCGCCTTCCAGCTTGCCGACCACCGTGCCGGCATGGATGTGGTCGACGCCGGCCATGCGCATCCATTTGCAGATGACGCGGAAATTCATGCCGTGGTTCTTCTGGCGCGAATAGGTCGAGTTGCCGGCACGGTGCAGGTGCAGGATCATGTCGTTGCGGCGTGCCCACTTGGCCATCGACTGGATCGCCGTGTAGCCGATGACGAGGTCGATCATGACGATGCAGGAACCAAGCTGTTTTGCGAATTCGGCGCGCTCGTACATCTCCTCCATCGTGCCGGCGGTGACGTTGAGATAATGGCCCTTGACCTCGCCGGTGGCAGCCGACGCCTTGTTCACGGCCTCCATGCAGTAGAGGAAGCGGTCGCGCCAATGCATGAAGGGCTGCGAGTTGATGTTCTCGTCGTCCTTGACGAAGTCGAGGCCGCCCTTCAGCGCTTCGTAAACGACGCGGCCGTAATTGCGGCCCGACAGGCCGAGCTTCGGCTTCGTCGTCGCGCCGAGCAGCGGCCGGCCGAATTTGTCGAGCCGCTCACGCTCCACCACGATGCCGGTCGCCGGCCCCTGGAAAGTTTTGAGATACGCCACCGGGATACGCATGTCTTCCAGCCGCAGCGCCTTGACTGCCTTGAAGCCGAACACATTGCCGATGATCGATGCGGTCAGGTTGGCGATCGAGCCCGGCTCGAACAGGTCGAGGTCGTAGGCGATGTAGGCGAAGTACTGTTGCTCGGTCTTGGTTCCGGGACCGGTGTTCGGCACCGGCTCGGATCTGAACGCCTTGGCGCGATAGAGCTCGCAAGCTGTCAGCCGGTCGGTCCACACCACGGTCCACGTCGCGGTGGAGGATTCACCGGCGATGGCGGCCGCCGCCTCCTCGTGGTCGACACCGGGTTGCGGCGTGATCCGGAACATGGCGATCAGATCGGTTTCCTTGGGCCTGTAGTCAGGCTCCCAATAGCCCATCTTCTTGTAGGGGATGACCCCTGACTTGTAGCGTTCCTTGCCTTCCTTGAGCGTCCCCGCTGGCAGTATGTCGATCTTGTTCATGACAGGTCTCCTGTTTGTTGCTCAGGCGGCTTTCGCGGTTGCGATATGGGGATCGAGTTTTCCCGCGGCGTAACGTTTCGCCATCTCGTCCATGGCGATGACCTTGATCTTCGAGGCGTTGGACGCCGTACCGAAACGCTCGAAGCGGTCCCGGCAAAGGTCGCGCAAGGCATCCATGGCGGGTTTCAGGAATTTGCGGGGATCGAACTCGCGCGGGTTTTCCGTCGCGACGCGGCGGAACTGTCCGGCCATGGCCATGCGGCAATCGGTGTCGATGTTGACCTTGCGCACGCCGTAGCGGATGCCCCGCTCGATCTCCTCGACCGGAACGCCGAAAGTCTGGGGCATCTCGCCGCCATATCTGTTGATGATGTCCTGCAGCTCCTGCGGCACCGAGGAAGAGCCGTGCATGACCAGATGCGTATTGGGCAGCTTCTCGTGGATCGCCTCGATCACCTGCATGGCCAGGATGTCGCCGTCCGGCTTGCGGGTGAATTTGTAGGCGCCGTGCGAAGTGCCGCAGGCAATCGCCAGCGCGTCGACCTGGGTTGCAGTCACAAAATCGACCGCCTGATCTGGATCGGTCAAGAGTTGGTCGTGGGAGAGCGCGCCCTCGGCGCCGTGGCCATCCTCTGCCTCGCTTTGGCCGGTTTCCAGCGAGCCGAGCACGCCCAGTTCGCCTTCGACGGAAGCGCCGACCCAATGCGCCATGCGTGCGACGCGTTCGGTTATGGCAACGTTGTAGTCGTAGCTTGCCGGCGTCTTGGCGTCCGCCATCAAGGATCCGTCCATCATCACCGAGGTGAAGCCATGGCGGATCGCGGAAAGGCAGGTGGCCTCGCTGTTGCCGTGGTCCTGATGGATGCATAGCGGGATGGCCGGGTGGATTTCGGTCAATGCCTCCATCATCTTGGCCAGCATGATGTCGTTGGCATAGGACCGGGCGCCACGTGAGGCCTGGATGATGACAGGCGCGTCGCAGGCCTTGGCCGCCTCCATGATGGCGAGGCCTTGTTCCATGTTGTTGATGTTGAACGCCGGTACGCCGTAGCCGTGCTCGGCGGCATGGTCGAGAAGCTGGCGAAGGGTGATGCGAGCCATTGTGGATCCTCCTAGATGATGAGCTTCAGCGCCGCTGCAGCAACCGCTTCGGACGTGATGTTGAAATGCCGGTAGAGGTCGGGGGCAGGGGCGCTGGCGCCGAAGCCGGTCATGCCGACGAAAGCGCCGGTCTCGCCGATCCAGCGGTCCCAGCCCAGCCGGGCTGCCGCTTCGACCCCGACGCGCGGCGCCGAGCCGAGGACGGCCTTGCGGGTGGCGCTTTCCTGCTCCTCGAAAAGCTCCCAGCACGGCATCGACACGACGGCGGCGGCGACGCCATGCTCGGTCTCCAGCCTTTCGGCGGCAGCAACCGCGATCTCGACCTCCGAGCCGGTGGCGATCAGGGTGACGGCGCGGTGCTTTGGCGGCTCGCGCAGAATGTAAGCGCCCTGGCAGGAGCGGTTCTCGTCGCTGTGCGACCGACGCAGCATCGGCAGGTTCTGGCGCGACAGCACCAGGACGCTCGGCCGATCCTTGCTCTTTAGCGCGAGTTCCCAGCACTCCGCCGTTTCGATGACATCCGCCGGGCGGAAGACGTTGAGATTAGGCGTGGCCCGCAGCATCGCAAGGTGCTCGACCGGCTGGTGCGTCGGGCCGTCCTCGCCGAGGCCGATGGAATCGTGTGTCATCACATAGATGACGCGCTGTCCCATGAGCGCCGAGAGCCGTATCGCGCCGCGCGCATAATCGGCGAAGCACAGGAACGTACCGCCATAGGGCACGAAACCTCCATGCAGCGCGATGCCGTTCATGGCGGCCGCCATGCCGTGCTCACGAATGCCGTAGTGAATGTAGCGGCCGGCATAGTCACTCGGCGCAATGCGGTTCATGCCCTTGGTGATAGTCAGATTCGAGTGCGTCAGATCGGCCGAGCCGCCGAGGGTCAATTCCGTTGCGCCGTTGATGACCTCCAGCGCCATCTCGGAGGCTTTTCGCGTCGCCACCTTGGTTGCCTTCTCGACATGTTCGCGACGAAAGGCTTCGAGCGCGTCGAAGACCGTGTCGGGCAGTTCGGCGGCGACGGCGTTTTCAAAAGCCTCGCGCCGCGGCGAGGCGGCGAGCCGCGGCTCCCAGGCGCGCCGCATCGCTTCGCCGCGACCGGCAATCTCGCGCCAGGCGAAAAGGATATCATCCGGCACCTCGAACGGCGCGTGGGCCCAGCCGATGTTTTCGCGTGTCGCGGCGATCTCTGCTTCACCCAGCGGTGCGCCGTGCGTTTTCTCCGAACCGCCGAGATTGGGGGCACCCATGCCGATCACTGTGCGGCAGGCAATCAGCGATGGCCGATCCGACCGCCGCGCCGCCTCGATTGCCGCGGCGACTGCTTCCATGTCGTGCCCGGCGACACTTTGGACATCCCAGCCGGCGGCCTTGAAGCGCGCCGGCTGGTCCATCGACGTGGAGAGGGAGGTCGGCCCGTCAATGGAAATCGCATTATCGTCCCAGAAGACGATCAGGCGGGAAAGCTTCAGGTGACCAGCAAGGTCTATCGCCTCGTGACTGATTCCCTCCTGAAGGCAGCCGTCGCCCGCAATCACATAGGTATGATGATCGACCAGATCGGCACCGTAGCGGGCGGCAAGCATGCGTTCCGCCAGCGCCATGCCGACCGCCGTGGAAATGCCCTGTCCGAGCGGTCCGGTGGTGGTCTCCACGCCAAGCGCATGGCCGTATTCCGGATGCCCGGCGGTGCGGCTGCCCAACTGCCGAAATCGCTGCAATTCCTCGACCTGCATGTCTTCATAGCCGAGCAAATGATGCAGCGCGTATTGCAGCATCGAGCCGTGGCCGGCTGAAAGCACGAAACGGTCACGGTCGGGCCAATCCGGCCTCGACGGATCGATATTGATGAAGCGGTTGAACAGCACCGTTGCGACATCGGCCATGCCCATCGGCATGCCAGGGTGACCCGAATTCGCCTTTTGGACGCTGTCCATCGCCAGCGCGCGAATGGCGTTCGCCATGTCGCGCTCCGAGACGGGAGCGGTTGTGGTGACGGGCTTCAGTGCTGTTTGGCTGGTCATTGCATCCTCCTCACGACACACGGCTCTTGCGTTCAACCAATTGCAGGATGAGCGGCGTCAGGATCAGCTGCATGGCAAGATCGAGCTTGTTGCCTGGCACCACGATGGAATTTGGCCGCGACATGAACGAGTCGTGGATCATCGACAGCAGATACGGAAAATCGATGCCGCGCGGATTGGCGAAGCGGATAACCAGCATCGATTCGTCGGGCGTCGGGATCCAGCGCGCGATGAACGGGTTGGACGTGTCGACGATCGGCACGCGCTGGAAATTGATGGCGGTCTGCGAGAATTGCGGGACAATGTAGCGGACATAGTCGGGCATCCGGCGCAGGATCACGTCCATCACCGCCTCGGTGGAATAGCCGCGTGTCGAACGGTCGCGATGGATCTTCTGGATCCATTCGAGATTGATGACCGGCACGACGCCGATCTTGAGATCCGCATGCTTGGCCAAATTGATCGCGTCGGTGACGACACAGCCGTGCAGCCCCTCGTAGAAGAGCAGGTCGCTGGGAGCAAATTCGCGCCATTCGGTAAAGGTTCCCGGTGGCGTGCCGTGCTGCTTTTCCTCTTCCTCATCATGAATGTAGGTGCGGGTCTTGCCGGTTCCCCGGCGGCCATATTCCGCGAACACCTCTTCGAGAATTCCGAGTTCGTTGGCCGCGGCATTGAAATGGGTGAAGTTCGGGTTGCCGGCCTTTTCCTCCTCGGCCACCTTTGCCTTCATCGCCGCGCGGTCGTAGCGGTGGAATGCGTCGCCCTCGATGAAAGCGGCCTCGATGTTCTCGCGCCGGAAAATCAGCTCGAAGATGCGCTTGACCGAGGTCGTGCCGGCGCCCGACGACCCGGTGATGGTGATGATGGGGTGCTTGGCTGACATGGTGCTGCTCAGGCTCTGAACAGGCCGCGGCGGCTGAACAGCGGCGCACGCTCACCGATGTTGCTCGGCTCCGTGTGGTAGCGGGTGATGCGCGCGACTTCCCGCGCCGACCCGAAGATCATCGGCACGCGCTGATGCAGGCTCTCGGGTTCGATTTCCAGGATGCGGGTGATCGCGTCGGTGGCGGCACCACCAGCCTGTTCTATGAGATAGGCCATCGGGTTGGCCTCGTAGACGAGGCGCAGCCGTCCCTGACCATAGCCCTTGCGCCGATCGCCGGGGTAGAGAAAAACGCCGCCGCGCATCAATATGCGGTAACAGTCGGCGACCAGAGAGGCGATCCACCGCATGTTGAAATCCTTCTCGCGCGGACCTTCGGTGCCCTCCAGGCAGTCGTCGACATAGAGCCGCACCGCCTCGTCCCAGTGCCGGTAGTTGGCGGCGTTGATGGCGAATTCCTGAGTCCGTTGCGGAATGATCCGGCTTTCATAGGCCTGGACGAAGGTGCCTAGCCTTGTCGAGAAGACGAAGACATGCGTGCCGCTGCCGAGCGACAGGACGAGTGCCAGCTGCGGCCCATAGATGAAGAAACCGGCGCCTAGCTGGTTCACGCCCGCCTGCAAGAAAGAGGCGGCCGGATCAGCGTCCGGCGCGCCAGTTGCGGTCAGGAGCGAGAAGATCGTTCCGATCGACACGTTGGTGTCGATGTTGGAAGAGCCGTCGAGCGGGTCGATCGCAATGGCGAGTGGCGCTTGCCTGTCGAGCAGGACCGGCTGCTCCAGCTCCTCTGAGGCGTAAAGCGCGACCGGCGCGCGGCGCATGGCGTCGAGGAAGATGTCGTCGGAGAAGACGTCGAGATCCTTCTGGACGTCGCCGTCGGCATTGGCGCCACGGGTTTCGGCAAAGGCGGCGCCGAGTACCCCTTGGTTGATGGTGTTGCGGACCTTGATGGCGGCCTGTGTCAACTGACGGACGGTCGTCACAACTGCCGAGCGGAATTCGTCAGGCTGGCCGAGATAGGAGTTCAGAAAAGCGTCGAGCGTTGCCGCTGGCATCGTAACCTCCCGGTCCGGCCGCATCTCCTCGGAGCGGATGGACTGGAGGAATGGAAACAAAGGTCGGTAGATAAGTAAAATTCAATAACTTTACCGACTCATTAAAAATAATTTATTATGCGGCATGAGGAACCTCTCGCTCAAGCATTTCAAGACCGTCCAGGCAATCATCAAGTGCGGCAAAATTGTCAGCGCGGCCAAGATGTTAGGCCTGTCTCCTCCAGCGTTGACAATCCAACTGCGGCAAGTGGAGGAAGAATTCCAGCTGGCTCTGTTCGACCGAACATCAGACGGCATGCGTCCCACTGCCGCAGGTCTGGCTTTCTTCGAGACGGCGCAGGCTATCGAGGAGCATCTCGGTTTGCTCGAAGACAAGATGGATGCCATCAAGGGCGTACGCACCGGCAGCCTGAGGCTAGGTGTCGTTTCCACCGCCAAATATTTCGCGCCGCGGCTGATGGCTGCGTTCATGAAGGATCATCCCGACATCGATATGCGGCTTGCCATCGGCAATCGTGCCCAGACGATCGACAACCTCAGGAACCACGACATCGATATCGCGCTGATGGGGCGTCCGGCGAAAGAGGTTCCGGTGCGCGCTTCGGTCTTCGGCGATCATCCGCTGGTCATCATCGCGCCGCCCGACCATCCGTTGGTGGCGGCGCGCGATATCTCCAAGGAGCGGATCGCGGAGGAGCATTTCCTTATTCGTGAGCCCGGCTCTGGAACCCGCATCTCGTTGGAAATATTCCTGAGCGACGTGCCTGGACGCATCGACGACCTCGGTGTCGAGATGGCCTCGAACGAAACGATCAAGCAGGCTGTGATGGCTGGTCTGGGCATCGCCTTCATCTCTGCCCACACCATCGCTGCGGAAACCGAATCAGGCCGGCTTGTCATCCTCGACGTTGTCGGCATGCCGATCCGCCGGCAATGGTTCTCGGTGATGCGAACCGATCACGCAATCTCGCCGGCGATGGCTACGTTCAACGATTTCCTGATGCGCAAGGGCGCGATGTACCTGCCCCTTTTCGGAAAGCTGTATCCAGACAGGCGGGACGACATTGCACGAACGTAACGGCTGAAAGTCCGGTGGAGAACGCCCGCGATCGTTGGTGTTACATAAGCGATATGTTATGTTGCAGTGCGAAAGAGCGGGGGCCGCGTCCTTTCACACCCGTAGGCGATCTGTATGTGCAACCCCTGCAGACTGTTCGGAAACCTCCCGGGTAGGGTTCGGGAATTCGATGGGGAAAAGGGGTAATGCTTTACACACTCGTTATGATGGTCTGCCTGACGGATGTACCGCGGACCTGCGAACAACGCGAACAGATGGTAGACGGTCTGGCGATGAATCCCGGGACTGCCTTCATGCAGGCGCAGCCGCTGGTGGCGAGGTGGATCGAGACGCATCCCGGTTATTTCGTGCAGCGCTGGCGCGTGCTGCCTGGCAGGGAGTTATGATACAGGCGGCCAAGGTCTATTTCTTCACGACGAGCGTTTCCGAGACAGTCTTCGACAACTGGTAAAGCCGCTGCTCGATTATCGTCGGCACATCGCAGACATAAGTCAGCGACTGGACGCGTTCGTTGAAAATTCGCGTCGCGAAATTCAGCTGGTCGGTTCGCCGTTCGACTTCGTCGGGATCTGCATCGGCCTTGGCGCGCAGCGCGTCGACTTCGGATGCTTCCTTGCGCAACTGTGCCGCCATTTCCAGCTGTTTGTGGGCATAGCGGGAGATGCCGGAGATCACGTGCGAACGCTCGGCGTCCATGTGATCGAACATTCCCTGCACCAGCATCGTCATTTTTGGTGCGACCTGCTCGGGCGGCAGGGAAATCGCGAAATCCTTGATCTCCTTCTGAGCTTCGGCAATCGGCGTCCGCCGGGCCGCCACCGCATCGACAAGCGCCGACACGCCGGGATCCTTCGCCCAATCCTTCGCGGTCGCAGGAAGCTCCGGCCCATTCCAGATTTGGCCAAGCGAGAGCTGTGGCACCTTACGCTGCATGCAGGGCCAGTCGGGATCAGTGTTTGCCGCGCCGGCGCTCCCCATCGAGGCAAGCATGGCGACCAGAACCAGAGTGTGAGCAAGCCTCATTCGCGCCATCAGGCGTTTCCTCCCATGTCCTGTTTGCGGATCACCAAACCGCGCGAAGGGTCGTATGCGATGATGGCGCCGCCCAGAAACAGCAGCGTGCAGCCGGCGACGACGCCCAGCGACAGCCATTCGATCTGCCCGTAGAAGGCAAAGCGGATCAGTTCGACGGCATAGGTGAAGGGGTTACAGAGGCAGATCTTGTAGAGCAGGGGGCTCGCCTCCTGGATGCGCCACAAGGGATACAGCGCCGGAGACGCGAAATAGCCGGGAAAGATGACGAAGTTCATGATGCCGGCGAAGTTTTCGAGCTGCTTGATCAGCGAAGACAAGAGCATGCCGAGCGCGCAAAGCATCATGCCCGACAGGAACAGTGCCGGCAGCACGTAGAGATAGCCGAGTGGCGGCGCTTTGACGCCCCACAACCAGGCAACGATCAAGAACGCGTAGACCTGCACGATCGATACGGCCACACCGGCCAGCATCTTCGACACCAGCAGGAACCAACGCGGAAACGGGCTGACCAGCAGGATGCGCATGTTGCCCATCTCCCGGTCGTAGACCATCGACAGCGAAGACTGCATGCCGGAAAACAGCAGGATCATGCCGCAAAGACCCGGTGTGATATAGACCTCGTAGAGCACATAGGTCTTGTAGGGCGGGATGATCGACACGCCGAGCACCTGGCGAAAGCCGGCGGCGAAGATGAACAGCCAGACGAGCGGCCGGACCAGCGAGGAAATGAAGCGTTCGCGCTGGTGCAGGAAGCGCAGGCACTCGCGCAGGACGACGCCTTTCAGGCAAATGAGATAGTGGCGCAGGCCGAATGGCTCAGACCGCGCCGGCATGATGCCGGCGACCTTTCCGGGCATCGCAGGAGCGCTCATGGTGACGTCTCCGCCATGCCCGCCGCATCGACGCGGCTGAGCTTCGAAAAGGTTTCACGAAGCGAATTTCCGCCGTTCGCACGGATCACATCCGACACCTTGCCGCTCGCGACCAGGTCACCCCGCCGCAGTATGACGACATGGTCGGCATCTTCGACTTCGTCGATCAGATGCGTGGCCCAGAGCACGCCGATGCCCTCTGCCTGGACGAGCTTGCGGATGGTGGCGAGGATGCCCGCGCGCGACTCGATGTCGAGGCCGACGGTCGCCTCGTCAAGCAGGAGCAGGGGAGGTCGGTGAAGCAGCGCCCTGGCGATTTCGATGCGCCGCATCTGACCGCCGGAGAGGCTGCGTGCCTTGTCATGCTGGCGGCCCTGCATGTCGACCGTTTCAAGCAGCGCGGCAATGCGCTGGCGAGCTTCGCGTCCGCCAATGCCATGCAGCGAGGCGTGGTAGGAGAGATTCTGGTAGACGCTGAGGTCGAGGTCGAGCGTGCGTGCCTGGAACACGATGCCGACCCGTCTGAGTGCTTCGCCGGACGCGCGGCGAATGTCATGGCCGAAGATGCGGATCGATCCGTGACGCGTGTCGTAGAGGTGGCTTATCAGTGAGAACAGCGTAGTCTTGCCGGCCCCGTTGAGGCCGAGCAGAACGGTGAAAGTCGCCGGCGCGATCGAGAAGGAGACGTCGTTGAGCGCCCGCTTCTGGCCATAGGAATGGCTGACGGCGCCGACATCGAGCGCCGCCACCTCGTCCCCCGGTCCGCTTGTCCTCATATGCTGCATGCCGGGTCGCTCCTTCGGGACGCGTTGGCTATCTGCGCCCTGATCGCCTTTTGTCTCACTTGATCGTAATCTTGCCCTTCAGTCCCTTGTCGGCGAGGTCGGGAACCGACCAGGTATATTCGCCCGGGCGAACGGTATGGAACTGCACCTGGATCGTTCCCGCGTCGTCGAATTCCAGCCAGGCTGGCCCGCCATCCATATGCACTTCCAAATCGTTGATGACGATCTGGTCCATCCAGACATTGCGGAAGAGGTCGGTCACGAACTTGTATTCGAAACCGCCTTTGGAGGTAATCTTCCAGCGGTAGCCTTGGCCGGCGATCAGCTCGAAGTCCTTCTGATTGACGGCATAGGTGGAATCGGCCGAACCGATAATCAATTCCGGCAGGTTCTTGCTGGCACGCGACGGTTTTGGCGTTGCATCGTCGGCGTTTGCTCCGATCGGAGCAAGGACAAATCCGGCGAGCGCGGCGAAGAAAAACCTGCGGCAAAGTTTCATGTCTTGAGCCTCCCGATCATATGTCTGCTATTTGGGCGAAATGACCACACCCCAGGGCTGCTGGCCCACGGTGAGCGATTGGACCGGGTCGTCGGTGGCCGTGTCGATGAAGGTGATATCGTTGGAATTGCCATTCGTGCTGATCAGCGTTTTCTGGTCGGGCGTGAAGGCCAGATGCCAGACGCGCTGGCCGACAAGGATGTATTTCTCCACCTCGTAGGTGTCGGTATTGATCACCGCGACATGGTTCGCCGGGCCAAGCGCGACATAGGCTTTCTTGCCATCGGCGCTGATGGCGATGCCTACCGGCTGGATGGTTTCGGCCCGCAGTCCCTGAATCGCGAACTGGATCTTCTTCACCACTTCGCGTTTGGCGTTGTCGATGACGCTGACGGTGCCGCCGACCTCGGCGCTGACCCAGACCTGCGAGCCGTCGGGCTTGAATTCGGCGAAGCGCGGGCGCGTGTCGACCAGCACGTTGTCGGTCACCTCATGCGTGCCGGTGTCGATGAAATGCGCCATGCTGGTGGTTTCCGAGGTATTGACCATGGTCTTGCCATCGGGGCTGACACCCATGCCTTCCGGTTCCACGCCGACTGGAATCTCGGCCAGGACCTGCTTGCTTTCGACGTCGATGGCGGTGACGAGATTATCGTCCTCATTGGCGACATAAAGCGTCTTGCCGTCAGGCGAGAGGACGAACAATTCGGGATCGGGACCGGATGGCAGCGTGCCGACGATTTCAAGTGTCGCGGTATCGATGATCTGGACCGTATCGTCATCGCTGGCGCATAGATAGACGAGTTTGCCGTCATGCGAGATGGTGATGCCGCGCGGCCTCTGGCCGACTTCGACGGTCTTCATCACCTGCATCGTCGCCGTGTCGACGACGGTCATCGTGTTGTCCTTCTCGTTGGAAACGTAGGCCGTATAGGCCGATGCCGGGCTGCCTGTCAGGCCGGCCGCGAGAATGGCGAATGCGCAAGCTCGTTTCTGCACGCAAATTCCTCCCGATTGCTCTACTTGAGAGCGCATTTCGTTTCCGGCTGATCGACACCGAGCGTGTCGAGTTCGGAGACCTGGTGAAGATAGCCCTCTTGTGGCGATGTCGAGACGACCGACTTGGTGTCGCCAAGCAAGATCGGCTGGCGAAGCTGGAGGTTCCATTTGCGGAAGGTCAGCTTCTGCCCCTTGAAAGCAGCAACCGAAAAATCGTCCGAGCGTATATAGTCGCCGATCTTTTTCGCATCGTCGCCCTTGGTGCGCGTGGTGGCCTCGCCGACGGCACGCACCGCCGTCCAGGCCGACATGTCCTTGGAGAGCATCCGCCGGCTCGTCGTCTTCAGGAAGCGGCTCTGCATCTGGATGCCGCCCCATTGTTCGCTGGCGGGATGCCACGACGATGCAACCAGACCGGCCGTGCCGGCGACCAGCCGCGGCGTCCAGGTGCGATAGGGCACGTAGGTTCCGAAAACCTCGCTTTCGTCGGCGACAAGCACCACGTCATGCTCCGGCAGGTCTTGCGTAAACACGGAAATCTGCTGCTGTATCTGCGTGGCGCCGGTGTCGGTGCGCCTGGCTGTGCCGGTGTCCTTGAATTCCTTCTCGGCGACGATCTGGCCGCCGAAGCGGGTTGCCGCACGGCGCAACGCATCGGCATAGAGATGATCCTGCTCATGCGATCCATAGAGCAGCACCCAATTCGGCCACTTCTTCACCATGAGATACTGCGCCAGCGCATCGGCCAGCATGCTGCGCGTCGGCGCGATGTGGAAAACGTTGATGCGGCAGTCCTCCTCGCGAAGGCTGTCGTCGGTGGCGCCGACGTTGAAGATCAGCACGCCTTTGTCGCGGGCGATGTCGGCGATCGACAGCAATTGTCTGGCTGAAAGATCGGCGACCACATAGCGGTCGCCCTTGGCGATCAGGTCCTCGAATGCCCGAACCGCGTCGCCTTCGGGTTTGATCTCGGTCACGTCGAGGCTGAATTTCTGGTTGGTGAACTTTCCCGTCGTGTTGTTGTCGCCGATCGCCACCTCGGCGCCGGCGACACCTTCGTCACGTGGCGGCAGGTCGAGCATGGAAAGCGTCAATTGCGGTGCGTAGGCCCGCAAATAGCCTATCTTGATTTCAGTTGTCTCTTTTTCCGGCTTCGCCACCGTTTCCTGGCCTGTCGCGTCGGAAAAGTTGACGGTCAGGGAAAAAAAGCACAAAAAGGCAGCGAGAGTGCCTGGCACCGCGCTCGTCATCGATAGTAATTACCCATTCTTGCGCAAAGGTCCGACGGTTGCCGGCCCCGCGCCAAGTCAAGGTGCCCATGATCAGCTTAGCCGACCCGCAAAATTTATCAAACCCTATCGGGGGACTTTTCGCGCCTGCCGGAACGGTGCGGAAGGTCGCCGGCGTCAATTCGCGTGGCAACACCGACGTGACGTGGCGCAGGGTTATCGACCGCCTCTATAAAAACGTCTTGTCCTCCAAACTGGAGAAACTGTTCAAATGACCAGAATGCTGGCAAGCGTCACCGGCATCGAAGAGGCGGAGATCGCTCTTTCTGGAGGTGTCGATATCGTCGACCTGAAGGACCCGAAGGCGGGAGCCCTGGGCGCGGTGTCCACGGAAACCATGCGCCGAACGATTTCGTTCATCGCTGGTCGGGCTCCGGTCAGCGCGGTCTGCGGCGACCTGCCGATGGAACCTGAAACGATCCGCATCAAGGCCGAAGAGATCGCGGCGACCGGCGTCGATTATGTGAAGATCGGATTTTTTCCTTCGGCAAATATCTCTGCCTGCGCACAGGCGCTCGAACCGCTCGCCGCACGAACGAAGCTGATTGCCGTGCTGTTTGCCGATTTGGCGCCGGACTTCGAGCTTCTGCCGATGTTCGCCAGGCATCGATTCCATGGCGTGATGGTCGATACCGCGCAAAAGGGGAAGGGCCGGCTGCTCGATCATCTGCCGCCGGAGCGCATTCCGGGATTCGTCGATCGAACGAAATCGCTCGGTCTGATGGTCGGCCTGAGTGGATCGCTGGAAGCTCCGGATATTCCGCGTCTCTTGCCTTTCGCTCCCGATTTTCTCGGCTTTCGGGGGGCGCTGTGTGGCCATTCCGGTCGCACCAGTTCGATCAGCGCCGAGGCGGTCTCGCAGATTCGCGAGTTGGTCCCGGCGGAATCCGCGACCGGCGGTCAATCGAGTATCGACTATCGCCTGTTGGCGGCGAGAGGCTATTCGCCGGACACCGATTCGGCACTGGGCACGGACAGGATTTTTGTGCGGGATTTTGTACTGCCGGTTCAGATCGGTGCCTACAGCTTCGAGCATGGCCATACTCAAAAAGTGCGCTTTGATGTGACCGCCGACGTGCTGCAAATCACCGACCATCCCGAGGACATGCGCCATGTGTTGTCCTACGACATCATCATGGACGGCATTCGCACCATCGTCGCGCGGGGCCATATCCAGCTCAGCGAGGCTTTGGCCGAGCAGGTGGCAGCGCACGTCCTGGAGAACCAGCGTGTCGTGCGCGTCACGGTAAGGGTGGAAAAGCTCGAGCTCGGTCCCGGCGGCGTCGGCGTCGAGATCGAACGCAAGCGCCAATCGGCGGGACGCGGCGCGGCCTCCGGCACTGCTGGCCGAAAAGACCGAAGCGTTGTTTTCCGGCCGCGCCAGGAACGCCCCGAAATGCTCCGAAGGGCCATCGTCAAGCTTGGCGGCAGCACGGCCCATGCGGCGGAGATGAAGAGCTGGATCGCAGCGCTGGCGGGTTCCAGGCTGCCGATCGTCATCGTGCCCGGCGGCGGGCTCTTTGCCGATCATGTGCGCGAGACGCAGACCCGCATGGATTTTTCCGACACCGCCGCTCATGCCATGGCGATCCTGGCCATGGAGCAGTTCGGCCATGTCATCCTCGACCGGGACCAAAGGCTGACGCCGGCCCGGTCGCTGGACGAGATCGGGCGAGCGTTGGAGGCGGGGAAGGTTCCGGTGTGGCTGCCGTCGTCACTGGCACTGCCGGCGCTGGATGTTCCGGCCTCGTGGGACATTACCTCCGATTCTCTGGCCGCCTGGCTTGCCGGCAAGCTTGGCGCGAACGCGCTGTTGCTTATCAAGCAGACCGGTGCGTTCTTCGACGGCGATACCGCTGACAGCCTGAGGACCCGAGGCATTGTCGACCCAGGCTTTGCCGCCATGCTGCCCGACGGCGTCGATTTCCATCTCGCCGGTCCGAAGGATGCTGCCGAGGCCGGCGCGATGCTCGCGTTGGGCAAGTTGCCCGGCATCCGGATCGTGGCTTCAACAGGGTCGTCGGCAAAGAAGGCGGGATAGCCGATGGTGAAGCTGCATGTGCCGCGCTGGGCGTGGGTTCTGACGGGTTCCGGGCATTTTTTTACGGAGAGCTTCGCACTTGTTCGCCAACTCGAACATTGCGATGTCTTCGTGTCGAAGGCCGCCAACGAAGTGCTGCGCATGTACAAGCTTAAACTTGATTTCCCGGAGACGACGCGCGTGCTGCACGACAAGACCGCGAGCGCGATCCCGGTCGGCGAATTCTACCACGGTGTCTATCACACGGTCGTGGTGGCGCCGGCCACGTCCAACACGGTCGCCAAATGCGTGCATGGCATTTCCGACACGCTCGCCACCAATGTCTTTGCCCAAGCGGGAAAGTGCCGTGTGCCAGCCATCGTCTTTGCTTGCGACACCGCGCCGGAACTCGAGACCCAGGCACCGCACGGGCTGGTCAAGGTCTATCCGCGCAGGATCGACCTGGAAAATACCAAGCAGTTGAAGAATTTCGAGCGGACCCAGGTGGTCGAGTCGCTCGCTGATCTCGAAGCCTCGCTCGTACGGCGCCAGGCCGAACTCGCAAGCGATGGCTGAGCGGCTGGTTTTTCTTACCGGCCATCTGGCCAAGGCGCGGCTGGAACGGCTGCTGGCCGGGCTGGGCAGAACCGAATTCGCGTGGGAAATCGTCGACGTCGGCGTCAAGGTCGCCGCGCTGATGAGCGAGGACATTGTGAAGCGTCGGCTCACGCTGACAGGAGACGTCGACCGCATCATCCTGCCCGGACGCTATCGGGGAATCATCGAGCACCTGTCGGAGCATTTCGGCGTGCCATTTGTGCGCGGCCCCGACGAGATCGCTGACCTTCCAGCCTTCCTTGGCCGGGCGGGCAAGCCGCCGGATCTGACGCGTCACGATATGCGCATCTTCGCCGAGATCGTCGATGCGCCGATGCTGTCGGTCGAGGCGCTGATGGCGAGGGCCTCGATGTTGGCTGCGGCCGGCGCCGATGTCATCGATCTGGGCTGCCTGCCGGAGACGCCGTTTCCGTTGCTGGCGGAGGCTGTGCGGGCGCTCAAGGCACGGGGATTTATGGTCAGCGTCGATTCGGCGAGCGTGGACGAACTGGCGATCGGGGCGCGCGCCGGCGCGGACTATCTTCTCAGCCTCGATGAGAACACGCTCCCGTTGATCTTCGATCACAGGGCTACGGCGGTGTTGATACCGTCCACGCCTGGCGATCTGGATTCGCTCGGCCGGGCCATCGAAGCCGCGCAAAAGGCCGGTGTCGACTTCATTGCCGATCCCGTGCTCGACCCGATCCATTTCGGCTTCGCCGTTTCACTCGGGCGCTTCATCGAGGCACGGCGCCGCTGGCCGGACGTCGAATTGCTGATGGGCACCGGCAATCTCACCGAATTGACCGACGCGGACAGTTCCGGCGTGACCGCCGTTTTAACGGGACTCTGCTCGGAACTCCGGATCCGAAACGTGCTGGCGGTGCATGTCAGCCCACACACGGTGCGGACGATCGAGGAGCACGATATCGCCCGCCGCGTCATGTTGGCTGCTTGCACGGACGGCGCGTTGCCGCGCGGCTATCACCCAGGGCTGTTGCAGATCCACGATCGCAAGCCCTTCACAGCCTCCACCGACGATATCGAGGCATTGGCGGCCCAGGTGCGCGACGCCAACTTCCGGATCGCGGTAGCGGAGGACGGCATCCATGTTTTCAATAGCAAAGGGCATGCGGTTGCCACGGATACGTTCGAACTTTTTGCCGGGCTGGATGTCAACGCCGATGGTGCACATGCTTTTTACCTCGGCGCGGAACTGATGAAAGCGGAGATCGCGTGGCGCCTCGGCAAGCGTTATGTGCAGGACGAGCCGCTCGCATGGGGCGTTGCCGCGCCGGCTCCCGAAACCGACCGTACCCGTCTTGCCGAGCCGGGCCAGACGCTCCGCGCGAGGAAAGAGCGCTAGGATCATGCCCTACATTCGCGAATCGATCATCACGACGGTCAACAAGGCAGGCAACGTCCACATCGCGCCGATCGGCATCATTGCCGAGAATGACGGTTGGGTGATCGCGCCTTTCCGGCCGTCGGTCACGCTCGACAATCTTGCCGAAGTGCCGTTCGCCATCGCCAATTATACCGACGATGTGCGTGTCTTTGCCGGCTGCCTGACAGGCCGCAAGCATTGGCCAACCGTTCCGGTTGACGGGTTTCCGGTGCCGAGGCTCGAGTCGGCGCTGGCGTATTCGGGCCTCGAAGTCCAAGCGGTCGATGACAATGGCGTGCGTCCTCGCTATTTCTGCCGCGTGGTGCGGGAGGAAGCGCTTGCGCCGTTCACCGGCCTCAACCGAGCCAAGGCGGCGGTGCTTGAGCTGGCCATTCTGGTCAGCCGGCTCGGCATGCTGCCGCGCGACAAGATCGAGGCGGAAATCGCCTACCTTTCGATCGCCATCGAAAAGACAGCAGGCGACGGTGAAAAGGAAGCCTGGGGCTGGCTGATGCAGCGTGTCAGCGATCACTTGACCGCCAAAGGTTCCGGTAGCGAGGACGCGCGAGCATAGGCGCGAGCGCCGCAACCTACTTACGAAGGATATCCAGCCAACTGCTTACGAAGGATATCCAGCCAAAAGTGCCACCGCGGACGCGGGTGCCGCGCTGCTCGCTTGTCTGCGAACGGTGTCATCGGCGGGGATGATGTCGGCGAAATCGACGTAACTGCGTTCCATGCGTTCGGCCAGTCGCCTGATCTGCCAGCGGCCGATTCCGGCGCCGACGATCGGGACATCCCGAGGCAGGGTTCCGGCAACCAGCGCCGCTGCATCGTGCACTTTGCGCAGTTGCTGCTCGCTGAACCAGCGCGCGACTTCACCCCATTCCGGCGGGGTCAGGTCAGTGGCGTCGCGCCCGACCATGCGCGCCAGCCGCGCGATCGAGCCGTCCACGGTCTTTTCCTTGCCGTCGGCGGGAGGGTGCCTGTCGTCCTCCTCGTCGAGCACGCCCAGGATGCGGTGAGCGTCGGCGATCGAGGCGAAATACTCGTTCATCAGCGGCGTTAGCCTGCCATGGACGGGAGCCGACGAGGCTACGCCGAACAGGAATGTCCTAGTAAAGCCGGTATAGACCAATTCGCCGGTTAGAAGCCGTCCGGCATCGGTGTAGCCGTCATTGGCCACGGCGCCGTTCTTGATGGCGATAATATCCGTGGTGGTGGAGCCCATGTCGACGAACAGGGCATCGCCGGCGAGTTTTGCCACCAACAAGGCTGTCGCGTGCCAATTGGCGGAAGCCACATCGGCGGCTAGCTGCGCTGCCCGCTCGACCCCGACGAAGCCGGATGGTCCAGCATAGACCAGCTTTTTGTCTGTGGGGAAATGGGTGGAAATCTGACCCAGCAGAGCCGCTACGCCGACATCGCGGGACGGAAAGATGTCCGACAGTTCGCCTGTCATGGTGAATGCGTTGAGATCCGCACCCGCGTAGATCGGAGCCGTTTCGTCGAGGGCTGAAGCCAGCTTGTGCAGCCCTTGCCACAGCGGCGTTGCGATCGTTACCGCCTCGACGATGCGACCGTCTTGTGCGCGGGTCACCTTCAGATGCGCGCCGCCAATGTCGAAACCGGCAATGATGCCCTTTCTTTTTTCCACGCTTCAAGCTTTCATGACGGAGGCAATTGGTCGGTGAGTAAAGCGTTGCGTATCATTCCGGTTCTCGACCTGAAAGATGGCGTGGTGGTTCGCGCCCAGCAGGGAAAACGCGATCGCTACAGGCCGATCGTTACGCCGCTCAGCCGAAGCCCTGATGTCGTCGCGGTCGCTGAAGGACTGCGTGGGCTTTATCCTTTTTCGACCTTCTACATCGCAGATCTGGACGCTATCGAAGGCGGTGCGCCAAACAGCGACGCACTCGCCCGGCTGAGGACGATGGCGGAGCCGCCGGAACTTTGGGTCGATGCCGGCGTGGCCGACGAAAAGACACTTTTGGCGGCGCTTGCCGAACGCTCGCTGTCTCCTGTTCTGGGCTCTGAATCGCAGCAGGACGACATGTTGCTGCGGCGTTTTCGCGATCATCCCGATCTCATCCTGTCGCTTGATTTCGTCGGCGATAGTTTTTGCGGACCGCGTTCTCTTCTCGATGAGCCCGAGCTTTGGCCGCAAAAGGTGATTGTCATGACGCTGGCCAAGGTCGGTGCGGCCGCCGGTCCCGACTTCGGGCGGTTGCAGGAGGTCAAGGCCAAGGCCGGAAATCGCGCCGTCATCGCGGCCGGCGGCGTCCGCGATGAGAACGATATCAGGGCCTTGTCCGCAATGGGCGTCGCCGCGGCGCTGGTCGCAACCTCATTGCACAACGCTACGCTCACGCCCGGCCGCCTCGCGTCACTCGGCGCCTGATCATCGTTGCTCGTCAACTCCCGAAGGGCGTGCGCCCTTCGGGAGTTGACGTTTCAAAAGCCCAGAACTTTTTTCAGCCGACGCAACAGACCATCCGTCTCAGAAGAGGGTTTTTCCTGTGCGGGGCTGTCTCTTGTCTAGGCTGCGAACGGATGCTTGACCTTGTCGCGCTGGGCCGTGGCTTCGGCGGCGGTCGGGGTTCCTGCCACGGCGCGCTGGATAGCTTCCTTTGTCGCCTCGTAATTGTATTTCTGGATCTTGGCGTCGTCCGCCGCGTCCCAATGGATGAATACCCCGACGCAGATGAACACGTCGTCTGCTTCGTTGGCCGGAATGGTCCCGTCCGCAACGCTGTCCTGCACGGCCTTTGCCACGGCGTGCTGCGCCGGACCGAACATCTGGACCGCCTGTTTGGCGCCCTTGATCGTGACCTTGTTGAACATCACGGTGTTGGGTTTGCATTGAAGATTGGGCGCGATCACCGCCAAAAGCGAAGTAAAGCCGTCCTTGTTGTTGGTAAGCGCGTTGCAAAATGCCGTTTCGACCGCGCTCCCCCGCGGGCCGATGAGCAGGTCGACATGCGCGACCTCGTTGCCGTCTCCCACCAGCGATTCACCGACCATAACCTTTGAGATTTTTGCCATGCCAATTTCCTCCAAGACACAATTATGATGTCCACGGACGCTGCAACCGAGCAGGCGCTCGATGGACAGCTATCCTTGTTGGCAGCGTCCGGATTTGCCCGGACCGGTTGGCTAGATAGCCGCGGAAGCACAGCTTCCGCTTTTGGAAGTCAAGCACCAACGCCGCGATTATGCAAGGTGAGGGCGAGGGTGTGGACTAAAAGAGTAGCCACGGTGAGGTCGGCCGAGGTGCCGGGGTTGATGTTGTCGGCCTTCAGCCGGCGGTCGAACTCCATGAGCAGACGAATGCGCGACGGTTCGTCGCCCTCGGCATGGAGCGCAGCCTGAACGGCAACGGCTTCCTGCCGCGCCTGATTTGCGACGTCAACGCCGTGCTTGCGCATCACATGGCTGTCGGGGAAGCCGGAGAGAAACGCCATGTATACGAATACCGTCGGCCACATGCCGGTTTCTCCATGTGCCAACGCTCCATCCAGCGCCGCGAGCCCGACCCCGAACACGTCGCCGAAACAGCTGCCGTACTGGCGGGCGATCATGTCGCGGTCAGCGGCCTCTCGCATCGCGTCCAGCAAATGAACCTTCGGCTCCTGCCGCACGTCGTTGGCGGCTTCTCCGAGGCCGCCTGGCGCGGCTGTGACGATCGCCTCGAATACCGCCTTGGTATCTTGCGCATTCAAGGCCCGAAGCAGCGAATCGAGATTGTCTCGCAGTCTGTCACCGCCCATTTCGGCGGCGCATATCAGAGGCCCTGTGAGGAGGATGATTCCGAGATTGGTATTGGTTGCGACCGCCAGTCGCGTCGCGCGCACCGCCTCCAGCATGCGCTGTCCGACCGGCAGACGAGGATCGGTCAGCGGCCCGGAGGAAACCTCCGCACTTGTCATGAACTGGGCGGCGGACATGCCGTGTCCGTCGGCGAACAGATGGACGTTGCCCGGTTTTAGGGCTTCGATCTCCATCCTGCAGGCGTCCTTATAGCTGGCCCGGAGGCATTCACGCGAAACCGCCATCCTACCGGCCCTCACGAATTCGCAGGCGCGGCAAAACGGTAGGGCCGCGGCGCGGCGGCCGCTTCGGCGCGGTCGGCCAGGAGTTTCAGCAAGGCATCGGCGATTGCCTCGGCGATGTTCACGGTGACAACCGATTGCAATCCCGACCAGGCGGGCATGCTGTTCACTTCGAGTATGAACAGATTGCCGTCGTCAGCCCGCACGATGTCCACGCCGGCAAAATCCGCGCCAACCGCGGCTGACGCGGCGACGGCCAGCGACGCCAGTTCCGCCTTGCCATGTTCGGAAACCTGTTCAGGCACGCCACCCCGGTTGACGTTCGTGATCCAGTCGTCACTGATGCGGCTCATCATCGCCACGGTCTCGCCGGCGCAGACAAAGACGCGGAAATCCCGGAAAGGCGGACCGGCACGCGACACATATTGCTGGAGGTAGTAGACGCTGTTCACCTCTTCTGCGGGCGGCAGGTCCGAGAGCGTGCGGATCAGCTTTATCCCGCGGCCTTGCGCCCCGAACAATGGTTTCAGCACCAGCGGTCCCCGCGTAAGCTCTTGCGCCGCGATCTCCTCGGCGACGGCAAGTCCTTCTACGGCAAAGGTGCGTGGCGTAGGCAGGCCGGCATTTTTCAAGAGGAATGTCGTCATCGACTTGTCGACGCATCGCTCGATCGCCTGCGCGGAATTCCACACAGGAACCGACAGTCTGCTTAACGCGTGCAGCACGCCGAGGCGCCGGGTAATCGCTTCGAACGATCCGGCGGCAATCGAACGGACGAGCACGGCGTCGGGCAGCGTGCCGCCGAAGCCGGGGATCGAAAGTCCGCTCGGGCTGCCGGTGTCGAATGCGATGGCCGCCAGCGGCACGGCTGTAACGGCGGCGCCCCGCCGACCAAGCCCTGCCGCGAGGCCGTTGGAGCCGGTGTCCACTTTGTCGCTGACGACCAGGATGCGAGGGATCATGTGGCCTCTCGGGTACGGGAATGTCGGCGTCGCGAGCGATTCCACCCCGTCACCGCCGAGTCCGCTGCGGGGCTGCACGAAATGCGGTCGTCGGGCAGGCGAATGACAGACGAATCTCTTTGCACCGTCATGCTCTAGCCGAGACTTCGTTCGAGCATCTTCAGATCACGCCGACCGGCGCGAAACGTATCGCCGGTTTCGATCGCTGTCACGATCACTTCGGCCGGGCTGAACAGCAGCGGGTCGATGGCATAGAAATCGCCCTTGAACCGCGTGAAGATCTCGGCGAAGGGTTGGCCGTAGTCCCGTGAGGCGCTGCTGGGAAGTTTTTCCGCAAGTTTGCCAGCCTCTTTCGCGGATCCTTTCACGAAGAGCTGGACGCTGCCGCCATAGATGATGGCATCGTTGGTTCGGCCCATCGCGGTTAGGAAATCCGGATGGGGGGCGGGGATCGGCGCCGTTCCGATGCCGTCGACAACGTTCTCCAGCGGGAATTTGAGATCGTTGATCTTGTGCAGGGCAACCTCGAGCGCGCGCGCAACGATCTGCACGCCGCCGGCAAGGCTTTGTGTCGGCGCATAGAGAAAGGTGAGCTTTTCCGTCGCCAGTCCGGTTGCCTTGGCCACTTTCTCAACGATCGCGCGGGGAGGCGGTTCGGCCGTCTCCAGGATAAGTACCGCGGACGATGCGATGTCGCGATAGGAAAGTGTTTCGAACAGCGGTTCGACCCGGGCGAGTGCCCGCGCCGGCCCAGATCCCATGGCGAAATAGTCCTGGCCAGACAGGTTCCAGCCCGCATACTGGCTGCCCAGGCAGGCTAGCACCGGCTGCGAAGATCGCGCTTCGACGGTGAACGGCCATTGCTGGGACGCGCGATCCATGAAAACCGAAACGCTGCCGAGACCGCCCATCGCAGCCTCAGCCATGCGCATCCCGGCCTCGACGCTGCCGACGGTCTTGGCGCCGGCATCGATCAGGCGCTCGCCCAATGGTCCCCTGGAAACGACGATACGCAGGCGTTCGGCGTCGCCAATCATGCCGTCAACGATGCGCTGTGCATTGTCGTTCAGGAATGCCGAACCGTCTTTCATGTCCGGTCTCCTTCCCATTGGAGTTGCAATTGATTGGCTTGTCCCTTGATAAGCCGCTTGGTCGATTGGGCGCTCGGGCCGCGCGCGAAGACCGTGCAGACAGGGTCGCCGGCAATCAGACGGGTGCCGGCCGACTGTTGGTCCGCTGTCCATTCAGGCCAGGCAACCGACGGAAAGTGAGTGATTGGCGTCGCGGCGTAGGTCACCATCGACGCCATCGAATCGACGAAGCGCGGCAAGCGGAAGACCTGGCCCGTCGCGGCGCGCAAATGCGCTTCGATCAATGGCGCGTCGACATCGTCGAAAATGTCGAGGGTGGCGCCCGGCCGCGGATTGATCTCGATGAACTTGTAGCCATCCGGCCCGCGGATGAGATCGGCGCTGCACAATCCAACCAGGCCGGCGCGCCGCGTCAGACTTGAGAGCCAACCGCCGATGACCGCCGCCTGTCTGCGATCGAAGCGTCTCAACCGCACGGCGCCGCCGTACCGATAGGGCGCTTTCGGGGAGGGGGACGTCCATTGTTGGCTGAAGCCCACGACGTGCGCGGTTTGGCCATTGCCGACGAACAGGGCCGAGACGCTGCGTCCGGCGACGAAGCGCTGGAAATAGCGGCCGGCGGTCGGGCTTTCTCCGGCTGCTCGTCTGACGTGCCCGCCGCCGGCGCCGCCCGCTGTCTTTACCACCCAGTTCTCGGGATCAGGCGGCTGGTCCCATCGCAGTTGCGGATGCGGGATGCCGAGTTCGGCGCAATCATCGGCCAGCAACTGCGGATCCTTGATTCTGCGGATCGCGCCGCCGCCATTGCCTGCGAGCGGAAAGCGTCGCGCGATCTTGTCCACGGTCTCAGGCATCCGCTCAAACCCTGAGCCCAGGATAATGGCGACCGGCAGGTCGTCGCCAGCCAATCGCCGAAGCGCGTCGATGATGCGCTCGCCGTCGATGCCCCCTTGCAGGTCGCCTGGCAATATCGTCGCGCGTTCTGCGAGCGCGACGGTGTCCGTATCGCAAAAGAAATCGGCGACCAGCGGACGATAGCCGGCGCGACGCGCGGCGGCGGCCAGCGCCCGGCCTGAAATTGCCGCGATCAAAAGAGATCCGGCGTTACTTGGCAATCTCGCGTGCAAGGGAAAACGCTTCCTGAAAATCGAGCGTGATCGTCTTTTCGGATTCGATCATTCTTTTGAAGAGACCGAATTCTACCTTATATTTGACATTGCCGATGGCAAGCGGACCAATGCCGACAGCTTTTGCCGCTTCGAGTGGATCGCCATTGGCATTGACGGCCAATCCTTCGATACCGGCCGGGGGAACGGCATTGACGTCGGCCGCAATAAGCAGGCCATTGCCTTTCAATTGGGCTTTGGAGACCACCTGGACGCCAGCTTTGGCGCAAGCCAGGATAATTTCGTTCGCCTCGACCAGCTTTGTCTTGCGGGCGTCGCTCGATCCGTCAGCGGCATCGACGATGATGTTGAACCTGCTTTCGATCTCGGCCGCGATCTGCTTGACCCTTTCGATGCCGTCATGGCCGACAAGTGTGACCCGGGCGCCTTCCCCTGCCGCGATGACGGCGGTGCAGAAGCCGACGACGCCGGTGGCGCCGAAAACAGCCACCCTCGTATCCCTGAGCGCACGCTGGAATTTCTTCTCCAGCGCCTTTTCGACCTTGGCCACCATCGCCGCGGCCGTGGTGAACGAGCCGGCCGGATCGGCAAATACCGAAACCTGGAAAGGCGGCACCATCGCCTTCTTCGCGGCGTCGAACATGTCGAGCGCCAACGAGGCATCCTTCCCGGCGATGAAGATGCCGGTGTCGACACCCGCATCCGGCGGGCGCGAAAAGATCGCGTCCTGGACCAGTCCTGTCACTTCGGCGAGGCCTACATCGACATAGGGAACGACGGCGTCGAAACCTGCGTCGAGCGCCATGTTCACGTCGAAGGGGCTCATCTGCTTCAACGGTGTCAGCATATGCAGGATGTGTTTGCGGGCCATTTCTTGCCTTTCTGCCTGAAACTGAAGCGTCAGCTGCCGACGAGATTCAGCCTGGTTGAGCTGATCTTCGCGCCGGAGTTCCTGCCCTTGACGATCTTGATCTCAAGGCCGTCTTCAACTGTCGTCTTCCGAACCGCGTCGACGAACTTGAGTGCGGCGTCCTGCGATGGCGCGAACGCAAAACCTGTCGGCCCCCAGGAACTCTGGCCGATGCCGACGGCGCCTGCTTCATTGAGACAGTGGGCCGCCATCTCGACCCGCTTCGAGGTGAACACGCCGCCCTGCGCCGGGGCGAAATGGCTGCCGATCAGCATCTGTATCGCGGTGACGGCGGCGCCGAATGCCGGAAGGTCCCGCTCGACCAAAGCCGGCATAATGCCCATCAGCACCCTCCGGCAGATCTCCCCACTGCCTGCCGTTGGGAATGGCGGCAGCGAACGAAACGCCGCGACCTCGGCAGCGCCATGCAGTCCATGCCCGGAATGGTCGAGGATGAGGATGACGCGCCACTCTTCCGGAAACGGCAGCCGCGCGACGACCGGAGGCGTTCCGCCGCGGTCGTTCTTGCCGGCGTCGACTATGACGCCGCCATCTTCGAAACTTGCGATGCCGATGCCGGATCGGCCGCCCCGCTCGAGCAGGCTCGCGTCGCCGACGATATCCAGAGGCAAATTATGGAGAGTGCGCAATGCCGAGGCGACGGCAAGGGCGATCTGCGTCCCGGACCCCAGACCCGCATGACTGGGGATCGATTGCTCGACCACCAGATGGTGCTGGCCGCGAATGCCGAGATGCCCGCAGAGCGTCGACAGATGCTCGCTGGCGCGGGCGCTCTCGGAGCCTTCGACGATGGTCTCGCCGGACCGCGACAGGGTGACGACGGTTTCGGGTTCGCTCAATGGAAGCCCGACGCTGCCGAACCGCCGTCCGGCATCGCCATTAAGATCAAGGAAGCCAAGGTGCAGGCGAGCGGGCACTCGTATGGTAACAGAATTCGACATCTGCCCCCCGATGGGTGCATCATGGATGCATCATGGAAGTTTAGGTGCCCGGTACCATGATAACTGTTTTCGTCGATGGGGCAAGCCAAAGAGAATGCATCCACGTGTTTGCCGGCTCCGGCGCGTAGACAGACCGAGCAATTCGCGGAGGTCGAGATGAACGAGACAGTCAAGGAAAAGGTCTATTCGGAAGCCGAGATCGCCGACCGGCTTGAGAAGGAGCTGCCGAAATGGCGTTATGAAAACGGCTGGATCCGGCGCAAATACAAGACCCATAGCTGGAAATCGACGCTCATGGTCATCAACACTGTTGGCCATCTCGCCGAGGCGGCGTGGCACCATCCCGATATCACCGCCTCCTATGCCTGGGTCGAGGTGCGCCTGATGAACCACGCGGCGAAAGGCATTACCGACAAGGATTTCGAGTTGGCGAAAAAGATCGAGGATGTTGTCCAGTGGCAGCCGTCCAAGGAAGGCGGGGCGCTGGAAGGCACTCCGCTGACCGACCAACGCTTCGCTTACGTCAAATATGACTAGGGTCGCAATTTGTTGACCGTATGAAAACATTCGCTGTCCGCTGCAAGGTGGGGTTCACGGCCAATCCAGTTTCGTCTAGGATCGGGCTGGCACCAGAAAGTAGTCTAGCGAATGGCGGTTGCTTGGATCGGCAACCGGGAAGTGCTGATTGAGCACGCGGCTGCGCATGCCGCGTCGCTATTGTCGTCAAGTCGGTGCCCGGTTCTCAGCTTTGATACGGATATAGACGGCACGAGGGCGGCGATCGCGCTGGCTGAGCGGGCTGGCGCGGCATACGACCATGCCGATGGCGCGGCACTTGCCCGAGAGACCGCGCTTTTTACGGACAAGGGGGCAATGACCGTCGCCCCCGGTGAGACGCGCCGGCGTGCCGATGTCGTGGTGATCGTGGGCGAGCTCCCGCGGATCCAGCATGGTCTTGTTGGCGAACTCGCTGGGACGGTTCCCGACCTCTCGACCGGGAACCAGCGCGCGTTCTTCGTGGTAGGCCCAGACGGGATGTCTGTGCCGCCGCTGAACGACGGGCGCAAGGCAACGCGACTTTCCTGTGGCCAAGCTAGCCTCGCCGCCACGCTGGCGGCACTGAGGGCACAGTACAAAGGGCAGCGTACATCGCAACCGGTGTCGAATTTCAATGATTTCGCCAAAGCTCTGGCGGCCGCGCATTTTCCCGTGTTCCTGTTTTCAGGCCACGCCGCCGAAGGCCTGGCATTGGAGATGCTGCAAGGACTGATCGCCGATCTCAATCGCAAATCGCGCGCATCCGGCCTCCATCTGCCGGCGAACGAAAACGGGTGGGGAAGCACGCTCGCCTCGGCCTGGATGACAGGTTTTCCGCTGCGCACCGGCTTTGCGCGCGGCTTCCCGGAATTCGATCCCTGGCGCTGCGATGTGGCGCGCATGATCGCTGCCGGCGAAGCCGACCTACACCTGCGGATCTCCGCCGCAACGGCCCAACCGCAGAAAAAAAGGGCACGCATGGCGCTGATTGTGCTGACGAAAACGGAAAAGCCGGTTGCCGGCGCCGCAGTCACCATCGCCATCGGCGAAGCTGGGCTCGATCACGATGCGGTTGTCTACTCCAGCCGCACGGGCTCGCTCAGGTCGATCGATGCGCAAGCGGCCTCGCAATTGCCCTCCGCCGCGACGATCATCCGCCTGATCGCTACCCACGCTTTCGCCGAGGCACTGCCATGCTGACGAAAATCGCCGGCGGCGACATCATCGACCCCGTCAACGGCCGTCTCGGCAAAGGCGACCTCTGGATCAAGGACGACAAGATCGTTCCGGCGCCGGCGGGAGGGGCGGCCGACCGGACCATCGAAGCCAGCGGCTGCATCGTGATGGCTGGCGCCATCGACATCCACTCCCACATCGGTGGCGGCAATGTGAACACCGCGCGGCTGCTCTTGCCCGAACAGCATGCCGCCCATCAGGTGAGGCCAGCAACGACGCCGCTCTCCAATGCCGGCTGGTCGACGTTCCAGACCGGCTGCCTCTACGCAAAGATGGGCTTTACGACGGTCGTCGAGCCGGCGATGTCGCCGGGAGCGGCGCTTCACACGCATCTCGAACTGGCTGACATCCCGATCATCGACAAAGCGACCCTCGCCATTCTCGGCAATGACGATTTCCTGTTGTCGATGATCCGCGACGACGCCCCCCGGACGATGATCGAGGACTATGTCGCCTGGACGGTGGCTTCGACGCGGGCGCTTGGGGTCAAGGTGATCAACGCCGGTGCGGCGGCCGCCTTCAAGGAGAACGTCCGCACCTTCTCGCTGGACGATGTCGTGCCTTCCTATGGCGTCAGTTCGCGCAAGATCGTCAAGACGCTGCAGGCCGCCGTCGACAGTCTTGGCCTGCCGCATCCTTTGCACGTCCATTGCAACAATCTGGGCAGCCCCGGATCGGCGGATACGGCGGCTGCGACGATTGCAGCGGCGGATGGGCTGCCGCTGCACCTGGCCCACCTCCAGTTCTATGGCTATGGCACCGAGGGAAAACGCGGGTTTTCTTCCGCCGCCGCACGGCTTGCCGAACTGGTCAACGCGACACCGGAAGTCACCATCGATATCGGCCAGGTAATGTTCGGCCAGACGGTCACGGTCTCCTCCGACGTCATGCGGCAGTTTTCGGCGCGTGGCAGCGCGCACCCGAAAAAGACCGTCATTCATGATGGTGACGGCAATGGCGGCGGCATTGTGCCCTACAGCTATGGCAAGGACTTCTACGGCACGATGCAGTGGGCGATCGGGCTCGAGCTTTTTCTCCTGATCGACGATCCCTGGCGTGTATTCTTCACCACCGATCATCCCAACGGTGCACCTTTTACCGCTTATCCGGCGCTGTTCGAACTGCTGATGAGCCGGGAAGCGCGCACCGAAATGACCGCCGGACTTTCACGATCCGCCCTGGCGCTCTCTACCCTGGCCGCAATTGACCGCGAATACACGTTCGAGGAAATCGCCATCATGACGCGCGCGGCGCCAGCCAAGCTGCTCGGCTTGACGGATCGAGGCCATCTCGGCGCCGGCGCAACAGCAGACATCGCTATCTACCGCAGGGACCGCAGTATCGCGAAAATGCTCGGACGGGCGGCGTATGTTTTCAAGGATGGCGATCTCGTCGTGCAAGACGGGGAAATCGTCCATTACCGCTGGGGCAAGGCATTGAGGCTCAAGCCACCTGTCGACAAGGCAATGGTGCGACGGCTCGAGGAGTATCACCAGCAGCGCTACGGCCTGTCGCTGGACTGGTTCAATTTTCCGGATTCCGCGATTGCGCGCGAACAGCCATTCGGCGAGGTGCCATGCCGAACATGAGCGTCAATGGGGTAACGATCGACGATACCTTCGCCGAAGCCTTCGGCATGCGCGCAACCGCCATCGTCATCACCGCTCCGAGCCGGAAATGGGCTCGCCAGGCGGCGGTCACGATGACCGGCTTCGCCACCTCGGTGATCGGTTGCGGCTGCGAAGCGGCAATCGATCTCGACCTGCCGCCATCGGCCACACCGGATGGCCGGCCCGGCTGCCGCGTCATGATTTTCGCGATGGGAACCGACGAATTGCAGAAACAACTGCTCAATCGTGTCGGCCAATGCGTTTTGACCTCGCCGGGTTCCGCCTGCTTTGCCGGGCTGCAGGGCAGCGCCGAGCTCAAGTTGGGTTCGGCGCTGCGTTATTTTGGCGACGGCTGGCAAATCTCCAAGAAGATCGGCGACAGGCATTTCTGGCGTATTCCCGTCATGGATGGCGAGTTCCTGTGCGAAGCAACGACCGGACTGACGAAGGAAGCTGTCGGTGGCGGCAATTTCTTTGTCATGGCGCAAAGCAGCGCCAACGCTTTGGCCGCTGCCGAGGCCGCGGTCGGTGCGATCGGCATGGTGCCTGGCGCCATCGTGCCGTTTCCGGGCGGCATTGCCCGTTCGGGTTCCAAGATAGGTGGCAAATACAAAGGGATGATCGCCTCGGCCAACGAAGCCTACGCGCCGACGCTGCGCGGCGTCGTCGCGAGTGAGCTCGGTCCCGACATCAACGCCGTCCTGGAAATCGTCATCGATGGTGAGACCAATGAGGCCGTTGCCGCCGCGATGAAGGCGGGCATCAAGGCTGTGATAGAGCTCGGACCGAAAAGAGGCGCGGTGCGGATCAGCGCCGGCAATTACGGCGGCAAGCTCGGAAAATTCATCTACTCGCTGAAGGATATGCTGCCATGAAGGCGCTGACCTTCACCCTGGTTGCCGAGCCGCCGGAGCGCCTCGACCTGTCGCCGCTGACGCCGGAGCGGCTGGCCGGGATCGAAAGGCGCGATGTCGAAAGAATCCAGATCGGCATGTCGAAGCACGGATCGAAGGTGGGCGATATTTTTCGCGTCGCCGGCAGCGATCCGACAAGCATCGTGTTCGAAGGTGGAAGCGCGCGCCTTGACCTTGTGGCGCAAGGCATGCGGGCGGGGTCGGTTCGCCTCGTTGGCAATGCCGGCGCCCAGGCCGGGCGCGCCATGCGCGGTGGCAAGCTGACGATCGAAGGCAATGCGGGTCCATATGCCGGCTCCGGCATGCGCGGCGGCAGGCTTGAGATAACGGGCAATGCCGGCGACCACCTCGGTGCGCCGCTCGTCGGGGAACTGGCCGGCATGAACGGCGGTGTGTTGATCGTCAGGGGCAAGGCGGGCGCCTTCGCCGCGGACCGCATGCGGCGCGGCCTGGTTGCGGTGCTGAAAGGCTCCGGCGACCATGCCGGCAGCCGCATGATCGCCGGCACCCTGGTGGTGGCCGGTGGCACCGGTGAGATGCCCGGTTACTTGATGCGTCGCGGTTCGATCCTTCTCGATCGCACGCCGGCACGCATGTCGCCGAGCTTCGTCGAATGTGGCGCACCCGAGAGCGTTTTCGCCGCCATCATCGATCGTCATCTGATCGCCGAGGGCATTTTGAAACGGCCGCTTCTGGGGAGCGCACCGCACAAATATGGCGGGGACAATGCAGTGCTCGGAATGGGCGAGGTTCTTTTTCCGCGCTGAGATCCGTCGACACAAGAACCATACGATGGCAGGACGCAAGTGCTTGCCGCTGGATGGCAGTGGTGGGGCCGACCGTCATCCGACCCGCAACGTGGAGAACACATGAAAATCATCTCTCAAGCGAAAGCCCATGGCGGCGTGCAGGGCGTCTATTCTCATTTCTCGACGAGTTGCCATTGCGAGATGATTTTTGCCGTTTTCATACCTCCGCAGGCGCGGGAAACGCCTTGTCCAATTGTGTGGTATCTCTCAGGCCTGACGTGTACCCACGCCAATGTAATGGACAAGGGCGAGTACAGGCGCATGGCCGCCGAGCTTGGCCTGATTGTCGTCTGTCCCGACACCAGCCCGCGCGGGGCCGACATTCCGGATGAAAAAGACAACTGGCAGTTCGGCTCCGGCGCCGGCTTCTACCTCGATGCGACGCAAGAGCCTTATGCGACGAACTATCGTATGTATTCCTATGTCACCGAGGAGTTGCCAGCTCTCATCGCGGCTGAATTTCCAGCCGATATGGCGCGCCAGGCTATCTTTGGCCATTCGATGGGCGGGCACGGCGCGCTGACGATTGCCTTGAAGAATCCGCGGCGTTTCAAGAGCTGTTCGGCGTTCGCCCCGATCGCCCAGCCAAGCACCGCCGGCTGGTCGAGACCGGCTTTTGAGAAGTATCTCGGCAAGGATGAGGCTTCGTGGCGAACCTGCGACGCGACGTCGCTCATCGATGACGGATACCGTTTCCCCGAATTTCTGGTGGATCAGGGAACGTCGGACGGATTCCTTGACGACGGGCTGAGGCCCTGGCTGCTTGAAGCGGCCTGCACCAAAGCCGGCATTCCGCTGAAGCTGCGGATGCAGGATGGATACGATCACTCGTATTTTTTCATCTCCAGCTTCATGGACGACCATCTGAGATGGCATGCTGAGAGGCTTTGAGCTGGCAAGCCGAAGGCATGGCCAGCCTCACGCTCGCGTCATGGTTCATTGAGCATGGCTTCGATGTTGTAGCCATCGAGATCAAGGATGAAGCAGGCGTAGTAATTCGCTGTATATTCCGGCCGCGGGCCGGGTGCGCCATTGTCCGTACCACCGGCCTCGAGGGCAGCTCGATAGAACGCCTCGACGTCTGCCTTGCTGTTCACCCGGAAAGCGACATGCACACGTGTCAGCGGCGGTTCGCTGTCCCATCGCTGGATCTCGGACAGGCTGCCGGCGCCGATATCAAAGGCCCAGAACACGCCGTCCTTGCCGAAGGAGAGGCGATATCCCAAGGGCGCAAAAGCCCTTTCGTAGAACAGCTTGCTCTTCTCAAGATCGCTCACCACAACGGTAATATGATCAATCATGTTTTGACCTAAACGCATCGGCCCGGTCTTGCGACCGGGCCGATGATGTTGGGTTTTTGGGTTGGTTTGGGCGTTTCGGATTGCCTCAGCTGCACCCGCTCGTCGATCCGCACGTATCGCACTTCTCGCAGGTCCCGTTCCGCACCATGGTGAAATTCTGGCATTCGGAGCAGGAATTGCCGGTGTAGCCCTGGAGCAGCGACTTGGCGCGGCGGTCGTTGGCGAGTTTCTTGGCTTCGGCCGCCTCAACGGCCGCAACGTCGGTGAACAGCGCAGCCGTGGTATCGGAAGCAGCCCCCGCCGCTTCCTCGAAAGCGATGTCCTCGGCCAGTTCCTTTGCCCGCTCCTCATAGTCGCGCTTGTAGGCGACCGCTTCGTCGCTGGCCGGTTTCAAAGCCAGCACGTTGGAGCCGGAAAAGGCGGTCGGTGCCGAGCGGGCAGGGGCGCCCGAAGGAGCCGCAAAGCCTTTCGGATCGTTGCCGCTGACGCGCGACACCAGCTTCACCGGCGAGGCGCCACGGGTCAGGCCCTTGGAGACCGCATCCGTCTTGCCTTCGCTGATGCCACGGCCAAGTGCGGTGTTGGAAAAGTCCGACTGGTCGACATGGGCGAGATCGTTGCGGCCGAGATAGGAAATCGCCAGTTCGCGGAACACGTAGTCGAGGATCGACGTCGCGCTCTTGATGGCGTCATTGCCCTGCACCATGCCGGCCGGCTCGAACTTGGTGAAGGTGAAGGCGTGCACATATTCGTCGAGTGGCACGCCATATTGCAGGCCCAGCGAGATGGCGATGGCGAAGTTGTTGAGAAGGCCACGCAAGGTCGCGCCTTCCTTGTTCATGTCGATGAAGATTTCGCCGAGACGGCCATCGTCATATTCGCCGGTGCGCAGGAAGATGGTGTTGCCACCGATCTTGGCCTTCTGCGTGTAACCCTTGCGGCGGCCGGGCAGCTTTTCCTGCTCGCGCGACACGCGCTCGATGATGCGCTCGACGATCCGCTCGGTGATCTGTGCGGCACGTGCTGCCGCAGGTGCGGCGAGCAGCTGCTCGACGGCTTCATCCTCGTCGTCCTCGCCATCGGCGAGCAGCGAGGAGTTGAGCGGCTGCGACAGCTTCGAGCCGTCGCGGTAGAGCGCGTTGGCCTTCAGCGCCAGCTTCCATGACAGCATATAGGCGCCCTTGGCGTCTTCCACCGTCGCATCGTTGGGCATGTTGATGGTCTTCGAGATGGCGCCGGAAATGAAAGGCTGTGCCGCCGCCATCATCTGGATGTGGCTGTTGATGGACAGCGAGCGCTTGCCGATCTTGCCGCACGGGCTGGCGCAGTCGAACACCGCCAGGTGTTCGGCCTTGAGGAAGGGCGCGCCTTCCAGCGTCATCGCACCGCAGACATGGATATTGGCGGCCTCGATGTCCTTCCGGGAGAAGCCGAGCGCCGGCAGGATCTCGAACGAGAAGTCGTTGAGCTGCTCGTCGGTGAAGCCGAACGTCTCCTTCACCCAGTCTGCGCCGAGCGTCCACTGGTTGAAGACGAACTTGATGTCGAAGGCCGATTTCAAGGCTGCGTTGAGCGCGGCGATCTTGTCGTCGGTGAAGCCCTTGGCCTTGAGCGCGCCGGGGTTGATGGCCGGCGCCTGATTGAGGTTGCCGTGGCCGACCGCATAGGCCTCCATCTCGGCGATCTGGGCTTCGGAATAGCCGAGCGTGCGGAGCGCTTCCGGCACGGCGCGGTTGATGATCTTGAAGTAGCCGCCGCCGGCCAGCTTCTTGAACTTCACCAGCGCGAAGTCGGGCTCGATGCCGGTGGTGTCGCAATCCATGACCAGGCCGATCGTGCCGGTCGGCGCAATCACGGTCGCCTGCGCGTTGCGGTAGCCATGCTCCTCGCCGAGCTCGATGGCGCGGTCCCAGGCGGCCTTGGCGTGGGTGGCTAGGTCCTGCTGCTTCAGGTCGGAGGCGACCAGCGGCACTGGGTTGACGGCGAGCTTCTCGTAGCCCTGCTTCTCGCCATAGGCGGCACGGCGATGGTTGCGCATGACGCGCAGCATGTTCTGCGCATTGCGGTCGTAGTCGGCGAAGGCGCCGAGTTCGCCGGCCATCTCGGCCGAGGTGGCATAGGCCATGCCGGTCATGATCGCGGTGAGTGCGGCGCAGATGGCGCGGCCTTCATCGGAGTCGTAGGGAATGCCCGACGTCATCAGCAGGCCGCCGATATTGGCATAGCCGAGGCCGAGCGTGCGGTATTCGTAGGACTGCTTGGCGATCTCCTTCGACGGGAACTGCGCCATCATGACCGAGATTTCGAGAACGATGGTCCACAGCCGCACCGTGTGCTCGTAGGCTGCGATGTCGATCGTGCCGTCGGCGTTGCGGTAGGGCAGCAGATTGATCGAGGCGAGATTGCAGGCCGTGTCGTCGAGGAACATGTATTCCGAGCACGGGTTGGACGCCCGGATCGCACCGGCCGATGCGCATGTGTGCCAGTCGTTCATCGTCGTGTTGAAATGCAGGCCCGGATCGGCCGACGCCCAGGCGGCGTAGCCGATCTTTTCCCAGAGATCGCGCGCCTTCAGCGTCTTCAGCACCTTGCCGTCCTTGCGGGCGGTGAGGTGCCAGTCCGCATCGTCCTCGACGGCGCGCAGGAAATTGTCCTTCAGCGACACCGAATTGTTGGAGTTCTGGCCCGAAACCGTGAGGTAGGCATCCGAATCCCAGTCTGTGTCGTAGGTCTTGAACGACATCGAGCTATAGCCCTGCTTGGCGAACTGGATGACGCGGTAGATGTAGTTCTCCGGCACGGCCGACTTCTTGGCCGCCTTGATCTCGCGCTTCAGCGCGGAGTTGATCGACGGGTCGAAGCAGTCGTCGCCATTGCCTTCGCAGTTGACGCAGGCCTTCATGATCGCTTCGAGATGCTTCTTGACGATCTTCGAGCCGGTCACCAGCGAGGCGACCTTCTGCTCTTCATTGACCTTCCAGTCGATGAATTCCTCGATATCGGGGTGGTCGGCGTCGACGATGACCATTTTGGCGGCGCGGCGCGTGGTGCCGCCCGACTTGATGGCGCCCGCCGCACGGTCGCCGATCTTGAGAAAGCTCATCAGGCCCGACGAACGGCCGCCGCCCGACAGCTTTTCGCCTTCGCCACGCAGCAGCGAGAAGTTGGAACCGGTGCCGGAGCCGTACTTGAACAGGCGCGCTTCACGCACCCAAAGGTCCATGATGCCGCCCTCGTTGACGAGGTCGTCCTGCACGCCCTGGATGAAGCAGGCATGCGGCTGCGGATGCTCGTAGGAGGATTTCGACTTGGTCAGCTTGCCGGTGAACGGGTCGACATAGAAGTGGCCTTGGCTGGGCCCGTCGATGCCATAGGCCCAGTGCAGGCCGGTGTTGAACCATTGCGGCGAATTCGGCGCCACGCGCTGGGTGGCCAGCATGTAGGCGAGCTCGTCACGGAAGGCGCGCGCGTCTTCCTCCGACCCCTTGAAGTAGCCGCCCTTCCAGCCCCAGTAAGTCCAGGTGCCGGCAAGCCGGTCGAAGACCTGGCGGGCGTCGATCTCGGAACCGTAGCGCTCGGCTTCCGGCAGCTTGGCGAGTTCCGCCTCATCGGCGACGGAGCGCCACAGGAAAGAGGGGACGTCGTTCTCTTCGATCTTCTTCAGGCGCGCCGGAACACCGGCCTTGCGGAAATATTTCTGTGCCAGGATATCGGCTGCGACCTGGGAGAACTGCGCCGGCACGTCGATATTGTCCAAGCGGAACACCACCGAGCCATCCGGATTCTTGATCTCCGAAAGCGCCTTGCGGAATTCGATCTCCGCATAGGCAGACTGTCCTGGCTTGGTGAAACGACGCTCGATGCGCATTGGTCCGGTCCCTTTTGTCTATATATAGCGCTTTTCCCCAGGGATTTCTGCCCCCGATGCGAAACGCGCATGTCCGCCGTCTGCCGGCGTTCGAAAACGGCCGGCTCTCCATTTCGCAGCCTCCGCCGGCCCTGCTGGTCAAACTCCTTGCGAAGTGCCTGTCCAACGCGCCGACGAACCCACGGGTCCCTCAAAACTGATTTTTTCCGATTCCCTCGATCGAGGGAAATTCACACTATCTAGCGTCGAACCTACCTGCAAACACTAAATATAGTATTAACAGACAATTTATTCAAGCCCGACAATTGTCCCTATCGACCCCAACCGCCCCACAATCCAACGCTTCCGCCGGCCTCGTAAACAGGCGGAAATGCGAGCAAAACGCACATAATCCGGGAAAAAGACCGGGCTCAGAACTTTCCGGTCGCACTCTCAACAGGAGCGCATGGCCTATAAAAGGCGACTCGTTTTGCGCCGTCAAGGATTCGTTTGCGTAGCTTTTGTGACCCCAACATCTTGTGTGTCACATATGTGGATAACGGGGATAGACTGCGGTGCGGCGATCGCGATTTGCCGCCAGTGGGCAACCCGGTGGGCAACGCGCCGCGGCAAGACCCAAGGCGTTGCGAAGGGCTTGAGGACTCGGGCGCGATCTCGTCACTCCCAGGCCCCGGGGAGATCAGCCGTAATGCAGCTTTGGTTTTGGCTCGATGCCAGTGAACTGCACGCCGATGCGGTCATTGCGGCGCCAGCGGACCTCGCACCGGTAAGCGACGCCGTCGAGCGGGACATAGAGAAGGAAGCGATCGGGAACCCGGGCTTCCAGCGGTACCTTCAGTTCGGCGCCGCCTTCGTGTTGATTGCGCACCGTGCAGCCGACTTCCGAATTCGAAATTCCGGTGATGATCGACCCGCCCTTGAGCACGCGCGGACGATGCTCGCGCTGGGGCTCGTCGGACTCGTTTGGAGTTGGATTTGCGGGATTCGCCATCGATCAAAATACCAGAGCTGCCGAATCCTACCCTTGATTCCTTAGCAAAGCATTCATGTCGATGCGCGCAACGCGTGTCTGGCCTTTGCAAGCCAGTCCCGTTTTGCAAAGAGCGCGGTGTGGCCGCCCGTCAGGAGAAGCTGTGCGGGTCGGCGCAGAAATAGGCGATGATCTGGCAAAGGTCGGGTTCGTTGACCATGCGCACCGCTTCGCTTGCACGGACCCATTTGCGGGTGCGTGAGTGTTTTTCCTTCCAGCGGTCCGCGACTTTGTCGACATGCAGTGGAAACACCAGGACCTCGCACGGCACTTCTTCGCCGGAAGCCAGTACCTTGGCGTAAAAATAACGGCCGGCTTCAAGATGAGAGACACGGCCGCGCAACCCGGCCTCCTCGCCGGCTTCGCGCGCCGCGGCCTCGCAGAGCGGCTCCCTGGCCTCTGGCCAGCCCTTGGGCAAAACCCAGCGGCCGGTATCGCGGCTGGTGATCAACATGATTTCGACGTCGTCTCCCGTGTCGCGCCAGGGCAGGGCGGCAACCTGCAGGCGGCACGGCGCCGTGCCGAAGAGCCGTCGGACCCTTTCGGCCAGATGATTGTGTGTCGTTGGCCTCGTCAACATCGAAGAAGCTAGCCCCAGCCTCCGGAATCGTTTGCCGTCTCACGAATCTTACGGCTAATTGTCGGCAATAAAAGTAAAAAATTTCATTCGCTTGGCCGATTTCCGCCAATAGACGTCGATTTCGCAAAATATCCGGCCCTGCCGGACCTGTTTGCGAAAGCAAATCATGCCCGGTGCAAGCTGCTGGTCTGTAACAGGCAGGTTATTGCGAATCAGCCTGCGTGGTCGTCGGCGATCGGCTTCTGGTAGGTGAAGCCCATGTCCCAAGGGAAATAGATCCAGGTGTCCTGGCTGACTTCCGTGACGAAAGTATCGACCAGCGGCCTGCCTTTCGGCTTGGCATAAACGGTGGCGAAATGCGCCTTGGGCATCATCGCGCGCACGATGCCCGCCGTCTTGCCGGTGTCGGTGAGGTCGTCGATGATCAGCACGCCGGCGCCATCTTCGTCGAGCAGGGCGGGGGTGATCTCCTTGAGGACCTGCAACTGCCCCTGGCTTGTATAGTCGTGATAGGAGGCGACGCAGACCGTCTCGATGACGCGGATGCCAAGTTCACGCGAAATGATCGCCGCCGGTACCAGCCCGCCTCGCGTGATGCAGACGATCGCTTTCCATTGCCCCTTATTGGCGCCGGCAAGCCGCCAGGCGAGCGCGCGAGCGTCGCGATGGAACTGGTCCCAGGAGACCGGAAAGGCTTTTTCGGGAAGGGACATGTCGCGCACTCCACAGCACGCGGGGATCGCGCGCAAGATAACAGGGGAATGCGCGCGGAATTAGCTGGAAAGCCCCCATCTTGGCAAGAGCAGGGGCCTTGGCAAGGGCAAGGGCGAGCGATCGCTGTGGACTTACCGCGACAGGAAGGCTGCCACCGGCGCGGTGCGCAGCACGCTGCGCGTCACACCGCCGAACAGAAGCTGACGCAGCCATGAGTGGCTGTAGGCGCCGAGCACCAGTAGATCGGCGCCGGTTTCCGCGATCCTGGTCTGGATGATGTCATCGACCGAACTGCCGCCCGATTGCTGCACCGAGACGCTGACGGTGGCGCCGTGGCGCGATAGCGCCGACGCGATTTCGGCGCCGGCGGCCTCCGGGCTGTCGTCGAGCGTTTCAGGAGGGTCGATAACCAATATGTCGGTCTTCTCGGCTTCGATGATGAAGGGCAGCGCGTCGAAGGCGGCGCGCGCCGCTTCCTTGCTGCCGTTCCAGGCGAGCAAGACGCGTTTGAAGGTGGTGATCAGCGGACCCTCGTGCGGCACCACCAGCACCGGCCGACCGGCATCGTAGACCAGCGTGTCTACGTCCGCGCTGGAATCGCCGCCCGTTTCGCGCTGCGCCGCTATGATCAGGTCGGCGGCCCGCACGCTCGAAATCCCGGTCAGCGCGCTGTCACCCGAAAAACTCTCGAGGCTTCGCCACTCGAAGGAAAGACCGGAATCCTCGATATGCCTGAGAAACAGCGTCCTCAACTTCTCGGCCCGTTCCCGGTTCATATCTGCCGAAACCTGCAGGAATTCGGTGTCGGGAAAGCCTGTGGCAGAGGTGTAGGGCACGGGAAGCGTTTCGGCGTGGATGCCGACCAGATGGCTCTGGAACCGGGTGGCGAGCGGAATGGCGCAGTCGAGCACGCGCTCGGCGTCCTGCTCGTTCTGCAGAATGGCGACGATGGTTTTGAATCGCATGACAATCCCTCAATTTACGAGCTGGCGAACTCGTGCCGGGGAAACGTTGCAGCGTCGTGCTTTGTTCCGGCCTGGACCAGATCAGCCGGGATTGCTGGCGAAGCCGGCGACCATGGCCTCGACATCGGCGCGGGCGGCGTCCAGCGCCTGCTGGCTGCGGGCACGCACGACCAGCTCGGTCCAGAACTTGCCATCGCCATATTTCGGATAGGAGCCGATGATCGTATCCGGATGCGCTTTCTGGATATCACCCAGCGGCCCGCCGATGAGGCCTTCGCCGAACGGGCAGGGCACGGTCGCCGAAAGCATCTTCGTGCCGGCCTTCAGCGTCGGCACGACATTGTCGAGCATGGCCTGGAAAATCGATGGCACGCCAGCCATGACGTGGACATTGCCGATGCGGAAGCCAGGCGCGACCGACACCGGATTGTCGATGAGATCGGCGCCGCGCGGCATCCGTGCCATGCGCTTGCGGGCCTGCGTGTATTCGATGCCGCGCGCGGCATAGCTTGCTTCCAGCATCGCATAGGCCCGGGCATCATATTCGCAAGGCACGCCAAAAGCCTTGGAAATGGAATCGGCCGTGATGTCGTCATGCGTCGGACCAATGCCGCCGGTGGTGAACACATAAGTGTAGCGCGCGCGCACGGCATTCACCGCCGCGATGATCTCGTCTTCCTCGTCAGGGACTATGCGCACTTCCTTGAGGTCGATGCCGATCGCCGTCATGATGTCGGCGAGATGGCCGATGTTCTTGTCCTTGGTGCGGCCGGACAGAATCTCATCGCCGATGACGAGCATGGCGGCGGTCACGATTTCAGGCATGGAAGGCTCCGGCATGACAGGTGGCCTGAGATAGCGCGGCACGGCAGCGGCCGCAATGCCGCTCGAGCGGCGAACAAGCTGCACCTATATGTCGGGATAGCATGGCGAGATCGCCATGCCGGCCGGCATTCTTTTCGGAACGGCCGACCGCGTTATCGACATCCGTACCCACGGCGATCCGATGCGAAGCAGGATCGACAGGCTTGATTTCGAATCCGTCGAAGGGCTCGCCACAGGCCGCAATTCAACGAGCCTGAACGGGTCATCGCCTTCATCAAACGCCTTGCGATCCGTGCATTCTCCGATCCGACACCCAGCCAGCTTCACGACAATTTCAAGGAACCATCGGTTGATTGACGGGTTTCACCTGTGTCGCTCCCAAGACGACACAGACGATGAGATATGGAGTAATCCAAAATGTACACCAAACTTCTAGCAGCATCCGTCCTGACGATTGGTCTCGCCACATCGGCGATGGCGCAGTCGTCGGATAGCACCTATTCAAACCACAGCTGGTGGCTGTTCGGCAATGAAGACCAAACGACTGTCGATCCCAACACCACCGGCAGCATCAATGCAGATGGCTCCGGGTTGAACACCTTGGGTAACACCGGAGCTATTGGCCCATGTGCCGATCACACGCCCGGCCCCGATGCGAATGCCCAGGGGAACGTCAACGATCAGTATTGCGGCAAATGATGCCACGGGTAGCTGCCGGCCGCGGACCTTCTCGATGCCCGCGGCCGGCGCCTTGCCTGCCCGATAAAAATTACCAGAATTAATCTGAGACTTCTGTCTGCGGCCGGTCGCGGCCGTCGGCCAGTTCCTCGTGCCATTTGCCTTCGGCATCCTCATACTGGATGCCGTCTGTCGCTCCGGCGACCTGTTGCTCGGCCGAGGCGATTTCGGCCGCGCGCAATGCGTCCTGATGCGTGGGGAACGTCTCGGAAAAGGTCGCTCCGACCTTGTAGGCCCAGCCGCCGTCATGCTCGACGATCTTGTAAGTCAGCTTCGCCATGGAAAACCTCCGGTTGAAAGGTCCGTCTGCTCAATGCAGCCGGTCGTCGGGCAGTCTGTCGTCGGGCACCAGCACTTCCGATTCCTTGGCGGCTTCAATCAGCGCCCGGCGCGCATCTGCTGTCGAACGATAACCTTCCAGCACTTTGAGGCAAGTGTCGAGGGCATCACGATGGCGCGGACCGCGATTGAGCGGCCACACCGTCATCAGGCACTCCGCGGCCTCCTGGGCACTGCGGATGTGGCGATATTTGCCGACGTGGCCAAGTTCGACGACGACCGGCACTTCAAAAGGTTTGTTGTCCATCATGGCCGCAACGCAAAGCAGCCAATTTGGTTGCAACCATGGCCGTCAGCCTGCGCCCAAACGTCTCAGAGGCTGTTTGAAGACTCTACACCTGCGGCCAGCGCCGCAACCGGCAAGAATGCCGCCCGAACGCGCCCGCCGCGGCCTCGCTCCACGCAACAGCTTGCGGACGGAATAGCAGCGAAACACCGTCAAGCCATCTGGGGTCAGGAGGGGCGCGCTGTGTCCGGAGCGCGGACCGATCAGCCCGCAGCCTTCATCCAGTGCTGCATCGTGGTCACCGAACGGGCAAGCTGTGGCGCCGGGTGGATCGTCTCGCTGAACGTCGCCGCCGCACGCCACCCCCAGCGCGGATCGGCCAGGAAGGCGCGCGCCAGCGCCACCATGTCGGCGCGGCCCTCGGTGAGGATCGTTTCGGCCTGCTTCGGATCGTCGATCAGGCCGACCGCACGGGTCGGAATATCAGCACCCTTGCGCACGGCCTCCGCCAGATGCACCTGATAGCCGGGGCCGGTGGGCAATTTCTGCAACGGCGAATTGCCGCCACTCGAGCAGCAGAGATAGGCAACGCCCTCGTCCTTGAGTGCTTTGGCCACTTCGATCGCGTCCGCCACGTCGAAGCCGCCGTCAACCCAGTCCTTCACCGACAGCCTTGCGCCGAGCATCAGCTTTGGCACCGCCTTGCGCACCGCCTTGGCGATTTCGACGGCAAGACGCATGCGGTTTTCCAGCGAGCCACCCCAGCGGTCCATGCGCTGGTTGGACAATGGCGACAGGAACTGGAAGATCAGATAGCCATGCGCTGCGTGCAGTTCGATGAAATCGAAGCCGGCGCGTTCGGCCCGCCTTGCGGCCTCGGCGAAGTGCTCGATCAGCTGGAGGATCTCCTCGTCCTCCAGTGCGTGCGGCACGTTCCAGCCGGTATCGTAGGGGATGGCCGAGGCGGAAACGGTCTGCCAGGGATCCTCGTTTGGCTGCAGTGGCCCGCCGCCCTCCCACGGCTTGCGGTTCGAAGCCTTGCGGCCGGCATGGGCGAGTTGGGAGCCGAATTTCGTGCCGGGTGCGGCGACGCGTCGTGCGGCGTCCAGCGCGCGGCGGGCGGACGCTTCATTGTCTTCGGAGTAAAGGCCGAGGCAGCCATGGGTGATACGCCCGCGCCGCTCGACATCGGTCATCTCGACCGTGACCATGCCGGCGCCGGACATTGCGAGGTTCATCCAGTGATGGAGATGCCAGTCACTGGCCGAGCCGTCCTCGGCGGAATACTGGCACATCGGCGCGACGGCGATGCGGTTGGGGAAGGTGAGGCCGTCGAGGGTGATCGGCTGGAAAAGCGACGCTGTCATGAGAAACTCCGGGAGGTTCGCAGCTATTTAGGCGACCGATGGCGCCTTCGCCAGACACGAGGCGGTGAAAGGGCTTCTGGACCAATCAGTGACGGGATTGCCGAAATGCCGGTTCGCGGCTACGCCTCGGCCAAGCATGTCGCCCAAAAGTGGCTCCGGTTTTGGGAGAACGACATGCATAAAACAGGAGCATAAGCGCGATGCGCTTTCGCATGGAGACCACGATGGAAGATCGTATTCGCGTCCGTTCGGAGGAAATCCTCTCCGACGACTGGGCCGTCTTGAAGAAGACCGTCCTCGACTACCGCCGGCGCGACGGTCAGTGGGAGACGCAAATCCGCCAGACGTATGATCGCGGCGACGGCGCGGTGATCCTGCCCTACGACCCCTTGCGTTCGACCGTGCTTCTGGTGCGCCAGTTCCGCTATCCCGCCTATGTGACCGGTCATCGCGAACCGCTGATCGAGGCCTGTGCCGGCCTGTTGGACGAAAACGATCCGGAGACCGCCATCCGCAAGGAAGCCGAGGAAGAGCTTGGTTACCGCTTGAAGGATATCGAGCGGCTGTTTTCGCCCTATATGAGCCCCGGCAGCGTCACCGAACGGCTCTGGTTCTTCATCGCCCGTTATTCACCCGCCGACCGGATCTCGGCTGGCGGCGGCGCGCAGGAAGAGGGCGAGGACATCGAGGTTCTGGAAATGCCGCTCGACGAGGCACTGGCCGGCATCGCCGAGGGCCGTATCCTCGACGCCAAGACCATTATCCTGATCCAGCATCTGAAGCTCAATCCGATCGCAGCCTGAACGGCGCTGGTCCTCCTTCGCCAAGGCTTCGGGGGACACTCCTTCGTCTAACGAGCTTCGGGTGGCCCGCCACCCGAAGCTCGAAGAGCGAAGGGTGGTGCGGATGAAGGGACTCGAACCCCCACGCCTTTCGGCACTGGAACCTAAATCCAGGGCGTCTACCAGTTCCGCCACATCCGCATGGGTCGGCAATCCCATGTAGCCATCATTCTGTCAATGTCAGAGACAAGATGTGGGTCGGCGACAAGATGTGGGTCAGGCCCGAATGCTGGTTATTCGCCGGAATGCGAAGACTGTTGAAAATTGGCCTCGCCTGTGACAAAAGGCGTGTCAAATGTGACGGGACGCGACGATCCGCTTCTGCAGAATGTGATAAGAAGTAGGAAAAACAAGAACTTATTCACATTTTGGAACGCAGTTTGGAAGAGTTTGAGCCGGGTTTTCGGTCAAATCGCCAGGTTCCGTACCAAAAGCCATTCCCGGCAAGAATATACCGGCAGGCTGTGAACGGCAGAGGCCGTGGCAGTCTCATTGGTGAAAACAAAGGTTTTACGATGCAGGTCACCGAAACGCTCAACTCCGGTCTCAAGCGAGAGATCAAGATCACCGTGCCGGCCGGTGACATGGAAGCCAAGCTGATGGCGCGGCTTTCGGATGCCCGCAACAAGGTCCGCATCAACGGCTTCCGTCCAGGCAAGGTGCCGGTGCAGCACCTGCGCAAGGTCTACGGCAAGTCGTTCATGGCCGAAGTGGTCAACGAAATCCTCAATGATTCGACCCGTTCGATCATTACCGGGCGTGGTGAAAAGGCTGCCATGCAGCCCGAAGTCATCATGACCGAGGACGAGAAGGAAGCCGAGAAGATCCTGGCCGGCGGCGCCGACTTCGAATTCCGCCTCAACTACGAGATCATCCCGGCGATCGAGATCAAGGACTTTTCCGACATCAAGGTGACACGCCAGGTGTTCGACGTGCCTGATGCCGAGATCGACGAGCAGGTCCAGCGCGTTGCCGAATCGGCGCGCAGCTACGAGCCGAAGACCGGCAAGGCCGCCAATGGCGACCGCGTCACCATCGACTATGTCGGCAAGATCGACGGCGAAGCCTTCAATGGCGGCGCCGGCACCGATCAGCCCCTGGTGCTGGGTTCGAAGGAATTCATCCCCGGCTTCGAGGATCAGCTGGTCGGCGCCAAGGCTGGTGACGAAAAGCAGGTCACCGTGACTTTCCCGGAAAACTACCAGGCCGCGCATCTGGCCGGCAAGGAAGCGACCTTCGACGTCACCGTCAAGGAAGTATCCCAGCCCGGCGCGCTGGAAATCAACGACGAGACCGCCAAGAACCTCGGCCTGGAGTCGCTGGAGCGCCTGCGCGACGTCGTGCGCGGCCAGATCGAGAACCAGTTCGGCGCCATGACGCGCCAGAAGGTCAAGCGCCAGCTGCTCGACCAGCTCGACGCGTCCTACTCGTTCGAGGCACCGTCGAAGCTCGTCGACGCCGAGTTCAACAACATCTGGGCGCAGGTCAATCGTGACCTGGAAGCAGCCGGACGCACCTTTGCCGACGAAGAGACGACGGAAGAAGAGGCGCGTGCCGAGTATCTGCGGCTTGCCGAGCGCCGCGTGCGCCTCGGCCTGGTGCTGGCTGAAATCGGCGAGAAGGCCGGCGTGACCGTATCGGACGAAGAGCTGCAGCGCGGCCTGTTCGAGCAGGTGCGCCGCTATCCAGGCAATCAGCAGCAGGAAGTCTTCGAGTTCTACCGCAACAACCCGGAAGCGTTGAACACGCTGCGGGCGCCGATGTTCGAGGAAAAGGTGGTCGACCATCTGCTCGGTCAGATTTCGGTCACCGACGTCAAGGTCAGCAAGGAAGAGCTGATGGCCGACGACGAGGAGGACGACACCGCTAAGGCGAAGCCGGCGAACAAAGCCGCCGCCAAGAAGGCCGACGACAAGAAGGCCGACGACGCGGAAGAGCCCAAGAAGAAGGCCGCGCCGAAGAAGAAAGCCGGCAAGGACGCCGAATAACACCAGCGCTCCGCTGAAACAGGAAAGGCCGCCCTCGAGGCGGCCTTTTTCGTTGCCAAACTGCAACAGCCGGCACGCTTCGCGAGCTATGGCCTGTGGCGACCAAGCTTTGATCATTATCTGCGCTTCTATTGCAAGCCGCTTGGTTGTTGGAGGGCGTGTTGAGACTGTTCGTCGAATTGGGATACGCTGCAGCAATTGCGCTGGTCCTTGTCTCTGTCTGCGGCATTGCCCAGGCCGAAACGGTGACTGACAATTGGCGGTTCGAAACCGGCGAAGACGGCCTGGTCAAGGCTTCTGTGTACGCCACCAACAAGCTGATCACCGGCGGCGGCGCCTTGAGCTACAGCCCGATCCTGACGATTGCCTGCCGGGCAAACGGCGAGCCGCACTGGACCGAATGGCTGCAACTGAACGACGCCGTCTCGGCCAGCCGCAAGATCACCATGTCGGTCACGGTCGACCAGGGCAGCAAGTTCGATGAGAGCTGGTCGGTTGGGCCGCGCGGCCGGATGCTGGTGCGCGACGGCGCCGATGGCATCAGGCGCCTTGTCGCCGCGAATCGGCTCCAGCTTTCATGGCGGTTCGGGCTGCTGGCGGGACGCGGCGAGGCCGATTTCGACCTCGCCGGGTTCGGCGAAGCGGTCAACCAGGTTGCCGGCAGCTGCAACACTGATCCGCCGTAAACGGACGGCGAGCCCGAGGCGGCTATAGGAACGGCTTGCTCATGCGCTCAGCTCAATCTCTTGCGCAAGTTCGCCTGCTGTCAGAACGCGACGACATCACCAGGAAGTGGCGCAAGCTCGGCCACTATCCTGCGGCGTGGCAAAGATCGAGACCCTGCCGCATGGCGGGAACTCGAGGGGGTGCCGCCGCCTGTCGATGACCAGAAGCGCCGCACGCTCCTGTCGAAGGGCCATGGCCCCATGCTGCGTCGTCGCATTGCCAACCGTCCCCTTCATGTTGCCGCTGCCAGGCTAGCGGCACCATTTTTCGACAGCAATTGCAATTGCCTTGGTGCAGTCGACGAGATCGCGCACCGAAACGCGTTCGTTCGGCTGATGCGCCTGCGCAGGGTCGCCGGGACCGAAATTGACGGTTGGGGTATTGCCGAGGCCGGTCGGCAGGCCGATGTCGCTGTGCGCGCCAAAACCACTCAGGACCGGCGAGAGATTGGCTTCTTTGACGGCCTCCTGGAAGACGCCGACAAAGGGATTGTCCGACGGGATCTCGGCGCAGTCGGCGTCGAGGATCCACTCGACGCGGGCAGGGTGCTGGCGAAGATAAGGGTCTGCCTGGCAGACATTGGCGATATGTTCTTCGATTTCGCGCTTGACGTTGCCGCCCAGCTTGAACTCGTCACGCTCGCTCGGCAGGTACTGCGCGTCGATGATGATTTCACCACGACCTGCCATCGAGGAGGGATGCTCGCCGGCACTCATCTGGGTGACGATGATCTGGTTCGGCAGATCCATCAACGGATGGTTCTTCCGGGGATCGAACATCCAGCGCCGGTTGAGGATGTCGATGCCGTCGAGGATTTGCCGGCAAAGCTGGACGGCATCGACCGGGCCGCTCGAATACCAGGCATTCGGCGTCAGCTCCGCATGTCCGCCTATGCCGTCAATGATGATCTTGCCCCACAGGATGCCGTGACAGAGCGGTGCGATCTTGTTGGCCGTCGGTTCGGTCATGATACCGGCATCGGCGTGAAAGCCGCGATCGACCATGGCCAGTGACCCCATGCCGCCGATTTCCTCGTCGACGACGGTGGTGAAGACGACATCTCCGGACAAGGGAATGTCGAGTCCCTTCAGGATCTCGACGGCCATCAGCATGCAGGCGACGCCGCCTTTCATGTCGACCGTGCCGCGACCGTGCAGAAATCCGTCCTTGAGGACGGGCTGGAACGGGTCGGTTGTCCAGTGTCCGGCAGCGCCCGGCGGGACGACGTCGATATGGCCGGTCAGCATGATGGAGCGCCCACCGCCGGTGCCTTTCAAGACACCGCCGAGATTGGGTCTGCCCTCGAACGTTCTGCCCTTGTTGGCGCCGGCACGCCCCTTGTATTTTTCGTAGAGCGCCGGGCCGTCCGGATCCCACAGATCGGTCGAGAAGCCGAGCGCCTCGATGCGCTTTTGCAGATACAGCTGGCAATCACGCTCGCCGGGGCCGGCCTCCTTCGGATTGGATTTTACGATTGAGGGGAAAGCGACGAGATCGCTCAATGTTTCGACGATACGGTCAGCACTTGCCTCGACGCGCGCGGCGATGATCTCTTCCATGGACGGCATCATGATCTCCAACGTTGGGAAAGTCGGTCGGCGAGAAGGACGAAAACCAGAAGGGCGCCGACAATCCCCACCTGCCAGACCGTGTTGATGTTCAATTGCAGGAGGCCGGTCTTGAGCGTGACCAGCAGCAGGACGGCCGCGAACACGCCGCCGACGCCACCGCGCCCTCCGGTGATGGCGATGCCTCCGAGCATGGCGGCAGTCAGCGATTCAAGTTCGAGGTTCTGGCCGATATTGGGCCTGCCGCTGCCGAGCCAGGCGATCGAGACGAGCCCCGCGGCGCCGGCAAGCGCACCGCTCAGCACGTAGAGAATGAAGCGAACGCGATCGACCGGTATGCCGACCAGTTTGGCCGAACGTTCGTTGAAGCCCATGGCGTAAATCCAGCGCCCCCAGGCGGTCGAGAGCAGCACCAGGCCGGCAAGCGCAAAGCAGGGGATGGCAAGGGTGAGGAAGGGCATCGGAATGCCCATGACGACGCCGCGCCCCCACAGAAGCAGCCATGGAGGCACGCCCGCCTGGGCAGCACCGCCGGTGACGGCAAGTGCCGCGCCGGAATAGACGAAGAAGGTGCCGAGCGTCGCGATAAAGGGGAGAAGGGCGAGCCCGTTCACCAGCCATCCGTTCAAGGCACCGAGCATCGCGCCGGCCAGGATGCAGACGGCGGGCAGCAGGACCGGCGGCAATCCCAGCTTGAGGCAAAGCATCGCGACGATGGCGGACAGCGAGACCGCACCGCCGACCGAGAGGTCGATGCCGGCGCCACCGGCCATGATGACCAGCCCTTGTCCAAGGCCGACCAGGGCGAGGATCGTCGAGAACTGAAGGATGGTGGTGACGGTGCCGAGATTGTAGACCGAGGGCTTGAGCGCCAGCAGGCCGACAATGACGATCAGCCAAAGCGCGCAGAGCAAAGCCAGGGTAAGGGCCGGGCCCTGCAGGTTGCGGAGCGTTTTCATGCGCGGGCTCGTTGAAATCTGCCGAGTGGCAATCCGTTGCAAACAGCTTCGAAGCCAAGCACGCCGATGATGAGAACGCCGGTGACGACAGGCTGCCAAAGGGAAGGGACACCGATCAACAGCAGGCCGTTCTGCAGGATTCTCAGAAGCAGCACGCCGAGCACGGTGCCGATCAGGCTGCATCTGCCGCCCAATATGCTTGTGCCGCCAAGAATGACGGCGGCAATGGCATCGAGCGCCAGCGTGCTGCCGATCGTCATTTCCACGTTGCGGTAGGTGGCGACGTAGAACGTGGCGGCAATGCCAGTCAGGACGCCGCTGATGACGAAGGTGATGAAGCGGACCTTGATCACCGGGATACCCGAAAGCCGCGCTTTTTCCTCCGAATTGCCGATCGCCAGCAGATGCAGCCCATAAGGAGTTCGCCGCAGCGCCAGCCAGACGGCCAGATAGGCAACGGCAATCGCCAGGGCAGGGACGGGGACGCCGAGCACGCTGGTTGCAAGAAGATTTGTAAGGCTCGAGGGCAGGCCCGAAAGCCATTGCCCTCCGAGAAGTACGAAGACGGCGGTGCGGTAGACGCCGAGCAGGCCGAGCGTTCCGACAATCGCCGGAACGCGGCCGAGAACGACGACGGCCGCTGTGACACAGCCGAGCAGCGCGCCGACCAGCGGGCCGACAACGATCGCCAGCAGCGGATTGCCGTCGGCACCAAGCACTCGACCGATTGCGATGGCCGCGAGGCCCATGACGATGCCGATCGAGACATCGATGCCGCCCATGGCGAGCAGCAAGGTCATGCCAAGGCCGATCAGCAGCAGTTCGACGCTGTTGCGCAGGACCGTGGCTGCATTGCCTGATGTGGCGTAGTGCGGCGATGCGACAGAAAAGATGACGATCGCCAGCAAACAGGCGACAAGCAGAGACCACTCTCGCCCGTTCATGGAGAAGACACCGTCTCCAATCAGCCGCACCGCGTTCATGTCACAGCTCAGAAGTTGAACTTGTCGACATTGTCTTTGGTGAAGACAGCCGGCGGCCCGAGAAGCAAAATGCCCTTGGCGGCATCATAGGTGACGGGCTTTTCCAGGCCGGCGACCTTGTTTTCCGCCTCGAAACTCTTGCCGTCGATCAGCTGTTTGCCGGCCCAGACCGTGAGATAGCCGAGTTGCTCGGGATCCCAGAGCACGGTGAAGCCGAAGGCGCCGCTCTTCAGGTAGGACCGTGCCGTGTTCGGGCTGCAATAGCCGGCACCGATGACCGAGCCGATCTTGCCGGCGGTTTCAATGGCCTGGGCAACGCCCGGGCATGTCGAGGAGGCGACGGCGATGATGGCCTTGACATCCGGGTTGGCTGCCATCAGATCGCCTGATATTTGCGCGGCGCGTTCAGCGGTGCCGCCGGCGAATTGCGGCGCGAGCAGCTTCAGCTTCGGATATTTGCCGGTGGCCTCTTTCTGCATGAAGCCGATCCAGGCATTGAGATTGGACGCCGTTGCTTCGCCGGAGACGATACCGATGGTTGCGTCCTCACCAACGCGCTTGACGAGTTCGTCGATGATCGTCGTGCCGAGACCTTCGTCGGTCGCCTGGGCGACATAGACCGCGCGGCCGCTGTCAGGTGCATCGCTGTCGCTGGTGAACAGTTTTATACCCTTCGCCTTGGCGCTCTCGACAACGGGCGCGATGCTGGACGCATCGAGGACGCTGACCGAGATTGCCTCGACGCCCTGATCGATCAGGTTCTGGACGATCTGCAACTGGTCGACCGGATTGGTGTCGACGGGCCCCGAGTAGATGAAGTCGACGCCGAGATCCTTGGCGGCGCGATTGCCGCCGGCTTCCATGGCGTTGAAGTAAGGGATGCCGATCAATTGCGGAACGAAGGCGACCTTGTGTTTGTCCGCGGCATGCGCCGCGGTTGCAATGGCGAGTGACAGTGCGGAAGCGGCGAGCACTTTCTTGAACTGTGAAAGCATTGTTTGAACCTCTCTGGAAATGACGTGCGTTTCAGTTTGTTTTTTCAAGCGCCCGCACGTCGGGATGAGCGCCTGTTATGAGCGAAACGACTTCCTCGTGATCGGTCTCGGCCGCCAGCCGTTCGGCCACCTTGCGGCCGCGCCGGAACACCACGATGCGGTCGGCAACCTCGAAGACTTCGGAAATGTTGTGGCTGATGAGCACAACGGCACAGCCGCGCGCGGCAAGCCGCCGTGTCAGCGCCAGGACCTTACGCGTTTCGGCAACGGCAAGGGCCGCGGTCGGCTCATCCATGATGACCAGCCTGGCGTTCAGATTGAGCGCCCGGCAGATTGCGACGGCCTGGCGTTGGCCGCCCGACAGGCTGCCTACGGGCGCTTCCGGATCGGAAATATGAGCATCGAGCTCCTTCAGCAGGCCGTCGACGCGCTGTCGCATTTCTTTGCGCTTCAGGAACGGAATGCCCAAAATGGAGCGTTTCAATTCGCGGCCGAGAAAGACGTTTTCGGCAATCGACAGGTTCTCCGAAAGCGCCAGTTCCTGAAAGATCGTCGCGATCCCCGATGCCGCGGCATCCTTGGGCGAGGAGAAGGCTACCGGATTGCCCTCGATGACAAGCTCCCCATCACTGGGCGGATGAGCGCCTGCCAGGATCTTGATGAAGGTCGATTTGCCGGCGCCATTGTCGCCGAGAAGCGCCAGCACCTCGCCGGAGCGGATCTCCAGATCGACATTTGCCAGCGCGGTCAGCGCGCCGAAGCGCTTGGCGATGTTTCTGACGACAAGAAAGGGCTCTGTCATGACGGGTTCCCCGACGATTGCGGATCGGCTAGGCGGCGTTGCTGACCCAGCGCAGCACATTGGTCCAAAGCCGCGCATAGCCGGGCCATTCGACAAAACTGTTCGGCAGCCAGTGAGGACCGATGTCCGACGTCCAGACCAGCGTGCGCCCTTCGCCATGGCGCCCGGTGACCAGCAGGGGATGGCCGCCCTGATCCTGCGGCAGCCGTGCCAGCACCTCGACATCGTCCCGATCGCGGGCGATGACCTCGTTGGCGCCGAGCAGCAGCGGCCACTCGCCTTCGATGCCGGCAAAAAGCGGGTGGTCTCTGGAACCGGTGATCTCCGGACGAAAGCCCTCCGGAATTTCGAGCCGGTCATCATTGGGAAGGCAGGTCACCGGCAGCGCCTCCTCGACCGCCGTGCGATGCCAGCGCGCCTTGCCGTCAATGCCCTGGAAGCTGAAATAGCCGCCGATCATGATCAGACCGCCGCCGGCCAGCGTCCAGTCGCGCAGGAGTTTGAGCCGGTTGGGAACCGTTTTGCCGTGGAGCCAGACATCGGGGTGGAGCAGGAGCGAATTCGCGCCAATGTCGGACAAGATGATCGCCCTGTATTGCGACAGCCCTTCCATGGTGAAAGGCAGCTTCTCGACGGCCTCATGGGCGGGCATGTAGTCGAGATCGAATTCGCTGCCCTTCAAAGCGTCCACCAGGGGTGTTGCGCCCAGGTGAAAGGTGACGCTGCCGAACTGGTCGAACCCCTTGTAGTGGGTCGCCGAACTCACCCAGCTTTCGCCGACAAGAAGGACTTTTGTTTTCGCCATGATCATACTCTCCTGATTTCGTCGGTTGATGCGGTTTTCCGCGCCAGTCGAAACGTCGATAAGCCATTGTTTCAATTCGCCATCACGGCATTGTTCGCCAAGGCGGCAGCCTTCAGCGTGGCAAAGTCTGCGATGTAACCCTGCGCGCCTTCGACCGTTGTCGTCAGGCTCGCCCCGATCGCCGCGTAGCGCGCGGCGTCGTCCAGCGACGCGCCATGCAGCCAAAGGGCAAGGAAGATGCCGGCAAAGCTGTCACCGGCGCCTGTCGCGTCGACGCGATTGACCGGCAGCGCCGGCACCTCGATCTGCGGACCGCCATTCGCCGGAAAAACGACGGCGCCGAACTCACCAAGGGTGAGCACGACCGTTCCCCGCTGTTTGATGCGTGACAGCATCAGCCGCACCTCTTCGATCGTCGTCGCCATGCGGCTGCGAAAGTCGAAGATCTCCCGTATCATCACATCGTTGATGAAGGTCAGATCGATCTGTTTGACCATCTGCGTGAAGGTTTCCGGCGTGCGTGCGCTTTTGGGAAGACCGGCCGAATGCAGGCTCACCTTCCAGCCCGCCTGATGAAAGCGCGCAATGGAGGCGGTCATCGTCTCGTAGTGAAAGCCTTCGATATGAAGGCAGGCCGGACGTCGCTCGGGCTGGATATCCAGATTGGCTGTCAGGTCGACCTCGCCAAGCTCGAACGGTTCGCTGATGATCGTGCGGCTGCCGTTGCGCTCGATGATGACGATCGCCTGGGAGAGGCGGTTGTTGGGCGTGTTGCGGATCGGCAAGGCGTGGACACCCAGTTTCGAAAGCGCGCCGAGCGCCCAGTCGCTCTCTGGATCCTGGCCGACCGCTGTCGCCAGCTCGACGTCCAGCGCATAGGGAGCTCCGATGCCGGCGGCGGCCACCGCCAGATTGGCCGCGGGGCCACCCAACGCCTTGTCGATGTGGCTGGCGGTGATCCGGTCATCGCGATGCGGCAGCACGTCGACGCGGCACAGGAAGTCGACACTCACCCTACCGGCGACCAGAAGTCTTGGCAGGTGATCGAGATTCTTTGGCCTGCGTGCTGCGCGGCCCGGCAGTGAGCGCGCAAAGGAGCTCGGCCGATACATCAGCGCGGAAACCGCCTTCTCGATGCGGTCGCGCGTGCCTTCCTTAAGGCCGGCCGTTCCGTTGATGAAGTTCGACACCGTGCCGATGGAGACACCGGCGGTTCGTGCGACATCCGCTATGGTCGGGCGCTTGCGTGGCAATGGAGGAGTTCCAATTGAAGCGTTTCAAAACGGTAGCAGCGAAAATGCGATGCCTCAACGGAATTGTCTTCTAAAAATCAGGAAAGTATTCTTCTTGATTGGAAGATTGATCCGGAAGGAGGCCGACTCTAGGGTCTCTCCTTCCAAGATTGAACAATTTTCAAATTTTTTGGCAAAAGATTGTGCAAGCGAATTTCCTGCACTTCATTCAATCGCCCGGGCTTGATCGGGACGTTCGTGGCATGCCCCGGCCTGCCTAGATCAGCAGCAGACCCTTCATGCTGGCATATCCCTTCCGACCGATGATGATGTGGTCGTGCACCGCGATGCCCAGCCGCTTGCCAGCGTCGATGATCTCCTTCGTCATCTCGATGTCGGCGCGCGATGGCGTCGGGTCGCCTGACGGGTGATTGTGCACCAGGATAATGGCGGTCGCCGAGAGTTCGAGCGCGCGCTTGATCACTTCTCGCGGGTAGACAGGCGTGTGGTCGACAGTGCCCGTCTGCTGCACCTCGTCGGCGATCAGCGCGTTCTTCTTGTCGAGGAACAGGATGCGGAACTGCGGTCTTATGTAGCAAACGCACCAAACCCCGACGAGCGGGGGGGAAGGTGAGCTAGGCGGCGCGCCGTGTGGGCGCGAGCGGCGTGGGCCGCTGTGTTCCTGATGGTCTGGGGCTTAACTGGCGCGGAAGCGGTTGGTCAAGGACGCGGCGGGTTTGAGTTTGTACTTTTTCCCGACAACGATAGGAGTGTCAGCTACCAACCTAAACGACGAAACTATTGTCGCTGGCTCCCCAAACACATCCTTGAACCCCAATTCGATCCACACCGCAATTGTCATAAAGCGTGCGCTGGTAAACGCGCAAAGCGCTTTGGCGTCGAGTTTTTCAAAAGCCATCTTGCGAGACTCGCTTTCTGCGCTAGCGACATCGGGGTAGAGGTGCTGGAACTGACTTTTCGGGCTGGAGAATTTGAATCCAGTAGCATCGGTAATCTGTGTCTTGCTATTTGCGGCGGCAAAAACCTCCAAAATGAATCGACCGGTGACCCTTGTTGCAGGAGAGAGCCCAGTGTTGTGGTAGGAAAAGCTTACTGCGGCGACTGGGTCGTTTCCCGCCGTTTGTTCGATCACACGAAACGATACATTCCGAACAGCCAAATAGGCCCGCACCTGCGCCTCGCCAATGCGGCGCGTTTCGGCAACGGCGGCACATGCCGCATCGGCGCTCCGTTTGGCTTGGTCCCAAGTTCGGCGAAGCCAGATCAGAGCATAAAGACTGATAGCCGAAGCCGCGCCGCCGAGGACGACCATAAGCCATTGAGCAAGCGTGTCCTCGGCGTAAACCCATCCGTAAAGTTCGCGGACCCAAAAGTGGGCATCGCCTTGCTCATCATTCTGGCCTGCTTTGGCGGCGGCATACCAATTCTCATAGTATTGCTTAGCGAGCGTCGAACTGCGGAACTCCGGGACGGCCCATACGAGAAAAAGCAACGCCAAGGCGACGCCAAGGACTAATCCAACTGCAAAGAATGCACCCCTATCGCTCTTAGACATTGAAGTAAGAACGCTGCACTGAAGCCCCCCCGGCTTATTTTGTTGTTCAAATTACGCTCGGTTTCGTGAATGTCCATACTCGCCAGCTTTTCGGCGAGATGTCCGTAAGTTACGCCCTTTCGCTTCAATTCGGCTTTCAGGAGGTTCTTAGCTTTCGCCTCGTATTCGACGGTCTGCGGGTCGTCCTTGCGTGCCATATCCTCGCCTCAAAAAATATCATCGTATTTGATGATATAAGCCCTTGTATTTGGCGATACAAGTCCGCATATACGGTGAAGAATATCACCGGATGCGATTACAATGGCCCAGCACTTCCTCCTTTCCGCCGAAAGCCGCACCCTGTCCCTCAAGGACATTTACAGGGGTGGCGAGGAAAAGGCTTACGACACGTTCAAGCGCCTTCGCTGGGCTTCGACGCAAGGTGAGCCTGTTTGCCCGAAATGCGGATGCCTGGATCATTACGACATCCCGACCCGTCGCAAGTTCAAGTGCGCCGCTTGCGGTGCGCAGTTCTCGGTTACGTCCGGCTCTATCTTCGCTTCGCGCAAGCTGTCGTTCACCGATTTGCTGGCGGCGATCTGCCTGTTCGTCAACGGCTCCAAGGGCATGTCGTCGGTCCAGTTCTCTCGCGATCTGGACGTTCAGTACAAGACCGCGTTCGTGCTCTCGCACAAGCTGCGCGAAGCGCTGTCGGCTGAAACCAAGAACGAAATCCTTGAAGGCGAGGTCGAGATTGATGGCGCTTACTTCGGTGGCACCGTGCGCCCAGAGAACCGCGTAGAGGACCGCAAGGACCGGCGCATGAAGGAGAACCAGTCAGACCGTCGCCGCGTTGTCATCGCCCTGCGCGAGCGCGCTGGCCGCACCCTGACGTTTGTCCGCAACCGCGAAGCCGAAGGCGTCGAAATCGCCCGCGCTCGCATGCTGGCCGGCTCAAAGCTGTTCGCGGACGAAGCCAACCATTGGGACGCTCTGGAAGCCGATTACGCCTCGACCCGCATAAACCACTCGGAAAGCTACAGCGACGGCCACGGCAAGCATACGAACATGGTGGAAAGCTATTTCAGCCGGCTGCGCCGTATGGTCGTCGGTCAGCACCACCACGTCTCGCACAAGTACCTCTATCAGTATGCAAACCACGCGGCTTGGCTGGAAGATCACCGTCGCCGGTCAAATGGCGGCAATGCTTTCGCCATCCTTGGCGGTGCGCTCAACCATCCCGTAAGCCGCGTTTGGGCCGGGTACTGGCAGCGTGAAAACGCTTAACCCTCGCGCAAGCTAGCCCGTGGTATATGGAACCATGCGACTGATGGCGTATTGCAACTACGCCAGCAACCTCTATATGCTGGCGTCGGACTTAACCCGTCCAACCACCGGAGAGTACCATGGATCAGAAACTGCGAGTGATCTGCTATCAGGATCACGGCGTATGGCTTGCGCAGGGACTGGAGCACGATATCTGTGTGCAGGCCGACACCTTAGACGACCTTTGCGGTCGTTTGGAGGTAGCCGTGCGCTTGGAGTGTGAAGACGGCGGCCTTGATCATATTGCGCCGGCCCCGGAGCACTTCCACCGCATGTGGGATCGGAAATCGGGTAATTTTACGCCGATGGGCTCAAACGCCGGCGAATACGAACTGGCGCTAGCAGCATAAGGTTTCGCAGATGGCCTACCCGTTCGGAGGCCATCCGCGCCTTGCCGACTACATTGGACAAGCTAGACATGATCACGGGGCCACCTGTCAAAGTGGCACCGCCGCTGATAGTTCTGGCAAGGCTCACGCCGTCAGCAAGATAAAAGTCCCTTCCGGGAAATCAGTCGTCGTCGTCGGATTGGACCAAACCGAGCATCTAACCCCTTCGATGGTTGGATACCTTGATCGCCGCCTTGGGATCACTTCGCCGTGGTTTTCGGTTGATCCGGGTGATGATAACCCGTTTACGGCCTGAGTGCATTTCCTAGCTGACTTTGACCAAGCATGCCCTGACAATTGCCGCGTGCTTGGTTGAAATATCCTCACTCGTCAGAGCGCAGTCTTGCAAGTCGCGGATGAACGCCGGCACCAGATCGCAAACCGGCTTAATCTTCCCATCGAACTTCTTTTGAAGGGCCTTTTTGGCGTCGATCTCATAGAACTCATTGAGGCAGACCCACGTCGATAATTTCAGGTAGGTCGATTTTGGGGGAAGATAGAAATTGTGGAATCGGTCTTTGGGCTGACAGCCAAACACGGTGCCACGCCCGTGCTGTTGTGAAGTTGTTTTGACGATGACTGAAACGCCATCAACGGTTCCGAGCACTACGAAAAGTTTTTCGCCCGATTCCCCGTCATGAAAAGCAAATTCTTCGTCAAAAAATACCGATCCCGGATTCATCAGACAGGCTCTCTAGCAACTCTTTTCGCTCTTTGGCCACGCGCAAAACATCTTCACGTTCATCACTTCTAACTGCTAGAGCGTATGGTATCTCAGCCTGCTTCTTTCCTTCTTTGTTGTAAATCTGATCCCAAGGCATATTCTCAAGATGCGTTGCCTCGACCATTTCGTCAGCCGTCTTGTCTTTAAATTCTTGGGCAAGGCCTCTCAGCAATCGCATTTCTCTGGCGGAGAAAAGGTCGGACGAAAACACGCGCTTTGGCGTGACAGTCAGCATTTCGCCGTTCTGAATTTCCTTTTTCTCAAACTGGATAGCCGCAGCCAAATCGTCTGATGGTGCCTCTATCTCGTTGTAGAGCGCCACTGGCACCGGACCCTTCGGCCATGCGTTATAAGTCAGGCCAGTCACGCTACGACCAGTCTGTTTGAAGTGCTCAAAATCCAAAAAATACAGGAGCTTGAAAAGTTTTGTCTTTCCGAGCTTCCTAGTGTGGAGAGCAAAGAACGAGATCGCTTGAATAAGCTTCTCCCGCTCGTGTGTAACGATCATATCCGGTCGTCCTTCCCCCGCAGGCCGGTACGAATCATTGTAACATGATTTTATACCAGCGTAAGTATCTGCGGATTGCTTGGTAAATAGGGCGTCTTTTAGACGTGCCTAGCTATGCCAGAGATTTGCAGGCCGTTCCGCGCCTCCGCCAACCCTTTGCCGTCTTGATGTTGTTCATGAGCGGCTTCACCAGCGCGGCATCCCATCCCTTGGCCTGTGCAATGCGCGTTGCGGTTTCGCGGTTCGACGCGCTGCCGTCCGCTTCATGCTTCAGAATCAGCCTGTAAAGCTCGCCCTTGCGGAACCGGCTTGGCGTGCGGCGCAGCGGCACGATTTGGGACGGGTCGCCTTTGTAGCCAAGGATTTGCAGCACCGCGTCTATGTGCTCTAGCTGGTGAGCCAGGTTCGCGCCCTTGAAGCGGATTGCGCCGGATATCTCGGCTCGCTTGGCTACAAGGGTGTTGATGGCGTGTTCGTATCGGGTGGAGCGGACGATAGGGGCAACTCTGGGCATCCCCGGATTTTATGGGAACCCACCCTTTAGGTCGCGCGGGAAGTTGGTGCGTTTGCTACATAAGACCGCGGAACTGCTCGCGCGCCTCGAAGGCCATTGCCGAGCGGCAATAGTCGAGAAGCTGCTGCCAGGACGAGAGGATCTCGCGGCCGTGGACCTCGCCGCGTGCCATGCGCTGCGCAGTTGCGGCGACGATTTTCAGGTCGAGCGCCACCGCAGGGCCGATGCCCTTGACCTCCTGCAACAGGCCAACCGGGGCGCCAAGCACTTCGGCCAGCGTGCCGAAGCGTGCCAGCAGCGCCTTGGCCGCCGGTTTGGTGTCGGCACGAGGGATCAGGCGAAAGAGCAAAAGTTCCAGAAGTTCGTAATCGGGCAGGGCATCCGGACCCGCCAAGGCAAAGCGCTCGCGCAAGCGGTCGCGATGGCCGAGGTAATGCGGCTTTTCGTCGAGCGTCGCCTTGGCTTTCGCCGCAGGCCGCATCGGCGCTTCGGAGAAGAAACTCCGCTCGTCGTCGTCGCTTGTGTTCCCCATATCCCGCCCACATTGCTCCAGCGCAGACATTAGAGCTGTTCCGGCCTGGATTGAAACAGTTCTGTTCTCCGATCGCGAGACGATCCACGGCAGATCGTGGGCAGCTCCCGCTGTCAGTCTATGGCCTCCCTATACGGCAAGATGAAACCACGATTGCGCAACAAAACTTAACATCACTTAACGCATGCGGCCACTTTCACCTGACATGGTGAGGCCATCGGAGGCTCATTGCCTCGCTATACTGGAGCACGCATGTTCGCCAAAATTGACTCTGGACTATTTGCCGGCCGGGCATCTCTTGCGGCCATGGCAATCCTGTTTTCAACGCATTCGGAGGGCGCGCTGGCGGCAGACGTGCTGGGCGAGACACTCACCGATAACGGCATGATCGTGGAAATTGCCGAGAGCGGCGTCCAGATGAATGCCGCGCTTCGCAACCAGAAATTCGATCTCATCGTGCTCGATGTCATGTTGCCGGGTGAAAATGGTCTCGACATCTGCCGCCGTCTTCGTGCCGGAACCAACATTCCGATCCTGATGCTGACCGCGCTCGGTGAGGAAATCGACCGCATCTTCGGGCTGGAAATCGGCGCGGACGACTATGTGACGAAACCGTTCAGCGCGCGCGAACTGACGGCCAGGATACGGGCGCTGCTGCGCCGTACGGCCTATGCTCCAGACGAGCGGGACTGGTCGAAGGTGCTTCGTTTCAACGGCTGGCGCCTCGATCCCATACGCCGGCAATTGCATGACCCCTCGTCCGTGCCTCGTTCTATAGGTTCATGGCTTTCGTCGCCTTGCCCGTGCTGATCTGGCTGTTTGCGGTTTGGGCCGTGACGGATCCGTTGAAGCGCATCTCGGCGGCAGTCGGTTCGGCCGAGATCGAGAATAGCGACCAGCTCTTCGTCGAACACGGCTCCATTGAAATGGTGGGGTTGGCGCGCGCCCTGAACAGGATGAGGACGCGCATCCGCACGATGATCGAAAACCGCACGCGCATGTTGCGGTAAGATGCGCTCTAAGCCGGCAGGCCGGGGCGATCGAGCTTTTGGGGCGACAGCGTGAAAATCTCGCAACCGGTGTCGGTCACGCCGATCGTGTGCTCGTACTGCGCCGACAGCGAGCGGTCGCGCGTCACCGCGGTCCAGCCGTCCGACAGAACCTTCACATGCGGCCTGCCCAGATTGATCATCGGCTCGATGGTGAAGATCATGCCTGGCCGCATCTCGACGCCTTCATTGGCGCTGCCGTAGTGCAGAATGTTCGGTGCGTCATGGAACAACTGGCCGACGCCGTGGCCGCAGAAGTCGCGCACCACCGAGCAGCGCTCGCCTTCGGCAAATGTCTGGATGGCGGCGCCGATGGCGCCGGTGCGGGCGCCCGGCCTGACTGCCGCAATGCCGCGCATCAGGCATTCATGCGTGACTTCGAGCAGCCGCTCGGCGGCGCGCTTGATCGTGCCGACCGGATACATGCGCGAAGAATCGCCGTGCCAGCCGTCGAGGATGTAGGTGACGTCGATGTTGACGATGTCGCCATCCTTGAGCGGCTTGTTGTCGGGAATGCCGTGGCAGACGACATGGTTGATCGAGGTGCAGGACGATTTCGTGTAGCCGCGATAGTTGAGCGTCGCCGGCAGCGCGCCGTGGTCCATGCCGAATTCGAAGACGAAGCGGTCTATTGCCTCGGTGGTGACGCCGGGCTGGACCATCGGCACCAGTTCGTCGAGGCAGCGCGCGGTGAGATCGCATGCCTTGCGCATGCCGGCGAAGCCGTCCTCGCCATAGAGGCGGATCTGGCCGGTATTTCTGAGCGGGGCCGTGGCGGCGTCGAGATAGGTGACCATTTTGTCCGTGTAGCGGGTAGGGCCCTGCAGGAGAGCCGACATGAAAATCTCCCCAGATTTGGCACTTGAGGGCAAAAGGTTCAAGGAAGAACTGTCTGATACGGCCACGAGCTTCCGGATATTTGCCTCGCATCGGCGATGTCTTGCCAGCTTTTGCCCGGTTTGCTTCCCTTTCTGGCCATGGTGCGTTAGGGCGGGTGATGTTTTCGAGATCGCGTCCCTTCGCGGCGGTCAGGCAAACCGGATGGCCTGAAGCGCCGCTGACGGCAGCGTGCTCATGCCTGATGGGCATGGTGCTGCTGGCGATGCTGTGCTTCGGCCTGCCGGCGGCGCCAGGCTTTGCGGGCTCTGCGCCGAGTGGTGCCAGCGTCGGTGTCGAGCGGTCGGGCGAAGTGGCGGCGCTGCTGCGTGTGACCGGCAAGGCGCCAGCGCTGGAAGTTCGTGTCGGCCGTCCGCTCCTGGTCAAGTTCGCCAGCGGCCATCCCGCGCTTCCGGTCCCCGACGCTGTTTTTCTTTGCGCCGAACGGACATCGCAAAGAGCGATTGTTTCGGGATATGGGGCCGCCTCGGTTCCCGGGGCAAGCACCAATCAGCCGCGCGCACCGCCGACCGTTGCGGCCTGAGCGGTCCAGAACCGTACCCTTCACCTCATCGTTATTCCTGTTCGCGTCGTGACCGAGCGGCGGCTATCGGCCGCGCAGCGGTCGCGCGGCGCGTCATTTCCGGATCCATTTCAATGCAACAACGCATCAAGACATTCAAAACCCTGTCGCGTGCGGCTTCGGCTGCGGCGTTCCTCTGCGTCCAGGCGCTCATCTGCATCGGAACCGTCTATTGGGCGGTTGCCGAGACGCTCGGCCTGTCGGCGATGGCGGCCCTTGTTCTCGGTGGCATCTTCACCGTGCCGACGGCATTTGTGCTGATCACCGCCATTCGCATGGCCTTCGATGCGGAGACGGATCCGGCGAACCAGTGAGCGTATGTCGCCCAAGACATATCTCGGGGCGCAATCTGTTTTGGGCGACGTGGCGGTTCAGCGACCCAAGTGACGACACATTTCTGGGCCAGAAGCCGGTCAAAGCAACTTTTGACGACGAACGGCGTTGCTGCGGTGACGCCGGTTCGGGAGACAGGAAATGGACAGACTGCAATTCGAGGTGCCGGTGCGCATAGCGCCCGCGCCCGGCCTGCCGGTCGAGGAGATTTACGGCGTCGAACAGGCGCTCGATTTTCTCCAGGACTGGCCTGCGCGCCGTCAGGGCCCGATCTATCAGAAAGCCTTCAATGCTTGCTTTGGCGCCACGGTGGACGTGGTCAAGACCGAGGATGCCTGCCGAGCGTTCATGGCGTTTTGCCGGGCGAGCGGACTGATGGCCAGGGACATGATGACGCCGCGCAAGCGCGGCGGTGAGGCGAGGGCGCTCCAGGCCTGAGGGCCGTCGCCCGTTTCGCCTGCCCCGATTCCTACGTTAACGATCGCGTTTGAACGCACGCGGCGATGTCGCGAGCATAGGGCTGCGCCCTTTTCGTCCCCGACGATCGCTCCACGCTGCACCCACGTCAGCGCCGTTAAGCTTCCGTTTCCACCTTCCCGGCTACGCCATTGCTTGTTGGCAATGGTTGATTCGTTGCGTCAGTCTCATGGTTTGGAAGATGTCCCCAGAAAAAGTTCGTGCATTCCCGATCGACCGTCAGGTATTCCTGGTCAGAGAGGTTGCTGCCAAACTTGGCAACCTGCATGGCGAGACCGCCACCTCCTTCTGGAGAGCCAAGGCGTCGGAATTGCTCGATCTTGTGGTCGGATCCGGCAGGGACAGAACAGCAGCCTGCGATGAAGTGCGCAGGTTCTTCCTGGCCGTACAGAGAGAGATGTTGGCCGGCATGACTGCGGATCCGGAACCAGTTTTTTCCGCTTGAAGAACCTTTGCACCTCTGGCTTCCATTGGATACTCCAGGAGAGCGTAAACGCGGTCGATTGCCGCAACAATCTGCTGACCAATAACGGTCTCGTCTGTTCGGTGCTGCTGATCGGCGGCTACGCTATGCGCGGCGACGACGGCGCGAGCTGGCCTCGCGCATTTGCCAAGATGCGCGCTTGCGCGTTGGTCAGCCAGCGAAACACTTCTTTTTTCAAGCCAATGGACCACTGCTCAAAAATGCAACGAACTTTTTAGCCATTCGTTCATTTATGCGTGCTTTCTAATTTAATCCATGGCCTTGAGTAGCTTCACCCGTGTTCGGCTTGTAATGGACGCCATGCGCCGGAGCACGGGCGCAAATGTCGCCACCATTTTTGCCCTTACCTTGCCGGTCGTTGTCGGCGCTGCGGGCTTCGGCGTCGAGACCTCCTATTGGTACTACAACAGCCTGAGGTTACAGGCGACGGCCGATGCAGCCGCCTATGCCGGAGCGCTCGAACAGATTTCGGGTTCCGACAAGCCGACGATCGTCGCGGCCGCGGCCCAGTCCGCGGCATCGAACGGGCTGGGTTCGGGCACGATCGTCGTCAATACGCCGCCGGCGTCCGGACCGAATACGGCGAAAAAAGCGGTCGAGGTGATCGTCGGCCAGAAGCTCGACCGCATGTTCACCCTGATCTTTACACAGGAAAAGGTTCCCGAACAGGCGAGGGCGGTGGCCGTCATTACCGATGCCTCGAGTGCTTGCATACTCGCGCTCAATCCGTCCGCGTCGCAGGCGGTGCTGTTTTCCGGCAGCACCAGCGTTAAGCTCAGCGGCTGCTCGGTCATGTCCAATTCGATCGCCTCGGACGCCATCAAGGTTCAGGGCGCGGCCGGCCTGCAGGCCGATTGCCTGATATCGGCGGGCGGTGTCTCTCTCAGCAATCCCGTCACCACCGTCTGCGCGGCCCCGATCACCCAGGCACTGCCTGCCGGCGATCCCTTTGTCGACCTGCCGGCCCCGGTGGACGCGACCCCCTGCCAGAACGACAACAAGGCGACGCTCGGTCCAGGCACCTATTGCAGCGGCATGAACCTGAAGGGCAATGTCACGCTTTCGCCCGGCGTCTATGTCGTCCAGGGCAGTTTCAAGATAAACGCCAACGCGGCCATCACCGGCAGCGGGGTGACCATCTTCATGTCGGGCAGCTCGACCGTCAGCATGAATGGCAATGCGTCCGTGAAGCTCAGCGCGGCGACTTCGGGCACCTACTCAGGCGTTCTGTTCTACGGCGACAGGACCGGCATGAGTGCATCCAGCACATTCAACGGCACAGCGGACTCGCTTTTGACCGGGGCCATCTATTTCCCCAAGCAGCAAGTGAGCTATCTTGGCAACTTCTCGGGCAATGGCGGCTGCACCAGGGTCGTCGCCAATACGATTCAATGGTCCGGTAATTCAACCATCAATCAGGATTGCTCAAGCCTCGGAGTGTCCAACATTCCAGCCGCGCGGTCCGTGGCACTGTCCGAGTAGCTCCGTGGGGCGCCGATCGATGCCAATCCTTGGCGATGATTCGGGCGTTGCGGCGGTCGAGTTCGCGATGGTGCTGCCCATTCTGTGCCTGGTGCTGCTTGGTATTCTGGACGGCTGGTCCTACGTGACGAGCTCACTGTCGATGCGCGCCGGTGTGAAGACCGCCGCGAACCTGGTCATGAGCGGATCGACCGATGATGCGGCGACCCAGGCCCTTGCCATTGCGAGCTGGGAAAATCGGCCGGAAGACGGCCAGGTCACGCTAAGCCACATCCGTATGTGCGGGACGACCGTGGTCGACGCTTCCACCATGTGCAGTGGACCGAAGGTACCGTCGATCTATGTCCAGATACAGGCATCTGGCACCTGGGTGCCGCCCATTGCCTTCGGCGCATTTGCCACTTCCACCGTCATCGGCCACCAGGAGATGATCCGTGTCCGCTAGGGTAAGCGCGTTCCGGCGGGATCGATCGGGCGGGGCCGGGCTGGAGTTCGCGCTGATCGCGCCCTTCCTTATCATGCTGCTGTTCGGAATATTCGCCTTCGGCTGGTCGATGCACTCGGTCTCCAGTGTTCGCTATACGCTGGAGACATCAGCGCGCTCGCTGCAGCTTAAGAACACGCTGACCCAGGCCGACATTCAATCGATCGCAACGCAGAAATTGCAGGCCTTGGGGTTCAAGGACGTGAACGTCACGATCGCCATCGACCCGGTGAGCGGCGGCTTCCGCATGGCGCATCTGACCGCCGCCTATGCTTTCGTCATCGACTTCCCCTACTTCAGTTCCTTCCCCATCAACTACGCGACAACGGTTACCGTGCCGCTGCTTGGCAGCGGCTAGGCTGTGGCCGGATAGCCTCGCGCGCCGGGGCTCTGCCTACTTGAACGCCTTGAGCGTGATCAGACCACCGAGAATGGCTATAGACATCAGGATCAGCGCCCACGACACGATGTTGTGTGACAGACGCCTCCGTCGGCCGCGCAGGGCCCCGTCCCGCCAGCGTTTGGCCTGATCAGCCCCTGTGTTTTGTTGATCCACGTCCTCTCCCACGAGCAGAATGCGACTCATGCCTTCTGGTGTCCAGATGGCACGAGTTTTGGCGGTCGCGATGCAAGCTTGGCACTCGGCCTGCTTTTGATGGCGCGGGGCTAGCTAATATATTCGTTAGTGCTAATATCAAGATGACGTAACGTCATGTCCAACCATCTGTCGAGTGCAATAAAGAGGGTTCCAATGAGAGTGGCTGTATTTTGCGCGGCTGTCGTTTTCGCTGCGACTGGTGTCGCTGTTGCCAAGGAAAAGAAGGCGGCGGTCAGTGACGCCGCCGCCTTGTGTTCCACCAACTCGTCAGCCAAGAAGCCCGTTCCAAATCTGGACTGCGGTTTCACCGGAACCGCCAAATCAGAAGATAACGGCGCAAAGGCAGAGCCGCGCCTTGGGTACGACTCCAATCCGTGGATTATAACAGGCTTTTGACTTCGCACTGGCGGATGCCGGTTGAAGCGCTGAAGAGAGTCGTCTTGAGTGGCGGGCGCCCCGTTTTCAGGTAAGCTTCCGCATGCAAACCAGGCAAAAACGCACTTACCACAGCGGGCTTCTCCGTTGTCGGAATGCTGTGAAAGCCCAACTCGACCGTGCAATGAAAAGCCCGCCACGGGGGCGACCTGCGGCGGGCTCTTGGAGCGGCTACATCCCTGAGGAATCGACCACTTTGTAGCAGGATAATGGTCCGGGTGACCGCGTTAGCCTATGGTGTGATCGCGGAAGACTGCGCGTCAGTTGAAGACCGCGGCAGAGAGCCAAGCGAAATTGGGAGGGAGGTTTGCGCTAAACGCCAATTTTTCTGGTACGCCCAAGGGGAATCGACCCCCTGTTACCGCCGTGAAAGGGCGGTGTCCTAACCGCTAGACGATGGGCGCGCTCAGACGAAGCGGCTTATACTGGCGTTGTGCGCAACCGGCAACCCGTCAGGTGCCACCTTGGACAACTTTTTTCCGGGCCTGCCAAATCAACGATTTCCCGAGGGTCGACGAGCTTGACGGTTAGCGGGGACGCCGCATCACTCTGCTCCGGAATGATGAAGTTGGGAAGGCCTCGGCCAATCCGATATTCGGAATGCCCAACGGAACGATCTTGGCCGCCAGCAGATCTCAGATCTGCGCTGTTAGCCGTCACCGCCGCTGCGCCGGCGGCAGCGCCAGTTCCAGTCGCGCTCGGGACCGACGTCGACGTGAACCGATTCTGTATGGCAGTATGTGCCGACGCCGCCGCGGCCAGGCATGCTTCTGATGTAGCTCGCCAGTTCCCATTTCGAAACGCCGGGCACCTGGATGTCGGCGGCGGCGCAATACATGTGCAGCGAATTCTTGGCGCCGTTGGCGCGCCGGTTGCGGGCCGGGTCGCGATAACCCGATGTCACCGTCATCTTGCGGCCGTAGTGGCCTTCGATCGTCTTCAGCACGCGCACCAGCGACGGCTTCAGGCAGGCCACATCGACGCTCTCGTTCTGCTTGAGCAGCCCGTTGGGCGCCAGCCGGGCCATGCCGGCGGCGGACGCAACCTGATAGGAGCCGCCGACTGGCCCCTCATCCTCGTTGAGGTCAACGTCGCTTTCGTCGTCGAGGCCGGACTTGCGCTTGATTTCGAACAGGGCTGTCTGGCGCACGCCTGGCAGAGCGTCGCTACCGGTGATGTGGCCGCCGGTATCGCCGCCGAGCGAAGCCAGCTGCACCGGTTTGGCCGTGGAATTGGCCGAGGCAAGCGTGATGATCGGCTTTGCCTCTGTTGGCGCCGTTTTTGCCAGCGCCGGGGGCTGCTCGCCCGTCCGGGCGTTGCTGATGAGGGGCGCTGGTGTCGCCGAGGCTGGCGTTGCGCCAAACATCGAGGCCAGGAAGCCTTTCTTCTTTGGTGCTTCGGCCTGCGGCATCTCGCCAGCGGTCACATAGACCGGATTGTTCATGGCCGGGGCGGCGGCGGGCTTCGGCGCCGCCACGTCGCCGTCGGCCGCTGCAATCTGCTGGGCGACCGCGTCGGTCTGCTGTGCGGTCTGTGCCTGCTGCGTCAGCGACTGCGGCGTGTTTCCAACGATGGTTTCGGCGCCCGCCGGCGTGGTCAGCGGAAAGGCAGCTCCCGGTTTGGAAATAGGCACATAGGCGACCTTTTCAGGCAGCGCCGTATCGCTCGCCGTCATCACGGTCGTCTGCTCGGTCGAATCGGAGGCGACGATCGCCTTGCCGCTGGAGGCCGCGTTTACGTCCGATGCGGTGGCATTGTAACCGGGCATTCCGACCGACATTGTCGGGTCGCCAGCCGAAGTGCAGGAGGCCAGAAGCAAGGAGCAGAGCGCTGCCACAATGGCGCGGCGTTCTCCCTTTGCGAGGCTCCATCCTGCTGATTTCAAAGTCAAATTCCCCCTCGATGTCCGGTCGGCATGTCCTGGCGGCACGCATACGTCGCTGCCAAGGTGACCGTTGTCTCCGATCCGGAAACGAGACCTGTGTCAAATCCGCAAGCCTGGAAGTATTTTTGCAGTGATTGCTGAATTACGGCTGCTCGATGGTTGACGACACCATTTCGCCCGCTTTTACCGGCCCGTCAACTCACCAGACATTACAGTCCGTTACACACGCACCTTCACATAGGTACCGGGAGCATCGCCCAAGGTTTTCATATGCTTGCCAGGTTTGCGGGCAGGCACGCGGGTGTTGTCCTTGGCCTCTATCCAGCCTTGCCAGTGCGGCCACCACGATCCTGGATGGTCGGTGGCATTGGCTATCCACTGGCTGAAGTCGCCCGTCGGCGTCCCCCCGGTCCAGTACTGGTATTTGTTGGATGCTGGCGGATTGACGACACCGGCGATATGGCCCGACCCGGCCATCACATACTCGACCATGCCGCCGAAATATTTCGAGCCGAGGAACACCGAAAGCGCCGGGGCGATGTGATCTTCCTTGGAGGCGAGGTTGTAGACCGGGATGGTGATGTCGCCGAGCGAGACCGTGTGGCCCGCCAGTTCCATCGTGCCTTGCGAGAGGTTGTTCTCGAGATAGCAGTTGCGCAGGTAGAAAGAATGATTGGCCGCGGCCATGCGGGTGGAATCGGCATTCCAGTAGAGCAGGTCGAAGGGCAGGGGATCCTTGCCGCGCATGTAGTTGTTGACGACGTAAGGCCAGATCAGGTCGCCTGAGCGCAGCATGTTGAAGGCGGTCGCCATCTTGGTGCCGTCGAGATAGCCCTTTTCGCTCATCGACTTTTCCACTGCCGCGACCTGTTCTTCGTCGACGAACACCTTCAGGTCGCCGGCATAGGTGAAGTCGACCTGCGTGGTGAAGAAGGTCGCCGACTTGATGCGGTCGTCGCCCTCTTGCGCCATCAGCGCCAGTGCCGCCGCCAAAAGCGTGCCGCCGACGCAATAGCCGATCGCGTTGACGTCGCGTTCGCCGGTGGCCTTCTCGACCGTGTCGAGGCCGTATTGCAGACCCTCGCGGATATAGGCTTCCCAGCTCTTGGTGCCGTGGCGCTCGTCCGGATTGATCCAGGAGATGACGAACACGGTGTGGCCCTGTTCAACCGCCCAGCGAATGAAGGATTTCTGCGGGTTCAGATCGAGGATGTAGAATTTGTTGATCCATGGCGGGCAGATCAGCAGCGGTCGCTTGAGCACCGTCTCGGTCGCCGGGTCGTACTGGATGATTTCGGCGACGTCGCTGCGGCCGACCACCTTGCCGGGAGTGGTGGCGATGTTCCTGCCGATCTCGAAGGGCGAGTAGTCGGCCTGCCGCAGCTTCAGGTCGCCCTTGCCGGCGGCGATGTCCTCGGCCAGCATCTTCATGCCGCGCACCAGGTTTTCGCCGTTCGAGGCGACGGTTTCCCGGAACAATTCCGGATTGGTCAGGATGAAATTCGACGGCGAGATGGCGTTGGACACCTGCTTGACGTAAAAGCCGGCCTTGTGGCGAGTGTGCTCGTCAAGACCTTCGGCGTGCTCGACCAGATCGGCCGCCCAGCGCGAGGTGACGAGATAGGCCTGCTTGAGGAAATCGAAGAAGGCGTTGCGGCCCCATTCCGGGTCGAGGAAGCGCTTGTCGCCGCGCTCCGGCTTGACCGCGTCTTCGGTGTCTTGCGCGGCGTTACTGGTGCGCTGAATGGCGTTGGCCCAGACCGTCATATAGCCGGAGAACAACCGCGTCTGCGCTTCCAGCGCGCGCTGCGGATCGGCAAGCCAGTATTCGCTGAGCTTGGAAAAGGTCTTCACCATATCGACGACGGGCTCGGCCACATGGTCGCGCACGTCGCCTTTTTCGCGCGGCTCGGCCCAGGCGGAAGCGGCCTTGCCGGCCTGCTCGATCATGCGCGCCATGTTCAGGGCGAAGCGTTCCGGGTCCTTCACCAGATATTGCTCGACGGTCGAAGGCTCGTCATCTTCCGCTTTGCCCGAATCGGGTGTTTTGGACATGGTTGGCGGGGTTCCTCCCGAGGCCTTTTCTTGACATATTAACATGGGACATCCGACCGGGCCAATCTCGCTCTACCTCGGCTGCCAAGGAAACAATATGACGATTAATATTGGCGAGACTGTTTTTTTCGGTGCCGGACGTTTTTGCCGCATCGGCGCGGCGATCGTTCTCATCGGGATTGCCGGGTGCTCGAGCGCCAACACGAATGGTCCGACGCCTGTCGCAGCGGGTACGGGGCCGAAGGATACCGGCACCTTTCCGAACCTGAACATCAAGCCGCAAGTGGCGGCGCCGCAGTTCACCGAAGCCGAGAAGAACGCCAAGCTCGCGCAATTGAAGGCGGATGAGAATGCGCAAGCGGCAAAGGGCGGCGGCCCCAAGGTCGCCAACCAGGCGGCGCTGACGGATCTGGCCAAGAAGCATGGCGACGAAACGCTGAAGCAGATCGAAGCCAAATGCGACCCCGCCCTCGACCCTACCTGCAAATAAGTATATAGCGCGCGCCCAACACCCCTTCGCTGTTTGGAACTGCCATGGAAGAATTTCACAAGGTTCGCCGGCTTCCGCCTTACGTGTTCGAGCAGGTCAACCGGCTCAAGGCCAGCGCCCGATCGCGTGGCGCCGACATCATCGACCTCGGCATGGGCAATCCGGACCTGCCGACGCCCAAGGCTATCGTCGACAAATTGTGCGAGGTCGTGCGCGACCCGCGCACGCATCGCTATTCCTCGTCGCGCGGCATTCCAGGCCTGCGCCGCGCACAGGCCGCCTACTATAGCAGGCGCTTCGGCGTGAAGCTCAACCCCGACACGCAAGTGGTGGCCACGCTTGGCTCGAAGGAAGGCTTCGCCAACATGGCGCAGGCGATCACGGCGCCGGGGGACGTGATCCTGTGCCCGAACCCGACCTATCCGATCCATGCCTTCGGCTTCATCATGTCGGGTGGCGTCATCCGCTCGCTGCAGGTGGAGCCGGACGACGGTTTCATCCCGGCGCTCGAGCGCGGTGTCAAGCATTCGATCCCGAAGCCGCTGGCGCTGATCCTCAACTATCCGTCGAACCCGACGGCGCTGGTCGCCTCGCTCGATTTCTACAAGGATGTGGTCGCCTTCGCCAAGAAGAACGACATCATCATCCTGTCCGACCTTGCCTATTCGGAGATCTATTTCGCCGGCAATCCACCGCCTTCGGTGCTGCAGGTGCCTGGCGCGATCGACTTTTGCGTCGAATTCACCTCCATGTCGAAGACATTCTCCATGCCCGGGTGGCGCATGGGCTTTGCCGTCGGCAACGAACGGCTGATCTCGGCGCTGACGCGAGTGAAGTCCTACCTCGATTACGGCGCCTTCACGCCGATCCAGGTGGCGGCGGCACACGCGCTCAATGGCGACGGCGCCGACATCGCCGAGGTGCGCGACATCTACCATAAGCGCCGCGACGTGATGGTCGACGCCTTCGGCCGCGCCGGCTGGACCATTCCGGCACCGGCGGCATCGATGTTCGCCTGGGCGCCAATTCCGGAGCCGTTCCGGCATCTCGGCTCGCTCGAATTCTCCAAGCTGCTCATCGAACATGCCGACGTGGCGGTGGCGCCCGGTGTCGGCTTCGGCGAACATGGCGACGATCACGTGCGCATTGCGCTGGTCGAGAATGAACACCGGATCCGTCAGGCGGCGCGCAACATCAAGCGCTTCCTGTCGACCAGCGCCAAGCAGCCCAACAATCTCGTGCCGCTCTCCGCTCACCGGTAAACTTGCCGCACGCAATTCGATCTGACTTTGAGGGACGTCGCCGGACATGGCTGAAGCATTGCGTGTTGGAATTGCCGGCCTCGGCACCGTTGGCGCGTCGGTGGCGCGCGTGCTGCGCGACAAGGCGGTGGAACTGACCCGCCAATGCGGCCGTGACGTGATCGTCACCGCCGTCTCGGCGCGCGACCAGAAACGTGATCGCGGCGTCGATCTGAGCTCGGCAAAGTGGTTCGACGATCCGGTTAAGATGGCGCAGACCGCCGAAATCGACGTGTTCGTCGAACTGATCGGCGGCGACGAGGGTCCGGCGCGCTCATCGGTAAAGGCGGCACTCGAAGCCGGCCGTCACGTCGTCACCGCCAACAAGGCGCTGCTGGCCAAGCATGGCGTGGCGCTGGCCGAGATCGCCGAGAAGAAGGGCGTGTTGCTCAACTACGAGGCGGCTGTGGCCGGCGGCATCCCGGTCATCAAGACGATGCGCGAGGCGATGGCGGGCAATTCGGTGACCCGCGTGTTCGGCATTCTCAACGGCACCTGCAACTACATCCTGACCCGCATGGAGGCCGAGGGCATCTCGTTCGACGAGTGCCTGAAGGACGCGCAGCGGCTGGGCTATGCGGAAGCCGATCCGACTTTCGACATCGAGGGCCACGACACGGCGCACAAATTGTCGATCCTGACCAGCCTCGCTTTCGGCACCCGGATTGCCGCCAACGACATCTACATGGAAGGCATTTCCAACATCAGCCAGGCCGACATCCGCGCCGCCGCCGATCTCGGCTACCGGATCAAGTTGTTGGGCGTTGCCCAGCGCACCGAAAGCGGCATCGAACAGCGCGTCCATCCGACCATGGTGCCGACCGCGTCGGTCATCGCGCAGGTCCATGGCGTCACCAATGCGGTGGCGATCGAAACAGACATTCTGGGCGAGCTGTTGCTGTCAGGCCCTGGTGCTGGAGGCAACGCCACCGCATCGGCCGTCATCGGCGACATCGCCGACATCGCCAAGAGCCGGCCAGGCTTCCAGCATGGTCCGGTCTTCGGCCGGCCGGCGAAGGAGCTGAAACCCTACAAGAAGGCGCAGATGCGCAGCCATGCCGGCGGCTATTTCATCCGGCTGACCGTGCATGACCGCATCGGGGTGTTCGCGGCAATCGCCAAGCGCATGGCCGACAACGACATCTCGCTGGAATCGATCGTCCAGCACGCCGTCAACGGCGAGGCGGCGGCACAGAAGACGGTGATCCTCGTCACCCACGAGACGACGGAGGCCGCCGTGCGCAAGGCCGTCGACGGCATCACCAAGGACGGACATCTGACCGACAAGCCGCAGGTCATCCGCATCGAGCGGGCAGGGTAGCTTTGTCCGACAGTCGCGCTGGACAAGAATTCCGCAGGCATTGAGCTCCGGTCTGGAGGCAGGCAGCCGCCGCAGACCGGAACGAATTCGCGTCGACGCCGTTCTCTTGGTCAGCAACCAGAGGAACGCTTCATGGCCGATACCAACAAATCCGACACCCCCGATATCGACAACATCCAGAAGACGCTGGAAAAGCAGATTGCCGAACTGCGCAGGGAGATCACCAAGATCAACAAGAGCATTTCGGCGCGGGGCGCGGAGATGTTCGATGACGCCAGCGAACAGGCGTCCGACTTGTACGACACTGCGGCGAACCGCGCTTCGCGTACGGCGCAACAGCTGCGCAGCCAGGCCCAAGCTGTTTCGGAAGTCGCGCGCGAAAATCCCGGTACGACGACAGCTTTGGTTGGTGTGATCGGCCTGCTCGGTTTTCTGGCCGGCTTCGCCATTGGTCAGTCGACGAACGATACCTCCCGCCGCTGGTATTGACCGCGGAGCGATGGGGCCGGGCTTCCGGCCCATTCTCTTGTTTTCAGCACGTCACTTTTAAGGAGGGGCACGATGGCTTCATCAGCATTGATCAGCATCCTGATCACATTCCTCGTCATCATCCTCGTTCTCTACCTGGTGCAGCGCCTGCCGCTCGACGGTCGGATGAGACAGATCGTGCAAGTCATCGTCATCATCATCGGCGTCATTTCGCTGCTCAGATATCTCGCGGTTTTCTAGGCCGCGAGCAGCGCCGATGTTCAATTTCCCCTGCCGGTCCGGTTCTTTCGACCGGGCCGCCGTTGTTTCAAAATGCCATTTAATCGATTGATGTTGCTGACTATTCGATAAAGTTTTCGGTGGGTCTTGCCCTTGTCATGCTCGTTTGACAAAACAGGCCCGCCTCCGGCGGGAGGCCGCATTGCCAACGAGGAAATCACCAGATGAATGTGGCCCAGAACATCGTCGCCGGCCTTGACCGGATACTCACCATGGAACTGGTGCGGGTCACTGAACGGGCCGCCGTCGCGGCCGCCAGGCTGCGCGGGCGCGGCGACGAAAAGGCGGCCGACCAGGTAGCCGTGGATGCCATGCGCCAGGAACTCAACCGGCTTTCCATCAAGGGCACGGTGGTGATTGGCGAAGGCGAACGGGATGAGGCGCCGATGCTCTATATCGGCGAGGAAGTCGGCACTGGCAAAGGTCCGGCCGTCGATATCGCGCTCGATCCGCTTGAAGGCACGACGATTTGCGCCAAGAACCTGCCCAATGCACTTGCGGTCATCGCGATCGCCGAAAAGGGCAGCCTGTTGTTCGCCCCCGACGTCTACATGGACAAGATCGCCATCGGTCCGGGCTATGCGGACGGCGTCATCGACATCGACGCCTCGGCGGCTGAGAACATCGCCAGCCTCGCCCGGGCCAAGGGCGTCGCTGTATCGGAAATCACCACCTGCATTCTCGACCGGCCGCGCCATGCCAAGCTGATCGAAGCCGTGCGCTCCACGGGGGCCGCGATCCGGCTGATCGGCGACGGCGATGTCGCCGGCGTCATCCACACCACGGACCCGGAAGAAACCGGCATCGATATCTATCTGGGCACTGGCGGAGCACCCGAGGGCGTGCTGGCCGCTGCCGCGCTGCGCTGCACCGGCGGCCAGATGCAGGGCAGGCTGATCCTCGACACCCCGGAAAAGCTTGCTCGCGCGGCAAAGATGGATATTTCCAATCCGAAACGGGTCTATCGGACGGAGGACATGGCGCGCGGCGATGTGCTGTTTGCGGCCACCGGAGTCACCGACGGCAACATGCTGGCTGGCGTCAAGTTCGGCCACAACTACATCACCACCCACACGATCGTGCTGCGCTCGTCGTCGCGGACGGTGCGCGAGATCAAGGCCCGCCATCAGGATCTGGATAAGTTCTGACGCTCGCTTGCTAAGCCACCTTGCAATTGTTAGCCATTCGGGCGCATCCGATGCTGGCTGCAAGGATTTGACGATGAAACCGTTCGACTGGCATGCGGATCCGATTTCGCGTGCCACCGCCATCACAAAGTCCTATCGCAACACCCAGAATGTGCGTCGCTTTCTCATCGGGGAATGCGGCAACGCATTCAGGTTCGACCGGCCTTTCATGGCCTGGCTCAAGGACGGTGTGGAAAAGACGATGGGCGATGCGGCCGACGAATGGCTTCGGCGCCAGGCTGAAAAGCGGAAAGCGCAGTTTTCTTGACCTGTTCCGGGACGGCGCACACCCGTGAATCGCTTTGCTTTGCCTGCCTTTGGCCTACAGAGCGTCGCGTGAACGTGACGCGCTTTAAATCGTTGCCAATGCAGGTCGTCGCCCCAAAACCTCTGCGCACTTTTGGGCGACATGCATTATCGTGCGGCCAACGATGAGTTGGCAAAGCGTATGACCGGCGAAAAACGCCTCTTCCTCGATGTCAGGCAGTCAGTGTCAGGGGTTTCCTGGGAACATCGGCTGACAGAACGCCAGGACATGATTGCGCTCGCCATCGCGCAAGGCCATGGCGTGCCCGACATCGTCGCGCGGGTGCTTGCCGGCCGTGGCGTCACCGCGGATCAGACCGAGCGGTTTCTCGACCCGACGATCCGCGATCTTCTGCCGGATCCGGCATCGCTGACCGACATGGACAGGGCGGCGGCCCGCATCGCCGCCGCGGTGATGGCCAGGGAAAAGGTGGCGATCTTCGGCGACTATGATGTCGACGGCGCCGCCTCGTCGGCCTTGCTGAAGCGGTTCCTCACGCATTTCTCGGTGCCGTCGGAAATCTACATCCCGGATCGCATTTTCGAGGGTTATGGCCCCAATCCGGATGCCATACGCGAACTTGTTTCGCGTGGCGCGACACTGATCGTCACTGTCGATTGCGGCACCAACAGCGCCGTTTCCATCGACGCCGCCAACGAGGCCGGGGCCGATGTCGTCGTGCTCGACCACCATCAGGTCGGCGGTGCCTTGCCGGCGGCAATCGCCGTCGTCAATCCCAATCGCGACGACGACCTTTCCGGGCAGGGCCATCTCTGTGCCGCCGGCGTGGTCTTCCTCGCTCTTGTGCAGACGGCCAGGATCCTGCGTAGCCGCATGGTCGATGCCACACCGCCGGACCTGCTCTCGCTGCTTGATATCGTCGCTTTGGCCACCGTTTGTGACGTGGTGCCGCTGATCGGCGTCAACCGTGCCTTCGTGGTCAAGGGGCTGCAGATGGCGCGCCAGCAGAAGAATGAAGGGCTGGCGGCACTGGCACGGGTGTCGCGCATCGGCGAGCCGATCAGCACTTTCCATCTGGCCTATCTGATCGGCCCGCGCATCAATGCCGGCGGACGCATCGGCGATGCCGCACTTGGCAGCCGGTTGCTTGCGACCGACGACCCGGTAGAGGCGCGCACCATTGCCGAGACGCTCGACCGGCTCAACCAGGAACGGCAGCTGATGGAGCAGGAGATGCTCGCGGCAGCGCGCGCCGAGGCCGACGTCGAGCTTGCCGGCGGAAATGGCCCGGCGATTGTCGTCACCGCCTCCAACAGCTGGCATCCGGGCATTGTCGGCCTGCTCGCTTCGCGATTGAAGGATCATGCTCGGCGGCCCGCCTTCGCCATCGCCTTCAACGCTGTGGGCATCGGCACCGGTTCGGGCCGCTCGGTCTCGGGTTTCGACCTCGGCCGGCTGGTGCGCGAGGCGGCCGTTGCCGGTCTGATCGTCAAGGGGGGCGGCCATGGCATGGCGGCGGGTATCACCGTGGAGCGGACGAGGCTTGGCGAACTCAGGGCGTTTTTCGAAGAGCGGGCGGCAGCCGACGTGTTTCGCTTGCAGGGCGAGGAAAGCCTGGCCATAGACGGCGCACTTGCCGCTGAAGGCGCGACGCTCAGCCTGCTCGACGCGCTGGAAAAGGCCGGCCCCTTCGGGGCCGGGCACGCGGCCCCCGTTTTCGCGTTGCCGCGCCACCGATTGGCCGATGCGCGGCCGGTCGGCACCAACCATATCCGCGTCGAGCTGCAATCGGAAAGCGGCGGCCGTATCCAGGCGATTGCCTTTCGCGCCGTCGATACCGCACTTGGCGAATTCCTGTTCAAGAACCGGGGCAAGACAATCCACGTCGCCGGTTCGCTGTCAGGCAACTACTGGAACGGCAACCGCACCGTCCAGTTTCGCATCACCGATGCGGCGCGGGCGTGAGGTTGATCAGGCCAGTACGGTCTGCAGCCGGGTCAGTTCGCCGATCTGTGCCATCGTCGCCTGATAGCCGAGGTTGATCGCCTCGTCGGCGCGGTGGAATTCGGTCAGGCCGATATGGCTGAGCTTCGGCTGCAGCGACATGTCGGGCGGATCGCCGGCAAGCCTGGCGCGCGAAATGCGGTCCTGAATGATGTTGAAGGCCTCGACCATGACGCCGGTGATGCCGAGCCGCGTCTGATGCGACTGGCGCTCGGCGTCGATCTGGCCAGGCCGCGGAGCGTCCTTTTCGACGACCAGTTCGCCGGCGCTGTGCTTGATGACGGCGGCACGGCCGAACAGGTCGTAGTGAAGGTTGACCGCCACGACGAGTGGCTGCTCGTACGCGCGGCAGACCGAAACCGGTACGGGGTTCACCAGCGCGCCGTCGACCAGCACGCGGCCATTGCAATTCACCGGCTCGAACACGCCGGGAAGCGCATAAGAGGCGCGCATGGCGGTGATCAATGAGCCGCTCGACAGCCAGATTTCGTGGCCGGTGCGGATTTCGGAGGTGACCGCGACGAACGGCTTGGCAAGGTCCTCGAAACGAATGCCGGCCATGTGCTCACGCAGCCGGGCGTCGAGCTTCATGCCGCCGAACAGGCCGCTGCCGCGCAAATTGAGATCGAGCAGGCCGAAGATGCGGCGCTTTGTCAGGCTGCGGGCGAATTCTTCGAGCTCGTCCAGTTTGCCGGCGAGATAGCAGCCGCCGACCAGCGCGCCGATCGAGGTACCGGCGATCATCGATACTTCGATGCCGGCTTCGTCGAGCGCACGTAGCACGCCGATATGCGCCCAACCGCGGGCGCAACCGCCACCCAAGGCGAGCGAAATGCCTGTTTTCTTCTGGGAGTTCGTTTCGGACGCGCCGCCTGACGAGGACAGGCCGTTGGCCTCCCTGACATCTGGTCTGTTACGCAATGACGCCCACTCGAGCATCATGATCTCCCTTGTCCCACGGCTACTATACGAGCGGGCCGTATCGAAATGATGAATCTGTGTGCATGGTGTCAGGCAGAAGGTTCAAGCTGATGGTTTCCGATACGTGTTTTCCGCATCGAACAGCGGCTTGCTGCCGTCGAAGGCAAGCGTCCCCTTGCCATCGATCAGCCCCACCGTCCGATAAAAGCATGAACGTCGGCCAGTGTGACAGGTTGCGTCGTGGCCCAACACTTTGACGCGCAACCATATGGCATCCTGGTCACAATCCGTGAGCATCTCGACGACATGCTGAAAATTGCCTGATGTTTCGCCCTTTTTCCAAAGCGCGCTGCGCGAGCGCGACCAGTAGTGGGCGATGCCGGTCTCCAGCGTCAGCGCCAGTGCTTGCGCATTCATATGCGCAACCATCAACAGCATGCCGTCTCCGGCATCGGTGACGACCACCGTGACCAGCCCGGCAGCGTCGAAGCGCGGCGAGAACACCGCGCCTTCCTCAAGCGCTTTCTTGTCTGACGGAGCTTTTGGAAATTCCAGTGCCGACATTGCCGGTCCATTTTCCTCTTTGACCATGATCTCGGGACAAACGGTTTCCGTTTATCCGAGAAAACCGGTCTCCACTTTTCGGGGTCATGGTCTGATGGCCGGCGAGGGCCGATCAGACCCCGCCGCCGCGCACCATGGTGACGAAACGGACCTGCTCTTCGGGCGTGTCCTTGAAAACGCCGGTGAAGGTCGAGGTCAGCGTGGTTGAACCCTGCTTGCGGATGCCGCGCATGGCCATGCACATGTGCTCGGCCTCGATCATGACGGCGACGCCGCGCGGATTGAGCACGTCCTGGATGACGCCGGCGATCTGCGCAGTCAGCGCCTCCTGAGTCTGCAGGCGGTGGGCGAAGATATCGACGACGCGGGCGATCTTGGACAGGCCGACGACCTTGCCGTCCGGAAGGTACCCGACATGCGCCTTGCCGATGATCGGCACCATATGGTGCTCGCAATGCGAATGAAACGTTATGTCCTTGACGATGACCAGGTCATCGTAGCCGGCGACCTCCTCGAATGTGCGGCCGAGCTCGTCCGCCGGGCACATGTCGTAGCCACCGAACATTTCGCGATAGGCCTTTGCCACCCGCTTCGGCGTGTCGACCAGCCCTTCGCGGTCCGGATTGTCGCCGGTCCAGCGCAAAAGCGTGCGCACGGCGGCTTCGACTTCGGCTTCGCTTGGCCGGTCGGTGACCGGCTTTTCCATATAGGCTGACTGTGGCATGAGTTTCTTGATGACGGCATCCATAAAGGCGTCTCCCGTAGTCCCTCTCGGCGGAGGAACGAGTTGAACGGACCACGACCTTTCGGTGTCGGAAACTCGCCTCGTTTCCAGCCCCGTAAGCGGCGTGAACTTCCCGGCAAGGACATTGGCTTCGTCGTTCTTGTCGATACCGGACTGCCAGCATTATATAAGGTCATAGCGAGCGAAAGGAAGACACGACAGCGGCAATCGCTGTTCGCTTGGCGGCGACGGATTGGAAAATAATGATAAACGAGGTCTACAACACGAAAATTCTCGGTTTTGCCGGGAACATTGGCCGCATCGGCCGTCTCGATCATCCTGACGCGACCGCCAAGGCGCACTCCAAGCTATGCGGCTCGACCGTCACCGTCGACCTCAAGATGCAGGACGGCGTGGTCACAGACTTTGCCCATGACGTGAAGGCCTGCGCGCTCGGCCAGGCGTCGTCATCGATCATGGCGCAGCATGTCGTCGGCGCGAGTGCTGAGGAATTGCGAGCGGTGCGCGACACCATGCTGAAGATGCTCAAGGAAAATGGCGCCCCGCCGGACGGCCGCTTTGCGGATCTCAGATATTTGGAGCCGGTGCGCGACTACAAGGCGCGGCACGCTTCGACCATGCTGACTTTCGATGCCGTGGTCGACGCGATCGGCCAAATCGAGAAGAAGCGCGCCGAAGAAGCGGCCTGAGGGCCGATAACCGACCGTTACAGAGCACCTCTGCTTTCGGCAAATTCGCTTCTGAGCCAGTCGGCGAACGCGGCGGCAGGTTCCGAGAGGTCGCGCAGGTTTCTGGCCACCAGCCAATAGGCGCCGGAAGCGACGTCGATATGGAACGGCTTGACCAGCGCGCCGGATGCGATTTCCCCGCCGATCTGCAAGAGATCGCCCAATGCCACGCCATGTCCGAGCAAGGCGGCCTGCTTTGAAAGCGACGCATCCGCCAGCATCGGCCCGCGCGCGGGTATGGCGTCGGCGGGCACGCCGGCCGCTTCGAACCAGCGCGCCCAGCCCTGGCGGTTCTCCTCGTGCAAGAGCGTGTAGCGGCCAAGATCGATCGGCTTCCTGAGGGCGGGGCCAGAAGCAAGCAGCGCCGGCGACAGGACCGGCGAATCGACTGTCGAGGCAAGCCGCTCCGCCTGGCTGCGCGGCCACGAGGTGGCATGCGCGCTGAAGCGCAAGGCAAGCTCCGGCTGATCGCTGCGGAACTCGATCAGCCTTGGATCGACCTCGAGGGAGACGTCGATATCGGGCCGCAATTGGCGAAACCGGTTGAGCCGGGGCACCAGCCACACGGATGCAAGCGACGGCTCGACACTGACGCGCACCACGGACTGCGCCGGCGTTGCCACCAGATCGCCAAGCAAGGTGTCGATGGCGTCGAAACTTCTGACAAGCTGATCCAGCAGACGTCGGCCGGTGTCGGTCAGTTCGACACGGCGATGGTGACGTTCGAACAAGGGTTGATGCAGGAAGATTTCGAGCTCTCGGATCTGCCGGCTGATCGCCGCCTGCGAGACGAAAAGCTCCTCGGCGGCCCGGCTGAAGCTCAGATGCCGGCCCGCCGCCTCAAAACTCCTCAATGCCGTCAGCGGCAGGCGTCCGCGCTTCATTCGCATAACCCAGGATTATCCGAAGTGGAAATTATACTCGTTTGAAGGCGAAGGCCAGCGGCGGTCTAATCGATGTCAAAGGAGACCGATCATGATCCAGTTGCTGAGCATCTTTGGCGATGTCGTGCGGATCGCGACGTTTCAATGGCGTGACGAAAAGCAGTATGCAAAGCGCCGCGAAGAGCCGGCCAGTCGTGACCACTGGGCGCCGTCGACAGACAGGCAGCCGCTTCGCCGTTCCCGTCCGTGATGGCGGGGACACGCAAGGAGCGGGGATTGCGTTCTCCAGCAGAAGTCCACATCTATCGCGTGGGAAACGCGATAAGGAGACTGTGGTGCGCGACCAGCATGGGCATGCGCATATCGTCGGGTCGCAAAAACGCGGCCGCAACTGGCCCGGTCCATGGCGCAAGACGCCAGGCCGTCTTCTCGGTACGTCGCTCGTGCGCCTTTACCAGCTGACGCTGTCGGGCTTTGTCGGCAATTCCTGCCGGCATCTGCCGACTTGTTCGGAATATGCGCATGAGGCGATCGCCCGCCATGGCCTGTGGGCCGGCGGCTGGATGGGATTTTTCCGCGTGCTGCGCTGCGGGCCATTCGGCACGCATGGCATCGACCGCGTGCCGGAAGCCTTGGCGGAGCGCTATATCTGGTTCATGCCCTGGCGGTACTGGCGGATCGGCAGCAAGCGTGGCGAAGCGCAGGGGTGATGGCACCGGTCATGTCCCGGCGGCACTGCACGTTTACGATCCGGTAGGGTTAACACAAGCCTGCACAAAGACTGCGCATTTGAGACAAAATCGAGACAAGAGACCTCGCTAAGCCGCTCGCGAACCCCCTTTCTGGAGCGAGCAGAAAATGCGCAATTTTGACCGTCTTCCCTTCATCTTTGCCGGAATCCTGTTCCTGCTCGCCTGGCTGCTGGGATTTCCGCTGCGTGCGCAATCGGCGCCGCTTGGGGACGTGCAGTGCACCGTGATCTCAGATGCGGCGAGCGGCAAGACGCTCTACCAGGACGGGGTGTGCGACCAGCGGTTCAGCCCGGCATCGACGTTCAAGGTGCCGCTGTCGCTGATCGGTTATGACAGCGGGATCCTGAACGACGAGCACACGCCGAGCTGGGACTACAAGCCGGAGTTCAAGGCGGTGAAGCGGGATCAGAAGACCGTCGATCCGGTGATCTGGGAGCGTGATTCGGTCCTGTGGTTTTCCCGGGAAATCACTCGCCGGCTTGGGTCGCAAAGATTTGCCGGCTATGTCTCGAAATTCGACTACGGCAATTCAGATGTTTCCGGCAACCCCGGCAAAAACGATGGTTTGACCCAGTCCTGGGTGAATTCCTCGCTCAAGATCACGCCGGTCGAGCAGGTCGATTTCCTGCGCAAGCTGCTGGCCCGCAAGCTGCCGGTCTCGGCCAGGGCCTACGACATGACATCAGCCATCATCCCGACGTTCCAGGCCGGAGGCTGGACCGTGCAGGGCAAGACCGGCAGCACCAGGCTGCGCAACGACGCCGACAAGGTCCAGGACAAGCGCTCGCTCGGTTGGTTCGTCGGCTGGGCGAACAAGGATGGCCGCCAGATCGTCTTTGCGCGGCTTGTCGTCGACACCAACCGCACCGATATGCCCAAAGGCCTCAAGACCCGGGCGGCGTTCCTGAAGGATCTGCCGCTCCTCATCAAATGAACGCTGACATCTGAGCCGGGCTTTACGGCGGCGGAATCTGTCCATAAAAGACAGCCGCGCCGGACGCATCCGGCTTTTCCCTATGCATGTCGGAATCCGAAAACCGCCATACACTTTTGGGCGACATGCATTTCAACCACCCGCGCTCGTTTGCGGGACTGGATAGGAGATACACATGCTGAATTCTGTTTCCCTGACATTTCCCGATGGTTCCGTCCGTGAATACGACGCGGCGATGACCGGTGCCGGCCTGGCCGAATCGATCTCGAAGTCGCTGGCCAAAAAGGCCGTAGCCTACTCGATCGACGGCGTGGTGCGCGACCTCAGCGATCCGCTCGGCAAGTCCGGCAAGGTCGAGATCGTCACCCGTGACGACCCGCGCGCACTGGAACTGATCCGCCACGACACCGCACACGTGCTGGCGGAAGCCGTGCAGGAACTGTGGCCGGGAACGCAGGTGACCATCGGGCCGGTGATCGAGAACGGGTTCTATTACGATTTCGCCCGCAACGAGCCGTTCACGCCCGACGATTTTCCGGTGATCGAGAAGAAGATGCGCGAGATCATTGCGCGCAACAAGCCGTTCACCAAGCAAGTCTGGTCGCGCGACAAGGCGAAAAAAGTGTTTGCCGACAAGGGCGAACGCTACAAGCTGGAGCTGATCGACGCCATTCCCGAGGATCAGGATCTCAAGATCTACGCGCAGGGCGACTGGTTTGACCTTTGCCGCGGCCCGCACATGGCCTCGACCGGGCAGATCGGCAACGCCTTCAAGCTGATGAAGGTGGCCGGTGCCTATTGGCGCGGCGATTCGAACAACCCGATGCTGACCCGCATCTACGGCACGGCCTGGGCGGACCAGGCGCAGCTCGAAGCCTACCAGACGATGCTGGAGGAGGCCGAGAAGCGCGACCACAGGAAGATCGGCCGCGAGATGGACCTGTTCCATTTCCAGGAAGAGGGACCGGGCGTCGTCTTTTGGCACGCCAAGGGCTGGAAGATGTTCCAGAACCTGGTCAACTACATGCGCCGCCGCCTCGACGAGCAAGGCTATCAGGAGGTCAACGCGCCGCAGGTGCTCGACAAGAGCCTGTGGGAGACGTCAGGCCACTGGGGTTGGTATCGCGACGCCATGTTCAAGGTGACGGTCGCCGGCGACGATACCGATGACGACCGTGTCTTCGCGCTGAAGCCGATGAATTGTCCGGGCCATGTGCAGATTTTCAAGCATGGGTTGAAGTCTTATCGCGATCTTCCCGTAAAACTTGCGGAATTCGGCAATGTCCACCGCTACGAGCCATCCGGCGCGCTGCACGGGCTGATGCGCGTGCGCGGCTTCACGCAGGACGATGCGCACATCTTCTGCACCGAGGAGCAACTGGCGGCGGAGTGCCTGCGCATCAACGATTTGATCCTGTCGACCTATGCCGATTTTGGTTTTGAAGAAGTCAGCGTCAAGCTGTCGACACGGCCGGACAAGCGCGTCGGCACCGACGAGGCGTGGGATCACGCCGAGGCCATCATGGGCAACGTCCTGGAGACGATAAGGACGCGGTCCGGCAATCGGATCAAGACCTCGATCAATCCGGGTGAGGGCGCCTTCTACGGGCCGAAGTTCGAATATGTGCTGAAGGATGCCATCGGCCGCGAATGGCAGTGCGGCACGACGCAGGTCGACTTCAACCTGCCGGAACGGTTTGGCGCCTTCTATATCGGCTCCGATTCCGAGAAGAAGCAGCCTGTGATGGTGCACCGCGCCATCTGCGGCTCGATGGAGCGCTTCCTCGGCATCCTGATCGAGCACTATTCCGGCCACTTCCCGCTGTGGTTCGCGCCGCTGCAGGTGGTGGTGGCGACGATCACGTCCGATGCCGACGACTATGCGACCGAGGTGGTGGCAAAGCTGAAGGCCACGGGGCTTCTGGCGGAAGCGGATTTGCGCAACGAGAAGATCAACTACAAGGTCCGCGAGCACAGCCTAGCCAAGGTTCCGGTCATCCTCGTCTGCGGCAAGCGCGAGGCGGAAGAGCAGACGGTCAACATGCGCCGGCTGGGCTCGCGCGATCAGGAATCGCTTGGCCTTGACCAGGCGATCGCGCAACTGACCGAGGAAGCGATCACGCCCGACCGCCGGCGCAAACGCGCGGCCTGATCGGTATCGTTTCGACCAAATGGCGGTGGAGCGATCCACCGCCATTTTCATATCCCTGTCACGCCGACCTTGTAACCAGCCCTCATGCTCAAACTGAAATTGCGCGAACGACCCTTTCCCGAGCTTTCCTATGCCAATCCGCGCCAGCCGGCGCTGACGCGCTGGTTCATTCATTCGGTAGAAGGCCTCTCGGGCCGCGACCGCTACACAGCACTTTATGATTTCTGGCGCCGCCAGGTCGTGCCGACCGGCGAGCGCGTGTTCAGCCGCATGCTCGACCTGATCGACGTCCGGGTGCGGACCGCTGACCAGTGGCCGCCTGCACAGTTGCCGGACACGCCGCTGGTGATCGTCGCCAACCATCCGTTCGGTATCGGCGACGGTATCGCCGTGCTGTCGCTGGCCGAGCAGCTCGGCCGTCCGTTCCGGGTCATGATCCACAAGGATCTGCTCAAGATCCGCGAGATGGAGCCTTATTCGCTGCCGATCGACTTTTCCGAGACCAAGGACGCGGTGAAGAACAACATGGCCGTGCGCCATGAGGCGGTGCGGCTGTTGAAAGAGGGCGTCACCATCGTGGTGTTTCCGGCCGGCGGTGTAGCCACCGCGCCAAAAGGTTTTGGCCGGGCGCGCGATCTGCCGTGGAAAATGTTTCCGGCGCGTCTCATTCAGGAAGCAAAAGCGTCGGTCATTCCGATGCATTTTTCCGGGCAGAACGGCAGGCTGTTCCATCTGGTCAGCGGGCCGATGAACATGGCCGAGCGCGACGGCCGGGTGGCGAAATTCGTCGGCAAGGCATCGCTGACGCTGCGCACTTCGCTGCTCATCCATGAATTCGCGCGGCTATCGGGCAGGGCGATCGACGTCCGCGTCGGCGAGGTGCTGGGCTGGAGCGAACTGGAGCCATTGCGCGACCGCAAGGCGTTGCTCGATCGGCTTTATCGCGGCGTGTTCGACCTGGCGCCAGTCGTGGCGCGTCGCCGCATTCCGTTCCTGCCGGCGCGGACCAAGCTGGCGGCTTGATCCAGGAAACGAAGGTTAATCCGCGCCCTCTTCGGGATCCATCGCCGCCGCCTCGGTGGCCAGAACCTCGATCTCCTGATTCTGCCCGGCCACGACCGTAAAATCCTTCTGGTAGATGCGGTCGCGGTTCTTGGCGATGATGGTGTAGTCGCCCTCGGCCAGCACCATCGAGGCGAAGGCGCCGACGGTTTCCTTGATCGGATCGCCGGATTCATTGAGCAGCGACCAGGACGTATCGGCGATCGCCTCGCCACCGGTTTCGCGCACCAGCTTCATCGTGGTTTCGGCGGCGTGATGCTCGACGGTGGCCTCGGTCAGCTTGCCGGCCTCGACGCGGATGTCGGAGCGGATGACCGCATTGACCGCGCCGTAAGTCGAGACGACATGGTAGATGCCGGCGTTGAGCCGCACGACGCTGTTGGGCTCGACATCGGGAATGATCAACGCGCGGTCGCCATTGGCCTCGGCGGTGCCCTCGTAGATCGAAAAGCGCAGCTTCTTCGGTGGAATGCGCACGCCGCCGGACAGCACGGCGTCGAGCTTGAGGCCGCCGGCGTCGAGCACGAGACTTTCGCGCTTTGCGTCCTTGCCGACAGTGATGCGCTTGGTGGCTCCAGCCCGGCCGTAGGAGGCGTGAACCAGATAGCTGCCGGGTTCGAGCTGGAAGACGGCGGTGCCGCCATGGGACGAGGCGACCATCGGCAATTTACCGTTGACGGCTTCGGGCTTGAAGACCCGCCAGACGATGCCGCGCGTGATGTCGGAACCCTTGTCGGTCAACTGGGCGGACAGCGTGATGGCGCCGCCGCCGCTCAGCGCCAGTGACGTCTCGCCTTTCGGCGTCGCATAGCTCGAAATCCCCGGAAGCTTCAGGTCGCTGACACCGTCGACGTTCTGTGCCATGGCGAGCGAAACCGGCGCCATCAACAGCAGGGCGCCGAGCCAGACCAGGAAAAGACGGACAGTCCCCTCAAACATGCCTTGCGTTGAAGCCCATGGCGGTGGCAATTTCAAGGCTTAAGAGTCCGATCGATACGACTCTTCCGTCCGGCGTATCCTGCGCCAATGCCCGATCCGCCCGATTTCCCGATGGTGCGCTTCAGCTCAAACAGAATGTCTAGGAGACTTGCGCCCATGGCGTCGCCGATCATCGATTTCCTGCTGACCCGAAACTCCGCACCGATCCCTGATCTGAAGGAGCCGGCGCCGAGCGATGCGGAGATCGCGACGATGATCACTGCTGCCTCGCGGGTGCCCGACCATGGCCGATTGGAGCCCTGGCGCTTCGTCCTCTACCGTGGTGACGCGCGCGTCGAGATCGGCAGGCAACTGGCAGCCCTTGCCGAGCAGCGGGAGGGGTCCTTGCCGGAGGGCCGCCGCAACCAGGAACTGGCGCGGTTCTCGCGCGCGCCGCTGGTGATCGGCGTCGTGTCTATTCCCAGGGAGAACCCAAAAATCCCGCAATGGGAAATGTTCTTGTCGGGCGGCATGGCGGCGATGAACCTGATGATAGCAGCCAACGCGCTGGGCTATGGCACCAACATGATCAGCAACTGGTATTCGGATGTGCCGGAGGGCAGGGCGCTGCTGGGGCTGGCGCCGCAGGAGCGGGTCATCGGCTTCATCCATATCGGCTCATATGCCGGCCCGGCGCCTGAGCGGCCGCGACCCGATCCGGCTAAGCTTTACGGCGATTATTCGGGGCCGTGGGCGGGCTGAATGTTTTACGAGCCTTCAAAGGGCCACGGCCTGCCGCACGACCCTTCGAAGGCGATCGTGGCGCCGCGTCCGATCGGCTGGATTTCGACACTGAACAGGGCTGGTGAGATCAACCTCGCTCCATACTCCTTCTTCAATGCCGTTTCGACGCGGCCTTTCATCGTCTGGTTCTCCTCCGAGGGCGAGAAGGACAGCGCCTCCTTCGCCCAGGAAACCGGCGAGTTCGTCGCCAATCTCGTCAGCCGCGATCTCGCGGAGAAGATGAACCGCACATCGGTCAATGCTCCGCGCGGCGTCAACGAGTTCGTCTATGCCGATCTCGCCATGGCGCCGTCGCGTCTCGTCGGGCCGCCGCGCGTGGCGGCGGCGCCTGCCGCGCTCGAATGCCGGGTGACGGAAGTCTTTCGGCCAAAGGCGCTGGACGGGTCGCCGACAAGTGCGGTCGTCGTCGCCGGTGAAGTGGTCGGCGTGCACATCGACGATGCCTTTCTGACGGACGGCCTGTTCGACATCACCAAGGCCGGCAATGTCGCCCGTCTCGGCTATATGGACTATGCCAGCGTCGACGAGGTGTTTTCGATGCGCCGGCCGCGCTGGGACAAGGACTAACCCAAAACTCCTGCCGCCTTCGCACGCGCCAGAAGCCGCTCCGCCAGCCGCAGGTGCGGGCGGTCAAACATCTTGCCGTCGATGCCGACGACACCGGGATTTCCCGCTGCCGCGAACGCGGCGACGATTGCCGCCGATTGTCTCACCGCCTCGGCCGACGGCGTGAAGGCGGCGTTGATGACCGGCACCTGATCGGGGTGGATCGCCATCTTGCCGGTGAAGCCATCGCGCTCGGCCTCGGTGCATTCCGCTTGGAAGGCCGTCATGTCGCGAAAATTCGGGAAGACGGTGTCGATCGCCGCGACCTCCGCCGCGCCAGCGGCGAGTATGGTCATCGTGCGAGCGTGGCGGAACACGTCCGTGTAGCGGCCATGCTCGTCGCGGGCCGTGCGCGAGCCGATCGCCGCCGACAGGTCTTCCGCGCCCCAGGTGAGGCCGGCAAGCCGCGCGCTCGTCCCGGCATAGGTCGCCGCCGCCAGCACGCCTGCCGGCGTTTCGGTGATGATCGGCAGGATCTTGATCGCGCCGTCGGCCAGACCGTTTTCGGCCTCGCGCACCCTGAGCTTTGCAGAGAGGTGCTGCACATCCTGGCCGCTGTTCGACTTGGGCAGCATGATGCCGTCGGGTTTCGCCGGAACCAGCGCCGCCAGATCATCATCGGTCAACCCGGTAGACAGGTCGTTGACCCTGACATAGATCGCCGAGCCGGTTTGCGCCCTGTGTTCCGCAATGAAGCGCGCCGCCACCTCGCGCACCGGCGCCTTGTTGTGCGGCGCCACGGAATCTTCAAGGTCGACGATGACCACGTCGGCGCCGGCACCAAAACCCCTTTCCAGCTTCCTCTGCGAATCGCCCGGAACGAACAGCAGCGAGCGCATGATCAAGCCGCCTTCTTCAGCATCATCGCTTGCCTCGTGCATTTGGCGACGAGATCGCCATGCTGGTTGTAGGCGCGATGCTCGAATTCGACGATGCCGCGATCGGGTTTCGACTTGGACTCGCGCGCCGAGATAACCGTGGTTTCGACCCGGATTGTGTCGCCATGGAAGACCGGATGCGGAAACACGGTTTCCTTCATGCCGAGATTGGCCACCGTGGTGCCGACGGTGATGTCGTTGACCGAGATGCCGATCATCAGCCCGAGCGTGAACAGCGAATTGACCAACGGCTTGCCCCATTCGCTCTTGGCGGCGAAATCGAAGTCGATGTGCAGCGGCTGCGGGTTCAGCGTCATCACCGAAAACAGCATGTTGTCGCTTTCGGTGACGGTCTTGCGCAGCGTGTGCTGGAAGACATGGCCGACGACGAACTCTTCGAGATAAAGTCCGGCCATTTCTTTCTCCTCCAGGTGCTTGACGGTTGATAGGCGCTGCAAATCAGCCTCGCAAGCCAGTTAATGAACATGGTGAACGGTTCGTAAACCAATTCTGCCTACGGTCGTCAGTGGGGTCAGAAGCTTCCGGCAAGGGGCGTAAGCAGACGGGCATGGTTGTTGTTTCGCATTTCCTGAAATGGATCTACACGGCCAAGGTATCGGAGCGCGCCGCGGCGGCGAGCGCTCTGGCCCGGGCCTACATCAATTCCGAATTGCCTTTCGAGGACCGCTGCGCCGCCGAGGCGGCGCTGACGCTGTTGCTCGACGATGCCTCGTCGAAGGTGCGGCTGGCGATGGCCGAGGCGCTGTCGATGAGCCACCACGCGCCAATGCAGATCATCAGCGTGCTGGCCTCCGACCAGCCGGAAGTCGCCGGCGTGGTGCTGGCGCGCTCGCCGCTGCTCACCGACGCCGACCTGATCAACCGCGTGGCCTCAAGTCCGAAGGCGACACAGAAATTGATCGCCGACCGGCCACTCGTCTCGATGGCGCTGTCGGCGGCCATCGCCGAGATCGGCGAGGCGGACGCTTGCGCCGTGCTACTCGCCAACAGTGGCGCCGACATCGCCTCGCTCAGCTTCCGCCGCATGGCCGAACGGCATGGGCACCTGCCGCTGGTGCGCGAGGCGCTGATATCGGATATCAGGCTGCCGGCCGACTGCCGGCATATGCTGCTCGTCAAGCTTGGCGAAATGTTGAAAACGTCGCCACTGGTGATGGCGATGATGGGCGCGGCGCGAGCCGACCGCGTCATGCGCGATGCCTGCGTCAAGGCTTCGGTGACGCTGATCGAAGGCACGCGCACGGAAGAACATGCGGCCCTGATCGAGCATCTCAGGCTGCGTGGCGACCTCACCGCAAGCTTCCTCATCCGCACCATCGCGCATGGCAAGGTCGATTTCTTCGGCTCGGCGCTGGTTGCGCTCAGCCAACAGTCCGAACAACGTGTGAGGGCGCTGCTGGCCGGAGGGCACGACGTGGCCTTGCAGGCATTGTTCCGCAGCGCCGGGCTCGCCGGCGCTACGCACGCCGTCATCCTGCGTGCGCTGAAGATCTGGCGCGAGGTCGCCAACGGCAAGCGCGTCGCTGGTGTGCAGGAGGTAAGCTGGCTGATGCTCAAGGAAGTGGGCGGTCAATCCGCCGAGGGTGATCTCGCCGCCTTGGTCAAGTCGATCCATCTCGACGCGCTGCGCGAAAATGCGCGCGGCCACGCGCTGGCGATAGCGGCGGCTTAACTTGGGCTCCTTTTGACGGCTAGACGGTTTCGATGCCATTGCGTTGTCGGCGTAAAAAATTGGTATTATGTTTTGAGCATGCGCCATCCATCCTCAAAGCGTCTCACGGTGCCGGCCGAGATCAAGCCGCTGATCGATAAAATCCGGGTTCGCCTGAACCCTGATTCTATCTGGCTATTCGGCAGCCGAGCACGGGGCGACAATCGACCCGATAGCGACTGGGATATTCTCGTTGCTTTGCCGGATGATGCTAGGCCGGAACTACTGGATCCGCTCATTGGCTGGGAAATCCAGCACGAAATCGGAATTCCAGCGACAATCCTGTCCACTACATCGAGCGCTTTGGCTGCAAGCTGGGATTCGCGAAATACGATCGCGTATGATGTTGCTCGGGACGGGCGTCGACTGGATGTCTGACCAGTGGACCATCGCCAGCGCGCTTCGATTGGCGAACGGCTGTATCAGCGATGCACGCACTCTGGCTGCATCAGGGTCTCGCAACGCCGCCTATCTCAGTCAACAGGCGATTGAGCAGATAATCCGGGCGTTGGCGACCTCGGAGGCTATTCACATCGAACGTCATGATGCACATCAGCTGGACAAGATTGTGAGGCGATTTCCGGACGATCACGCCGAGAAACGGCGTTGAAGTCACTGGTTTGGCTGGAGGCGTATGCGACCACTTTCAGATATACGTTGCCTTCCGGCCAGATACCTCGTGCGCCTGACAAGGCAAAGCTTCAGGAAGCCATAGACAATATCTCGAGCCTTATCGTACGGGTCGCGGAGCACTTCAAGGTCGATCTTGACGATGAATCAAAGCCGGCCCAGACGGGAACGCCTATGCGCAGATCCAGCCAGCGCTGACATTCGCTAAAGCCTGTTGCTAGCGAAAAACTCCGGAAAATCCTCCATCGCGGCGGCGATAATGCGCAACGATGCCGCGATCTGCAGCAATTCGCCGGTACCGTTTCGTTGGGCAATGCTCGCCGCATATTGCCGGGCGACGGTGACGGTTGAGGTCTGCGGATCGCCGGGGGCGCGGAAGAGCAGTTCGCGCGCCAGCCCCTTCAGGAAGTTGGCGATCGAAAGCGCGGTCTCGGATGGGATGGCATGGCTTTGGCTCGCATCGCGCAGCCGAAGGACCTCCAGGCCGACGGTGACGGCGGCGACGCCGCCGCCCAGAACCGCATCGCCCTTCTGACCGGCATTCTGCACCAGCGGCATCAACTGGTTGATGCGGTCGTAGGCGAGGCTCTCGAAGGCCGACCGCCTCGGCACCCGCTCATGCAGGCAAAGCCGCGCCAGATCCTCGCGCATGGCGCGCACGATGCGGTTGGCCGCGAGCCATGGATCGGCTGGCAGCACGACGATGAAGACACCGATCGCCAGCAGGATGCCGACAAGGATCGACGCCGAACCGGCGAAGAAGGGCCCGGGATCGTAGGTCATCGCCTGGTGCGGACTGAGGAAGGCGAGGAAGTTGATGGCGAAGGCTGTCGCCACGCCGACATAGCGTGGATTGGCCATGGCCAGTGCCGTCGGTACAAGGATGGGCACGACAAACAGCGTGAACCAGCCGAAGCCGGGCAGGGCAGGCAATGCGATCTGACCGACGAAAAAGGCAAACGGCAGCGCCAGAAGCGTTCCCTTGAAGAAACCCCAGGCGACCTGCACAGGGTCGGGGCGAGCAGCAAACAGGCTCGATACGACAGCAACGAGAATGACCGTGCCGGCGGCTTCCGACCATTTCGTCGTCAGCCAGAAGGCCGCGACCAGCAGCGTGGCAAGCGCAGCGCGCACCGCGTTGCGCGATGCGCCGGCGTAATCGCGATGCACCACCAGAGCGGGCTGCCTGCTGCCCCTGGCCGGGCGCGTGGCAGGCGCGCGCAGGGCGTCGAGGCCGCGCAGCACCTGCTTGAGCGCATCGGCGAAATCGGCGGCAATGGTCAGGCGGGTGATAGTGCCGACCCTGTCGTCGCCCTGATCGGTCGAGGCATCGGGCATTTGCCGGGCCTTGGCGGAGATGGTGTCGAGCCGCGCCACCCAAGGCGTGGTGTCATCCAGCGCGCCGGGCTTCGTGGCCAGCTCGCTGACCAGCGACTGCAGTTCCGAGCGCACGGGAATGAGCGCAGCATTCTTCGGAGCGGCGTGCGAATGCAGCGCACGTGCCGCCGAGAGCGCGGAGAGCAGTTGTCCGATGGTGCGCCGGACCGGATGGGCGCGCGGCGCGAAGCTCGGCGCCTCGAGCCTGGCATAGGCGCGCATCTCGCCAAGCGTCTGGGTATCGGTGACCAGCTTTCGGTGCAGCGCGGACAGTGTTGCTGGGTCGCCGCCGGAGAACGCGCCGCCGGCATAGGTGGCAAGATCGAGGATGCAGCGTTTCAGGCGCGAAATGATGGCGTTGCTGGCCAGTTTCGGCAGGATCAGCCGGCTGGTCAGGCCGGCGCAGACAATGCCGAGCACGATCTCGGCGCAACGGGCGACCGCAAGGTCGACGACGAGGTGCGGCTGTCCGAAGGCAGGCAGGCCGATGATCATTGCGGTGTAGCCGGCAAGCGCTGCGCCATAGGCTTCCGGATTGCGCAGCAGCGACGAGACGAAGGTGCAGATGCCGATCCAGACGGCAAGCACAGTCACCAGCACCCAAGGGCCGGTGCCAAATGTGGTGGTGATGCCGATCGCGGCCAAGCCGCCGACCAGCGTGCCGAGCAGCCGGTAGAAGCCCTTCGCCAGCACCATGCCGGCAACCGGCTGGGCGACGATGAACACCGTCATCATGGCCCATTGCGGATGGTCGAGCTTCAACGCATAGGCGGCCAGCAACGCGATCAGGCCGGCTGAAACGGTGCGCAAGGCAAAAATCCAGTCGGAGCGCGTCGGTTGCGTCAATCCGGCTAAACTCGTCTCGAAATAGCCTTTCAACCGCGCCCAGGTCACATGCTCGTCTCCGCAACTGGAGCCTTGTTATGGACCGGCTGGCGGCTAGATATCCAGCACTTCCGCCGCGGCGAATTCGGCGCGTTCCTGGATGAAGCGGAAACGGGCTTCCGGTTTGGTGCCCATCAGTTCATCGACCCTGTCCTTGGTGGCTGAATCGATTTCGTTCACATCGACCCTGAGCAGCGTGCGCTTCCTCGGATCCATGGTGGTTTCCTTGAGCTGGGCGGCCATCATCTCGCCCAGGCCCTTGAAGCGGCCCAGTTCCACCTTGCCGCGCCCGGTGAATTCGGTGCGCAGGAGCTCGTCCTTGTGCGCGTCGTCGCGGGCATAGGCGACCTTGCCGCCTTGCCTGATCGAGTAAAGCGGCGGCACGGCGAGGTAAAGGTGGCCGCCGCGCACCAGCGCCGGCATCTCCTGGTAGAAGAAGGTGATCAGCAGCGAGGCGATGTGGGCGCCGTCGACATCTGCGTCGGTCATGATGATCACGCGGTCGTAGCGCAGATCTTCATCGCGGTACTTTGAACGCGTACCGCAGCCGAGCGCCTGGATCAGGTCCGAAATCTGCTGGTTGGCCGCCAGCTTGTCGTTGCCGGCGCTGGCGACGTTGAGGATCTTGCCGCGCAACGGCAGCACCGCCTGGCTGGCGCGGTCGCGCGCCTGCTTGGCTGAGCCGCCGGCCGAGTCACCTTCGACGATAAACAGTTCTGCACCGGCCGCGGCATTCTGCGTGCAGTCGGCGAGCTTGCCCGGCAGCCGCAGTTTGCGCACCGCGCTCTTGCGCGACACCTCTTTTTCCTGCCGTCGGCGCACCCGCTCGTCGGCACGCGCGATCACCCATTCGAGCAGCTTCGACGCTTCTTGCGGATTGTCGGCCAGCCAATGGTCGAACGGATCGCGGATCGCGGTCTCGACAATTCGAATTGCCTCGATCGTCGCAAGCCTGTCCTTGGTCTGGCCGACGAATTCTGGCTCGCGGATGAACACCGACAGCATGCCCGCCGCCGAGATCATGACGTCTTCCGAGGTGACGATCGAGGCGCGCTTGTTGCCGACAAGATCGGCATAGGCGCGCAGGCCCCGCGTCAGCACGTTGCGGAAGCCGGCCTCGTGGGTGCCGCCTTCGCCGGTCGGGATGGTGTTGCAGTAGGAATTGATGAAGCCGTCACCGCCGAACCAGGTCACCGCCCATTCGATCGAGCCGTGGCCGCCCTGTTTCTCGCTCTTGCCGGCGAAAATCTCGCGAGTCACCTGGAAGTCGTCGCCGAGCGATGCCTTGAGATAATCCTTCAGGCCGCCGGGAAAATGGAATTCAGCCTTGGCCGGCGTCTGGTCTTTTTCCTTGATCAGCGCCGGATCGCAGGTCCAGCGAATCTCGACGCCACCAAACAGATAGGCTTTCGAGCGCGTCATGCGGTAGAGCCGCGCCGGTTCGAACGCCGCGCCCTTGCCGAAAATCTGCTCGTCGGGGTGGAAGCGGATCTTTGTGCCGCGCCGGTTGTGGACCTCGCCCAACTGTTCCAGGCCGGTCACGGGAACGCCGCGCGAGAATTTTTGCCGATAGAGTTGCCGTCCCCGCGCGACCTCGACCTCGAGATGGTCCGACAGCGCGTTGACCACGGACACGCCGACGCCATGCAGGCCGCCTGATGTCTCGTAAACCTTGGAGTCGAATTTGCCGCCCGAATGCAGCGTCGTCATGATCACTTCAAGCGCCGGCTTCTTGAACTTCGGGTGCGGATCGATCGGGATGCCGCGGCCATTGTCGGTCACGGCGAGATAGCCGTCGGCCGAGAGCTCTACATCGATGAAGGTGGCATGGCCGGCAACCGCTTCGTCCATCGAATTGTCGATGACCTCGGCGAACAGATGGTGCATCGCCTTGTCGTCGGTGCCGCCGATATACATGCCTGGCCGGCGGCGCACCGGCTCCAGCCCTTCCAGCACCTCGATGTCGGCGGCGCTATAGCCCTCGCTGCCGTCCTTGGTCGAGGCAGGACGCTTGGTGGCTTGCACCACCAGTGGATCGGCTGGGCGCGCAGGGGTACGCACCGGCTGCGGCTGCTTGTCCATATTGCCGAAGAGATCGTTATTGTCGTCCATGCCTGCCATAGGTTCCGGTGCTGCGAATCACCTCACGATACTGCCACGCTTTTCAGCGCCAAGCGACCGAGGTTCCTGTTCCGTTCGGGGATCTGGCCCCTCTTACCCCAAAACCATTCGATAACCAAGTCGGCGGAAATAGATCCGATACCAACGCTCGGGATTCCTGATTCTTTAACAATGCCGCCTAGCGTGAGCCCAACAAAATAAGAAACGGCAGGCATCAGGGGTTTTCGGCGTGAGGGGCAAGGCCATATCGATGATCGGCATCGCCGCCGTTTTCGGGGCGATCTCGATCTTTGCCGCGGATTTCTGGGTCAAAAGCCAGGCCAAGGCCGATTCCGAAGAGAAGACGTCGTCGATCCCGGCACCTATTGTGCCGAAGGTCGAGTTCAAGACCATCGTGGTGGCGAATGCCCCATTGCGCTACGGCATGGCGCTCGACCGCGCGCAGCTCAGCGAAATCCCGTGGTCGCAAGGGTCTGTGCCGCAGGGCGCCTTCACCACCATCAATGCGTTGCTTGCCGAGGGCAGCCGCGTGGTGCTGTCGCCGATCGAGGTCAACGAACCGGTGCTGCTGACCAAGCTGTCCGGTCCGAACGGCCGCGCGACACTCTCCAACATGATGACGCCCGGAATGCGGGCGGTCACCATCCGCACCGACGAGATCGCCGGTGTCGGCGGCTTCGTCACGCCCGGTGACCGCGTTGACGTGGTGCTGACGCGCGATGCCGGTGAAATTCAGGAAGTGGCCAAGAATGCGCAAGGGGCCGCCGGCTCTACCATCACCTCCGAGATCGTCGTCGCCGACGCCAAGGTGCTGAGCGTCGGGCAGGGCGCCGACGAACGCCAGACGACGCCGCAGATTTCCAATTCGGTGACCATCGAGGTGACGACAGACGGCGCGCAGAAAGTGGCGCTGGCCCGCACCGTCGGCACCTTGTCGCTGTCGCTCCGGTCCGCCAGCGAAGGCGGTGACGGCAAGAACGGCGTCACCACCATCTCCTCCTTCGGTGGATCGGTCGCCTCGAATGTGCAGGCCGCGGCCGGCTCGTTGCTCGAAGCCGTCACCAAGGAGCCAGAGAAACCGAAGTTCAAGACGGTGATCGTGACGCGCGGCACAAAGGCCGAGGAATACCAGGTTCCTTCGCGGGACCAGAAATAGAAGCCAGTGGGGACTGGGTGAGGGACGGGACAATGTTCGGGCTGATCGCATATCGGGTCATGGGACGGTTGCGCGTTTTGCGCACCGTGTCTGTCGCGGCTTCGCTGGCTGCTGCCGCGATGCTGGCCTTCGGCGCCTCGGCGAGGGCGGACAACGACATCGTCTATGTGTCGTCGACCAAGAATGCGTCGATCAAGGTTGCCAAGGGCAAGCCGAAGACGATCATGACCAGTGCCGCCTTCTACCAGATCGTCATCGGCGACCCGGAGATCGCCAACGTCAATCCGCTGACCGACAAATCCTTCTATGTGCTTGGCAACAATCTCGGCACCACCGGCATTGCGCTGTTCGATGAGAAAAAGCAGCTTGTCGGCACTGTCGACATCGAGGTGACGCTCGACACCGACCAACTGGCCAGCACCATTCGCGCCAGCGTGCCGGATGCCAGGATCAAGGTCGGATCGGCCAATGGCCGGGTCGTGCTGTCGGGCGAGGCGGATGACGCGGTCGCAGCTGAAAAGGCAAACAAGATCGCGACGCGCTTTTCCGGCACCGAGGAGGTCATCAACTCGGTCAACATCTCGTCGTCGCAGCAGGTCCAGCTCAACGTCCGCTTTGTCGAGATCAACCGCCAGGCGGGCCAGGATCTGGGTGCCAAATACGCCGCCAATTTTGCCTATGGCCTTGGTGGCCGCGACGTCTCTCTTGATCCGGGTACAGTGCCGACGGCCGGCACTGGCGAAATCATCGGTCGGCTTTTGTCGAACGGCGTGTCGATCGATATCGCCATCAAGGCACTGGAGGAACGCGGTCTTGCCCGTCGGTTGGCCGAGCCGAACCTGATCGCCCGGTCCGGCCAGACGGCGAGCTTCCTCGCCGGCGGCGAGTTCCCGATCCCGGTCTCCGAGGACAACGGCAAGATCTCTGTCAGCTACAAGAAATACGGCGTCAGCCTGGATTTCACGCCGACCGTCCTCAAGGATGGGCTGGTCAGCCTGGACATCGCGCCGGAAGTCTCCTCGATCGACGCGTCTGCCTCCTACAACATAGGCACCATCTCGGTTCCCGGCTTCATCGTGCGCCGTGCCCGGACGTCGGTCGACCTGAAGAACGGCCAGAGCTTCATGATCGCTGGACTGCTGCAGTCGCAAAACGACATCACCACGTCGCGCATTCCTGGGCTCGGCAAGATGCCGGTGCTTGGGGCGCTGTTTTCGTCGAAATCCTATCAGCGGCGCGAGACCGATCTGGTCATCATCGTAACGCCCTATCTGGTCAAGCCGGTCGATCCGTCGAAGAAGCTCGTCGAGCCGACAGATGGCACGCAGCCGGCCAGCAACGCCGACTATTTTCTCAACAACACCGAGGAAGTGAAGGGCGCCGATGCCGGTCGCACCGTGGCGCTGGCAGACGGCCGCGTCACTCAACCTGCAGCGGCCGCTTCGGCTGGGCATTTCCTCGACCTGCCGAAGGATTGAAGCCATGCGTCTGGTCTTTGGATCGAGCGTCGTCTTGCTGCTGGCCGGCTTTGCAGCTGGCTGCACCAGCGACGACTATGTGCGCAGCGAAGGGCCGACGGCCGGCGCCGGAAATGCGCAGGCCGCCAACACCGTCATGCAGATGGTCGATCCCTGGAAATACGGGGTCCAGAACACCAGGCTCCTGGTGCCGGCCCAACGAGGCAGTGCCGCGGCCGTAACACCCGATCAGGCGGCCGGTGCCAAGGCGTCGCAGTCCAGCACGACCAATTGATCTCACGGGCAACTGATCCAACGGTCGATCGACCTGACAGGCTGACAGAATGGCAAACGGCATCAAGACCAGGAAGATCCTGCTCGTATCGACCGACAGGACGTTTGCGCAGGACACGCGCACCGCGTTTTCCGCCTCCGAGATCATACAGCTCTCGACAGTGGACAAGAACGTCACCGAGTTGCGCGGCGAGATCCAGGAAGCCGACTTCGGCGCCATCATCGTCGACATGGATGCGGCAAGGCTGGAGGAGGTCGAGTCGCTGCAGCGCATTATGCGCCGGCTGGAGGACAAGGTTCCTGTCGTCGTCGTCACCCAGGAGTTCAACGCGGCCGCGGTGCGTATTCTCGTGCAGCTCAAGGTCGCGGATTTCCTGGTCAAGCCGATCACCACCGCCGATCTGGTGCGCTCTGTCGTGCGGGCACTGCAGGGACCCGGGCGCGAGGAAAACACCGAGTCGCAGATCTACACCTTCATGCCTGCGGCGGGCGGCGTCGGCACCACGACGCTGGCACTGCAGACCGCTTTCCAGCTGCATCACTCGGTGACGCGCGGCGCGTCGACCTGCGTCGTCGATCTCAATTTCCAGCAGGGCGCCTGTGCCGAATATCTCGACCTCGAACCGCGTTTCGACATCACCGAGATCGAGAACCAGCCCGAGCGTCTCGACCGCCAACTGCTCGACGTGATGCTGTCCAAGCATGCCAGCGGGCTTTGCGTGCTGGCGGCACCGGCGCATCCAGCAGAGATGCGCTCGTTCAAGACCGATGTCGTGGTGCGCATGCTGGACCTCGTTTCGGCCTATTTCGACAATGTCGTCATCGACATGCCGCGCACCTGGTTTCCATGGACGGAAACCGTGCTGCTCGGTTCCAACAAGCTCTACATCGTCGCGGAAATGACGGTGCCGTGCCTGCGCCACACGCAGCGGCTGATCCAGGCGGTCTACGAGACTGCCGGCAAGGAAGTGAAGCCGAACGTCATCGTCAATCGTTTCGAACAGAAGATGTTCGACAACGGCATCAAGCAGGCTGACGTCCAGGAGATCCTCGGCGAGCATTTTGTCGGCGGCATCGCCAACAACTACCGGTTGGTGCGCGAAGCGGTCGATCGCGGCGTGCCGCTGCACGAGATCGATCCCAATGCCAATGTCGTCAACGATCTGAAGAAGATCATCCTGCCGGAAGAAGCGGTCCCAACTCGGGCGAAATCGCGCTCGCTATTTGATATGGGCCGTGGATTGCTGAAGAGGAAAGCCGGATGACCAGCCGCTTCTCCGCCCTGCAGAACCGCGATGCCCATCCGCAGCGCGCGCCTGAGACGACGCCGGTCGCCCATCATGTCGTCGTCATTCCGACCAGTCGAAAGGCTTTGCCAGCAAAGCCGGACACAGCGCCCGCAAAGAATGCCAACAAGGTGCTCGATGCGCGCGTGCGTATCCACCGGCTGCTGCTCGAAGAGATCAATCTTGTCGCGCTGGAGCGTTTGCCGAAGGATGAGATGCGCCGGCAAGTGCATGATTTCGTGTCGGAAAAGACCAAGCAGGAGCGGATGGCGATCAACACCGTCGAGCTTGACGCGCTGGTCGACGACATCGTCGACGAGATGGTCGGCCTCGGTCCGCTCGAGCCGCTGCTCAAGGACCCCGACATCAACGACATCCTGATCAACGGCCACATGAACTGCTTTGTCGAAAAGAAGGGCAAGCTGCAGCCGGTCCACATTCCGTTCAAGGACGAGGCGCATCTCCTGCGCATCGTCAACAAGATCGTCGCCGCGGTCGGTCGCCGCGTCGACGAATCGCAGCCTATGGTCGATGCCCGCATGCTGGACGGCTCGCGCTTCAACGCGGCCATCCGCCCGGTGGCGGTCGATGGGCCGCTGGTGTCGATCCGCAAGTTCTCCAAGAACAAGCTCGGCCTGCACAAACTGGTCGAATTCGGCGCCATCACCCAGAACATGGCCGAGGTGCTGGCGGCGGCCGTGCATGCCCGCAAGACGACGATCATTTCGGGCGGTACCGGCACCGGTAAGACCACCATGCTCAATGCGCTGTCGGCTTTCATTCCGGAGGACGAGCGGCTGATCACCATCGAGGACGCGGCCGAGCTCCAGCTGCAGCAGCCGCATGTCGCACGCATGGAAACGCGGCCGGCCAACATCGAAGGCCATGGCGAGCTGAAGCAGCGCGACCTGGTCAAGAACGCACTGCGCATGCGCCCCGACCGCGTCATCCTCGGCGAGTGCCGCGGCGAGGAGGCCTTCGACATGCTGCAGGCAATGAACACCGGCCACGAAGGGTCGATGGCGACCATCCATGCCAACACGCCGCGCGACGCCATTTCGCGGCTTGAACAGATGCTTGGCATGACCGGCATGCCGATGACGGTGCAGTCGATCCGCAGCCAGATCGCCAGCGCGCTCGACCTGATCGTCCAGCTGACGCGCCTGTCCGACGGCAAGCGCAAGGTGACCAGTGTCGCCGAGGTGACCGGCATGGAAGGCGATGTCATCCAGATGCAGGAGATCTTCCGCTTCGTGCGTACGGGCATGGAGGCCGACGGCAAGATTCTGGGCCACTACGAGGCGACCGGCATCCGGCCGCGCTTCCTTGAGGATCTGCGCGCCATGGGCATCGAGTTTCCCGGACGATATTTCGAACCCGGCCGGCCGCAGGAGTAGCCAAGTGTTCGATGGAATGAGCGCGATCTATGTCGTCTATGCCGCGGCCGCGCTGACCGGCATCCTGATCGCCGAGGCCTGCTACCTGCTCTATGCCGGCCGCAGCGACAAGCGCACCGCCATAAATCGGCGCATGAAGCTGCAGGAAAACAAGATCAGCCAGGAGCAGGTGCTCGTCCAACTGCGCAAGGAGCGCGGACTTGACGCGGGCACGCCGCTGTTTTCGGCCGACCGGTTTCGCGCTCTGCGAACCCAGTCGGGCATGATCATGCCGCTCCCCAAATTCCTGATGACCACCTGCGCCGTGGCGATGGCGATGGCCTTGGTCGCCATCTGGTACGGCTTGCCGCCGCTGATGGGGCTTGTGCTGTTTGTGGTGCTTGTGCCTGTGCTGCCGGTGATGACGTTGCGTTTCAAGCGCAAGCGCAGGCTGAAGCGGTTCGGCATGCAGTTGCCGGAGGCGCTGGAACTGATCACGCGTGGCCTGAAGGCCGGCCATCCGGTGCCGGTGGCGATCGCCATGGTGGCGCGCGAGATGCCCGACCCGATCGGCAGCGAGTTCGGCGTCATTGCCGACGAAGTGACCTATGGCTCCGATCTGGTTTCGGCGTTGAACTCGCTGTTCGACCGGGTCGGCCAGGAGGATCTGCCGCTGTTCGTCACCGCCGTCTCGATCCAGACCAGTTCGGGTGGCAATCTGCGCGAGATACTCGACGGCCTGGCGACGACGATCCGCGAGCGCGGCAAGCTGCGCCGCAAGGTGCGCGCCATTGCGACAGAAGGCCGGATGTCGGCCTACATCCTGACGGCGGTGCCGGCGTTGCTGTTTGCCGCCATCATGGCACTGATGCCGGGCTTCTACAGCGACGTCTGGGGCGAGCCAAAGACCTGGTATCTGCTTGGCGGGTCGATCACCTGGCTGATGCTGGGCAATCTGATGATGTTCAAGATGTCGAATTTCAAGTTCTGATATGCAGGGCTTCATCGAATTCCTCGCCTCGCTTGCGCCGACCTCATTGATGCCGGTGGCCATCCTGCTGCTGGCGGCGGGTGCTGCCGCTGTTGCCTGGCCTGTTGTCACAGCGAGGGGCGACCGCAACGAGGTCATGCGCCGGCTCAGGGTCGACAACGGTCCCGCGGCCGCCAAACCGGAGCCGGTGCAGAAGAAGAACACCGGCGTCGTGCGCGAGAAGGCGGTGAAGCGGGCGCAGGAATTCTACGCCAGGAGCGATCCGGAAAATGTCGCCCGGCTGCGCATGAAACTCATCCAGGCGGGCTACATGGAGCCGCGCGCTGTCGGCACGTTCTTCCTGATCCGGTTCACCGCGATGATCGGCACGGCAATCGGTGTGTTTGTGCTCAACCGCTGGATGGCCAGCCCGGACGCGACGATGGCCAGCCGCTGGACATTCGTCATCCTGTCGGGAGCGGCCGGCTATTTCCTGCCTGGCCTGGTGCTGAGCCAGAAAGTGCGGGAACGCAGGCGTGAGTACCGCAACGGCTTTCCCGATTTCATGGACCTGATGATTGTCTGCTCGGATGCCGGCATGAGCATGGAGGCAGGCATAGAGCGCGTCTCCAAGGAACTCGCCAAGACCTATCCCGCGCTCAGCCAGAACCTGCAGCTGGTGTCGCTGGAGCTGAGGGCCGGGCGCAGCCTTGACGATGCGCTGAAGGCGCTTGCCGACCGCCTCAGCCTGGACGAGGTGCGTTCCTTCGCCACATTGCTGCAGCAGTCCAAGGAACTCGGCACCAGCCTGTCGGGGGCGCTGCGCGTCTTCTCCGACGACATGCGCCACAAGCGCATGTCGCTGGCCGAGGAAAAGGCGCACGCCCTGCCGGCCAAGATGTCGGTGCCGGTGGTAGTGTGCATCCTGCCGGTGGTGTTGATGATTGCGGCGATTCCAGTCATCGTCAAAATGACGGCGCACTAACGAGCGCCCACGAAAGTCCTGGCGAAGGGCTGACAATTCATTGCCCTGCATCCTGCCCGAACTCGGCTCTGCAACGTGAGAAGCCCATGCGAATGCTGTTGCGTACTCTGTTCCTCGGCCTCGCCGCAGCCAGTTTGTCGCCCGCCTGGGCTACGGCCAGCGATTGCGGTGATGCCGCCGCCCTGGTGCAGCAGGCCTATCCCAAGGCTCGAAAGAGTGCCGACGGCGCCTCGTTCACGCTTGAGCCTCACACCAGCATCGCCCTGACGCACTCGGACTACGATCCGCCCGGGCTGGTGTGCAAGATCTGGCCCGCTCACGACAACCTGATGTTGGTCGCAGTGCCCTTGATCGACAGCGCCCAATCCGTCGAAGGCCAGCATGTCGGCGATATCGAGCTTCTGGTCGTCGACAGGAAGAGCCTACAGGTGCGCCAGCGCCTGCTGCAGCCCGGGCTGATGAGCGACGATGCCATCGCCATCCGCGGCATCGAATTCGATACCGGCCGTTATGGGCTGGCGCCCAAAGTCACGGCCTTTGGCCTGCGCATAGACATGGCAAATCATTCGCAGGTCAATCCCTTCAGTCAAACCGGCCTGCGGCTCTATGCCCTCGATGGCGATGCCCTGCGGATGGTGCTCGACGGCCTCGTCGTGGCCGGCAATGGCGGTGAAGGCGATAGCAATTGCGCCGGATCCTTTCATTCCAGCCAGGTTAGCCTGGCGATGAGCCGGGCGAGCCACCACGGCTATCACGACATCACCGCGGTCGAGCGGATCGATACCGACGAACCTTCTGTCGACAAGGATGGCGAGTGCCAATCCCACCCCGGCAAGTCCGTGACGCGGACCTATCGGCTGCGCTATGACGGCAGCCGCTATCCGGTTCCGGAGCCGCTCAAGGCGCTCGGGCCGCCATGAGAACGTCGCTCGCATCCGTGGTTAATGGCTGGTGTGCCCGAAGCCGAATTTTGGCGGAGTTTCGGCACCAAAGTTTAAGCGTCGCTGATATAATGTGTTTCCTGAAGAACGACCCGGCGAATCGGGCGATGAGGCAGGGGCATGCGTCACAGTAAGTTCACGGCAATGGCCGCGCTGGCGGCCGTCTTGATGATGTCTGGCTGTACGTCGAGTGGCGTCGACAAGACCAAGACCACCGCTATCCAACCGGCGGCAAAAGACATCGACACCTCCGATCTGGCGCAAGGCAAGGCGCAGTTTCGCGACGCCAATTACGGCCTCGCCGAAAAGCACTTCCGCAAGGCTGTCGAGTTGAAGGCCGACAACGCCGAGGCCTGGATGGGGCTCGCCGCTTCCTATGACGAACTCGGCCGCTTCGACTTCGCCGACCGAGCCTACGGCCAGCTTTTGAAAGTCGCCGGCCGCAAGCCGCAGATCGTCAACAATATGGGCTATTCGCAACTGCTGCGCGGCAATCGCAAGAAGGCCAGGGCGCTGCTGCTCGAAGCGAAGGCCGGCATGGCCGATCCCACCGTCGTCAACGCCAACCTCGCTCTCCTGAACAAGGGTTGATCTCGCATCCCCGGGTCCGGTTTCGGAACACGTGGTATCGACGCTTTGTAAACCTTATCCGCAGGTTGGTCGAACGATCGGCTGAAAACCCGTATCTGAGGGCTGCCGCTAACCTAGAATGCAGCGCAACCGCCGACGCTCGAGAGGCCCTTGCCCGATATGCTGGACTTCAGTTCGCTCCTGCTCGCAGCCGCGCTGTCGGGCATATGCCTCAGCGTCACCATGTTTGCGATCTGGTTCACTGCCCCTAAGGCAGGTTTCGTGCTGACGGTGGCGTGCGGAATTCTGGTGCTGGTCGCGCATGTGATCCTGTTCTGGCGATACACCAAGGATCCCGATCCGCTACTTTGTCAGATCGTGCTAGCGCTGCTCACTCTAGGGTTCCTGATCCTCTGCGTGTCGGCCATGCAATATCTGGGAGTGCCTGGCCACAGACGTGCCATTGCACCGGCGCTTGCCGCCATGGCCATTTGTGCCGTCGTGACCTTTATGGGCTTCGACGGCGTCGGCTTCATCGTCGCCTACACCACGGTGACGGCGCTGCTGTCGGCGATCGGCGCCATGTTCTGGATCAACGGCAGCCACGATCGCCGCATCCTGCTGGTGGTATCGTTTCTGAGCGGTACCTGCGCGGTGTCGTTCGCGCTCTGCGGCGTGGTTCTGCTGACCAACGGGCAATGGACGCTCGCGGCCGCGCCCGACAACTGGGCCGAACGACTGAATTCCGTCGTGGCGGTGGCCTGCATGACCGGGCTCGGAGCATTGACGCTCTCCCTCCATCATCTGCAGGCGCAGATCGAGCTCAAGGCCGAGACCATGACCGACCCGCTGACAGGGTTGCTGAACCGCCGGGCATTGACGTCGCTCTACGGCGAACGGAGTTTCGGTCCGTTCATGTCCGTCGTCATGTTCGACCTCGACCACTTCAAGCGGACGAACGATGTCTATGGCCATCCGGTTGGGGACCAGGTCTTGTGCCGCTTCGCCGCGGTCATCAAGAAATATGCCCGGACCGGCGTCGACGCTTTTCGCCTTGGGGGCGAGGAATTCGCAATCGTCATGTCGCGGATGACGGATGAAAAGGCCTACGATCTCGCCAGCAAGATCGGCGTGGCGTTCGGCACCGAAATCGTCCCTACCCAGCTCGGCAAGTTGCGCAGCACGGTCAGCGGTGGCATCGGCTTTGGCGAGGCAAGCGGCAGCAGCCTGGACAACGTGCTCGCCGAGGCCGACGCGGCGCTCTATGCCGCCAAACGCGCCGGACGAAATTGCGTCATTAGCCGCAAAAGCACTGATAGGGCCGAGCCGGTCAAGCCGGCCTTGCGCTCAGCGTAGAGCCTGTTCCATCCCGATGGGCTCGGGATGGGGTTCCATTTGCTCTAGTTGTTTGTTTGGACATGATCTCGGACAAACGGTTTCCGTTTGTCCGAGAAAACCGGGCTCCCACTTTTCGGGATCATGCGCCAGTTTGAGTCGAACACAATCATCGCCGAACTGCCTGCGTGCCGTGCTGCTGCCTTGTGGCCAGCGGCGATTTGCGCGAATGTTGTCTCTGGAATAGCCGACTTTTTTTGAGGCACAGATCGGACTGGTCAATGCCACTTGACATCGAAACCCGGTTTCTCGGCTTGGCGGATTTTGAACCGGCTGCGCGAGAGGTGTTGCCGCATGCGGTTTACGAGTTCATTGCCGGGGGTGCTGGCGACGAAATCACCAAGCGTGACAATGAAGCCGCATTCGACCGCATCAAGTTGAGGCAGCGTGTGCTGCGCGATGTCACAAGACTTGATACCGCGATCACACTCTTCGGGCAAAGGCTGCCCCATCCGATCATCCTGGCCCCAATAGCATATCAGCGGCTGGCGCATCCGGAAGGTGAGGTGGCCGCGGCGCGCGGCGCCGGAGTGGCGGGAGCGGTGTTCATTCTGGGAACTACGGCGACGGCGGCAATCGAGGATTGCGTAGCGGAGAGCCAGTCTCCAGTCTGGTTCCTGCTCTATTGGCAAAGCGATCGCAGTTTCAATGGCGAACTCGTATCTCGCTTGGCGGCACTGGGCGCAAAGGCGATCAGCGTGACGGTCGATTTGCCAACGCCAGGCGATCGCCGTAGGCAATTCCGGGCAGGCTTCAAAATGCCCGATAGCATCGCAACGCCGTACTTCAAGGACCGGAACACCGGCGTGCTTAAAGTTGGCACTGCGCAAAAGCGGGCGATGCCGACCTGGGCGGATATTGCCTGGCTGCGTTCGCTGACAACCCTGCCGCTTATCCTGAAGGGTATCCTCGATCCTGACGATGCCGAGCAAGCCATCGGAACTGGTGCAGATGCTATCGTCGTCTCGAACCACGGTTCGCGTAACCTCGACACACTGCCGGCAGCCATCGACGCCCTGCCCGCCATCTCGGAACGGGTGGCCGGACGGATTCCCATCATCCTCGATGGCGGCGTTAGGCGTGGCACCGACGTTTTGAAGGCGATTGCGCTAGGGGCAACCGCAGTCATGATTGGCCGCCCCTATGTCTACGCCCTGGCAACGGACGGTGCCGAGGGCGTAGCCCATTGTGTCAACCTGCTTCGCCGGGACTTCGAGATGGCAATGGCGCTAACCGGACGTGCGCGCATCGGCGAGATCGACCGGTCGGTAATCTGGTGAAGCCCAAACCGGCGCCAGAGTTTCCAGGAGGCGCCAGTGGAGGGCACGACTTGACTGGGCTCCCCACCATACGAGTTCATCTGCAAATCTGGACAAAAGAGCCAAACAATTCAGGCTTTATCCTATCCATCAAATGCCGGGACCAAGCACCTGGCTAAAGCGTGTCGCGGGCGACCCGATTTAGCTCTTTGTCCTATGCATGTCGTTCTCCCAAAACCGGGTCACTTTTGGGCGACATGCATTGGCTATTCCGCCGCACCCAGATAATCCGACAAAGGCGGGCAGGAGCAGACCAGGTTGCGGTCGCCGGCGACATTGTCGATGCGTGACACCGGCGGCCAGTATTTGGCCGCGGTGTCGGCGTCGCCGGCCGGATAGGCCGCTTCCAGGCGTGAGTAGGGATGGGTCCACTGGCCGGCCAGCGCCTCGGCCGCGGTGTGCGGCGCGTTGACCAGCGGATTGTCTGCCAAAGGCCATTCGCCTTTGGCCACTTTCGCCGCTTCGCCTGCGATGGCGATCATCGCCTCGCAGAAGCGGTCGAGCTCCCGCTTGGGCTCGGACTCGGTCGGCTCGACCATCAGCGTACCGGCGACGGGGAACGACATGGTCGGCGCGTGAAAACCATAATCGATCAGGCGCTTTGCGACATCGTCGACACTGATGCCGGCGCTTTCCTTGAGCACGCGGGTGTCGAGGATGCATTCATGCGCGACGCGTCCCTGCCTGCCCTTGTAGAGCACCGGGAAATGCACACCGAGCCGCGTCGCGATGTAGTTGGCGGACAGGATGGCCGTTTCGGTCGCCTGCTTGAGGCCCGAGGCGCCCATCATGCGGATATACATCCAGGTGATCGGCAGGATCGAGGCGCTGCCAAAGGGGGCGGCGGAGACGGCGTGCGCCGAGCCTTCGGTGACATGGCCGGGCAAATACGGCTTCAAATGCGCCTTGACGCCGATCGGCCCGATGCCGGGTCCGCCGCCGCCATGCGGGATGCAGAAGGTCTTGTGCAGGTTCATGTGGCAGACATCGGCGCCGATGTCGCCGGGACGGGCAAGCCCGACCAGGGCGTTGAGGTTGGCACCGTCGAAATAGACCTGGCCGCCATGCTCATGGATCAGCGCGCAGAGATCGCGTGCACCTTCCTCGAACACACCATGCGTCGAGGGATAGGTGAACATCAGCGCCGCGAGATCTTGCGCATGCTCGGCCGCCTTGGCCTTCATGTCGTCCATGTCGATGTTGCCGTCTTCGGTGCAGCGCACGACGACGACGCTCATGCCGGCCATCGCCGCGCTCGCGGGATTGGTGCCATGCGCCGAGGAGGGAATCAGGCAGACGGTGCGGTGGTTGTCGCCGCGAGAGCGGTGATAGCCCCGGATGGCGAGCAGTCCGGCATATTCGCCCTGGCTACCGGCATTGGGCTGCAAGGTGACGGCGTCGAAGCCGGTGATCTCCGACAGCCAGCCCTCCAGTTCGCCGATCATGGCACGGTAACCGGCCGAGTGCGCGGCCGGGGCGAAAGGGTGCAGATCGGCAATGCTGGGCCAGCTCACCGGCATCATCTCGGCGGCGGCGTTGAGCTTCATGGTGCAGGATCCCAGCGGGATCATGGCGCGGTCGAGCGCCAGGTCCCTGTCGGCCAGCCGACGCAGGAAGCGCATCATCTCGGTTTCCGACTTGTTTTCGTGGAAAACAGGCTGGGTAAGGAACTCCTTGCCGCGCGCCTTGCCGGGCACTGTGCTGTCGGCGGAGGCACCCGCCTTGGCACCGAACAGGGCCGCGATTGCGTCGAGATCGGCCTCGGTGGAGGTTTCGTCGAAGGCGATGCCGATGTGGTCGGCATCGACGAGGCGCAGCAGCCGGCCGGTCTTTTCAGCCGCAGTGGCGATCTGCGCCGCCTTGCCCTTGGTCTCCACCGTCACCGTGTCGAAACGGCTGGCACCGATCACCGGAACGCCTGCTGCCTCGAGGCCGCTTGCCAGACGATTGGCCAGCGCATGGATGCGCCCGGCAATCGCCTGCAGCCCCGCGGGGCCGTGCCAGATGGCATAGGCGGTCGCCATGTTGGCGAGCAGCGCCTGCGCGGTACAGATGTTGGAGGTCGCTTTGTCGCGTCGTATGTGCTGCTCGCGCGTCTGCAAGGCAAGCCGATAGCCGGGCCGGCCCTTGCTGTCGGTGGATTGGCCGACCAGGCGGCCGGGCATCAACCGCGTCAACCTGTCGGAGACGGCGCAATAGGCCGCGTGCGGGCCGCCAAAGCCCATCGGCACGCCAAAACGCTGCATCGGGCCGACGGCGATGTCGGCGCCAAGCTTGGCCGGCGCATCGGTAAGCGTCAGGCCGAGCGGGTCGGCGATGAAGACGACGAGGGCGCCGGCCGCACGCGCCTTGTCGATCGCAGCCTTGTGGTCGCCATAGACGCCAAACGTATCCGGCCAGGAGACGAGCAGGGCTGCGGTGTTGTCGTCGATCGTTTCGCCATCGATCTCGATGCCGAGCGGCTCAGCGCGGGTTCGCACCACGTCCAGCGTCTGCGGGTGCGGCGTGCCGGCAAATGCGATCTTGGTGCGCTTGTCGCGGTGGTGGCGCAAGGCGATGCCGACCGCTTCAGCGACGGCGGTTGCTTCATCCAGCAGCGACGCGGACGCCACCGGCAGGCCGGTCAGTTCGGTGACCAGCGTCTGGAAGTTGAACAGCATTTCGAGCCGGCCCTGGCTGATCTCTGCCTGATAGGGCGTGTAGGCCGTGTACCAGGCAGGATTCTCGAACAGATTGCGCTGGATAACCGGCGGGAGATGGACGCCGTGATAACCGGCGCCGATGAAGCTCTTCAGCACCGTATTCCCGGACATAACAGCCGAGAGTTCGGCCAGCGCTTCCGCCTCGCTCGCCGGTGCTGGCAGGGCAAGCGGCCGATCAAGCCGGATCGACTTCGGTACGGACTGGCTGATCAGCGTCCCGATCGAGGGCACGCCGATGGCGGCCAGCATCGCTCTGGTGTCGTTGAGGCCAGGACCGATATGGCGGGCCGAGAAGGGGTAGGGTGCTACGGTCATGTCAATAAGTCCTGATATCAACCGATATGGGCTTTGTAGGCGGCCTCATCCATGAGACCGGCGAGTTGGCTTTCGTCGGCGAGCTTCATCTTCCATAGCCAGCCGGCCCCGGTTGCCGCGGAATTGACCAGTGACGGATCCGACGAAAGCGTGCCGTTGGCTTCCGTGATCTCGCCATCGACTGGCGCGTACACATCGGAAGCAGCCTTGACGGATTCGACCACGACGGCGGTGTCGCCCTTGGTCAATTTCTTTCCGGTCTCCGGCAGTTCAACGAAGACGAGGTCGCCGAGCTGCTCCTGCGCGTAATCAGTGATGCCGACCGTGGCGATGCCGCCCTCGACGCGGAGCCACTCGTGATCTGATGTGAAATAGGTTGTTGCCATGGAAATCATCCTTTGCGGTAGCGATGCGGTGTGAAGGGCAGGGAGCTGATATCGACTGGGATTTTCGTGCCGCGCACATCGGCGAAAACCCGTGTTCCGGGCTTTGCCAGAGGTGTCGAGACATAGCCCATGGCGACCGGATGGCCGGCCGAGGGGCCGAAGCCGCCCGATGTGACATGGCCGGCCGGATTGCCGTCGGCGTCGAAGAGCGCGGCACTGCCACGCACCGGCTGGCGGCCTTCCGGCTTCAGCCCGACGCGCTTTTGCGCGGGTCCTCGTTCCACAGCGGCGCGGAGCGCATCGGCGCCTATGAAAGCCCCGGAAGCGCGGATTTCCTTTGGAATTGCCCACATCAAGGCGGCGCTGGCCGGATCGGTCTCCGGCGTGATGTCCTGGCCATGCAGGCACAGCCCTGCCTCCAGCCGCAGGCTGTCGCGGGCGGCTAGCCCGATCCACAGCACGCGCTCGTCGCCGAGCAATTTACCAACGAGATCACGTGCATCGACTTCCGGCAGGCCGATCTCGAAACCGTCCTCGCCGGTATAGCCCGACCGGCTCATGAACCAGTTCTTGCGCGGTTCGACCCCATGCATGAACAGCAGCGAGCCGGTCTCGATGCCGGCGCGGGAAAGGGCGGCCCAGGCTTCGGGGCCCTGAATGGCAAGGAAGACGCGGTCGAGCGGCTCGACCTTCGCGTCGAAATCCGCGGCAAGTGCGCGCAAATGCTTTTCGTCGGCTACGGCGTTGCCGGCATTGGCGACCACCATGAACCTGGCATCGCCAAGTCTGGTGACGATCAGGTCGTCCAGGATGCCGCCGGCTTCATTGAGGAAGAAGGACAGTTTGGACTGTGAGATTTCGAGCGTGCCCGCATCCAGTGGGCAGGCGCGGTTGAGCAGTGAAACTGCTTCCGGTCCGCTGACCTCGAACAACTTCATATGCGAGATGTCGAACAGGCCGGCCTGTTCGCGGGTGTGAAGATGCTCCTTCATGACGCCCGCCGGATAGGTCAGCGGCATCGACCAGCCGGCAAAGGCGCCAAAGCGCGCACCGGCGGCCCTATGGATATCTTCGAGGGGAAGGTGTCTTGTGTCGTCGCCCGTCATGTCGTCTCCAGAGTCGCACGCAATCGGTCGCGAATGGCGACCAGTCCGTGCCCCTCTGTCTGAAGCCTGAGAGACTCGCGCAGCCGGAGCTCTGTCAGCGGCGCTTACACCTTCGGCGCGGGGGCAAGCCCCGACTTTCCAGAGTGTCTTTCCCGTCTACGGTTCTTTTGCCTGAGAGATTTCGGGCGATTTCCCCTTCGGCGACAGCTCTCGCTGTTCTCTCCCGCAAACAGGTAGGACTCAGACCCTGAGTCCTCGACGCGCCATCCATAGCTTGCGCGCGACGGCTTGTCACCTGTCCGCGACATCTAAAGCGCGTGCATGTCGTTCTCCAAAACCACGGCACGCTTTTAGGTGACATGCGTTGGCGACAAGTCTTCGCTAACCACGCCGTTTGCCGGTTTTTCAAGACACTGCTGATATGTTGGCGGGTAGGGGCTGGCGCTTGGCGACGGCGGACGGGGACGACAAATGGGCGAATTGATCATGAGCGCGCCGGTGGCCGGGTTGACCTCGAAAAGCCGCATCGCCGCGGAGGACGTGGCGATGTTGCGCCATGAAGTGTTCGGCGACGGCGTCGTGACGCGCGGCGAGGCCGAGGCGCTGTTCGCGCTCGATGCCACGGCGAAGGACAAATGCCAGGAATGGCCGCCTTTCTTCGTCGAGGCGGTCACCGACTATATCGTCCACCAGGAAAAGTCATCGGGCTATATCTCGCAGGACAATGCCGACTGGCTAATCCGCACGATCTCACGCGATGGCATGGTTGACAGCCGGACCGAGCTCGAATTGCTGGTGCATGTGCTTGAACAGGCGAAATCGTCGCCGAGCCAGCTTTGTGTGTATGCGCTGGAGCAGGTGGCGCATGCCGTCATCGACGGCAAGGGGCCGCTGATGCTCGACGGCGCGCTGACTCCGGGCCTCATCGCAAAGGCGGAGGTCAAGCTGCTGCGCCGGATCCTCCATGCCCATGGCGGCGACGGCAACATCGCCATCACGCGCGCCGAGGCCGAGGTGCTGTTCAAGATCAACGAGCGCACTGCTCAAGGACACAACGATCCGTCCTGGAACGAGCTGTTCGTCAAGGCGATCGCCAATTTCGTCATGTGCTCGGCCGGTTACGAAGCACCGACGCGCGATGTGGCGCTGCGCCGTGATGCCTTCCTCGAACATGCCGATCCGGAAATCGGCGGCTTCTTCAGCCGCATGATCTCCGGCGGCCTTGCCGGCATCATGGAAGCCTACCGGTCTCCAGGCGACATCGAGGCCGAGTGGGAGGCCAAGAACAGGGCGGCCGAGGCCCTGGCACGCCGCGCCGAGACGATCGATGCCGGCGAAGCCGGCTGGCTGATCGAACATATCGGCGTCGACAGGCCTCTTTACGAGAACGAACGCGCGCTTCTGACGCTGATCAAGCACGCCTCGCCGGAAATCCATCCGGCGCTCAGGCCGCTGCTCGACAAGGTTGCCTGACCGACCAGGGATTCCCTAATCAGATCCGGGTTGCTGGTCAGATCTGGTCGCCGTCGCCGTATATCCGGGCCAGGCCTTCCCGAACGGTCGACATGGCATCGGCGACACTGATCTCGATGTGGCTATGCATGAGCCTGGCGGCGCTGTCGGCATCGCGGGCTACCATGGCTCGGGCGATTTCGCTATGTTCGGTGTAGGTCGTCGACAGTCGCCGGTGCTTCTCCACTTCGATCTTGCGAACGAAATGGATGCGCGTGTTGATGCCTTCGAGCATGCGCGCCAGTTCGGGATTGCCTGACAGCCTGGCGATGCGGATGTGAAACTCCTCGTCCCTGGCGGTCAGCTCGGCGCTGGAAAACGAGTCGGCGCGCGCCATGGTGAGCGTCCACCAGTCGACGAGCGCCGCAAGCTCTTCATTTGTCGCGCGCTGGATCGCCAGCCTGACGGAGCGCTCCTCGAGCACCGCCCGCACGTCGGAAAGATTGACGATCTCGTCGACATCGAAGCCGCGGCAAAAGAAACCGCGGTTGGTCTGGAAAGTGATGAGTCCCTCCGTGACCAGCCGCTGGAGGGCCTCCCGGATGGGGCTGCGGCTGACGTTCAGCCTCGCGGCAAGCGCCACTTCGTTGATGCGTTCGTTCGGCTTGAAGCGATAGTCCATCGCCATGCGGCGGATCTCTTCATAGACACGCGGGCCGGTTTTGACCGGCTTGGACGCTGACGCCGCGCTGTTGTCCTGGTTGGTTTGCCTGGTCGGTCGGAGCATGGCGTCGGTCAAGCCTTTGCGGTGCTTGGTTCGGCGAACCGCGCCTGTGTGGGAAGGATGCCGTCGAGGGCGATCGGTGCGGCCCGGCCGGCGATCAGATCGGCGACGATGCGGGCCGATCCATGCGCCATGGTCCAGCCGATATGGCCGTGGCCGGTGTTCAGCCAGAGGTTTTTGATGTTGCGCAGGCCAAGGATCGGCAGATTGTCGGGCGTCATGGGTCTCAGACAGGCCCGCATCTCGGCGCGATCATAGGCGATACCGCGAGGAAACAGCTCCTGCGTGACGCGCTTCATGAAGGCAAAATCCGAAGGCTTGTGGCTGCGATCATAGCCCGCGAATTCCGCGGTGGCGGTGACGCGGATGCGATCGCCCATCGGCGTGATGGCAACGAGATTGTGCTCATCGATAACCGGCAGCTTTGGAGCCAGGGCCTGGTCGACGATGGGAATGGTCAGGGAATATCCCTTGATCGGGTAGATCGGCAGGCCAAGGCCGATCTTGCGGGCAAGGATCGGGCTTTCCGCGCCCAGACACAGAACGTAGGTGTCGGCCAGGATTTCTCCCTTGTCGGTGACGACCCGGGTGATCGCGTCGTTCCTGCGTTCTATCCCGACGATCCTGGTGCCTGTCAGGATCTTGCCGCCCCTCGTTTCGACGATGGCCGCCAGTGCGCGCGTGAACTTGGCGGCGTCGCCGGTTTCGTCGGTCGGACACACTATGCCGCCGGCAATGCTGCCGCGTGACGAAGCCAGCGCCGGCTCGCGGTCAACGATTTCCTGCGCGTCGACAATGCGGATCTCCTGGCCGTCGGCTTCCAGCAGGCGCATGTTGGCGACGCCCTTGTCGAGCGCCTCACGGCTGCGGTGGAAGTAAAGAATGCCGGCCGACGTCCTGTCGTACTGGATCGCTTCCTCCCTGACGACCGCCTGCAGGACCGATTGGGAATGGACCGCAAGCCGATGTTTGAGGAGGGTGTTGCGACGCGCCTTGGTGGCTGTACATTGCATGAGGAAGCGCAACGACCAGCTGTAGAGATGCGGATCGGCGGAAAGTTTGAAACGAAGCGCCTGATCCTTCTGGAACAGCGACTTCAGCAGGATTTTCGGGGCGGCTGGCGATGACCAGACGAAGGAATGGCCAGGCGCGATCATGCCGGCATTTGCCCAGCTCGCGCCCTCGGCCACCTGCGGTGCCTGCTCGAGAACGGTGACTGCGTGGCCGTCCTTTTGCAACTGATAGGCAGTGGTGATCCCGACCACGCCCCCGCCCAAGATCAATACGCGCATTGCCGTCCCAATGGCTGTTCCTATTGTCGACAATTCAATAGGAAGACGCTGGTCATTGTCAACGGCGCATGGGTCGACGGCTGATGGACGACCAACTCAATCTCAGAACTCCGCTATTTACTGGGCTTTTAAATTGGAACGGAGCTCTTGACACGCTCGGCCATGTTGTCGTTTCTATTGTCGACAATTCTGATTGGCATCAGGAAGGGGACTGCACCATGGACGCCCCGGTTAGCCGTGCCGACGACACGCTTGTCCTCGACAAGGAACACATTCCCTTCAAGACCGATGACGGTATCGGCACCCGCGCCAATCTCGGCCTGCTCGTGCTGCGGACCGACCAGACCATCGAGGATGAATTCCGCTATGCGCTGCCGGCGCGCGACATCGCGCTGTACGAGGCGCGGCTCTACAGCGACGTCGAGATCACGCCGGAGAACCTGATGAAGATGTCGGCGGTGATCCCCGGCACGGTCGGCCTGTTGCCCGACGTCGAGTTCGATGTGATCGGCTTTGCCTGCACCTCGGGAGCGCTTGTCATCGGCGAGGACAAGGTTGCGGCGCGCGTTCACGAGGTGCTGCCAGGGGTGCAGGTGACCAACCCCGTGACCGCGGCGCGGGCGGCGCTGAAGGCTCTGGGCGTCTCGCGGATAGCGCTGCTCACCCCTTATTTGGCGAAAATCAATCACTCCCTGCGTGCATCGCTGATGGCGCGGGGGATGGATATTCCGGTCATGGGCTCCTTCAATGAGGCGGACGACAATGTCGTTGCACGCATCACGCCGGCATCGGTCAAGCAGGCCATTTTGGAGATCGGCGCGTCAAGCGACTGTGAGGCGGTGTTCGTTTCCTGCACCAGCATGCGCGTTGCCCGCATCATCGAGGAGGTCGAGAAGGACCTGGGGAAACCGGTAACCTCGAGCAATCACGCCCTTGCCTGGCACATGCTGCGGCTCGGCGGCATTGGTGAGCAGATTGCCGAAAAGGGCGAACTGTTTCGCCGCTCGCTGTAAGCTGGCCGCTTTATATCCGCGACGTTAGCGGCATGCGGTTCAGATCCCGCCATACCAGTCGTAGCCATTGTCTTCCCAATAGCCGCCCCGACCGCCGCCGACATCGGCAAAGCCGTCGACCAACTCGATCTTGTAGAGATATTTTGGCATCTTGTAGCCGAGCTGGCGCTCGACGCGGACGCGCAGCGGCGCGCCGTTCTCGACCGGCAGCGGCTTGCCGTTCAGGCCGTAGGCAAGGATCGTCTGCGGGTGACGGGCATCGATCAGGTCGATACTGCCGTAATATTTGATGTCGCCCGACAGGCTGCGGTCGATCGTGTCGAGGCAATGGAACATGACATAGCGTGCCTGCGGTTTGACCACCGCCTGGTCCAGCACCAGCGACAGCGGCGTGCCGGTCCATTTGGCGATACAGCTCCAGCCTTCGACGCAGTCATGGCGGGTGATCTGGGTGCGGCTCGGCATGTTCTGAAGCTGCTCTCGGCTGAGTGACAGCGGCTTTTCGACCAGACCTGAAACCTCCAGCCGCCAGTCGGCGAAGTTGTTGGCGAGCAGACCTTTGTAAACATCGTCATCAGGTGCGGTGACGCCGTTCGGCCGCTGCGGTTGGCGGATGTCGGCCTCGGTGAATTCCGGCGCCAGCGCATCGCGTCCGGCAAGCAGGCGTTGCGCCCGGTATGTCAGGCCATTGGCGTTTTCGAGGAAACTGCGCAGGCCGCTGCCGATGCTTAGCTGGCTGTCGAAGGCGTCGCAGCCCGACAGCATGATGCCGGAGGCGCCGAGGCTGGCACCGGTCAGGAATTTGCGGCGGCTGATCTCAAATTTCGCCATGTCACGCACTCCTCTCGACGGGTTTGTCGTCCTGCGCGGGAGGATCGGTGCGATACCAGCCGGTGATGATCGAGCGCAGTTCGTTGATTGGGCCGGCCGCCACGATCATCAGAATGTGGATGATAAAGAAGCCGACCAGCAGCACCATAACGGTGAAATGGATGGTGCGTGCCGTCTGCCGGCCACCGAGCAGATCGTTGAGGAACGGCAGTACCGCGTTCATGCTTGGCGACATGGCCAGGCCGGTGATGATCATCAGCGGCAACAGCACGAACAGCACGCCGCCATAGGCCATCTTCTGCAGTGTGTTGTATTCCCGCGTGTGGTGGAATTTGAGCTTGGCGTGGTCGACGATGTCTTGCGGTAGTCGTTTCAAATCGTCGAGGCGTGGCGCGAGATCGCGCCGCAGATGGCCGTTCACGGTGCTGGCGACAAACCAGACGATCAACGTCGTAGTGAGTATCCAGGCAAAGAAGAAATGGATGACGCGCGCGGTGCCGAGATCATAGTAGGACGGGATGGTCGCCCAGGATGGGAAGGCGCGGGACGTCTCCTGGCCTGCCGGCCCCGACCAGCCGAGCACTCCTGTGGTGTCGAAGCGATGTCCAAAGATATCGGTGTAACCGCGTGGCCCGGCGTTGGTGTTCTCGGCGCCGATGGCGAAGATGGTGTTGTTGTAGTCGAAACCCGATTCTTTGCCGATATAGAGCTGAGGACGAGCATTGAATATCTGCAGGCCTGACAGCAGCATGAAGAACAAGGAGATAGCCCAAAGCCAATGCGTCAGCCGTGTCCAGCGCGACTGCCGATAAATCAGCGTTTTGTCGTTCGACGCAGAAGCGCCTGGATCGGCGGCGGATTGGCTTCTGGCAACGGATTCCATCGTGTTTCGTCTCCCGGCCTAGCGGCATAGCCTGCGCGTTCATTGTCCTCCTGATACGTCGCGATCCAAACCGATGTTTCATCCGATCACGGATTTATTACGGACCGCCCAGGCTGACGGCGAGATTGACGGCGGCGGCGACGATCACCGTGTTGAAGAAGAACGACAGGATCGAGTGGACAAGCACGACACAACGCATATGCGTCGTCGAGATGTTGGTATCGGCAGTCTGTGCCGTCATGCCGATCACCGTCGAGAAGTATAGGAAATCCCAGCCTTCCGGCCGTTTGTCACCTGGGAACAGCAGCCCGCCGACCGGGATTTTCTTCCTGGTCTCGGCATCCACCGCATCGCCGTCCATCCAGTAGACATGGGCATAATGGAGCGCTGTCATGGCATGAATGGTGAACCAGCCGAGCGGGATCGACAGCAGCGCGAAGATGAGCTCTATGGGATGGCTTCTGTCCTTCTGATTGATCAGCAGGAACAATGAGATGACGGCAACGCCGACGACGACAAGCGTCACAGCGAAGATGACCAGCACCGGCTGGTCGGTGGCGCGCGCGTTCTTGCTCAGATACCTGCCGGTGAACTTCGGCATCTGGGCGACGACGAGAATGACATAGGCGGCAAAGAACGCGTTGGCGCCGATCGAATAGGTGAGCGGGGCGTGCAGCAGCAATGCCACGAGGAGCGCAAAAACGCCAACGCAGGCCGACACAGCGAACAGCATGTGGCGCTGCATGGGAGGCTTCATCGGGGTTTCGGCAGCCATGTCGGTTCCAACCTTGGATGGCGCTCGGCTTCTAGTCCGGTGTGGCGGATTTGAGCGCCCGCCGCAAGATGCGGTCGAGTTCGCCGAGAAAGCGCGAGCGGTCCTGCGGGGCGAAGCTGGCATTGTAGCCCTTGCTTTCGCCTGTCTCGCGCAGATGCTGCTTCAGGTCACGCATCGCCACCGCCATGCCGATCGTTTCCGGCGTGAAAGGACGCCCCGTGGGTCCAAGCACATGCGCGCCAAGCGCCACCGCGCGGGCGGCCAGCGGAATGTCGGCGGTGATCACAATGTCGTTGGTGCGTGCATTGTCGACGATCCAGTCGTCGGCGGCATCAGCGCCCTTGGAGACCACGACATTGCGGACCATCGGATCGCGCGATGGCCGCAGGCCGCCGTTGGAGACGTAGGTGACAACGATGCCATGCCGGTCGGCCACTTTTTCGACCTCGGCCTTGACCGGGCAGGCGTCTGCATCGACGAGAATGGCGGGGAGTTCGCTCATGTTTCTTTTCTCCTCCCATTGTGAACCACGGAGGTCGGGGCCGGTTGGGCGGCGGCCTTGATCTTCCTCAGTAAACCACGACGCTTCTGATCGATTTGCCCTCATGCATGAGATCGAAACCCTTGTTGATGTCCTCGAGCTTCAGCGTATTGGTGATCATGGGGTCGATCTGGATCTTGCCGTCCATGTACCAGTCGACGATCTTCGGCACGTCGGTGCGGCCGCGCGCGCCACCGAACGCGGTCCCCATCCAGGTGCGGCCGGTGACCAGTTGAAACGGCCGCGTCGAGATCTCCTGTCCGGCACCCGCGACGCCGATGACGACCGACTTGCCCCAGCCGCGATGCGAGGCTTCGAGCGCCTGACGCATCACCTTGGTGCTGCCGGTGCAGTCGAATGTGTAGTCGGCGCCGCCGATCTGGTCGGCGCCGCGCTTGGTCATGTTGACGAGGTAGGGCACGACATCGCCGTCGATCTCCTTCGGATTGACGAAATGCGTCATGCCGAACCGCTCGCCCCACTCCTTCTTGTCGTTGTTCAAATCGACGCCGATGATCATGTCGGCGCCGGCAAGTTTCAGGCCCTGAATGACATTGAGGCCGATGCCACCGAGGCCGAAGACGGCCGCCGTGGCGCCGATCTCGACCTTGGCGGTGTTGATCACAGCACCGATGCCGGTGGTGACGCCGCAGCCGATGTAGCAGATCTTGTCGAAGGGGGCGTCCGGATTGACCTTGGCCAGCGCGATCTCGGGCAGCACGGTGAAGTTGGAGAAAGTCGAGCAGCCCATGTAGTGAAAGATCTTGTCCTTGCCGATCGAGAAGCGTGATGAACCATCGGGCATCAGGCCTTGGCCCTGGGTCGCGCGGATGGCCGTGCACAGATTGGTCTTTCTGGACAGGCAGGAAGGGCACTGGCGGCATTCGGGCGTGTAGAGCGGGATGACATGGTCGCCCTTCTTGAGCGAGGTGACACCCTTGCCGATATCGACGACGACGCCGGCGCCCTCATGGCCCAGAATCGCCGGAAACAGACCTTCCGGATCGGCGCCCGACAGCGTGAATTCGTCGGTGTGGCAGATGCCGGTCGCCTTGATCTCGACCAGAACTTCGCCCTCACGCGGCCCGTCGAGGTCGACCTCCATGATCTCCAGCGGCTTTCCGGCGGCGACAGCGACAGCGGCGCGGGTTTTCATCAGGCGTCCTCCAATACGGATTTTTTTCCAAGGTTTCAGGTTTTGCCGACACGATCAACTGGCAGCTGGCTCCCCGACTGGGCCACAGCGATGAATTGGAATCGCAAGTCTATTGAAGGGCACTGAATTGCATGGTCGGCTTGACCCTGCAAGCACAGGCCATAAAAGGAACGGCCGACCCGAGGGATGACATTTCGCATGTTCACCAAGATCCTGATCGCCAATCGCGGCGAAATTGCCTGCCGCGTAATCAAGACGGCGCGCAAGATGGGCATCGCCACGGTTGCCGTCTATTCCGATGCCGATCGCGATGCCGTGCATGTCGAGATTGCCGACGAGGCGGTGCATATCGGGCCCTCGCCAGCCGCACTGAGCTATCTCGTCCCGGAAAAGATCATCGCCGCCTGCAAGGAAACCGGCGCCCAGGCCGTGCATCCCGGCTACGGATTCCTGTCCGAGCGGGCGGCCTTCTGCGAAGCGCTGGAAGCGGAAGGCATCATTTTCATCGGCCCGAAGCCCAAGGCGATAAAGGCGATGGGCGACAAGATCGAATCTAAGAAGTTCGCCAACGCCGCCAAGGTTTCCACCGTGCCCGGCTGGCTCGGCGTCATCGAGAATGCCGACCATGCCGAAAAGATCGCCGGCGAGATCGGCTATCCCGTGATGATCAAGGCTTCGGCCGGCGGCGGCGGCAAGGGCATGCGCATCGCCTGGAGCGAGGCCGAAGTGCGCGACGGCTTCGACCGCGCGCGCTCGGAAGCCAAGAGCTCGTTCGGCGACGATCGTCTCTTCATCGAGAAATTCGTCGTCGATCCGCGCCACATCGAAATCCAGGTGCTGGCCGACGCGCATGGCAACGCGCTCTATCTCGGCGAGCGCGAATGCTCGATCCAGCGACGCAACCAGAAGGTCGCCGAAGAGGCGCCATCGCCATTCCTGGACGCCGCGACACGCAAGGCCATGGGCGAGCAGTCGGTGGCGCTGGCCAGGGCCGTCGACTACCAGAGCGCCGGCACGGTCGAATTCATCGTCGACAAGGACAAGAACTTCTATTTCCTTGAAATGAATACACGATTGCAGGTCGAGCATCCGGTAACGGAGCTCGTCACCGGCATCGATCTGGTCGAGCAGATGATCCGCGTCGCCGCCGGCGAAAAGCTTGCCATCAAGCAAAGCGACGTCAAGCTGAACGGCTGGGCGGTGGAAAGCCGACTCTACGCCGAAGACCCTTACCGCAACTTCCTGCCTTCGATCGGCCGACTGACACGCTACCGGCCGCCCGAGGAAGGACAATTCGGTGATGTAGTCATCCGCAACGACACCGGCGTCACCGAAGGCTCCGAAATCTCGATGTTCTACGATCCGATGCTCGCCAAGCTGTGCACCTGGGCGCCGACGCGTCTGGAAGCCATCGATGCCATGTCGGAAGCGCTCGACAGCTTCGTCGTCGACGGTATCGAGCACAACATTCCGTTCCTGGCTGCCTTGATGCAGCATCCGCGTTGGCGGGAAGGGCGGATATCGACCGCTTTCATATCGGAGGAATATCCCGACGCCTTCGCGCCGGTCGTGCCGAACGACGACGAGAAAGCGGTGCTGGCGTCGATCGCCACCGCAGTGGAACTGCTGCGACGTGATCGGCTTGACCGGCTCGGCGGGCGCCTGGCGCCGCATTCGGGAGCGCTGAAGCGCGACTGGGTGGTGAAGCTCGGCGAAGACTATCTGTCGGCGTCGATCATCGAGGGCATGATTTCTATTCCGATGGAAGCCGATCTGTCGATCGAGGGCGGAAAGGCGCTGACCGTTTCGTCCGACTGGCGGCCGGGCGATCTGATATGGCGCGGCACGGTCGGCACGCGCAAGATCGCGGCTCAGGTCAGACCGGTTGCCAATGGCTTTCGCATTGCCTGGAAGGGTATGTCGGTGACCGCGCGCGCCATGCTGCCGCGCACCGCCGAGCTGGAAAGGCTGATGCCCGAAAAGGTAGCGCCGGACACGTCGAACCTGCTGCTTTGCCCGATGCCTGGCCTTGTCGTGTCGATTGCCGTTGCCGAAGGCCAGGAGGTCAAGGCCGGCGAGACATTGGCGGTGGTCGAAGCGATGAAGATGGAAAACGTGCTGCGTGCTGAACGCGACCTTGTCGTCTCCAAACTCAACGCCAAACCGGGCGACAGCCTGGCTGTCGACGCTGTGATCATGGAGTTTGCGTAAGGCTAGCCGGGAGGCAGCCTGTGATCAGCAGTGGTTTGTGCTGGACTGGCATCGCGCGGTCCCGGACAATACATCTCTATCGACTCAGGATCTTCACGCAGCACCATGGCCGACGAAAAACTTCCCCGCGATCCCTTGAAGCGCGAAGCGGCGATTGCTGCGGCGCGGCCGGAGGCCCCGGCGCGGCCCTTCGTCCATTTGCGCGTGCATTCGGCCTATTCGCTGCTTGAAGGCGCCTTGCAGATTGGCAAGGTGGTGGCTCATGCGGTCAAGGACGAAGCCCCGGCCATCGCCGTCACCGACACCAACAACCTGTTCGGCGCCCTGGAATTCGCGCAGAAGGCGGTGAAGGACGGCATCCAGCCGATCATCGGCTGCCAGACCGCGCTCGCCTTTTCCGGCGAAAACAGCGATGGCCAGCGCGACCGCAGGCGGCAGGGCCCGGATATGCGGCCGGTCGTCCTGCTCGCCGCGACCGAAGCCGGCTATTCCAACCTGGTCAGGCTGGTCAGCCGCGTCTACCTCGAAACACCGCCGGGCGAAGCCGTGCACCTGACCACGGAAATGATGGAAGGCTTTTGTGACGGATTGATCTGCCTCAGCGGTGGGCCGCGCGGACCGATCGGCACCGCCCTCAAGGAAGATCGCCGCGACTTGGCCGAAGCCCGGCTTTTGACCCTCAAGGCGATGTTCGGCGACCGTCTTTATGTCGAGCTTGACCGGGTTTCCGGCTATGACCGCGTGATCGAGAAATCTTCGATCGATCTCGCCTATGCCCATGAACTGCCGCTGGTCGCCACCAACGAGGCATTCTTCTCGGCCCGCGACGATTATGACGCGCATGACGCGCTGATCGCCATTGCCGAGGGTTCCGTCGTTGCCGCCGACAATCGTCGCCGGCTGTCGCCGGACAATTTCCTACGCAGCCAGGCCGATATGGCCAGGCTGTTCGCCGACCTGCCGGAAGCGATCGACAACACTGTCGAGATCGCGCTCCGCTGCTCCTATTATCCCAGGAATCGCAACCCGATCCTGCCGCGCTTCACCGGCGGCAACGTCGCCGACAACGACGCCGCCGTGCAGGCGGAAGCCGACGAACTGGCCCGCCAGGCGCATGAGGGGCTCGACGCGCGCCTGGCCATGCATGGCCCGACATCAGGCTATACGGTCGAGCAATACCGCGAGCGGTTGAATTTCGAGCTTGGCATCATCACCAAGATGAAGTTTCCCGGCTACTTCCTGATCGTTGCCGACTTCATCAAATGGGCCAAGGCGCAAGGCATTCCGGTCGGGCCGGGACGTGGTTCGGGCGCAGGCTCGCTGGTTGCCTATTCGACGACCATCACCGACATCGATCCGCTGCGCTTCTCGCTTCTGTTCGAGCGCTTCCTCAATCCCGATCGCGTGTCGATGCCCGACTTCGACATCGACTTCTGCCAGGATAGGCGCGAGGAGGTCATCCGCTACGTCCAGCAGAAATACGGTCGCGACCAGGTCGGTCAGATCATCACCTTCGGTACGCTGCAGGCCCGCGCCGTGCTGCGCGACGTCGGCCGCGTGCTGCAGATGCCCTATGGCCAGGTCGACAAGCTGTCCAAGATGGTGCCGCAGAACCCGGCCAATCCGGTCAAGCTCGCCGACGCCATCGCCAACGAGCCGCGTTTTGCCGAAGAGGCCGAGAGGGAGCCGATCGTCCAGACGCTGCTCGACATGGCGCAGAAGCTGGAAGGCCTTTACCGCCATGCCTCGACGCACGCCGCCGGCATCGTCATCGGCGATCGGCCGCTGTCGGAACTGGTGCCGATGTACCGCGATCCGCGCTCGGACATGCCGGTCACCCAGTTCAACATGAAATATGTCGAGCAGGCCGGACTGGTGAAGTTCGACTTTCTCGGCCTGAAGACGCTGACCGTGCTGGAGACGGCGGTGAAGCTGATCCGCCGGCGCGGCATCGAGATCGACCTGGCGACCATCCCGCTCGACGATCCCGAGACCTACGCCATGCTGTCGCGCGGCGAGGTGGTCGGCGTGTTCCAGGTGGAAAGCGCCGGCATGCGCAAGGCGCTGATCGGCATGCGGCCCGACTGCATCGAGGACATCATCGCGCTGGTTGCGCTCTACCGACCGGGGCCGATGGAGAACATTCCGACCTACAACGCCCGCAAGCATGGCGAGGAGGAGATGGCCTCGATCCATCCCAAGATCGACCATCTGGTGAAGGAGACGCAAGGCGTCATCGTCTACCAGGAACAGGTGATGCAGATCGCGCAGGAGCTGTCCGGCTACTCGCTCGGCGAAGCTGATCTGCTGCGCCGCGCCATGGGCAAGAAGATCCGCGCCGAGATGGACAAGCAGCGCGAGCGCTTCGTCTCCGGCGCGGTCGAGCGTGGCGTCGGCAAGCCGCAAGCCGACTTCATTTTCGACCTGCTGGCCAAGTTCGCCGACTATGGTTTCAACAAGTCGCACGCCGCCGCCTATGCGGTGGTTTCATACCAGACCGCCTATCTCAAGGCGCATTATCCGGTCGAGTTCCTGGCGGCGTCGATGACGCTCGACATGGGCAACACCGACAAGCTAGCCGATTTCCGCCAGGACGCGCTGCGCCTCGGCATCGAGGTTCTGGCGCCCTCGGTAATATCGAGCTTTCGCCCCTTCGAGGTCGGTGAGAACCGCATCTACTATTCGCTGGCAGCGCTCAAGGGCGTCGGCGATGCGGCGGTCGAGCACATCGTTGCCCAGCGTGGTGAAAAGCCGTTCAAGAACCTCGCCGATTTCTGCGAGCGGGTCGATCCCAAGATCGTCGGCAAGCGCGTCTTCGAAAGCCTGATCATGGCCGGCGCGCTCGACTGCTTCGGCCACGACCGCGCGTCGATGATGGCGGGCGTGGAGCGCATGATGGGGCTGGCGTCGCTGGCGCAGCAGAACGCGGTTTCCGGACAGCACGACATCTTCGGCGCATCGCTCGGCGCCCAGTCGCAGGCGCTCAATCTGCCGGCGACGGAGCCGTGGCTCGCCGCCGACCGGCTGCACCGTGAATTCCAGGTGGTCGGCTTCTATCTTTCGGCGCACCCGCTCGACGAGTACAAGGCGGCCCTGCAGAAGATGCGGGTGCAGACATGGGCCGAGTTTTCGGCGGCTGTCAAACGCGGTGCCGCCGCCGGCCGCTTGGCCGGCACGGTAACATCCAAGCAGGAACGCAAGACGCGCACCGGCAACAAGATGGGCGTCATCGCCTTCTCCGATACGTCAGGCCAGTACGAAGCCGTGCTGTTTTCCGAAGGACTGGCGCAATATCGCGACCTGCTCGAGGCCGGCCGCTCCGTCGTTATCACCGTTGCGGCCGAGGACAGGCCGGAAGGCGTCAATCTGCGCATCAACTCGGTGCAGTCGCTTGAGGACGAGGCAAGCCGCATCCAGAAGGCGCTGCGCATCTTCGTGCGCAACGCCTCGCCGATCAACACGCTGGCTGGCCAACTTGCCGTCAGGGGCGAGGGGCAGGTCAGTTTCGTGCTGATCAAGGAGGAAGGCGAGGGAGAAATCGAGATCGAGTTGCCGAACCGCTACCGGATTTCACCGCAGATCGCTTCGGCGATGCGCGCGGTGCCGGGCGTGGTCGAAGTGGAGTTGGTGTGACCCCCGTTCTTTCAGGCGCGCGGCAATCAGCCGGGCGGTCGCTGCCGCGAATGCCAGCGCAGTCAGCATGAAGCCGGCGCAGAGGAACGGGTCGCAGGCGGTTTCAGCCTTGGCGCGGCTGCGTGACAGGCTGCGCAGGCTCTATCATGGGCGCACGCCGGCCGCTTTCCGGTTTCAACTGGTGGCCGTCGTCATCGACCTCGCCATCATCGCCTTCTTCATCGCGACGCCGGTTCTTCAGGACAAGCCGTCCTTCCTCTGGCTCGATTATTCGGTGGCCGCGCTTGTCGCCGCGGACCTGGTCGCCCGGCTGCTTGCCTCCAAAAACATGCTGCGGCTGATGAAGCAGCCGACGTCGTGGGTCGATGTCTTCATCCTTTTGACGCTGCTGATGCCAACGGCGTTCGCCAATCTCGCCTTCCTGCGCATCCTGCGGCTGTGGTCCCTGTCGCGCAGCGGTTCGCTCTGGCGGCATTTCGAGATGCGCGGCCTGAGACCGTGGCGCGAGGCCAGCCACGCGGTCATCAACCTTTTGACCTTCCTGTTCGTCATCACCGGCTTCGTCTACACGTTCTTCTTCCGCACTGGCGCCGGCCTGGAAAACTATATCGACGCGCTTTATTTCACCGTCGCCACGGTGACGACCACCGGCTTCGGCGACATCGTGCTGCCGGGCCTGGCCGGCAAGCTGACGGCAATCGTCACCATGATCATCGGCATATCGCTGTTTGTCAGACTGGCTCAGGCGATCTTCCGGCCAGCCAAGGTGTTGTTTCCCTGTCCGCAGTGCGGCTTGCGGCGGCACGAGCCGGACGCCGTGCATTGCAAGGCCTGCGGCCATCTTCTCAACATACCCGACGAAGGGAACTGACGGCCGGCGGGACTACGACGCCGCCACTTCGGCCGGCTTTATCGGCCCGCGCGGAAGATTGAGCAAATTGCCCAACAGGATCAGCAGCGCGCCGCCGGCGGTAAAGGCGTCGATCTGCTCGCTATAGAGCAGCCAGCCGATCAGCGCCGATAGCGGCACGCGCAGGAAATCCATCGGCGAGATGACGGTCGCGTCGGCATAGCCGAGCGCGCGGGCCATGCAGAAATGCGAAGACATGCCGCTGAAGGCGATCAGCATGATCCATGGCCACAGTTCCAGCGGCGGGTTGCGCCATGTAGAGAGTGCCGGAACGAGGCCGACCGCCGACTGTATGATCAGCATCCAGAAGATGATGCGCACGACGCTGTCCGTGCGTGTCAGCGACTTGACCATGACCACCGAGATGCCGAAGCAGACGGCGGCACCGAGCACGATGAGATGCCCCGGATCGACCGAGCCGACACCGGGGCGCACGATGATCACCACGCCGATCAGCCCCAGCGCGATCGATGCCAGCTTGGGCCGGTTCAGCCTTTCGCCAAGGAAGCCAACGGCCAGAAGCGCCGTCCAGATCGGCGTGGTGAATTCGATCGAGATCAGCACGGCCAGCGGGATCAGCGTCAGAGCGTAAAGCCAGGCCGCCTGGCCGCTATAGTGGATGACGTTGCGGGCGATATGGGCGAGGGGGCGCTGCGTGCGCATGGCCGGAAAGCCGCCGCTCATCATCACCAGCGGCAGAAGGATCACAAAGCCGATCACCGAGCGCAGTTCCAGCACCTGGAAGACATTGAGCTCGGCTGTCGTGGCGCGGCCGGCGACCGACATCGCCAGGAATGAGGCAATTGACAGCGCCATCCAGAACGCGGCCTTGGGAATCGAGGAGGTGGGTGCCATCCGCGCTGTGTCGCAGGCCAGGCCCTCTGCCGCAATCGCTAGCCGCTGCATTCTTCTGGGCCAGTCGCGACTGGCTGGATGTCGCAAAACGTCATGCGGCGGGCGGAACCTGAAACGGCAAGTGGCGTTGAGTCCCGATGGTCAGCCGTGCTCGCAGACCGCCCCGCCTTTTTTCAAAAACGACAAGGAGAGCTTCGATGATATCCTTTGCGCAATTCGCGCTCACCGGCGGCTTATTGGTTGCGGCAGGCGCGGCACATGCCGACGAGACCCAATTCCTCCAGTCGTTTAAGGGCAATTTCGCCGGTAGGGGCATCGTCAAGGTCACCACCGATGCGCCGACCGTGAACGTGTCCTGCACGTTCAGGTCAAACGCGACATCGACCTCCCTATCGCTCGACGGCAATTGCCGGGGGCTTGTCGTGGTCACGCGCGCCATCAGCGCGGACCTGAAGGCTAGCGGTGCCAAATACAGCGGCACCTACGTCGGCTCTCGCACGGGACCGGCGCAACTCAACGGCAGCCGTTCGGGCAACGCGATCAACCTGGGCATTCACTGGGCCAAGGAGGTCAATGGCGACCGAAGGGCGCAGATGAAGGTTGAGAAACGCGGCGACAACGGCATGCGGTTGACCGTCATCGACACCGACCCGAAAACCGGCAAGAGCGTGGTGACGAGCAGGATAGATCTGCAGCGCACCTAATCCTCGAGCGGCTCCGGCGGATGGGCGTCGCGGCCCTTGCCGAATGTGTAGCCGGTTTCCACCGCCTTGCGGCCGAACTTGTCGCGCAGGGCATCGATGGCGCCTTCGGCCATGGCGCGCTTGCGCGACTGGATGTCGACCAGATCGGGCGGGTCGGCCTTGTCGTCGTCCGAGAGGTCGCTGACGCCGATGCCGAGCAGCCGATATTTCGTGCCGTCGGTTTCCTTGCGCAGAAGCTCCACCCCGGTCTGGAAGATGCGGTCGGCGAGCCGGGTCGGGTCGCCGAGCTGGCGATTGCGCGTGCGCAGCTTGAAATCCTGGGTCTTCAGCTTCAGCACCACGGTGCGCCCGGCAATGCTTGATTTTTTCAGCCGTGCCGAGACCTTTTCCGAAAGCCCCCTCAGCACCGCGACCAGCTCGTCCAGCGACGCGATATCGGTGTCGAAAGTGGTTTCGGCCGATACGCTCTTGGCATCTTGGTCGGGATCGACGCGGCGGACGTCCTCGCCGCGCGAAAGGTGGTAGAGCCGGTCGCCCATCGTGCCGTAGCGGCGCATCAGATCGCCACGATCCATCTGCTGCAACTGGCCGATGGTGCGGATGCCGTCGCGCTCCAGCGTGGCGTTGAACGCCTTGCCGACGCCCCAGATCATGGTCACCGGCTGCGCCGCCAGGAAGCCGACCGCCTCGGCTTCGCCGATGACCGAGAAGCCGCGCGGCTTGCGAAAATCAGACGCTATCTTGGCGAGGAACTTGCAGTAGGACAGGCCGGTCGAAACGGTGATGCCGATCTCCTTCTCGACCGCCAGCGCAAAGCGCGCCAGCACCACAGCGGGTGGCAGGCCGTGCAGCCGTTCGGTGCCGGCGAGGTCGAGAAACGCCTCGTCGATCGACAGCGGCTCGACCAGCGGTGTCAGCGCCTGCATCATGGCGCGCACTTCGCGGCCGACGCGGACGTATTTTTCCATGTTGGGGCTGATGACCACCGCCTCGGGGCAGGCTTCGAGCGCCTTGAACATCGGCATGGCCGACCGCACGCCCTGGATGCGGGCGATATAGCATGCGGTGGAGACGACGCCGCGCTTGCCGCCGCCGATGATCAGTGGCTTGTCCTTGAGCGCCGGATTGTCGCGCTTTTCGATTGCCGCGTAGAAGGCGTCGCAATCGATATGAGCCAGATGCAGCCGGTAAAGCTCGGCATGACGCGCAAGCCGAGGGCTGCCGCAGCGCTCGCAGCGGCGCGTCTGGCTGCGCTGAAACATCAGGCAGTCGCGGCAAAAACCGTGATCGGGATTGTTGACAGGGGCCGCCATCGCTGCGAACATAAAGAGAACAGAAGCAATGGTACGACAGTGCAAGGCCAGCGACAAGGCTGGCCTGGGGAGAACGCATGAGACTTCCTGTGTCAACCTTTGGCGAGCAAGACGGCTGCGGCGGGGTGTCTGTCTGGATTGTAGAGTGTACCGTCCTGCCAGGCGCGCCAGAGGATTCTGAGCCAAGCTCTGGCAAGGATGCGAACGGCATGAGGGTGTCTGCACCCTCGCTTTCTGGCGTCCTGATAGACCTTTGCAGCCCAAGGGCTGGCATGTCTGGAGTTGTCGGCG
>NZ_RZRU01000012.1 GCF_003997495.1 Mesorhizobium sp. M7A.F.Ca.US.008.03.1.1 | reverse complement strand
AAGCCGGTGACCATTGATGATGCCGCGATGATCGCGACGAGTTTCCCGGAATTCATGGGCCTGATGAAGGGGCTTGGGGCGGAGATCGGGTGAGAGTCGTGGCAACCAATAGCCTTGGCACGCTGGCGGGACAGCGCCCCCCTCTGTCCTGCCGGACATCTCCCCCACGAGGGGGGAGATTGGCAGCTTTGGTGCTCCGCTCGATTCTGCAACGTGGACGATTGGCGAAGGTCGCAATGATGGCCGATCTCCCCCCTCGTGGGGGAGATGTCCGGCAGGACAGAGGGGGGCGCGAAGGATCGCCACGCCTGCTCTTTTCGTTGGCCTGTCAATGACTCACACCTTCACCATCGCCATCGACGGTCCGGCCGGCGCCGGCAAGGGCACGCTGGCGCGACGGCTGGCCGACCACTACCGGCTGAACCTGCTCGACACCGGCCTCACCTACCGCGCCGTGGCCTATGCGCTCATCCAGCACGCGCTGCCGCTCGACAATGTCTCGGCGGCCGAAACCGCTGCCCGACAGGTCGATCTGGCCAAGCTCGATCGGACGGTGCTGTCGGCGCATGCGGTCGGCGAGGCGGCCTCGAAGGTCGCCGTGTATCCGACCGTGCGACGCATCCTGGTCGAAAAGCAGCGTGACTTCGCCAAGACGCCGCCGGGTGCGGTGCTCGATGGGCGCGATATCGGCACCGTCGTCTGCCCCGATGCCGACATAAAACTCTATGTGACGGCGAGTGCCGAGGTGCGCGCGAGGCGCAGGCTCAACGAGATCGAAAGCATCGGCGGCAACGCCAACTTCGCCGAAATCCTCGCCGATATCCAACGCCGCGACGAGCGTGACATGGGCCGCGCGGACTCGCCGCTGAAGCCGGCCGCCGACGCGCACTTGCTTGATACCAGCGAAATGGCTATAGAAGCCGCGTTTCTTGCAGCCATGGCGATCATCGACGACGTCTTGGCCAAAAGAGACAAGGCCTGATCCGGGTTTTCCCTCGTGTTTCCGTTGTCGGAGGCGAAGAAAATACCCATATCGGGCACGAACCAGCCTGCCAGCATTCTTCATGCGCCGGAATTGCCGCTTAAAGAGCGGCCCAGGGCTTTTGTAGCCCGGAACGCCGGCAGGCTAACGCAACGCTAACCCACGGCGCCCGTCCCGCTTGAGATGCGGGGCATCCAGGAGAAAATATGTCAGCTGCAAATCCCACTCGCGATGATTTCGCGAGCCTGCTCGAAGAATCATTTACCGCCGGCCATTCCGGCGAAGGCCAGGTCGTCAAGGGCATCATCACCGCCATTGAAAAAGACATGGCCATCATCGACGTCGGCCTCAAGGTCGAAGGCCGCGTGCCGCTGAAGGAATTCGGCGTCAAGGGCAAGGACACCACCCTCAAGGTTGGTGACACCGTCGAAGTCTATGTCGAGCGCATCGAAAACGCACTTGGCGAAGCGATGCTTTCCCGTGAGAAGGCCCGCCGCGAAGAGAGCTGGGTTCGTCTCGAAGAGAAGTTCACCAAGGGTGAGCGCGTCGAAGGCGTCATCTTCAACCAGGTCAAGGGCGGCTTCACGGTCGACCTCGACGGCGCCGTGGCCTTCCTGCCGCGCAGCCAGGTCGATATCCGCCCGATCCGCGACGTCTCCCCGCTGATGCACAACCCGCAGCCCTTCGAGATCCTCAAGATGGATCGCCGCCGCGGCAACATCGTGGTGTCGCGCCGCACCGTGCTCGAAGAGAGCCGCGCCGAACAGCGTTCGGAAATCGTGCAGAACCTCGAAGAAGGCCAGGTTGTCGAAGGCGTCGTCAAGAACATCACCGATTACGGTGCGTTCGTCGACCTCGGCGGCATCGACGGCCTGCTGCATGTCACCGACATGGCATGGCGCCGCGTCAACCATCCGACCGAAATCCTCAACATCGGTCAGACGGTCAAGGTGCAGATCATCCGCATCAACCAGGAAACCCACCGCATCTCGCTCGGCATGAAGCAGCTCGAGAGCGATCCGTGGTCCGAGATCGGCACCAAGTTCCCGATCGGCAAGAAGATCAAGGGCACCGTCACCAACATCACCGACTACGGCGCGTTCGTCGAGCTGGAGCCGGGCATCGAGGGTCTCATCCACGTTTCGGAAATGTCGTGGACGAAGAAGAACGTGCATCCCGGCAAGATCCTGTCGACGACCCAGGAAGTCGACGTGGTGGTGCTCGAGGTCGATCCGGCCAAGCGCCGCATCTCGCTCGGCCTCAAGCAGACGCTTGAGAATCCGTGGCAGGCTTTCGCCTCGAGCCATCCGGTCGGCAGCCAGGTCGAGGGCGAGGTCAAGAACAAGACCGAGTTCGGCCTTTTCATCGGCCTCGAAGGCGACGTGGACGGCATGGTCCACCTTTCCGACCTCGACTGGACCCGTCCGGGCGAGCAGGTCATCGAAGAGTACAATCGCGGCGACATGGTCAAGGCGCAGGTTCTCGACGTCGACATCGACAAGGAGCGCATCTCGCTCGGCATCAAGCAGCTGGCCAAGGATACGGTCGGCGAAGCGGCGACTTCAGGCGAACTGCGCAAGAACGCGGTCGTCACCTGCGAAGTCACCGGCATCAAGGATGGCGGTCTGGAAGTGCGGCTGGTCGACAGCGGCATCGAGACCTTCATCAAGCGCAACGACCTCAGCCGTGACCGTGACGAGCAGCGCCCCGAGCGCTTCTCGGTCGGCCAGAAGCTCGATGCCCGCGTCATCGCCTTCGACAAGAAGACCCGCAAGCTGCAGGTCTCGATCAAGGCGCTGGAAATCGCCGAAGAGAAGGAAGCGGTCGCTCAGTACGGCTCGACCGACTCTGGCGCTTCGCTGGGCGATATCCTGGGTGCCGCGCTGAAGAAGCAGGGCAGCTAAGCCCTTCGCACCGCGAAGCCCTTCGCACAGGCTCGAAAACAAAACCCCGCCGGAGCGATCCGGCGGGGTTTTTCTTTGACCGAGCTAAAGGTTGGAAGGTTACGCCCTGCCGTAAAGCGGCACCAGCGTGCCGCTCATCGCCTGGTTGGCCGGCGAGGCAAAGTAGGCAATGGCTTCGGCGGCGGCTTCTAGGCTGACCCACTTGGTGACATCGGCATCCGGCATATCGGCGCGGTTTGCGGGCGTATCGAGCGTCGACGGCGCCACGGCATTGACCAGGATGCCCTTGTGCTTCAGCTCCTCGGCCATCGCCACCGTCATGGCTGCCACCGCCGCCTTACTGGCGGCGTAAGCGACCATGCCAGCGCCGCGCCGCGGATCGAGCCCGGCGCGCGCGGTGACGTTGACGATACGGCCCGCGGTATCCGACGACAGCATCGAGCGGATCGCGGCGCGGCAGCACAGGAAGGCGGTGCGCGCATTGGTGTCCATCATCTCGGCAAAGGACGCCGACTCGATCTTTTCAACAGGTGCCGAGGTGAAGCCGCCGGCCAGATGGATCGAGCCCCAGAGGCCCGGAACCTGGCTGTAGAACGCTTCGACCTTGGCGGGGTCCGAGAGATCGACGTTGTGCACCAGTTGGACACGGTCATGCGTGGTAAAGGGGAAATGCGTGGGGGCGGCAGCATGTGCGTTGGGCACATGGCAGATCGCGCCGTCGCTCAGCAGTTTGCCGACAACCGCACCGCCGAGCGCACCGGTCCCGCCGGTCACGACGATATGCTTGCCTTCAAGTGTTTCCGTCATCTTGGACGCTCCTGTCATTTTTTTATCGTTAGGTCGTTTCTGTGCCGCCGACGCGAAGCGTCGCGCCTTTTGCGCCATCACTCAATTGACATCTCGACATGGCAGTTGTCGCGTCTTTGCATGCGTCCGCCCACCGGTCAGCCGTGGGTCATGCCAGCCGGGACGGGAATCACGCGCCACTGATATTCAGTCAACCGTGATTTCGATGACGCGCGGCAGTCCGGTTGCCCGTGCGCGTTTCAGCGCGTCCGCCAGAGCGTCGATGTCGGCAAGCCGTTCGGCGCCGATGCCGTAGGCCTCGGCCAGCTTGCAGAAATCCGGCGGCGCCGGCGATACGCCAACGGGCTCGACGCCGACATCGAGCATCGAGGTTTCGATCTCGCGATAGCCTCTGTTATTCCAGACGACGAAGATGACCGGTGCCCGCGCGTCGAGTGCGGCGCCCAGTTCCGGCAGCGTGAACTGGAAGCCGCCGTCACCCGTGAGGCAGACGACCGGCGCATCGGGCACCGCAAGGGCGGCGCCGATCGCTGCCGGCGGGCCGTACCCAAGCGCGCCGAAGCCGGTAGCGGCATTGAACCAGCCGCCTGGCCGGTCATGGTCGTAGTAGAGGTTGGCGGCATAGATCGGCTGTGTCGAATCGCCGACGATGAGTGTCCCCGGCAAGGCGTCGCGGATCATCTCGACGGCGTGCACCTGCCCCTGCAGTGTCGGATTGAGTTCGGCAAAGGCTGCTATTCGTGTAGCAGCGGCGCGCGACGAACCGCCCTCGCTTGCCCGGACGTGGCCCGTTTCCAGAAGCAGCGCTTCGAGCGCCTCGGCGCAATCGGCCTGGATCGAAACCGTCGCCGGGCGGCGGGCAAGCTGGTCGGCGCCGATATCGATGCGGATCAGGTTGGCGGGCAAGACGAAGCCGCCATCGCTGTAGCCGTCATAGTCGGTCGGGCCGAATTCGGTACCGGCGGCAATCACCAGGTCGGCGTCGGCCATCAGCGCCCGCACCGCCTTCAGGCTGGGACTGGCCGGCACGCAAAGCGGATGACCATGCAGCAGGCCGCGCGCATTGGCGGTCTGGACGACCGGTGCTCCCAGACGTTCGGCCAGGCGCCGCAATGGCGCTTCGGCCCGTTTGGCGCCGCCGCCGACCAGGATCAGCGGGCGGCGCGCAGCGGCGATGAGTTTGGCAGCACTTGCAATTGCGACACCTTCCGGCGCGGGTGGCGTCACATTGCTCAGCATGGCAGCGATGCCCTCGGCCGGCTTTACCATGACGTCGGTCGGGATCTCGATATGCACCGGGCCGGGCCGCGCCGATGAAAACAGGGCGAAGGCCTGCGCCAGAGCTCCGGGCAATTCGCTGGCCTCGGTGACGCGCTGCGAAAACAGCGCCACCTTCTCCATCATGCCGCGCTGATCCGGCAGTTCATGCAGATGGCCCAGCCCCTTGCCCAGCGTCGACGTGGCGTTGACGCCTGATATGACCAGCATCGGCACCGAATCGGCGCGTGCCTGCCCCATGGCGGTGATGGTGTTGGTCAGCCCCGGTCCGGTGATGACGAAGGCGACGCCCGGCCTGCCGCTGGCGCGCGCGTAGCCATCGGCCATGAAGCCGGCGCCTTGTTCGTGGCGCGGCGTGACGTGGCGGATCTTCGAGCGCGCCAGCCCACGGTAGAGTTCGACCGTGTGCACGCCGGGAATGCCGAACACCGTGTCGACGCCATGGGCTTCGAGCAGCGAAATGAGCGCCTCGCCGACGGTGGATCCAATGACGGTCATTGGCGCAGCACCGGGCGCGTGAGGCAGGTCGGGCCGCCTTCGCAGGCGATACAGAGCGCATCCGCCTCGAAGGTGGAAACCACGCAGCCGGCCGCCTGCATGGCAGCCGCTGTCCTGGGAAAACCGGCAACGGCAATGACCTGGCGCGGCGCGGTCGGCAGCACGTTGAGGCTGAGCCCGTTGGAGGCGAAGAACTCGTCGGCATCGCCCTCGACCAGCTTGATGCCGCGCGCCCGCAGCATCTGGTAGAAGGCGGCCGGCAGCAGCGGCGCGTAGACCAGCGCCAGATCGTCGGCGAGCGGGCTGATCACCGACATCAGATGCAGGCAGGCTTCCTCGCCGTGCCAGAGCGGCAGGTCGAAACCGAAAACCGAAATGCCCTTGGGCGAGAGCAGGTTTGAAAGCTGCTGGATGCCGTCCTGGTTGGTGCGCACGCCACGGCCGACGGCCAGCGTGTTTGCATCGACCCAGACGCAGTCGCCGCCTTCCACCTGGCCCGGATCATCGATCCGGCCGAGAATGGGGATCCCCATGCGATTGTAAGCTGCCTCGTGCAGACCGGGCTCGGCCCGGCGCAGCGCCTTGCCCATCGAAAGGATAATCGCGCCATGATCGGTCATCAGCGACGGATCATGGGTGAAGACGGAATCGGCCAGCCCGTCATCAACGTCCGTCAACCATTCGATCTCGGCGCCGGAAGCCGCGACCATGCTGGTCAGCCGCTCATGCTGGGCCGCGGCCTTTTGTGGATCGAACCCCGGACCATAGTGCCATTCCTGTGCCCTGGCATGACGCATGGCGCTCGTGGCAGACCGCATCAGCACGCGTTTCAGGGGTCCGGCCATGGACTGCGACCCGTATGATTTGCCCACTAAATTCTCCCTGAACGTCGGTTGGCGCCACTAACCACTACAGCAAGCTGTGATCAATAGTCCAAAAACCATGGTTGACGGAGGCAAGCGGAACGGTCCATCCTGAGCATGGGAACTCTGTCCAGTGACGGGTAATGGGTAAAAGATACCAGCAGCGACGAGCTCGAACGCTCCGCGGAGCATCGAAGGAATGACGGCCACAAGCGCCGCATCAGGGATGACAGCGCAAAGCGCCGCACCCGCATTGAAGCATACGGCGCAGGACGGCGCCGCCGAAGCCATCCATGTCGAGAACCTGCACAAGAAGTTCGGTGAGCTGCATGTGCTGAAGGGCGTCTCTCTGTCGGCGCGCGACGGCGAGGTCATCGCCATCATCGGCGGCTCGGGCTCCGGCAAATCGACCCTGCTGCGCTGCATCAACTGCCTGGAAAACCCGACCAGCGGCATCATTCGCGTCAATGGCGAGGAGATCAAGCTCAAGGCCGACAGCCACGGTCACACCATTCCGGCCGACCGCAAGCAGATCGAGCGCATCCGCTCCAAGCTCGGCATGGTGTTCCAGAACTTCAACCTGTGGAGCCATATGACGCTGATCGAGAACGTCATCGAGGTTCCCGTGCATGTGCTTGGCGTCAAGCGCGATGTGGCGATCAGCGAGGCCGAGAAGCTGCTCGCCCGTGTCGGTCTGGCTGAAAAGCGCGACGTCTATCCGGCCTATCTGTCGGGCGGCCAGCAGCAGCGCGCCGCGATCGCGCGGGCGCTGGCCATCAATCCGCGCGTCATGCTGTTCGACGAGCCGACCTCGGCGCTCGATCCCGAGCTGGTCGGCGAGGTGCTGAAGGTGATCGGCGACCTGGCGCGCGAAGGCCGCACCATGGTGCTGGTCACCCACGAGATGAAGTTCGCCCGCGAGGTCGCGACGCATGTCGTCTATCTCTACAATGGATTGGTCGAGGAAGAAGGCCCGCCGGAGCAGATTTTCGGCACGCCCAAATCCGAAAGGCTGAAGCAGTTCATCCGCAACATCGGCTAGGACAGGCCGGGACGGAAGAAAACCGGGAACCAACAACAAACTGGGAGTCGTGACATGAAGACTGTTCTGAAGACATTCGCCGCAGCGCTGCTGCTGGGCGTCGCCGCGATGGGCGTGGCCAAGGCCGATCCGGTCAAGATCGGCGTCGCCGCCGAGCCTTATCCGCCCTTCACCTCGCCCGATGCTTCGGGCAAGTGGGTTGGCTGGGAGATCGACTTCATCGACGCCGTCTGCGCCGAGGAGAAGCTCGATTGCGTCATCACCCCGGTTGCCTGGGACGGTATCATCCCGGCACTGACGACCAAGAAGATCGACCTCATCGTCTCCTCGATGTCGATCACCGCCGAACGCGCGAAGACGATCGACTTCTCGGACAAGTACTATAACACGCCGACCGCGATCATCGGGCCGAAGGACCAGAAATTCGGCTCCGCTCCGGACGACCTCAAGGGCAAGATCGTCGGCGTGCAAGTGTCGACGGTGCACGCAGTCTACGCCAAGAAGCACTTTGGCAGCACAGCCTCCGAGATCAAGGAATACCAGACCCAGGACGAGGCCAACAACGATCTGGCCGCCGGCCGTCTCGACGCGGTGCAGGCCGATTCCATCGCGCTTGGCGAATTCCTCAAATCCGACCAAGGTAAAGCCTGCTGCGACCTGAAGGGCATGGTCGCTCCGGACGACGAGGTGCTCGGACCGGGCGTCGGGGCCGGTGTACGCAAGGAAGACACCGAACTGAAGGGCAAAATCAACGCCGGCATCAAGGCGATCCGCGCCAACGGCAAATATGACGAAATCTCGAAGAAGTATTTCGATTTCGACATTTACGGCGGCGGCGGCGCGCAGTCGAACTGACGATCCTCGCATGAGCTGTGGGGCATGGCGTCAGCGCCATGCCCCACCTGCTCGATCTTTCCCAGGCATGTTTGCCGTCGACGCAGCCGTCGGCGGTTAGCCAGCACTTCGGGGGCGACGCTGATCGACGCACTTCTTTCGGCCTCCGCGGCCGGCATCACCGAGCTTCTCTCGCCCTACCCGCCAGGCTGGGGCGGGGCGCTTCTGGTTGGGCTGCTGCATTCGATCGAGATCGCGCTGGGCGCCACGTGCCTCGGCCTTCTGATCGGCACCGGCGGGGCCTATGGCAAGCTTTATGGCGGGCCGGTGGTGCGCGATCTCCTGGCGGTCTACACCACCATCGTGCGCGCCGTGCCCGAACTGGTGCTGATCCTGCTGCTCTATTACGCCGGAACCGACCTGATCAATCAGGCGCTGACGGCCATGGGCTATCAGCGCGTCGACGTGAGCGGCCTTGCCGCCGGCATCGCCGTGCTCGGCTTCGTCCAGGGCGCCTATTCGACAGAGGTGATACGCGGCGCGATCCTGGCCATTCCGCAGGGCCAGATCGAAGCCGCCCGCGCCTATGGCATGTCTCCGGGCCTGATGTTGCGGCGCATCACCTTGCCGTCAATGCTGCCATTCGCCATACCGGGCCTCGCCAATCTCTGGCTGATCGCCACCAAGGACACCGCGCTACTGGCGGTCGTAGGCTTCTACGAGCTGGCGCTGGCAACGCGGCAGGCAGCGGGCGTCACCAAGGCCTATTTCACCTTCTTTTTCGCGGCGGGCGTGCTCTATCTGCTTTTGTCGCTGTTCTCCAACCTCATCATCGGCCGGGTCGAGACCTGGTCGCGGCGCGGCATGCCTTCGCTCAAGGAGGCGCGCTGATGGCCAACGAGGCGGCCATCATCAACGTCGTCGCGCGAACGTCGCTGTGGCTGCAGCCGCACCGCATCGTGCTGATCCTGATCGCACTGGGCCTTGTTCTGTCGGCGGCCTTTTTCATGCGCTGGGACTGGCTGCCGCAATACTATGAAATGGGCTTGATCGGCATCTGGCGCTCGCTGTGGATCTTGGCCGTCACCTGCGTGCTGGGCTTCCTGCTGGCCGTGCCGCTTGGCCTGGCGCAGGCCGCCGGCCCGTTCTGGTTCGCCGCGCCCGCCAAGGTGTTCTGCACGGTGATCCGGGGCACGCCGCTGCTGATCCAGCTCTGGCTGCTCTATTACGGCCTGGGCTCGCTGTTCCCGCAATATCCGTGGATCCGCGAATCCTGGATGTGGCCGTATCTCAGGCAAGCCTGGCCCTATGGCGTGCTGGCGCTGACCTTGTCGTTCGCCGGTTATGAGGGCGAGGTGATGCGCGGCGCCTTCGCCGGCGTGCCGAAGGGACAACTGGAGGCCGCCCGCGCCTTCGGCATGAGCCGCTGGAAGGCGTTCCGGCGCATCTGGCTGCCGCAAGCCATCTACCGGGCGCTGCCGACGCTGACCGGCGAGACCGTGCTGCAGTTGAAATCGACGCCGCTGGTGGCGACGATCAGCGTCATCGACATCTTCGCCGTCTCGTCCAAGGTGCGGCAGGACACCTACCTCACCTATGAACCCTTGCTGCTGCTGGCGCTGATCTACATGACGATCACCGGCATTCTGGTCTTCGCCCTCGGCAGGATCGAGGCGCGGATCCCCAACAAGATCGGCTAGCGAGGAGTGAGTAGCGAATAGAGAGTAGAAGCGGCTCGCCGCATCCTCTATTCACTACCCACTACCCCCTACTCACTTAAAGGCAGCCATGATGCAACTCAGTCTCGACCAGGCAAAAGGACTGTGCCGGATGGCGGCACTTGGCGCCGGCGCCAATGAGGAAGCGGCGCAATCGCTCACTGCTTCGATTATATCAGCCGAGGCCGAAGGGCTCTCCTCGGTCGGTCTGTCGCATTTCATCGACTATCTCGAGGCGCTGGAAGCCGGACGCATCGACGGTAATGCCGACCCGGTGATCACCCGGCCGGCGCTGGCGGTCTATCTCTCCGATGCACGCGGCGGGCTGGCGCATACCGGCTTCGACCGCACCATCGACGACCTCGCCAAGGCTGCAAAGCTGTTCGGTGTCGCCATCTTCTCGCAGAAGAACGCCTATACATGCGGCGCGCTCGGTTATTTCACCGGAAGGCTGGCAGCACTCGGGCTGGTGTCGTTCGCCGCCACCAACGGCCCGGCCGTGCTTGCCGGCTCGGGCTCGGTCAGGCCGGTCTACTGCACCAACCCGATGTCGTTTGCCGCGCCTGCCGCCGACGGGGCGCCGCTGGTCATCGACCAGTCGTCGAGCGCCACCGCTTTCGTCAACATCCGCAAAGCGGCCGAGGACGGCAAGACAATCCCGGAAGGCTGGGCGCTGGACGCCAGCGGCAATCCGACCACCGATCCGGCCGCCGCCATGAAAGGCGCCATGCTTGCCTTCGGCGGCCAGCGCGGCGCCAACATCGCGCTGATGGTCGAGGTGCTGGCGGCGGGCCTGTCGGGCGCCAACTGGTCGCTCGACGCGCCATGGTTCAGCGGCGGACCGGACAGCCCCGGCACCGGGCTGTTCGTGCTTGCCGTCGAGCCCAAGCTGCTCGACCCGGATTTCGAGCAACGAATGAGAGACCAGCTCGACCGGCTGCGGCGGCGCTTCGGCGTGCATGTGCCGGGCCGTGCCCGCGCAGAGGCCGCCGAGAAGGCGCAAGCGCGCGGCATCACCGCGTCCAAGGCGGTGGTGCAGCGCATTTCCGAATTCGCCGCACGCTATTCCTCCTGAATACCCGTTAAATATCAAATAGTTATCTGAAATTCGCCCGCTGCAGGCGCGGCGCGGTGCGATTTTTTTTGCGCGCCGCTGAACCTTTCCGCGCATCGCAGCGACACAGCTTTGTCCAGGGCAAGGCGAGCTTGCCCGATCCACACCGGGGGAAGCAGCAAACCGAAATCGAAAGCCTGCATCACGCGAAGGCCGGTCCTTCGCGCCTCGGAAAACTCAACCCAAATCAAAGGAAATTGTCATGACCAACACCAAGATCACCATGCTGACCGCCGTCCTCCTTCTCGGCTCGTTCATGGGTGCCACACAGGCAGCCAGTCTGAAGGCCGCGCCGGTCAAGCCGTCCAGCCCGGGTGTCATCACTGCCCCGAGCGGCGGCGCCACCGAAGATCACTACTGCAAGAACGGCCACGCAAAATTCGCCAATTGCAGCGCCGATTTCGTCGCCGCTTGCAAGAAGGTTGGTGGCACCATGTCGGATGTTCAGGGCTGGGGTGGGCGTACTTGCTTCACGCCCTCCTGATACCGTCTCAGGTCAGGCCGCTCCGTCGGCCCCTGACTTCGCATGGATGTGACCCGGAAAACCCCGCTTCGGCGGGGTTTTCTGCGTTTGATCGCACGATGGGTAAAACATTCTTATTCAGGTCAACTTTTGTTTATTTGACTTCGACCAACCCGATCGGCCGTTTGCGCTGATTGAGCAAAACAGAGGAGCTATAATGTCGGCAAGCACAGACAATCCCCGCAACGCCCTTGTCATCCCGGTCCTTGGCAGGTTTTACGCGGCTCTGCACGATGGTGCCGAAACCGCTCTTCGCATCGTCGCCGGTGGATTTCTCGCCATCCATGGTTCGCAGAAGATCACCAATCCTTTCGGCGCAGCCGAGATGGTCGAGGGTCTCGGCTTCTATCCGGGCGCGTTGTGGTCGTTGCTTCTGGCCTGCACTGAATTCTTCGGCGGCATCTTCATCGCCATCGGGTTTTTGACACGGCCTGCCGCCTTTGCCGGCCTGTTCGTGCTGCTGGTCACGGTCTGGTTCCACTGGGTCACGATGGGACAAGGTTATTCGGGCGCGGAAAAGTCGCTGCTGTGGGCGGCGATCCTGCTCTTCTTCGTCATTCGCGGCGGCAACCGCCATTCGGTCGACGCCCGTATCGGCAAAGCGTTCTGACAGGCTGATAGCGACGACGCGTCGCCCTTTGCCTTTGGCGCGAAACGGATTATGAAACGGCTTCAGCCAAGCTTGCGAGCGCCGGAGCCAGCCATGACCGAAATCCTGCAGACCCCAAAGCTCGTCGTCGTCTTTGGCGGGTCAGGCTTTGTCGGCCGCCATGTCGTGCGCGCGTTGGCCAAGCGCGGCTATCGCATTCGGGTCGCCTGCCGGCGGCCCGATCTCGCCGGCCATCTGCAGCCGCTCGGCAATGTCGGCCAGATCCAACCGGTGCAGGCCAATGTGCGCGTGCGCTGGTCGGTAGACCGCGCCGTTCAAGGCGCCGACCATGTCGTCAATCTGGTCGCCATCCTGCATGAGAGCGGGCGCCAAAAATTCTCCGCCGTGCACGAATTCGGCGCCCGCGCGGTGGCCGAAGCCGCGCGCTCGGTGGGCGCCGGCCTGACTCACATTTCTGCGCTTGGCGCCGATCTGGACTCCGAATCAGACTACGCGCGCACCAAGGCGCTTGGCGAAAAGGCCGTGCTGGAGACGATCAAGGACGCCGTGATCTTCCGGCCGTCGATCAATTTCGGACCCGAAGACGGCTTCTTCAACCGCTTCGCCAACATGGCGCGCTATTCGCCGGTGCTGCCGCTGATCGGCGGCGGCCAGACCAAATTCCAGCCGGTCTATGTCGGCGACGTCGCCGAAGCGGTGGCGCGCTCGGTCGACGGCAAGGTCGATGGCGGCCAGATCTATGAACTTGGTGGACCGAAGGTGCTCACCTTCAAGGAGTGCATGGAAGAGCTGCTCGAAGTGATCGAGCGCAAGCGCCTGCTGGTGCCGGTGCCGTGGTGGGTGGCCAACATCCAGGCATCGATCCTTGGCCTGTTGCCCAATCCGCTGCTGACCAAGGACCAGGTGATGCAGTTGCGCGAGCACAACGTCGTTTCGGACGCCGCCAACAAGACCAACAGGACGCTTGCGGGGCTCGGCATCCAGCCGCAATCGATCGCGACGATCCTACCCAGCTATCTCTGGCGCTACCGCGCCGCCGGCCAGTTCCAGCAACGCAAGCCGGTCGCGTAGTTTCCAGAGGGTCTTACCCCCTTAACGACGGCGCGGCGTGACCCGCATCGGCAAGCCGCCTTGCGGCTGCGTGGTGAGTTTCTGTACCGGCCAGGGTTTCGTTTCGGCGGTGGTGTCGAAGCGGAAGCGCGACAGCATGATCGCCAGCGCGATGATCGCCTCCTGCATGGCGAAGCTGGCGCCGATGCAGACGCGCGGGCCGGCGCCAAACGGCAGATACTGGAAGCGGTCGATCTTTTCGCGATTTCCCGGGTGGAAGCGCTCCGGCAGGAAGGCATCCGGCCGGTCCCACAGTTTCCTGTGGCGATGCACGACCCAGGGCATCACCAGCACCGCAGCGTGCTTGGGGATATGAAGATCCTTCCACATTTCCGGTTCGATCGGCTCGCGGTTGATCGACGGTGCCGGCGGATAGAGCCTGAGCGCTTCGTCGAAAGCCGCACGCGTGAACGGCATGGCATCGAGCCATTTCGTCGGATCGGGCTCGCGCGCCAGCACCTGGTCGATCTCCTGCTCGACCCGGTTGCGCTCCCACGGCGATTCCGCCAGGCAATAGAGCGTCCAACCCAGAGCCCGCGCGGTCGTCTCATGGCCGGCGCCGATAAAGGTGATGATGTTGTCCTCGACCTCGGCCCGCGTCAGTCCGTCGGGTCCCTCGGCCTTGAGCAGCAGCGTCAGGAAATCCTGCGGCACGGCATCTGGATTGCGCTTGATTTTCGCTTCGCGCATCTTGACCGTGTCGGTGACGATCTTGCGGAAATAGGCCATGGTCTTGCGGCCGCGGATGCGGGTCAGCCTCGGCAGCCAGTCGGGCGCGCGCAACAGATCGAGCGGATCGACGCGACCCATGGTCTCGAACAGGCGGTCGATCTCGTTGGCGAAACTGCCGGGCTCGCCTGATATCTCGCCGGAAAACAGCGTCTCGGCGAGGATGTCGTAGGTGAGCAGCGTCATGTCATGGGCGATGTCAGACGTGCCGCCGTCTTCGTAACGGGTGACGAAGTCCTGCGTGCGCCTCAGCATCGGCTGGGCGAAGCCGAAGATGTGGCGCGGCGTGAACACCGGCGCCATCGCCTTGCGCGACCGCTTCCAGACCTCGCCCTCGGCGGTCAGCAGGCCGTCGCGCAGGATCGGCCGCAGGATCTTCTGGCGCACCGTCGCCATCTTGTAGTTCCTGGCGTTGTCGACCAGCACGTGACGGATCAGACCGGGATCGTTGGCAACGATCAGATGTCCGCCAACGCCACTCGCCGAAATCCAGGGTTCGTTGTAGGTATGCTCACCCCACAATTCGAGCGGGTTGCGGTAGACGATGCGGATCATCTCCAGCGTCGAGGGCGGCGTCGTGCGCGGCTTCGGCGCCGGGGGAACGAAGGGGGCGGGCTGGATGTCCATGGGTTGCTCCGCTGATACCCCAATGTAGTGGCTGGTGATGCGGGCGTCTATGTGACCGAAAGGCAGGCGCATGTGTGCGGCCCGAGTGGTCACGGCAGACGACCCGTTCAGCCGATTGTGACCGCCTCCATGGCGCCGCCGCCTTGCCCGCGGCCGTGCTCTGCCATAGGTCACAGTCACCAACATATACCGCCAATAAAAGGGTCCGCCTTGAAGCACCAGTTGAACATCATCATCGGCAGCACGCGGCCAGGCCGCGCCGGACCGATTTTTGCCGAGTGGCTGGAGGGGTTCGCGCGTGAGCATGGAAAATTCGAGCCGGTGCTGACCGACATCGATACGTTCAAGCTTCCGGTGCTGGACGAACCGCATCATCCAAGGCTCGGCAACTATCAGAACGACCATACCAAAGCCTGGTCCAAGGCGATCGACGCCGCCGATGCCTTCGTCTTCGTGGCGCCGGAATACAATTATTTCGTGGCGCCGGCGATCGTCAACGCGATCGACTATCTCTCGCGCGAATGGAAGTACAAGCCAGCCGCCATTTTCAGCTACGGCGGCGTCTCCGGCGGCCTGCGCGCGGCGCAAGCGCTGAAGCCGCTGCTGACCTCGGTGGGCGTCATGCCGATCTCGGAAGGCGTCGCCCTGCCTATGTATCAGAAACTGCTCGACGAGAACGGCGCTTTCAACGCCAGCGAACAGGTGCAGGGCGGAGCCAAAACCATGCTCGAAGAGTTGTCGCGCTGGAGCGAGGCGTTGAAGCCGATGCGGGCTGCCTGAAAGCGCTGGTTTTCCGCAAAAAGCCCGGCTTGCTCATGCCATAATGAGGTGGAATGTTCGCGCAGATGGACAAGCCGGGGGGCGGTTCGACTTGCGTTTGCTTTTTGCCTTGCTGCTGATGCTCATGAGCACCGCCGCCGCGGTGGCTGAGCGGCGCGTGGCCTTGATCCTAGCCGACGACGACTACCGCCTGATCCGGCCGCTTGCCAATCCGGTCCATGACGGCGAGGCGATGGCAGCGGCGCTGAAGAAGCTCGGCTTCGAGGTCGTCCTCGAAACCAACCGCGCCTTGCGGCGCATGCGCCGCGCACTCGACGATTTTCGCCAGGATGCCAAAGGCGCCGATGTGGCCCTGGTCTATTTCTCCGGCCATGGTGTCGAAATCTCGGGCGACAACCGGCTGCTGCCGGTCGATGCCGACGCCTCCTCGCTCGATGCGCTGGAGAAGACCAGCTTGCCGCTGGAGGAGGTGCGCGATACCGTGGCCGCCACGGCCAAGGTCGGCCTGATCATGCTCGACGCCTGCCGCAGCGATCCGTTCTCGGGCCCGGTAGGCGACGGGCGCGGCGCGACCTCGCTGGTCAAGGATGTCGCGGAAAAAGTCCGGCCGGGTCTTGGGCGAATTGGCCGTGCGGAAAACATCCTGTTCGCCTTCTCGGCAGCACCCGGCGAGACGGCGGCCGACGGAACCGGCCAGAACTCGCCGTTCACGACAGCTCTGACCAAATATCTCGGCACCGACGGGCTTGAGATCCGCTCGGTGCTGACGCTGGTGCAGCAGGAGGTCTACGATTTGTCGCGGGGCAGGCAGCTGCCCTATGTCGAGAGCGGCCTGCCGAAGCTGTTCTTTGCGGCGGCCGCCAAGGAACAGTTGCCCGAGCGCGAACGTTTGCTGCTTGCCATGGCCGACGTGACGCCGGAAATGCGCGGTGAGGTCGAGCAGGTCGCCAGCGATGCCGACATGCCGCTGGCGCCGCTCTATGGCGCGCTGATCAGCTCGGACGCCAGCCACCTTTCGGCGGACAGCCTGAGTGCCAGGCTGCGAGAGGCGGCCGACGCCTTCGTCAAGGTGCGCGGCGAAATGAGGACGCTCGCCTCCGATGATCCGCAGGTGGCGGAGCTGCGCCGGCAGGCCGAGGAGCAGCTTTCGCTCGGTGCCTTCGATGGCGCCCGCGCCATCCTCGCAAAGGCCGCCGACATCGACAATGTTTCGCGCAACGCCTTGAAGGCCAACTTCGTCAACCGCACGCTGTCCGAGGCGGCGACGCGTTTCCTGTCCGGCGGTGCGGCGCGCGCCGACCTCGACTACGCCACGGCCATCAAGGATTATGAATCGGTCCTGGCCCTTTACGGTGAGGCCGGGCAGACCGGTCTGACCCTGGACCAGGCCGACCGCCAGATCCGCACGCTGGACGAACTCGGCAAGCTCTACACCCTTGTCGGCAACACCGATGCGGCAGGCCGCGCCTTTGCAGCGCTGGTATCCAATCTCGAGCTGCGTTCGGCCCGGGAAACCGACCCGAGCGTCAAGCGCGATTTTGCCGTCAGCCACATCAAGCTCGGCAACATCAAGCTGGCGCAAGGAGACCTGCCGGAAGCGCTGGAAAACTATCAGACCGCCAGAACCATGCTCAGGGATTTGACCGCTGCCGAACCCGATCGGCTGTCATGGCTCGGTGACTTCGCCATGGCCGACGACAAGATCGGCAATGTGCTTGTAACGCAAGGCGATCTGGCTGGGGCCTCGCAAATCTACCAGGAAGGCCTGTCGGTCAAGAAGCAGCTTGCCGACAACGAGCCCGAGCGCGCCGAACTGCAGCGCGACCTGACCATCAGCTATGACGAGATCGGTGCACTGGCGCGTACCGCTGGCCAGTTGGACAACGCCCAGCTGGCCTACGAGGAGAGCCTGAATATCCGATTGGCATTGGCCGAAAAGAAGCCGCAGGATGCCGAACGACAGCGCGATGTGTCGGTCAGCCATGATACGATCGGCGACCTCAAGCGCGAGCGCGGCGATGCGGCGGGCGCACTCGCGTCCTATAAAGCGGGCCATGCGATCGTCGAGCAGCTGGTGGGCCGCGACCCCGACAACAGCGAGCTGAAGCGCGACTTGTCTGTCGGCAACGCAAAAATCGGCAATGCGCTGAGCGACCAGGAGGACTGGCCGGCAGCCCTCGCCGCCTACGGGCAAGCGCTCTCGATAGCCCGCGTCCTGGCCGCCAGTGACCCCGCCAACACCGACTGGCAACGCGACCTTTCGGTCAGCCTGGAGAAGGTCGCCGGCATTCTGGCGATACAGGGCGACCGCGCCGGAGCGCTCAACGCCTATACAGACAGTTTCGCTATCGCCGACCGACTGGCCGAGCTCGATCCTGCCAATGCCGACTGGCAACGCGACCTGTCGATCACGCTGTCCGAGATCGGCATGCTCAAGGCCAGGCAGCGCGACGTCAAAGGCGCGCGGCAGGCTTTCCAGGACAGCCTCGACATCCGCCAGCGGCTTGCTGAGGCAGATCCGAACAACGCCACCTGGCAGCGCGACCTGGTGGTTGCCATGATCGACTACGCTCAGGTCGCCAAGAACCCAAGGACGGTGCTTTTGCAGGCGCTCGACATGACGCTGGAGCTCGACCGCAGCGGGCGGCTGGCGCCGCGATACAAGTTCATGATCAAGTTTCTCAAGGACCGTCTGGCCAAAGTGAAATAGGGCTTGGCGAGAGCCTGTCATGGACAGCCGGCTCATTCCCCGTGAAATGCCTGCAAACCTTGGAAAAACCGCCTTTTGCGCCTATATCTAGTCGATATCAGAGGCGCGATTCGGCGCGGATTTTTTGCGCTGTGCAAGCGGCATCCAGACAACAGGTTTTCATGAGCGATCAGATCGACAACAACAACGGCGCTGAAGCCGAATACGGCGCCGATTCCATCAAGGTTTTGAAGGGGTTGGATGCTGTCCGCAAACGCCCCGGAATGTATATCGGCGATACTGACGACGGCTCGGGCCTGCATCATATGGTCTATGAAGTGGTCGACAACGCCATCGACGAGGCGCTGGCCGGTCACGCCGACCTCGTCACCGTGACGCTCAACCCCGATGGTTCGGTCACTGTGATCGACAATGGCCGCGGAATTCCGACCGATATCCACACCGGAGAAGGCATTTCGGCGGCCGAAGTGATCATGACGCAGCTGCATGCCGGCGGCAAGTTCGACCAGAATTCCTACAAGGTCTCGGGCGGCCTGCATGGCGTCGGCGTCTCGGTGGTCAACGCGCTGTCGGCATGGCTAAAGCTGAAAATCCGCCGCAACGGCCAGATCTTCGAGATGAGTTTCACGCATGGCAATGCCGACGCACCGCTGAAGGCGACCGGCAGCTATGAGCAGGACAAGCAGCCGGGCACCTATGAGGGCCGCAGCGGCAGCCAGATCACCTTCTTCCCGTCGGCTGAGACCTTCACCATGGTCGAGTTCGACTTCGGCACGCTCGAACACCGGCTGCGCGAGCTTGCCTTCCTCAATTCCGGCGTGCGCATCATTTTGACCGATGCCCGTCACGCCGATGTCGTGCGCCATGAGCTGCACTATGATGGAGGCCTCGAAGAATTCGTCAAATATCTCGACCGGGTCAAGAAACCACTGATCGACAAGCCGATCGCCATCAAGGCCGAGCGCGACGGCATCACCGTCGAAGTGGCTATGTGGTGGAACGACAGCTACCACGAGAACGTGCTGGCTTTCACCAACAACATCCCGCAGCGCGATGGCGGCACGCATCTGGCCGGCTTTCGCGGCGCGCTGACGCGTCAGATCACCGGCTATGGCGAATCCTCTGGGCTGACCAAGAAGGAAAAGGTCTCGCTGATCGGCGACGATTGCCGCGAGGGCCTGACGGCGGTGCTGTCGGTCAAGGTTCCAGATCCGAAATTCTCCTCGCAGACCAAGGACAAGCTGGTCTCGTCGGAAGTCCGTCCTGTCGTCGAAGGCCTGGTCAACGAAGCGCTCGGCACCTGGCTTGAAGAACACCCGAGCGAAGGCAAGGTAGTCGTCGACAAGGTGATCCAGGCCGCGGCGGCGCGCGAAGCGGCGCGCAAGGCGCGCGATATCACCCGCAAGAGCTCGCTCGGCGTCACTTCCCTGCCCGGCAAACTGGCCGACTGCCAGGAACGCGACCCGGCGAAATCCGAAATCTTCATCGTCGAGGGTGATTCCGCCGGTGGCTCGGCCAAAGGTGGGCGTTCGCGCCAGAACCAGGCAATCCTGCCGTTGCGCGGCAAGATCCTCAATGTCGAGCGGGCGCGCTTTGACCGCATGCTCGGCTCCGACATGATCGGCACGTTGATCACGGCGCTCGGCACCTCAATCGGCAAGGATGAGTTCAACGCCGACAAGCTGCGCTACCACAAGATCATCCTGATGACCGACGCCGACGTCGACGGCGCCCACATCAGAACCTTGCTGCTGACCTTCTTCTTCCGGCAGATGCCGGAGCTGATCGAGCGCGGCCATCTCTACATCGCCCAGCCGCCGCTCTACAAGGTAACGCGCGGCAAGAGCTCGCAATACATCAAGGACGAGAGCGCGTTCGAGGAGTTCCTGATCGGCTCGGGGCTGGAGGAAGCATCGCTGACGCTCGGCTCGGGCGAGGTTCGCATCGGACAGGACCTGCGTGGAGCCATCGACGACGCCCTGGCGGTGCGCCAGCTGATCAACGGCCTGCACACGCGCTACAACAGAGGCGTCGTCGAGCAGGCGGCGATCGCCGGCGGGCTGAACCCGGACGTGTTCACCGATCTCGGCCGCGCCAACGCCATGGCGGAGCGGATTGCAAAGCGCCTCGACATCATCGCCGAGGACACCGAGCGCGGCTGGACCGGCCGCATGTCGACCTCGAACGAGGGTGTCGGCGGCTATGTGTTCGAGCGCACGGTGCGCAGCGTCAAGGAATACGCGCATCTCGACCTGGCGCTGATCAATTCGGCCGACGCACGCCAACTCGACCGCTACGCACAGCGCCTCAGCGAGGTCTACGGGTCGCCGCCGGTGCTGCGCCGCAAGGATGTCTCCGAAACCATCTCGGGGCCGCTGGCGATGCTCAATGCCGTCTTTGCAACCGGCCGCAAGGGCCTGACCATGCAGCGCTACAAGGGTCTCGGCGAGATGAACGCCGAACAGCTGTGGGAAACCACGCTCGATCCGAACGTGCGCTCGCTGCTGCAGGTCAAGGTCAATGACGCGACCGACGCGGACAGCCTGTTCTCGCGACTGATGGGCGACGAGGTCGAACCGAGGCGCGAGTTCATCCAGGACAACGCGCTGTCGGTCGCCAATCTGGATATCTGATCTGGACACTAATGTGAATTGGCGCGCTGCGGCGCCAATTGTTCCACCGGCGACAACAAAATCATTTTACAACGCGCCGGAACGGAAGTCCCTGCGGAACATTGTGACAACATCGATCACAATTCTGACAGGAGGCCTTCATGGGACGCGGCATTTTGCTCTGGTTGCTCGGCATACCGATCCCGATCATCATTCTGATCATGCTGTTCGTACGATAGGGGGCAGTTATGCAGTCCACCCTGTCGGCTGTCGACGTTTCCACTTCAACAGAATCCTCCTCCACCGCCGTCAGTTGGGGACCGATCATCGCCGGAGCCTTCGCGGCCTCGACGCTGACCTTCATCCTCATGCTGCTCGGTTCGGGGCTGGGACTGACCATGGTATCGCCATGGTCGGGATCCGGCGCATCTGTCACCACTTTCGCGGCGTCCACCGCGATCTGGCTTGTCATCGTGCAATGGCTCTCCTCGGGTGTCGGAGGCTATCTTGCCGGGCGCCTGCGTGCCAAATGGGTCGGCATCCACACCGATGAAGTCTATTTCCGGGACACCGCACACGGCTTTCTTGCCTGGGCGCTGGCCACCTTGCTCGTCGTCGGCGTGCTTGGCTCTGCCCTTTCCGCAGCGATCGGTTCAGGCGTGCAGGCGGTGTCCACCGTCGCGTCTGGCGCTGCCATGGGCGCATCGGCAGGGGCTTCGGCCAATGCCGGCAGCGCATCGGTGGACAATGCGACATCCTACCTGGTGGATTCACTGTTCCGCCCGGCTGACCCGGGCAAGCCTGCAGCCGCCAATCCGGACAGCGATGCGGCTGCGACCGGGCAGGCCTCGCGCATCCTGATCGCCGGTGCAGCGGCAGGCGAAGTTTCGGCCGACGACAAGACCTATCTGTCGCAACTCGTCGCCGCCCGCACCGGTCTTTCGGAAGCAGATGCCAAGGCGCGGGTGGATGCGATCATCGCCAGGGCGCAGGACGCCAAGGTCAAGGCGCAGGAGGCTGCCGACACCGCCAGGAAGGCTGGCGCTACCTTCGCGCTCCTTGGTGCGCTGTCACTGGTGATCGGCGCCTTCATCGCCAGTGCCGCCGCGGCCCTTGGAGGCAAGCAGCGCGACGATGAGGAAGCGGTTTTTATCACCAGCCGCTGAACTGCACTTGCGCCGACAAAGCCACTCCGGCCCGCCCGGAGTGGCTTTGCTTTGAAGTTGTCGCGCGGCGCTGCCTCGACCCCGTGCGCTGAAGTCCGTTCCTATTTTCGGGGAGGAATCGTCGGCGCTTCCGCTTGGCTCGGCTCCAGTTTGCGACCGAAGTCGACAGCGTTGCGCAGCACGGCGAGATGCGAGCGCGGCTGATCGCCGGCCTCGACACCGGTCGCCGTCAACGACCAGTACAGCGTGTGGGTGAAGACACGGCCGAGGGAACCGCGTAGCTCGACCTGGATGTTCTCCACGCCTGGGCCGAAATTCTCCGCCATCGGCCCGGAGATCGGATCGCCCGTCAGCCAACCATTGCCGCGGTCGAAGATATTGGTCCAGCGCGTCGCAGCAAACACCGCGCCATGATGCACCGCGCGCTGCGGCTTGCCCGAAGAACGGTTGCGCCCTTCCTGATAAAGCACGGTGCCACCGGCCGCCGCTCCCTCGGCGATCGGCGGACATGCCGAGAACAGGCGCTCGGCGATGCCGCGTCTGAATTCGGCGAGATTGTGCGTCACCAGAAATTCGCTGTGGGTCAGCGGGCTGCCAAGCGTGACGAAATCGCTGATCTTCCATGGCCTATGGTTGTCGTCCTTGGTGCGCAGTTGGCGATAGAGCGCCCACTGATCGCGCCGGAACCCGGCAAGATCGTCAAGCCTACCGGGCCATGCCGAGCCGTCGGCAACAAGCGTCGCCTTGTCGATGGCGTGGATCGCCTTCAGTTTCGCCTTGTCGCGGATGGCCTCCAGTTTTCGGGGCCTGAAATCGGCCCACAAGATCTGCAACAGGTCATAGGCGATCATCGACCCGAGGCTGTGCGAGACCAGCACGATGCGATCGTAGGTATCGTCCATCATCAGCCGCTTCAGCAGCTTCAGACCACGGCTGCGGATCAGAGCCCGCTTCTCGACGGTTGCAGCTTCAGCGCGCACATAGGCCGCGACATCGCCGAAATAGGGAAGGCCAAAACGGTCCACCGACCAGATGACGAGCGAGGCCAGGATGGTGACGAGCGCGCCGACGGTCCACGAAATTTGCTGCTGCCAAACCGACGTCGCAAGCGCGAGGGCTGCGGCCAGAACGATGATGACGGCAACCAGCGTGACCAGATAGAGCTTTCGGGCGTCGGGCGGTATGTCGGCGGGCTTGCGCCACAGCAGATTTGTCACCCAGGCGGCGAGCCGGCCCCGCGTCGTGCCCTGCGTGATGTCGGCCCAGTAAAGCTCGAAGAAATCGGTGCGGCGGCCATCGACATCGTAGGGCGTGGTGATGCGGCGAAGTTCGTACGAATTGGTCCGGCTGTCGGGCGTGATCCAGCTCTGGTTGATCTTCGCGCCGGCGGGGTCGGCCGGATCGGCGACACGGGCATAAAACGGCGCGCGGCTGGGGTCATGGCTCCAGACGGCCTGGACAAAGCGGCGCAACGTATCCATCGGCCGCTGTTCGCCCATGCCATGAACGATCACCACCGCCTGGCCAGGCTTGCGCGGCGCTTTTCCGGCGGGCGGCGATGCGATCGGGTCAGGCACCAACGTCTCCGTCGACGACAGTCCCGCCGTCGAGGCGGGAATTCGTCATCGTAGCGCCGAAATCGCCATCAAGCCAAGAAAGCACGGCCAAGAAAAAGCCCGGCGCGATGAACTGACCCCAAGAAGTTGGACGGTTCTTGGCGTGTCCCGGCGCTGACCCCGGATCAGTGATCCATGGCCTTGACGATCTCTTCGGTCATCTTCTTGGCGTCGCCAAGCAGCATCATGGTGCCGTCCTTGTAGAACAGCGTGTTGTCGATGCCGGCATAGCCGGAGCCGAGCGAGCGCTTGACGAACAGGCAGGTGCGGGCCTTGTCGACGTCGAGGATCGGCATGCCGTAGATCGGCGACGACTTGTCGTCGCGGGCCGAGGGATTGGTGACGTCGTTGGCGCCGATGACATAGGCGACGTCGGCCTGCGCGAACTCGGAGTTGATGTCCTCCAGTTCGAAGACTTCGTCATAAGGCACGTTGGCTTCGGCCAAGAGCACGTTCATGTGACCGGGCATGCGGCCGGCAACGGGATGGATGGCGTATTTGACGTCGACGCCGTTGGCCTTGAGCTTGTCTGCCATTTCGCGCAGCGCGTGCTGGGCCTGGGCGACGGCCATGCCGTAGCCCGGCACGATGATGACCTTCTGTGCGTTCATCATCAGGTAGGCGGCGTCGTCGGCCGAGCCCTGCTTGACCGTGCGTTCGATGCCATCGTCGGCCGCTGCCGCCGTCTCGCCGCCGAAGCCGCCGAGGATGACAGAGATGAACGATCGGTTCATGCCCTTGCACATGATGTAGGACAGGATCGCACCGGACGAGCCGACCAGCGCGCCGGTGATGATCAGCGCCAGATTGCCGAGCGTGAAGCCGAGGGCGGCCGCGGCCCAGCCCGAATAGGAATTGAGCATCGAGACGACGACCGGCATGTCGGCGCCGCCGATCGGGATGATCAGCAGGATACCGAGCACCAGCGAGGCGGCAACGATCAGCCAGAAGACCAGCTTGGACTCGGTGGTGACCAGCAGCACGATCAGCACGACGAGCGCGATGGCAAGTGCGGCGTTGATGAAGTGGCGGCCGCCGATCATGATCGGCTTGCCGGACATGCGGCCGTCAAGCTTCAAAAAGGCGATGACCGAGCCGGTGAAGGTGATGGCGCCGATGGCGACGCCAAGGCTCATTTCGATCAGGGCCTGGGCATGGATGTCGCCATCCGTGCCGATGCCAAAACTTTCCGGCGCATAGATGGCGGCAGCCGCCACCATGACGGCGGCAAGGCCGACCAGCGAGTGGAAGGCCGCAACCAGCTGCGGCATCGAGGTCATGGCGATGCGGCGCGCTGTGACGGCGCCGACACCACCACCAATGGCCAGGCCGAGCACGATCAGACCGAAGCGGCCGGCCGACGGGGTTGCCAGCGCCAGCGTGGTGGCAATGGCAATGCCCATGCCGATCATGCCGTAGAGATTGCCCTGGCGGCTGGTGGTCGGATGCGACAGGCCGCGCAGCGCCATGATGAACAGGACACCGGAGACGAGGTAGAGGAAGGACGCGAAGTTGGCGTTCATGGCGCTCTACTTGTCCTTCTTCTTGTACATGGCCAGCATGCGCTGGGTGACGAGGAAGCCGCCGAAAATGTTGACCGAGACCAGCATCAGCGCGACGAAGCCAAAGCCTGCGGCAATGCCGGAGGCGGCGATGCCGACGGCAAGCAGGGCGCCGACGACGATGACCGAGGAGATGGCGTTGGTGACAGCCATCAGCGGCGTGTGCAGTGCGGGGGTCACCGACCAGACGACGTAGTAGCCGACGAAGATCGCCAGGACGAAGATGGCGAAGCGGAAAACGAAGGGATCGATGGCGCCGCCGGAGAGCGCATGTGCGGCGTCACCGGCCGCGTCAGTGCCACCCGGCGCGGTCGCCAGATTGTGCACTGCCAGCCGAACGGCGGCGGACGCCTGATCTAGCTGGTCGAGGGCTTTCTGCAGGGTCTGGTCCATCACGCGATCCCTTTCGGCTTCGACGAGGGCGACTTGGGTGCGGCCGCCTTCTTGGGCGCGGCTTTCTTGGGCGAAGCGTCGGCGACCATGGTCTTGGCCGGGATCGCGGCCGGCTCGACATATTGGCCCTTTGGGGGCTGCTGGTCGGCTTTCACGAAAGCCGGATGAACCACCTTGCCGCCATCGGTCAGCATCGTTGCCTTGACCAGATCGTCGTCGCGATTGATGGCAAGCGTCTTCGTCGTCTTGTCGATCAGCGTCTCGAGAAAGGCGAACAGGTTCCTGGCATAAAGCAGCGAGGCCGACGCCGCGATGCGGCCTGGCACATTGAGATGGCCGACAATCTTGACGTTGTTGGCGGTGGTGACGACCTTTCCGGCTTCGGCGCCCTCGACATTACCGCCGCGCTCGACCGCCAGATCGACGAGAACCGAACCCGGCTTCATCGAAGCGACCATCGCCGCCGAGACCAGCTTCGGCGCCGGACGGCCTGGGATCAGCGCCGTGGTGATGACGATGTCCTGCTTGGCGATGTGCTCTGATGTGAGTGCCGCCTGCTTAGCCTGGTATTCCTTCGACATCTCCTTGGCGTAGCCGCCGGCCGTTTCCGCAGCCTTGAATTCCTCGTCCTCGACGGCAAGGAACTTTGCGCCGAGCGAGGCGACCTGCTCCTTGGCGGCAGGGCGCACGTCTGTTGCGGTGACGACCGCACCAAGGCGACGCGCGGTGGCGATCGCCTGCAGGCCGGCAACGCCGACGCCCATGATGAAGACCTTCGCCGCCGGCACCGTGCCGGCCGCCGTCATCATCATCGGCAAGGCACGATCATATTCCGAAGCCCCGTCGATCACCGCCTGATAGCCGGCCAAATTGGCCTGCGAGGACAAAACGTCCATCGACTGCGCCCGGGTGATGCGCGGCATGAATTCCATCGAGAAGGCGGTGACACCGGCCTTGGCCAGGGCCGCCACGGCGGCGTCATTGCCGTAGGGGTCCATGATGGCGATCACAGCCGCACCGGGCTTGTAGCTCTTCAGCTCGGCATCACTCGGCCGGCGCACCTTCAGCACCACATCGGCCTTGGCGACATCGGAAACCTTGCCGATGGCAGCGCCGGCGCTCGCATAGTCGGCATCGATGATGCGCGATTTCAGACCGGCACCGGCCTCGATGACGACGTCGAAGCCCAGCGCCGCCAGCCGTTTCACCGTATCGGGCGAAGCCGCGACGCGCGGCTCGTTGGCATCGAGCTCACGAGGGATGAAAACCGTCTGTCCCACCGCATGATCCTTTCGGCCGGAAGCTATTTCCCGCAAGACGCCGGCCGGCCTCGCGGCGGCGCCGTGGACAAGGTGTCGGAAAATCTATCGGAGGATAAAGGCGCCGACGGCCAGAATCAGCACGAACAGAATGGTCGCCGAGAAGAAGCCGCCCGCGAAGAAGCCGAAGGCCATCGCCAGGAGCAGGGCGCCGCAAAACAGCGAACCGTACTTGGCCAGCGCGAGGAAGCCCGCATAGGTGCGGTCATGCTCGGCATAGTCCATCTTCGCGCCCAGTTCGACAGGACCGGTCGGCGAGTGATCAGCCATAGGAATACCCCTTCGAAGACATCTTTCAGGCACATAGCGAAAAGCCGGGCCGAGAGCAATGGCGCTATTGCCGCACAACAACCGACAACTGCCTCAAAGAAAGGTTGAAGCCGGCTGCCGACGCGCGACGGAGTCCGATCGCTGGATTCTGGTGTTTGATGCGGAAAGATGCTCCGAAGGCGGACGTCTGCGTGGCTAAGCCGGCGCCCTCAGCCGGCTAGATGCGGAAATAGCCCGAGCAACCCGACGACGATCAGATAGAGCGCGACGATGTAGTTCAACAGCCTTGGCATGACCAGGATCAGCACGCCGGCGATCAGCGAGATGAGCGGGGTTAGCGCAAGTGTGGAAATGGTCATGGCAGGTTCCCTCAAAAGACTTCAGGTCGTGCCAGAGTGCGGCAGCGCCTTGGCATCATCCAGAACGCCGAAGCGGCCGAAAGGCTCCAGCCGCTTTGCAAAAATCGGGGTGCCTCAGGCGGCGTCGCGATAATATTTCGCTGTCGGCACGATGGACAAGGGCGTCAGTCGGTTGATGGCCGGATTGGCAAACATCAGTCGCTGTTCCATGGGCGTCGACCTAAAGAACGGGAACCGTTCGAGTGTCAGGCGCATATTTTCGCCGGCAGGGATTTCGAACAGCGCGATCCGGGTAAGAACGCCTGGAAATTCTTTAGCCTCGGTCCTCTGCACGGCATTGAAATAACGTGAATAAAAATTGGAATGCTCGACCTTGACCGGTGTAAGCACCGAGTTCTGGCCAAAATAGAGAGACGCCACCATGGCAAGCCTGAGTGTCAGGAACGGCAACACTCCGGGCGCCGGCGCGCCGTCGGGATCGGTTGCAAACCGGGTTCCGTCGATAAAGGTCTCTCCGCGGGCAAGTCGCTCGATCAGTATTTCCGGGTAGGCATCGACGGAGGGCGAATGCGGGTGCTCGCTGGAAATGTAATGGAAGCGGATCGTACTGACCAATTCGCCATAGCAATAGACACCGAACCGGTAGGAATTGGGTAGATTGTCCCAGCGATCCTCGAACATCCCGCTGGCGATCGGACCGCACATGCCTGAGCGCAAATAGGATTTATAGCGAAGTCGGTAAATCGCCTCCAAATCCTCGCCTCCGGTAATGAGACGATAATCGACATGCTCCAGCAATTGCATGATCGATCGGTTCAGCACAGAATCTCCGGCTGCGCTGACCGCACCAGAGGCAGCCCTTGCAGCCCTTGCAGCCCTTGCAGCATCCATTATCTGTCCTCGAAATTCCGCCTACGGATAGGCTATTCGAGTCAAAATGAGACACAAGCAGAAATTTAGATGTTGTTGATTTACCTTCTGTTAACCTTAACAGCTGAGCGCCAATTTGAGTTTGCCTTGGTGGGCAATGCGCCCGGAGAAGGGTGTGGATCACGGCCTCCGAGACATCGCACCTCCGTCGACAAAGGCCAACTTGGGTTGAGGATCATTTTGGCGCCCGCGCCAGCGTTCAATCCGTTCGAAAGCGAACTCTGGAAAAGATCGTTTTTAGCAGCATTGCGCAAAAGCAAAAACGCGGCGGGACAGATGTCCTGATTGAATTCGCATGAATTGGAGATCAAGGGCAGTCTTTGAATCGCAGCACGCCAGTAATCAAGCGAACTTCGAAATCACAGCTCTAAATGGCTGTCCGTTTGCCGGCGTGACGCAGGTCAGCGGCGAACGGCCAAGTGACATTTGACATCGTTTCGATACCCGACGCACTGAGCGCGGCACCGAACAGGAAGCCTTGCACGAGATCGGGTTTGACCTGCAGGGCCAAGATTTTGAGCTGTTCGAAGGTCTCGACGCCTTCGACAGTTACGGCAAGCCCCAGCGGCCGCGACAGGTTGACGATGCCCTTGAGCAGTTCGAGCGAGCGGGGGTTCTGAGTGACATCGATCAGGAACGAGCGGTCGATCTTGATCTTGTCAAGCGGCAGCTTGTGCAGGTAGCTCAGGCTCGAATAGCCGGTGCCGAAATCGTCGAGCGCGATGCGCACGCCGATCTGCTTCAGCTCCTCGATGTACTGGCGCGTCAGCGACTTGTCGTCGAGCAGCGCCGTTTCGGTGACCTCTATCTCCAGCCGGCTGGCGGCGAGGCCGGAGCTCGCCAGCGCATCGCGAACCTTCTGGATGACATCGCGGTTGCGGAAATCCTTGGCGGAGAGATTGACCGAGACGCTGGTCTGGTCCGGCCATTTGGCGCATTCGGCGCAGGCTGCCTGCAGCACAAAAGTGCTGATCTCGGAAATGATACCCATTTCCTCGGCCAGTGGAATGAAGATGCTGGGCGAGATCGGCCCGAGATCGGGATGATCCCACCGGCACAGCGCCTCGCAGCTGGCGATGCGCATGGTGCTCATCGCCACGATCGGCTGATAGACCACCCGCAGGCTCTTGCTTTCCACGGCGGTGCGCAGATCCGCCTTCATCAGCTGACGGTTGCGGAAGGCGGCATCCATCGAGGCTTCGAACAGCCGCCAGCCGTTCTTGCCGAGTTCCTTGGCCTTGTAGAGCGCCAGGTCCGCCTTGACGATCATGGCGTCGACATCGGTGTCCTTGACCCGAGACAGCACCGCGCCGCCGCTGGCCTGGATGCGCAGCCCGTGACCGGCGACGTCGACCTCCCCTTGCAGGCAGGCGAAAATCTCGTCGAGCTGGCTGGTCAGATGGCTCTCATCCTCGACGCGGTCGAAGAAGATCATGAACTCGTCGCCACCGAAACGGCTGACCGTGATGCCTTGCCTGGCAATGGCGGCAAGCCGTTCGGCAACGGCGTAGATCAAGCCGTCGCCGATTGGATGGCCAAGCGTGTCGTTGACGCTCTTGAAATCGTCGAGATCGAGCACCGCCAGGCCGCAGAGACGGTCGCGATCGCCTGATACCATGGCCTCGCCGACCAGTTCGTGGAAATAGGCGCGGTTGGGCAGGCCGGTGAGGTTGTCGTAGCGTGCCATGAAGCGGATCTTGTCTTCCGCCTCGACACGGGCGGTGACATCCTCGAAGGTGATGACGCCCAGCTCCTGGCTGCCTTCGCGAGCCGAGAATTCATAGTGCTGGCCGTTGGCGAGGGAAACCAGCACCTTGCGGTCGCGGCCCTCGCGCAGGGCGCGCGTCAGCTGAGCCTCGATGTAACGGCAATCCTTGGGCGCCAGCATGCCGCCGGCGACACCGCGCATCAACAGACCATGGATCGACCGCCCGAGCAGCGCATCCCCGGACTTGAGCGACATCAGATGGGCTGCTTCGGCATTGGCTACCGCCACGCGGCCGTTGGGGCCGAGCATGACGAGGCCGTGCGACATGGTGTTGAGCGCGCGATCGAATCTGAGCGCGAGCTTCCTCGCTTCCTTGTGGCCGATGACCGCCGAGAAAAGCACGTCGCGGACGTGGTCGGCGCTGTTGATCGTGACGAAAGTCAACGGAATGATCATCAGCCCAAGAATAACTGAAGGGGCATCCATGCGCAGCAAGAGTGCAAGTGCTGCAGGTCCAATGAAGGTCACGGAAAAAATCCGCACCATGAGCGGAGATCCGTAGTTCCGGCCAACAACCGTCACCAAGGTTGCGATGGCCAGCGACGTCGCGGCCAGTTCGGCAAAGGGATCGGGATAAACGTAGATCGATATGAAGCACAGCGCGCCCAACCCAAGGCCCTGCAGGCTGCCCTTGAGGATGTAGTTGCGCTCCCACCGCTGCGCCTCCTGGACGTCGGCTATCACACCGCCCGCCTTCCGGAAGCTGCGAATGCCGAAATAGCGGAAAAGGCAGATGGACAGCAGGACAAAAGAGAAAGCCAGGAACAACGGATTGTTCGTGCGCAAGTAGATCATGAATCCGAGGATCCAGTAGCACACGCCGCCAATCACCAGCATGTGGGCGTTGTCGAACAACGACCGCACAAACTGGATATAAACATCCGCCGGGATGTTTTCGGTCTTTGTTCTGCCCATATCGTCGGCCCAACGCTAAGCCTCGTCATCCCACATCCGCCTTAAGAAAGGCTTAGAACAGTGTTTTGGCTGGTTGCCGAAGGAGTGCAAAAGCAGGACAGACCGGGAAATCAGTCTTCAGTTAAACATCGCCCTCACTCGGCGGCCTGAAGTGCCGGCCCCGCCGGTGCGTTTGCGAGGCGCTGAAGCAGCCGGGAACGTTCGCCAGCCGCCTTTTCGGCGCTGGCTCGACGGACGTGGCCGTAGCCGCGAATGAGGGCAGGCACCGAAGCCAATGCAGCCGCCGCATCGACCCTGGCCGGGGCCAACGATCCGGCGATGAAATCCAGATCCGCCTCGTACCGCGCCAGCAGCTGTCGCTCCATGCGCCGTTCGGCGGTGTAGCCGAACAGGTCGAAGGCGGTGCCGCGCAGGCCCTTCATCGCCGCCAGAATCCGAAAACCCTTCATCATCCACGGGCCGAAGCTCGATTTCCTAGGGCTGCCGTCATTGCCACGACGGCCCATGATCGGCGGAGCGAGGTGGAATTCGAGCTTTTCGTAGCTCTGGAACTGTTTTCCAAGTTCGGCGGCGAAAGAGCCGTCCGTGTAAAGACGCGCCACCTCGTATTCGTCCTTGATCGCCATCAGCTTGAACAAGTTCCTGGCGGCGGCCTGCGACACCGCGGTAGAACCAGGCACGGCCTTCGCTTCGGCGGCGCGCAAAACGGCCAGTTTTTCGGCATAACGCCTGCCATAAGCGGCGTTCTGATAGGCGGTCAGGAAGGCGACGCGGCGGGCGATGATGTCGTCCAGTGTCTCGGCGATATCCGTGGCCTGGCCGGCCTTTCCAGCCACGGCTGGACCCGGCTGGGCAACGAGCCCGCGCACGAAATCCGGCTGATGGGCAGCGCGACGTCCCCAGCGGAAAGCGGCGATGTTCATCGCCACGGCTTCGCCATTGAGTTCGATCGCCTTCTCGACGGCCTCAGCCGACAATGGCAGGCCGCCGTGCTGGAAGGCAAAGCCGAGCATGAACATGTTGGCGCCGAGCGAATTGCCGAAAAGTGCCGTGGCGGTGCGGGTGGCGTCGAAGAAATGCGCCTTGTCGTCGCCCGCTGCCGCGCGGATCGCCTTTTTCAGCCGCTCTATCGGCAACGAAAAATCAGCCGAGCGGGCGAATTCGCCGGGCATGATCTCGGCGGTGTTGGCGACGAAGATGGTGTGGCCCTCGCGCACCGCGGTCAGCACCTTCTTCGCGCCCGACACGACGAGGTCGCAGCCAAGCACCAGATCGGCCTTGCCGGCCGAAACGCGGATGGCATGGATGTCGTCCGGGGTGCGGGCGATGCGGACATGCGTGAACACCGAGCCACCCTTCTGGGCGAGGCCGGCCATGTCGATCATGCCGCAGCCCTTGTCCTCAAGATGCGCCGCCATGCCAAGCACCGCACCGACGGTGACGACGCCGGTGCCGCCGACGCCGTCGATGATCGCCGCCCAGCCCTGCTGGCCAAGCGGGAATTGCACCGGCACGGGCACGCCTTCCAGCGGATCGGCTTTGCCGGCCAGGCCCTCGGCCTTGCGGATCTTGGCACCGTGCACGGTGACGAAGGACGGGCAGAAGCCGTTGACGCAGGAGAAATCCTTGTTGCAGCTCGACTGGTCGATCTTGCGCTTGCGGCCGAATTCGGTCTCGACCGGCTGGATCGAGACGCAGTTCGACTGCACGCCGCAATCGCCGCAGCCTTCGCAGACCAGCTCGTTGATGAAGACCCGCTTGTCGGGATCGGGGAAGGTGCCGCGCTTGCGGCGGCGACGCTTTTCGGCGGCGCAGGTCTGGTCGTAGAGCAGCACCGAAACGCCCTTGACGTCGCGCAGCTCGCGCTGGACGAGATCGAGGTCGTCGCGGTGATGGATGGTGGCGCCGGCCGGGAATTCGGCCTTCCCGGCATATTTGCTGGGCTCATCGGTGACGATGGCGATGCGGTCGACGCCTTCGGCGCGCACCTGCCTGGCGATCATGTCGACGGTCAGGCCGCCTTCGTGCGGCTGGCCGCCGGTCATGGCGACGGCGTCGTTGTAGAGGATCTTGTAGGTGATGTTGGCATCGCTCGACAGCGCGAAGCGGATCGCCAGCGTGCCGGAATGGTTGTAGGTGCCGTCGCCAAGATTCTGGAAGATGTGCTCCCGCTTGGAGAACGGCGCCTGGCCGACCCATTGCGCGCCCTCGCCGCCCATGGCCGTGAAGCCGACGGTGTTGCGGTCCATCCACAGCGCCATGAAGTGACAACCGATGCCGGCCGCGGCGATAGAGCCGTCCGGCACCTTGGTGGACGAATTGTGCGGGCAACCGGAACAGAAGAACGGCGTGCGCGAGCCGATGTCGGTGGCCTCGGTGAGCATTGCCTGGAACTGGCGCAGTTTTGCCACCCGCGCCGAAATCTCTTCGGACGGGCCGATGGTCCTGACGATCCTCTCGCCAAGCGCGATGGCGATCTCGTTGGGATCGAGCGCGCCCTTGGCCGGAAACAGCCAGTCGCCGCGCTCGTCCTTCTTGCCGACAATGACCGGTTGGGTGGCAGTGCCATAAAGGCTTTCGCGCAACTGCACCTCGATCAGCGAGCGCTTCTCCTCGACGACGACAATGGTGTCGAGGCCGCGGGCGAAATCGGCGATGTGATGCAGGTCAAGCGGCCAGGGGCAGCCGACCTTGAACAGCCGCACCCCGATGCGGTTGGCGGCCGCCTCGTCGATGCCGATATCCTCCAGCGCCTGGCGGACATCGAGGTAGCTCTTGCCCAGCGTGATGATGCCTATCTTCGGGTTGCGGCCGCCCGAATAGACAATGCGGTTCAGCCCGTTGGCAAGGATGAAGGCGGAGGCCGCGGCGCGCTTGTGCTCATGCAGCCGCTCCTCCTGGCCGAGCATGTCGATCTCGTGGCGGATGTTGAGACCGCCAGGCGGCATGTCGAACTCCGGCACGACAATGTTCAGCCGCTCGAGCGCGGCATCGACCGAGGCGGTCGATTCGATGTTGTCCTTGACGCATTTGATCGCCGCCCACGTGCCGGCAAAGCGCGACATGGCGAAGCCGTAGAGCCCATAGTCGATGATCTCCTGGACGCCGGCCGGGTTGAGGATCGGCACCATCGTGTCGACGAACAGGAATTCGGTGGCGTGCGCATTGGTCGAGGATTCGGCCATATGGTCGTCGCCCATCAAGGCGAGCACGCCGCCATGCTTCGACGATCCGGCGAGGTTAGCGTGGCGGAACACGTCGCCGGAACGATCGACGCCCGGTCCCTTGCCGTACCAGACCGAAAAGACGCCGTCATGAGTGCCCTCATCAAGCAGTTCCGTCTGCTGCGCCCCCCAGCAAGCGGTGGCGGCAAGCTCCTCGTTGAGACCCGGCTGGAAGACGATGTCAGCCTGGGCGAGCTGTTTCTTCGCCTTCCACAGCTGCATGTCGAGGCCGCCGAGCGGCGACCCGCGATAGCCGGAGACGAAGCCGGCCGTGTTCAAGCCGGCGCGACGGTCGCGCTCGCGCTGCATCAGCAGCATGCGAATGACCGCCTGCGCGCCAGACAGGAAGATGCGCTCCTTGGCGAGATCGAACTTGTCGTCGAGCGCGACGTCGTGCAGCGTCATCAGGAATTTCCTCTGCGGAGGCCACGCGGGGGCAGGCAGCCAACGTCGGGGTCGGATGACGCATCCTTTCTCCCCTTGCAAGGCAGGTCAAACAAAATCGCAGATGCCAGGCAACGCGCAACGAACAGTCCGCGGCCATCCTGAATCGGGTATGAAACCGATCCGCGGACATTGCCCGGCGCACGAAAATTTCAGCTGCGGCCCGGGCGGCCGCGACGCGTCAGCCGCCCTTCGAGCAATCCGGCTTCGGCTCGCCCGGCAGCTTGCCGTCGGGATGGCCGACCAGATCGGGATTGGCGGTGTAGAGCTGGTCGATGACCAGCGGCCGGTCGGGCAGGATCGACTGGTCTTCCGTCGACATCAGCGTGGTGTCGATCTTCTGCAGGACCGCGCCGTCGGCCCCCTTGATGCTGATGGCAATCGCATAGGGCTTGTTCTTGACGACGCAGGTCAGTGCCGGGCTCTCCAGCGTCACCTTGTCGAGCTTCGGCCACACCTTCTGCTCGACCACCAGAGGTGCGCCGCCGGCGGGATCCTGGAAGCTGGCCACCGCCACCTGGCCCTCTCCCATCGGCTTCAGCGGCCGCAGGGTCACCACATAAGTCGCCCTGGCGAGGCGGTAGTTGAAGACGAATATCTTGCCGGAAATCTCGAACAGCTTGCCTTCGTCATTGCCGGCATCGCGGCAGGCGCCGAGCGCAACGGCCACGATGAGCGCCGCGCCGACAACGACCGAACGGGAAAGACCGCTACGCATTCTTGACCTCATTTGCCGCCATGCGGCGGCGGTAGTGACGACTTGCCTTCTGCCTATTGCCGCACACCGCCATGTCGCACCAAAGGCGGCTGGAATTGCGGCTTCTGTCGACGAATAGCCAGGTGCAGTTGGGACAGATCCTCAGCCTTGCGAGAGTGTCGTCACGCAGAAGCGATAGCCCCGAAACCGCCAGCGCGGCCTCGAAGGCGATCGGCGTCACAGGATCGCCGAACGGCCTTCCCGGCGCACCGATCTCGGTCCGGCTGCCGGCAAGGCCATCGGCGCAGGCTCTCAGGAATCCGGGCAGATCGGTGGTGGCGACCGCGCCCTTCGACGTCGCTCCACGAAACAGCCGGTCCGTCGCCTCGCGGATCGACAGCACGACGGGCGCGATCGCCACCGCCGAGGATACCGCCAGCGGCCTGTCGCCAAGTTCGGCGGCGCGAAAGCGGCTCGCCGCGTCGGCGAAGCGGGCAATCTCGGCCGGATCGTCGAAGCGGTCGAAGGTTCGCTCCGGATCGCCGCGCAGCACGACGGTGTTGGCCGTGTCGAGCGCAAGCAGGCCGCCGGTGAAGCGGTGCGGGGTCCAGGATACCGTCATGCCGAAAATCTAACCGATAAATCGCATTTGACAAGTTAGATTCAGCGATGCAACCTCACTCCGGGATGCGGCGGTCTCCGCAGCCTTTTGAGCATGCCGTTGGCCAGGACCGCTTCGCACTTTGGGCGGCATGCTTCGAGGTTTTGCATGCTCTATTTCTTCCAGCAGGTGTTGAACGGGCTGCATTCGGGCGCGCTCTATGCGCTGCTCGCCTTTGGCTATGTGCTGACCAACGGCATCCTGCACCGCACCAATCTCGCCTATGGCGCGTTGTTCGCCTTTTGCGGCCAGACGATGATCCTGACCGCGGCCTTCGGCTACCAGGTGCTGTGGCTGACGCTGCTGGCGGCGGTGGCGCTGGGCGTCGTCGCTGCGTTCTTCTATGCCGCGCTGATCAGCCACGTGCTGTCGCGCAATGTCTTCGAACCTTTGGCCGATCGCACGCCCAATGCAATCGTGGTGACGACGCTCGGCATCTTGCTGCTGCTGTCCGAAGCGAGCCGCATCGCCGCCGACACGCATGATCTGTGGCTGCCGCCGATGCTGGCGCAGCCCATCGTTTTTGCGCAGGGCGCGACCTTCAAGGCAACGCTGACGCTCATCCAGCTCATCGACTGCGCCGTGGTGGTGGCTGCAATCGCGCTGGCCAGCCGGGCTTTTGCCCGGTCGAGCTTCGGACGGCGCTGGCGCGCCGTCTCCGACGACCCCAAGGCAGCCGCGATGTGCGGCGTCGACGTGCGTGCGGTGTTCCGGCACGCGGTGCTGTTCGGTGGTTTCTGCGCCGCGCTGGCCGGTGTCATGGCCGGCCTCTATTACGGTAATGTCAGCTTTGGGTCGGGCCTCGTCTACGGACTGAAAATCCTGTTCGTGACGGCGGTCGGCGGCTATCTCTCGCCGCCGCGCGCGGCGCTCGGCGCGGCTGCCTTCGGCATGGCCGAATCGCTGTGGGCCGGCTATTTCCCGGTCGAATGGCGCGACGCGTGGATGTATCTGTTCCTGGTCACGACGCTGATCCTGATCGGCGCTGGCCGCGACACCGGCAAAATTGCCTGAAAACGTCAGACTTTGGTTGCATGACGCAAAGGCAGATCGCCGGTATTGGGCACTGTCTGCCATGCGGTGATATTCGCTGCCTCTATCCTTGTTGACCCGTCAGTCCACGCGCGGCATACCGTTGGACCACGCGGCGTGACGGACAAAAAGGGGGGAAGCCGGCACGCCTCCGGTACAAGGGAGAAATGCATGGCAGGGCTTCTTGCTCTATCCAGGACTATTGATCGCGCCAACGAATTCATCGGCAAATGGATATCGTGGCTGATCCTGCTGGCGATCCTGGTGAGCGCCGCCAACGCCATTATCCGCAAGGTGTTCGACATATCCTCGAACGCCTGGCTCGAGCTGCAATGGTATCTGTTCGGCGCCGCCTTCATGCTGGCCGCCGCCTATACGCTGAAGCAGAACGAACATATCCGCATCGACGTCGTCTACGGCCTGTTTTCACGCCGCGTACAGCACTGGATCGACCTGCTCGGGCATCTCTTCTTCCTGATGCCGTTCGTGACGCTGATGGTCATCTATTTCGTGCCCTATGTGTCGCTGTCGTTTCGCAGCGGCGAGATGTCCAACAATTCCGGCGGCCTGATCATCTGGCCGGCCAAGGCCATCCTGCTCATCGGGTTTTTCCTGCTCGCGCTGCAGGGCATCTCCGAGATCATCAAGAAGATCGCCATCATGCGCGGAGACATGGACGACCCCAATCCCTTCATATCGGTGCATGAGCAGGCCGAACTCGAAGCCAAGGCGCTGGCCGACGAGGTGCGCTCGTGATGGAGTTCATCGCGCAGAACATGGCGCCGATCATGTTCGCCTCGCTGATCATCTTCCTGCTGATCGGCTACCCCGTCGCTTTTTCCTTGGCCGCCAACGGCTTGATGTTCTTCTTCATCGGCGTGCTGCTATCCCCCTATTCCGGAGGATCGATCAACCTCGCCTGGCCGCTCCTGCATGCATTGCCGGATAATTTCTACGGCAGCCGGGTGATGTCGAACGACACGCTGCTGGCCATCCCGTTCTTCACCTTCATGGGCATCGTGCTCGAGCGATCGGGTATGGCCGAAGACCTGCTCGACACGATCGGCCAGTTGTTCGGGCCCATCCGTGGCGGCCTTGCCTATGCGGTGATCTTCGTCGGCGCGCTTTTGGCGGCGACCACCGGCGTGGTGGCGGCTTCCGTCATCGCCATGGGCCTGATCTCGCTGCCGATCATGCTGCGCTATGGTTATGACCGCCGGCTCGCATCCGGTGTCATTGCCGCCTCCGGCACGCTTGCCCAGATCATCCCGCCGTCGCTGGTGCTTATCGTGCTTGCCGACCAGCTCGGCCGCTCGGTCGGCGATATGTACGCGGGCGCGTTGATCCCGGGCCTCGTGCTCACCGGCCTCTATATGTCCTACATCCTGATCATGTCGATCATCCGGCCGAACTCGATGCCGGCGCTGCCGCTCGAGGCCCGTACACTGGGCCATGGCGTGATGTCGCTGCTGGTGGCTTTGCTGGTCACATCAGCGGTTTCCTACGCGGCGTATCGGTATCTGGCGCCGGCACATGGCGACAATGCCGACATTCTCGGTGCGACTGCCGGAGTGCTGTTCATCTACATCGTCGCCATTGCCGACAAGCGCCTGAACTTCAACATGATGTCCAGGCTCGCGCAGCAGGTGATCATCGTGCTGATCCCGCCACTGGCGCTGATCTTCCTGGTGCTGGGCACCATCTTCCTGGGTATCGCCACGCCGACCGAAGGCGGCGCAATGGGCTCCGTCGGCGCCTTGTTCATGGCGGCGGCCAAGGGGCGCTTGTCGCTTGACGTCGTCAAGCAGGCACTGGCCTCGACGACAAGGCTGTCGTCATTCGTGCTGTTCATCCTGATCGGCGCACGGGTGTTCTCACTGACCTTCTACGGCGTCAACGGCCACATCTGGGTCGAGCACCTTTTGACGTCGCTGCCGGGCGGCGAGGTCGGCTTCCTGATCGGCGTCAACATGCTCGTCTTCTTCCTCGCCTTCTTCCTCGACTTCTTCGAATTGGCGTTCATCATCGTACCGCTGCTGGCGCCCGCCGCCGACAAGCTCGGCATCGACCTGATCTGGTTCGGCGTGCTCCTGGGCGTCAACATGCAGACCAGCTTCATGCACCCGCCCTTCGGCTTCGCGCTGTTCTACCTGCGTTCGGTGGCCGCGCGCGTGCCCTATCTCGATCGTCTCACCGGCAAACAAATCGCGCCGGTGACCACCGGACAGATCTATTGGGGCGCGGTGCCCTTTGTCTGCATCCAGGTGATCATGATCGGGTTGACCATCGCCTTCCCGCAAATGGTGATGCACTACAAGGGAACGACCGTCGATCCGGGCACCATCGACTACAAGGTACCGGAGGTGCCCGGCCTGTCGCCGCTCGGCACGCCGCCGGCGGATGGAGCGGCGCCAGTTGGTGGCGGCACGGCGCCGGCAGCTCCTGACCTTTCGCAACCGCCCAGTTTCGGCGATCCGACACCGGCAAAGCCGGCAGCGCCACAGCCTGACCTGTCGCAACCGCCAAGCTTCAACTGAACAGGCATGGTCAAAACCATGAAAGCGGTGCGGCTGGAAGCAGTGGGCGGCATCACGCTGCGCGACGTCGACATGCCTGACATCGGTGCGGATGAGCTACTGGTGCGCATCGAAGCCTGCGGCGTCTGCGGCACGGATCGGCATCTGTTTCACGGCGAATTTCCGTGCACGCCGCCGGTGACGCCCGGCCATGAGTTCTCCGGTACCGTCGAGGCGATCGGAAAATCGGTCTCGGGTTTTGCCATCGGCGATCGTGTCACCGGCGACCCCAACATCGCCTGCGGGCGCTGCGCGCGTTGTCACGCGGGACAAGTCAATCTCTGCAGCAATCTACGTGCCATCGGCATTCATCGCGACGGCGGCTTTGCCGAATATCTTGCCTTGCCGCAGAAGCAGGCTTTCGTCCTGCCTGCCGGCTTGAATCCCATGCACGGTGCCTTCTGCGAGCCGCTCGGCTGTTGCCTGCACGGCGTCGACCTTGCCGGTATCAAACCGGGCAGTTCGGTGGTCGTGCTTGGTGGCGGCGTGATCGGCCTGCTCACCGTGCAGCTGGCAAGATTGGCGGGAGCCACGACCATCATCCTGTCGACCAGGCAAGCCTCGCGGCGCGCGCTCGCCGAGGATCTCGGTGCGACAGTGACGATCGATCCAACCGCCGATGTCATCGATGCCATCGCCGGACCGGCGGGGCTGGTGCCAGGCGGTGTCGACGTCGTCTTCGAATGCGCGGGCGTGCGAGAGACCGTCGAGCAGTCGATGCAGCTGGCCCGCGCCGGCGGCACGGTCGTCATCGTCGGCGTAACGCCGCAAGGCATGAAAGTGGAATTCGAGCCGTTCGACCTGTTGTTCCGGGAACTGAAGGTGCTCGGTTCCTTCCTCAACCCCTACACCCATCGCCGCGCCGCCGAACTCATCGCTTCCGGTGCGATCGAGATCGACAGGCTGATCTCCAGGCAGGTATCGCTTGAACAAGTGCCAGCGGTGATCGCCAATCCGCCGGTGCCCGGCGAGGTCAAGGTTCTGGTGGTGCCGGGGCGAGGCTGAACCGTCGGCTTCGCCTCCCGGAATATACAGAAAAGCTCCCTGAGCGGGTTCCGCCCAGAGAGCTTTTGAGCAGAAGTCCGGCCGACTACAGCTTGCCGTTGCGCTGCTGGACCATCATGAAGGTGTCGTAATTGTATTCGGCCACCTGCGCCCAGAGATAATGCTCCTTGCGGAAGCCCTTGATCGATTCCCAGATCTTCTTGAACGGGGCGTTGGAGGCTTCCATTTCGGTATAGACCTCGTTGGCCTTTTCGAAGCAGGCAGCCATGATCTCCTGGCTGAACGGGCGCAGCTTCGCGCCGCCGGCTACCAGCCGCTTTACCGCCGCAGGGTTCAGATAATCGTATTTCTGCAGCATGTTGGCGTCGGCCGCCTGCGCGGCGGTGTGCAGCAGCGACTTGTACGTCGGCGAAAGTTCTTCGTACTTCGCCTTGTTGAACATCAGATGGACGGTCGGGCCGCCCTCCCACCAGCCGGGATAGTAATAATAGGGCGCGACCTTGTAGAAGCCGAGCTTCTCGTCGTCATAGGGACCAACCCATTCGGCCGCGTCGATGGTGCCTTTCTCCAGCGCGGGATAGATATCGCCGCCGGCGATCTGCTGCGGCACGACGCCGAGCTTCTGCACCACCTTGCCGGCAAAACCGCCGATTCGCATCTTGAGGCCGGAAAGGTCGGCCACCGTGTTGATTTCCTTGCGGAACCAGCCGCCCATCTGCACGCCGGTGTTGCCGCCCGGCAGGCCGAAAAGGCCCTGCGTGGCGAGAAACTCGTTGAACAAGTCGATGCCGCCGCCATGGTAATGCCAGGCATTCATGCCGCGTGCGTTGAGCGAAAAGGGAACCGCCGCACCGAGCGCCCATGTCGGATCCTTGCCCCAATAATAATATGCCACCGTGTGGCAGGCCTCGACCGTGCCGGCCGTGGTGGCGTCGGCGGCCTGCAGGCCAGGCACCAGCTCCCCGGCAGCAAAAACCTGGATCTGGAAATTGCCGTCGGTGGCTTCCGACAGCATCTTGGAAAACACCTCGGCGCCGCCGTAGATGGTGTCGAGCGACTTCGGGAAGGACGACGCCAGCCGCCACGTCACCTTGGGATTGGACTGGGCGATTGCAGGCGCCGCCAGCGCGGCCGCCGCCGCCGCGGCACCGACGCCGGTGACACCGGCCCTGCGAATGAATGAACGACGATCCATGAACTTCCTCCCTTTTGGATCAACAGGCCGACGTCAGGAAATCCTCGGTTTCCCTGTCGGTTCGTTGGAGACAATACACAGGCAAGAAGTCGAGTCCAGCAGGCCGACCCGATTTGAGGGCGAAGCCCGGCTGCCCTGCAACTATAGTCTAACAGGCCGTTTCGTGGCCCATGCGACACGTTGAAACTTGGCATGGAAAAATGCCCGGCGATGGCCTATTTTGCAGGCAGGACATCCTTGCCCAGATGGAACACAGAGCCAAAATGCACCAGCCGCTCGTCGCCATATCGACAGACGTCCGTCAGTTCGACAACTACACCTGGCATGCCGCCCCACAACAATATCTGGAAGCGGCGATCACAGGCGCCGGCGTGTTTCCGGTGCTGGTGCCATCGTTCGGCGACCGGCTCGATTTCGACGAACTTCTGTCGTCGGTCGACGGCGTCATGGTCACCGGCTCGAAATCCAATGTGCATCCCTCGCTCTATGGCGGCGACGCCAGCGAAGCCAATGGCCCCTATGATCCGGCGCGCGACGCCACGACGCTGCCGCTGATCCGGCGGGCGATCGAACGCGGCGTGCCGCTGCTCGCCATCTGCCGCGGCATCCAGGAATTGAACGTGGCGCTGGGCGGCACGCTCGGCACCGAGATCCAGGAGCGCGAGGGCTCGCTCGACCACCGCGCGCCGGTGAGCGACAAGCAGGACGAACGCTTCGCCATCCACCAGACCATTTCGATCAAACCTGACAGTTGCCTGGCCGGCGTGTTCGGTGCCGGCGACATCAAGGTCAATTCGTTGCACCGCCAGGCGATCGACCGGCTGGGCTCGAAGCTGCAGGTCGAGGCCGTCGCCACCGACGGGACGGTCGAGGCGGTTTCGGTGCGCGACGCCCGCGCCTTCGCCGTCGGCGTGCAATGGCACCCGGAATACTGGGTCAAGTCGGACAGCAATTCGGTGAAGATATTCCGTGCCTTCGGCGATGCGGTTCGGCTGCACGCCGCAGCGAAGGCTGGCGCGCGGGCCGCAGCGGAATAATCAGTCGCCAGATTTCTTGTTACCGGTGGCCGCCAGCGACAGCAGCGGCAGCGCCGGGGCATAGGATTCGTAGCCGTCGCCATCGGCAGCCGCGAAGGTGACGATTGGATCGGTGCCATTGGCGCTGAAGGCGACCGTGCCGTCGTTTTGCTCGCGCCAGAACTTCGCCCGCTCGATGCCGGGCAGCAGCCGGCGGCAGTTCGCTGCCACTGTCAACAGTGACAGGCCATCCGAGATCGAAGCGCCACGCCTCACCGCGCAATCCCCCTCGTCGCCATTGGCAACCAGCCTGTACGTGTTGGACGGCGCGGCTTCATTGGCGACGCTTTCCCCATTGCCGTCATGAAACAGTTGAACGCCGCCAACCAGGGCTGCGGCTGCGATTAATGCGGAAAGCACTTTCATCATTCTCATCCATGCACGAGGACAGGATGAAGAATGATTTCAAAGGGTTAAGCCGGCGTTAATAAATGTGGCAAACTGCCGTCGGCACCGCGAACAAGGCTTACATTCCGTAGTCAGGGACCGCGACTAGTTTATATCAAAACTTGTAGCTGAAGCCGACGCGGACAGCCTGGGTCTTTACATCGGTCGGATAATTGAAGCCGCTATCGGTCGCCGGATTGTCGGTGAAGGTGCCGAAATCACTGTAGCGATACTCGACGCGCGTCGTCCAGTTTTGCGTGAAGGCATATTCGAGACCGGCGCCCAAGGTCCACCCGGCCTTGGTATTGGACGAGTCGTCGGTCGTTCCACCATCGTCGTACTTGGTATCGAAGTGAGCAACCGCGAGACCGCCAGTCGCGTACAACAGGGCCGGTCCCATCGCGTAGCCAAGGCGTGCTCGTAAAGAACCCTGGACGTCGATTTTGGTTTTGATGGTGCCAGCAAACTCGGAATCTACTGAGCCGCTCGCTCCTGAGCCCTCGATATCGCCTTCGACGCCGAGAACATATGAACCGAATGCCTGATTGTAGCCGAGGTGAATGCCGCCGAGCACGCCGTTGGATTTCCACGAATCGGACCAATCGGAAACGCCATTTCCTATCTCTGAATCATGGCTGTCGACATCTCCCCAGCCATACCCGATCTGAGCGCCGACATAGGCGCCGGTCCAGTCGTAGGCGACGGGAGCAGAGACGAGCGCATCGGCAGCGAAAGCGCTGCCTGAAACGACGACAAGCATTGCCGATGCAAGAAGAAGAGTTTTCACGTAGCGCCCCGCTCGTTGGTTGTCGGCAAAATACCTTGCTTCAGCCGCGTATCAAGCGCGGATCAGGGTGCCGAGGTGTCAGAAGCGCCGATTTCCGACCTATGGTTGCAGATCAGCCACGTTTCGCCGCCTATTGCGGCCTACCTTGCTAGATCCTGGCCTTCACATTCACCGTCTCGGGCACCGGGGTCAGCGGACGGCGCTCGGTGAACCAGGACACCAGATTGTCGACGCACAGATCCGCCATGGCGCGGCGAGTGTGGTCCGAGGCCGAGCCGACATGCGGCAGCAGCGAGGTGTTGGGCGCATCGAGCAGCGCCTTGGGCACGTTCGGTTCGTCGGCAAAGACGTCGAGGCCGGCGGCGGCGATGCTGCCGGTGGCGAGGGCTGCCGCAAGCGCTGCCTCGTCGACCGTGCTGCCGCGACCGATGTTGACGAAGACGCCATTGGCGCCAAGCGCCGACAGGATTTCGGCATTGACCGCCTTCTCCGTCGAGGCGCCCCCCGGCGCGACCGAAATCAGCGTATCGACGGCTTCGGCAAGCCCTTTCAGGGTCGCATGGTACTGGTAGGAAAGACCTTCGACACGGCGCCGGTTGTGGTAGGCGACCGGCAAGCCAAAAGCTTCCAGACGCCGGGCGATGGCCTGCCCGATGCGGCCCATGCCAAAAATACCCACACTGCGCCCGCGCAAGGTCAGCCGGCTCAGCGGATAGTTGCCCTTGCGCACCCAGCTGCCGTCGCGCAGCCAGGTTTCGGCGCGCGGCAGGTCGCGGATGGTGTTGATCAATAGGCCGATGGCGGTGTCGGCGACCTCCTCGGTCAACACGTCGGGCGTGTTGGTGACCATGATGTTCTTCGCTCGGGCATGGCCGACATCGACCGAATCATAGCCGACGCCGAAGGAGGCGATGAGCTCGAGGTTGGGCAGTGCATCCATCATCGCCGCGTTGATGCCGGCGAACGAAGCGATGCCGCGCACATCACTGCGCATCTCGTCGGTGACGAGCGCCGGATCGGCGCGTTCGATTCTGACACGCCTGAACGTGCGGTTGATGCGGTCGACCGCATGGTCGTTGAAATCACCCGGCACCAGGATGGCGACGGATTGCAGCTGTTCGGCCTTGGTCATGCACGCTCCACCGGCTTGCCGGTCGACTGACGCACATGCAGTTCCGGCTTGATCAATTCCTGAGAGGGCCGCACCGTCTGGCCGTTGAGCTTGTCGAGCAGCGCGCTGGCGGCGCGGCGGCCAACCTCGCGCTGGCCGTTCCAGACGGTGGTCAGCGCCGGCGTCGCGATCGCCGCCTCTTCGAGGTCGTCATAGCCGGTGACGGAGATGTCGACGCCGGGCACAAGGCCGGCACGGGCAATGCCGTTCATCAGGCCGATGGCGACAAGGTCGTTCCAGCAGCAGGCAGCCGTCGGTCTGTCCTTCAGCGCCAGGAACTGTCCGGCGGCCTCGAAGCCGGCCTGCTTGGTGCGCGGGCCGGCGATGCGCCATGACGGCCTGACTTCCAGGCCGGCCGCCTCCATCGCGTTGACATAGCCCTGGTAGCGGTCACGGCCGGTCGAGGTCTGGTCGGTGCCGCCGATCATGGCGATGCGCTTGTGGCCGAGCGAGATCAGGTGGTTGGTGGCAAGGCCTGTCCCATAAGAGTCGTCGCCGCGAAAGACCGGCACATCGGCACCCTCGACGGTGCGCGCGATCAGCACCGCGGGGAGGCCGTTCTCCTCGGCCATCACGATGTCGGAAGCCGGCGTGCCAATGGCCGGCGACATGATCACGCCGTCGGCGCCGAGCTGCAAAAGCGTATCGATGAAGGTGCGCTGCTTTTCGAGCTGATCATAGTGATTGGACAGGATGAAGGTCTGCCGGCTGCGGTCGAGCTCGCTTTCGATCGAGCGCAGTATCTCGGCGAAGAACGGGTTCATGATGTCGTGGACGACGACGCCGACAATACCGGAACGCGAGGTGCGCAGGCTGGCGGCGCGACGGTTGTAGATATAGCCGATGGCGCGGGCATGTTCCTTGATGCGGTCGCGGGTGGTGCCGGCAACTAGAGGGCTGTCGCGCAGCGCCAGCGAGACCGTGGCCGTGGACACGCCGAGCGCATCCGCGATCGTCGAAAGCTTGATTTTTTGTGCCAGCGACGTGTGCTCCCCGGATCTGAATTTCCAGACCTAAACTGTTTAAAGGCGGCGTTATGCCATCGATCGGGGGCAAATCAAAGTTTTTTTGCCAGCGCTTCGGCCTCGACATCCGAGGCCGCGCGGCTCCGCAGCCGAAGCCGATGCTCGCGATGGACGATGTAGAGGCCGCTGGCGACGATGATGGCGGCGCCGACCAATGTCCAGCGATCGGGAAACTGCTTGAAGACGATCCATCCCGAAATGATCATCCACACCATCTGCGAATAGGGATAAGGCGCCAATGCTGTGGTTGTCGCCAGCCGGTAGGCCTGGACCAGCAGCCAGTGGCCGACGCCGCCGAACACGCCGAGCATAAGCAGCACGAACCAGTGCCAGCCGTCATGCGGCAGGGAAAACGAAAACGGCAGCAAGGGCAACAGCAGCAGCGCCGGCGCCAGCGCCGAAAACAGGATAAGGCTTTCCGACGTCTCGGTCGCCGACATGCGGCGCGTCATGATGACGTAGAAGCAGTTCGACAGCATCGAGCCGAGCGCAAAGAGGTGTCCGACGCCGAAAACGCCGACGCCCGGCCGGGTGATGATGAGGACGCCGGCAAAGGCCGTCAGAATGGCCAGCCAGCGCCGCCAGCCTGCCCACTCGCCAAGCAGCGGACCGGCCAGCGCCGTGATCACCATCGGCCCGAAGAAATAGATCGAGGTTGTCTCGGCCAGTTGCAGGGATTTAAGCGCCAGGACATTGAATATGGTCGATCCGAACAGGAACGCCCCTCGCAAGATATGCGCCGGCAGGTTGACCGGACGAAACCGCACCGGTTCGCGCCAGCCGCGCAGCAGCGTGCCGACCAGCACGACATGCACGGCAAAGCGCACCCAAGCAACGATCAGCACGGAGACGCCGGCGAGGACGAGGTATTTGCTTGATGTGTCGAGGAAGGTGAAGCAGACATAGGTGGAAAGCATGCACAGGATCGCCACCGGCGGTGTCGCGCTTTCTACATGTCTTTGGGGAGCACTCACTTGCAGGCCGGGTGGGAAGCTGGGCTGGAGCCCACCTTTGCGGGAATTGCCGGCTCCCGGCAAGCCAATTGTCGGCTATCGCCACGCCAAAGCCGGCTGGCATAACAAAGTGTCGGCGGTAGGCTTAGTCGATACCTTTGAAAGCTACGGGTGCATACGGGCGCCCTTGGTGATCTTGTCGACCAGCTTCTTGTCGGCGCGAAGTGCAATGCCGACCACCTTGGCGTCTTCAGGCGCGAATTCGGCGAAGACGGCGCGGTTGGCCGCGTCAAAGCCGGTCGCGAACATCTCCTCGACATAGAGCGAGGTGGTCACGCCGCGCTCCAGCGTGCGCCGGTGGATGGTGCCCAGCGTCGCCTGGTCGGCCGACAAAACGATGACCGGCTGGATCGACAGCGGGTTGTAGAGATTGCCGGCGCGGTCGCGATAGGGTTCGCCGATGATGTCGGGAAACTGGGCGACGATGCCGCTGGTCAGGAAGGCGGTGACGTTGAGTTTCTGCCAGACAGGCAGATCCTCCCGGAGCACGATTGCAAATTTCGTATCGAACATGAGAAAATAGGCCATTCGAGGTTGCGCCCCGGTTTCGGGACTGAAGGAGACGATGTCGCACGATCTAGACAGCCAGGCCCTCAGGGGTCTTGGACGTTTGTGCGTCGATGCGGCGGAAAACTGCATCATCTCCGCCCCCGATCCCGCCGGCATGGAGCGGATCGAGGCGCGCTTCCATGGCAGCGCTTTCGACCTGCATCGCCACGACACCTACTCGATCGGGGTGACGCTGCACGGAGTGCAGACGTTTCGCTATCTCGGCGCTGCGCGCCACAGCCTGCCCGGCCAGATCATCGTGCTGCATCCAGACGAGTTGCACGACGGCGGTGCCGGCACCGAGGACGGCCTGCGCTACCGAATGCTCTATCTGGAGCCGTCGCTGATGCTCGATTGCCTTGGCGGCGCTTCGCTGCCTTTTGTCAGGGATGGCGTGGTGACGGACGCGGCCTTTTGCGCAACGCTGCTTTCGGCGCTGGGGCCGCTGGAGCAGGAACTCGACGAGTTGTTCGTCGACGACTTCCTGCCCCAACTGATGCAAAGCCTGACCCGGCATGGCGGCCAGCCGGCGAAGCCGATGACCAGGACGGCATGGCGGGCGGCTGCACTGGCGCGCGACTATCTCACGGAAAACCTGACCCGGCCGGTCCGTTCCGGCGAACTGGAAGCGATAACCGGGCTCGACCGCTATGCCTTGTCACGGCATTTCCGCGCCGCTTTCTCCACCAGTCCGCATCGCTTCCTGGTGATGCGCCGGCTTCAGCGCGCGCGGCGGATGATCGCCGCCGGCGAACCGTTGGCGCAGATCGCGGTCGAAGCCGGCTTCAGCGACCAGAGCCATTTCATCAGGCAATTCAAGAAGGCGTTCGGCATGACACCGGGACGCTGGTCGTCGCTGATCCAGGGCTCTGCCGCGGCGGCGGCTTGATCGCCTGCCGCGACAATCTGCCGGGTCAGTCGTCCGACTCGGCGTCGTCGTCGATGAGCACCAGTTCCTCGTTCGAGAGGTTGGCCTCGATGCGGGCAAGCAGTTTGAACAGCGACTTCTGGTCCTTCTTGTCGAGGCCCTTCAGCGCCTGCTTTTCGGTCTTCTTCACCGATTTCTCGATGGCGTGGATGATGTCGCGGCCTGTATCGGTGAGGAAGATATGGGCCTGGCGGGCATCGGCCTCAGAGGCGCGCTTCTCCAGGAAACCCTGGGCCTGCAGCCGGTTGATGGTCTTGGTGATCGTCGGCGGGCGCACGCCGAGACGTCCGGCAAGATTGCCCGGCGTCTGGCCGTCCTCACGGTCGAGCGCCAGCATGATCTGGTCCTGGCCGGCATAGAAGCCGTGCGCCAGAAGCCGGGCAGCCAGCGCCGTTCTTGCCAGCCTTGCCGCGGAATGCAGCCGGCTCATTGTCGCAGTCTTGTCCGCCTTGGCCATGGTCTTCCCTCTTCGGCCGTACCGGTGGGGGCAGCATAGAGGCAGCCGGCCGGTTGGCAATCGACGATCAAAAAGATTCCGGTGCTTCAAACAGCTTTGCCGGCAAGCATTGTGGTGTCCGCCGTGGCTAATGCCAGATGTTTATTTCAGTTAGATGACAAACGAATTCCCAGCCTGAGTTTTCGTCGCGAGCAGGGTGAGCGAGGGAATGTCGCTCAGCCGGACTTCACCGCGATGATCATCAGCGCCTGATAGGCATCCTCCATTTCGCGCAGTGCGGCCTGCGACTGCGGCCCGGCCTGCCTGGCGATGCCGTCCGCGGCATTCGAGGTGTCGCGCTTGCCTGGCCGGTCGTTGTAGGGCGCGACAGCGGTGAATATTTGCTCGCTGAGGCTGTCGGGGAAGAACAACTGGCCTGTCATCACCGAACTGTCGCCAGGGAAGACCTTGAAATGGACATGGGTGGTGCGGCCGCGATACCAGCCGGGATAGATGGTGGCGAAGGAAACGATGCCGTTTGCATCGGTCTTCTGCCAGCCGCGCAGGAAGGTCTGGCCCGACGTGTCGACGTCGCGGCCGTCACCCTGTCTGGGATAGCCGGAATAGGCGCCCTGCGCGTCGCAATGCCAGATGTCGACTCGAGCGCCGGCCAGCGGGCGGCAGGCCGCGTCGACGACCTGCAGCCGGACGTTGAGGTCTATGCCCTTCTTGCCTTCGGTGACATCGGCACGTTCGAGTTTGGGGTCGAAATAGAACGGCCCCTCGGTCACTTCAGGCGTAATGGCGCAGACGCCGGCGCCGGTTTCGAACAGAGCCAGTCCGGCATAGGGTGAAGCCTGGGCAGCCGAAGATTGGGCGGCCATTGCCGAGGCGGGCAGGAAGGTACCACCGCCGGCGGTGACGGCGATCAAGCCGAGCGCCTGGCGCCGGCTCAATGAGAAGGAGGATGGCTTGCCGGACATATCTTGCCTCTCGAATTGGCTCCCGCATCCCGCTCTAGGCAATCGCGGCGGCTCTCGCCAGTCAAAATCCGATCATGTCGCAAGCCGGTTTGGCCCATCGGTTTGCCCCGTGCAAAAATCCGGCACACATCCTATATGGAACCAACAATCCCTTTTCGAGGCCGGATTTTTCGCGGCCCAGCACCTTCGAGGCAAGCCATGAGCGACGCACAGACGCAGATCCCCGTAACCGTTCTCACCGGCTATCTCGGCGCCGGCAAGACGACACTGCTCAACCGCATCCTGTCGGAAAACCACGGCAAGCGCTACGCTGTCATCGTCAACGAGTTTGGCGAAATCGGCATCGACAACGACCTGATCGTGGAATCCGACGAGGAAATCTACGAGATGAACAATGGCTGCGTCTGCTGCACGGTGCGCGGCGACCTGATCCGCGTCGTGGAGGGCCTGATGCGCCGCCCCGGCCGCTTCGACGCCATCGTCGTCGAGACCACCGGGCTCGCCGATCCGGTGCCGGTGGCGCAAACCTTCTTCATGGACGACGACGTGCGCTCCAAGACCAGGCTTGACGCGGTGGTGGCGCTGGTCGACGCCAAGCCCCTGCCGCTGCGGCTCAAGGATTCCAGGGAGGCCGAGGACCAGATCGCCTTTGCCGACGTCGTCGTGCTCAACAAGACCGACCTCGTCACATCAGAAGAGCTCGCCAAGGTCGAGGCGACGATCCGCGCCATCAATCCGGCGGCAAAGATCCACCGCACGACGCGAGCCGGCGTCGACCTGACCGAAGTGCTCGACCGCGGCGCCTTCGACCTGTCAAGGGCACTGGAAAACGATCCGCACTTCCTCGAGGCGCATGAGGATCACCACCATCACGACCACGATCATGACGGCCACGATCATCACCATCATGATCATGACGGGCACCACCATCACGACCATGCGTCCGACATCCATGACGTGACGGTACAGTCGGTGTCGCTGCGCGGCGGCGAGATGGACCCGAAGAAGTTCTTCCCGTGGATCGAGAAAATCACCCAGATGGAAGGCCCCAACATCCTGCGGCTGAAGGGCATCATCGCGCTCAAGGGCGATGATGAGCGCTATGTCATACAAGGCGTGCACATGATCATCGAGGGCGACCACCAGCGCGCCTGGAAAGACGGCGAAAAGCACGAGAGCCGGCTGGTGTTCATCGGCAGGGAACTCGACGCCGAGCGGCTGAGAAAGAGTTTTGACGCCTGTCAGGCCTGATTGTTTCAGCGGGGAAACAGGTGATGCCTAGGTCTACACATAGCAACGTTGAGCACGATACGTCGGAGGCAGTGGAGGTGTCTGCTCTCGTTTTTGCGCGTGTCCTCGATCTGGTGCAGCGTCCACCCATGCCCAACGCCAAGCTGCGCAAAGTGATAGCGGCGTTGCCAAACACGCTGTGAGGTTGCACCCATAGCGTGTTGAGTCGATCGCGGAACGGCGCGATCGGATATCCATCGATGACAGTTCTTACGATTGCCAGCACGCTTGCCGGAGTGGGAAACGTCGAGTAAGCCCTCAGCCAACTTCAAATCTCATCCAATTGAACAACATGCCCACAGTCGCTCCGCTTGATCTCGAAGGCCACTGCATCGCCGCCGTCTTTCTCGGCGACGTGCCGCATTTCGCGTTGGCCGACGGCACTGTTCATCGGCTCGACCATGGCCACAAGATGGTTCAGGCCAATGACGGGCTGCTCGCCGCCTTCCACGATGCGGCCAATGACCGGCTGATCACCGGCGGCGAGGACGGCAAGGTTTTCGCCGTCACTGCGGGCGGTAATGCCAGCGAATTGGCAAGCGCGGCCAAGAAGTGGATCACCAGCGTTGCCGCCGGGCCGCAAGGCGCCATCGCCTATGCCTCAGGCAAGACCGCCTTCGTGCGCTTTGCCGACGGCAAGACCAGGGAGTTCGTCCATCCGCGCTCGGTCGAGGGGCTGGCCTTCTCGCCCAAGGGCATGCGCTTCGGCGTTGCCCGCTACAATGGCGCGACGCTGCATTTCCCGGCCGCCGAGGGCAAGCCGGTGGAACTCGAATGGGCCGGCGCCCACACCGGCATCACCTTCTCGCCGGATGGGGCCTTCCTCGTCACCACCATGCAGGAAAACGCGCTGCACGGTTGGAAGCTCGCCGACGGCAAGCACATGCGCATGACCGGCTATCCCGGCAAGGTGAAAAGCCTGTCGTGGAGCGTGAAGGGCAAGTGGCTGGCGAGTTCCGGCGCTCCGGCGGCGATCGTCTGGCCGTTTTCAGGCAAGGATGGCCCAATGGGCAAGGCGCCGCTGGAACTCGGCACGCGCGGCAACGCCATGGTGACGGCTGTCGCCTGCCATCCGAGCCAGGATGTCGTCGCCGTCGGCTATGATGACGGCATGGTGATGGCGGTGCGTTTTGCCGACGCCAAGGAAGTGCTGTTGCGGCGACCAGGCAAGGGCGCCGTCACCTCGATGATGTGGGACAAGGAAGAACGCCGCGTCGCCTTCGGCAGCGCGGCCGGCGATTGCGGCGTCATCGACATCACGGCCTGACCCCGCTCACTCCGCTCCGCACGACACTTTGCCGCTGATTTCGACCGGTTTGCCGTCCTGGTCCGTATCCGCCGCAGCGTCGTAGATGGAGAGCGTATAGCTCCCGTCGTAGACGCCTTCGTCGCTGGTCTTGGTCAGGATCGTCAGTTCGACCGAGTTGATCTTTTGCGCGGCCTCGTGCTCACGATAGATGTTCAGCCGCAATTCCTTGCCGTCGAGCCAGTACTGCGTCAGGTTGGAATCCTCGAACACGGTCTTGCGCAGGCTGTCGCCGGCAGGCCGGCTCAGAATTTCGAGGTTGCCGCGAAAGTTGAAAGTCGGCCCGCCCATGCCTCTGGTGACGCCGGCTTCGACCTCGAATGTCGCCGCGGCGTCCTCGGTGGAGCACCAGATGCCACCCGACGCGAAGGCGGCGCCAGCCGACGACAGCAGCACTCCCACACACATGATCGTTCGCATTTCGCCCCTCCACCTCAACTCCCGCTCATATTGGCGCTGACTTCGGCAGCACGGTCAAGCGCCGCTGCCAAAGGCTGAGCCAACGCAGGACAGATGCGCGGCCAATTGCGGATGCGGACACGGATTGGCTAAGAGGGATCGACCAGAGGGGTTTTCATGCACAGCGATATGTCCAAGACGTCCATCGGCGGCATCGGCCGCGACCGCATTGCCGAGTTGCGCGAGACCGAGGGGGCAGCTTTCCGCAAGGCGCGGCCGCAATCGCAGGCAAAGGTCGGCAACGGCCTGCCCGGCTTCTTCGGCGGCGTGCCCATGCACTGGATGAACGACTGGCCGACGCCGTTCCCGATCCTGGTCGACAGCGCCAGGGGCGCGACGATCACCGATATCGACGGAAACAAACTCGACGATTTCTGCCTTGGAGACACCGGCTCGATGTTCGGTCATTCGCCGCCGCCGGTGGCACGCGCCATCCGCCGCCAGGCCGGGCGCGGCCTTACCTATATGCTGCCTTCGGAAGATGCGCTCGCCATCGGGCCGCTGCTGCAACAGCGTTTCGGCCTGCCTTTCTGGCAGATCGCGACGACGGCGACCGATGCCAACCGCTTTGCGCTGCGTGTTGCCCGCGCCGTCACCGGCCGGGAAAAGATCCTTGTCTTCAACGGCTGCTATCACGGCTCGGTCGACGAGACGATGGTACGGCTGATCGACGGCAAGCCCGTCAACCGGCCGGGATTGGCCGGAGAGTTCCGCGACCTGACCCGCACGGCCAAGGTCATCGAGTTCAACGATATCTCAGCACTCGAAGCCGCGCTTAGGGATAAGGACGTCGCCTGCGTCATCGCCGAGCCGGTGCTGACCAACTCCTGCATGGTGCTTGCCGACCCGGGTTACCATGACGCGCTGCGCAAACTGACGCGCCAAGCCGGCACACTGCTTCTGATCGACGAAACGCATACGATCTCGACCGGCCCTGGCGGCTACACCAGGAAGTATGGGCTGGAGCCGGACTTCTTCGTGCTGGGCAAGCCGATCGCCGGCGGCGTGCCGGCCAGTGTCTGGGGCATGAGCGACGACGTTGCCTCACGCTACGCGGACTACAACAGGACCAAGGAGCCGGGCTATTCCGGCATGGGCACGACGCTCTCGGCCAACCCGCTGCAGTTCGCGGCGATGCGCGCCACGCTCGAAGAGGTGATGACGCAGGAAAACTACGACCGCATGGATCATCTGGCGCGGCGGCTCGATGCCGGGCTGACCGGCGTGATCGATCGCTACCGCTTGCCCTGGCATGTTTCGCGCGTCGGCGCTCGTGTCGAGTTTATCTGCGCGCCCGGCCCGTTGAGGAATGGCGCCGAGGCGGAAACAGCGCATGCACCGGAACTGGAGGCCGCCATCCATGTCGCGCTGGTCAATCGCGGCGTGCTGATCGCACCCTTCCACAACATGATGCTGATCTCGCCGGCGACGTCAGGTGCCCAGGTCAACCGGCTGATCAGCGCTTTTGGCGCGGTTGCGGCAAAGCTTGCGGCATGAGACAAGCGGCGATGGAACACCCTAATGCCATGATGACCTCACCTTCGGGCTCGACATCAGCCGAGGCGCAAGCCTTTCTCGACGCCCATCCCGAAATCGAGGCCTTCGATATCGTGCTGACCGATGCCAATGGCGTCGGCCGTGGCAAGATCGTGCGCCGGCATGAGCTGAAGAGCATCTTCGAGGGCGGCCGCCACATGCCGATCTCGATCCTCGGCCTCGACATCACCGGCGAGGATGTGCACGAGACCGGGCTGATCTGGACGACCGGGGACGGCGACCTCAGGGCCTGGCCGATCCCCGGCACGCTGGTGCCGCTCTATGGCACGAGCCCGCCGCGCGGCCAGTTGCTGATGGCGATGTACATGCTCGACGGCCGGCCGATGTCGTCGGATCCGCGGCTTGCGCTTGCGCGGCAAGTCGACATCCTCGCGGCCAAGGGTCTCTATCCGGCCGGCGCCTTCGAACTCGAATTTTTTCTGCTGGCCAACGAGCGCGACGCCGACGGCAAGGTGCAGCCGGCGCGCGCTGTGCTCGACGGCCGTATCTCGGGCAAGACGGAAGTCTATTCCGTCGACCATCTGCACGGCATGGAGCCGCTGTTTTCCGACATCTATGCGGCGGCCAAGGCACAAGGCATTCCCGCCGAAACGGTGATTTCCGAATATGCGCCCGGCCAGTACGAATTGACGCTGAACTACCGCAAGGACGTGATGCGGGCGGCCGACGATCTGGTCATGCTGAAGCGCCTGGTACGGGCGCAGGCGCGCCGCCACGGCGTCACCGCCTGTTTCATGGCCAAGCCGATCGAGAAATATGCCGGCTCGGGCATGCATTTCCACGTTTCGCTGCAGGACAAGGCCGGCCGAAACGTGTTTGCAGAAGCCGGCGGCGAGAGCTGGTCGCTGCCGCTGCTGCAAGGGCTCGGCGGCTTGATCCAGACTATGGCGGAATCGATGCTGGTGTTTGCACCGCACGCCAATTCGTGGCGGCGCTTCGTTTCGCAATCCTATGCGCCGGTGGCGCCGACCTGGGGCGTCAACAACCGCTCGGTGGCGCTGCGCGTGCCGGCCGGCGACGCCAAGAACCGGCGCATCGAGCACCGGCCGTCCGGCGTCGACGCCAACCCTTATCTGATCGCCGCGACCGTGCTCGCCGGTATCATCAAGGGCATGGATGAAGGCCTCGATCCGGGACCCGAAACGACCGGCAACGGCTATGAGGCCGCGGTCACGCGCACCACCATGCCTGTCGACTGGCGCGCCGCGATCGAAGCGGCGCGGACGTCCAGCTTCCTGAAGAAGGCGCTCGGCGAAGACCTGCACCGCACCTTCGTGGCGATCAAGCAGTCCGAGTACCTGCGTGTGGCACGCACGGTCAGCGAACTGGATTACCACCTCTATCTGCACGAGGTTTGATGGATTCATGATGGGCGGCGATCACTTTTTCGCCGCGTCCATCAAATGAGGTGGCGCAGCTCCTCACAAGAACATATCATGAACTAATGAGCGCACTCACCGTCCGTGAAAAACTGGCGATCCTCTCCGATGCCGCCAAATACGATGCGTCCTGCGCCTCATCGGGTGCGGCGAAAAAGGATTCGCTGAGATCCGGCGGCATCGGTTCCACCGAGGGCATGGGCATCTGCCATTCCTATGCGCCCGACGGCCGCTGCATTTCGCTGCTCAAGATCCTTCTCACCAATTTCTGCATCTACGATTGCAGCTATTGCGTCAACCGATCGTCGTCCAATGTGCGGCGCGCACGCTTCAGCATCGACGAGGTGGTGAAGGTGACCATGGATTTCTACAGGCGCAACTATATCGAAGGCCTGTTCCTGTCCTCCGGCGTCGTCCGCTCACCGGACGAGACCATGGGCGAGATGGTCGAGGTGGCGCGCCGGCTGCGGCTGGAGGAGAAATTCTCCGGCTATATCCATCTGAAGACCATACCTGAAAGCTCGGCAGAGCTGGTCGAGAAGGCCGGTCTCTATGCCGACCGGCTGTCGATCAACGTCGAACTGCCGACCGACGAGGGTGTGAAGCGGCTGGCGCCCGAGAAGAAGCCGGAGACAATCCGGCTTTCCATGGCCAGGCTGCGCCAGAAGATGGAGGAGAAGGCCGAGCCGACTTTGAAGACCAAGAAGCGCGAACGCTTTGCGCCGGGTGGGCAGTCGACGCAGATGATCATCGGCGCCGACAAGACATCCGACGACGGCATCCTTCACACCAGCGCGCGGCTCTATGGCAGCTATCATCTGCGGCGGGTCTATTACTCGGCCTTCAGCCCGATTCCGGATTCGTCATCGTCGCTGCCCCTGCAGAAGCCGCCGCTGATGCGCGAGCACCGGCTTTATCAGGCCGACTGGCTGATGCGCTTCTATGGGTTCTCGCAGCCGGAAATCCTGGCCGGCAGCAGCGACGGCATGCTCGACCTTGCCATCGACCCGAAACTCGCCTGGGCGCTGCGCAACCGGGGGCAGTTTCCGGTCGACATCAACCGCGCCGACCGCGAGGCGCTGCTGCGGGTGCCGGGTCTCGGCACCAAGGTGGTGGCGAAGATTTTGGAGACGCGCCGGCACCGGCGCATGCGGCTCGAGGACGTCGGACGGATCTGCCTGTCGGTCGCCAAGCTCAGGCCCTTCATCATCGCCGAAGGCTGGTCACCTGGTGCGCTGACCGACAAGGCCGGCCTGCGCGACAAGATCGCCCACTCCTGCGAACAATTGTCGTTGTTCTGATCATGCGGCCGGCGGAACTCCATCTCGCCAGATACAGAGTTCGGCTCGACGGCGAGACGGATTTTGCCGGCTGGCGTGACGCGGCACGGCGGCTCGCCCTGAATGAGGTCAGGCCCGAGGACGTCGACTGGCATGTCGCGCCGGGCTCTGATCAGGCAGAATTGCCTGAAGTGCCTGCGGGCGCGCAGCTCGTCGTGCCGCGCGACTTCGTCGGGCATGCCGAAACGGCGTTCTGCCATTCCGATCCCGGCCGGTTTGCCTTTCTCTACCGAATGCTTTGGCGATTGCGCGACGAGCCTAAACTGCTGGAAATCGCGTCCGATCCCGACACCAGGCGGCTCGAGGCCATGGAAAAGGCGGTGCGGCGCGACAGCCACAAGATGCACGCCTTCGTACGCTTCCGGAAAATCGGCGACGGTGCCGATGAGCGATATGTCGCCTGGTTCGAGCCGGATCATTTCATCGTCGAGCGAAACGCCGATTTCTTCGTCAGACGCTTCACCGGCATGCGCTGGACGATCCTGACGCCCCATGCCTCTGCCGACTGGGATGGGGAAAGGCTGGCTATCGGGCCGGGCGCGGCCAAGGGCGATGCGCCTGATCAAGACGACACCGAGGCGCTCTGGCGCACCTATTTCGAGAACATCTTCAATCCGGCGCGATTGAAGGTGAAGGCCATGCAAAAGGAGATGCCAAAGAAATATTGGCGGAACCTTCCCGAGGCCTCGCTCATTCCAGACATGATCGCAGGAGCGGACAAGGCCGCCAAGGACATGATTGCGAAGATGCCGACAACACCCGCGCCGCACCACGCAAAGGTGCAGGCACGGCATTGGCCGAAGCAGCCCGCCGAAGCACCGGAAGATGATGCAAGCACGATTGCCGAATTGCGCGAGGCAGCGAAAGGCTGCCGCCGCTGCCCGCTGTGGCGCGACGCGACGCAGACCGTCTTCGGTGAAGGCCCTGACAATGCCAAGGTGATCTTCGTCGGCGAACAGCCGGGGGATCAGGAGGACCTCGCCGGCAAACCTTTCATTGGTCCGGCCGGCAAGGTGTTCGATGCGATCCTGGACGATGCCGGTGTCGATCGGCAAAAGGTCTATGTCACCAACGCGGTCAAGCACTTCAAGTTCGAGCCGCGCGGCAAGCGCCGCATCCACTCCAAGCCGAATTCCGGTGAGATTCAGGCCTGCCGCTGGTGGATCGACCAAGAATTCGAGCTGATCAAGCCGAACCTGGCCGTGGCACTCGGCGCGACAGCGGCGATGTCGCTGCTCGGCAAGGCGATCCCGGTGACAAAGATGCGGGGCCAAGTGATCGAGCGCGAGGATGGATTGCGCGTGTTCATCACCATCCATCCCTCCTTCATCCTGCGCATCCGCGAACCCGCGGACAAGGAGGCTGAACGCGAACGGTTCCTGCAGGATATGAAGCTGGTGAAGCGGCTGATGGCCGCGTGATCAGTCTGTTTTGCGCAATTCCGGACGGAAAACCGCTTCACACTTTTCCTGGAGTTGCTTCAGCTACCTGATCAGGATCGCCCTGAGATCGTTGACATTCGTACCGGTCGGGCCGGGTACGAAGAGATCGCCAACCGCGTTGAAGGCCGTCCAGGCATTGTTGCCGGCAAGCATAGCCTTGGCGTCAACCCCGGCTGTGCGCATGCGTGATACGGTCGAGCCATCTGCAAAGGCGCCGGCATTGTCTTCCGAACCGTCTATGCCATCGGTGTCGGCGGCCAGTGCGTGGATGCCGTCGACGCCATTGATGCCGATGGCGAAGGCGAGCAGGAACTCCGAGTTGCGGCCGCCCTTGCCTTTTGCGCGCAGCGTCACGGTTGTCTCGCCGCCCGACAGGATCAGCACCGGCTTTTGAAATGGCCGGTTGCGGGTCGCCACTTCGCGCGCGATCGCGGCATGGACGCCGCCAACCTCGCGCGCCTCGCCTTCGATGGCATCGGAGAGGATGATGGCTTCGACGCCTTGCCGTTTCGCTTCCGCAGCAGCCGCTTCGAGCGACACGCCGGCAGAGGCGATCAGATGCACTTCGTTGCGCGAAAAGCGCTCGTCATCCGGGCTTGGCGCATCGGCGGCCGGCGAATTGATATGCGCCATCACCGAGGCCGGCAGTTTCATGCCATAGGCCGATATCGAGCCCAGCGCGTCGGCGCGGCTGCCCGTATCCGGTACGGTTGGGCCGGAGGCGACCATTGCCGGATTGTCGCCGGGAATGTCGGAGACGATCAGCGACACCACCCTGGCCGGCCATGCGGCCGCTGCCAGCCTGCCGCCCTTGATGGTGGAAAGGTGCTTGCGGATGGTGTTCATCGCCGCGATCGGCGCACCCGAGGCGAGCAGCGCCTCATTGACGGCGATCTCGTCGGCCAGCGTCAAGCCGCCGGCGGGCGACGGCAACAGCGCCGAGCCACCGCCGGAAATGAGCGCCACGACCAGATCGTCCGCCGTCAACCCCTGGACCTTGGCGAGCAGACGCCGCGAGGCTTCGAGCCCGGCGGCGTCCGGCACCGGATGCGCCGCCTCGATGATCTCGATGCGCTCGCAGGTCGCGCCATAGCCATAGCGGGTGACGACCAGCCCTTCGATGGGGCCGTCCCACACCTTCTCGAACGCCGCCGCCATCTGCGCAGAGCCTTTTCCCGCGCCGATGACTATGGTGCGGCCCTTGGGCTTGGCCGGCAGATGATCCCTGATGGTTCTTTCCGGATCGGCGGCGGCGACGGCGGCGTTGAAGATAGAAGTGAGGAAGGCCTTGGGGTCGAGCACGGTCATTCGGTTTCCCGAGGCAATGCCAGCCCGCGCTTGTCGACGCCCAAATGATCGCACAGCGCATCGACCACGACGCCATGATCCTCGCGCTCCGGCAGTCCGGAGACGGCGATCACACCAATGACGCCGGCGCCCTTGACCGTCACCGGAAAGCCGCCGCCAGCCAGCACGTAGTCCAAAATGTCGAGGCCCTCGCCAACCTTGAAGGTGCGATCGGAGCGCTGCTGTTCCAGAACCATGCGATAGGTGCTTTTCAGAAACCGTTTGACGACATTGATCTTGCGCCGTGCCCAGTCCGGATTGGAAGCGTTCGAACCGGGCATCGCGGCGTAGAAGAGCGGCCGGTCGAAGGTCCTGATGTCGACGATAACAGGCAGGTTCTCGGCGAGCGCACGGTCGCGGATGGCTGAACCGATCTTGAAAGCAACGGCCTCGTCGAAGGCTGGAAAGACAAGGGTCTCTTCCTGTCTCTTGATCAGAGCGATGTCGTCAGCAACGGCCATGTCGTTCCCCCTGTCAACTTCGCCGCACGCTTTGACCGATGGCTGCCGCCGGGTCAAGCAAGGAACACGTCCGAGCGTCTAAACTGCCATGTCAGCCTTGGCTGGCCGCCCCGCCACATAAACCTCGCGGACAGTGCGGTCGTCACCCAGCGTTTGCAGGAGAAACAGTTCCTGCGCCAGCGTCTCGACCGTTTCCATCCTGAGCCGCATCGCCGGCGTTGCCCTGGCGTCCAGCACGACGATGTCGGCATCGCTGCCTTCATCCAGCGTGCCGATCTTTTCCGCCACCGACAGCGCCTCGGCATTGCCACGCGTCATCTGCCAGAAGGACTGGAACGGGTTGAGCTTCTCGCCGTTCAGCGCGATCACCTTGTAACCTTCGTCCATGGTGCGCAGCATCGAATAATTGGTGCCGCCGCCGACATCGGTGGCGGCGGCGATGCGGATCGGCTTTTCGCGGCGACGAAAGCGCTGATAGTCGAACAGGCCGGAACCGAGGAACAGGTTCGAGGTCGGGCAGAACACCGCCACCGAGCCACTGTCGGAAAGCGCATCCGCTTCGCGCTCCGACAAATGGATGCAGTGCCCGAACAGGCTCTTTTTCCCCAACAGCCCGTAGCGCTCGTAAACGTCGGTATAGTCGCGCGACCACGGATAGAGTTGCTGCGTGAAGGCGATCTCGGCGAAGTTTTCCGACAGATGCGTCTGCATGTGCAGGTCGGGATGTTCGCGGCACAGCGTCCCGGCCATCTCCATCTGCTCCGGCGACGAGGTGATGGCGAAGCGCGGCGTGACGGCATAAAGCTGCCGCCCCTTGCCGTGCCATTCCTTGATCAGCGCCTTTGTGTCGTCATAACCGGATTGCGGTGTGTCGAGCACGCCGTCGGGCGCATTGCGATCCATCATCACCTTGCCGGCGATGTTGAGCATGTTGCGGTCATGCGACTCGGCAAAGAAGGCCTCGGCCGAAGCCTTGTGCACCGAGCAGTAGGCGGCAACCGTCGTGGTGCCATGGCGCACCATTTCGTCGAGGAACAGCCGCGCGATGCGGCGGCCGTGCTGGGCGTTGGCGAACTTCGTTTCTTCCGGAAAAGTGTAGGTGTTGAGCCAGTCGAGCAGTTCGGCGCCATAGGAGGCGATGATCTGCATCTGCGGGAAATGCACATGCGCGTCGATGAAGCCGGGCAGCAAAAGATGCGGCCGATGGTCGATTCTCGTCACCGCCTCGCCGGCCTGCTTTTCAACATCGGCATAGGTGCCGGCGGCGACGATCCGGCCGTCGCGGATCAGCAGGCCGCCATCCTCTTCGTAGCGCCAGGCGGAATGGTCGTCGATGGTTTGCGGCCAGCGCACAAAGGACAGCGTGCGGCCGCGCAGAAGTGTCGAGGTCATGCTATTTCCCTGCGCCTTCGAACCAGGCCACCAGCAGCGCCCGCTCCTTGTCCGTAATCTGGCTAACGTTTGCGGGCGGCATGGCGTGGCTGCGCCCGGCCTGCAGATAGATTTCGCGGGCGTGGTTGGCGATATCGGCATCGGTATCGAGCATCACGCCCTTGGGCGCATGGTAGATTCCCTCGTAGACCGGCTCCGCCGCATGGCACATGGAGCAGCGGCCGAGCACGGTGTCGCGCACCGCCGGGAAATGTGCCGAGGCGATATAGACCTGCGCCGCGGCCGACTCCCTGGGCTCGCCGGTCAGCACTTTCGGCGCGGTCGACAGCCAGATGATGATGATGAACAGGACAAGCGCCGCCATCCAGGTCCAGGTCGGGTTGCCCTTGCGGGCATGGATGGAGTTGAAATAATGCCGGATCAGCACGCCGATGATGAACACCAGCGAGGCGATGACCCAGTTGAACTCAGTGCCGAACGCCAGCGGATAGTGGTTCGACAGCATCAAGAACAGCACCGGCAGCGTCAGATAATTGTTGTGCAGGGAGCGCTGCTTGGCGATCTTGCCGTATTTCGGATCGGGCTTGCGGCCCGCGATGAGGTCGGCGACGACGATCTTCTGGTTGGGGATGATGACCATGAAGACATTGGCCGACATGATCGTGGCGGTGATGGCGCCCAGATGCAGGAAGGCGGCACGCCCGGTGAACAGGTGCGTCAGCCCCCAGGCGATGAACACCAGCACGCAGTAGAGCACCAGCATCAGCCCGGTGTCGCTCTTGCCCAGCGGCGAGCGGCACAGAAGATCATAGACCACCCAGCCGACGCCGATGGTTGCCAGCGACAGCAGGATGCCTGTAGGCACCGACATCGGCAGCACGTTGGGATCGATCAGGAACAGATCGGCTCCGGCATAATAGACGACGCACAGCATGGCGAAACCGGACAGCCAGGTGGCGTAGGATTCCCATTTGAACCAGGTCAGGTGCTCGGGCATCTCGGCTGGCGCCACCAGATATTTCTGGATGTGGTAGAAGCCGCCGCCATGCACCTGCCATTCCTCGCCGAAGGCGCCGACGGGCATGCCGGGGCGCTGGCGCAGGCCGAGATCGAGCGCGACGAAATAGAACGACGAGCCGATCCAGGCGATGCCGGTGACGACGTGCAGCCAGCGCACGGCGAAGCTCAGCCAGTCCCAGAAAATCGCGAAATCCATCATTGACGTCGTCCCTGCCGATGACGCGACTTTACGGTGTCGTGCGCAAACGAAAAGAGGCGAGGTGTACGATGACTTTCAAAAAAAAATGGAAAATACTAGTGTAGTCACACACAGCAGGATGGGAGCCGCCCGAAGGCGGCCTCAGGAAAGCCACAGAGCCGCATGGCCTATCTCGACAACATTGCCGTCTTCGTTCGCGTCGTCGAACTCGGCAATCTGTCGGCGGCCGGGCGCGACATGCGCATTTCGCCGGCGGTCGCTTCCAACCGCATCAAGGAACTGGAGAAGCACCTTGGCGTGCGGCTGTTCAACCGCACCACACGGCAGTTGATGCCGACCGAGCATGGCACGGTTTTCTACGGCGGCGCCAAGCAGGTCCTGGAGGCGATCACCGAGGCCGAAGCCGCGGTCTCGGCGCTTTCCGGCCAGCCGCGCGGCACCATCCGCGTCACCGCCCCCTTGGGGCTCGGGCGACGGCTGGTGGCTTCGGGCATTCCCGATTTTCACGACAAATACCCTGACATCGAGGTGCGGCTGAGGCTCTCGGACCACAATGTCGACATCATGAAAGAAGGCATCGATGTCGCCTTCCGGCTCGGCATCATCGAGGATTCCAGCCTCAGGATGCGCGGCATCATGGAATGCGAGCGCGTGCTGGTGGCGGCGCCGAAATACCTGGAGGCGCGCGGCGAACCGATTGAGCCGCAGGAGCTGATTGGCAAGAAGCACGACTGCCTGATGCTGCGTTATTCCGGCGCGCGCGAATATGTGTGGACGCTGCAGACCCCCACAGGCCCGCAGAAATTCGAGGTGCACGGGCCCTACGACACCGACGATGGCGACGTGCTGACCGGCTGGGCGCTTTCGGGGCGCGGTATCATCAACAAGCCGCGCTTCGAGGTCGAGCCGTTCATCCGCGACCGGCGGCTAAAGGTGATTCTAAGCAGCACGCCGCCGACACCGGTGCAGTTCGCCGCCGTCTATCCACACAAGAAGCTGCAGGATCCAAAAGTGCGGCTGCTGCTCGACTTCATGGCCGAACGCTGCCAGCGGCTGATCAACGATCTGCTTGCTGGCAAATAATGCTGGCCGAATAATGCTGGCCGGCAAGTGACCGGCGTTTGGCACAGCGCCAACGGTTGCCATCCCTGGATGTGATGAACATAGTTCCAGTGGTATTTCGTCTCGCAGGGACCATCGATGGACAACGGCGCCACAATGCATCTTGCCGTTTCGCTGCTTGCGGGGATCGCCGATCCATCACCGGGGCCGGAATTCAGCCGCCTGGCCGGTTCAGTGCAAAAGGCCGAAGCAGCCGGGCTGGACATGGTGCTGCTTGCCGATTCAGCGCCAGCTTCCGGCGGCGGTACCGCGAACAGTCCGATGCCCTTCGAAGCGACCACTTTGCTGGCCGCATTGGCGACTGTCACAAGCAGGATCGGCCTGGTTGCCGCTGCCTCGACAATTGCCCACCAACCTTACAATCTGGCGCGCCGTTTCGCTTCGCTCGACATCATCAGCCATGGCCGCGCCGGCTGGCACGCGACGATGGCGCAGGCGCCACGGGAAGCAGCCAATTTCAGCCGGCCCGAAGGATTTTCGCCTGACGATTTCCGCCGTCGCAGCAAGGAATATATCGGCATCGTGCAAGGTCTGTGGCAGGGTTGGGATGCGGACGCGCTGCTGTTCGATCAGAGCGGCGGCCGCTTCCACGATCCCGAAAAAATGCATCTGCTCGAGCACAAGGGCGCGTTCTTTTCGGTGCGCGGACCGCTGAACGTCGCCCGGTCGCCGCAGGATACGCCAGTGCTCGTCTTGTCGGGCCTGAGCGAAGCCGACCTGGATATTGCCGCCCGCACCGCCGATGTCATCCTGCTGGACGGCGGGCCGGTGGAGGGCGCGACAGCACGCTATGACGATATCAGGCGTCGTGTCGCTGCGTGCGGACGCGACCCGGATGCTGTGAAAGTGCTGACGAACGTCGCGCCTATCGCCGATGATAAGCCGGCTGCCCTCGCCGAAAGGCTGGAAGAGGAATTCCGGGCGAGAGGCTGCGACGGGTTCAACATCCTGATGCCGGCACAGCTTTCAGCGCTCGACGATTTCGTCGATCTAGTTTTGCCAGAGCTGGGGCAGCGTGGCCTGTTTCGAGAGAACTATCGCGGCACGACGTTGCGCTCGCATCTCGGGCCTGCCGGCGGAGGTGATCAATGACCGCTCGCCAGATGAAGCTCGGCGCCTTTCTGTGGGCGACGGGCCACCACATCGCCGCCTGGCGCCACCCCAAGGCTCATGTAACGGCCGGTATCGACATCGACCATTATATCCAGCTGGCACGCACGGCGGAGGCGGCGAAATTCGACATGATCTTCTGCGAGGACGCCGCCGGCCTGCGCGAAGCCAATACCGGCATTGCCAGCCAGACGTCGCGCTCGATCGGTTTCGAGCCGATCAGCCTGCTTTCGGCGCTTGCCGCCCAGACCAGCCGCATCGGCCTCGTCTCGACAGCCTCGACAAGCTACAACGAGCCCTATGGCCTGGCACGAACCTTCCTGTCGCTCGACCATCTGAGTGGCGGCAGGGCCGGCTGGAACCTGGTCACCTCGGCCAGCCCCATCGAGGCTGCCAATTTCGGCTCGACGGGCCTCAAGCCCCATGCCGACCGCTATGAGCGGGCGCGCGAATTCGCCGAGGCCGTCACGGGGCTTTGGCAGGACAAGCAGGCTTCCGGCCACGACGGCCAAAGCTTTTCGGTTCGCGACCCGCTCGACCTGCCACGCTCGCCGCAAGGCGCCCCGGTCATGGTTCAGGCCGGCGCCTCGGATGTCGGCCGCGACCTCGCCGCTCGCACCGCCGATGTGGTGTTCACGGCGGCGCAGACCTTCGAGGAAGCCAAGGCCTTCTACGACGATCTCAAGAGACGTCTGGCGGCCTATGGGCGCGAGCCCGACGACATCAAGATCATGCCGGGCGTCGCACCGGTGGTGGCGGAAACCGAGGCTGAGGCCCGCGAGAAACATGAGGAATTGCAGGCGCTGATCCCCGACGATGTCGGCGTAGCGCTTTTATCCAGCTATCTCAGCATCTCCGATCTGTGGCGCTATCCGATCGACGGGCCGCTGCCCGAACTGCCGGAGAGCGAGGGGATGAAGAGCCGGCAAGCGCTGGTCATCGAGCAGTCGCGCCGCGACGGCCTCTCGATTCGCCAGCTTGCCCGGCATTTCGCCGGCGCGCGTGGCCATTGGCGCATCGTCGGCACAGCGGCCCAGGTGGCCGACGAGTTGCAGGCGCGGTTCGAGGGCGGTGCGGCCGACGGTTTTAACGTCATGCCCTCTTATTTCCCCGGCGAACTCGATGCTTTTGCGACGCTCGTCGTGCCGGAACTGCAGCGGCGTGGCCTGTTTCGCACGGAATACGAGGGCCGCACACTGCGCGACCATCTGGGTCTGAAACGGCCGGTTTAGCTGCGGCGCAGCTTAGCCTGCCAGCACCTTGTCATGCAGGGCATGATGATCGGCATTTGACGCGGCGGCGCGGGCGACCAGCGCTGTCATGATCTCCGCTGCGGCCAGCGCCGCAATGACTTGCGGGCGCTTGTCCTTGACGGTGTCGCCGCCAATTGGCGAGACGAGGCGGGCAAACTCGGCTTCGCTGCCGTCCGCCGATTTCAGGAACCAGCTCCTGAACGTCGCTTTCTTGGTCTTCGAACCAATCATGCCGACATAGGCGGTGTCGCCGCGTTTCAGCGCCTCGGCGACGATCAGGAAATCCAGCGCATGGTCGTGGGTGAGGATGGCGAAGGCGGTGCCGGCAGGGGCATTTCGCACTTCGGCCTCGGGCATCGGCGTCAGCCGTGTCTCCACGGTTTCCGGCATGCCTTCCAGTGCTTCGGCGCGCGTCTCGATGACGATGCCGTGCACGGGAAGAAGTGCGATCGTCGACGCCAGCGCCTGGCCGACATGGCCGCCGCCGAAGATGTAGACATGCGGCAGGTGCGCCTCCTCGGCTTCCGCAGCCGCAACCAGCTCAGCGGCGAGCGTGGCATCCACGAGCCGGATCAGCACTTCGACGCGCCCGCCGCAGCATTGCCCGATTTCCGGCCCGAGCGGGACGTCGAGGGTTGCGCAGATCTCGCCGACCTCGATGCGGGCTTCTTCACCCACCATCTGCCGGGCCTTGTCGATCGCCATGTATTCGAGCTGGCCGCCGCCGATCGTGCCAAAGATCGCCGCCTGCGAGACGAGCATGAAGGCGCCCTTCTCGCGTGGCGTCGAGCCTTTGGTGCCAGCCACTTCGACCAGGGCAACCCGGCCGGCGCTGGCGAGAAAGGCTTTCAGGCTTTGCACATTTGAGTTCATATCTTGCATTCCCGTACGGGAAACATAGCGTTTTTCGGCCTGAATTGCACCTCTTGCAAGATTCAGGCTTTGGCCTCTTTCTTCAGCCACTCGATCGCCATCAGAACCCGCTCCGGGGTCGCCGGAGCATCGAGGCGCGGACAGATCTTGTGATCAGCCACACTCGCCACCGCATCCGACAGCGCGTGCAGCACCGACATGCCGAGCGGGAATGGCGGCTCGCCGACCGCCTTGGAGCGGTGGATGGTCGGCTCGCCGGCTTCCGGCCAGTCGGCCAAGGTGACGTTGAATATCTTCGGGCGGTCGGAGGCGAGCGGGATCTTGTAGGTCGACGGCGCGTGCGTGCGCAGCCGGCCCTTGGCATCCCACCACAGTTCTTCCGTCGTCAGCCAGCCCATGCCCTGGATGAAGCCGCCCTCGATCTGACCGATGTCGATGGCGCGGTTCAGAGAGCGGCCGCAGTCATGGAGAATATCGGTGCGCTCGACCATGTATTCGCCGGTCAACGTATCGACAGAGACTTCCGAACACGAGGCGCCATAGGCGAAATAGTAGAAGGGGCGGCCCTCGCCCTTGTCGCGGTTCCAGTGGATTTTCGGGGTCTTGTAGAAACCCGCCGCCGACAGCTGGATGCGGGCCATATAGGCCTGCTTGACGAGGTCGGCGAAGGCGATTTCCTGGTTGCCGATGCGCACCCGGTTGGGCAGGAACAGCACCTGATCGCGCGGCACCTGGTATTTTTCGGCGGCGAAATCGACCAGCCGATCCTTGATCTGACGAGCGCCATTCTGCGCCGCCATGCCGTTGAGGTCGGAACCGGAGGACGCTGCCGTAGCCGAGGTGTTCGGTACCTTGCCGGTGGTGGTCGCGGTGATCTTCACCTGGTCGAGGTCGATCTGGAACTCTTCCGCCACCACCTGCGCCACCTTGACGTAGAGGCCCTGCCCCATCTCGGTGCCGCCATGGTTCAGATGCACCGAACCGTCGGTATAGACATGCACCAGCGCGCCGGCCTGGTTGTAGTGGGTGGCGGTGAACGAGATGCCGAACTTGACCGGCGTCAGCGCCAGGCCGCGCTTGATGAAACGGCTGTTGGCATTGAAGGCCGATATTTCGCGACGCCGCCGCGCATAGCTGGCGCTTTGCTCCAGCTCGGCGACGATGCGCTGGATGATGTTGTCCTCGACCGTCTGGTGGTAGGGCGTGATATTGCGATCTGATGTGCCGTAGAAATTCTTCTTGCGGATTTCCAGCGGATCCTTGCCGACGGCAAAGGCCACCTCGTCGATGACGCGTTCGGCGCCGACCATGCCTTGCGGGCCGCCGAAACCACGAAAGGCGGTGTTCGACACGGTGTTGGTGTAAAGCGGCGCCGATTGCGCGTGCACCGCTGGCCAGAAATAAGTGTTGTCGCAGTGGAACAGCGCGCGATCGGTCACCGGGCCGGAAAGGTCCGACGAAAAACCGCAGCGCGCCGCGAACATGAAGTCGACGCCGAGGATATTGCCCTCGTCATCGAAGCCGACCTCATAGTCGACGAGGAAATCATGACGCTTGCCGGTGGCGATCATGTCGTCGTCGCGGTCCGGCCGGATCTTCACGGCGCGGTGGTGCTTCTTCGCGGCGATCGCGGCCAATGCGGCAAACTGGTTGCCTTGCGTTTCCTTGCCGCCGAAGCCACCGCCCATGCGGCGGATTTCCACCGTGATGGCATTGCTCGGCACGCCGAGTGCATGGCTGACCATGTGCTGGACTTCGCTCGGATGCTGGGTCGAGGAATAGATGGTGACGTCCTGGTCCTCGCCCGGAATGGCCATGGCGATATGGCCTTCGAGGTAGAAGTGTTCCTGGCCGCCGATGCGCATTTTTCCGTTCAGCCGGCGCGGCGCCTGACGGATCGCTGTGGCGGCATCTCCGCGCTTCAGCGTGAGAGGCGGCGTGACGAGCTTGTCCCTCTTCGGATCGAGCGCACCAATGTCGGTGACGAAAGGCAATTCCTTGTATTCGACCTTGGCCAGCCGCGTGGCGCGGCGCGCCTGCTCGCGCGTCTCGGCGATGACGCAGAAGATCGGCTGGCCGTAGAACTGCACCTTGCCGTCAGCAAGCACCGGCTCGTCGTGGCGGCCGGTTGGCGAAATGTCGTTCTCGCCGGGCACGTCATTGGCCGTCAGCACGTCGACAACGCCTGGCGCTGTACGCACCGCCGAGAGATCGATGCTGGTGATCGTGGCATGCGTGGCGGCAGAAAGCCCGAGGCAGCCATGCAGCGTGCCGGCCGGTTCCGGCATGTCGTCGATATAGACGGCCGTGCCGCTGACATGCTTGTGGGCGGAGTCATGGTGCTGATCGGTGGCAACGCCGCCGGCGATCTTTTCGGCTTTGAGGTTGGGGGCAGCGTGCTTGTTCATCATGCCGCCTCGTGCCTTGAAACCTGAAGCGGCTCCCTGGTGCCGCTGGTCTCGGCAAAGAAGCGCAGCAGCAGGTTCTTCGCCGCCAGCGCCCGGTATTCGGCCGAGGCCCGCATGTCGGTGAGCGGAGTGAAATCCCTGGCATATTCGGCCATCGCTGCCTCAACCGTCTGTTCAGTCCATGGCTTGCCGAGCAGCGCTTTTTCGACGGAAGACGCCCGCTTCGGCGTCGCCGCCATGCCGCCATAGGCGATGCGCACCTCCGCGACCGTGCCGTCCTTGGCCAGCCTCAGGAAGAAGGCGCCGAGGGCCGCGGTGATGTCCTCATCGCGGCGCTTGGTGATCTTGTGGACGGCGAATTTTGTATCCTTGGCTGGAACAGGAACGTGCACGGCCTCGACGAACTCGCCCGGCTGCCGGTCCTGCTTGCCGTAGGCGATGAAGAAGGTTTCCAGCGGGATCGTCCGCCGCATGTTGCCCTTGCGCAGGGTGAGACTTGCGCCAAGCGCGATCAAGGGTGGCGGCGTGTCGCCGATCGGCGAGCCGTTGGCGATGTTGCCGCCGATGGTGCCCATGTTGCGTACCTGTTCGCCGCCGATGCGATCGAACAACGGCCCCAGCGCCGGGATGCGCTTCGCCAATGTCGCGAAGGCGTCAGTGTAGGTGACGCCGGCGCCGATCGAAATGACGCCCTTGTCTTCCGAAATGGTGCAAAGTCCGTCGAGATTGCCGATGAAAATGGCCGGCGAAATATCGCGCATATGCTTGGTCACCCATAGGCCGACATCGGTCGAGCCGGCAACGATGGTGGCACCGGGTTCCTTGTCCAGCACGGCGGCGAAATCGTCAACATCGGCCGGCACAACCAGCAGCGCCTTGCCGGTTCCGATCTCGACCCGGGCGCCGTCATGCATGGCCTCGAGCCTCGCCGTGATCGCCTTGCGCTCCGTGGCCAGCGGGTCCTTTGCCGCCTTGCCGTAGCTCGAGATGGCCTTGGCCGCGCGCATGATCGCCTCGTAGCCGGTGCAGCGGCAGAGATTGCCTTGCAAAGCCTTTTCGATATCCGCGTTCGAAGGGTCAGGCGACTTCATCCATAGGCCATAGAGCGACATGACGAAGCCCGGCGTGCAGAAGCCGCATTGCGAGCCGTGGAAATCGACCATCGCCTGCTGCACCGGGTGCAATTGGCCTGGCCCGCCACGCAGATGCTCGACCGTCACGACGTGTGTGCCGTCGAGCGAGCCGAGGAAGCGGATGCAGGCATTGACGCTTTCATAGACCAGACCGCCAGCGAAGAGCTTGCCGACCAGCACCGTGCAGGCGCCGCAGTCGCCCTCGGCGCAGCCTTCCTTGATGCCACGCAGCGACCGGTCGAGTCGCAGCCAGTCGAGCAGGGTCGCATCGGGTGCCACCGACGAAAGCGCCACATCCCTGCCATTGAGGATGAAGCGGATCTCGTTGCGGATGTTAACTTTGGCCATGTCTCAGCTCCCCCTGTAGGTCGAATAGCCGTAAGGCGAGACCAGCAGTGGCACATGATAGTGCACCGGTTCGGCCATGCCGAAGCGGATCGGTATCACGTCGAGAAAGGCCGGTTTCGGCAGGCTCACCCCCTGCTGGCGCAAATAGTCGCCCGCGGCGAAGACCAGTTCGTATTCGCCGGTGCGGAACTCCGCGCCGGCAAGCAGCGGCTTGTCGCAACGGCCGTCGGCATTCGTGACAACGGTCTTCAGATGTGTCCGCGCCGTGCCCCCAAGGTGATAAAGCGTGATCGACAGTCCTGCTGCCGGCTTGCCGGTCGCCGTGTCGAGGACATGGGTCGTTAGACGCCCGCCATCGGCTTTCGACGTTTCTGCCATTGGCCGCCTCCCATTTCCGATACGAGCGAATTGACCCGGTACGATCAAGTATCAACAGTGAATTGTGCGCCAATTAAAGGCGATGCATAAGTCCCGGTCGAGCGGAGTGCGACAAAAACACTTTCAAAAATTTTCGGGGGAATGCCTAGGCAGCCCTTTCGATATCCTGATCATACTTCGGGCCATGCCCGGCGGGAGGGACGATGCGTTACGTCAGAGACATGCGCGGCTACGGAGCCAATCCACCGGACCCGAAATGGCCTGGCGGCGCGCATGTCGCCGTGCAGTTCGTCGTCAATTACGAGGAGGGCGGCGAGAACTGCGTGCTGCATGGCGATAAGGCCTCTGAGGCCTTCCTGTCGGAAATCGTCGGCGCGGCGCCCTGGGTGGGCCAGCGCCACTGGAACATGGAATCCATCTACGAATATGGGGCGCGGGCCGGCTTCTGGCGGCTGCTCCGGCTGTTCACAGAGTCGCAAGTGCCGATCACCTGCTACGGCGTCGCCACAGCGCTCGCCCGTTCGCCCGATCAGGTGACGGCCATGCAGGAAGCCGGCTGGGAAATCGCTTCGCACGGGCTGAGATGGATCGACTACCGCGACCACAGCGCCGAGGATGAGCGCCGCGACCTCGAAGCGGCGATCAAACTGCATTACGAAGTGACCGGCGAGCGCCCGACCGGCTGGTATACGGGCCGCACGTCGGTCAACACAGTGCGGATTGTCGCGGAAGAAGGCGGCTTCGACTATGTGTCGGACACCTATGACGACGAACTGCCGTACTGGTTCGAGCATGAGGGTGGCACGCAGCTCATCATCCCCTATACGCTCGACGCCAACGACATGCGCTTCGCCACGCCGCAGGGCTTCAACTCGGGCGACCAGTTCTTTGCCTATTTGAAGGACAGCTTCGACACGCTCTATGCCGAGGGGCAGGCAGGGCGGCCGCGCATGATGAACATCGGCCTGCATTGCCGCCTCGTCGGGCGGCCGGGCCGGGTGGCGGCGCTGAAGCGTTTCGTCGACTATGTGAAGTCGCACGACAAGGTCTGGCTGGCGCGGCGCGTCGACATCGCCCGCCACTGGCAGGAGAATCATCCTTACAAGCCGGCGGCACTGCGTCCATCCAAGATGGAGTTCGAGACCTTCGTCCACACCTTCGGTGGCGTCTTCGAGCATTCGCCCTGGATCGCAGAACGCGCCTACGAGCTGGAGCTGGGGCCGGCGCATGACACGGCCGGCGGCTTGCACAATGCGCTCTGCCGTATCTTCCGTTCCGCCAGCGAGGCCGAGCGGCTTTCGGTGCTCAACGCCCATCCCGACCTTGCCGGCAAGCTGGCCAAGGCCAGGCGGCTGACGGCGGAATCGACCAGGGAGCAGGCCTCGGCCGGCCTCGACGCGCTGACCGACAAGGAGCGCGAACTGTTTTCCAAGCTCAACGCCGCCTACGTCACCACCTTCGGCTTCCCCTTCATCATCGCGGTGAAGGGCAAGACGAAGGAGGAAATCCTGGCGGAATTCGAGGCGCGCATCGGCAACAGCCGCGGCGTCGAATTCGAGACCGCCTGCAAACAGGTCGAGCGCATCGCGCTGCTCCGCCTCAAGGACATGCTTCCGCAATAGGTTTGAACCCATGGATACGATCAGGATGCCCGAGCGAACCTATTACGCCCCGCATGGCGGCCACCCCGGCCAGAGCGAGCTTCTGACCGGCCGCGCCGTCTTCACCGAGGCCTATGCCGTCATTCCCCGGGGTGTCATGCAGGACATCGTGACCAGTGCGTTGCCGTTCTGGGACAAGACCCGCGTCTGGATCTTGTCGCGACCGCTGTCCGGCTTTGCCGAAACGTTCTCGCAATACATTGTCGAGGTCGCGCCCGGCGGCGGCAGCGACCGGCCGGAACCCGATGCCGGCGCCGAGGGCGCGCTGTTCGTGGTCGAGGGCGAGCTGACGGTTCTGCTGGCCGGCAAGGAGCATGTCCTGCGGCCCGGCGGCTTTGCCTTCCTGCCGCCGACCAGCGGCTGGACAGTTCGCAACGAAAGCAAGGCCGACGTGCGCTTCCACTGGATTCGCAAGGCTTACGAGGCGGTCGACGGTCTCGATGTGCCGGAAGCCTTCTTCACAAACGAACAGGAGATCGCGCCGACGCCGATGCTCGGCACCGAAGGCCGCTGGGCGACGACGCGGTTCGTCGATCCGGCCGATTTGCGCCACGACATGCACATGACCATTGTCACGCTGGAACCCGGCGCGGTCATTCCCTTCGCCGAGACCCATGTCATGGAGCACGGTCTCTATGTGCTGGAAGGCAAGGCGGTCTATCGCCTCAACCAAGACTGGGTGGAGGTCGAGGCCGGCGACTATATGTGGCTGCGCGCCTTCTGCCCGCAGGCCTGCTATGCCGGCGGCCCAGGAAAATTCCGCTATCTGCTCTACAAGGACGTCAACCGGCACGCCAAGCTCGGCGGCGCCGGCATAGCAAAGCGCGCCCCATGACCCGCATCGTCGCGCGGCCGCTGACCCGCGAGAGCTTTGCCCCCTTCGGCAACGTCATCGACATGGGCGGCGACAACCATTACCCGATCAATGGCGGCAGGGCCGAGCGCTATCACGATCTCGCCACCGCCGAAGCAACCGGACCGAACGCCCGTGTGCTGATCTCGATGGTGCGCGGCACACCCTACGAACTGCCGCTGAAGCTGAGCATGGTCGAGCGCCACCCCTTCGGCAGCCAGGCCTTCATTCCGCTGTCGCCGCGCCCTTTCCTGGTCGTTGTCTGCCATGACGGCGATCAGGGACCGGGCGAGCCGCATGCCTTCATCACCGCGCCCGGCCAAGGCATCAACTACCGACGCAATCTCTGGCATGGCGTGCTGACGCCGCTCGGCGAGGCCCAGGATTTCCTGATCGTTGACCGTGGCGGCGACGGCTCCAACCTCGTGGAATTCCATTTCTCGCACGCCTACGAGATCCATCTCCCTTAATTTTTGTGCATGTCGTTACCCCAAAACCGGGGGCACTTTTGGGCGACATGCAGCAGGAGACGCTGTAATGACCGACATTTCGCTGATCGACCGCCTGCTCGACGTCATCGAGCATGATATCGTGCCGAAGACGGCCGAAGGCGTCGCCCATGGCAACAAGCTGTTCGGCGCGGCGATCCTGCGCAAGAGGGACCGTTCGCTGGTGCTGGCCGAGACCAACAACGAGATCGAAAACCCGCTCTGGCATGGCGAGGTGCATTGCCTGAAGCGTTTCTACGAAATGCCCAGGGCCGAGCGCGTCGACACCAAGGACGCCATCTTCGTCGCCACGCATGAGCCATGCTCGCTGTGCCTGTCGGCGATCACCTGGACCGGCTTCGACAATTTCTACTATCTGTTCAGTCACGAGGATTCGCGCGACAGCTTCGCCATCCCGCACGACCTGAAAATCCTGAAAGAGGTCTTCACCCTCGACCCCGGCGGCTACAACACTGAAAATGCCTATTGGAAGAGCTTTTCGATCCGCAGGCTGGTGCGGGCGTTGCCCGAGGCAGAGCGGCAACGGCTGGAAACACGCATCGGCGCGATTTCGGCGCGCTACGACGAGTTGTCCGGCGCCTATCAGGCAAACAAAGCCGACAACGACATTCCGCTAAACTAGGTTCTTAGGCTGCCGGGGGACACTCTTGAATTGCCACCTTTATGGTGGCATATTGTGTTATGGAGAAACGCAGGCCCACCTACGATCTTGATGCCATCAAGACGACGTTCGGGTCTGTCAATACGCTGGCGATCACGACGTCCGCTCTGCGGGATGCCACCGGTCTTGGCTTCGACCGGCGGTGTCGTCGAGGTGATCGGCGGCATGACACGAAGAATGTTCGTGAAGTCTATGACGACCTTTGCGGATCATCGGGTCTGGCAGGATGTCTATCACGTGCCGGTGCGCAATCTGATCCTCTACGTGAAATTCCAAGCGGATGTCGTGACCGAGTTCACGGTCATGTCGTTCAAGGAGAAATGACCATGGCGACAAGAGAAGAAAATCGGACCATGACTTCCCCCGAAACTGGGGAAACGCTCACGCGTGAAGTGCGTCCGTTCACCGTTGCGTACAAGGGCGAGAGCATAATTGTCGACCTTCCGGGTTACTATCCAGCATCCGGTGACGAGGGTGTGCATGTCGGAGATGACATGGCTGCCGTCGATGCCGCGCTTCGCGTTCTCAAGGAGAAGATCGATGGTGTGCCTGCCCCGGCAACCATCCGCCGCATGCGCACAAAGCTCAATCTGTCGCAGCGCGAGGCAGGATCTCTGTTCAAGGTCGGCGAGAATGCCTTTGACAAGTATGAAAGGGGCCTGATCGAACCGAGTGGCCCGACTATTCAATTGATGACGCTGCTGGAAAAGCATCCCGAACTGCTGGATGAACTGCGGTAGCGGCACAGGTCGCATTTTTCGCTGCTCCAGTCGCGAATGGCGATTGAAAGTCGGCGCGCCGCGGGGCGTTATGCGGCCATGAAAACCGTCACCGAATTTCCCCGCAAGGTCGTTGAATTCCCTGATATGGCCATCGTCATGCCGGATGGCTGCCGGCTGTCGGCACGGGTGTGGATGCCGGAAGATGCCGGCGATGATCCGGTGCCGGCGATCCTCGAGCATCTGCCTTACCGCAAGCGTGACGGCACCATCTTTCGCGATCAGCTGACGCATCCCTATTTCGCCGGGCACGGCTATGCCTCGATCCGCGTCGACATGCGCGGCAATGGCGATTCCGAAGGGCTGATGGACGACGAATATTCCGAGCAGGAATTGCAGGATGCCTGCAACGTCATCGCCTGGGCGGCAAGCCAGCCCTGGTGCAACGGGAATGTCGGCATGATGGGCATTTCCTGGGGCGGCTTCAACTGCCTGCAGGTGGCGGCCAAGCAGCCGCCGGCGCTGAAGGCGGTGATCAGCCTGTGCTCGACCGTCGACCGCTATGCCGACGACATCCACTACAAGGGCGGCTGCCTGCTGATTGAGAATTTCGGCTGGGCCTCGACGATGCTGTCCTACTCGTCGCGGCCGCCGGACCCGCTGCTGGCCGGCGACAACAGATGGCGCGATCTGTGGCTGACCCGGCTGGAGAACCAGTCCTTCCTGGCGCCGCTGTGGCTGAAGCACCAGCACCGCGATGCCTACTGGAAGCGCGGCTCGATCTGCGAGGATTTTTCCGCCGTCAAAGCGGCAGTGCTGTCGATCGGCGGCTGGCATGACGGCTACCGCAACACGGTCTCGCATCTGGCCAGCAATATCGAAGCCCCGGTCAAGGGCATTATCGGGCCATGGATCCACAAATACCCGCATTACGCAGGACCAAAACCCGCCATCGGCTTCCTGCAGGAGGCTTTGCGCTGGTGGGACCGCTGGCTGAAGGGTGTCGACACCGGTGTCGAGTCCGACCCGGCCTACCGCGCCTATGTCATGGACAGCGTGCGTCCGGCGCGCTGGCATCCCGAACGTCCGGGCCGCTGGGTGGCGGAGCAGGAATGGCCCTCGCCAGCCATCAAGACGCAAACGGTCGATCTGATCCCCGCAGGCGAAAAGCCCGCCATCGTCGCCTCACCGCAAAGCTGCGGCCTGGCCGGCGGCGAGTATTTTCCCTTCACCTTCGGCCCCGAATTGCCCGGAGACCAACGCCCTGATGATGCCCTGTCGGTGTGTTTCGACCAGCCGGAACTCGGCGAGCCGATCGACATCGTCGGAGCGCCGGAGGTCGAGCTGCAGCTATCCTCTGATCGTCCGCAGGCCAACATCGCCGTCCGGCTTTGCGATGTGCATCCCGACGGCGCCTCGGAGTTGATCTCCTATGGCGTACTCAATCTGACGCACCGCAATTCGCACGAATTTCCCGAGGCGCTGGTGCCGGGCGAAACCGTCTCGGTGCGCGTCGTGCTCGATCAATGCGCCTATCGCGTGCCGGCCGGCCACCGGCTGCGTGTTGCCGTTTCGAATGCCTATTGGCCTGCTATCTGGCCGTCGCCGGAGCGGGTACAGCTCACCTTGTCGGCGGCGACGCTCAGTTTGCCGCTGCGGCCGCTGGCGACAGGCGACGAAGTAACGTTCGCCGAGCCAGAAGGGGCCACCCCCTGGGCAACGGAGACGATCCGCGCCACCAGTTCCGAACGTCATGTCGATCGTGATGAAAAGACCGGAATAGTGACGCTTTCCATCGTTGATGACTTCGGCGAGGTGCGCGATCTCGCCCATGGCCTCGCCAATGGCAGCATCGCCCGCGAGACCTGGACGATCCATCCCGACGATCCGCTGTCGGCCTCCGGGAAGACGCACTGGACGCAGACCTTGTCGCGAAACGGATGGTCGGTACGCACCGAGACATCCGCCGAAATGCGGTCGGACGCGCAAAACTTCATCGTCAGCGCCAGAATCGAGGCCTATGAGGACGAAACCCTCGTCTTCGAGCGCAATTTCGAAGAGAAGGTGCCGCGGGCGCTTCTTTGAGCGCCGAGTTCATTGGTCCAATTGCGACGTACGATTTACGCCACGGCATGTCGCATTCGGTCTTGCTTACCGCTTTCCCTTGCGGTCATTATTCTCCTCACAAGAAGCAAGAAAAACGACCGCAGAGTCGAACCAACAGAGTGAGGAACTCAAAATGTCGAACGAACTGGAATTTCTTAGCCGGCGTGTCGCGTCGGGCAAACTGAGCCGTCGTGATTTTCTCGGCCGGGCGGCAGCGCTCGGTATCTCCGCACCCTTCGCCAACTCAATGCTTTCAAGCGCGGCACGCGCGGCTGGCCCGGTCAAGGGCGGCACACTGAAGGCCGGACTTGTCGGCGGCGAGTCCACCAACAGCCTTGATCCGGCACTGTTCATGACCCAGGTGCCGTTCGCCTTCGGCAAGATGTGGGGCGAATTGATTGTCGAGCTTTCGCCGGAAGGCAAGCTCGAGAACCGCATCGCCGAGGAGATCGGCTCGTCGGACGACGCCAAGGTGTGGACGCTGAAGATCCGCGACGGCGTCGAATTCCACAACGGCAAGACCGTGACCGCCGAGGACGTGGCCGCCACACTTGAGCGCCATTCCGACGAGAAGTCGAAATCCGGCGCGCTCGGCTACATGAAGGGCATCGAGACCATCAAGGCCAGCGGCAAGGAAGTCGTGCTGACCCTGAAAGAAGCCAATGCCGATCTGCCCTATCTGCTCAGCGACTATCACCTGATCGTCCAACCGAATGGCGGCAAGGACAAGGCCGACGCAGGCATCTCGGCCGGCCCTTACAAGGTCACGACCAATGAGCCCGGCGTGCGCCATGGCGGCGAGCGTTTCGCCAATTACTGGCAGGGCGACAAGATGGGCCATGCCGACCAGATCGAGCTCATCGTCATCAACGATGCGACGGCGCGCACGGCCGCCCTGCAGGGCGGCCAGGTCAACATGATCAACCGCGTCGAGCCGAAGATCGTCGACCTGATCAAGCGCCTGCCGGGCGTCACCATCCGCAACCATGCGGGTCCCGGCCACTACGTGTTCATCATGCATTGCAACACGGCGCCGTTCGACAACGCCGATCTGCGCATGGCACTCAAGCTGGCCATCGACCGCGAGGAAATGCTGGACAAGATCCTGCGCGGCTACGGCTCGCTCGGCAACGACTTCCCGATCAATGCGTCCTATCCACTGTTTACCGAGATCGAGCAGCGCAAGTACGATCCCGACAAGGCCAAGTTCCACTTCAAGAAATCGGGCCACGATGGCGCCGTTCTGCTGCGGACCTCGGACGTCGCTTTCCCGGGCGCCGTCGATGCATCGCAGTTGTTCCAGCAGAGCGCGGCCAAGGCCGGCATCCAGATCGAGCTGAAGCGTGAGCCCGGCGACGGCTATTGGAACGAGGTCTGGAACAAGCAACCCTTCTGCGCTTCCTACTGGGGCGGCCGCTCTACCCAGGACCAGATGTACTCCACCGCTTATCTGTCGACCGCCGACTGGAACGACACGCGTTTCAAGCGCCCGGACTTCGACAAGATGGTGCTGGCCGCGCGCGCCGAGCTCGACGAGACCAAGCGCAAGCAGATGTACCATGACATGGCTGTCCTGGTACGAGACGATGGCGGCCTGATCCTGCCGATGTTCAACCAGTTCATCGACGCTACCGGCGCCAAGGTCGGCGGCTGGGTCGACGATCCGCATCAGGAGCTGATGAACGGCTACGCGCTGGCGAAGTGCTGGCTCGAAGCCTGAGCCTGGCCTTGCGGATATGTCCTCACCCATCTTGAAACTGGTGGCCCAGCGCGTTGCGCTGGGCATTCTCCTCTTGTTGGCCGTTTCGGTCCTGATCTTCGCCGGCACCCAGATCTTGCCCGGCGACGTCGCGCAAGCCATTCTCGGACAATCGGCGACGCCGGAGTCGCTTGCCAATCTGCGCGAGCAACTCGGGCTCAACCAGCCAGCCTATCTCAGGTATTTTCATTGGCTGGGCGGCGTGCTGACCGGCGATCTCGGCACTGCCATGTCGAGCGGCCAGGATATCGCCACGTCGATCAAGGGACGACTGTGGAACACGCTGTTCCTCGCCTTCTGGGCGGCGATCGTCGCCGTGCCGCTGGCGATCATCCTCGGCCTGATCGCGGTGCGCTACCGCAATGGCTGGGTCGACAAGCTAATCTCCGGGCTAGCGCTGGCCTCGACCTCGTTTCCCGAATTCTTCATCGGCTATGTGCTGGTCTATTTCTTCGCCGTGAAATGGCAAATCTTCCCGGGCATCTCGACCGTCTATGACGGCATGCCTTTTGGCGAGCGCATGCAGGCGATCGCTCTGCCGGCGGCCGCGCTGACGCTGGTCGTGCTCGCCCACATGATGCGCATGACACGCGCGGCGATCCTCAATGTCATGCAATCGGCCTATGTCGAGACGGCGGAACTGAAGGGCCTGTCGGCTTTCAACGTCATCCGCAAGCACGCCTTCCCCAATGCCATCGCGCCGATCATCAACGTCGTCATGCTCAACCTCGCCTACCTCATCGTCGGCGTCGTCGTGGTCGAGGTGATCTTCGTCTATCCGGGCATGGGACAGTATCTGGTCGACCACGTCACCAAGCGAGACGTGCCGGTGGTGCAGGCGGTCGGCCTGATCTTCGCCGCCGTCTATATCAGCCTGAACATCATTGCGGACATAGCGGCGATCGTCGCCAATCCGCGTCTCAGACATCCGAAATAGGGGGCGGATATGCTCGATATCAAACGCATCCCCATCCCCGCGCTGATCGGCATCGTGCTGACGGCACTGTTCGTGCTGGCGGCGGTCTTCGCCCCCTGGATCGCGCCGCACGGCAACGGCGAAATCGTCGGCGATGTCTGGGAACCGATGTCGGCCGCCCATTTGCTGGGCACCGACAATCTCGGCCGCGACCTGCTTTCGCGCATGATCTACGGCGCCCGTATCACTTTGTTTATCGCGGTGCTGGCCACCGCGCTGTCATTCTCGCTCGGCGCCATCCTCGGCTTCTCGGCGGCCGTCTTCGGCGGCTGGTTCGATACGCTGCTGTCGCGCCTCGTCGATCTGTTGATGTCGATCCCGACGCTGATCATGGGTCTCGTCGTGCTGTCCGTGCTGCCGACCAATCTGGTGACGCTGATCCTGGTGATGGGCATTCTGGATTCGACCCGCGTCTATCGCCTGTCGCGCGCGGTCGCCGTCGACATCAACGTCATGGACTATGTCGAGGCGGCTAAACTGCGTGGTGAGGGCAACGGTTGGATCATCTTCCGCGAAATACTGCCCAACGCATTGTCGCCGCTGGTTTCCGAACTCGGCCTGCGCTTCATCTACGCGGTGCTGTTCCTGTCGACGCTGTCGTTCCTCGGCCTTGGCGTGCAGCCACCGGACGCCGACTGGGGCGGAATGGTCAAGGAAAACAAGGACGGCATCGTCTTCGGCATCGCGGCCGCACTCATCCCGGCGGCGGCGATCGCCCTGCTGGCGATTTCCGTCAACCTGGTTGCCGACTGGGTGCTCAACCGGACGACAAGCCTCAAGGGAGGACGCGGGTGATGGCCGACAGCAAAGCGAAACCCGGCCTGCTGCTCGACATCCGCAATCTGCGCATCGAGGCCACCGTCTTCCCGCCCGGGGAGCCGCCGAAGAACATCGTGCTGGTGCACGATGTCTCGCTGACGCTCGAGAAGGGCAAGGTGCTCGGCCTGATCGGCGAATCCGGGGCCGGCAAGTCGACCATCGGCCTGTCGTCGATGGGCTATGGCCGCGGTGGCGTGCGCATCACCGGCGGTGAGGTCATCCTGAACGGCCGCGACATCCTCAAGGGCGGCAAGGACGGCTTCCGCAAATTACGCGGTCGCGAGGTCTGCTATGTCGCGCAGTCGGCAGCAGCGGCCTTCAACCCGGCGCACCGGCTGATGGATCAGGTGGTGGAAGCCACGCTGCTGCACGGCACCGCGACGCGCGCCGAGGCCGAGAAGCGCGCGGTTGCGCTGTTCAAGAAGCTCAGCCTGCCCAACCCCGAAACCATCGGCGAGCGCTTCCCGCACCAGGTCTCGGGCGGCCAGCTGCAGCGTGTGATGACGGCGATGGCACTCTGCTCCGAGCCGGACCTGATCGTCTTCGACGAGCCGACAACGGCGCTCGACGTGACGACGCAGATCGACGTGCTGGCGGCGATCAAGGACGCCATCCGCGACACCCATGTCGCTGCGCTCTACATCACGCACGACCTTGCCGTCGTTGCCCAGGTTTCAGACGAGATCATGGTGCTGCGCCATGGAAGGCTGGTCGAATGGGGCGGCACACGGCAGATCATCAAGGAGCCGCGCCAGGAGTATACCAACGCGCTTGTTTCGGTGCATGAGATCGAACACCAGGAGCAGAAGCCCGGCACGACGCCGTTCCTGTCGGTGAAGAACGTCACCGCCGCCTATGGCCGCAGCGACATCAAGGTGCTGAAGAACGTCTCGGTCGACATCTATCCGGGTCAGACTCTGGCCGTCGTCGGCGAGTCAGGCTCCGGCAAATCGACGCTGGCACGCGCCATCACCGGGCTTTTGCCACCCGAAGCGGGTACGGTAACCTTCGACGGACGTCCGCTGGCCAACCGGCTGGCCGACCGGCCGAAGGAGGATTTGCGCCAGTTGCAGATGATCTACCAGATGGCCGACGTGGCGATGAATCCCCGCCAGACCGTCGCCACCATCATCGGGCGGCCGCTGGAGTTCTATTTCGGCATGCGCGGCCGCGAACGCGACAGACGCGTCGCCGAACTGCTCGACAAGATCGAGATGGGCAAGGGCTTTTCCGATCGCTACCCGGCCGAGCTTTCCGGCGGTCAGAAACAGCGTGTCTGCATTGCCCGATCGCTTGCCGCCAAGCCGAAGCTGATCATCTGCGACGAGGTGACCTCGGCGCTCGATCCGCTGGTCGCCAACGGCATCCTCAAGCTGCTGCTGGAGCTGCAGAAGGAGGAGAACGTCGCCTATCTGTTCATCACGCATGACCTCGCCACTGTGAAGTCGATCGCCGATTCGATCGCGGTTATGTATCGCGGCGAGGTGGTGCGCTACGGCCCCAAGAGCAAGGTGCTGAGCCCGCCCTTCGACGCCTACACCGACCTGCTGCTCTCCTCGGTTCCAGAGATGGAAATCGGCTGGCTGGAAAAGGCAATCAAGGGGCGGCGCATGGCCAGCGCGGGGAACTAAAGCAATTCCGGGAAAACTGGGAACCGGTACTCCCGGAAGAAATGCACGGCGCTTCCCCCCGGAAATTGCGTCAGGCCAGCCCGCCACATGGGGCGCCGGCGACCGTCATCGGGATGCAACACTAGAACGCCACATGTCTTTCGGGACGAGCGCCGCTCGCACGACTTTTAAACAGGGGTAGGACATGAAGACTGAACTCGATTATCTCGCCGAACTTGCCGGTCAAGGCCGGATATCGCGCCGCGCCTTTCTCGGGCGCGCCGCCGCGCTTGGCGTGTCAGCAGCCCTGATACCGGCGCTGGCCGGCAAGGCTTTCGCCCAGACGGCAGTTAAGGGCGGCACCATCAAGGCAGGCCTGCAGGGCGGTGAATCGACCAACAGCCTCGATCCGGCGCTGAACCTCAGCCAGGTCACCTTCAGCTTCGGCAAGCTCTGGGGCGAGTATCTTGTGCGGCTTACCCCCGACAACAAGCTGGTCAACCTGATTGCCGAAGAAATCGGCGCCTCGGCCGACGCCAAGACATGGACGATCAAGATCCGCGACGGCATCGAGTTCCACAATGGCAAGACGGTCGGCGCCGAGGATGTTGCCGCCACCATCGAACGCCATGCCGACGAGAAGTCCAAGTCGGGAGCACTTGGCATCCTCAAGAACATCAAGGGCGTCAAGGCGAGCGGCAAGGAAGTCATCGTCACGCTCGGCGACGCCGATGCCGACTTCCCCTATCTGATGGCCGACTACCATCTCGTCATCCAGCCGAATGGCGGCAAGGACGATCCGAACGCCGGCATCAGCGCCGGTCCCTACAAGGTCTCCGTCAACCAGCCAGGCGTTCGCCATGGCGGCGAACGTTTCGCCAATTACTGGCTGGGCGACAAGGCCGGCCATGCCCACCAAGTCGAGATCATCGTCATCAACGATGCAACGGCGCGGTTGGCTGCCTTGCAGGGTGGTCAGGTGCACATGATCAACCGCGTCGAGCCCAAGGTGGTCGACCTCGTCAAGCGTATTCCCGGCGTCAGCATTGAGAACGCATCGGGCAAGGGCTATTACCCGTTCAACATGTTCTGCGACACCGCACCCTTCGAGAGCAACGACCTGCGCATGGCGCTGAAGCTTGCCATGGACCGTGACGAGATGCTGGAAAAGATCCTGCGCGGCTATGGCTCGGTGGGTAACGACTTCCCGATCAACGAGGCCTATCCGCTGTTTTCCGCCGACATCGAACAGCGCAAGTTCGATCCGGACAAGGCGGCCGCAGCCTACAAGAAATCAGGCCACAGCGGCTCGATCGTGCTGCGCACCTCGGACGTCGCCTTCCCGGGCGCCGTCGATGCCGCACAGCTCTATCAGCAGTCCTGCGCCAAAGCCGGCATCAAGATCGAGATCAAGCGCGAACCCGGCGACGGCTACTGGTCGGAGGTCTGGAATAAGCAGCCTTTCTCGCTCTCCTACTGGGGCGGACGCGCCACGCAGGACCAGATGTATTCCACCGGCTATGTCTCGACAGCCGACTGGAACGACACGCGCTTCAAGCGGCCGGAATTCGACAAGATGCTGTTTACCGCGCGCGGCGAGCTCGACCAGGCCAAGCGCCAGGCGATCTACCACGATATGGCAGTGATGATGCGTGACGAAGGCGGGCTGATCGTGCCCTTCTTCAACCAGTTCATCGACGCGGCCGCCACCAACAAGATCGGTGGCTATGCCAAGAGCCCTATCGGCGAAATGATGGACGGCTACGCGCTTGCCGAGTGCTGGCTCAACGCTTGAGCGGACTCTGATCGTCCGATTTCATCTATCAAGAACGCCGTGTGCCCGGGACGGCACACGGCGTTCCCGTTTCAACCGCCAACCGCATGGAGCAGCCCATGGCGCTCAAATCCAAGCTTTTGCTGATCATCCTCGATGGCGTGCCTTACAGGAACTGGCGCCGGCTGATGGGCAATCTCGAAGGTTGGGTGCAATCGGGCGAGGCGCGCGTCTGGAAGATGCGCTCGGTGCTGCCGTCGACTTCAGCCTGCTGCTATGCGTCGATCCACACCGGGGTTTCACCGCAGGTGCATGGCATTCTCTCCAACGAGAACCGGTTCCGCGTCGGGCAGCCCGATATCTTCTCCGAGATCCGCAAGGCAGGCGGCAAGACGGGGGCGGTGACCCATTCCTACTGGTCGGAATTCTTCCGCGCCTATCCGTTCGACCTGGTCGAGGACATGGAATTCGACGAGCCAAGCGGGCCGATCACGCATGGCCGCTTCCACACCATGACCGGTTACAATCTCCGCAACCAGATGACGCCGAGCGATGTCGACCTGTTCGCGACGCTGACGATGCTGACGAAACGCCATGGCATCGACTACGGCATCCTGCACACCTGCACGTTGGACTCGATGGGACACCGCTTCGGCCACGACTGCCACGAAATGGACCATGCCGTCTATGCGATGGACGGCATGCTGGCCGCCTTCCTGCCGCGCTGGATCGAAGCCGGCTATGAGGTCATGGTTACTGCCGACCACGGCCAGACCGACCGGGGTCATCATGGCGGTCATGACGACGAGATGCAGGATTTCGCGCTGTATTATTTCGGGCCCGGCAAGGGGCCGCAGGCTGAGACGCTGCTCGACCAGCTGCAGCTGGCGCCAACGGTGCTGAGCCGGCTGGGTGTGGCAATACCGGCCACGATGAAAGCGAAGCCGTTCTTGAGCTGAGCGCGACCCTGCCTTCTCCCCTTGCGGGAGAAGGTGTCGCCGAAGGCGACGGATGAGGGATGTTCCAGCTTGGCAGGGACGGCGATCCTTGGCGCACCCCTCAACCGTCTCGGCGCTGCGCCGATCGACCTTCTCCCACAAGGAGAGAAGGGAAGCCCCTGCCTCTGGCAACACCCAATGACTTCGGCTAGCCTCCCAAAATTCCTTGGCGGAGGATGAACCTTTTTGGACCGATCAGCGACAGAGCAGACAGGAGCCAGGCGGCTCGACCGGCCATGACGGCAGCGACGGAGACCGATCGCGCGCTTGTCGACCGGGTCGCGAAGGGCGACCGTGCCGCCGTGCGGCTCCTGTTCATGCGTCACCACGCGCGGGTCTACCGCTTCGTGGCACGCCAGACGGGATCGGAAATGATGGCCGATGATATCGCCAACGAAGTGTTTCTCGAGCTGTGGCGCCAGGCGCCAGGTTTCGAAGGACGCTCAGAAGTCTCGACATGGCTGCTCGGCATCGCCCGTTTCAAGGCGCTGTCCTTGCTGCGCAAGAAGAAGGAAGACTGGATCGACGACGAGGCCGCCGCGGCGGTGCCCGACAGCGCCGACACCCCGGAAGTCGTCACCATGAAGGAAGACAAGGCGGCCGCCTTGCGGCGCTTCGTCAACGCCTTGCCCGAAGAGCACCGCGTGGTGATCGATCTTGCCTATTATCACGGACAGTCGGTGAGCGAAATCGGCGAGGTGCTCGACATTCCGGTCGCCACCGTCAAGACCCGGATGTTCTACGCCCGCAAGAAACTCGGCGAGGCCCTCAAGGCCGCCGGTTACGATAGGGGGTGGCCATGAGCGCCGCTGAAAAGATGTCGCGCCGCGACGAAATGGAAACGCTCCTGCCGTTCTACCTGAACGGCTCGCTGGAAGGTTCCGACCTGGAAGCAGTCGAGGAATGGCTGGCCAGCGATCCGGCCGCACTTGCCGCCCTTGGCGAGGCTGAAGCCGAGTTCTCCGGCGCCACGGCCGCCAACGAAGCAATCCGGCCGCCGGCCGATGCGCTCAGCCGCTTCGCCAAGGCACTCGACGCCGAGGCCGGGCCTGCGCGCAAGCCGGCGGGATCGTCCTGGCTGGCGCAGGCCTGGGGCCGCTTCATGGCGGTGCCGGTCGGTGTCGCCTGGGCAGCAGCCGCGGTTCTGCTGGCCCTGGTCATGGTGCAGTCGTTTGTCGAGCCTGGCGGCAAGGGCAATGATTTCGAGATTGCCGGCGCGCAAGACGATCTGGCGAAAATGCCGTTCGCCCTGGTCAAGTTCAAGCCGGATGCCAAGATGTCGGACATATCCGCCTTCCTTGGCAGCAACGGGCTGAAGATCATCGGTGGACCGACCGCCGACGGCGTGTTCCGGCTTGGCATCCCGGCTGCCAACGCAGCCGACTACACCAAGCAAATCGGCCTTATTGCCGCCCAGCCCTTCACGGAGACCGTGATCGAGGGAAGGAAACCGGCTGATGGCGGCTGAGGCAGTCATTCGATTTGCGGCAATGCTTGCGGCGGCGATGACAATCGCCGCCGTGCCCGCGTCGGCGCAGACCAACGACCCCAATCCAGACCAGACGAAAATCGACTGCCGCGACGGGACCAACGCGGCGGGCGCCAACTGCGCCAAGGATGGCAATGACACAAAGAGCGGAGCGGACGCAGGCCAATCCGGCGCCGTCTTCCTGCCGGCGCTGATCGTCGACCTGTTTCCCAACCCGGCGGCGCCTCCAACCCCTGTGCCGACGCCACGGCCGGCGCCTGCGACGCCGCCTGCCGACACTCAAGCCGGCCCCCCGCCCGGCGGCCCGATCGTCTCGCCGACCGATCTCATCGCCGTTCAGCCGCGGCGCGCGGTGGTTGGCGATTTCGTGCCCGACGAGGTGCTGGTGACCATCGACGGCGATGCCGGCGCTGTCCAGCAGATCGCCGCCTCCTTCGGCCTGCAGGTGCGCTCGCAGCGCCAGTCGCGGCTGCTTGGCACCACGCTGGTGCGCTTCGGCATTCCCGACGGCCGGCCCGTCGGCGTCGTTTTGGCGCAACTGGCCGCCGACGGCCGCACCCAGCGGCGCGAGCCCAACCATGTCTATTCGCTGCAGCAGGCCGCCGGCATCGTCAACTATGCGTTCGATCGTATCGCGCTAGATGCCAAGCAGGCCAGCGGCGAAAACGTCCGCATTGCGGTGATCGACACCGGCATCGACGACACCAACCCGGCGCTGTCGGGCGTCATTGCCGGGCAGTTCGACGCCATGCCCGACGTGCCGATCGAAAAGCGCGATCACGGCACGTCGATCGACGGGCTGATCGCCGGCGTCGGTACGCTGGAAGGCATGGCGCCGGGCGCAAAAATCTACCACGCACGTGCCTTCGAGGGCGGCAAATCGACCATGGACGTCATCCTGTCGGCGCTCGACTGGGCGGCGGAGCAGGACGTGCGCATCATCAACATGAGCTTCGTCGGGCCGAAGAACGACCTGCTCGGCGTCGCCTGCCGCAATGCCCGCGCGCTCGGCATGGTGCTGGTCGCCGCAGCCGGCAACAACGGGCCGAAGGCGCCCTATGGCTATCCGGCCGCCTTCGACGGCGTCATCGCGGTGACTGCCACCGACGCCAAGGACGGGCTGATGCCGCAGGCCAATCGCGGCGCCTATGTCTTCATCTCGGCGCCCGGCGTCGAGATGGTGGCGCCGAGCGGCGCCGGCTCGGATGTGGTCACCGGCACCTCGTTCGCGGCGGCGATCGTAAGTGGCGCCATCGCCAATCTTATCCATGCCGCGCCCGATCGTTCGGTCGACGACATCGAAAAGGCGCTCGCGGCAACGGCGAAAGACCTCGGCCCAACGGGACGCGACAATGACTTCGGCTATGGGCTGCTGGACATCAAGGCGGCGGCGGTGGTGAAGGAGTGAGGTCGGCGCTTGCAGCCTTTCGGGAGACCGTTCTAAACAGGCGCCCCCGCCACCGATCCCCTGACCACCAGGTCGACCGGCCAGACCTCGCCGCGGGCGCCCTCCTCCAGTCCCGAGATCCGTGCCGCCAGCCGCTCGGCGACGCGGGCGCCGGCAAGACGGATCGATGAACGCGTCGTCGACAGCGGCACCGAGAAATTCTCCGGCCTCAGCCAGGGGAAGACGTCATCATGGGCAATCAGCGACACGTCGCCCGGAATGCTCAGGCCGAGGTCGCGCACGGCGCGCACGACGCCCAGCGCCATGATCAGGCTGGAGCAGGCGATCGCCGTCGGCGCGTCGCCTTCTTCCAGCAAACGCCTGGTGGCGCGATAGCCGTTCTCCTCGGTCATATCAACCGAGCAGACATGGCGTTCGCTCAATGTCAGTCCGCTCGCGGCGAGCGCCCGGCGCACGCCGCGTTCGCGATGAATGGCGAAGGTCTCGCGGTCGTCGCCATTGATCAGCGCCAGCCGCCGATGACCGAGCTGGATCAGCAGCCTGGCCGCCTCGTGGAAGGCGCCCTCATTGTCGATGTCGGTAAAGGCATAGTCGAAATCAAAGCCTTCGCTGCGGCCATGGACGATGAAGGGAATGCCGAGCGTGTTGACCAGCGCCACGCGCCGGTCAACGGGCCTCGGCGAGGAGATATAAACAGCGTCGACCTGCCGGTTGGCGACGATGCGCCGGTAAGTGGTTTCCTGGTCGTCGGCGTCGGCCGGCGACAGCACAAGGTCGAGCTCGTGCGAGCGGGCATAGTCGCCAAGGCCGGACAGGAACTCGACGAAATGCGGGTCGATGTCGACAGACGCACCGGTCGGCAGGACATAGCCGATCATGCCGGTCTTGCCGGTCGCCAGCCGGCGCGCGCTCGGGTTGGGGCGATAGCCATGGCGCTTGGCGGCATCCATGACACGCCTGCGCGTCTCCTCGTTGACCTCGGGATAGCCGTTCAGCGCACGGCTTACCGTGGTTTGCGAAAGCGCCAACATGTGGGCGAGCTGCTTGAGGTTCACGAAAGGTCTCCATTTCCCTCAAAGCGCTTTTAAATTGAATCGACCCAAGTGCCACCGGGGCCGAGCCATACGAAGCCGAACCATAGACGCGGTTTGCGCGTGTTTGAAACAAAAATTGCTGCTGCATCGCCATAATAGTATGTTGCAGCGCACTTTCAGGGGGGCAAATGCACGAACCTAAATCGATTAATTGGCCAGCCTCTTGACTTCCTAGCAATTCAATGGCGTGATCGAAAAAGCCAAAGCGCTTTGGAAGACTCTTCGAAAGGTTGCGGTTCCTTTCCGACTGAGTCACAGTCCTGCGGCGTCGGCGGGCGGAATGGAGGTTCCGTCCGGTGTGTGAGACCCACTGGGAGGGAATACCGATGAAGAAAATGCTTTTGCTGGGTGCTGCGTTTGCCACGTTCGCCCTGAACGCGCCCGCGCAGGCCGAACTGAAGTTCAAGCCCGGCGAAGACAAGCGCTTCAACTGGGCGAACTACGAAGAGCTCAAGAAAGTCGACCTCAAGGGTGAGACGCTGTCGATCTTCGGACCGTGGCGCGGCGAGGACGAAGGCCTGGTGCGCGGCGTTCTCGACTATTTCTCGGAAGCCACCGGCGTCGAGATCAAATACTCCTCCTCGGAGAATTACGAGCAGCAGATCGTCATCGACACGCAGGCCGGCAGCCCGCCGAACATCGCCGTGCTGCCGCAGCCGGGCCTCATCCAGGACCTGGCGTCGAAGGGCCTTTTGACGCCGCTCGGTGACGACACCGCCAAATGGGTCAAGGACAATTACGGTGCCGGCCAGTCATGGGTCGATCTCGGCACCTTCAAGGACAAGGAGGGCAAGCCGGGCTTCTTCGCCTTCCCATACAAGGCCGACGTGAAGTCGCTGGTCTGGTACTCGCCGGATAATTTCGAGGAAGCCGGCTACAAGGTGCCGAAGACGCAGGAAGAACTCGCCGATCTCGAAAAGAAGATCATCGCCGATGGCGGCAAGCCGTGGTGCATCGGCCTCGGCTCCGGCGGCGCCACCGGCTGGCCGGCGACCGACTGGGTCGAAGACCTGATGCTGCGCACCCAGCCTCCGGAAGTCTACGACAAATGGGTGAAGAACGAGATCCCGTTCAACGACCCCGCGGTGGTCAACGCCATCGACATTTTCGGCAAGATCGCGACCGACGACAAGATGGTCGACGGCGGCGCCAAGGCGGTTGCGGCGACCGATTTCCGCGACAGCCCGAAGGGTCTCTTTTCGGTGCCGCCGAAATGCTACCTGCACCACCAGGCATCTTTCATCCCGACCTTCTTCCCGGAAGGCACCAAGGTCGGCCAGGACGCGGACTTCTTCTACTTCCCACCCTATGCCTCCAAGCCTGAACTCGGCACGCCGGTGCTCGGCGCAGGTACGCTGGCGATGATCACCAAGGACAGCAAGAGTGCGCGCGCGTTCATCGAATTCCTGAAGATGCCGCTCGCCCACGAGATCTGGATGGCCGAAGGCGGCTTCGTGACGCCGCTCAAGTCGGTCAACAAGGATGCCTATGCCAGCGACGCGCTGAAGAAGCAGGGCGAAATCCTCGCCAATGCCTCGACCTTCCGCTTCGACGGTTCCGACCTGATGCCGGGCAAGATCGGCGCCGGCGCCTTCTGGACCGGCATGATCGACCTGGTCGGCGGCAAGTCCGCACAGGACGTCGCCACCGACATCCAGAAGAGCTGGGACGCCATCAAGTAGGCGGCTGGCACTTAGACGACCAACCATTCTCGCACTGGATCCGGGCCGTACTGGCCCGGATCCAGCGGCGGCCCGTGCCGCAGCCTTTCGTCATGAGCGCATTGACATGAAGCGCGATCGGCAATGTGCGCAAGCCGCCGATGACGCGCTCCAAACAACTGAATCGGCGCCTGGTCCCCGTCACCAAGGTCATTCCTTGTCGGGTCATGCGCAGGGGGAGAGGGACCCATGGCGGCTCAGATTTTCTCGGCCATTTTCGTCATCATCGTCGGCGTCGGCGGTTGCGTCGCTTATTTCTGGGGCGCTAACAAACTGGTCGACCTGATATTCCCGTCACGCGGCGTCGCGGGTGCTGCGGCCATCGACAATCTGCGCCGGCAAGGGCTGGTACGGCCATGGCTGTTCGTCGGTCCGGCGATGATCATCCTGACCATCTACCTGATCTATCCGGTGGTCGAGACGCTGCGGCTGTCGTTCCTCGATCGCAGCGGCATCAATTTCGTCGGCCTGGCGAACTATGAATGGGCGTTCGGCGATCGCGAATTCCGCAACTCGATCCTCAACAACATCATCTGGCTGGCGGTGGTGCCGGCCGCCTGCACCTTCCTTGGGCTGATCATCGCCGTGCTCACCGACAAGATCTGGTGGGGCACGATCGCCAAGAGCCTGATCTTCCTGCCGCTGGCGATCTCCTTCGTCGGCGCCAGCGTGATCTGGAAATTCATCTACGAGTATCGGGGCGAGGGTCAGACGCAGATCGGCATCCTCAACGCCATCATCCAGCATTTCGGCGGGCAGCCGCAGGTCTGGATATCGCTGCCGTTCTGGAACAATTTCTTCCTGATGATCATCCTGATCTGGATTCAGACCGGCTTTGCCATGGTCATCCTGTCTTCCGCCCTGCGCGGCATCCCCGAGGAAACGCTGGAAGCCGCCGTCATCGACGGCGCCAATCCGTTCCAGATCTTCTGGAAGATCATGGTGCCGCAGATCTGGGGCACCATCGCCGTGGTCTGGACCACGATCACCATTCTGGTGCTCAAAGTGTTCGACATCGTGCTGACCATGACCAATGGCCAGTGGAACAGCCAGGTGCTGGCCAATCTGATGTTCGACTGGATGTTCCGCGGCGGCGGCGATTTCGGCCGCGGCGCCACCATCGCCATCATCATCATGATCGCGGTCATTCCGATCATGGTCTGGAACATCCGCCAGGCGAACAAAGAGACGGGAGGACATTGAGATGGCCGTCGCGACCGGAAATTCCTTCGCCAGCCGCTTTGGCGTCCACATCGCCGTGCTCGTCTTCGTCGCGATCTGGACCATCCCGACGCTCGGCATCCTGGTTTCATCGCTGCGCGACAAGAACCAGATCATCGCCTCGGGCTGGTGGAACTCGTTCGCCAGTTCCACGCAGACGGAAGCCGGCCGGCTCCCGCCCGCCTCGACGCAGGTCGAAAAGGACGGCAAGTTCGTCCTCGAGGGCAATATCTTCGGCGATGGCGCCAAGCGTGACATCAGCGCCTTCGGCGTCAAATCGGCGGCACCGACACAATATCCCGCCGGCACGTCAGCCGATCTCGGCGACGGCGTAGCCTTGCAGCTCAATGCCGACGGCAGCTTCGTCATGCAGTCCCCGAAAGCGTTCGAAGGCGATCGCGGCCAGCGCGTCTATTATGCTTCGTCGGCGCCGCCGAAATTCACCACCGACAACTACAGAACCGTGCTGTTCTCCGAAGGCATCGGACGGTCATTCATGAATTCTCTGACCGTCACCATTCCGGCTACCGTCATCCCGATCCTGATCGCCGCCTTTGCCGCCTATGCACTGGCCTGGATGCGGTTTCCCGGCCGGGCTCTGCTGATCGCGGTCATCATCGGCCTGCTGGTGGTGCCATTGCAGATGTCGCTGATCCCGCTGTTGAAACTCTACAATGGCGTCGGCGCTTTTTTCGGCATGCCGTCGAAGACCTATCTCGGCATCTGGCTGGCGCATACCGGGTTCGGGCTGCCCTTCGCCATCTACCTGCTGCGCAGCTACATTGCCGGCCTGCCGCGCGAAATCATGGAATCGGCGCGCATCGACGGCGCCAGCGATTTCGAGATCTTCGTCAAGATCGTCTTGCCGCTGTCGTTCCCGGTGCTGGCTTCGTTTGCCATCTTCCAATTCCTGTGGGTATGGAACGATCTGCTGGTGGCGATGGTTTTCCTCGGTACAGAGGCAGACCAGATCGTGCTGACCGCCAAGCTCAACGCGCTGTTGGGCTCACGCGGCGGCGACTGGGAGATCCTGACGACATCGGCTTTCGTGACCATCATTGTGCCGCTGATCGTGTTTTTCTCGCTGCAGCGCTATTTTGTCCGCGGGCTGCTAGCCGGCTCGGTGAAAGGAGGCTGAGACGATGCAATCCGCTTTGAAGGCCAGCTCGAAGCCTGACCTCGCCATCGATCGCGACTGGTGGCGGGGCGCGGTGATCTACCAGATCTATCCGCGCAGCTACCAGGACTCGAACGGCGACGGCATCGGTGATCTCAAGGGCATCATAGGGCGCCTCCCCTACATCGCCGCACTCGGCGCGGATGCCATCTGGATTTCGCCGTTCTTCAAGTCGCCGATGAAGGATTTCGGCTATGACGTATCGGATTACTGCGATGTCGATCCGATGTTCGGCACGCTGGCCGATTTCGACGCACTGACCGCCGAGGCACACAGGCTGGGCTTGAAGGTGATGATCGACGAGGTGCTGTCGCACACCGCCGACAACCACCCATGGTTCAAGGAAAGCCGGTCGAGCCGCAGCAACCCGAAAGCCGACTGGTACGTCTGGGCAGACGCCAGGCCGGACGGCACGCCGCCGAACAACTGGCTGTCGATCTTCGGCGGCTCGGCGTGGCAATGGGACACCAGCCGCCAGCAATATTACATGCACAATTTCCTGGCCGAACAGCCCGACCTCAACTTCCACAACCACGAAGTCCAAGACGCATTGCTCGACGTCACCCGCTTCTGGCTGGAGCGCGGCGTCGATGGTTTCCGGCTCGACACCATCAATTTCTACTTCCACAGCCAGGGCCTGGAAAACAATCCGCCGCTGCCGCCGGAAGAGCGCAACGACCAGACCGCGCCGGCGGTCAACCCCTACAACTACCAGGACCATCTCTATGACAAGAGCCGGCCCGAGAACCTCGGCTTCCTCGAACGGTTCCGCGCCCTGCTCGATGAATATCCGGCAACCGCCGCGGTCGGCGAGGTCGGCGATTCGCAGCGCGGTCTGGAAGTGGTGGCGGCCTACACCGCCGGCGGCAAGCGCGTGCATATGTGCTATTCCTTCGATTTCCTGGCGCCGGAAAAGATCAGCGCGGGCAAGGTCCGCTCGGTGCTGGAATCCTTCGGCAAAGTCGCCAGCGACGGCTGGTCGTGCTGGGCCTTCTCCAACCATGATGTGATGCGCCCAGCCTCGCGCTGGGCGGCCAATGAGGCCGACCCCACCGCCTACCTCAAGGTCATCTCGGCGCTACTGATGTCCCTGCGCGGTTCGGTCTGCATCTATCAGGGGGAGGAACTTGGGCTCGGTGAAGCGGAGCTGCGGTTCGAGGATTTGCAGGACCCCTACGGCATCCGCTTCTGGCCGGAATTCAAGGGCCGAGACGGCTGCCGCACACCGATGGTATGGGACGGCGGAGCCAAAAACGGGGGTTTCTCCCCGGCAAAGCCCTGGTTGCCGGTGCCGGCCAAGCATCTGGCGCAAGCGGTCAATGTCCAGCAGGGCGACGAGGCTTCCCTGCTCGAGCACTACCGGCGCTTCCTCACGTTCCGGCGTGCCCATCCGGCGCTGGCCAAGGGCGACATCACCTTCATCGAAAGTGAGGGCGACACCGTCGCCTTCACGCGCCGCGCGGGCAACGAGCAGATCGTCTGCGTCTTCAATCTGGGAGCCGCGCCAGCCACGGTTGACCTTGGCGGCCGATCGCTGCAACCTCTGCCCGGGCACGGTTTTGCGGGGCTGGCGAGCAGCGGTTCCATCGAGCTTGGCGGCTACGGCGCCTGGTTCGGGCGTCTCGACTGAATTTCCAATCACTGGAGGAAACCAATGGCCGATGTCACGCTAAGACAAGTGAAGAAGTCCTACGGCAATCTGAACATTCTCCACGGCATCGATCTCGATATCAAGTCGGGCGAGTTCATCGTCTTCGTCGGCCCGTCGGGCTGCGGCAAGTCGACATTGCTGAGGTCGATCGCCGGGCTCGAGGAAATCACCTCCGGCGAGCTCAGAATAGCCGGCGAGGTGGTGAACGACGTGCCGCCGTCAAAGCGGGGCATCGCCATGGTGTTCCAGTCCTACGCACTCTACCCGCACATGACCGTCTACGACAACATGGCGTTCTCGATGAAGATCGGCAAAGAGAACAAGGCCGAGATCGACCGCCGCGTGCGTCAGGCCGCCGAGATCCTGCAGCTGACCAAATATCTCGACCGCCTGCCCAAGGCGATGTCGGGCGGCCAGCGCCAACGCGTCGCCATCGGCCGCGCCATCGTGCGCAATCCAAAGGTGTTCCTGTTCGACGAGCCGCTTTCGAACCTTGATGCGGCGCTGCGCGTCGCGACCCGCATCGAGATCGCCAAGCTCAAGGAATCCATGCCCAACACGACCATGATCTACGTCACCCACGATCAGGTCGAGGCGATGACGCTGGCCGACCGCATCGTGGTGCTCAAGGACGGCCATATCGAACAGGTCGGCACGCCGATGGATCTCTACAAGAAACCCGGCAATCTGTTCGTTGCCCAGTTCATCGGCTCGCCGGCCATGAACATCCTGCCCGCGACCATCGACAAGACCGGCAACCCGACCGTCGTCAGCCATGTCGGCGGCCGCAAGGCGACCGTACCGATCGCGACGCCGGCTTCGGCAAAGGGCGCTGCGGTGAGCTTTGGAGTGCGGCCGGAGGACCTGATCATCGCCAGCGGCGCGGACTATCTGTTCGAGGGGACGGTCGACTATGTGGAGCAACTCGGCGAGGTGCAGCTTGTCTATGTCGACATCGGCCGCGCCGACCTGCCGCTGGTGACCAAGCTGCCCGGCAATGTCGAGGTCAAGCGCGGCTCGACATTGCGGCTGAGCGCCAATGGCGAGGACCTGCATATCTTCGACGCGGATGGACGTTCTTTCGCGTTGCATGAAGTGGAAGCAAAGGCGGCTTAACCGCAACTACCGTGTCAGGCACAAAAAGAGCGGCGGGCTGGGCCCGCCGCTCTTGGACCTGGAGATCGACTTCGGCTGTTAGTTGTTGCCGAAGAGGTTGCGGTCGGCACCTTGCGGAGCAGACTTCTGGGTGGTGTCGCCCGACGAATTAAGCAGCTTCTCCACGAGGCCACCGCTGTTGCGGACCGAGCTCGTATGCGCGCTGTCAACCGACGTAACCGCAGACTGGTTGGCGCCGTTGGAGCCAAAGTTGTCGCTGCCGGCGAAGGCACTGCCGGAGATGGCCAGAACGGCGGCGGCAGCAATAAGGATCTTGTCCATTTTAGTCTCCTGAATTCTGGATTTCGCCAGGACGGCAGACACAGCTGCCGTCGGTTGCGAAATTGGTAATTAGCGACCGAAGAGGTTACGGTCGCTGCCCTGAGCGGACGTCTGGGCAGCCGGTTCCGAGGTCTTGGTGGAAGCCGTGTACGACTGGTCCACAGCGGCGGTAGGCTGGTTGGAGCCGTTCGAACCGTAGTTGTCGCTGCCCGCGAAAGCGCTGCCGGAGATGGCCAGAACGGCGGCGGCAGCAATGAGGATCTTGTTCATCTTAAGTACTCCTGAATGTCTGAACTTCGCCAGGGCGGCGGGTGAGCCCGCCGTCGACTGGAAATCGGCTGTTAGTTGTTGCCGAAGAGGTTGTGGTCAGCACCCTGGGCAGGCGCCTGAGCAGCCGGTTCCGACTTCTTGGTCGAAGCGGTGTACGAGCTGTCGACAGCAGTGGCTGCCGCGGCGTTCGAACCGTAGTGGTCGCTACCAGCGAAGGCGCTGCCGGAAATGGCCAGAAGGGCTGCGGCAGTGAGAATGATCTTTTTCATTTTTTTGGTACTCCAGTATCGTCTTTTTTCCGTCCGTCTAGCGGCGTGTCTTGGAAATGAAATCGCGTCGTTCGGACAGCCCCGATGTGGGAGGGCAGCCCCGTCTTTTCCAATCACGAAGTTGTTCCGTGTGGACCATGAATCCACACCTTGAAATTGTGCCAAGGGAATCTATGGATACATTTTTCTTCTTTATATCAGTGTGTTAGGTTTAACCACCTGATGGATCACTGACTGTTTCAAAGGCCCACCGTTCACACCGTCCTGCACGCACCGTCAACAGAAACGAACCGTTCGGTTCGATTTTAGGACAAGCTAATAGTCACTTTTCGAAACCGTTAGCCTTATTTGACCTCTGCCAAAGGTCGGATTCGGGAAGATCGCAGCCGGCAATGGGCCGCCCCGGAGATGGGCTTTCGGGCCCACGACGATCTGCGGTAACGTTTCGCATGCCGTGTCGCGCCGCATGGATACGATGTCGTTTTCATGCCGACGGCGCGTCCGCGATCGTGGTTAGATCATATCATCTCAGGTGCCGCTTCGTGACGACGAGGCGGAGAATTGGGAAGCCGGTCAGAATCCGGCGCTGCCCCCGCAACGGTGGTGGAGTTCAAGTCGCAACGGGAGACCACTGGGCAACGGCCTGGGAAGGTGTCGCGATGGTCCGCAAGGACAACTCCAGAGCCCGGAAACCAGCCCGAGATTTTTAGACTCGACTGATCGCGGTGGGCGGTCAAGAGGTGGATAACGCATGTCCGGCACACAGCCGGCCTGCGTTTCAATCCTTCCTCCATCACCACCAGTTCAGTCCTTAGAAACGAGGACAGGACATGGATATCCGCAACGACATGCTGAGGCTCCTGAAGGGGCGCCGGCAAGGCTTTTCGCTGGAGCAGCCCTTCTACACCGATCCAGACTACTTCAAGCTCGACATGGAGCTGATCTGGTATCGCGACTGGCTGTTCATCGGCCATGATTGCGAACTGCCGAAGCCAGGCAGCTACATCACCGTGCAGATCGGCGACTATCCGGTCGTCCTTGTCCGCGACCAGCACAGCAAGATCAACGCCTTTCACAATTCCTGCCGCCATCGCGGCAGCCGCGTGTGCAACGCGGAGAAGGGCACGGCGGCAAAGCTCGTCTGCCCGTATCATCAGTGGACCTATGAGTTGGACGGCCGCCTGCTGTTTGCCCGCCAGATGGCCGATGGTTTCGACAAGAGTGATTTCGGCTTGAAGCCGGTCGCCTGCGAGAGCGTCGGCGGCTACATCTTCATCTGCCTGGCCAAGGAACCGGCGGATTTCGCGCCGATGCGGGCGATGATCGAACCCTATCTTTTGCCGCACCGGTTGCGTGAAGCAAAGATCGCCTTCGAGAGCACGATCATCGAGAAGGGCAACTGGAAGCTGGTCTGGGAAAACAACCGCGAGTGCTACCACTGCGCCGCCAATCACCCCGAGCTGTGCAAGACCTTCCCCGAGGCTCCGACCGTGACCGGCGTCCATGGCGCCGACAGCGACCCTGAAATGATCGCGCACTGGGCCAAATGCGAGGCATCAGGCTTGCCGAGCAAATTCCGCATCGATCCGGCAGGGCAGTACCGCGCCACCCGCGCGCCGCTGCTGCGCGATGCCGTCAGCTACACCATGACGGGAAAACGAGCGGTCCAAAAGAACCTGTCCGACAGCGTTTCAACCGACCGCATCGGTTCCTTGCTGCTGTATCACTATCCGGCGACCTGGAACCATATCCTCGGCGACCACGCCGTCACCTTCCGCGTGCTGCCGATCAGTGCCACGGAAACCGCGGTGACGACGAAATGGCTCGTCCACAAGGATGCGGTCGAAGGCGTCGACTACGACCTCGCTGAGCTCACCCATGTCTGGACCGAGACCAACGACCAGGACCGCCGCATCGTCGAGGAAAACGCCTTCGGCATCCTGTCGCCGGCCTATGAACCAGGCCCCTATTCGGAGCTGCATGAGGGCGGCGTGATCCAGTTCGTCGAGTGGTACGCGTCGTTCATCGGGCCGCGCCTTGCCGAAGGCGACCGGCCGGCCTTGCGCAGCGTCGCCTAGCCCAGGGGACAAGAGGATGAATGCGATGACGGACCTTGGCCTCTATCGCCATCTGGACCAGATGACGCCCTGGAACGACAGGCTGCAGGTGCTGGAAGTGATCGGCGTCAGCGACGAAGCGCCTGACGTGAAGACCTTCACCTTTCGCTCCGACAACCAGACCTGGTTCCGCTACAAACCGGGCCAGTTCGTGACGCTGGAACTGCCGACATCGGACGGGCCGCTGATGCGCACCTACACGCTGTCGTCCTCGCCGTCCCGGCCGTTCTCGATCGCGGTGACCGTCAAGGCGCAGGCGGGCAGCATCGGCACACGCTGGATGTTCGATCATCTGACGGCCGGTTCGCACGTCAAGGCCTACGGGCCGACCGGCGATTTTTCGCTGCATAGCCACCCGGCGGCCAAATATCTGTTCATTTCGGCCGGCTCCGGCGTGACGCCGATGATGTCGATGCTGCGCTGGCTGAACGACTGCGCGCCATGGACCGATGTCGGCTTCGTCAACTGCGCGCGCCGCCCGGAAGAGATCATTTTCCGCAAGGAGCTCGAGCTGCTCGGCAGCCGCATGCCTGGCCTGTCGCTCGGCTTCATGATCGAGGAGCGGTCGAGCCGCGAGGGCTGGTTCGGCCATATGGGCCGCATCGACGCGATCCGGCTGCCATTGCTGGCGCCCGATTTCCGCGAGCGCGAGATCTTCTGCTGCGGCCCCGACCCCTTCATGCGCGCCGTGCGCGGCATGCTGGACGCCGCCGGCTTCGACATGGCGAAATACCATCAGGAAAGCTTTGCTGCGCCTGCCGTGGAGGAGATCCCGGCGCCGTTCTCTCCGCCGGCGGAAGACGGCGCCGCTGCTGCCGTCGAGGCCGTGACACCGATCCGGTTCTCGCTTTCCGATGTCGATGCCGAATGCGTCGTCGGCCAGACCGTGCTGCAGACGGCACGCGCCTCGGGGGTGCGGATTCCCGCCGCCTGCGAATTCGGCCTGTGCGGCACCTGTAAGGTGAGGAAGGTCGCGGGCGACGTCGAGATGAGCCACAATGGCGGCATCCTCGATCACGAAATCGAGGATGGCTTTATCCTCGCCTGTTGCTCGAAGCCGCTTTCGGCGCTTGAAATCGAGGCGTGACCTCTAGGCACGGTCGGAGACTGTCCATGCCCGCGCAGCCTGCAGCTGCGCTCGCCCGGGCCTGCGCCATCTTGCCAAAAACCCTGCAAATGGTTAGACGCCTGCAACGGTGGGGTTGACCGTAAGGCCCGAAGATCATTTCCGCGGCCTGCTTCGGCGGGGAGCAAACATGCGACAATCCGGCATCTATGCCATTGCCAGCAAGGATATCGTCTTTGAATCCTTCGATGGCGAAGCCGTCGTTCTTGACCTGACCACCGGTAAATATTTCGGCTTCTCTGATTCAGGCAGCAGGCTTTGGGATGCACTGTCGTCCGGCGTGCCTGCCTCCGAACTGGTCGGCGCCGCGACCGGAATTGGCGCCCTCGATGCCGCCGCGATTGACGGCTTTGTTTCACAATTGCTCGAATTCGGCTTGCTGGCGGCCGTAACCGATGGCGTCGCAAGACCGGTTTCCAGCGAGTTTCTGGCTCAGCTCGCCGCTGCCAGAGAGCCCCTCAAGGTCGATATCCATGACGATCTCGCCGATCTCATCGTCGTCGATCCCATCCACGAGGTCGAGGAGCCCCTGGGCTGGCCCGCGGTGAAGCAGGCCAACTGAGGCGCCCATCAGGTTCTCGTTGCCGGACATCTCCGGAACAGGCAGACCCATGCCGAACGTCACTCTCGAAAACCTGACTGACTACGCCCGTCATGTCCTGGCGCAAGCGGAGGGCAGCGCCGCGCATTATCCACTGACCTGCAAGGTGGGCTTGCCGCATCTGGGGCTGATCGCACATGTGAGCGCCGGCGCGTTGGCGGATGCCTTCGCTCATGGCTTTGTCACGGCTCCGGACAACCGGGCGCCTGCCGACATCTGCCGCATCTTCGTCGCGCATCCCGGCATTGACGGCATCGCGGCACCGGCCAGTTGGGGCCAGGGACCCTTCACGCAGCATGGCTTCGCCACCCGGCTGGCGGAAGCCGGATTGCGCGGCAACCATTTTCACGACCTGGATTTCTGGCAGTTCTATGATCCGCAACGTCGCGTCGGCGTGCAATTGATGGCCTCGGCCGATGCCTTTCCACCGTGGGAGCCGGGAGCGCCGCTGCGCCCCTTCCTCCATTGGGAATATGCGGCACGTGGCATGCGGCTGGCCCATGCGGGGACGCTCGGCACCAAGGGCAAAGGCGTGCTGCTGGCCGGCGCAGGCGGCGCGGGGAAATCCGGGACCGTCGCCGCAGGCCTCCTCCACGGGCTGGACAGCGTCGGCGACGACTATGTGCTGGTCGACCTCTCCAACGGCGTGACTGCCCGCCCGTTGTTTTCAACACTCAAGCAGGATCCCCAGGGGTTCGCGCGGCTTGGGCTGAAGCACCGGCTAAAGGCGCATGGTCCGCTCAACTGGCAAGGCAAGCATGCTTTTCACATTGACGACATTGCGCCTCGGCCGGTGCCCGAAGCTCTGGACATCGTTGCGCTGGTGGTGCCACATATCGGCGGAGGCGTGGCAAGTTCGATCGTGCCGGTGTCGCGCAGGGATGCCATGATTGCCTTGGCGCCGTCCGGCATAGCGCAGATGCCGGGCGAGCGGGAGAGCGGCTTCCGCTTCTTCAGCGACCTGACCCGCCTGCTGCCGTGCTATCGTCTGTCGCTGGGGACGCAGCCCCAGGAGATAGCCGGCACGATCGCGGACTTTCTCGCGCGGGGCGCTTCGTGAAACTGAGCGTGATAATGCCCGTCTACAACCGTGAGCGCTATGTCGTTTCGGCATTGCGCTCGCTGGTGCGGCAGCGGGACGCCGCCGATCTCGACATCATCGTCATCGACGACGGCTCGACCGACGGCTCCGCTGAGGCCGTGCGCTCGATGATGCGCGGAAACCCCTGCATCCGACTGTTCCAGCAATCCAACATGGGCGTACCCAGGGCGCGCAACGCCGGGCTGCGGCAACTGCCGCCGGATGCGGAATTCGTGTCATTCCTGGATTCGGACGATATCTCGCCGGACGGGCGCTTCAAGAAGGACCTTGCGCGCTTCAGAGCAAACCCGGGACTCGAGCTGACCTATTCGCTGATGACGCTGGTCGAGCGGATTGACGATGAGCGGCTGGAACCGGCAGTCGACAGCCCCACGATGACGCTTCGGGGAATTTCGCTGAGCGCTGCCGTGTTCAGCAGAGGGCTTGTCGACCGGACGGGCCAGTTCGATGAGGATTTCGAGCAGGCTGAGGATACCGACTATCTGCTGCGCGTCTTCGAGGCGGGACCGAACTACGAATTGTTGGACGCCGTCGCGCTCTACTACCGACGCCACGCCGGAAATGTCACCAAGGAACATAGCGGCAGGGTCCGCAACCACTTGCGTGCAATCCACAAGTCGATGCGGCGGCGCAAAGCCGATCCGTCACGACGAGAGGTCCAGGGCATCTTCGAATTGAAGAGTCCCGCCGATTGGCGAATGCTATGATGCTCGACACAATCGGGTCGGATCGGCCAAGCCCGGAACGCTGCTGGAGACACCGATGCGGCTGAGCGTCATCATGCCGGTCTACAATCGCGAACAATTCGTTGGCCTGGCGCTGCGCTCGCTGCTCAGGCAGCGCGAAGACATCGATCTCGACATCATCGTCATCGACGATGGGTCGACCGATGGCTCGGCAGCCGTCGTACGGTCGTTGATCGAAGAGGCCCCGTGCATTCGTCTTTTCCGGCAGATGAATGGCGGGGTCACCAAAGCGCGCAATGCCGGGCTGAAACAGTTGCTGCCGCAGACCCGGCTGGTGTCGTTTCTCGATTCGGACGACATCTCCCCGATAGGGCGTTTCAAGGCGGATCTCGCCTGCTTCGAAGAGGATCCTGGCCTCGACCTGACCTATTCGCGCATGACGCTGGTGGACAAGATAGATGGCGAGACGCTGGAACCAGCCGCCGACAGCCACTCCATCACCGTGCGAGGGATCCACCTGTCCGCCGGGATCTTTGCGCGAGACCTCATCGAGCGCACCGGTGGTTTCGACGAAGATTTCAAACAGGCCGAGGACACCGACTACCTGTTGCGTATCTTTGAGAGCCAGGCAAAATACGTTATGCCCGATACGGTGGCTCTCTACTACAGGCGTCATCCCGGCAACATGACCAAGGAAGCCGATGTGCCCTTTCGCGAGTTCATGCGCGCCATTCACAAGTCGATGAAGCGTCGCAAGGCCGATCCCAACTTGCGCCGGGTGGAGGGGATCTTCGACTTCAAGGATCTCGCGCAGTGGCGGTTCCTGTAATGGCAGGCTACGGCGTCGTCATTCCGGCTTTCAACGCAGCCGACACCATCGGCGCCGCCTTGAACTCCGTTCTGGCCCAGACGGCAAAGGCGGAGGCCATCGTCGTGGTCGATGACGGTTCGACCGACGATACGGCTGCGGTGATCGATGCGATGAACCTGCCGGTGACGGTGCTGCGACAGGACAATGCCGGACCTGGCAGCGCTACGACCCGTGGCATTGCGGCACTCTCGACGCCGCTCATCGCGACGCTTGATGCCGACGATTTGTGGCTGCCGGACAAGATCGAACAGCAACTGGCCTATCTCGGCCGTCATCCCGGGACAGCAGGCGTCTTTACGCACTGGCGGACGTTTCGCGGAGACAGGCCCGATTTGCCCGAAGCGACCAGTGGAGCGGGCTGGTCGCGCACGACGATGATGATCCGCCAGCAGGTGGTGCCGAGCATCGGTCCCATCATCGACCCACCAGGCGGTCGCGGCGAGATGATCGACTGGATCGCCCGGGTTCGTGAGGCAGGCCTTGCCCTTGCCATGCTCGACAACGTGCTTGCGTTGCGCCGCATCCGCCCAGGCAGCCTTTCCTACGGCCGCGATCCGGCACGCGACAGGGGCTATCTCCAGGTCGCAAGGCTCGCCATGCAGCGGCGAGCCCAGAACAAGGCGGGCTCCAGTTGAACGCCAGGCCCGTTCGCCGCATCGGCCGCCGCTTCCCGGACTATGGCTGGTCGTGGCCCACCGGCCAGTTGGACCTGTTGCTAAAGGCGGCGCTGCTCTCCGACGAGGACGCAGCCGCTGCCTGCGCCGCGCGCTGGCTGGACGAGAACGACATCGATCTCGTCTCGTTTCGAGAACATCGCCTGCTCGCCGCCATCTCCGACAGGTTCGGCAGGAAGCTGGCCGGGCATACCGCGCACCCGCGCCTCGTCGGCCTGCAGAAGATGCTGTGGACGAAGTCGCGCATGGCGATGCGCGAGGCCGAGCCGGCGCTGAAGGCAATGGCCGACGGCGGCGCCGACATCATGCTGATCAAGGGCGCCAGCCGCATTGCCTTGAACGCGTCGGCGCAGCGTGGCCGGGTGGCGCATGATATCGACATACTGGTGCGCCCGCGTGACATGGCTGCCGTCTTCGACATCTTGCGCGATCGCGACTGGCAGATCGCCTCGGGCGTCAGCGCGCAATATCTGCGAACCCGGTTGGCGTCGCTGCGGTCGATGAACTTCTTCAAAGGCCGTTTCGGTGACATTGACCTGCACCAGCTCGGCTATGACGGGTCGCAGACGAGCGCGGAAGACGATCTGGCGATCTGGCAACGGGCAATACCGGCACAATTCAGCGGCGTCGCGGTCTTCGTGCCGTCGCCGGCCGATCGCATGGCCCTGGCCATCGCCCATGGCGGCCTCGACGCCCACACCCATAGCGACTGGCTTGTCGATTGCGCGATCGCCATCCATGGCGGAGACGTCGACTGGCATGTGTTCCTGGACATCGTCGACAGACGCGGCCTGGCCGTTCCAGCGGCGGTGGCGTTATCCTATCTGGCGTTCGAGATCGGCATTCCGGTGCCGGAACCGACAATGGCCAGAATCTTCGAGATGGCCGACCGGGCTGGCCTGTCGCGTTGGTCGTCGGTTCTGCAAGCCAAGCCGCGCACGGATTTTGGCGGCCTGGTCTGGCTGTCGCGCGGGCTTGCCAAGCAGTTGCGCCTGAAGCGGAAAAAGGGCCGGTTGCAGCAGGAGCCGCCCGCCAGACCTTGGCGCGGCAGACCGGCCGCGCGCAAGCCGCAAGCCGCATCGGCGCCTCTGGTGTTTTCGCAGGCCATCGCCTGTCCGCAAACGACCGGCGACATGATGCTCGATATCACCGTCAGGATCGGGGTTCCGCCGGTCCGGCGCCGCATCGAAATGGAGATCAATGACGGCGGCGAGCATATTGCTCGCCTGCGCGCCATCGCCATCAGCCGATCCGGCAGGGAACGCGTGCTGCATTTTCGCGGCAAGGTGACGCTCGACGGCGCGCGAGTTGCCTTGACGCTCGAGGCGCGACCATCGCGACAGTTTCGCGAGTGGAACGACGCGGCCACGGTGGCCGCCTATGGCGCCTTGCCTTTCCAGTTGTTGTCGGCGGATTTCTCACCGGTCGGCTGAAGGCGAATCCGACGAACCTTTCTCGAGAGGCTCGGTTCAAACTCCGTAGCGTTCGGTGCGAATGATTCCGGCTGCAACGCCGGCATCGATCAGCGCCTGGGCGGCCGCGGAAACGAAGGCGTTGGAGCCGCAGACGAAGGCGATGCCAGGCGGCTCCGGCAGCCGCGTCATGGCTTGAACCATCATCGCGACGTCCACCCGCCGCGCATAGTCGACTGGACGGCGTGCAGCTTCGCGGGTCAGTGTCAGCACCAGGTCGAAGCCGTCCCGGCGCTCATCGAGAACGATCAGCTCGTCACGAAAGATCACTTCGTCCCAGACCCGGACCGAAAAGACCAGGACGACGGGCACCGCTGAATTACGTGCGGCGCGATGGCGGAGCATCGACATCAAGGGCACGACGCCCGAACCGCCGCCGACCAGAACAAGCGGCCCACTCTCATCCTCAGGCCAGACGAAATGCCCGCCAAGCGGCCCGCGCAGTTCGATTTCATCGCCCACTGCCGCGACCTCGTGGAAGAAGGGCGAGACCTCGCCATCGTCGAGTTTTTCGATCGCCAGTTCGATTGCGCCGCTCGTTTCGGGCGCGGAGGCGATGGAATAGGAGCGGCGCGCCTGATAGCCGTCCGGCGCCGTCAGCCTGACATCGACATGCTGCCCGGCGCGATAGGCGAAGGGCCGAGACGGCTGCAGAAAGAAGCTGGTGACACGCGGCGTGCGCTTTTCGATGCGGACGATGCTGGCTGTTTGCCAGGGCGAATGCACTGACGCCGCATCGCTCATGGATCGTCCGTGTAGCGCTGCTCGCGCCATGGGTCGCCGTAGATGTGGTAGCCGCGCAATTCCCAGAAACCGGGCTCGTCGCGCGTGGTGAATTGCAGGCCGTTCAACCATTTGGCCGACTTCCAGAAATAAAGATGCGGCACCAGCAGCCTTGCCGGGCCGCCATGGTCCGGTGTGATCGGCTTGCCTTCGTAGAGCAGCGCCACCATGGCCTTGCCGGCGGTGAGATCCGTGACCGGTACGTTGGTGGTGTAACCGTCGAACGCGTGCGCCAGCGTGAAACCGGTCGGTGGCTCCACACCCGCATCGGCAAGGATATCGTCGACCAGCACGCCTTGCCACGGCGTGTCGAACTTGGTCCATGCTGTCACGCAATGGATATCGCGTGTCATCTTGGTCAACGGCAGCGCGTTGAACTCGGCCCAGTTCCATTTCTTGATCGGGCGTGGCCCGTGTTTCAGCGTGAAAGACCAATCCTCGGTACGCACGCGCGGCGTCGGACCGGCCGACAGCACCGGAAAACCCCGTTCCAGATATTGGCCTGGCGGGATGCGGGCATCGCCATCGGTTGGCGGGCGCCGTCCTGAAGAGAAACCTCGGGTGACCATAGCGGCAATCCCCATGCAATCAGGCCACTATCGGCCTGACGCAATGTTCTCGAAGATGTCGTGACGGGCAACCGAAATCTTGACGGGCGGAGACCGGCGGGATCGTCACCGATGGACCTGCCGGTCCCATGTTCACGTCAACGCTCATTTCTCAGCCGTTGGCAAAAGGCACCGCGATGTAGATTTGAGCGTCGCCACGCTCGACCAGCAACAGCACCGATTTCCTGCCGGACTTGCCGGCTACGGCGATCGCCTGGGTTACCTGCCTGGCGTTCTTCACCGGCACCTGATTGACGGCAACGATGATGTCGCCGGCCTGTATTCCGGAAGCGGCGGCAGCTTTGTCGGGATTGACGCTGGCAACCACCGCGCCGTGCTGCTTGTCGGCAAGGTTCATCTGCTGGCGAATGTCGGGCGTTATGTCCATCAAGCCGAGCCCTATCGCCGGAGCGCGCCCGGCGCTGGGCGCGTCGGTGCCGCCGTCCCGCGACGCGGTCTTCACATCCTCGCTGTTGTTGCCGACATCGACGGAAATCTGCATCGGCTTGCCCTTGCGCCAGACATCGACCGTTTCCCTGGCGCCCGGCGCGACATCGGCGACCGCCCGCGACAGGTCCTTGGGGTCCTTCACGTCCTGCCCGGCAAAGCTGGTGATGACGTCACCCGTCTCGATACCGGCCTTGGCCGCCGGCGAACCGTCGTTGACCTCTGAAACCAGCGCACCGCCGGAATGGTCGAGCCCAATGGCGCTCGCGACATCCGGTGTCACCTCCTGGATCTGAACGCCGAGATAGCCGTACTGGATGGAGCCGCCCTTCATCAGCTTGGCGACCACCTTCTGAGCCTGGTCCGACGGTATGGCAAAACCGACGCCGACGCTGCCGCCATTGGGCGAATAGATCGCCGTGTTGATGCCGACGACATTGCCGGCGACATCCACCAGCGGGCCGCCGGAATTGCCGTGGTTGATCGGCGCGTCGATCTGGATGAAATCGTCGAACGGGCCACTATGCAGGTCACGGCCGCGCGCCGAGACGATACCTGCCGTGACGGTGGTGCCGATGCCGAACGGGTTGCCGAAGGCCAGCACCTGGTCGCCTGGCATGAGCTTGTCGGAATCACCCCATTTGACGGTCGGCAGGGGCTTGTCCGACTTGATCTTGAGTACGGCGAGATCGTTCTTGGCATCGCGGCCGACAAGCTTGGCCGGAAGTTCGGTGCCGTCGTCGAGCGTCACCTTGATCGAAGAGGCCCCATCGATGACGTGATTGTTGGTGACGACGGTGCCATCCGCGCCGACGATGAAGCCGGAACCCAGCGCTTCGGCGCGCTGCGGTTGCTGTTGTGGCGGCGTCCTGGGCGTCGGCATGCCCTGGTCACCGAAGAACTGGCGGAAATAGTCATCGAAAGGCGAGCCGCCTTCGAAGGGAGAGGCATCGCTCATCGTTTCAGGCTGTGCCTTCATGACGGTGGTGACCGTCACCACCGCCGGCTTGTCGGCGGCAACGATGGGTGCGAACGAGCCATTGGGCGCGGTGATGCCGGCGACAGGTGTCTGGGTCGTCGGAATGGTGTTGCCCTCGCCTTGGGCGAAAGACATGACGAAGGGGGATATGATCAGCGCAGCGCCCAGCAAGGCCGCGACGCGATGCCTACGAAGGATATCTGACATGGTCGTTTGTCCGGGCGAGAGTTGATCCAGCGCCGTGGCCTCTCCCGTGCGGGGAAATCGGTCATCGGCGTGTCGAGGTCGCAATTGCCCGTCTCGCCTACATGGCAGCCAACCGGATCGACGGCCTTGCATCTAGGGCGCGGATTGGCCCGATTTAGGGTTTTCGGGCGACCTTACGAAGATTTAATATCCGCACGGCGGCAGGGTCACAAAGTCGTCGGGCCGCGCCTTGCTGCCTCGCTGGAGCCTCAGCCACCGGCGGTTCGTCCGAGATAGGCCGTGGCAATCTCGCGCATGCGCTTGCCGTCGAAGCTCGGTCCGTGTCCACCATGACCGATGCGGATCGGCAGGTCGAACAGACGCCGCATCGTGCTGATATAGGCGGCTCGGTCGGAATCCGGCAGGTCGTCGATCAGCATGGCGTCGTAGATGGCATCGCCGCTGAAGAACAGTCCGTCGGCCTCGTCGAACAGCGCGATCGAATCCGGTGAATGGCCCGGCAGATGCAGCACCCGGAACAGCCGGTCGCCAAGATCGATGACATCGCCCTCGTCCAGGGTTCGCGTCAACGGCGCGGGCGGGATCCTGTAGTCGGCCGACTTCCATCCGGGCGCCGGCAGTTTCGAGACGGCACCCTCGAGGTCATGAAACATGTAGGCGTAGGTCGCGGCCTCATCCATGCTCCCGAACTGCGCCGCGCTCATCCTTGGTCCTGCGCGCAACGGGAATTCATGCAGCGAGCCGACATGGTCGAGATGGATGTGGGTGGCAACCACCAGCAGCGGCTTGCCCTCCGTCGTTTCGATCTGCGGCGCCAGCGGACAGATGCCCATACCGGTGTCGACGAGCAGGTCGGCATCGCGACCGCGCAGATGCCAGATATTGGCCCGCACATAGGCATGCACGAAGGGCTCGGTCAGCATCGTCGTCTTGTCGTCGACAACGCTCCTGCTGAACCAGCCGGGCATTACCTGTGAGCCGGGCATCACAAGGGTGAGCCCGGCATCAGACGAAGGGCTTCCCGACCTTGTATTTTTCCGGCACCAGCCGCTTGAGATAGGCCATGCCGGCATCCGACAGCTGATTGACATCGGGCTTCATGAAATCGTCCGGCATGTGGCGTGTCTTGCCGGCAACATTCTTGAGCGGCACTTTCTTCAGCACCGTTCCGGTGCCGTCATATTGCAGCGCCACCGAGCCGCCGCCCTGTTCGGCGACGGTGACGGCGAAAGCGCCGGCATCGAAAGCCTCCTGCGCGTCGACCGCGCTGATGGCGCCGATATAACCGCGCGGCATGTAGCCGAGGGCATCGACGCGCGCACGCTTGCCTGGCAGGCCTTCCGCCAACGCGCGCTCAAGTGCGGCCGGCAGATCGCTGCCCGACAGCTTGACGTTGCCGTGCGCGTCGCGCTCAAGCTTATCCGGCGGCACCAGGCTTTCGACCAGTGCCTTGCCGTCAGCGGTGCTGACGCCTTCCGAAACGGCGACGATGCAGCGCTTGTGACGATCGAGCGTGGCACGGACGTCGTCGATGAAGCCGGCGGCGGAGAATGGGCGCTCGGGCACGTAGACGAGGTGCGGACCGCTGTCGGGGTCGAGCTGCCAGGCGGCGGCGGCGGCGGTCAGGAAGCCGGCATGCCGGCCCATGACGATGCCGACATAGATGCCGGGCAGCGCACGGAAATCGAGATCGACGGACAGGAAGGCGCCGGCGGCGAACTCGGCCGCCGAAATGAAGCCCGGCGTGTGATCGTTTTCCTCGAGATCATTGTCGATGGTTTTTGGCGCATGGACGAAGGCAATTGAGCCGCCGGCGGCATCGGTCAGGATCTGCTGGGTACCCGACGTGTCGTTGCCGCCGATATAGATGAAGGCGTCGGCGCCGGCCTTCTTCAGGCCGTCGAGGATGATATCGCAATAGGCGGCGTCGGGCTTGTCGCGGGTCGAGCCGAGGGCGGCGCTCGGCGTGCCGGCAATCAGCCGCAGCCGGTCCTCGGGGATGGCGGAAAGGTCGACATAATTGCCGTCACGGATGCCACGCACGCCATGGATCGAGCCCAGCACCTTGGCACCGGGATGCCGCTTGCGGATCTCCAGCGTCGCCCCGACAACCGTCTGGTTGATGACGGCGGTCGGGCCGCCGCCCTGCGCGATGACAAACGTTCCAGCCATGCTTGATTTCTCCCGGCGCGATGGTTTTCAAGGCACCTTGGCCTGTCTTGTCGCATCGCGCAACGGGAGTTTCGAGCGGCGCCAGCACGCCGCATAAGCGTCAGACGACGACGACCGGATTTTTCTTGGAGACGCGGCTGTAGAGGTCGATGATGTCCTGGTTGATCAGGCGTACGCAGCCCGACGACATCGCTTGCCCGATGCTCCACCATTCGGGCGAGCCGTGGATGCGGTAGCCGGTGTCCTTGCCGTCCTGGTAGATGTAGAGGGCGCGCGCGCCGAGCGGATTGGTGAGGCCGCCGGGCTGTCCGGCTTGCCATTTCACCAGTTCAGGCTTGCGGGCAATCATCTCCGGCGGCGGCGTCCAGGTCGGCCATTCCCTGCCGTACTGGATGTTGGCGCGGCCGGACCAGCGGAAACCATCCTTGCCGATGCCGACGCCGTAGCGAATGGCGTCGCCACCCGGCTGGACGAGATAGAGCATGCGCTCCTTGAGATGGACGACGATGGTGCCGGGTGCCTCGCCTGTCGTGTCGACGACGATCTGGCGGCGGAATTCCGGCTTGACCTTCAGATATGGCACTTCCGGCACGTTGAAGCCGCCGTCGGTCAGCCCGGCATACATGACGCCGGGGCTGGTGATGTTCTTGTCGACGCTGATGCTTGGCCGGATCGGCCGCACGGAACCCGTCGTGACGTCGTCGAGCTCGAGCGCCGGCAGACCTCCGCCCGAGGTCGAGCAACCGGCGGCGCTGAGCAGCGCGAGCGCCCCAGCCCCGGACAGGATGGCGCGGCGGGAAAGATGATGATCGGTTTCGATTGCGTCGCCATTTCGCGGCGGCGTCAGACCTTGCGGCAACTCACGCATATACCCAGACCCTACGCTGTCGGCGGGGAGCACGGTCCGGCCGGATAGCGGGCATTTTCATCATTCATGGTTGATAAAGCGTGAAGACTTTGCACAGCCTGCATTTGCGCATGGCCCTGTCGACGTTCGAGCTTCTTGCCTGAACTTGAACAAAAGCTGCCGCACGAAAAGACCTCGGTCGGGTCATATTCCCGGCGCCGGCGTTTCCTACTCCTCGAACCATCAGCGAGGGGCCTCCATGTGCAAGACCTTAAAAACCGACATCAAGCTTTTTGCCGCTGCCATTGTCGCGGCGGCAACCGTTCTCGGTGCCAATGTCAGTCTGGCCGATATCGTGAGCACGCTGAGCGGCGCGAACTGACACCGATCTGCCGCTGGCGCAGTTAAGGAAATCGCCTCTTTACATTCTCCCGGGCCTAAGGATTTATCCTCTTCTTTAAGCTCAAAGGAGACGAGCATGTCCTTCGAAAACTGGGCCGCCTTCGCTGCCGCATCGACGATCCTTCTCATCATTCCGGGACCGACCATCCTTCTCGTCGTGTCCTATGCGCTGGGCCAGGGCTGGCGTACCGCCTTGCCGATGGCCGTCGGCGTGGCGCTGGGGGATTTCACCGCGATGACATTGTCGATGCTGGGCATCGGCGCGCTGCTGGCCGCGTCGGCGACCGTCTTCACCATCCTGAAGTTGATCGGCGCCGGCTATCTGATCTATCTCGGCGTGAAACTGTTTCGCGCCGGCGGCGCGCTGAAGGCCGAACCGCGCACCGACGCGGTCTCCTCGGCCAAGATGATGGCGCACGCCTGGCTGGTCACCGCGCTCAACCCGAAAAGCATCACCTTCTTCGTCGCCTTCCTGCCGCAGTTCCTCGACCGGCACGCCGATTTCTGGACGCAGATGCTGATCTTCGAGACGACCTTCCTGGTGCTCGCCTTCGCCAATGCGTTCGGCTATGCGCTGATCGCGGCACGCGCACGCAACGTGGTGCGCAATCCCAAGGCGATCCGCATCTTCAACCGTACCGGCGGCACGCTGCTGGTCGGCGCGGGCATCGCCACGGTGGCGATGCGTTCCAGCAATTGAAGACCTTGGGTTCAGGGCCCGAGGTGTGTTGAGGTTCAGGTCAGGCCGAGCCGAAAATGGCTGATGTCGAGAACCGGAGCGGAGCGGACTTTCGGGTCCGTGTTCGCTCATTGCCTTGAAGGGCGCCAAGGGCAAGCGCCTCACTTACCGCAGACCTGTTGAAATCTAAGCAGGAGCATTATCGCAAGCCAGTGCAGCTTAAGTTGCCGTTTTGGCGATATGAGAAGCGGCGAAAGGGCCGGCCTTCCGAGTGAGGCCCGGCCTACGCGGCGCGGTATTGCGGACGGTTTACTTGCCGTTCTCGAACCTGCGATGGCAGCTTCAGGCCCTTGGAGGCAACTAATAGCTCCGTTCCCACTCGCTTCGTTTCCAACGAGTAATTGATATCGAACTCGAATTGGCGGCGGTCCCGGTACAATTTCGAAACCTCTGGCGCGTTGTCATAGGTGACAACCCAAGGATCTTCCAGCTCAAGAACTGCTGATGCCAAGATGGCATGGTCCGACGGATTGTAGTAACTCGTGTAAAGGCTAGAGCCTTTGCTAAAGTACGGTGGGTCAATACAAAAAAACATGCAGCCGAGTTTCTGGCTTCTGATGTCTGAAATGAAGGCGAGTGCATCTCGCCGGGAAAGATGAATTCGATTTCTATATTTGGCTACACGCTTGATGCGGCGTATCAGATCGTCGCGATTAAAACGGCAATCGATCTTGTACGGACCGGTTTGTGCTAGGCCGCCAATCACACCTGCGTCTTTGATAATTCCAGACCGGTTTGTGCGGTTTAAGAAGAAAGCCGAAAACCCTAGAGACAGGGGATCGCCCTCATCTTGGTTGAGATGTATCTGCCGTTGGCATCGCCATTCTTCAACGGTTATGGGTGTTTTGGCTACTCGATAACAAAGCTCTTCAGTTCGATTTAGGACGCTATGCCAGAAGGACCAGATTGAAGGGTCAACATCATTGATATGGATGTCGCTGACGTGACCGCCATAAAGAAGAGACAGGGCTAGGCCACATCCCCCGGCATACGGTTCAGCATAATGACCGAACTCAAGTTTGTTGATCCGCAGCAACTCTGACACCAACGGAAGGAGGCAGGTTTTGCCGCCCGGATATCGCAGTGGTGAGGCTGTAACCGACATTGGTGGGATGCCCTTTGAATTGATTTCTAAGGGATTCTAGCATCCGGCGATTTACACGGCCATAGCTGGCTGAGCTATATTTTTGAAACAGCTTCCTCGACACATTTGAGGATGAGTTTGCGCATTTTTTCCATGTCGTTAGCGAGTTGTGTCCCGTTAAAATTCGCTGCATCCTCATCGTGTTTTGTCGTGTTCCCATACTTGGAAACCCGATCTATCGCTTGACGAAGCCCCTTGGTCTTCTCCTTGTCACCCAAGCCGTAACCAGACAGGCGCTGCACACTCAGGAAGGACGGGAAGTCGGTAGTAGAACCTATCTTCGCACACAATGATTCCAGAAAGGCCCAAAAGCCAATAGCCACCAAAGGCGTATGGGAGCCCAAAGGGATGTCGCAGATTGAAAAATAGAGGTTGGCAAGTTTGTAATTGCCCAATTTCTTCAACTCTTCCGCGATAGCCTCGTCATACGGTAACCTCTTTGGTGTACCTGGGTGCTTTGGCTTTGTTTTGGCCTTAGTTTTTCCCCCAGTTGGCTGGAGGGGTTCGGGCTCAATGGTTTCCCCTGAAAGGCCGCCAGTCCGACTAAGCTTCCGGGCGTATTCGTCAATTTGAGACTTGTCCTTACGCGATGTCACCTCACTGTTGTCCGCCAGCAGGTCCGCAATGAACTTCTTCAACAAGAGGTCGAAGTCCTCTTTCGGACGATTGAACCTGACATCAGTGGGATCAGTCTGGTCGACACCTAACGCCTCCCGGACAAGAGTATTCCCAAGGAACCGTTGCGCCGTCGTGAGTCTTCCTTTGCGCTGCTCCGGTGTGATCATTTTCGTTTTTTGTGCATAGTCTAGAACAGCTAGCGCCGTGCTATTTTTTCTTTGCCCGCTATTCCTTTGCTTTTGGTCCGCATTCCAACTTTTGCGGCCAACACCTCCCGCTAGCCCGTCGTGAAGGCGGTCAAGCCAGATCTTGGCATCAGCTCTGTTTTTGAACTCGACGCCCGCAATCTCTGAGATTGGAGTCCAGCCGACTGCAAGTTTTTCAAAGTCTTTTCGGAGATGTGGTGGTGCCAAATCAGGGTCGTTTAGCAGCTTAAGCGCACACATTCGGCGGTTGCCTTCGGCGGCCGCGTATGTGCCGGAGACTTTCCCCGGAAGAATAGCGAATAATTCCAACGGGCTTAGCCCGTGCCGAACGATATCTCTCGCTAGCGGAAGAACCATTTCGTCTTTGCAGAGATAGGAGATAACCTCTGCTTGGGTCTCATAAGGCTCGTGTCTCGGATTATCGTGGTCAAGAAAAATGCGGCCGACATCAATGAATTTTGCGACTGAACGAGTTGCCATGGTATAAATTCCCCCCAACAGGATCGTGACAACTTTAACGGATAAAGCAACCCCCGCATGCCTGACAACAAAACACAAATCGACAAGTTTCGCGATCTGGCACGGCAGATTGGCACGGCCGATTCCGAGAGCCGTTGAATGCAGCACTTAGGAAGGTGGCGAAGCCAAGCCATGGGCTGAAAGTTTGTCCTGAGTGCCAGCATGTCTTTCAGGGCAACGGCTGGGACGGGATAGATGCTCATTGGAAGGCCAAGCACGAAAGCGTCATGCCCTATGCGGAGGCATGGCCGCTCATCAAGGCCGGGAAATACCCGAAGGCTTGAAGCCATTCCCTACGATTGGATAGCGCCAGCTAAAGCCTGCTCGAACGCCTTACTGGCGCGCTCGGCGTCGGCCTTGACCATTGCCGCAGCCAATTCGGCGAAGTCTGTTGAATCAATAGAAATGCGCCACGCTGACGCCTTCAGAGGGCCGCCAGTCGCAAACCTTACGGCGATCTCTTCAACGTTTGCGTGCGCCCGTATTGTTCCGTCGCTGACCCAAACGCTGGTGTTGGCCGATGCGGCGCCACGATAAACCTTAATCGTCATCCACACCCCCCCTCGGTGTCTGCCGGCCTTCAGGGCCAGACTCCTATGATTTGGCCGGGTCTGTCAAATATATAATCGCCTCGAATTTACAATGCCTAATCTGTCCCGCATGGTTGCTAAACTGCAAAGAATACTTGACTAGACCGACGCAGTGTGTGGTTGGCGTGTCCGTGGCCTATGCTTTAGGATCGCCTTGGGCCGAGGGATCGAGGGGCCTGTCATTAGTCGATCGAAGGACATCGCATGGCAATCAGGGACGTATCCGGCCTGGCATTTTCGGGCGCAACAGAGGCGGGATTCACGCCCTACAGCCAGGCGGTGCGTGAACTGCAGTGCTTCATCGGCGATCCCGTCGCGTCGATCGACCGCGCCATCGCGGAAGATCCCGGCTTCGTCATGGCGCATGTCTTCAAGGGTTATCTGTTCGGCCTCGCCACCGAGCGGGAGGCGACGGCCGTGGCCAAAGCCTGCCATGAGGCCGCACTGCCGCTTGCCGCGACCACGCGCGAGCAGGCACATGTTTCTGCCCTTGGTCATCTCGCCAACGGGCACTGGCATCAGGCTAGCCGCATTCTTGAAGATATCACCATCGAGACTCCGCGCGACGGGCTGGCGCTGCAGGTCGGCCACCAGATCGATTTCTTCACCGGCAATGCCCGCATGCTGCGCGACCGTATCGCCCGCGCCCTGCCGTCCTGGCAGAGCGGCATGCCCGGCTACCACGCCATGCTCGGCATGCAGGCCTTCGGGCTGGAGGAAATGGGCGACTATGTCAGGGCCGAGCAGCTTGGCCGCGCGGCGGTCGACATCGAGCCGCGCGACGGCTGGGCGCAGCACGCCGTCGCCCACGTCATGGAAATGCAAAGCCGGCAAAGGGATGGCATTGCCTGGATGCAGGCCAACCCGGAAGCGTGGACAAGGGAGAGCTTCCTGCAGGTCCACAATTGGTGGCACCTGGCGCTGTTCCACTATGATCTCGGCGAGACCGACGCGGTCCTGGCCCTCTATGACGGCCCTATCTACAGCGTGCAATCAACGATGGCGCTCAACATGGTCGATGCCTCGGCAGTCCTGTGGCGGCTCGCCCTGGGCGGCGTCGATGTCGGCGACCGGTGGGCGGCGCTCGCCGCGAATTGGCGCAAGGCCGGAGCCGGAAATTATGCCTTCAACGATGCCCACGCGATGATGGCCTTTGTCGGTGCAGGGTTCGATGCGCCGGCCCTCGCTTTGCTCGAGGCTCAGCGCGACGCCATGCGTGTCAGCGACGACAATGCGGCTTTCACGCGGGATGTCGGCCATCCGCTGACGCTCGCCATCAAGGCATTCGGTGAGGGCAGCTACGCCGAGGCCGTACGCCTGATCCGGCCGATCCGCTCGATCGCTCATCGTTTCGGCGGCAGCCACGCCCAGCGCGATGTTATCGACCTGACGCTGATCGAGGCAGCGTTGCGCGCCGGTGACGGTGCGCTGGCCAGGGCGCTTACGGCGGAGCGTTCGATGGCGCGGCCCGACAGTCCGATGTCAGCGCTGTTTGTGCGACGCGCCGCCGATTTGTCGGAGAATTGACCCGAAGCGGATCTTGTTTTAAAAACTGGCCAAGCCAGATTTTTTCGAGACCCGAAAAAATTAACTGGCGTGGGAGGAAGACATGTATCTGGGCCTCGATCTCGGGACGTCGGGCGTCAAGGCGCTGCTGATCGATGCCGGGCAAACCGTCATCGGTTCCGGCCACGGTTCGCTTGACGTTTCACGGCCGCATCCCGGCTGGTCGGAACAGAATCCCGAGCACTGGATCCGGGCCTGCGAAGACGCAATCGCCGAGCTCAAATCCTCCCATCCGGATGAACTCGCGGCAGTCAAGGGCATTGGCCTGTCCGGGCAGATGCATGGCGCCACGCTGCTCGACGCCGCCGACAAGGTGCTGCGTCCCTGCATCCTGTGGAACGACACGCGCAGCCATGCCGAGGCGGCCCTCCTCGATGCCGATCCGCGCTTCCGAGCCCTGACCGGCAACATCGTCTTTCCCGGGTTCACCGCGCCGAAGCTGGCCTGGGTGAAAAACAACGAACCCGCTGTCTTCGCCAAAGTGGCAAAAGTGCTGCTGCCCAAGGATTTCCTGCGGCTCTGGCTTTCGGGCGAGCACATTTCGGAAATGTCGGATTCTGCCGGCACGTCCTGGCTCGATGTCGGCAAGCGCCGCTGGAGTGCGGACCTGCTCGCAGCGACATCGCTCGATGAAAAGCAGATGCCGTCGCTGGTCGAGGGTACGCACAAGGCAGGCGCGCTGCGCAGCGAATTGGCCTCGAAATGGGGCGTCCAGGCCGGCATTCCGATCGCCGGCGGCGCCGGCGACAACGCGGCCTCGGCCTGCGGCATGGGCACGGTCGGCGCCGGCCACGCTTTTGTTTCGCTCGGCACGTCGGGCGTGCTGTTTGCCGCCAATGCTTCCTACCTGCCCAACCCGGCTAGCGCGGTTCACACCTTCTGCCACGCCCTGCCGAACACCTGGCATCAGATGGGGGTCATCCTGTCGGCGACGGATTCGCTCAACTGGCTGTCCGAAATCACCGGGAAGAGCGCCGGCGAATTGACCACTGAGCTCGGCGACACATTGAAGGCGCCCAGCGGCGTGTCCTTCCTGCCTTATCTCTCGGGTGAGCGCACACCCTACAATGATGCCGCCATTCGCGGCGCGTTCGCCGGGCTGGCGCATGAATCGAGCCGTGCCGTGCTGACCCAGGCCGTACTGGAGGGTGTAGCCTTTGCCTTCCGCGACAGCCTCGAAGCCCTGGCCATGGCCGGCACGAGTTTGACGCGGGTGACGGCGATCGGCGGCGGCTCGCGCTCGCGTTACTGGCTGAAGGCGATTGCCACCGCGCTTCAACTGCCTGTCGACATTCCCGCCGACGGCGATTTCGGCGCCGCCTTTGGTGCCGCACGGCTCGGCCTGATTGCGGCGACGGGTGCCGATCCGCTTGAAATCTGTACGGCACCGAAGACCGATGCCACGATCGAACCGGACGCCGCGCTCGGCGGCGCCTATGCCGATGCCTATCAGCGCTACCGGGCGCTGTACCCGGCGATCAAGGTCGCCACGGCGTGAACTGGCGCTTACCCCCCGCTGGCCTGCCGGCCATCTCCCCCTCAAGGAGGGAGATCAGCAGCGTCGGTGGCTATGCCAGTCTTGCGAGGCCGGTGATTGGCGAAGGCGGAAAAGTCAGCCCATCTCCCCCCTTGAGGGGGAGATGGCCGGCAGGCCAGAGGGGGGTGCCTGGCGCCCACCCTAACAGCAAAGCCTCACTGCGCCGGCACCTTGTCGAGGAAGCCGGTGATGCTCTTCAGGCGGCCGTTCTCGATGAGGCCGATGTCGGTGCCTTCGATGACGGAAGGCGTTCCCTCAGGTCCGAGATTCCACGAGAAGCGGATCTTGTCGGCAAAACCGTCCGGCGTGCCCTTCAGCGAAAAACGAAACCCGGCAAAGCGCTGCTGCACGCCGTCGATCAGAGCCGCGACGCCTTCATGGCCATCGCCCTGCATGAGCGGATCACGGTAGCTGACGTCTTCCGTGAAGGTCGCCTTGAGCAATTCGGCCCGGCGGCCGGCATCGCTTTCGTTCCAGGCGGCGATGTAGTTCTGGGCGATCTCGTTGAGGTCGGTCATGGTCTGTCTCCTTTACTGAGTGGCTTTGACACCAGCTTTTTCGACCAGCGGAAGAACGAAACCAATTACGCCTGAGGTAATCGGGCGAACACTTCGAGAGGAAAAAACATGAGCAGCGGATTTTTCGGCGACATCAAAGAGATCAAGTATGAGGGGCCGGATTCGACCAATCCGCTGGCCTACAGGTTCTACAATCCCGATGAGGTTGTCGCCGGCAAGCGGCTGGAAGATCATCTGCGCTTCGCCGTCGCCTACTGGCACTCCTTTGCCTGGCCGGGCGGCGATCCGTTCGGCGGCCAGACCTTCGACCGGCCTTGGTTCCCCAAGGCCGGCGGCACCGACACGATGGAGCTGGCAAAGCTGAAAGCAGACGTCGCCTTCGAGATGCTCTCGCTGCTCGGTGCGCCTTACTTCTGCTTCCACGACGCCGATGTGCGGCCGGAAGGCAAGGATTTTTCCGAGAGTGCGGCGCGCCTCGATGAGATCGCCGATTACTTTGCGGGCAAGATGAAGCAGACCGGCGTCAAGCTGCTTTGGGGCACCGCCAATCTGTTCTCCAACCGCCGCTTCATGTCGGGCGCGGCCACCAATCCCGATCCGGATGTGTTTGCCTACGCGGCGGCGACGGTGAAAAGCTGTATCGACGTCACCAAGCGGCTGAAGGGCGAAAACTACGTGCTGTGGGGCGGGCGCGAAGGCTATGAGACCCTGCTCAACACCGACCTTGCGCGCGAGCAGGAACAGGCCGGCCGGTTCCTCAGCATGGTCGTCGACTACAAGCACAAGATCGGCTTCAAGGGCACGATCCTGATCGAGCCGAAGCCGCAGGAGCCGACCAAGCATCAGTACGATTACGATGTCGCCACCGTCTACGGTTTCCTCAAGCGCTTCGGGCTGGAGAAGGAGGTCAAGCTTAATATCGAGCAAGGCCACGCCATCCTGGCCGGCCATTCCTTCGAGCACGAACTGGCGCTGGCCAATGCGCTCGGCGTCTTCGGCTCGATCGACATGAACCGCAACGACTACCAATCCGGCTGGGACACCGACCAGTTCCCCAACAACGTGCCGGAAATGGCGCTGGCCTACTACCAGGTCCTGCAGGCCGGCGGGTTTAAGACCGGCGGCACCAATTTCGACGCCAAGCTGCGCCGCCAATCGCTCGATCCGCAGGACCTGCTGATCGGCCATATCGGCGGCATGGATTCCTGCGCACGCGGCCTGAAAGCCGCGGCCCGCATGGTCGAGGACAAGGCGCTGTCGGCGCCGCTGGCCGAACGCTATGCCGGCTGGAACACGGCCGAGGGCAAGGCGATGCTTTCCGGCAAACGCACGCTTGAGGATATCGCCGAGCGCGTCGTCAAGAAGAAGATCGAGCCGCAGCCAAGGTCCGGCCGCCAGGAACTGCTGGAAAATATCGTCAACCGGTACGTGTAAGGCGAGCGCCGCTCCATCTCTGGACCGACATCCGGCACCACTGGCTGAAAGCCGCCGCCATCGCCATCTGCTAGTCAGCCCACTTCGCGCGAGGCTGCCGAGGATCGCACAGATCTTCGGCAGCCAGCGTGAGATCAAGATGCCACGCGTGTCGCCGAAAGAGGACCCGTGCGGCAGCCATTATTTTTATGCATGTCGTCATCTCAAAACCGCTGTGCACTTTTGGGCGACATGCATTGGCGGGAGACGGAAAATGGCACAGGATCGAATCATCGTGCGCCCAGCGCTGGCGAGCGATATTCCGGCGCTGAAGCAGGTGCTGCATCAAACATTCGAAGGCACCTGGCTGCCGAACATCACCGAAGCAGCGGCGCAGCGCTATGTCGAGACGGATATTGGCGGGCGCTATGTCGACCAGAGCTGGTCTGAATTCGCCGTTGCCGAGATCGATGGCGAGGTCGCCGGCCTGATCCATTGGCGCGCGGATTTCATCGAGGCCCTGCACGTGATGGCATCCCGTCAAGGCCAAGGTGTCGGCCGCAAGCTGCTTTCCCATGCCGAACAGGCGATCGGCGCCGCCGGATTGGCGCAGGCGCGGCTGGAAACCGACACGTTCAACCTGCCCGCACAAGCACTCTACAAGGCGGTCGGTTATGTCGAGAAAAGTCGCTATCCCGATGACGAATGGGACAGTGGCTTCACCACGGTGCTGTTCGAAAAGCGGGTGTAGATTTCTCCTTGAACTGACCTGCCGGGGCGCAGGAACAGCTTTGCGCATGGCCCGGTCCCGCGACATGGTTTTGCCCTTCGACGCCCTTCAATGACCTCGCTCTTGCCTTCAAACTGCCGTCACGTATCTCGTATAAAAGCGGTTCGTGGCGGGAGAGGAAGAAGGAGGCGAACCGATATGCAGAACGAACGTGAAATCGACGCCCTGCTCTCACCTGGCGAGGCTGGATCGATCATCGACCGGCTGATGGCGATGCCAAGGAAAACGGACGACGCCAAGGTTTCGAACGAGTGGGATCGCGCCGTTGCCAGCCGCTTCGAAGCCCATTTGGCCAGACAGATGCGCTCGCAGATCGACGGCGACCGCCAGAACGCGGCCTGATCGTCCGTTGAAACCTACCCCCTCCGCAGCCTGACCGGCGCTTCGCCGAAAGCCCTTGAAAATGCTCTCGAAAACGCCGCGGCTGACGAAAATCCGGTCCGCCCGGCAATATCGGCCATGGCAACCCTTGTATCGACCACCAGCCGTCGTGCGGCGCCGAGGCGCAGCCTGAGGTAATAGGCTCCCGGCGTCTCACCGATCGATTTGCGAAAGATGCTTTCCAGCGTCCGTGCCGTCACCCCGGCGCGCTTGGCCACCGCTTCGATGGTCAGCGGCTGGTCGACATGCGCTTCCATCAGCCGGATGGCTTGCGCTAGGCGCGGGTCGTAGCCGTCCAGGCGGCCGAGCGAGACCAGCGGCTGTGCATCGGTCGCGGCGCGCGCCTGGTCGTAGATGAAGACGCTGGCGACATCGAGCGCGACGGCCATGCCGAGCCGCGTGCGGATGAGATGCAGCATCAGGTCGAAGGTCGGCGACGCGCCGCCCGACGTGAACACCGGCCCGTCGATGACATAGCGGTCAGGGCGGACATCGACGCCGGGGAACGCCGAGGAAAAGTCTTCCATGTCCTCCCAGTGGGTGGTGGCGCTACGCCCTTCAAGCAGGCCGGCGCGCGCCACCAGCCAGGTACCGGCCTCGACACCGCCGCACGCGCGGGCTGTCCGGGCCGCCCGGCGCAGTCCGGACAACAGAGCCGAGGTTGCATAGTTCTGGGTGCCGAAGCCGGCGACGACGACAAGAACGTCGGTCGGCTCGGCCGCGTCGAAACGGCCGCTGACCGCCACCGGCAGGCCGCATGTGGTGACCGGAGCCTCCCCGGTCACCGAGACCAGCCGAAAATCGAACAGGGTCTCGCCGGAGATGCGGTTGGCGGCGCGCAGCGGATCGACGGCCGAGGCCACGCACATGATGGACGAGCCGGAAAACACCAGCAGCGTCACCTTAAGCGGCGAGCGCTCGACGCGAAAGATCGTCGGTTTTTCGCTTTTCGTCATGGAAGCTTCGTAAAACGCAAAACAGTTTCCGGCAAGTCGGGCATTGTTGGTTGGTCTTTGTGCATGTCGTTATCCCAAAACCGGTTCCCACTTTTGGGCGACATGCATAGTGTGTCTATGGGAGGAGAATTCCATGCCGCTTGCGATGAACCGTGAGGTCTTCATTACCTGTGCCGTCACCGGGTCCGGCGGCTCGCAGGACCGCAGCCCGCATGTGCCACGCTCGCCAAAGCAGATCGCGGATTCCGCCATCGATGCGGCCAAGGCGGGTGCAGCCATCGTCCATTGCCATGTGCGCGATCCGGAGACCGGCAAGCCCAGGCGCGACGTGTATCTCTACCGCGAAGTGACCGAGCGCATCCGCGAGGCCAATGTCGACGTCATCCTGAACCTGACCGCCGGCATGGGCGGCGACATGGTGTTCGGCTCGCCGGAAGCGCCGCTGCCGCTCAACGAAAAAGGCACCGACATGGGCGGCGCCACCAACCGCATGGAACATGTGCGCCAGTGCCTGCCGGAAATCTGCACGCTCGACTGCGGCACCATGAATTTCGCCGAGGCCGACTATGTCATGACCAACACGCCCGGCATGCTGCGCGCCATGGGCGGCATGATGACGGCGCTCGGCGTCAAGCCGGAGATCGAGGCCTTCGACACCGGTCATCTGTGGTTCGCCAAGCAGTTGGTCGAGGAAAAGGTGCTGAACCCGGATGCGCTGGTGCAGCTCTGCATGGGCGTGCCATGGGGCGCGCCTGACGACCTCAACACCTTCATGGCCATGGTCAACAATGTGCCGTCGACCTGGAACTGGTCGGCCTTCGCCATCGGCCGCAACCAGATGGCCTATGCCGCGGCCGCGGTGCTGGCCGGCGGCAATGTCCGCGTCGGGCTGGAAGACAATCTGTGGCTCGACAAGGGCGTCCTGGCGACCAATGCGCAGTTGGTCGAGCGCGCCGCCAGCATCGTTACCAATCTCGGCGCCAGGATTCTTGGACCGGAAGAGGTGCGGCAGAAGCTCAACCTCACCAAGCGGGCGCCGATCGCGGCATAAATTAGAGCATGATCCCGAAAAGTGGGAATCGGTTTTCGGAAAAGATCATGTTCCAGGAAGAAACCGGAGGGTCAGCATGACTACCGTAAAATTCACCGCGATGAAGGATGGCGACCGGGACGATTACGAGTTCCTGACCGCGCATGAAATCGATTATGCGGCGAGGACCGGCGAGCGGCTGCTCGATGCGCTGGTGCAGCTCGACGAAGGCCTGTCCGGCTACAAGATCACAAGACTCGGCCATTCGCTGCAGGCGGCGACGCGTGCCTGGCGCGACGGCGCCGATACCGACTGGATCGCTTGCGCGCTGCTGCACGACATCGGCGACATTTACGCGCCTTACAATCACGACGAATATGCCGCGTCGATTCTGAAGCCTTTCGTGCGCGAGCAATGCACCTGGGTCGTGGAGAAGCATGGCGACTTCCAGCGGCTCTACTATGCCCATCATCTCGGCGGCAACCGCCACGCGCGCGACCGCTTTGCCGGCCACGCCTATTTCGACGATTGCGACCAGTTTTGCGAGCGCTGGGACCAGTCCAGCTTCGACCCCGACTACGACACGCTGCCGATCGAATTCTTCCGGCCCTTCGTGCTCGAGGTCTTTGCCCGCACGGCCTACGACGCGACCGTGATCCGCGCCGGCGAGCGCGTGCCGCTCATCGATCCCACGACAGCCATGACAAGAACCGGAGCCTCAGCATGAGCATCATCAACAAGGCAGCCGCCATCGGTGGCGGCGTCATCGGCGCCGGCTGGGTGGCGCGGCTGCTGCTCAACGGCATCGACGTGTCGATCTTCGATCCCGACCCCGAGGCATCGCGCAAGGTCGGCGAAGTGATGAAGGGCGCGCGCCGCGCCTACAAGCAGATGGTGCCCGGCGGCCTGCCGAAAGAGGGCAAGCTGATCTTCGCCAAGACCATCGCCGAGGCGGTCGCCGATGCCGATTTCATCCAGGAGAGTGTGCCGGAACGGCTCGACCTGAAACACCGCGTGCTGGCCGAGATCGATGCCCACGCACCGGCTAACGCGATTGTCGGCTCCTCGACCTCCGGCATCAAGCCGACCGATATGCAGGTGGCGATGAAGAAGCATCCGGAGCGGCTGGTCGTCGGCCATCCGTTCAACCCGGTCTATCTCCTGCCGCTGGTCGAGATCGTCGGCGGCGAGCAGACCTTTCCCGAGGCGATCGAGGTCGCCAAGGAAATGTATGCCTCGATCGGCATGAAGCCGGTGGTGATCCGCAAGGAGATCGAGGCCTTCGTCGGCGACCGCCTGCTCGAAGCGGCATGGCGCGAGGCACTGTGGTTGATCAAGGACGGCATCTGCACGGTCGAGGAACTCGATGACATCATGCGCTACGGCTTCGGCTTGCGCTGGGCGCAGATGGGCATGTTCCAGGTCTATCGTGTCGCCGGCGGCGAGGCCGGCATGCGCCACTTCATGGCGCAGTTCGGGCCGTGCCTGAAATGGCCATGGACCAAGCTGATGGATGTGCCGGAGTTCAACGATGAGTTGGTCGACCTGATCGCCACGCAATCGGACGACCAGGCGCATGGCCTGTCCATTCGCGAATTGGAAAAGATCCGCGACGACAATCTGGTCGCCATCATGGATGCGCTGTCGAAGCAGAACAAAGGCAAGGGCTGGGGCGCCGGCGCCCTGCACAAGGACTACACCAGGCAGTTGGCCAAGCTGGCGGCGAAGAAGCCAACGGCCTCCAAGGCTGCCGAGAAAGCCAAAGCGTTGAAGCCGGTGAAGAAAGCCGAAAAGCCGAAGAAAAAGACCGGCAAGAAGAAAGGCTGAGAGCATGGATTTCGGGCTGTCGGAGGAACAGAGGCTCATCGTCGAGACGACGCGTGCGTTCGTCGAGAACGAGCTTTACCCGCATGAGCGCGAGGTCGAGCGCACCGGCGTGCTGCGCCGCGACCTGATCGAGGAGATCAAGATCAAGGCGATCGAGGCCGGGCTCTATGCCGCCAACATGCCGGCGGATGTCGGCGGTGCAGGCCTCGATACGGTGACCTGGCTGCTCTACGAAAAGGAACTCGGCCGCGCCAACTATGCGCTGCATTGGACCTGCGTGGCGCGGCCCTCCAACATCCTCCTGGCCGGCACGCCGGAGCAGCGCGAGAAATACCTGTTCCCCAGCATCCGCGGCGAGAAGTGGGACTGCCTGGCGATGACCGAGCCGGGCGCCGGCTCCGACCTGCGCGGCATGAAGGCGACCGCCGTGCAAGATGGCGACGACTGGGTGCTGAACGGCACCAAGCATTTTATCTCCCACGCCGACCTCGCCGACTTTGCCATCGTCTTCATGGCTTCCGGCGAAGAGGATTCGCCGCGCGGCAAGCGCAAGAAGATCACCGCCTTTTTTGTCGACAAGGGCACCAAAGGCTTCACCGTCCGCGATGGCTACCGCAATGTCTCGCATCGCGGCTACACCAACGCCATTCTCGAATTCGACGACTGCCGCTTGCCAGGAGCCCAAGTGCTCGGCGAAGTCCACAAAGGGTTCGACGTCGCCAATTCCTGGCTCGGCGCCACGCGCCTGCAGGTCGGCGCCACCTGCCTCGGCCGTGCCGAGCGGGCGCTTGGCCATGCCGTCGAATATGCCGCGCAGCGCCAGCAGTTCGGCCAGCAGATCGGCAAGTTCCAGGGCATATCGTTCAAGCTTGCCGACATGGCGACCGAATTGAAGGCTGCCGACCTGATGGTGTTCGAAGCCGGCTGGAAGTACGATCAGGGCACCGTCACCGACCAGGACATGGCCATGGCCAAGCTGAAGGCCACCGAAATGCTTGCATACGTTGCCGACGAAGCGATCCAGATCCATGGCGGCATGGGGCTGATGGACGATTTGCCGCTGGAGCGCATCTGGCGCGACGCGCGTGTCGAGCGCATCTGGGAAGGCACATCCGAGATCCAGCGCCACATCATTTCAAGGGCGCTGCTGCGCCCGTTCGGGGCCTGAAAAAAGATATGTTTGCGTTCCTTGGCGCCCCCCTCTGTCCTGCCGGACATCTCCCCCTCAAGGGGGGAGATCGGATGGCATTTTCGATTTCGCCAATTATCACCGTTGTAGGTCTTGAGCCGACGACGAAGCTGCCAATCTCCCCCCTTGAGGGGGAGATGCCCGGCAGGGCAGAGGGGGGTGCTCGTGCACAAGCTTGAACGTCTTCTGCGCCCCAAATCGATCGCAGTGTTCGGCGGGGCGCAGGCCGCGGCCGTCGTCGCGCAATCGATCAAGATGGGCTTTGCCGGCGAGATCTGGCCGGTGCACCCGACCAAGGACGAGGTCGCCGGCCGCAAGGCCTATCGTTCGGTGGCTGACCTGCCTGGCGCGCCGGACGCCGCCTTTGTCGGCGTCAACCGGCATTTGACCATCGAGGTGGTCAAGGCGCTGGCCGAGCGCGGCGCCGGCGGCGCCGTCTGCTTTGCCGCCGGCTTCCTCGAAACCGAAGCCTATGACGATGATGGCGAGCGGCTGCAGGCCGAGCTGGTCGCGGCAGCCGGCTCGATGCCGATCATCGGGCCGAATTGCTACGGCCTGATCAATTATGCCGACGGCGCGCTTCTGTGGCCCGACCAGCACGGCGGCATAAGACTGGCCGAGGGCGGCAAGGGCGTCGCCATCATCACCCAGTCCTCCAACATCGCCATCAATATGACGATGCAGAGGCGCGGCCTGCCGATCGCCTTCCTGATGACCGCCGGCAATCAGGCGCAGACCGGCCTGTCCGAAATGGCGCTTGGCCTGATCGAGGACGAGCGGGTCACGTCGCTCGGCCTGCACATCGAGGCCTTCGATTCGGTAGCGGGCTTCGAGCGGCTGGCGGCACGGGCGCGCGAGCTGAAAAAACCGATCATCGCCATGAAGGTCGGCCGTTCCGAACAGGCCAGGCAGGCGACCGTCTCGCATACCGCTTCGCTGGCCGGCTCCGACGCCGCCTCGGGTGCGTTCCTGCGGCGGCTTGGCATTGCGCGTGTCGATTCGATCCCTGCCTTCATCGAGGCGCTGAAGCTGCTGCACATCACCGGACCTTTGCCAGGCTATAGGCTGTCGTCGATGAGCTGCTCCGGCGGCGAGGCCTCCGTCATGGCTGACAGCGCCGAAGGGCGCTGGGTCAATTTCCCTGTGCTGATCGACAGCCACCGCGCCCATGTCAAATCGACGCTCGGGCCGCTGGTCGCGGTCGCCAATCCCTTGGACTATCACACCTTCATCTGGAACAACGAGCCGGCGATGACCGCCACCTTCACCGCCATGGTGTCGGGCGGTTTCGACCTCAACATGCTGGTGCTCGACTTTCCGCGCCCCGACCGCTGCTCGGTCACCGACTGGTGGGCGACGCTGCGCGCCTTCGAATCGGCGCTGAAGACCAACAAGGCGCATGGCGCGATCGTCTCTTCGCTGCCGGAGAACCTGCCGGAGGAATACACGGCCGAGTTGATGGCGCGCGGCATGGTGCCGTTGTTCGGCATTTCGGAAGCCATGGATGCAGCCGGGGCGGCTGCCTTCATCGGCTGGGCTTGGGCTGAACCTCAGGCGCAGCCGATCGACACGTCCGCCTCCGGTGCCCCCGGCGGCGACCACGTCACGCCTGACGAGGCCGAAGCAAAATCGCGGCTGATCAAGGCTGGCCTGCCGGTGCCGAAGGGCGAACGCGCCGGCAATGCCGTCGAGGCGGTGATCTCGTCCATGGCGCTCGGTTTCCCGGTGGCGTTGAAGGCGCTCGGCGTCACCCACAAATCCGAAGTTGGCGCTGTCAGGCTCAATCTCAGGGATGCCGAATCCGTCAGCACCGCAGCGCATGACCTGTTGCCGCTCGGCACCGGGCTCTATGTCGAGCGCATGGTGCGCGACGGTGTTGCCGAACTCATCGTCGGCTTCACCCGCGATCCGATGTTCGGCGCGGTGATGACGCTCGGCACCGGCGGCGTACTGGTCGAGCTGTTGCGCGACAGCGTCACCCTGATGCTGCCGGCGACCCGCGACGATATCGAGGCGGCGCTGCGCGGCCTGAAACTGTTCCCGCTGCTCGAAGGCTATCGCGGCCGGCCGAAAGCCGATGTCGCGGCTGCCATCGATGCCATCTCTGGCATTGCCGCCTTCGTGCAACAGAATGCCGGCGAGATCGAGGAACTCGACATCAACCCGCTGATCGTCTGCAGCGAGGGCAAGGGCGCCTGGATCGCCGACGCGCTGCTGGTGCTGGGAGAGAACAAGAATGTCTGACGTCATTTCGACCCGCCGCGAGGGCACCATCCTCGAAGTCACCCTCGACCGGCCCAAGGCCAACGCCATCGACCTGAAGACCTCGCGGCTGATGGGCGAGACCTTCAAGGCATTCCGAGACGATCCGGAGCTTCGCGTCGCCATCGTCAAGACCGCCGGCGGCAAGTTCTTCTGCGCCGGCTGGGACCTCAAGGCCGCTGCCGGCGGCGACGCGGTCGACGGCGACTATGGCGTCGGCGGCTTTGCCGGGCTGCAGGAACTGCGCGACCTCAACAAGCCGGTGATCGCTTGCGTCAACGGCATGGCGGTCGGCGGCGGCTTCGAACTGGCACTGTCCTGCGACCTCATCTACGCCTCCGACCATTCCTCCTTCGCGCTGCCCGAAATCCGCGCCGGCACGCTGGCCGACGCGGCAACGATCAAACTGCCGAAGCGCATCCCCTACCATGTCGCCATGGACCTTTTGCTGACCGGCCGCTGGATGGATGTCGCCGAGGCGCATCGCTGGGGCCTGGTCAACGAAGTGCTGCCCAAGGAGAAGCTCGAGGACCGTGTCTGGGAGATCGCCCGGCTGCTGGCCGGTGGCCCGCCGCTGGTGTTTGCTGCGATCAAGGAGACGGCGCGCGTGGCCGAGGCGCTGACCTTCCAGGACGCGATGAACAAGGTGACGCGGCGGCAATTGCCGACGGTCGATGCGCTCTACGGCTCCGAGGACGGCATGGAGGGTTTTCGGGCTTTTGCGGAAAAGCGTGAGCCGGTTTGGAAGGGGAAGTAGTGGGAACGATGGCGTTCCGTGACACCCCCCTCTGCCCTGCCGGGCATCTCCCCCGCAAGGAGGGAGATCGGATGTCGCGTCGCTCTTCGCCAATCTCCGAGGTTCCAGGAAAGGCGCCGAGGCCGAAGCTGCCAATCTCCCCCCTTGCGGGGGAGATGTCCGGCAGGACAGTGGGGGGTGTTCAAGCTCAGCCATCCCAGACCGCCTACCACCCATGACCGACTACAAAACCCTCATCGACGCCGAAACCTGGGCGTTCATAGAGCGGACCAATTCCTACTATCCGCCCGACACGATCGACTACACGATCGCGCAGCAGCGCGAGATCTACGACCGCATGTGCCGCGAATTCTTTGCCGGCTATCCCGAAGGTATCGCTGTCGAAACCTCAGCCATTGCGACGCCCACGCACGATATCCCGATCCGTATCTACCGGAGTCCATTCCGGGCAGCCGTGACGGTGCTCTATGTCCATGGCGGCGGCTTCATCCTTGGTGGGCTGGACAGCCACGACGATGTTTGCGCGGAGCTTTGCGCGCGCACAGGCTATGAGGTGGTCTCGGTCGACTATCGGCTGGCGCCGGAACATCTGCATCCGGCCGCCTTCGACGATGCGATGAGCGCCTTCGAATGGGCCGCCGCCAATCGCGATCATCCTGTCGTGCTCTGCGGCGACAGTGCCGGCGGCAATCTCTGCGCCGCCATCAGTCACGCCACGCGCGGCCATGCAAAAAGGCCGGTTGGCCAAGTGCTGATCTATCCCGGCCTCGGCGGCGGTCGGTCGAAGGGATCCTATGTAAGGCACGCCGAAGCGCCGATGCTGACCATGCGCGATCTCGAATTCTACAAACACATCCGCACTGGGGGGCAGGACCGCAGCGGCGATGCGACGCTGGCCCCGCTTGCCGACACCGACTTCTCCAACCTGCCGCCGACGGTGCTGATCACCGCGCAATGCGATCCGCTGTCGTCGGATGGTGAGACCTATCGCGACCTGGTCGTTGCGGCAGGCGGCCGCGCCACCTGGTTCGAGGAACCGGGATTGGTGCACGGCTATCTCAGAGCCCGGCACACGGTCGGCCGCGCTCGCGCGAGCTTCACCCGGATTGCGGACGCGGTAGCCGCCCTTGGGCAGGGCGATTGGCGCTGGTGATCGCGGCTGGACTCTGAGGACCGACCGGCGCCGCTTCATCCCACCGTAGCGGCCGCTGCCCGGCCGGCGCTGCGGCCGGAAAAGATGCAGCCGCCGAGGAAAGTGCCTTCCAGCGCCGCATAACCATGCACGCCGCCGCCGCCAAACCCAGCGGCTTCGCCGACCGCATAAAGCCCGGCGACCGGCAGGCCATCGGCACCCAGCACGCGGCTGTCGAGATTGGTCTGCAGGCCGCCCAGTGTCTTGCGGGTCAGGATGTTGAGGCGCACCGCGATCAGCGGGCCATTTGCCGGGTCGAGCATCTTGTGCGGCTTGGCCGTGCGGATCAGGCGGTCGCCGAGATAGGCCCGCGCCCCGCGCAGGGCGGTGATCTGCATATCCTTGGAGAACGGGTTGTCGAGCTGCCTGTCGCGGGCGCGGATCTCGCGCTCGACCTGGGCTAACTCAAGCAGCGGTTCGCCGCCGGCCAGCGCGTTCATGCGGGCGACCAGATCAGGCAAGTCGGCCTCGACGATGAAGTCCTCGCCCTTTTCCATGAACGCCTTCACCGGACCCGGAATGCCCGACGTGGCGCGGCCGAGCACCTGGCGCCAGCTCTTGCCGGTCAAATCGGGGTTCTGCTCGGAGCCCGACAGCGCGAACTCCTTCTGGATGATCTTTTTGGTCAGGATGAACCAGGAATAGTCGAAGCCGGTGCTCATGATGTGGGAGAGCGTGCCCAGCGTGTCGAAGCCGGGATAGAGCGGCACCGGCAGGCGCTTGCCGCGTGCGTCGAGCCACAGCGATGACGGGCCGGGCAGGATGCGTATCGCATGGTCGGTCCAGATCGGCGCCCAGTTCTTGATGCCCTCGACATAGTGCCACATGCGGTCGCGGTTGATGATCGAGCCGCCGGCCTGTTCCGTGATCGCCAGCATGCGACCGTCGACGTGATCGGGCACGCCGGTGATCATGCGCTTCGGTGCCGCGCCCAGCCGTTTGGGCCAATTCTCCCGCACCAGTTGATGGTTGGCGCCGATGCCGCCGGAGGCGACGATCACCGCTTGCGCGTGAAGCTCGAAATCGCCTGATATGTCGCGCGAACTCTTCTGGCCGCGCTCGACGGTGCTCGGCTGCAGGATGTCGCCGCGCACGCCGTCGACAGTCGCACCCGTGCGGGTCAATTCATTGACGCGGTGGCGGAATTTGAAGCTGATCAGCCCTTGCTTCTGGGCTTCGCGTACGCGCAGGACAAAAGGTTCGAGCACGCCGGGGCCGGTGCCCCAGGTGATGTGGAAGCGCGGCACCGAATTGCCGTGGCCAATGGCGTTGCCACCGCCGCGCTCGGCCCAGCCGACGACGGGAAAGAATTTCAGGCCGCGCTGTATCAGCCAGGAGCGTTTTTCGCCGGCGGCAAAGCCGACATAGGCTTCCGCCCATTTGCGCGGCCAGAAATCCTCGGGCCGATCGAAAGCCGCGGTGCCCAGCCAGTCTGCCAGCGCCAAGTCATGCGAATCGCGGATGCGCATGCGCCGCTGCTCCAGTGAATCGACGAGGAAAAGGCCGCCGAACGACCAGAACGCCTGGCCGCCGAGCGACTGCTCCGGCTCCTGGTCGATGACGACGATTTTCCTGCCCGCCTCGGCAAGCTCGGCGGCGGCAACAAGCCCTGCAAGGCCAGCGCCGACAATGATCACGTCCGCATCGTCAGCCATCTTTCCTCCCAGAATTAGCCGGCTACTTCAATGCAAGGGATCAGACGGTCTCCCAGCCGTCCGTGCCGCCGGCGCGGAAGATGGCATCGATGACTTTCTGGTTGAGCACGGATTCCTCCAGCGTGAAGACGCGCTCCTTGCCGCCCTGTGCCGCCCGCGCGAAGGTCTCGACCTCCAGCCGGTACTGCTGCGTGCCGGGAAAGCGGAACACTTGCGCCTCGGTGTGGTTCTGGTTGTGCAGTTCGACGCGGTGGTGGTCGTAGAGCCCGGCGTTGAAGGGCGAGAACAGCTCGATGAAACCCTTCTCACCGTGGAACACCATGACCTGGCGCGCCGCCATCTGCGTCGACAGATAGAACGAGAGCTCGAAGTCACCGAAATCGGCGCGGATCGAGGAATAAATGTCGGTGCCGAATGTCTTGTCGCGCTCGATCGTCGCCTGCACGCGCAGCGGCTCCTTGCCGGTCGAAAAGCGCGTCGACACGGTCGGGTAGACACCGATGTCGGGCAGCGCGCCGCCACCGAGGTCGAGCTGGTTGCGCATGTTGCTGGGGTCGACGTTGTAGTAGGAGAAGGCGCCCTGCACATGGCGCAGCCGGCCGATTGCGCCGCTGGCGATGAGATCGCGCACCTTGATCCATTGCGGATGGTAGATGACCATGAAGGCTTCGCAGACCAGCACCTTCTTCTGGTCGCGCAGCTTGATCAGCGGGAGAATGTCCTTGGCGTCGAGCGCCAGCGGCTTTTCGACCAGCACATGCTTGCCAGCTTCGATGGCCTTGGCCGCCCACTCGACATGCTGCGAGGTCGGCAGCGGGATGTAGACGCCGTCGACCTCGTTGGAGGCAAGCAGTTCCTCATAGGAGCCGAAGGCATGCCGCGCGCCGAAGCGGTCGGCCAGCGCCTTGGCCTTCGACAGGTCGCGGCTGGCGATCGCCGACAGCACGCCATTCTCCGCCTCGACCATGGCCGGCAACAAATGCTCGCGGCCGATCTTGGCCGTCGACAACACACCCCATCGGAACATGAAGCTTCTCCTCTCGATTACAGGCGACGAGGTTTGCCCGAAATCGCCGGAAAAGCCAATGACAAGGTCAGCCCCTTTTGCCGGTCAGCGTCATGTCGAAGTCGACGATGTTGGAATAGATCGGCGTGCCGACATCCATGCCGTAGCGCGACCTCAGCACCTTGCCGGTGACATGGAATTTGATCGTGCCGGCCTTGAGACCGCCAAGCTCGGCCGAGAACTTTTCCGTAGATGTCTTGCCGCGCGCCGTCAGCCGGCCGCTGACGAGGGCCGTGGTGTCGCTGGTTCGGGTCACGCTGGTCGAGCGGAACTGGATTTCCGGGCTGTTGGCGGCATCGAACACCGCGTCGGAGCGCAGGAAGGCATCGATACGGCCTTGGCCGGTGCCGACGCTTTCGGGAAAGATGGTGAAATTGACCTGCGAGCGCCCGACATCGCTGTTGTCGATGCGGATCGAGCCCTTGAAGCGCGCGAAGGCGCCGCTGAGGCCGCCGCCGCCGACCTTGCCGATGGAAAAGCGGATGCTGGAGCTGGCCGGGCTGATCGAATAGCTGCCGGCGGCGTCGCCAAGCGCGACGGCCGCTGAAACAGGCATGGCAAGGCAGGCGGCGACCGCCGCAAATCCGAGGATGCGCGTGTACATGGGGGTGTTCCTTGTTGGAGGCAGCGCATTTTCTGCGCCCTCCCCCCATGAACGAATGAACCGCCCGCTCTATTCCTGATCTGACGAAGGCGTGATCATGCGCGTGAGCACGCCATCCCTGAGCTGGAAATGATGACGCAGTGCCGCAGCTATATGGAGAGCCACAATCGCCATGCCGGCATAGGCGAGATACCAATGCGTTGCCGCCCAGAAGCTTTCGGCGCCATCCGATTCGGCCAGCGGCAGGTTCGGCATGATGAACAGATTGAAAGGCAGGCTGGGGATCTCCAGCATCGAGACCGACACCAGCGCCCAGCCGGACAAAGGCAAGGCAAGCTGAAACGCATAGAGCGCAAGATGGGCCAACGGTGCGGCCCGACGCTCCAGAGTCCCGACCGAATGCGGCAGCGCCGGCGTTGCATTCCCAAGGCGCCAGGCGATGCGCAGGATGATCAGGCCGAGCAGCATAAAACCGAAAGATTTGTGCAGTTGGATCAGTTCGAAGGCGGTGCGCTGGCTGGTCAGCCGCACCATGACGAAACCGAGCCCGAACTGGCCGATGAAGATCAGCGCAATCAGCCAGTGGAGAATGATCGCGCCCCAGCCATAGCGGGTCGTGCTGTTGGTGATCGATGTTTGCATGCGAGGCGAACGAATGCCGGGACGGCTTTCTTCCAGCGCCCTTCACCCTCCCCCTTGTGGGGAGGGTGAGCTATCCGCTCACCTTGAAGAAATCGACAAACGCCCTGAGCGCCGGGCGCATCTGGCGGCGGCTCGGATAATAGACAAAGAAGCCGTCGAAGGACGGACACCAGTCCTCCAGCACGCGGATCAGCCTGCCGTCGGCGAGCTGCGCGCGGACATAGTCCTCGAAGACGAAGGCGAGCCCGGCGCCGTCGACCGCCGCCTGGGCAATCAGATGGTCCTCGTCGAGGATCAGCGGTCCCTCCACCGCCATCTCGATCGCCTCGCGGCCCTTCTCGAACTCCCAGCGGTAGAGGATGCCGCTGGAGAACCGGAAGCGGATGCAGCGGTGATCGGTCAGGTCGCGCGGGTGGTGCGGCTTGGGGCTCGCCTCGAAATAGACCGGGGCGCCGACCACAGCGCCGCGAAGGTCCGGCCCGATGCGCACCGCGATCATGTCGCGCTGCAGGCTCTCGCCCAGCCTGACGCCAGCATCGAAGCCCCCTTCCACCACGTCGGTGAAGCGGTCCTCGATGACGATCTCCAGCACGATGTCGGGATAGGCCGACGCAAAGGCGCCCAGCCGTGGCGTCAGCGCCAAATGGGCTGCGGTGCGCGGCACGGTCAGGCGCAGATTGCCGGCCGGCCGGTCGCGCGTCTCGATTGCCGTCTCCAGCGCCAGATCGATCTCGGACAGCGCCGGCCGCAGCCGCTCCAACAACTGCGCACCTTCTTCGGTCGGCGCGACGCTGCGTGTGCTGCGCGCCAGCAGGCGCACGCCAAGCCGCGCTTCGAGGCTGGACACCGCGTGGCTGACCGCCGAAGGCGCGATGGCCAATTCCCTGGCGGCGCCGCGAAAGCTGCCGCATTGGGCAACGGTTGCCAGCACGGCCAATTGGGAAAGATGCGCGCGATTCATTGATCTATCTTTTAGAACAGCCCGTACAAATGAGATCCGATTATCGAACACAAGGCAAGGCGCTATTTCTCCCACATCGCAACAAGGAGACGCGTTATGCAAACCCGCAAGCTAGGAACTGAATTGAACGTCTATCCCGTCGGCCTGGGCTGCATGGGCATGAGCTTCGCCTATGGCGGCCAGGCGGAAGCCGATGCGATCGCCACGCTGCACCGCGCCGTCGATATTGGTGTCAACTTCTTCGACACCGCGGAAGTCTATGGCCCTTACGAGAATGAGATCCTGCTCGGCAAGGCGCTGAAGTCCGTTCGTGACAAAGTGACCATCGCGACCAAATTCGGCTTCAGGATTCTGGAGGAAGGCAGAGGCCTCGACCGCATGGCCGGCGTCAACAGCCGCCCCGGCCATGTCAAGGCGGTGGCCGAGGCCTCGCTGAAGCGGCTGGGCACCGATGTGATCGACCTCTACTACCAGCACCGCGTCGACCCCAACGTGCCGATCGAGGACACGGTCGGCGCCATGGCCGAGCTGGTGCGCGAGGGCAAGGTGCGCGCGCTTGGCCTGTCGGAAGCGAGTGCCGCGACCATCCGCCGGGCCCATGCCGTGCATCCAATTGCAGCCGTGCAGAGCGAATACTCGCTGTGGAGCCGCGACCCGGAAGACGAGGTGTTCGCCGTCTGCCGCGAACTCGGCATCGGCTTCGTTCCCTACAGCCCGCTCGGCCGTGGCCTTTTGACCGGCACGATCGCCAAGCCCGAGGCGCTGAGCGACGACGACTGGCGCCGGACCTTGCCACGCTTCCAGACCGACGCCATGGCCGCCAATGCCGCCGTTGTCGCCACGCTGGAAAAGATGGCGGCCGAGAAAGGTGTGACCTCGGCGCAGCTGGCGCTGGCCTGGGTGCTGCACCAGGGCGATTTCATCGTGCCGATCCCCGGCGCGCGCAAAATCCGCCATCTCGAGCAGAACACGGCGGCGGCCGGGATCGCGCTGAGCGCTGCCGAGGTGCAGGCGATTGGTGACGCGCTCTCGCCGAACAAGGTTGTGGGCAAGCGCTATACGGAGGAGTTGCTGGCGCTGGTGAATGGGTGAAAACTGGTGAGTAATCGAAAGGGGCGCTTCAGCGTCCCTTTTTCGTACGCCGCGATTTAGATCTGGGAGACGTTGGCACGAGGCACCCCCCTCTGTCCTGCCGGACATCTCCCCCTCAAGGGGGGAGATTGGGCAGCTTCGTCGCCGCGCACATTTTGCGGCGCTGGCGAATGGCGAAAGCCGAGCTGACATCCAATCTCCCCCCTTGAGGGGGAGATGTCCGGCAGGACAGAGGGGGGTGCCTCGTGCCGGCTTTTCCTACCAAGGCACAACACTGATCTCCGGCCAGTTCTCCCTCGCCCGCGCCCCCTTCGTCTCATGCGTCCGTTGGTTGTCCATCACCCGGTTCGGCACGATGCAAAACGAGAAGACATCGTCGAGTCCGAACGGCGCAACCAGATCGAGCTGCCCATCCGCATCGTATCGCACACCGACCGCGTGGGTCTTCGACGCGAAATGGCTGACGGATTCGCTGGAACTCAAATAGCGCGGGCACGGCTGTCCGAACTTCTGCGGATACCAAAGATGCACCCGCGCTTGGTTGCGCACCTCGACCGGCAGCGGCAGTCCTTCGAAATGCACCGCCGCCCGGCGGATCACCGCGTCCTCCGCCTCGTAGGACAGGTCGGCGTCATCGAAATAGAACAGGTCGACATCCCTAATGCCGTAACCTGACGGCTTTCCCGTCAGATGGTTCCAGACAGTATTGTAAAGTGCGCCTGAAACCACCAGCCAGTCCGGCAGGTCGAGCGTGTGGGCACGCGCCAGCGCTTCGCGGACGAGCGCATCCGCCAACAGGATGTCGAGAAACACCACACGCTGTGCTTCGAACGGCAGCCCAGAATAGCGAAGATGGTCCATCGCCCCTTTTGAGGGCGATTCGCCATAACTCCGCAATCCTCTAGCCGCGCAGAACGCCGCCGGTCTGCTTGCCGACATTCTCGACGATGCGCTTGGCCAGCGCTTCGAAATCCTCGTCGGTCAGCGTCTTTTCGACCGGCTGGATCGACACTTCGATGGCGATCGATTTCTTGCCCTCGCCCAGCGAAGCGCCTTCGAAGATGTCGAAGACCGAAACAGCAGTGATCAGCTTCTTGTCGGCTGCGAGCGCTGCGCGGACCAGCGTGCCGGCCTCGACCGACTTGTCGACGACGAAGGCGAAATCGCGCTTGACCGCCTGGAAAGGGGACAGTTCCAGTTTCGGCTTGGTTTTCGTCGGCTTGGCCTTCGGTTCGGGCACCGCATCGACGAACACCTCGAAGCCGCACAGCGGCCCGGAAACATCGAGCCCCTCCAGCGTCTTCGGGTGGAATTCGCCGAAACTGCCGAGCACGGTTTTCGGGCCGAGCTTGATCGTGCCGGAACGGCCGGGATGATACCAGGCCGGACCGCCGGCCTCGATCTGCAGCCGCTCGACCGGCGCACCGCAGGCTTCCAGCGCGGCGATCGCATCGGCCTTGGCGTCGAACACGCCTACCGGACCTGAATTGCCGGCCCAGTTGCGGCCGGGACCATCGAGCTTGGCGGTGCCGCGACGCACGCCGGCGGCCACGCGCCGCTGCTGGTCGGCGCCGTCGCCTTCATAGGTGCCCGACACTTCGAACAGCGCCACGTCGCCAATGCCCTTGTCGGCATTGCGCTGGGCAGCGGCGATCAGCCCCGGCAACAGCGAGGGCCGCATGTCGGACATATCGGCGGCGATCGGGTTGGCGAGCTTCAGAGCGGTCTGGCCGCCGCCGAACAGTTCGGCGTGTTTGGCCGGAATGAATGACCAGGTGACGGCTTCCATCATGCCGCGCACGGCAAGCGCGCGCTTGGCGGTGCGGGTACGGACCTGCAACGTGGTGAGTATCTTTGCGTTGACCGCATCATGCGCACCGAGCGGCTGCGGTGCGATGTTGTCGACACCGTGGATGCGCATGACCTCCTCGACCAGGTCTGCCTTGCCATCGACGTCAGGGCGCCAGGACGGCACGGCGACATCGACGACATCTCCCGAGCCCTCCGGCTTGAAGCCAAGGCGCGACAGGATGTCGAGGCTTTCCGTCCTGGGAACCTCGATGCCGGTCAGCCGCTTCACTTCCGAAAGCGGGAAGGAAACGATCTTCGGCTTGTGTTCGGTATAGCCGGCCACTTCGATCTCCGTCGGCGTACCGCCGCAGAAATCGAGCACCAGTTTCGTTGCCAGCTCGACGCCGGGAACCATGAATTCGGGGTCCACCCCGCGCTCGAAGCGGTAGCGCGCGTCGGTGATGATGCCGAGCGTGCGGCCGGTGCGCGCCGTGGTGATCGGATCCCAAAGGGCCGATTCGATCAGCACGTCTGATGTGTTCTCGTCGCAGCCCGAATGCTCGCCGCCCATGATACCGGCGATGGACTCGACGCCGTTGTCATCTGCGATGACGCACATTTCCGGCGTCAGCGTGTATTCGCGGCCGTCGAGCGCCTGCACCTTTTCACCATCGCGCGCGCGGCGCACGACGAGATTGCCGGCAACCTTGCTGGCGTCGAACACATGCAGCGGGCGGCCGCGGTCGAAGGTGACATAGTTGGTGATGTCGACCAGCGCGCTGATGGGTCTCAGCCCAATGGCGATCAGCCGCTGCTGCAGCCATTTTGGCGACGGCCCATTCTTGACGCCCTTGACCAAGTTGAGCGCGAAGCCGGGGCAAAGCTCCGGCGCTTCGATCGTTACCTTGACCGGACACATGCCATTGCCGACATGCGGCATGATAGCGCCGCCGACGAGGCGGCCAAGCCCGCTCGCCGCCAGATCCCTGGCGATGCCGTAGACGCTGGTGGCATCCGGCCGGTTCGGCGTCAGATTGATCTCGATGACCGGATCGTCGATATGCGCATAGGCGGCGAAGCTGGTGCCGACCGGCGCATCCTCGGGCAAGTCGATGATGCCGTTGTGTTCGTCGGACAGTTCCAGTTCGCGCTCGGAACACATCATGCCGTGGCTTTCGACGCCCCTGATCTTGCCGACCGTCAGCGTCACGTCGATGCCCGGAACATAGGTGCCGGGTGCGGCAAAGGCGCCGATCAGGCCCGCGCGGGCGTTTGGCGCGCCGCAGACGACCTGCACGGGTGGCTTGCCGTCGCCGGTGTCGACGGTCAGCACGCGCAGCCGGTCGGCATCTGGGTGCTGAACCGCCGTCAGCACCCTGGCGATGACGAAGGGCTTCAGGCTCGACTTGTCGTCGACATGCTCGACTTCGAGGCCGATCGAGGTCAGCCGCTCGACGATCTCGTCGAGCGTGGCGTCGGTCTCTAGGTGGTCCTTGAGCCAGGAGAGGGTGAATTTCATGGGACTGTTCCGTCTGGTCTTTTGACGCTTGATTTCAGATGTCTCGGCAGGTCGTCGGACATATGCAAATAGGGCAGCTGCTCGCCGATATAGGCATGCAGCGTCGGCTCAAGATCGGCCGGCATGTCCATGGCGCCGAGCACGAAGTAGATGTCGTCCTCCAGCCGCTCGTCGACATAGGCGATGGGTGAGCCGCAGGTGCCGCAGAAAGAGCGCGTTACCGGGCCGTTCTCATACATCTTCAGCGCCTTGCCGGTGAACGCGACCTGATCGACCAGGAAGCCGACAAAGGCCGACACCGGCGCGCCGCTCGCGCGCCGGCAATCGCCGCAATGGCAATAGCTGACGTGGTGCGGCTCGGCCAACGCCTCGAACCGCACGGCGCCGCAGCGGCAGCCGCCGGTGTACGGCGCTGTCATGTGCTCAGGCCTCCGAACAGCGTCGGCATGTCGAGCGGCCGGAAGCCATAATGCGACAGCCAGCGGACGTCTGCATCGAAGAAGGCGCGCAGGTCCGGCATGCCGTATTTCAGCATGGCGATGCGGTCGATGCCCATGCCCCAGGCAAAGCCCTGATATTCGTCCGGATCGAGGCCGCCATGGCGCAGCACATTGGGATGCACCATGCCGCAGCCTAGGATTTCCATCCAGTCGGAGCCTTCGCCGAAGCGCACTTCGCCGGGCCTTGAGCGGTCGCACTGGATGTCGACCTCGAGGCTCGGCTCGGTGAACGGGAAGAAGGACGGCCGGAAGCGCATCTTGACCTGCGGCACCTCGAAGAAGGCCTTGCAGAACTCCTCCAGCACCCACTTCATGTTGGCGACGTTGGCTGTCTTGTCGATCACCAGTCCCTCGACCTGATGGAACATCGGCGAATGGGTGGCGTCCGAATCCTGCCGGTACGTCTTGCCCGGAATGACGATGCGGATCGGCGGCTTCTTCGTCTCCATGGTGCGGATCTGCACCGGCGAGGTGTGCGTGCGCAGAAGCTTGCGCTCGCCCTTCTCGTCCGACTGGAAGAAGAAGGTGTCGTGCATCTCGCGTGCCGGATGGCCTTCGGGGAAATTCAGCGCGGTGAAATTGTAGTAGTCGGTCTCGATATCGGGACCTTCCGCGATGGAGAAACCGAGGTCGCCGAAGATCGCAGCAATCTCGTCGATGACCTGGCTGATCGGATGGATACGGCCGCGCTCGGCCGGCGACTGCCGCACCGGCAGCGTCACGTCGACCTTTTCGGCGGCCAGGCGGGCGGTGATCGCCACATCCTTGAGCTCGGTCTTGCGGGCGGTAAGCGCATCGGTGACGCGGTTCTTGAGGCCGTTGATGGCCGGGCCTTTGATCTGGCGCTCCTCGGCGGTCATGGCGCCAAGTGTCTTCAGCATCTCGGACACGCTGCCCTTCTTGCCGAAAGCAGCGATGCGCACGGCCTCGATGGCCGGCTCATCGGCGGCCGAGGCGATCTCGGCCAGAAGTGAGTTTTCAAGCGTATCCAGGCCAGTGGTTGCGTCGTTCACGGTCAAACTCGCTACGTTGGAAATCAGCTTCAAAGTCAAAGTCACTTTTAAGTTGAAAGTTCAGGCATAAAAAGAACCCGCGCCAGCCGTGCCAGCGCGGGTTCCCCAAATCAGAAATGCGAATGCTTGGGAAGCGCTGGTCTTAGGCGACAGCGCTTTCAAAAGCGTTCGGCGTGGTGTTCTTCAGATATTCGAGCGCCACCTTGGCCTTGGCGACCAGGGCCGCGAAAGCCTGCGGCTCGTGGATGGCCATGTCCGACAGGATCTTGCGATCGATCTCGATGCCCGACTTGTTGAGGCCGTCGATGAAGCGGCCATAGGTCAGGCCATGCTCGTGCGTCGCGGCGTTGATGCGCTGGATCCACAGCGCGCGGAACGAGCGCTTGCGGTTCTTGCGGTCGCGATACGCGTACTGCATCGACTTTTCCACCGCCTGCTTGGCGATGCGGATGGTGTTCTTGCGGCGGCCGTAGAAGCCTTTGGCGGCTTTCAGGACCTTCTTGTGCTTGGCGTGCGAGGTGACGCCTCTCTTTACGCGTGCCATGTCATGATCTCCTTAATAGCAATTCCAGGAAAAGTGCTTAGCGGTTTTCCGTTCGGAATTGCGTCAAACTAATGCGTGTCCGGACCGAATGATCTTATTTTGGCGAATGATGTTTTCCAAAAAGTCTGCAACTTTTTGGCATCGTTCCCTAGAGACCGTTCGGCAGAAAATTCTTGATGACCTTCTTGCCATCCGGTTCAGCCAGAACCATCGTGCCGCGGGCATTTCGAATGAACTTGTTGGAACGCTTGATCATGCCGTGACGCTTGCCGGCCGCAGCCGACAGGACTTTACCCGTACCTGTAATCTTGAACCGCTTTTTGGCGGCGGACTTGGTCTTCATCTTGGGCATTTTGCTACTCCGTATTGTGGGCGCACTATCGCGCTTCTTGTTCGCTTCGGGCCGACCAAAGCCCGAAAAGCAAATGAAACCGCCACGGCATGCCCTGCCGGGCGGTTTTCTTGAACGGCGGTGCTATACGTCAAAGACGGCCCACGCGCAACACCTGTCGAGATGCGGCGCTGTGTCTCGTCAGGGCAGCGTGAACCACACCGGCAATATGCCTGACTGCTGGGCGCCGTCGATCAATTCAAAGGCCGGCAGCGCGACGAGGAAGACCAGGCCGTCGAGCAGCGTGGTCAACAGCAGGCGCGGCTTGAAGTTTCCGGTATCGCCCTCCTGGTAGAGCGACAGTTTCGGGAAGAAGCGCGGCACCCGCGCCAGATAGGCCTGATACGGCGCGCCGAGCGCTTCCTTGAGGAACTTCTCCTCGCGCAGAATGACGATATGAAACGCCCCCGCGCACAAAAGCCCGAAGAGGATGATGCCGGAGAACGAACCGATCTGCGCGCCGACGCCGGCCGCGGCTACGGTCGAGAACACATAGAGCGGGTTGCGGGTGATCGAGTAAGGTCCTCCAGTCACCACTTCGGACGATTTGCGCCCGCCTATGTAGAGTGTCGACCAAAGGCGGCCGACGATGCCGAGGAAAATCAGCAGCACGCCGAACATTTCGATCGTCTCGTGCACGGCTGTGTCGGGCGGAAACGTCGATTGGCCAAATAGCAATGCGGCGAACAGCACGACCACGAGAACGGCAAGCACTATCCGGCGCGTATGCTGGTAGTTGCCCAGCCCGTGTTTGAAATCCTTGACGTCCGAAACCTTGACTTCATCGAGCATGGTAAATCCGATCGTCAGGAATTTTGCCGGCGATCGCAGCGTCTGAACAAGAAGAAGGCGTCCCGCCGATCGCCGGGACGCCTTGCGATGTGATTCAGGCGGATTTAAGCGCGATGGCCAAGCCTGACGTCATCGTGATCCTAGATACGCGCCGATGCAGATCTTAGCGCGGCGACAGCACCATCATCATCTGGCGGCCTTCGAGCTTCGGTTCCGCTTCGACCTTGGCAATGGTCGCCACTTCCTCGCGGACCTTGTTCAGAAGCTGCATGCCAAGTTCCATATGCGCCATCTCGCGGCCACGGAACCGCAGCGTCAGCTTGACCTTGTCGCCTTCCTCGAAGAAGCGGCGAACCGCCTTCATCTTGGTCTCGTAGTCATGGCTGTCGATGTTCGGGCGCATCTTGATCTCCTTGATCTCGATGACCTTCTGGTTCTTGCGCGCCTCGGCCGCCTTCTTCTGGTTGGCGTATTTCAACTTGCCGAGATCGAGGATCTTGACGACGGGGGGCACGGCATTGGGCGATATCTCGACGAGATCGAGCCCAGCCTCTTCGGCGAGCAGCAACGCGTCGTTGATGGAAATATCGCCGCGGTTCTGGCCATCGGCGTCGATAAGCTGGACCCGGGGAACCCGGATGTCACGGTTGGAGCGCGGGCCATCCTTGGTCGGCGCCGCTGCTTTGAAAGGTCTGCGAATGGTCGTGGTCTCCTTGGCCGTTTCGTTCAGGTTCGTCAGTCTTAATGCGTGGACGCGCAATGTGGTGAGCGCGCGGGCGGAGTCAATAGCACAGCATTGACAGAAAATCACCCTGATCGCTGCCCTGCACCAAACAAAGAAACATCGCGAGCACTTTTCGCCACGCCACCGGCTGTGCCACAAGACCGACGTTGAGGAAAAAGCCATGACTGTCACGCCCCCACTCTTTCTGGATGTCGACGGATCGCGCATTGCGGTGCGCCACGCTGCTGGCTCCGCGCCCGGCATCGTCTGGCTCGGCGGCTACAAGTCCGACATGCTGGGCACGAAGGCACAGACGCTGTCGGACTGGGCGGCAAGAGAAGGCCGCGCCTTCCTGCGCCATGATTATTCCGGCCATGGCGAATCCGGTGGCGCTTTTGCCGATGGCACGATTTCGACATGGCTTGCGCAGAGCCTTGCCGTGTTCCGGCATTTCACCAAGGGCAGGCAGATCCTTGTCGGCTCCTCGATGGGCGCCTGGATCGCGCTGCGCATGGTGCAGGAATTGCGTAAGGCAGGCGATAGCAACGTCGCCGGTCTGGTGCTGCTGGCGCCGGCTCCGGATTTTACCGCCGAACTGGTCGAACCGGTGCTGACGCAGGCGCAGAAGCACGACCTCGCCGAAAAAGGTTTCTTCGAAGAGCCGTCGGACTATTCCACGGAACCCTACATCTACACCCGCGCCCTGATCGAAGATGGGCGCGACAACCGGGTTATGACAGGTCCGATCGACACCCATTGCCCGGTGCATATCCTGCAGGGCCTGGCCGACGCGGATGTGCCGGCAAGCCATGCGCTGAAGCTGGTCAGCCTGCTGCCGGCGGACGACGTGACACTGTCGCTGATCCCTGACGGCGACCATCGCTTGTCGCGACCGCAGGATCTCGACATGCTGGTGGGGGCCGTCGATGCGATGGCGCAGAGGGGAGACTGATGCGCCTTTCCATTCCGATATCCGCCTTCGTCGCGGCGATCGTCGGCTTCGGCGGCACGCTGGCCATCGTCATCGCAGCCGCCAACGCAGTCGGCGCGACGCAGATCGAGACGGCAAGCTGGGTGACGACGATCTGCCTGGCCATGGCGATCGAGAGCCTGTGGCTGTCATGGCGCACGAAAATGCCTGTCATCACCGCTTGGTCGACGCCGGGCCTGGCGCTGATCGCGGCATCGAGCGGCTTTTCGATGGGTGAGGCCGTCGCCGCCTTCATCGTCACCGGCGTCCTTCTGATCGCCACCGGGCTGTTTCGGCCCCTGACGAAGCTGATCTCGAGGATACCGCCCTCCGTCGCCTCGGGCATGCTGGCCGGCATCGTCGTCACCTTCGCGCTCAATGCGGTGAAGACCATCCCTGTCGACCCGTGGCTGATCCTGCCGCTGATTGCCGCCTTCTTCGTCATCAGGCTGTTCAACCCAGCGCTGTCAGTGCTGGCGGTTTTGATCGGCGGTGGCCTCGCCGCTTTCCTCACCGGACGTGTCGGTGGCCTGCCGACACCGGAACTGTCGACGCTGACGCTGATTGCGCCTGATTTCACCGCCAAGGCGATGATTGGCCTGGCACTGCCGCTCTATCTGGTCACCATGGCCTCACAGAACCTGTCCGGGCTCGCCGTGCTGCGCGCCGCCGGCTACCATCCGGAGCCCGGCCCGCTGATCGGCGTCACCGGCCTGTTTTCGCTGCTGTCGGCGCCGTTCGGCGGCTCGACCACCAATCTGGCCGCGATCTCGGCGGCGATCTGCACCGGGCCGGACGTCCACCCCGATCCCGCCGAGCGCTGGAAGACCGGGCCGTTCTATGCGCTCGCCTACCTCATCTTTGCGATTTTCGGCGCTTCGCTGGTGGCGATCTTCGCCGTCCTGCCGCAGAGCCTGATCGTGCTGGTGGCGGGCCTGGCGCTGATGGCGTCGCTCGCCAACGCACTGTCGATTGCACTCAAGGAAGAGGGCGACCGCATGGCCGCCACCGTCACCTTTGTCGTCACCGCGTCGGGTCTGACGCTGTTCGGCGTTGGCGCTGCATTCTGGGGCCTGATTGCCGGGCTGGTCGTGCTTTTCCTCGATATGATCAAAAAGCGATAATCATTTCAGATGCTTGTCCGGATTTGGCGGACATTGTCTTGAATCGCCGTTTTTCTCTTCCCATTTCGATTCCACGCAGCCGGGTTTGGCTGTCTCCAACCGAAGGAATGGGAGAAAATGAACACATCCGCATTGATCCGTCCGGCCTGGACGCCGGCAACCATCGCGTTGATGGTTGTGGGTTTCATGGTGTTCTGGCCACTCGGCTTCGCCATGCTCGCCTACATCATCTGGGGCGACCGCCTCGATGGCTTCAAGCGTGACGTCAACCGCGCGACCGACGGCATCTTCGCCGGCTGCCGCCGCGGTTCCGACAAGGCTGCGCGCTGGGGCAATGGTTCCGCCCGCACCGGCAACGTCGCTTTCGACGACTGGCGCGAAAAGGAACTTGAGCGGCTGAACGAAGAGCGCCGGAAGCTCGACGAGATGCTGACCCAGTTCGACGAGTATGCCCGCGAATTGCGCCGCGCCAAGGACCAGGACGAGTTCGACCGGTTCATGGCCAACCGCAACAAGTCGACGGCTCCGACGAAGACCGATCCGGGCGCCGGAACGACGACCACCAAGCGTGGCAAGGGTTCGAACCTGCTTGACGACTGAGGCCTTGCGACAGTGCCAAGGTATGACGACGGCGTCGCGCGAGCGGCGCCGTTTCTTTTTTGTTCTAGTCGTTTTTCTCGAATCGCGTATCGTCCCGCCATGACTCTCGGCTTCTTCCGCAATCTGACAAAGCCCAAGCCCACGCCTGTCGTGGAGCGCGAATATTGCGTCGCCGGCCGCACGCTGCCGCTCAAGATCGTCGAGAGCGCCAGGGCGCGCCGGATGACGCTGCGCATCGATTCAGGCGGCCAGGGTCTGCGCATCACCGTGCCGCCAGGCCTGCGCCGCGGCGAGGTGGACAGGTTCCTCGAGCGGCACCAGGACTGGCTGGAGCAGCGACTGGCCAAGGTGCCGACCCGGCCACAGGTGCGGCCCGGCATCAAGATCCCGGTGCGCGGCGTGCCGCATCGCATCGTCCATGAACCGTCAAAGCGCGGCACCGTCACCGTGTCGCGCGACGAACGTGGCCCGCTCTTGATCGTGCATGGCGAGCGCATACATCTGCCGCGCCGCATCGCCGATTTCCTCAAGCGCGAGGCCAAGAAGGAGATCGAAAAGCTGGTGGCCAAACACACCGAGGCGCTCGGCAAGCGCGCCAAGGCTATCCGCTACAAGGACACGTCGAGCCGCTGGGGTTCATGCACCTCCGAAGGCAATCTGTCCTTTTCCTGGCGCATCATGATGGCGCCGCAGCCGGTCATCAACTACCTCGTCGCGCATGAAGTGGCGCATCTCAAGGAGATGAACCACGGTCCGAAATTCTGGAAACTGTGCGAAAAACTCTGCCCCGACACCGACCGCTGCAAGGACTGGCTGAAGCGCAATGGCGGTGCGCTGCAGGCGATCATGTTCGAGTAGATCGCTCAGTCGTCGTTGGCGGCGTTCAATTCCTCAGGCCGCAGTCCCTCATCGCCGTGATGCGGCCACGGCAGGAAATTGCGTTCGAATTCATCGCCGTCGAAATAGTCGAGCGCCCGGTGCGCTTCGGCGCCGTTGAAGGCGGCCTTGTCGATCAGGTGCGCGATCACCTCGCGCGCCTGCGCGATCTTCTGCCTGAGTTCGGCAATTGTCCTGTCGGCCATGATCGTACTCCCGCCGTGTGTCCTGTTCATCCATAGGTAGCGCCTTTGGCCGTGCGGGCAAACAGCATGCTTTTTCTCGACTCTTATCGCTTTTCATGGCAATTCCCGCGCCATGGCACTCGACATCAAGATCTGCGGCTTGAAGACCGACGGGGCAATGGCCGCGGCGCTGGCCGGCGGCGCCAGCCATGTCGGGTTTATCTTCTTCGCCAAAAGCCCGCGCTATGTCGAACCTGGCGAGGCTGGCCGTCTGCGCGACGCGGCGCGCGGCAAGGCGATGGCGGTTGCCGTCACCGTCGATGCCAGCGACGCCTTCCTTGATGAAATCGTTGCCAAAATGCAGCCCGACATGCTGCAGCTGCATGGCGCGGAAACGCCCGACCGGGTCGCTGGGGTCAAAGCCCGCTATGGCCTGCCGGTGATGAAGGCGCTGCCGCTCAGCGAGGCTGCCGATCTCGAGCGGATAAAGCCATTCATCGGCATAGCAGACCGGTTCCTGTTCGACGCCAAGCCGCCGAAAGACTCCGAACTGCCGGGCGGCAACGGCGTGGCCTTCGACTGGCACATCCTCGCCGGCCTTGACGGCAGCGTCGATTACATGCTTTCCGGTGGGCTCAACGCCGCCAATATCGGCGATGCCCTTCGGCTTGCCGACCCGCCCGGAATAGACATTTCCTCAGGCGTGGAAAGCGCACCGGGCGTCAAGTATCCGGCGCTGATCGAACAGTTTTTCCGGGCCGTCAGGGCCGCGCGGAAGACCCGCGCAGCCTGAGCGTGCTGTAAACGACAAGCCAGGAGATCGGCGATGAACAAGCCGGCGACACCCAATTCCTTCCGCACCGGACCCGACGAACAGGGCATGTTCGGCATTTTCGGCGGTCGTTTCGTTGCCGAAACGCTGATGCCGCTGATTCTCGACCTGGAGCGTCACTGGAACGAGGTCAAGAACGATGCGGATTTCAGGGCCGAGCTGACTGACCTTTCGACCCATTATGCCGGGCGGCCGTCGAAGCTTTACTTCGCCGAGGGGCTGACCAGGCATCTTCGTGAGGTTTCCTCGGCGAAGGGCCTCGGGGGCGGCGCAAAGGTCTATTTCAAGCGCGAGGATCTGAACCACACCGGTTCGCACAAGATCAACAACTGCCTCGGCCAGATCCTGCTGGCCAAGCGCATGGGCAAGAAGCGCATCATCGCCGAGACCGGCGCCGGCCAGCACGGCGTGGCGGCGGCCACGGTAGCGGCCCGCTTCGGCTTTCCCTGCGTCGTCTATATGGGCGCCACCGACGTCGCCCGGCAAAGCCCCAATGTTTTCCGCATGAAGCTGCTCGGCGCCGAAGTGCGGCCGGTGACCGCAGGCCACGGCACGCTGAAGGACGCCATGAACGAGGCGTTGCGCGACTGGGTGACCAATGTCGAGGATACTTATTACCTGATCGGCACCGCCGCCGGCCCGCATCCCTATCCGGAGCTGGTGCGCGACTTCCAGTCGGTGATCGGTATCGAGGCGCGGGCGCAGATCCTCGAGCAGGAAGGCCGGCTGCCGGACACCATCATCGCCGCTGTCGGCGGCGGTTCGAACGCCATCGGCCTGTTCCATCCCTTCCTCGACGACAAAGAGGTTCGCATCATCGGCATCGAAGCCGGCGGGCGCGGCCTCGACGGCATCGAGCATTGCGCCTCGATGAATGCCGGCGCGCCGGGCGTGCTGCACGGCAACCGCACCTATCTCCTGCAGAATGCCGACGGCCAGATCATGGACGGACATTCGATCTCGGCCGGCCTCGATTATCCCGGCGTCGGCCCGGAGCATTCTTGGCTGCGTGATTCGGGCCGCGTCGACTACGTGCCGATCCTCGACGACGAGGCGCTGGAGGCTTTCAAGCTGACTACGCGGGTCGAAGGCATCATCCCAGCGCTGGAATCGGCGCATGCCATCGCGCATGCGGTGAAGATCGTGCCTGCCATGGACAAGGACCAGATCGTCATCGTCAACCTGTCCGGCCGCGGCGACAAGGACGTGCATACGGTGGCTTCGATGCTGGGCATGGAGATCTGATCATGGCCACCCGCATCGATCGCCGCATGGCGAAGCTGAAGACCGAAGGCCGCCCGGCGCTCGTCACCTATTTCATGGGCGGCGACCCCGACTACGACACCTCTTTGTCGATCATGAAGGCATTGCCCAAGGCTGGCGCTGACATCATCGAGCTCGGCATGCCGTTTTCCGATCCGATGGCCGACGGCCCGGCGATCCAGGCGGCGGGCCTGCGGGCGCTGAAGGGCGGCCAGACGCTGGTCAAGACGCTGAAGATGGCGTCCGACTTCCGCGCCGGCGACAATGAGACGCCGATCGTGCTGATGGGCTATTACAATCCGATCTACATCTATGGCGTCGACCGCTTCCTCAAGGACGCGATCGCCAGCGGCATCGACGGGCTGATCGTCGTCGACCTGCCGCCGGAGATGGACGAGGAACTGTGCATTCCGGCGCTGAAAGCCGGCATCAACTTCATTCGGCTGGCGACGCCGACGACCGACGACAAGCGCCTGCCCAAGGTGCTGCAGAACACGTCGGGCTTCGTCTATTACGTGTCGATGACCGGCATCACCGGCTCGGCACTTGCCGACACCGGCAAGGTGGCGGCGGCGGTCAAGCGCATCAAGGGCCATACCGATCTGCCGGTCTGCGTCGGCTTCGGCGTCAAGACAGCCGAGCAGGCCCGGGTGATCGGCGCCAATGCCGATGGCGTCGTCGTCGGCACCGCGATCGTCAATGCGGTGGCCAATGTGCTGGGACCGAAGGGCGAGAAGACCGCCGACCCGGCCGAGGCCGTCGCCACGCTGGTCGGCGGCCTTGCGCAAGGTGTGCGCTCGGCCCGCCTTGCTGCTGCCGAATAGTTTCCCTACGTCTTTAGCCAATCTTCGTCAGGACAGGAGCCGAAGCGATGAACTGGATCACCAATTACGTTCGCCCGAAGATCAATTCGATGCTCGGCCGGCGCACCGACATGCCCGAGAATCTCTGGATCAAGGATCCGGAGACCGGCGAAATGGTGTTCCACAAGGACCTGGAATCCAATCAGTTCGTCATTCCGTCCTCCGGCCATCACATGAAGATCTCGGCCAAGGAGCGGCTGAGATTCTTCTTCGACGACGGCAAATACGAGACCCTCGACAACCCCAAGGTCATGCAGGATCCGCTGAAGTTCCGCGACGAGAAGCGCTATGTCGATCGGTTGAAGGACGCCAAGGCCAAGACCGGTCTTGAAGACGCGATCATCAATGCGCTGGGCACCGTCGAGGGCCTGCCTGTTGTGGTCACGGTGCAGGACTTCGCCTTCATGGGCGGCTCGCTCGGCATGGCCGCCGGCGACGCCATCGTGCACGGCTTTGAAGCAGCCCTGCAGCGCAAGCGGCCGCTGATCCTGTTTGCCGCCTCCGGTGGCGCCCGCATGCAGGAAGGTATTTTGTCCCTCATGCAATTGCCGAGGACCACGGTCGGCGTCGACCGGCTGAAGGAAGCCGGCCTTCCCTACATCGTCGTTTTGACCAACCCGACCACCGGCGGCGTGACGGCCTCCTATGCCATGCTGGGCGACGTGCACATAGCCGAGCCCGGCGCGCTGATCGGCTTTGCCGGGCCGCGCGTCATCGAACAAACCATCCGGGAAAAGCTGCCCGACGGCTTCCAGCGCTCCGAATATCTGATGGAGCACGGCATGGTCGACATGGTGGTGTCGCGGCTGGAACTGCGCGAAACCATCACGCGGCTGCTGAAGATGCTGCTCAAGCTGCCGGAGGAGCAAAAGCCGCTCGAGCCGGAAATCCTGCCGCCGGCAACAATACCGGCCGAGGCACGTCCGCAGGCCTGACGCGACAAGAAGCGCCGCGAACAGCGATTGCGCCTTGTCCCCGGCGCGCTGTAGCTTTTTGAATTGGCATGGCCCTTTGTGAAACCGATTCTGGTTTTTCCTGGTCATGCGCAAGGATTGCGCCATGACAACGCTTGCCGCCGACCGCGAAATCGAAGCCCTGATGGCGCTTCACCCGAAAGGCTTCGACCTTTCGCTCGACCGCATTTCGCGGCTCCTGGAGCGGCTCGACAATCCGCAGGACCGGCTGCCGCCGGTCATCCACATTGCCGGCACCAATGGCAAGGGTTCGTGCGCCGCCTTTTCGCGCGCCCTGCTCGAGGCGGCGGACTACCGCGTCCATGTCCATACCTCGCCGCATCTGGTCAACTGGCACGAGCGCTACCGGCTGGCCGCCGATGGCGGCGGCAGGCTGGTCGAGGACAGGGTTTTCGCCGATGCCATCGCCCGCGTCGCCAGGGCCAATGAAGGCGAGACGATCACCGTCTTCGAGATCCTCACTGCGGTCACCTTCCTCTTGTTTTCCGAACACCAGGCTGACGCCGCCATCATCGAGGTCGGGCTCGGTGGCCGCTTCGACGCGACCAATGTCGTCAAGGAGCCGGCCGTATCGGTGATAATGCCGGTGTCGCTCGACCACGAGGCCTATCTCGGCGACCGTGTCGAACTGATCGCGGCCGAAAAGGCCGGCATCATCAAGCCCGGCTGTCCGGTGGTCATCGGCGCGCAGGAGAGCGAAACGGCACTGCAGGTGCTGATTGAAACCGCCGAGCGGCTTGAATGCCCCACCTTCGTCTACGGCCAGGATTTCCTTGCCTTCGAGGAAAACGGCCGCATGGTCTACCAGGACGAAGACGGCTTGATGGACCTGCCGCCGCCCAGGCTGCCCGGCCGCCACCAGTTCGCCAATGCGGCGGCGGCGATCGCCGCGGTCAAAGCGGCCGGTTTCGAGATCAGCCATCGCGCCGCCGAAAAGGCGATGATCAATGTCGCCTGGCCCGGCCGCATGCAGAAGCTAATGCAGGGCCGGCTGGCCGAACTGGCGCCCAAGGGCGCCGATATCTGGCTCGACGGTGGCCACAATCCGGGCGCCGGCGTGGTGGTCGCCGAAGCGTTGGCCGAGCAGGAAGAGAAGAACCCGCGTCCGCTGTTCCTCATTTCGGGCATGATCAACACCAAGGACCAGAGCGGCTATTTCCGTGCCTTCAAGGGCCTCGCCCGGCATGTCTACACGGTGCCGGTGAGCCTCAGCGAGGCCGGCGTGCCTAACGACGAACTGGCGATCCGCGCGACGGAAGCCGGGCTGACCGCCGAGCCGGTGAGTTCCGTCGCCAGCGCGCTGATGCTGCTGCGCGACACCTGGGACGGCCCGTCGCCACGCATCCTGATCAGCGGTTCGTTGTATCTGACCGGCGCGGTGCTGGCCGAGAACGGCACGCCGCCGACCTGAGGTCGGATTTGCGAGGAACCCGTCATGATCACGGTCAAGCAGCTCGCTCACGTCTGCATCTTCGCGCATGATCTGGAAGCAACGCGAAGCTTCTATCGCGACGTGCTCGGCCTCGACACGCAGTTCAATTTTCTGCGCGATAGCAAGATCTTCGGCTTCTACCTAAATTGCGGCGGCAGCAGCCATGTCGAGGTGTTTCAGAAGGACGGCACTGCATACAGTGAGCAGAACCAGATCAACCACTTTTGCCTTGAGGTTGAAAACATCGACGCGGCGATCGCCCATATCAAATCGAAAGGCGTCGATGTCACGGACAAGAAGCACGCCTGCGACGACACGTTTCAGGCCTGGATACGCGATCCCAATGGCGTGAAGATCGAGCTGTTCGAATACACCGAAAAAAGCGCGCAATTCGTCGGAGGCGATCGTATCGCCGACTGGTAACCGAGCCTGCCGGCCCTGACGGCTTACTTCAACTCGATCTCGATAAAGGCGTATTCGCCCTCATTGGCATTGATGACGTCGTGTTCGACGCCTTCCTTGCGGAAATAAGGCGCGCCCTTCTTCATCTCGGCAAAGGATTCGCCGTCCTTGGTCAACAGCTTCACCTTGCCGTCCATCAGCGGCACGACGACGTAGTCGTGGCCATGGCGGTGCCAACCGGTGTTCTCGCCCGGCGCGAAGCGGTACTCGGTGACGATGACGCGCTCATTGTCGATGAAGACGGTGGCCTTGGCGGATCCGGTCATGGGGTTCTCCTGTCTCGCTCAAGCAGATGACATGGAGTGCCCGGACGCGAGAGCCAGAGCCACGCACCGATGACGCCAACAAAAAGCCCGGCGCGAGGCCGGGCTTGATATCAGGAATTTCAGATCGATCAGGCGAGGTTGCCATTGATCCAGTGCGACAGCGCGGTCTTGGGCGCGGCACCGACCTTGATGTCGGCCATTTCACCGCCCTTGAAGATCATCAGCGTCGGGATCGAGCGCACGCCGAACTGGGCGGCAAGCTCCGGATTCTCGTCGATGTTGAGCTTGGCGATCTTCACCTTGGCGCCGAGTTCGGTGGCGATGTCTTCGAGCGCCGGCGCGATCTGCTTGCAGGGGCCGCACCATTCCGCCCAGAAATCGACGACGACCGGTACGTTGGCGTCAAGCACGTCAGCCTGGAAGTTGCTCTTGTCGACCTTCACGGTTGCCATATGGAAAAATCCTTCTGAAAGTTTTTTGTCCCACCAAATGTGGTGGTGATCGCGCCCTTCTTCAAGCAGGTGTTGTGTCACGCTCCCGTGAGTCGAGCAAGGGCGTCGTCCATGGCGCTGGCCGGCAGTTCGATCAGCCGCGGCGCCTCGGTGAACAGCAAGGCCGCCTTGACCGTGCGACCGGGATAGAGCGGCTGCAGCAAGGCGCGATAGAGGGCGAGTTGGAGCAGGTAGGCCGGCGGCACCTCGGCCAGGGAGGCTGGCGCCGGCCGGTTGGTCTTGTAGTCGACGATCGACACACTGTCGGATGTCACCGCCAACCGGTCGATCTTGCCGGAAATCGAGCGCTTCTTGCCCTTTACGTCCAGGCTGCCCATGACCGCGACCTCGGCACGCGACGATGGCGCAAACAGCTGACCGAAGCTGACGTCGGCCAGGATTGATGTGACCGAAGCCAATGCCTTTTCACGCTCTGATGGAGGCCAGCCCGCGCCCGTCCGTGCGAGATAGCGCTCCGCCGCGCCCTGGCGCTCGGGCTCGGCAATGCCGGGCAGCATCTGCAGTAGTTTGTGGAGAGCCAACCCGCGCAGCACCGCAAAGCCCGGCTCGGCATCGGCGTCGAGCACCGGCGACGCCTTGTCGACCACGGCTTCCTTGCCCTCGTCGATCAGCGCCGAGGCGCCGGATGGCGACAGCGGACGCGGCAGGTCCTCGAAAGGCGGCAAGGGGCGAAACAAGGTTGCCGGCAATGGCCCGAAACCCTCGGCCTGCCGTATCTGCTCAGCGGAACTTGGCGCGACGGGCGGCAGCTTCGTCACACAGAAACGATGCACAGGCTCACCGCCGGCGGGATGCGGACGTTGTTCGCTCTCCGGAGCGCCGAGCAGCGCACGGCTGACGATCGAGTGCCAGGTGCCGGCGTTCGGCGCCCGCTTGCCGTGATAGCCGCAGACGATCAGCCGGTCCTCGGCACGGGTCATGCCGACATAAAGCAGCCGTCGGTATTCATCATCGGCGAGTTCTCGTGCCCGCGCTGCCGCTGCTTTGGAAAAGCCGTTGGCGACATCGCTGGCCGAGCGCCAAAGATAGCCCTTGCCGTCCCAGTTTGCGCCGGAGCCGTCGAAGGGCATCAGGCGTGGCAGATGCTGGTCGCTGAACGGAGCAGAGCCGCCATCGACCAGGAACACGACCGGCGCTTCCAGACCCTTGGCGGCGTGCACGGTCATGACCCGGACCTCGTCGCGGGTCTGATCCATCTCGCGCTTGATTTCGGGACCGGCATTTTCCAGCGTCGACAGGAAGGCTTCCAGCCCCGGCAGGCCGGTTCGCTCCTCGGCCAGGCAGAAGCTCAGGAACTCGTCGAGAATGTCGCCGGCTTCGGGCCCAAGCCGCGCGATCATCTTGCGGCGCATGCCATCGCGCGCCAGCAGGCCAGCGTAAAACTCGAACACCGGTTTGAAGGCGGCCTCGTTCGTCCATATGTCGAGTTGCGCGAGGATCTTCGCCAGTCTCTCGCTTTCGCCGGCGTGCTGGCGCAGCGATGCGATCAACGACAGGCCAGCCGGCCTCTCCGCCGCGAGCGCGAAAAGCGTCTCTTCCGGCAGATCGAAGATCGGGCTGCGCAGCACGGCAGCGAGCGACAAATCATCCTGCGGCTGGATGAGGAGGTGACCGAGCGCGATCAGGTCCTTGACCGCGATATGGCCGGGCAGGCTCAGCCGGTCGGCGCCGGCAACCGGAATGTCGCGGCGTTTGAGCGCCCGGGTCAGCGCATGGACGAAGCGATCGCGCTTGCGCACCAGCACCAGCACATCGCCCGGCCGCAGCCGCTTGCCGCGGCCTTCGATGATTTCGCCACTGCCGATCCAGCCGGCGATGGTGGCGGCGACGTTCTCAGCCAAGCGCACCGCCGGCGCGTGCGCATGGTCGATGGCTTGCGTCCAGTCGTCGGGCTCATCGACGACATCGGCGCCGACTGACGGCCACACCTCGACATAGCCCGGTGCGTCGGTGCGGATCGCCTGGTGGCGCAGCGGATCGGGATCATGGCTGATGCCGCGCCTCACGCTTGCGTCGGCGAAGACGCGATCGACCGCGGTCAGAACGTCGTCGGTCGAGCGAAACGACCAGGTCAGCTTGAGGTCGGCAAAAGACGCCTCGGCGTCACGCACTCGTCCGGCGAACAACAGCCGGCTGTCGGCGAAGGAGTCCGGGGCAGCCCCCTGGAACGAATAGATCGACTGCTTCTCGTCGCCGACGGCGAAGACCGTGCGATGGACCCTATCGCGCGCGCCAAGGCCGGCAAAGAATTCTTCCGCCAGCCGTTTCACCACTTCCCATTGGTCCGGACTGGTGTCCTGCGCTTCATCGAGCAGGATATGGTCGATGCCCTGGTCGAGCTTGTACTGCACCCAGGGGCCGGCGTCTGGCCGCGCCAGCAGGTTGACGGTGCGGGTGATCAGGTCGTTGAAATCGAGAAAGCCGCGGCTGCGCTTCAGCATTTCGTAGCGGGCGATCAGCCAGTCGGCGATGGTCAGCGCGGCAGCCGTGCCTTCCAGCATCCGGAACAGGGCGAGCCGATCGGTGGTTTCGACGATGGCGCTGGCGGCCGAGAGATAGCGCTCCGCCAGATCCGGCAACCGGTCGACCAGGGCCTTCTTGAAGGCCTTTGCCGGGTCGTAGGCGTCGCCATCGGTCTTGAGGAAGGCTCGCGCGAGCAGTTGCAGGCGGCGAATGGGATCGCCCTCGGCAAAAGCCTGCCGCGCATAGGGCAGGATGTTGTTCAGCACCGATCTGGCGTCGGCGGCCTCGGCGGCGTGGGCAAAGCCGGCAAAATAGTCGGGCAGGAAGCCCGGCAACGGCCATACCGAAGCGGCTATGCCTTCGGCCGTCTGGCCTGGATGGAAATGGAATTCGTCGAACAGGGCCTGGAAGCGCGCGCCATCACGCCCGACGGCGTCGATGAAATTGCGCAAGCCGTCGCGCTTGCGCACGATCTCACCCAGCAAGGCGTCGAGCCCGGCTTCGCCGCCCCAATCGAGAATGGCGGCAAAAGCCTCGGCCAGATCCCTGTCACCGGCGGATGTGCCGGAAATCATGTCGCGGCGCGCCGCGGCAAACAGCGACGCTTCCATCTGGCCGTCGAGCATCTCGAAATGAGCCGGGATGTTGGCCTCCAGCGGAAACTGGTGCAGCACCGATTCGCAGAAGGCATGGATGGTCTGGATCTTCAGCCCACCGGGCGTTTCCAGCGCCTCGGCGAACAGGCGCCGCGCCCGGCGCATGGTCTCGAGATCGGGCCGGCGCCCCTCCAGAGCCTCGACCTTTGCCGCAAGGTCGGCGTCACCGAGCGTCGTCCATTCCGACAGCGTCGAGAACACACGGTTCGACATGTTGGCGGCAGCGGCGCGCGTATAGGTCAGGCACAGGATCTTCGACGGATCGGTGCCGCGCAGCAGCAGCCGGATGACGCGCTGAGCCAGCACATGGGTCTTGCCGGAGCCGGCGTTCGCCGACACCCAGGCGGAATTGCCGGGATCGGCGGCGCGGGCCTGACTAGAGGCGGTGTCGCTGGGGATGGGATAGGCCTTCTTCATGCCTCCCCTCCCTCGTCGCCGGCATCGCCGCCCGCCGACCATTCGAGCACGCGCGCAAGATGGTCGTAGTCGCCGTCGGTCTCGCCCTCGCGGAACGGCAGCGCGCGCGACAAATAACCGGTCGCCGGGTCGGCATAGTGGATCAAAAGCTTTTCCAGCCGCGCCCAAGCCTCTTCGGCAAGATCGGTCGCGGTCCGCGGCTGGCGGTTGTGTTCGAGGATGGATTCCTCGAACACCTCGCCATTCGGCTTCAGCCTGATGAAGGCCAGTTGCGAGGGCTCGCGTGAGCCCAGATCCTTGAAGGCGCCGCGTCTGAGCAGCGCGCCCTCCAGCGCCAGCTGCGGCGCCAGCAGTGTGTGCGCCTGTGCCTTGGACGGCGAGGAACCGGTCTTGTAATCCAGTATGTCGGCCATGCCGCCGGCCAGCAAGTCGACCCGGTCGGCGTAGCCGGACAGCGTCACGCCGGACTGGCCGACCACGGTCTTGCCGGCGCGCTCCTCGGCATGCCGCCGGATCACCGCGTCGGCGCGCGTGCGCTCCCACTCGATGATGTTGGCGGCGAGTTTTTCGAAACGTGGCCACCACACGGCCTCGACATCGGCCGGAAGTGCGGCTTCGGCGAAACAGGCGCGGCCGGCGGCGATGAGGCCGGTGAGCGCATCGGGCGCGCGCGGATCGGCGACACGCGCCGAGAACAGGTGCAGGATGGCGTGAAACAGCGTGCCGCGCTCGGCGGCTCCGGGGTCGCGAATAACCGGATCGAGCGGCATCAGGCGGAGGATCCGTCTTGCATAGACGGCATAGGGGTCGCGACGCAGGGTCTCGATTTCAGTGACCGAGAAATGCGTCGGGCGCACCGACAAGGGCGGCTTCGGCTGCGGCCGTGGCGCGAAATCCTGTTTTGGACCCGTATCGAGGGCGCGCGCCCAGGCGAGCAGTTCGTCGCCACGCCGGCGCAATTCCGCTGCCTGGTCGCTGCCGATGAAGGTCAGCAGCCGCTGCAGCCAGCGCGACGGCACGGCGGGTGCGTCGCCGGCCCGCGCCGAGCGGGAAAGCACCACCTTCCTGGCGCCCATGGCCATCTGGAAATCATGCGCGGCAAGGCCGATGCGCCGCTCGGGCGGTTCGAGGTCGATGCCGGTCTTCATCAGCCGCGACATGAAGCGGTCGCTCTCGGGCTTGCGCGGCCATACGCCCTCATTGAGCCCGCCGATGACCAGCGTATCTACCGTCTGCAAGCGCGCTTCCAGCGCGCCCCAGATGGCGATGTTCCGGTCGGTGCCTTGTGCCGGCTTGACCGTTTCAGGCGCGATCAGCGCCGCCATGATATCGGGCCATTCGGTCGCCGCGAAGGACAGCGAAGCCGAAGCCGCGACCAGCCCGCGCAGCAGTTCGGCAAGCTTCTCGCCGGCGTCACCGGCATAGAGTTCGCCAAGGCCGCCGTCGGCGGTTCGGCCGAGATTTTCGAGTGTGACGACACTGGCCCTGACCAGCGCGGCAAGGTCGGCGTCAGCCTGGCCGCGAAACGCCGCGAGCGGCGCCAGCGCCTGCTTGAGACGTTCGAGCAAATTCCGCGCAATTTCGATAGAGCGCACGGTCAGCCGGGAAAACCAGAAGGGCTGCCGGCTGCCGGCACCCAGGCCGGTGAGGCGGGCTTCGAACAGTTCCGGCAGCGAAACGATGTCTGGGCGACCAGTTCCGCCGCGCAGCGCCACCAATTCGATCAGCTCCGCCGCGTGGCGCACATCGGCCCGTTCCAGGCCGAGGCCAAGCAGCGGATGCTTGAGCAGCGACAACAGGCCAACCGGATCGCCTGGCCTGAATAATGCCTCGAGCGCCAGCCTGAGCAGACTGGCCGCCGGGGTGTTGGCGAGCGGCGTGCCACCGGAATCGTCGGCGACGACGCCGAAGCGCTGGAGCTCGATCGAGACGCGCCGCGCGAGCGCGCGGTCGCCGGTGACGAGAGCCGCCCTTTGGCCCGGGTCCTCGACGGCTCGCTTGAGCGCGACGGCTATGGCAACGGCTTCATCGCGTTCGCTGGCGGCTTCGAGCAAGGTCACCTCGGCGAAGGCGCCGGCAATGTCGGACGCCGGGAAACCGGCACGTGTCTCGGCCCAGAGTTCGGTGGTTTCGGCCGGCCGCAGCGCTTCGCCGACAAGGGCAGCGCGAAGCGCAAGTCGCGGTTCGGCCACGCCAATCTCCTCGACGTCGCCGCGCAATACGCCGATCTTGCCGATCAGCCTGGCCAGGCCATATTGCGGGTGGCCGAGTACGGCTGGACGCGCGCCAGGCGCGGCAATCGCCTGGAACGACGCTTCGTCCAGCGTCCGGTCGAGGCCGGGCAGCACGATGGCGCCGCCGGGCAAGCGCGCGATCGCGGCAAGCAGTTCGGCCGTGGCGGGGGTCGAGCCGGTCGAGCCTGCGGCTATCACAGGCCCCGCAGGCGGATTGCGCTGCAGCCGGACCGCCTCGGCGCGGATCAGCGCGCTGCGATGCGCGGCCGGATTGGAGCGATCGCTCTCTTCAAGGAATTTCGGCCAGGCTTCGGTGACGATGCCGAGGAATTCGAGCGTCACCTGCCACCATCCGGCAAGGTTGCCGGTCACCAGATCGGTGAGCTTGGCCCAGTCGGTGCCTTCCGTCTCGATCTCGTCCATCAGCCGGGCGAGATCGCGCGCCAGCCAGATCGCGTCGGCGGTGGAAGCCGGAATGACGATCTCCTCGGCGAAAAGCGCGGCGACATGCGCCGGCAGCCGGCGTTTCCAGGCCCGAACGAGCGGCGTCAGCAGCAACAGGCGTTCGCTCGCCGCGATCGGCGGCGCGAGATCGATGGCTGCCGATGCCTCGGTCTCGAATGCGGCCTCATCCTCGTCGAACTCGCCGAGCGGACGGATGACCGGCAGGATCGCCGAGCCGCCGCCGCCACGTGCCCCCAGACTGTCGACGAAGACACCCCGCAAGGCACGTGCGGCGCGGCGCGTCGGCACGTAGATGGTGACATCGGCCAAAGCGAGCGGGTCGCCGTCAAATCGAAACCCCGGAACAAGACGGCCGGCAAGCAGCGCCTCGGCAAGCGTCGGCAGAAACGGCGCTCCGGGCGGGATCGAGAAAACGCGGCTGGAGCCGCTCATTGCGACTCGATTAGCGCACCGGCGACCGCCGCTTCCGCGAGCGGTACGGCATCGGGCGTGCCGACGGTGATCCAGTGGCCATGCATCGGCATGCCGAACAGGCGCCCTGCGGCGGTGGCGGAATCGAAATAGGCGTTGAGCGAGTGCGGCCCGGCCGGTGCGCCCTTGAACAGGCGCGGATGGACGATCGCCGCCCCGGCATAGATCAGCCCCGCCGGGTCCCCCTTTGAACGCCGCAAGCCGCCGTCCGGCGCCACCAGGAAATCGGTGCTGCCGCAGTGTCCGGTCGCCTGTTGGAGATCCGCCAGCATCAACAGAATATCCATTTTCGCCGCGTCCCATGCAAGGGCGAGGCGCTGGAGATTGTGAGGACCGTCATCGATCCAGAAGGTGTCGGCGTTGAGGATGTAGAAGGGCTGATCGCCCAGTTCCGGCAACGCCTTGACGATGCCGCCGGCGGAATCGAGCAGTTGTTCGCTCTCATCGGAAATGACGATTTTTGGCGCGGCGCGCGCGGCGACATGGGCGACGATCTGTTCGGGAAAGTAGTGAACGTTGACGACCGCCTTGCCGACGCCGGCGGCTGCCAGGCTGTCGAGGCTCCAGTCGAGCAACGTCTTGCCGGCAATCCTGACCAGCGGCTTGGGAATGGTGTCGGTGATCGGCCGCATGCGTTTGCCAAGGCCGGCGGCAAGTACGATGGCGGTGTCCGGTCCTGCTGTCACAGCGCTCGCTCCTCCAGCAAACCGTGAGCGTCGTAGAATTCGCGCAGGCTTGCCAACGCCGGATGAGACAGGGCCCGGCGCAGATAATCGCGGATGCGCGGCAGGTGCTTCAGATAATAGGGCTTGCCGTCGCGTTTTTCGAGGCGGACGAAGATGCCGAGGATCTTGGAATTTCGCTGCGCCGCCATGATGGCGTATGATTCCAGGAAGCTTGCCTCGTCGAAAGCGCCGGCTGCGTGGCGCGCCGCGACGTAGGCATCCAGCGTCTTTTTCTCGATCTCGGGCGACATCGTAACACGCGCGTCCATGGCGAGCGAGGCGACGTCATAGGCGGACGGGCCGATCAGCGCATCCTGGAAATCGACGATGCCCAGCCGATCATGCCCTGAACGGTCGCCGCGCCAGATGATGTTGGGCGAATGGAAGTCACGCAGCATCAGCGTGACCTCGCGGCCATGCAGCCGGTCGAGCAGCATGTTCCATTGCTTGTGGTAACCGGCGCGCAAACTGTCGCTTGCCGGAGCGCCAGTGATTGCCGGCACATACCAATCGACCAGCAGATCGGCTTCGATCATCATGGCTTCGCGGTCGAAAGGCGGCACCTCGTGGAAGCCGCCTAACCCTGTTTCCAGGCGCCGGGGCCAGATCCTGCCATGCATCATGGCCAGCAGCTCGGCCGCCGCCGCGCAGCGCGCGGGCAGCGGCTGGCCATCACTGCCGAGAAACCCTTCCGAACCAAGATGTTCGAGCAAAAGAAAGCCTTGCTCCTGATCCTCGGCATGGATTTGCGGAACGCTGACGCCGCCTGCCTTCAAGACGCGGTCAATGGCGACGAAGGCGGAGACCGATTGGGCGGTGTGCGCGATCTCGGCATAGGGCTTGCCGTCGCGCACAGGGGGACCGAGAACCAGCCGTGGCGAGTTCATCAGGACCCGCGGCTTCTGGTCCGGCAGCGAAACAATCTCGTAGGAGCGGGCCGAAGCATCGCCAATGAAATGGCGGCGCTGCGCTTCCGCCCAGCCGGCGCTCACGAGAAAGTCGCGCATGGCCAGCGACCGTGCGGCCCGATCGAAGGCAGGTCCCTGCCCCGACAATCGCGCCAACCGACCGTCGCCATGCTGGATGAGCTCGATAAGGACCGTGGATTTCGGCAGATGGACTTCCGCGCGTTCCGGCCATTCGACCAAAGCAGCACCCTGCGTCAGGGCTTCGTCGAAACCAAGTTCATCGAGCTCCTCCGCCGAGGACAGGCGGTAGAGATCGAAATGATGGACCGGAATGCGGGTGTCGTAGCTCTGCACCAGCGTGAAGGTCGGACTCGGAACGTCGAGGCCGGCATCGTCGGCCAAGGTCCTGATCAAGGCCCGCGCCAGCGTCGACTTGCCGGCGCCCAGATCGCCCTTGAGGGCAAGCACGTCGCCTGGGCGCAGCGACAGCGCCAGATCTTCGCCCAGCCGCGCTGTGTGGGTCTCGTCGGCGAGTATTCGCTCCAGCACCAGTCCGGTCATCGAACGCGCTACTCGGCCGCGGCGCGGATGCCCGGCATGTCGGGAAAGGTGCAGATGACGGTCGTGCCCTTGTCCTTGCCGGTTTCGATGCGAACGCTGCCGCCATGCAGCTCGACGAAGCTCTTGACGATCGACAGGCCGAGGCCGGCACCGCGCCGGCGGCCGCCATTGGCGCGCGGCTCGAAACGGCGGAACACCGAATCGAGCACATCGGGCGGCATGCCGGGACCATCGTCATGAACCGAGAATTCCACCCCGTCCGCCAGATGGCGGCAGGTGAGCCGGATGATGCTGGCTTCCGGGGCGTAATTGGCGGCGTTGCTGAGCAGATTGTAGAGGATCTGGCGGACGCGGACCTCATCGCCATGAAACGTCTTCGGCGCTGCAATGGCGTCGACCTGGAGACTGATCGAATGCTCTTCCAGCCGGTCGGCCACCAGCTCGGCCGCAGCGGCGATGGTGCGATCGACCTGCACTTCGGAGATGTCGAGCTGCATGATGCCGGCGTCGACCGTCGCCAGGTCGAGGATGTCGTTGACGATGGTGAGCAGGACCGAGGAGGACGAGCTGACATGCTCGACATATTCGCGCTGCTTCTGCGTCAGCGGACCGGTCGTGGGCAGCGACAGCAGTTCGGTGAAGCCTATGATGTTGGTCAGCGGCGAGCGCAGTTCATAGGAAACGTGCTGGACGAATTCGTTCTTGAGCTGATCGGATTTTTGCAGCGCCTCGTTCTTGTCCTTCAGCGCCCGTTCGACGTTGACGCTGTCGGTGACATCGACGAAGGTCATCATCACTTGCCCGTTGGGCAGCGGGATCATGGCGTAACTCAAGACATTGCCGTTGTTGAGCTCGGTCTGCCCGTGGCGGTCGCGGCGCTCGTCGTCGAAGCCGGTGATGGCGGCAACGAAGCCGGGCCAGGGGCTGTCCGCGGCCTGCCGGTCGCAAAGGTCGCGTATCGTGGACACGTGGACACTGGGCTTGGCCGCTTCGCCGCTCAAACCCCAAAGCGTGGCAAAGGCAGGATTCGACAGCCGGAGCCTGCCGTCGGGTCCGAACACCGCCACGCCTTCGGCAAGATTGTCGAGCGTCTCGCCCTGGACCCGCACCGCGGTCTGGTAGCGGCTCTCGAGGTCCATCTTCTCGGTCAGGTTCTCGAACACCCAGGTCACGCCGCCCTTGGGCTGCGGGTTGGCGACGACGCGGATGGTCTTGCCGTCCGGCAGATGCCACCAATGTTCCTGGGATTCGACGGCGCGATAGGCGCCGAGCAGGCCTTCCTTCCAGCGGCGCCATTCAGGCTGTTCGGCGATCTTGCCTTCGCTGCGCAGCCGGTCGAGCAGCAAGGCATTGTCGGGAGCGCTGTGCAGGAAGCCTGCGTCGAGGCCCCAAAGCTTCTGGAAGGCCTGGTTGAAGAACCGCAGCTTCTCGTCGGTGTCGAAAATGGCGACCGCCGTGTTGAGCTGGTCGAGCGTGTCGGCGTGGCTTCGCACCGTCCGTTCGTATTCGCCCCGAACCGCCTCGATGGCACTGGTGTCGCAGGCAAGGCCGGCCGAGCCATCGCTGCCGGCAAAATCGGTGACCGCGAACACACGTCGGTCCCCTTCGATCACGGTGGACAGCGACTGCTCGAAAACCGGATGCGTCTTGTGCTGGGCGGCAATCGCATCGCGCGCCTGGCCGCCGAGGAACTCTTTTTTCTCCCGAACCGCGGCTTCGGCATTTTCGGCTTCGACGGCATCGGCATAGGCGCGGTTGACCCACTTCAGTCCGCCATCCTCGCCGCGGAGCCATGTCGGCATGTTCAGCGCGTCGAGCAGGCCGATCATCGTGTCGTGGTCGGCGGCCAGCCGCTGGTTCTCGATCTTCAGCCTGGCCTGGCTGCGCTGCGTCTCCGAGAGCGAGACAAAACGCACGAGCACATGCGCGGCACTCTTGCGGCCATGCACTTCGAGCGGGGCGCCGGCCTGCGATTCGATGACGAGGTCGAAGGGTTTGGCCTTCTCGCGCAATCCCGCGACGGCATGTTCGAGTGCCGCCGCCGAACGCGGCATCAGCCAGCGGCCGAAAGCAAGAAAAGCGGCCCTGTCCTCGGGAGCGCCGCTTTCGACGGGCAATGTGCCGATGAGTTCGGGCTTCTTGTTTTCCGCGGCCCAGACGACCACGCGCTGGTCGCGCAGATTGAGCAGCGCCTCGGAGCGGCGGAGCGCCGCGTTGATGTCGGCGAGGCGGCTCCTGAGTTCGACATTCTCCGCCGAGGTGCGGGCTCTTTCGCGGATGAGAACGATGGCCGATATCAGTGCGGCACCCGTCACGCCGACGAACACGGCAAGCTGCATGACCTCGATGGCGCTCAGCGACAGTCCAGCCACGCTGGCAGCAGCGGTTTCGGCATGCGCGACGGCGCCAGCCAAGGGGGCCGAGAGCGCGGAGGTGGCAAGGAATGTCGACGCGCGGGCGCGCCAGGACAGGCTCCCGCCTTCCAGGGCGGAGCCAGCAATCCCCGAATCGTTATGGCCGCCGGAAACGGCCCGTCCCGCTCTGTGCGGGTGTTGCCCCGGCATGTCTTGGTCCTCTCCGCCGCCTGAATGCAAGACCGCCCTGATGCGTGCCTCTCTTGACCCTCTCGGGCTGGAAGCATCGCCGAATCACCCGACAATAACCCCTCGCCGAATCGCCGTGAAGGCTGATGGCGCGCAAAAATATGGCCGGGCGAAAAGTCAATCGCCCGGCCTCAATATCTGGTAGTAATTTTAGCTTTGGTTAATAGCGGTAGTGTTCCGGCTTGAACGGACCCTGCGGCGTGACGCCGATATAGGCAGCTTGTTCACCCGACAGTTCGGTCAGGCGGGCGCCGAGCTTGTCGAGATGCAGGCGCGCGACCTTTTCGTCGAGATGCTTGGGCAGGACATAGACCTGGTTCTCGTACTGGCCGGGCTTGGTGTAGAGCTCGATCTGCGCCAGCACCTGGTTGGTGAAGGATGCCGACATGACGAAGCTCGGGTGGCCGGTGGCGTTGCCGAGATTGAGCAGCCGCCCTTCCGACAAAAGGATCATCCGCTTGCCGTCCGCGAAGGTGATCATGTCGACCTGCGGCTTGACGTTGGTCCATTTCAAATTGCGCAGCGCGGCAACCTGGATCTCATTGTCGAAGTGGCCGATGTTGCCGACGATGACCATGTCCTTCATCGAGCGCATATGGTCGAGGGTGACGACATCCTTGTTGCCGGTGGTGGTGATGACGATGTCGGCGGTGGGGGCCGCATCTTCCAGCGTGACGACTTCAAAACCGTCCATTGCCGCCTGCAGGGCGCAGATCGGATCGACCTCGGTGACCTTGACGCGGGCGCCGGCGCCCTTGAGCGAGGCCGACGAGCCCTTGCCGACGTCGCCATAGCCGCACACGACAGCGACCTTGCCGGCCATCATCGTGTCGGTGCCGCGGCGGATGCCGTCGACCAGCGATTCCTTGCAGCCATATTTGTTGTCGAACTTCGACTTGGTGACCGAGTCGTTGACGTTGATGGCGGGGAAGGGCAGCAGGCCCTTCTTCTGCAGCTGGTAGAGGCGGTTGACGCCGGTGGTCGTCTCTTCGGTGACGCCGCGGATCGCCGCCTTCTGCTTGGTGAAGAAGCCGGGCGAAGCCTTCAGGCGCTTCTTGACCTGGGCGTAGAAGTATTCCTCTTCCTCGCTCTGCGGGTTGGACAGGACGTCCTCGCCGGCCTCGGCGCGGGCGCCGATCAGGATGTACATGGTAGCGTCGCCACCGTCATCGAGGATCATGTTGGAAAGGCCGCCATCGGTCCACTGGAAGATCTTGTCGGTGTAGTCCCAATACTCCTCGAGCGACTCGCCCTTGACGGCAAACACCGGGATGCCGGCTTCGGCGATGGCCGCGGCCGCGTGATCCTGGGTCGAAAAGATGTTGCAGGAGGCCCAGCGGATATCGGCGCCCAGCACCTTCAGCGTCTCGATCAGCACCGCCGTCTGGATCGTCATGTGCAGCGAACCGGTGATGCGCGCGCCCTTGAGCGGCTGCTTGGGACCGAATTCCTCACGGCAGGCCATCAGGCCCGGCATTTCGGTTTCGGCGATCTCGAGTTCCTTGCGGCCCCAGCCGGCAAGCGAGATGTCGGCGACCACATAGTCCTTGCTACCCGTCATGGCAGTACTCCGATGCGAATGTTGTGCTTGCGAATTTGTTGCGGATGCGCCCGCGCCGGTCGGCGCGTCGAAGGGCGCGAATTGCCGGCCTGACTAGCAGATCGGAGCAAGGACGACAATGGGATATAAAGAAATCTTTATTCGTGCATGTCTCTCGGACATGCATCGGCGCTCTACCAGATCAGCATTCCTCGCCGAAGCGGGACGCCACCAGTTGCTCCAGGGCGTCGATGACCTGGCGGGCCTCCGGCCCGCTGGCGGTGACGCGGATCGAATAGCCGGGGCTTGCCGCCAGCATCATCAGGCCCATGATCGAGGTGCCGCCGACCTTGACGCCATCCTTCTCGACATGCACCGAGGCATCGAAGCCGCTGGCCAGCTGGACGAACTTCGCCGAGGCGCGGGCATGAAGGCCACGCTGGTTGATGATGGGAAAATCCCGGACAATCTGATCTTTTTCCGGGGACAGGGCGTTCATTTGCTGCTCAGGAGCTGGCTGGCGACGTTGATGTATTTGCGGCCGGCGGCCTGCGCCTCGTCGAGCGCGGCGGCCATGTTGTCGCCCTTGCGGATCGAGGAGAGCTTGATCAGCATCGGCAGGTTCATGCCGGCGATCACTTCGGTGCGGCCGGACTCCATCACCGAAATGGCAAGGTTGGAGGGCGTGCCGCCGAACATGTCGGTCAGCACGATGACGCCCGCCCCGGTGTCGACACGGGCAACCGCATCGACGATGTCGCGGCGACGCTGCTCCATATCGTCGTCGGCACCGATCGCCACGGTTTCGAAATTGTCTTGTGGCCCGACGACATGTTCGACGGCATGTCGGAACTCGGTGGCCAGTTGACCGTGCGTTACAAGCACGAGTCCGATCATTCTTTGGTGGCTCCCGTCATCGCCGCTTCACAGGCGCATTTTATGCTCGCCAGCCAATCCAGGTGGCGGGAGCGCTATCTTGTCGACGCGCGGCCCGTTGACAAGCCCAAAATTGCGCAGGCGCATGCCATTTTGACGCATTGCAGCAAAAAACCCGGAGCGGATCATAGAAAAGGCGCGATCGACAGCCGCGCCATCACGACTGGCAAGACCGCTGGGACATTGCGTTCGACCACCTCGACCCGCGGCACCAGACAACCGGCGATGCTGGTTGCGGCATCCTCCTGGAAGCGCACCGCTTCGCCGGCCGGCACCAGGCGGACATGCAGGTCGACGAGGCCGACCGGCTCGAATGGCAGAGGTCGGGGGCCGAGCCCGGGCACCTCGACGAGCCCTTCTATGGCGGCGGGAGCGCGGCACAGCAGCCGGCCGGCATGCGCCTCGACAAAGAGCTGATCGTCACCGACGAGCCGCGAGAACAGGCCGCGCTGGCGACAATGGTCGATGAGCGCCAGCGCCAGCGTCGTCTTGCCCGAACCGGAGGCTCCGGTGACGAGAATGCCGCGCTCGCCGATCAAAACCATTGTCGCGTGAATGTTGTCAGGCTGCACGGCTGGACCAGGCGTGGTTGGGATTCATGCTCTCAGCCTTCGGCCGGCAACGTCACGACAAAACGCGCGCCCTTGATCTCGCCGGGTTTGGTGCCGGGGATGTTCTCGGCGGTAAGCGTGCCGCCATGGGCCTCGACGATTTGCCTGGATATCGACAGGCCAAGGCCCGAATTCTGGCCGAATGCCTCTCCGGCCGGCCGATCCGTGTAGAAGCGCTCGAAGATGCGGTCGATGTTGTCGGCGCGGATGCCGGGGCCATTGTCGTCGACGGTGACGATGTTGAACTTGCCGGCACGCGCCAGCGACAGGCTGATGTGGCCATGATCCTCGGGAACGAAGGACCGGGCGTTCTCGATCAGATTGGTGATGACCTGGCCGATGCGCAGATCATGGCCGACGACGACATAGCCTTTGACGCCCTGCGGCAGTTTGGCGGCCTTGAACTCGATCTCGACCGCCTTCTTGTTGCGCGTCGCTTCGCGCGAGACGGCGACCAGATCGGTGATGAATTTCTTCAAATCGACGGTTCCCGCATCTTCACGCGCGAGCTCCGCGTCCAGGCGCGATGCGTCGGAAATATCGGTGATGAGCCGGTCCAGCCGCCTGACATCGTGCTGGATGATATCCATCAGCCGGCCGCGCGAATCGTCGTTCTTGGCCAGCGGCAAGGTTTCCACCGCGCTGCGCAGCGAGGTCAGCGGGTTCTTCAGCTCGTGCGAGACATCGGCCGCGAAGCTTTCGATCGCCTCGATGCGGGCGTAGAGCGCGTTGGTCATGTCGCGTATGGCGATCGACAGATTGCCGATCTCGTCCTGACGGTCGGAAAAGTCGGGGATCTCCTCACGGCTCTTGACGCCGCGCCGCACCCGCACCGCCGCCGCCGACAGCCGGCGCAGAGGGTTGGCGATGGTGGAGGCGAGCAGCATCGACAGGATGGCGGTGACAAGGGCCGCGATGCCGAAGACGCGCAGGATCGCCTTGCGCTCGGCGGCGACGATCTTGTCGATGTCGCCGCCTTCGGTCGACAGCATCAGCACGCCCAGAACGGCGCGAAAGCGCTGGATCGGCACCGCCACCGAAACGATCTGCTCGCCCTGCTCGCTGACGCGCACGATGGTCGACGGGCTGCCGGTGAGCGCCTTGACCACTTCCGGGAAAGCGGCGCCATTGCCGCCCGGCTGCTCGTGATAGACCGGCAGCTCTGTGTTGCGGAAGAAGTCGAAGACGAATTTCTGGATGCGCTCGACCAGATCGGGCTCTTCCTCCTCGACCGGCGGCAGGTCGTAGCGCAGGATCTGGCCACGCGAATAGAGGTGGCGCGAATCGAGCAGCAGGTTGGCGTCGCGGTCATAGATGCGGGCGCGGGTCCTGGTCGGCGAGATCAGCCTTCGCAGCACCGGGGCGACCCGCTCCGGGTTGATCGGGAAATCGAGATTGTCGAGTTGGTCGGAGCCCGGTCCCAGGCTTTCGCCGGCCTGCAGTTCAAGCAGCTTTTCCGGGTCGATGCTGATCGAATCCGTCTCGACCGTCGCCGACGCGGCGATCGCACCGGCGATGATCTCGCCCTGGGTCATCAGGCTTTCGACGCGGGCGTCGATCAGTCCGTCCCGGAAGGTGTTGAGATAGAGGATGCCGGTCACCAGGACGGCGAGGCCGGCAAGGTTGAGGAACAGGATACGCCGCGTCAGGCTGGAAAAGATATGATGGCCAAGGAAGCGGCGCATCGGCACCGTGATCTTCGACACGAAGGACGGCATGATCCGCGACGGCCGCCTGGAGGCGCCCGCCGGTCTTGTTCGCTGTGCTTCCACTGCCATCGAATAGCAGCTCCCGCCTAGTCCTTGGCCTGGTGCATGTCGTGGTCCCAAAACCGGGGCCACTTTTGGGCGACATGCATCATTACGCTTCGCGGAACCGGTATCCGACTCCGTAAAGGGTTTCGATCATCTCGAAGTCGTCGTCGACGGCCTTGAACTTCTTGCGCAGCCGCTTGATGTGGCTGTCGATGGTGCGATCGTCGACATAGACCTGTTCATCATAAGCCGAATCCATCAGCGCATCACGGCTTTTTACGACACCGGGACGCTGCGCCAGCGAATGCAGGATCAGGAACTCGGTGACGGTGAGCGTCACCGGCTCGCCTTTCCAGGTGCAGGTGTGGCGCTCCTGGTCCATGACGAGCTGGCCGCGCTCGAGCGAGCGGGCCTGCTGGCTTGGCGTCTTGGCGGCGGCCTCGCGGGCACTGGCGCGGCGCAGCACGGCGCGCACCCGCTCGACCAGCAGGCGCTGCGAGAAGGGTTTGCGGATAAAATCGTCGGCGCCCATCTTGAGGCCGAACAATTCGTCAATCTCGTCGTCCTTGGAGGTAAGGAAGATCACCGGAAGATCGGACTTCTGACGCATGCGGCGCAGCAGTTCCATGCCGTCCATGCGCGGCATCTTGATGTCGAGGATGGCAAGATTCGGCGGGCGTGCCGCCAGGCCTTCCAGCGCCGACGCACCATCCGTGTAGGTCTCGACGCGATACCCCTCGGATTCGAGGGCGATCGACACCGATGTCAGAATGTTGCGGTCGTCATCGACAAGCGCGATTGTTGCCATTTCAAGCGGCTCCCTCATGAGCTGTCCCTTCTGTCGTAGAGAAGGGGCTTTTGCAGGACAAATTAGGTACAAAATGTGGCATAGGCCTTGTCCGCTGTCACGCGCGGCATGCCGGCGGCCACAATCCTACCTCGATATGGATTGGACGAACGTACATCGCCAATCCTTTGGGCAACCGCGAAACTTTTTGCACATATAAACGATTTAAACAACTTTCAAAATATTTAAATCGATTAATGATTTGATATCATTTGGCTTTTCTGGTTCTGACCATCTCAGCCTGCGTAGTGGGCGTGCCGGAAACGTGCCGGCAAAGATGCGGCAAATCCAAGAGGGACACTCGATGTCGGAAGTCGGCAAACGCAATTCCGCCTGCGCGATCGATCATATCGGCCTGAAAACCACCGGCGTGGTGCGCTATAATTTCGGTGCGGCAGCCCTTTATGAGGAATCGATCCGGCGCGGCGAAGCCCGCTTGACCGCACATGGCGCGCTGGTCGCCGAGACCGGACAGCACACCGGCCGCTCCCCCAGGGACAAGTTCGTCGTCCGCAACGGTGACACCGAACCGCATGTCTGGTGGGACAACAACAAGGCGATCTCGCCGGCCCAGTTCGACACGCTGCTCGCCGATTTCCAGGCGCATGCCGCGGACAAGGATCTATATGTCCAGGATCTGGTCGGCGGCGCCGATGCGGAACTGAAGCTGCCGACCAGGGTGGTCACCGAATTTGCCTGGCACTCGCTGTTCATCCGCAATCTGCTGATCCGCCCGGATGCCGCCGAACTCGAACAGTTCGTGCCTGACATGACGATCGTCGATCTGCCGTCCTTCCGCGCCGATCCCCTCCGCCACGGCAGCCGCACCGAAACGGTGATCGCCGTGGATCTCACCCGCAAGATCGTGCTGATCGGCGGCACCTCCTATGCCGGCGAGATGAAGAAGTCGGTGTTCACCATGCTCAACTATCTGCTGCCGGCGAAAGGCGTGATGCCCATGCATTGCTCGGCCAACGAGGGTGCGGCCGGCGATGCCGCCATCTTCTTCGGCCTGTCGGGCACCGGCAAGACGACACTCTCGGCCGATCCCGCGCGCACGCTTATCGGCGACGACGAGCATGGCTGGGGACCACATGGCATCTTCAATTTCGAAGGCGGCTGCTACGCCAAGACGATCAAGCTGTCGGCGGAAGCCGAGCCGGAAATCTTCGCCACCACGCAGCGCTTCGGCACGGTGCTGGAAAATGTCGTGCTCGACGCCGGTGGCGTGCCGGATTTCAACGACGGAAGGCTGACCGAGAACACACGCTGCGCCTACCCGCTGGACTTCATCCCGAACGCCAGCAAGACCGGACGCGCCAGTCATCCGAAGAACATCATCATGCTGACCGCCGATGCGTTCGGCGTGATGCCGCCGATCGCGCGGCTGAGCCCGGCGCAGGCGATGTATCATTTCCTGTCCGGCTACACCGCCAAGGTGGCCGGAACCGAAAAGGGCGTGACCGAACCCGAAGCGACGTTTTCGACCTGTTTCGGCGCGCCGTTCATGCCGCGCCATCCATCGGAATACGGCAATCTGCTGCGCGAGCTGATCGCCCGCCACGGCTCCGATTGCTGGCTGGTCAACACCGGCTGGACCGGCGGCGCCTACGGCACCGGCAAGCGCATGCCGATCAAGGCGACGCGCGCCTTGCTTGCCGCCGCACTCGACGGCTCGCTGAAGACAGCCGAGTTCCGCACCGACCCTCATTTCGGTTTCGAGGTGCCGGTGGCTGTCCCGGGCGTCGACAGCGCCATTCTCGACCCGATGATTCTGGACCCCCGGGCGACCTGGGCGGACAAGGCCGGCTATGACCGGCAGGCGGCAAGGCTGGTCGGCATGTTCGCCGTCAACTTCGAGAAATTCGAAAGCCATGTCGACGCCGTGGTGCTGGGCGCGGCGCCGCGCATGCAGGAAGCGGCGGAGTAATCGCGCCATCGGGCTCAGCCCGCCGTTGAAAGGTCCGGTTTCGATCGGGCCTTTTCTTTTTCGAGCCGCCGCGCCATGACTGCGGCATGGCGAGCGACGACAACATCTTCATATCAGGCGATGCGGTGATCCATCCGGGCGACCTGCACGAGGATTTCATCCGCTCGTCCGGTCCCGGCGGCCAGAACGTCAACAAGGTGGCGACGGCGGTGCAGCTGCGCTTCGACGCGGCCAACGCAACGGGTCTTTCGGAGCGCGTGCGCGAGCGGACGATCAAACTTGCCGGCCAGCGCGCCACCAAGGACGGTGTGATCGTCATCGAGGCGGGCCGCTTCCGCACCCAGGAACAGAACCGGGCGGACGCCCGGGCACGGCTGACGGCACTGGTCGCCAAGGCCGCCGAACCGCCGCCGCCGCCGCGCAAGAAGACGCGGCCGTCGAAAGGCGCCGTGGAGCGGCGGCTGAAGAGCAAGGCCGGGCGCGGCACGATCAAGAAATTGCGCGGCCGGGTCGAGAACGACTAGGCACCGCGAAGCTGCAACGCGCGGGTGGCTTCCAATTCTGGGTTGCAGATGGCAAGCTGCGATCACCACCACAGCAATGGAGACCAGCGATGGGCATGTTCGATTTCGTCAAGAGCGTCGGCAAGAAACTGGGCATCGGCGGTGACGACGAAGCCGCACCCACAGCCGACACACTCAAGAAGGAACTCGATTCGCACAAGCTGGGCACCGATGGTGTCGAGGTCGTCGTCAAGGGCGATACGGCGGTGCTGAAGGGTGTGGTCAAGGACCAGTCGATCTTCGAGAAGGCGGTCATCGCCGTCGGCAACACGCTCGGCGTCTCCAAGGTGCAGGCGGACGAATTGCAGGTCGCGCCAGCACCTGGCACGGCCGCCGCCCCCGCCAAGGAGCCCACCTTTTACACCGTGAAGAAGGGCGACAATCTCTGGAAGATCGCCGAGAAAAGCTACGGCAAGGGCCAAGGCGTCAAGAACACGGTCATATTCGAGGCCAACAAGCCGATGCTGACCCATCCCGACAAGATCTATCCGGGCCAGGTGCTGCGCATCCCCGACCTCGCCTGATCGGCGGCTGCCAATTCGACAAGAGCGGCGGCTTTCGGGTCGCCGTTTTCATTTGATCGTGACATTTTACGGTTCCGAACCATCCAGGAGGTGACCTAACTCGTGCTCGTTTTGCCCAAAGGCGTCCGCCACATGCCGGCCTACCTGTCACGCAGCGTGCAGGAAGCGCTGGTCGAGGAGGTGAGAAGCATCGTCCAGCAGGCGCCGCTGTACGTGCCGGCCATGCCGCGCACCGGCAAGGAGATGAGCGTGCGCATGACCAATTGCGGCCCGCTCGGCTGGGTCACCGACAAGGAGCATGGCTATCGCTACCAGCCGACGCACCCGGTGACCGGCTCGCCATGGCCGCCAATCCCGGAGGCGCTGCTTGAGCTGTGGCGGCAGGTATCCGCCTATCCGCACCCGCCGGAAGCCTGCCTCATCAATTTCTACACCGCGGATGCGAAGATGGGCCTGCATCAGGACCGCGACGAAACCGATTTTTCGGCGCCGGTCGTCTCCGTCTCACTCGGCGACGATTGCCTGTTCAGGGTCGGCCAGACGACACGCGAGGGCGGCACAAAATCGTTCAGGCTGCAAAGCGGTGACGTCGTGGTACTCGGCGGCGAGGGGCGGCTGTGCTTTCACGGCGTCGACCGGATTTACCCGTCGACCTCGGCACTGCTGAAAAACGGTGGGCGGATCAATCTGACATTGCGACGGGTGACGAAGCCGGCCGTCACAGCTTCCTGAGCGCCACTTCCTCGATCAGGTGATCGGCGCCCTTGCGCAGGATCAAGTCGGCGCGGGCTCGTGTCGGCAGGATATTCTCGCGCAGATTCTTCAAATTGATGTTGGTCCACAGGCCTTCCGCGATGGCGCGCGCCGAACCCTCCGACAGCTGCGAGTAGCGGTGAAAGAAGGAGTCCGGGTTGCGGAAAGCGGTCTCACGCAGCCGCATGAAGCGGGAAATGTACCAGTTGTGGATCAGCTTCTCGTCGGCATCGATGTAGATGGCGAAGTCGAAGAAGTCGGACAGGAAAGGCACGATCTTGCCGTCCTGCGGCAGCTTGCCGGGCTGCAGGACATTGATGCCTTCGAAGATCAATATGTCGGGCCGGTCGATGGTGACGAACTCGCCGGGAATGACGTCATAGGTCAGGTGCGAATAGACCGGCGCGCGGACATCGGGCAGCGCCGACTTGATGCCCGACAGGAAGCGCAGCAGCGCACCGACATCGTAACTGTCGGGAAAACCCTTGCGTTCCATCAGGTTCTCGCGCCGCAGGACCTCGTTGGGCAGCAGGAAGCCGTCGGTGGTGATGAGATCGACCTTGGGGCTCGACGGCCAGCGCGCCAACAGCTCCTTCAGCACGCGTGCGGTGGTCGATTTGCCGACCGCGACGGAACCGGCAATGCCGATGATGAAAGGCGTCTTGACGATGTCGACCGCGTTGAAGAAGGCCTGGCGTTGCCGAAACAGCAGCTGGCTCGCTTCGACATGCGCGGACAAGAGCCGCGACAGCGACAGATAGATACGCGTGACCTCTTCGAGATCGACCGGATCGTTGAGCGAGCGCAGGCGGCGGAATTCGTCCGCGCTCAGCGTCAGCGGCGTGTCGGCGCGGAATTGCGACCATTGATCGGCGGAGAAGAAACGAAAGGGGGAATATTTCTCGGTTGGCGCGAGCTGATCCATCGAGATACCTGCCCTCCTCGCGATCAGCCCTTGGGCCGTGACGCCTTCTCGGCGATGCCCGAACGCCCGGTGCGGCCTTCGAGTTCCCTAACCACGTCGCTCAGCGGAACCCCGGAGAGGCCGAGAACGACGAGCCAATGATATATAAGATCCGCACTTTCCGAAACGAGGGCCTGTTTGTCGCCCTTGACGGCGGCAATCACTGTCTCGACCGCCTCTTCGCCGAGCTTCTGCGCGGCCTTGTCGATGCCGCGCGCAAACAGTTTTGCTGTCCACGAGTCCGGATCACCGGAGTGGGCGCGTTCCCTGATGGTTTCTTCAAGATCTGACAGCGAAAACTCAGCCATGGCGTCATCTATCTGCTTGTTTAAGCATGATCTTTCCGGAAACCGCTTCCCACTTTTCGGGATCATGCTTTAGGGCCGATTGTTCACAGAGTCCAGCCGCATCGGCAGCCCCGCGGCGGCCATATGCGCCTTGGCCTGCGCTATCGTGTAGGTGCCGAAATGGAAGATGGACGCCGCCAGCACCGCGCCGGCATGGCCGTCGCGAATGCCTTCGACCATGTGATCGAGCGTGCCGACGCCGCCGGAAGCGATGACCGGCGCGCGCACCGCGTCTGATATCGCGCGGGTCAGCGCGATATCGTAGCCGGCCTTGGTGCCGTCACGATCCATCGAGGTCAGCAGTATCTCGCCGGCGCCGCGATCGACCATTTGGCGCGCGAATTCGACCGCGTCGATGCCGGTCTTCTCGCGCCCGCCATGGGTGAAGATCTCCCAGCGATCGGCCTCACTGGTGCCCGACACTTTCTTGGCGTCGATGGCGACGACGATGCACTGGTTGCCGAACTTGTCGGCGGCCTCAGTGACGAAATCCGGGTTCTTCACCGCGGCCGTGTTGATCGACACCTTGTCGGCGCCGGCCAGCAGCAGCTTCCTGATGTCGGCGACCCGGCGCACGCCGCCACCAACGGTCAGCGGCATGAAACATTGTTCGGCGGTGCGGGCGATGACGTCGAAGATGGTCTCGCGATTGTCCGACGAAGCCGTGATGTCGAGGAAGCAGAGTTCGTCGGCGCCGGCCGCGTCATAGGCCTTGGCCGCCTCGACCGGATCGCCGGCGTCGACGAGATCGACGAAGTTGACGCCCTTGACGACACGGCCGTTCTTGACGTCGAGACAGGGGATGACACGGGCTTTCAGCATCAGCGGCCCTCTATCGTGGCAATGAGATCGTTGAGCAACTGGCCGACCAGTGGCGGAATATCGGCCTGGGCGTCGAAGGCCGGATCGTAGGCGGAAACGGTGATGCCGACGACCGGCACCGCAAGCGCCATCGCACAAGCCGCGTCGCGCAACTGTTCCGGGCTTGGCCCGCCTGATGTGACGTAGCGGTTGGCCTGCAACTCCCGGGGATCGTGCACGTCCATGTCGAGATGCATGTGCACGCGTTTGGCGCCGGCGGCCTTCAGTCTTTCGGTCGCCTGGGCCACTCCGGGACATTCCGTCCGGATGATCGGCAATGTCTCGAGGACTTGCTTTTCCGCCGGGTCTAGATCGCGGGCGTTGACGAGCACGCAGCGTGACGGATCGATCGGCTTGAAGCCGGGAATGGCCGACGCCATCGGCCGCCAGCACAGGCCAAGCACCGTCGCCAGCGCCATGCCGTCGAGAAAGCCATAGATGGATGTCTCGGGCGTGTTGAGATCGCCATGCTGGTCGGCCCAGATGATCGCATCGGCGGCTTCGCCGGCGACAGCACCGGCTGATGTCAGGCAGTTTCCGGCAAGGACGATGGGAAACCGGCCAGCGCCAAGGGCAAGGCGAACCTCGACCGCAACCGCGTTGCAGACGGCAAAGCCGGTGGCAATCTCGCGCTCCTGGATGTCTCCTACCTTGCCGATGTCTTCCACCGTAACGTCGTGGCCGGCCATGGTCAGGGCGTCGACGAGGCCGCCCGATATCAGCGCGTCCGGACCCTGGCCCATGCCGCCATGGTAGTGGCCGCTGTCGTAGGAGGCCAGGATGATGGAGATTTTCACGGTCGCGTCTCCGCCGTCGCCCTGCCTTGCAGGATCGCCAGGGCCTCGGCCGGATCGATGCGGCCGTCATAGAGCGCGCGGCCAGAGATGGCGCCTTCGAGCTTTTGCGCATCGGGCATGGTCATGCGCACGATGTCGGCGATCGAGGCGAGCCCGCCCGACGCGATGACCGGGATCGACACGGCATCTGCGAGGTCGATGGTGGCGTCCCAATTGATGCCTGTCAAAACGCCGTCGCGGTCGATGTCGGTGTAGATGATGGCGGCGACGCCGGCGCCCTCGAATTTCCTTGCCAGTTCGATGACGCCGAGGCTCGACGCCTCGGCCCACCCCTCAACGGCGACCTTGCCGCCCTTGGCGTCGATGCCGACGGCCACCTTGCCCGGAAACGCCTTGCAGGCCTGTTTGACCAGATCGGGGTCACGCACCGCCACCGTGCCGAGGATGACGCGGGCCAACCCGCGATCGAGCCAGTCCTCGATCTGCGCCAGCGTGCGGATGCCGCCGCCGAGCTGAACCGGGCTCTTCGTCGCCTTGAGGATGGCGCCGACCGCCGCGCTGTTGACGCTCTGGCCCTGGAAGGCGCCGTTGAGGTCGACGACATGCAGCCATTCGAAGCCCTGCTGCTCGAAGGCCTTGGCCTGCGCCGCCGGGTCGTCATTGTAGATGGTGGCGGTGGCCATGTCGCCGTGCCTGAGGCGCACGCACTGGCCATCCTTGAGGTCGATGGCGGGGAAAAGGATCATCCGTTCAGGCGCCTTCCACAATGGCGAAATGCGACGTCGAATAGAGGCGTCGGAACTTCAGCGCCGCCTGGTATTCGGGCGAATGGAAGCAGGCGAGTGCGACCGCGTAGCTCTCGAACTCGATGATGACATGGCGATTGCCCGACGACCCTTCCGGGCTCGAAGACTGACCGCCGCGGGTCAGGAATTTTGCGCCATATTTGTCGAAAGCCGCTTTGTTGGCGGCAATGTATAGCGGGTAGTTTTCCGGATCGGTCACCTCGACCATCGCCATCCAGTAGCCCTTCTTGCTCATGGGTTTCAGGGCCTCCAGCGCAGGAAATTGGTGATCAGCGCCAGGCCGAGCGCCTGGCTCTTTTCCGGGTGGAACTGCGTGCCGACGAGATTGTCGCGAGCGACGGCCGCCGTCACCGGGCCGCCATAATCGGCGACCGCCAGAACCTCTTCCGCCTTGCCCGCATCGAGATGGTAGGAATGGACGAAATAGGCGTGCAGCCCGCTTGCGCCGGTCGGAATGCCGGCAAACAGCGGATGCTGGCGCTTGAGCTCGATCGTGTTCCAGCCGATCTGCGGAATCTTCAGCGCCGGATCCGCCGGCGTGATCTCCTTGACGTCGCCCGATATCCAGCCGAAGCCGTTGGCAATTGTCTTTTCGAGGCCGCGCTCAGACATCAGCTGCATGCCGACGCAGATGCCGAGGAACGGCCTGCCCTTGTCGATAGCCACCTCCTCGACGGCTTCCCACATGCCTTCGACGGCCTGCAGGCCGGCCGCGCAGTCGGCATAGGCGCCGACACCGGGCAGCACGATGCGGTCGGCCGTGCGCACCCGTTCGGCATCCGATGTCAGGTCGATGTCCGCTGACATACCGGCTTCACGCGCGGCGCGCTCGAAAGCCTTGGTGGCCGAGCGCAGATTGCCCGAGCCGTAGTCGATGATCGCAACCCGCATGTCAGCTTCTTCCCGGAATGTGGGGCAGCCCCAGCGCCATGCCGGGCTGCGCTGGCCGCGCGAGGGCAGCATCGGGGATCATGCGCGGCGCCGGCACAACCTCATCGGCAAGCGCTTCCACCTCCAGCGCATATCGTGTGTCGGCATCGTCGAGCCAACCGGCTTCGACCGCGCCCCATTCGTGCCAGCCGCGCCGGCGAAGTGCCGCGATGCGCAGGCCTTGCCCTTCCAGTCCGACATAGAGCGAAACCAGCAACGACAGCAACGACCCGGCCAGACCAAGGCCGAGCTTCTGGCCCAGCATCGAAAGCAGACCCATGACGACGAAGGCAAGCGCTGCCTCGATCCACAGCCGATGCCAGGCGAACCATAGCGGCGGCACCAGGAGACCCAGCCAGGTGAAGCCATCGCGGACAAAGGCCGTGGCATCGGCCTTTTCGCTGCGGCCTGGCGGTTCCATCACGACATAGGTGGCCATTGCCTTATCCCTTCAACGATCCCTTGGTGGAGGGAACCGCATCCGGCTGGCGCGGATCGCGTTCGAGAGCCGCACGCAGCGCGCGCGCCACCGCCTTGAAGCAAGTCTCGGCGATGTGATGGTTGTTGGCGCCGTAGTGGTTGGCGACATGCAGCGTGATGCCGGCATTCTGTGCCAGCGCCTGGAAGAATTCGCGCACCAGCTCGGTGTCGAAGGTGCCGATCTTCGGCGACGAGAAGGAAACGTTCCAGACCAGGAAGGGACGGCCGGACACGTCGATCGCGGCGCGCGTCAGCGTCTCGTCCATGGCAAGGTCGATCGAGGCATAACGCATGATGCCGCGCCGCTCGCCCAGTGCCTTGGCCAGCGCCTGGCCAAGCGCGATGCCGGTGTCCTCGACCGTGTGGTGATCGTCGATGTGCAGGTCGCCCTTGGCCCTGACCGTCATGTCGATCAGGGAATGGCGCGAGAGCTGGTCCAGCATATGGTCGAAGAAGCCGACCCCCGTGGCGATATCCGACTTGCCGGAGCCGTCGACATGGACCGACACGGAGATCTCGGTTTCCTTGGTCTTGCGGCTTGCTTCGGCGGAACGGGGCGGCATCACTCTATCCTTGTCCCAGAGGTCCACATCGTGACCGGCTCAGAGGCTTCAAGCGCTCGCAGGCTTGAAAACGAAAGCCTTCTAGCAGCATGATCCGGCGATTGCCAGTTGCCTCCGACAGCGGTATCGGCCTTGCCAGAGAGCGATTTGCAATCACCGGCCCCATGCATACATATGGCCGATCAAAGTTACTCGTACCGCGCCAATCGCCTTATCGGGATGGCGCTGCTCGGAGCCAGGAAATGTCCAATGAACTGACCATGCACGCCACGACCATCGTGACGGTGCGCAAGGGCAACAAGGTGGTGATCGCCGGCGACGGCCAGGTCAGCCTTGGCCAGACCATCATGAAGGGCAACGCCAAGAAGGTGCGCCGCATCGGCAAGGGCGGCAATGTGATCGCCGGCTTCGCCGGCGCCACCGCCGACGCCTTCACGCTGCTGGAGCGGCTCGAAGCCAAGCTCGAACAATATCCCGACCAGTTGACGCGCGCCTGCGTCGAGCTCGCCAAGGACTGGCGCACCGATCGCTATCTGCGCCGGCTGGAAGCGATGATGCTGGTGGCCGACAAGTCGGTCTCGCTGGCGCTGACCGGCACCGGCGACGTGCTCGAACCCGAATTCGGCGTCATGGCCATCGGTTCGGGCGGCAATTACGCGCTGGCGGCGGCACGGGCGCTGATGGACAGCGACAAGGATGCCGAGGAGATCGCCCGCAAGGCGATGCAGATCGCGTCCGACATCTGCGTCTACACCAACAACAGTTTCGTCATCGAAACGCTCGATGCCGCCTGAAGAGGTGGTGACCTATGATTTTCGGCCGGTGACCGAGAAAGACCTGCCGATGATCGCCGGCTGGCTCGCCGAGCCGCATGTTGCAGAGTGGTGGGACGATCCGGAGACGGAAATCGCCGGCATTCGCGAGCACATCGACAGCATTTCCGTCGAGCCGCTGATCGTCGAGCTCGGCGGCAAGCCGATCGCCTATCTGCAGAGCTACGACCCGCATCTGGAAGACGACCATCCCTATGCCGACCAACCGTTCGGCACGCTCGGCATCGACGTGTCGATCGGCGTGCCGGAGCTGGTCGGGCGCGGCCATGGCTCGGCAATCGTGCGCCAGTTCGTCGAACAACTGTTCGAGGAAGGCGTGCCGCGCGTCATCATCGATCCGGATCCGGGCAATGCTCGGGCCATCCGCGCCTACGAAAAGGCCGGCTTTGTTGCCTTTGACACCCGAACATCGGAGTACGGCCCGGCCTTGATGATGGCGCGCGACGCGACGCAGGAGCCCAATTGATCAGCGCCGAAACCCTCGATAAGGCAATCGCGAAAGGTTTGATCTCGCAGACCCTGCGCGATCAGTTGGAGGCCATGGAACGTGCGGTCGCTCTCGCCCCCGAGGCCAGGCGCCCCGATGACGAGGATGACGAGGAAAACCTGCGGCTGGTGGGCGGCGGCAACGATCTCTTTGTCACAGTGGGAACCGTTCTGCTCAGCGCCGGCTTCTTCTTTGTGCTCACCACCTTGCTTCCAGGCCAGACATTCTGGATCGCCGGCATCCTCGCGGTTTTCGCCTGGGGGCTCGCCGAAATCGTCACGCGTCAGCACCGGATGAAATTATCGTCGTCCGTGCTTGCCCTGATTTTCATGGCCGCCATTCTGGCCGCTCTGGCGCTGCAGGTGGAGGCCAGCTTCGGCATACGCAAGCCGGAGACTATCTGGCAGCTATTGGCGTTGCGCCAGACGGCGTCCCGGGCCGGATATCTGTTCCTGGGCGGAGCAATAATTGCGGCGGCGATCTATTTCTGGCGCTTTCGCGTCCCCATCATTGCCGGGGTTATCGCCATCGCCTTCACACTGCTTGCCTTCCTGCAAACGGCGATAATCCTGTATGACAGGGTGACAACGGGCGCGATTGCGCCGCCGCGCCTCGAGGATGTCCCCGAATTGCTTCGCGCGGCACTTTACATGCCGCTGATCTGCGGCCTGATCGTGTTCGCGACGGGTGTGGCTTTTGACATCTACGATAGGGATCGACGCAAGATCTGGTCCGATTGCGCCTTCTGGCTGCATGTCGTCTCGGCGCCCATGCTGGTGCATCCGCTCTTTATCATGGCAACCGGCCAGAACGTCGTATTCGGACATATCGCGCCGGATGCCAATGCAACCATCATGCTGACGATTCTGATCCTTGGCTTCCTCTATGTCGCGCTTGCCATAGACCGCCGTTCGCTTCTGGTTCCTACATTGGCTTACTTCGGCTCGCTGGGCATCTATTATCTGGTGAATTCCGCCTCCGATTCGACGGGTATCCCGCCTTTTGCCTTGATCCTGGTCGTTGTTGGCGCGCTGATTATTCTGTTCGGGGCTGGCTGGCAGCGTATCCGGCGGATTGTGGTCAAACCCACCCTGCCGGCTGCCGTGATCCGCCGGCTACCGCCGCTGAAGGCGTGACAAGGCTTTGTGATGATCGACACGGCGACGCGAAACGAGGGGGAATGAACCGATGACGACACCGGCCACGGAGAACAGCTATTCGGCCTATGAAGACAGCTGGCGGATGGGGCTTCTGCTCGTCCTCGCCCTGATCATCTTCCAGGCCGGGGCGCTCTACGGCATGGGACGAACGCCGATCTGCACCTGCGGCTACGTCAAGCTCTGGCATGGCGTGGTGAACAGTTCGGAAAATTCCCAGCATATTTCGGACTGGTACACGTTCTCGCACATCATCCACGGCTTCCTGTTCTATGCGCTGGCGCGGTTCCTGTTCCCGCGTTCGCCGATCGGACTGAGGCTGGCATTCGCCGTTCTCATCGAGGGCAGCTGGGAGTTGCTGGAAAACAGTCCGTTCATCATCGAGCGCTACCGCGCCGGCACCATCTCGCTCGACTATTACGGCGACAGCATCATCAATTCGGTGTCCGACACACTGGCCATGGTGCTGGGATTTGTGATGGCGCGAAGGCTACCTATATGGGTGATCGTCAGCCTCGCCATCATCTTCGAACTCGGTACCGGCTATCTCATCCGGGACAATCTGACACTCAACGTGATCATGCTGCTGCATCCGTTCGAGGCCATCAAGCAGTGGCAAAGTGGAATTTAGTGATATGAGCACATTTTCTCCCCGCGAAATCGTTTCGGAACTCGACCGCTTCATCATCGGCCAGAAGGACGCCAAGCGCGCCGTGGCCATCGCCTTGCGCAACCGCTGGCGCCGCCAGCAGCTGGAAGGCCAGATGCGCGAAGAGGTGATGCCGAAGAACATCCTGATGATCGGGCCGACCGGCGTCGGCAAGACCGAGATTTCGCGCCGCCTGGCACGTCTCGCCGGCGCGCCTTTCGTCAAGGTCGAGGCGACCAAGTTCACCGAGGTCGGCTATGTCGGCCGCGATGTCGAACAGATCATCCGCGATCTGGTCGAGATCGCCATCGGCCTCGTGCGCGAGAAGATGCGCGAGGACGTCAAGGCGCGCGCCCACGTCAACGCCGAGGAACGCGTGCTGGAAGCGCTGGTCGGCAAGACGGCGAGCCCGGCCACCCGCGATAGTTTCCGCAAGAAGCTGCGCGACGGCGAACTCGACGACAAGGAGATCGAGGTCGAGGTCGCCGACACCGGCGCTGGCGGCATGCCCGGTTTCGATATCCCCGGCATGCCGGGCGCCAATATCGGCGTGCTGAACATCAACGACATGCTGTCGAAGGCGATGGGCGGCAAGAAGACCAAGATGCGCAAGACGACGGTGAAGGAATCCTACGACCTGCTGGTCAATGACGAGTCCGACAAGCTGCTCGACCAGGACGAGGTGGTACGCCGGGCGCTGGATGCGACGGAGAATGACGGCATCGTCTTCCTCGACGAGATCGACAAGATCGCGTCGCGTGAAGGCGGCATGGGCGCCGGCGTTTCCCGCGAAGGCGTGCAGCGCGACCTGCTGCCGCTGATCGAAGGCACCACGGTGGCGACCAAATACGGACCGCTGAAGACCGACCACATCCTGTTCATCGCCTCCGGCGCCTTTCACGTCTCGAAGCCGTCAGACCTGTTGCCGGAATTGCAGGGCCGCCTGCCGATCCGCGTCGAACTGCGGGCGCTGGAGAAGGACGATTTCGTCCGCATCCTGACCGAGACAGAGGCCAGCTTGATCAAGCAGTATATCGCGCTGATGAAGACCGAAGGCGTCGACCTGACCTTCACCGACGACGCCATCGATTCGCTGGCAGGCATCGCCGTCGACCTCAACGCCAGCGTCGAGAATATCGGCGCAAGGCGGCTGCAGACGGTGATGGAACGGGTGCTGGACGAAATCTCCTACGACGCCCCCGACCGCAACGGAACGAGCGTCACCATAGACGCCGCCTATGTGGAAAAGCATGTCGGCGATCTGTCCAGGAATACCGACCTGTCGCGGTTCATCCTTTGAACGACGGCGCCGGAACGTTCCGGCGCCGGTCCAGGCAACATCTTCAGGCAAGCAAAATCATGTGTGGCCAGATGGTACCATCTGGCCACCTTTCGTAGTGCCGGGTGAAGGGGCGCTCTCGACTCGACCAAGAGCTTTACCTAGTTTGCGCGGCAATTCTCGATCTCTTGGTTTGACGCAATTCCGGAAAATCGTTTCACACTTTTCCTGGAATTGCTTGGGCGGCGGGTGCATGAAAAAACTTATCCTGGTCATTCTCGGCTTGACGCTGGCGGCGACGCTGTTCGCCGCCGAGGCAGCGACATTGGTGCCGCCGGGAAATCGCAATGCCGTGCAGCCCGACATTCCGGGCGCCTCCAGCCGGCGCACGCAGGCGACCAACACCAGCTTCCAGGCGAAGTATCGCAAGGTCTACGCCCTGCTGCAGAACGACGCCGATCTGCGCGGCAAGATCAAGAAGGCAGCCGCCACCTACGGCATCGATCCCTTGCACATCGTCGGCGCCATCGTCGGCGAGCACACCTACAATGTCGATGCCTATGACCGGCTGCAGACCTACTACGTCAAGGCGATCTCCTATCTCTCCAGCAAGCTGTCCTTCGCCTATGACGGCGAGGACATCACCGATTTCGTGCAGCGGCCGGAATTCAAGAAATGCGCTGGGATGTCCGACAGCTATGATCTGTGGGAATGCCGCGAGCAGGTGTGGAACCGTTCGTTTCGCGGCAAGAGCGTCGGCGGGACGAGCTTTCCCGACGACCGTTTCGGCGCCACCTTCTTCCAGCCCTATTATGCCGGCCAGACCTTTGGCCTCGGCCAGCTCAATCCGCTGACCGCCCTGCAGATGAGCGATCTCGTACACAAGGTTTCCGGCCTGCCGAAGCTCGACGTCGGCGATCCCAATTCGGTCTACAAGACCATCATGGATCCCGATTTGACGCTGCCTTACGTCGCCGCGACGATCAGGAAATCGATCGATGCCTACAAAAGCATTGCCGGCTTCGACATTTCGGGCAATCCGGGAGTCACGGCCACCCTCTACAATGTCGGCAATCCAGAGCAGCGCGCCTATGCCTTGAAGGTGGAGAACGACAGGCGCCGCGCCGCCGGCGAGCCAGAAAAGCTGCCGGAAGAGAATTACTATGGCTGGCTGGTGAATGACAAATTGGCGGAGCTGAAGGCGCTGTTTTAGGCGCAGGGGCCTTCACCTCCCCCTTGTGGGGAGGTCGGACCGAAGGTCCGGGTGGGGGTCGGTGCCGCACCCCCACCCCGCTGCTTCGCAGCGACCCTCCCCACAAGGGGGAGGGTAGGCTCAAGCCAGCAGCGACTTCAGCTTCACATCCTGCGACCCCAACGCTTCCCGTGACGGCTTCGCGCGCTTGCCGATCAGCATTTCGGCCAGCCTGATGTCGCGGGCGACCGCATTGCCGGGGCCGATGCCGCTGGCCGCCACCAGCCTGCCGTCTTGCGCCAAATGGAAGAGGATGAAAGCGCCGTCGCCGAGGTCGCGGCGCACAGTGCTGCTGCCTTCGTCGGAGAGCCCGGCGATCTGCAGGGACAGACCATATTGATCCGACCAGAACCACGGCACAGCCGCATGCGCCTCGCCGGCACCGAGCATGTTCCTGGCCGCCAGCGCGCCCTGTTCCTGGGCGTTGCGCCAGGCTTCCAGCCGTACGCGGCGGCCGCCATAGACGGCGAGCGGAAACGAGCAGCAATCGCCGGCGGCAAAGATGTCGGGATCGCTGCTGCGCAGCTCGGCATCGACAGCAATGCCGTTGTCGATCGCCAGGCCGGCTTCCCCCGCAAGCCCGGTCACCGGCACGGCGCCGATGCCGATGATCGCGAGGTCGGCGATGATTTCCCGGCCGCCGGCAAGTGTGGTGCGCACCTGTTTGCCGTCGTCGGCGATGGACGCGATGCCATCCCCGCACAGGATATCGACGCCCTCGGCGACATGCGCATCATGGATGATTTCTGCGATCTCCGCCGGCACGCCGCGCATCAGGATGCGCGGCTGCGCCTCGATGACCGTGACCGCGGCACCAAGTTTGCGCGCCGCGGCGGCGAGTTCGAGGCCGATGAAGCCGCCGCCGATGATGGCGATACGGTTGCCGGCAGTCAGATGCGCGCGAATGGCGAGCGCATCGGCAAAGGTGCGGAGATAGACGCAGCGCGGACCCAACCCCGGCATCGGCAATTTGCGCGGCGTCGAACCGGTTGCCAGCAGGAGCTTGTCGTAGGGCAGGACCGATCCGTCCGACAGGCGCACCGCATGCGCCGCGCGATCGATCGCCACGGCCTGGACGGAATGGACATGCTGGATCGATTTCTCGGCCAGAATTGCGTCGCTGGCGATCGCCTTGATCTCGGGCGCATCGCTGGCCATCGCCTCCTTGGACAGAGGCGGGCGCTCATAAGGCAGATGCGGCTCGTCGCCGACCAGCGTCACCGGCCCCTGATAATCGAGGT
>NZ_RZRU01000011.1 GCF_003997495.1 Mesorhizobium sp. M7A.F.Ca.US.008.03.1.1 | reverse complement strand
CAGCCTTGCGCTTGGCGTCTAGTTCCTTCGGCAACGTCAGCTTCTGTTCGCCGGCGATGGTCTCAAGCTTGGCGTTGGCCGCGCCGTGGTCGTCGATCATCTTCTGCGCGAAATCCTTGACCGCCTGGTCTTGGGCCGTGCCCTTGGCGATCTTACTGGAATCAACTTCGAACATCCCACCGGCCGCAGCCTTGTCGACGAAGCGTTGCGCGCTGTCGGCGGCGAAAGCGGACAGGGTGAACGTCATGGCTGTGGCGGTGGCCAGGGAAGCCAGAATAAGGTGAGTTTTCATAGGGGCTTGTCCTCGTTAGGCACGGGTGTGCTGTCGAGCTAACAAGCGTCAATCGGCTTTGTTCCATAAGCGATTATCCAACCGACTAAAAGACGTCCCGCCGGCGCTGGTGCACTATCGCCTTTGGTCTTGGCCGGGCTACCCCACCGGACTTTCTGTTCGCGTGTTCTTGCTGACAGACACGAGCCATTCAGAAGAAGCTCTGCCCGGTGGCCTTTGGAACCGATGTTTAAGCCTGGCCGGTGAAGTCACCGAAAGCGGCCGAAGCGAAGCGCTAGACCAAACACTCGCCGGACGCGAACCTGCCTATATGACGTGACTGGGCGAACCCTCCGAACCGCGCCGCAACGCTTTAGAACTCGCGGAACTTTTGTGAAGCTGAGCCATTCGTCCATGTGAAACGCGGAGGAGACCAAAATGGCAAACCTGGGAAAATTGGCGATCGCGATGCTTGGCGTCCTAGCATACCAAAATCGTGACAAGATCGGTGACATGATCCGTGAGGCGAGAGAGCGTAATCCCAACGGCCCGCAAGGCGGGATTCTGGATCAGATATCGAAAGGGGCGTCCGGTACGGCCCTTGGCGATATCCTCGACCGATTCAGAGGGGCAGGGACAGGATCGAAGGTCGACTCTTGGATTGGCACCGGGCCGAACGATCCAATCCAGCCAAGCGACGTGGAAGCGGCCATTGACGAAGACACGCTCACTTCCCTTTCGATGCAGACGGGTCTTTCGCGCGAGGAACTCATTCGCAGGATCACGCGAGATTTGCCCGAGGCTGTCAACCAGATGACGCCAAATGGTGATTTTCCAGCTGAGCCCGCCAAGGGGTCGGATGAGACCACCACCCTGCTCGACGACGTGCCCCCAAGTAGGCCGCAAGCCAAGAATTCAGCCGGCGAAAGTGACGTCTAGAGCGACAGCTCTGGACGGGGAAGGTCTGGCAACTCACACACGCGGGACGCGCGGGCCGAGCTCTTGGAGGCTGGCCTGAAGGAGCAGATTCGGCAGCTTGATCGCCAACTGATGGGCCGTGCTCTAGGAGCGCTGTGTGCCGGCAGCTTATGGCATCCCTGGAGTGGGCGTACTCACAGCCCTCGCGTTCGTGACAGCGGTCAATGATCCGGCCAAGTTTGCGAATCCAGAAGCGTTGCCGCGTACTTCGGCCCGACACCGCGATGTTATCAGTCGGGTGGCCGTGGTGCCCATGATGCGCTTGTCGGATTCGGGGGAGGAGGCTGGTTGCGTGCACCGGGCTCGCCGCGATGGAAGCCGTCATGATGATCCCGCTGTGTTTGATCGGACCGATCGTGCCAGGAGCGCAAAATTCGCCGGGATGCGAGTTGCAATTGACATTCCAATTTTATCGCAATAGCGTTTTAGAACACTGGTATAACAGGTACACCAGAGTGATTGGTATTCAGATTAAGCAGCGGAAACTTTCGGACGAGGTGGCCGGCCACATCGAGCGGCTGATCTGTGATGGCGAGTTGAAGGAAGCCGACCGGCTCCCATCGGAGCGGGAGCTCATGCGGCAGTACGGGGTAGGCCGGCCTTCGATCCGAGAGGCGCTTGTTCGCCTGAGTAAGATGGGCCTTGTCGAGGTAAGGTCCGGGGAGCGCGCCCGCGTTACCCGCCCAACGCCGCAATTCGTTATCGACGCGTTGGCCGGGCCGGCGCGGCACATGATTGCGGCGCCGGGCGGAGTCCAGGATTTTCAGAATGCCCGCATCTTCTTCGAGATCGGCTTGGCGCGAAACGCGGCCTTGCACGCGACCAAGGAGGATATCGAGGCCCTCGCCGAGGCGCTCGAGGCCAACCGCCAGTCGCTTGGTGACCTGAAGCGATTCGAACGGACCGATGTGGACTTCCACTACGTGCTCGCGCTGATGATGCGTAATTCGATTTTCACGGCAATCCATGCGGCACTTGCCGAATGGCTGCTGGAGCAACGTCGCACGACGCTTGCAGCGAGTCCCGGTGAGGCTGAAGAGGCTTACAAGGCGCACGAGCGTATATTCATGGCAATCGCCGCGCGCGATCCGGAGCGGTCCGAACGCGCAATGCGCGACCATCTCGAACATGTCGCCCGCCGATATGCGAAAGTGGTGGAGGCGGCACGTTGAGCGGCTTCGTGATTATCGTCGATTTCCGTCTGAAGGAAGGGGCGCTTGCCGCGTTCCGGCCGATGATCGATGCCAACGCGACCGCCTCCGTGCGGGATGAACCAGGCTGCCGGCGTTTCGACGTGGTCGAGCCGGAGGAGGAACCGGGTCGCATCCTGATATATGAGATCTATGATGATGCGGCGGCTTTCGAATATCATTGTCGCACACCGCATTTCCTAAATTTCGACGCGCAGAGCGCGCCCCTGCTCAATGAGAAGAAGATCATCCGCGCGGCATTGGTATGCGAGGGATCGAGCTGAACGTAACAACTAGGTCGCAGGAAGCCGGGGGAGCGGCGCGACCAGGGGAGGATTGAAATGGCTGATAGTGCCTTGAGAGACATGACGACGCACCGAAGGGTCAAGCTCGGCACGCTCGTTGCCGAGTTCGCGACGCCCGGCATTGGTCACATACTAAAGTCGGCGGGCTGCGACTTTGTCTTCTTCGACATGGAGCATTCCGGCTTCAGCATGGAGACCTTCAAAAGTGTTGTGCGTTATTTCGAGGCGGCCGACCTACCGATGATGGTTCGCGTGCCTTCGCAGGATTATCATTTCCTCGCCCGCGCCATGGACATGGGCGCCGAGGGCCTGATCGCCCCGATGGTCAGCACTGTCGAGCAGGCACAACACATCATCAATTCGATGAAGTATCACCCGGTCGGGGCGCGCGGCGTGGCACTCCAGATTGCACACGACCGTTACAGGCCGGGTTCGGTGGCGGACAAGTTCGGAGAGGCCAACAGTCGCTCGGCGTTCATCTGTCTGATCGAAACCGCCGACGGCGTGAAGAACATCGACGGCATCGCGGCGCTCGAAGGCGTCGACTGCCTGTGGGTTGGGCATTTCGACCTTTCGGTCTCGCTCGGCATTCCGGGCGACTTCACCAACCCAATATTCATCGGCGCCATCGACGACGTCATCCGGGCCGCTAAAAAGCACAACAAGTCGCTCGGGCGGCTAGTGCCAAATGTGCAGCAAGGGACCGACTACTACGGGCAGGGCTTCGATTTCATCTGTTATTCCGGTGACGTCTGGGTTTTTCACGACGCCATGTCGGACGCGCTCTCGAAACTACGCGCCGGGTGCAAGTGAGGGCGGGCGGGACGATGGCAAATACAAAGTTCAGGGTAGCGCTCTCCGGAGATTTCCGAAAGTCGGATGGTTCCCCTACCTATCCAGATTTCGACCTTGAGCCGCTGCGCAATGCTCCCGGCGTCGAGATGGTGTTTCTTGAAGCAAGCAATCCGATGCGCGCCGAACAGCTTGAAGATTTCGACGCGCTGATCCTGCTCGCTTATCGGTTCGATGCGACCAGCGTGCCAAAGAATGGGCGCCTCGGCGTGGTCGCCCGCTTCGGGGTCGGCTACGATACCGTCGATGTCGAGGCCTGCACCAAAGCGGGCATTGCTCTCGTGATAACGCCCGATGGCGTGCGGCGGCCCGTCGCGATATCGGTGATCACGCTGATGCTGGCGCTGACTGGCAAGCTGATGATCAAGGACAGGCTGACGCGAGGCGGACCGGAAACCTTCAACAAGCGGTCGGACCATATGGGGATCGGGCTGGTTGGCCGTACGCTGGGCTCGCTCGGGATCGGCAATATCGGCGCCGAAGTGTTTCGCATGGCCAGACCGTTTGACATGAAATTCATTGCGCATGACCCTTTCGCGGACAAGGCCGTTGCCGCTGAACTTGGGATCGACTTGGTCGGAATGGACGACCTTTTTCGTCGCGCCGATGTTCTGTCTGTGAGTTGTCCACTGACGCCCGAGACACGCCATATCGTCAGTGCAGAGCGCCTCGGTCTGATGAAGTCTGCGGCTTACTTAATCAACACGGCGCGCGGCCCGATCGTCGATCAGAAAGCGTTGACCAAAGTGCTTCAGGAGCGTCGGATTGCCGGGGCGGGACTCGACGTACTCGAGCAAGAGCCGCCGGACGCGGATGACCCTATCCTGACACTCGACAACGTCATCCTGACACCGCACGCGCTATGCTGGACCGATCAATGCTTTGCCGGCAACGGCGCGGCAGACGTCAAGGCGGTGATCGAGGTGCAACACGGCCGCGAGCCGCGCGGCGTGGTCAATCGCGAGGTGTTGTCGAGCAACACATGGAAGAAGCGGCTGGCTGGTTTTGCCGCCCGCCTGGGATCGTAGAAGGGAGAATTCGGCGCGCCGCCGCAATCGTTACGACGGTTAATGGAGGGGAGCTCGACCGCCGCGCCGCGGGCGAGTGAAGCAAAGGAAGCGGTCGCCGCGATGAACGCAGCCACCGAATGGGAGGAGCAAGACCATGAATGATCGTGATAGACGTGATTTTCAGGCCGGCCTCGAAGCAGAGGTCGACGCATTGCTAAAGGGTGAATCCACCCGCCGAAGCTTCATTACTCGTTTCGGCCAGATGACCGGCATGCTGGCCGCGTCCGGGCCGATCCTCGGCATGATGACTGACTGGGCGATGGCGCAACAGAAGCTGGAACTCGCCGATGCGGCTTCACCGCTCGGCCAGGCACAGGCCCTTGCGTTGAAAGCCTCTACTGAGGGGCCGGCCAACGGTTCGGCCTTCCGCGCTACCGAGGCCGCCAAAAAGTTTCCCGGTGTGACGATCAACATGACGTCCGAGGCAGGACTTCAGGCGCTCGACCCGCGCAACTTCAGCGGCCCGATGTGGGAACAGCTCACCGGCACGAAGATGAACGTCGTCGAGCTGTCCAATCCGGACCAGTATTCGAAGGCGGTCGCCGAACACATCGCCAGCTCGGGCGCCTACGACGTGCTCGACATCTCACCTGCCTGGACGCCTTCGCTGGCCGATGGTGGCGTGATCGCACCGCTCGACGACTTCATCGCGAAATACATGAACATGAAGGACTTCGAGGACTTCCATCCGCTCTATAAGTCACTGCCGACCTACAAGGGCAAGATCTGGGGCTTCTTCGACGACGGTGACATCTTTGCGCTCTACTACCGCAAAGACATCTTCGAAGATCCGAAGTTGATGGAGGCCTATCAGGCGAAATTCAACGCGAAGCTGGAACCACCCAAGACATGGGCCGAGTACAACCAGATCGCGCAGTTCATCACCGATCAGATGGCGCCGAACGTGTATGGCGCCGGGCATTTCCGCAAGGCAGGCAGCCCGGGCAACCAGTTTGATTTCCTTCAGCAGTTCCGCGCCAATGGCGGCAAGCTGTTCGGCGACGACATGAAGGCCGGGCTGGTATCGGATGCCGGCGTAGCAACACTGACGAGCATGAAGGCCTCCAACGCGGCCTCGATCCCGGGGAACAACGAACTCGACGCGGTGTCGCTCTGGGCCGCGTTTCTGACCGGCAAGGTGGCGATGATCTATTCGTGGCCGCCGACTGGCCGCATGGCAGGAAACTACTCGCAATCGGCGACCGCGATCAACTTCATCCCGAAATCGCAGATCGCCGGAAAGGTCGGGTATGCGGTCGTCCCAGGCAATCCGGAGCATGCAGTCGGCTACAATAAGGCGCTGGCGGCCGATTCGGCGAACCTCGAGGCGTCCTACCTGTTCATGCAGTGGGTCACCTCGCCTGAGGTCTCGCTTGCCCGCGTCATGCTCCCCTATGCGCTGCGTGATCCCTACCGCATCTCGCACTACAAGTCGGATCTGTATGGCGGGCTGTTCCCAGGGGCCAAGGAGTACCTTATCAACCTCAACAACTCGGCCAATGTCGGTCTCCTCGATCCGATCATGCCCGGCGCGCAGGATTATTTCTTAAGCCTCGACCGCATGTGCACGGCGGTCTGGGCCGGCGCCGATCCGAAAGCCTCACTTGAGACAGCGGCGGCGGAGTGGAACGAGACCACGGATAGGCTTGGCGTGGACTCGCAGAAGGCGTTCTACACAGAGTTCCTGAAACTGCCGGGAGCAACCGCGGAGAATACCGTGGAGAAACTCGGCTTGGCGGTTAAGCTGTAGCGGCAATCGGGAACGCTGGATGTTTTTCGTTTCGCGCCGCCCCTCACTCCTAGCCTCTCCCCCCGACGAACGGGGAGAGGGGTCCGCCAGCGTAGCCGCTTCGTCCTTCTCGCCGCCGTTTGCGGTGGGAAGGTGCCGGCAGGCGCATCAGGGGCAGTGCAGACGCACGAAACATTCCGCCTACCGCCAGTACGCTAGATAGTCGCGGTCCTCATGCAAACCACCACCATCACCCGGATGACTGCTGCTGGCGCGCCGCCAAAACTCTCTCGCTTCGCGCGCTGGGCCGACCGCAATTTCAAATGGCTGCTGGTCGCGCCTGCCGTCCTTTTGATTTTGGCGCTGTCGATCTACCCGCTGCTGTTCTCGCTCGTCGTGTCGTTCATCAACTATGATTTCCAGGTGCCGGGCCACGCCTTCGTCGGACTGAAAAATTTCTCACGGGTCATCTTCGATCCCGTTGCGCGCTGGTCGCTTTTCCTCACCGCTTGGCTCTCCGCAGTCAGCGTCGCCATCGAGTTCGTTCTCGGATTGCTCGTGGCGCTCACCATGGTGCGGAGCTTTCCCGGGCGCGGCGTAATCATGTCGATCCTAATCGTGCCGCTGTTCATCAGCCCGGTCATCGTCGGCCAGGCCTGGACGCTGCTGCTGCAGCGCCCGTTCGGGCCAACCAACTACATACTGACGCAACTGCTCGGACAGGAAGTCACGATCGGCTGGATGACCGAAAGCCCGTGGCTCTATTTCTCGCTGATCATTGCCGACGTCTGGCAGTGGACCCCGTTCATGTTCGTCATCCTGCTTGCCGGGCTCACTGCCATCCCTCCGAACTTATACGAGGCGGCGGAACTCGACGGCGTCAGCGCCTGGCAGGCGTTCTGGGCGATCACCGTGCCGCATCTCGGGCCCATGATCATGTTGGCGCTGACGTTTCGGCTGCTCGATGCGATCCGCATGTTCGATACGATCTTCATTATGACGGGCGGTGGACCGGGCACACAGACGTACACGGCGTCATACTATCTCTACACGGTAGGATTCACGCAGTTCCACCTGTCGCAGGCGACCGCCGGAAGCTGGTTGTTCCTGATCTTCACCGCTTTCGTCGTGACGCTGCTGGTTCGGCGTCTCCTGAAGACGGAGCCGGTCTGATGGCCGCCGTAGCACCCGCCCGTCGCAGGAAGCGCCGCTCGATCCCGTTCGGCCGTATCCTGCTGCTCGGCTTCTTCTTGATCTTCGTGTTGTGGCCGCTCTACTGGATGTTCAACACGTCGATCAAGCCGAGCGACGACTACCTGACAGTCCCGCCGGTCTGGTTCCCTAGCGCTCCGACGCTCGTCCACTACAAGGCGGCGCTGTTCACCTATCGTGGGCTCGACGGGCTGATCAACAGTCTGATCATTTCGCTTTCGGCCACGGTGCTGTCGGCGCTGCTCGGCACGCTGATGGCCTACAGCCTGGCGCGCTATAACACGGGCGGCCAGCACCTGTCCTTCTGGGTCCTATCGCAGCGATTCCTGCCGCCGATCGGAATCGTCCTGCCGGTGTTCTTGATTTATCGCCAGGTCGGACTCTACGACACGCATGTCGGGCTGATCATCGCCTACACCGTCTTCACGCTGCCGGTATCGGTGTGGATGATGTTCGCCTATTTCCGCGGCATGCCGAAGTCGATGGAGGAGGCCGCGCTCGTCGATGGCTGCACACGATGGGAAGCGTTCTGGCGCGTCGCCGTGCCGCTCGCCGCACCCGGCATCGTCGCGGCAGCGGTCTTCGCCTTTATCGCCTGCTGGACGGAATTCTTCTTCGCGCTGATCCTCACCAGCCGCACGGCCTTTACACTGCCGACCGTATTTCGCGCCTTCATCGGCTTCCAGGGCGCGCAATACGGCGAGGCTGCGGCGCTCGCCATTGTCTCCCTCGTGCCGTCGATCGCACTTGGCGTGCTGGCTCAACGACATCTGGTGCGCGGGCTGACGCTCGGCGCCGTTCGCGGTTAGGACCACCGACATGGCCGAAGTGAAGATCACCGGGCTGCACAAGCGCTACGGCACGTTCCACGCAGTGCGTGGCATCGATCTCGATATACGCGATGGCGAGTTCACCGTTCTCGTCGGGCCATCTGGTTGCGGCAAGAGCACGCTGCTGCGGACCATCGCGGGCCTTGAGGAGATTTCGGAAGGCACGATCGAAATCGGCGGCGAGGTCGTCAACGATTTCAGGCCGCGCGACCGCGACGTGGCGATGGTATTCCAGGACTACGCACTCTATCCGCACATGACAGTGGCCAAGAACATCGGCTTCGGTCTAAAGGCGCGCAAGATGCCGAAGGCCGAGGTCGAGACGCGCGTCGGCGAGGCGGCGCGGATGCTCGGCATTACCCCGCTGCTCGGGCGCTTTCCGCGGCAATTGTCCGGCGGGCAGCGTCAGCGCGTCGCCATTGGCCGAGCCATCGTCCGCAACCCGCGAATCTTCCTTTTCGACGAACCGCTTTCCAACCTCGATGCCCAGTTGCGCGACGAGATGCGCGGAGAAATCAAGCGCCTCCACCAGGACATCGCCACGACGATGATCTACGTCACGCATGACCAGATCGAGGCGATGACGCTGGCCGATCGCATTGTGCTGATGCGCGACGGGGTGATCGAGCAGCAGGGAACGCCTCTGGATCTGTTCGAGCGCCCGGCCTCCACCTTCGTGGCCGGTTTTCTCGGCTCTCCGCGCATGAACTTCCTGGCTGGCACGCTGGCTCTAAGCGGCAGCGTCGCCGCCATACGGCTCTCCGATCTTCTGCTGCCGGTCGCTCCAGGCCGCAACCTTGACGGTGCGACGGATGGCCAGGCCGTCCTGCTGGGGCTGCGGCCGGAACATATGACCCGCGCGCGGGGTGAGAAGCCGGCAGAGGGCATGTTCCGGCAGGAAGCGACGATCGACCTTCTACAGCCAACCGGCTCGCGCAGCTACGCCACCTTCCGGCTCTCGGGCGCGCCGGTGATGGCGGAACTGCAGGCTCATGACGTAAGCCGCCCCGGCGAAAGCCTGCCGATCGATATCAACATGAGCCGTGCTTCCATTTTCGACGCCCTGAGCGAACGCGCCCTATGACCGAGCAGCTAGCACAAGCATTCCGTCTATGTGGAACCGAACAGCCTAGCCCGCCGTCGCGGATACTGCGGGCGGGAACGCTGTCTGTCGAGTTCGACAATGGCGCACTTCGCTATGTGCGTGTCGGCGGCATCGAAGTCCTGCGGGGGATCGCATTCCTCGTAAGGGACGAGAACTGGGGAACCTACACTCCGGCTCTCGAAAATCTCCGGATCGACGAGAAGCCGGAAGCTTTCAGCGTTTCCTACCGAGGGACATGCGCAGACGCGAACAGCTGCATCGTCTATCAGGCACGGATTGAAGGTGCCAGCGACGGTACGCTGTCCTTCGTCGCGGAAGCGGACCCGCAGACCGATCTACTGACCAACAGAACAGGCTTCGTCGTCCTTCATCCCATTGATGTAGCGGGCAAGCCGTTAAAGGTTCTGAAGGAGGACGGCAGCGAGCAGCTGGCGGTGTTTCCTGACTACATCGACCCGAGATGTCCTTTTACCGATATCCGTTCGTTGTCGCACGAAATTGCCCCTGCGGTGTGGGCCACCTGCACCATGGAAGGCGATACCTTCGAAATGGAGGATCAGCGGAACTGGTCCGACGCGTCATACAAGACCTACGTGCGCCCGCTGCGACGACCCTGGCCCTACACCTTGACCAAGCATGAGAGGTTCACGCAGGCCATCAGGCTTCGCGTCTCGGGAGACTTTTCCGCCGGGACGTCTGAGGACCAAGATTCTCCTATCCGGCTCGCGATCGGCGAGGAAATCGGGGACATGCTCCGTATCGGCGTCGGCGTTTCTGCCGAGGCGGCGCAGCATGCGGTGGCCAACCTCGAGCTCATTCGGCATTTGGGCCCCCGGTGGATTGTCTGTCAGATCGATCTCCGGCTTGGACATGGCCAAACTGAACTAGAACGATATGCGGCCTTGGCAGGTTTGACCGGCGCGGGCGTCGTTCTCGAGATCATCACCCAAGGTAAGCTTGAACCCGAGGGCGAATTGCAGCCGGTTGCGGCGGCCGTCCATGCCATTGGCCTCGACCTGGAGGCGGTTTCCGTCTTTCCGGTACAAGACATGAAGTCGATGCAGCCCGACGCCGTGTGGCCGCCAATGCCTACCTTCGAGGAAACGTTTGCCGCCGCGCGACGGGCCTTTCCCGGTGTCGCTCTGGGCGGCGGCATGGCATCCTATTTCACCGAACTCAACCGCAAGCGGCCGCCAAGCGCTGCGCTCGACTACGTCACCTTCACCACTTGCCCAAACGTTCACGCCGCCGATGATGTCTCGGTGATGGAGACACTGCAGGCGCTGCCTCACACTATTCGCTCGACCCGCGCTTTCATGGGCGAGAACCTGGCGATCCGCATTGGACCGAGCCAGCTCGGCTGCCGGGAAAACCCTTACGGAAAGGCAACCGCGCCGAACGATGCGAATGGCCGCGTTTGCCTCAGCCGCATCGATCCGCGGCAGCGTGGACTGTTCAATGCGGCTTGGACCGTCGGCTATGTCGCGGCGTGTGCGTATCATGGCGTCGAGGCCGTTGCACTTGGTGATCTGACCGGTCCGTTCGGACACATCTACAGGCAGGCCGACTTTGTGCAGCCCTGGTACGACCAGCAACATGGCCCAACGATCTATCCGTCTTTCCATGTCATGGCCGGACTCTCGCGGCTCTGCGGGGCGACGCTCTTGTCCGTCGAGACATCGGTCGCCGGGACCATCGCGGCAATTGCCGCCAGGAAGGTCGGGCGGACGACGCTGTGGCTTGCAAACCTAACTCTTAGAACGCGGTCAGTGCAGCTTTCGGACACGACGATCAGCGCCCGCATTGTTCATCTTGCTGCCGGGCAGTTCGAGCAAGCGGCAACCGATCCGAGCTTCATGGAAAACTCTGTGCGTTCGTTTGAAGATCGGGTCATCACGCTTGGTGCCCACGCTGTGGCGCGGCTCGACTTCGACTAATCGTCCTGCTCGTCGCTTTTGGTCTGCGAGGCAATGCTTCTTGCCGAGATCCGATCTCGCCCGAAGGACTTCGCCACCGATCTTCCCGGCTGACTCGATTAACCGCTCCTTCGTCCGGTCGATCTTGCTGGCCAGAATTTGTAACTCGCCGTGTCTGAGATCGTGTGAAGGTAGACGGTAAGCGGTGTGCCGCCGCCACGTTGCTCTCGTCGCTCTAATCTGTGATCGCGTATCCATGGAATAGCACGGGAGTTTCTCCATTGAGACTACGTTGGAGGTTTCTCACGGCCAGGAAGTCTGGACTGGAGGTTCATCGGCATTGGCCAGACGACGTCAAGGCGCAGATCGTTTCGAAGAGCCTTCGGCCAGGCGCGATGGTGAATGAGGTCGCAGAGCGCCACGGCTTGAAGCCGAACCACCTTTCCACCTGGTGGACGATGGCGTGGCAAGGCAAGCTGGTTCTGCCTGCACCTGAGGATGCGGCGGAGTTCGCGGTGCTGGAGCCATGCCCCGCACTAAACGCTGATTTGCCTGGTTGGAAGTCCGTTGACGTTGGCTTCGGAGGTTCCCGAAGCGGCTTGGTGCTGACGCCCGTTTCAGCGCTGTTCCGGCAAAAATGACAGTATCACATACACCGCAAAAGTGGAACAGGGTGTGCTCTACTTTGTGCCAAAGACTCCGCACGAAACATCTCAGCTTGCAAGGGTGATTCGAATATGCATGATCCACTCGGCGCCTTGGGGAGGGGCTTAGGGGATGATGAAATTTGAATGTGCAGCGCTCGGCGCTGCGCTATTGCTTTGTGGGTGTGCAACGCCGCCCGAAAAGATCCAGGCGAGCTATGTTTCGCCAATTCTTTACCAAAATCTAACATGCGAACAGCTGGCACTAGAGGCCACGAATATATCCAGGCGGGCTTCAGAAGCCGCAGGTATCCAGAATAAAAAAGCAGGCCAAGATGCGGCGGTAGTCGCGGTTGGCGTGATTATTTTCTGGCCTGCGCTATTCTTCGCAAGCGGCGACGGCGCCTCGGCCGCTGAAGTGGCTCGGCTAAAGGGCGAGATGCAAGCGATCGAAGATGCATCGACGGTGAAAGGATGCGGGATCGTGTTTCAAAAGCCGACCCCGCCTGCTCCGACGAAAAGAAACTATCCGTGAAGGAAATCGGGGGCTGCGGCGGTCTTAGCGGCTGGCCGAGAGTTTTGGATAGCGTGCCGCCGGGGGTGGGGTAGGGTGAATTCGTCGGTTCTGTGCTGCCACTCGCCGTGTTCTTCGGCGGAGCTCAGGCTGTGAACGTCTACGAGTTCGGGAGTCGCTATACACTCTCTGCAGTTTTCGTAGCGGGCTGCTTCTACGTGCTCTACCGCAGCATGCTCGGGATGCAGGTTCAGCTAAACGATGCGAATAAGAGACTTTGGTATTTGGCGAACCCGGGACGATCGAGCGAAGACAACCCGTACCGGTAGCAGGGGCGCTGTCGTGCCTTCAGTTGGCGAACTTAGTTCCCCGCGAGCGCAGGAACTGCACCCTGCCGCGCCAGAACGGCCAGCACCGCGTTCGTGAACGGATCCGTTGCCCCGGTCGCTGCTTGGTTGCCGAGATGGGCTTTGCATCGGTCGCGACATCAACGCTCTGCCGGCGATGCGCGGTACGGCCATTCCCGCAATGATGCCCGGCAGACCGGCAACCATGAAAGGCGTCTTTTCAAAGATGCCCTGTTTCCCGTACCAGATCACCGTGTAGGCCATTGCTGCTATCCCCTGCAGGCGCTAAATGCAGAACAATCCAGCAACTCAGCGGGTGCTGCCAAGCCTTCCATGGCTCCGTACAGGGCAGCAGTCACTACAGCCAGACGGTCTTCCGGGTTGCCGTTGTCGTTGGCAGCGTCGGTGGCGACTTCATTCGTGAAGTATGCGCCCTCGGGACGGGGCAGGTCTACGGTTTGCTCGCCGAGCTATGCCTCAGGCTTCCTCTTAGCAGGAATCTTCTTGGCTAGCGCCTGTCGATCAGTAGGTGGAGCTGATGTGTCCGGCAGACGGTAAACTGCCATTTCGCCTGCGATCAAGACTGCCATTGTTAGCCAGCATGGTTGACGAAAGATTGATGCACAAGGGCAGACAACAATTTCGACAGCGGTCCTGTCCGAAGAACGAAAAAAATCGCGTCGGCTGGCGGGCGGCTTGCCGGCCACTGGTCCAGCTATTGGGTCTGGAAGCGGGCAACCGACAGGAATTGAACGGCGTTGCCGGCGAACCGGTTGGCTTCGACGATTTCGTTTCCGGTCTGGAAGCCGGTCATATAAATCTCGCTCGGCGAGGTGTGTACGAGATTATAGGCGTAACGCGGCGCTGTCGTTGGGCTCGATACAGTCGCGACTCGCTCGCCGCTGTTCAGTGCCCAGCGGGCGGCTTGCGGCTCGGCCGCGACAGCCACGGATTTCGGCCCGGGCTTCAGGTCGCGAGCGGTAGGCCTGGGTTCCTTAGGAGTCGTTTTCACGCCTGTGCCGAGTACAGCAGCCGGATCCGGTTCAACCTGCGCTGATATAGCCTTGTGCGGCGAAGCGGCTTCGACGCCCGACAGATTGGCGAAAGCCGAGCTCGATTCGGAGGGCATGGTGAGGGACGCGATTTGATATTGGCCGATTGCTAGGTTGGCCTCATCAAGAACGGACTTGACCCCGTCAGGTCGGGCCGGTGCAGGCGGCGAGGGGGGCAGCACAGTGCCAGTGGCCGTCTTGTCAAATTCGGCCGTACTGGCGAGCGCAAGCAATTCGCTCGGCGCCTGATAGACATTCGTGGGCCGCGGCGCAAATTCAGGAACCGGAACCGCGCGCGCGGGCAACGCCGCGATGATCGTTTCCGGCGTAACATTCTCCGGCTCCGGAACCTGCTCTTCGGCAATCTGTGAGCTATCGGCGTGCTTGCTCTTGGCGGTGCTCGCCAGTACCGGCTTCACGTCTCTCGGCTTGGGTGCGGGTGATGCGGACGCGACATCGCTGCTGTCGTCGGCCTCATCATCGCCGCCGCCGAAGAAGGCCGACAGCAGCCCACCGGATTTTTTCGACCCGCCGCCGGCGCTTGCCAATTCGATGGCGGCACCACCGGAGCCCTTGCGGGATTTGTAGGAGGCAAGCGCCTGCTGATAGCCGGGTAGCGGCCTGCCGTCGCTCGGCACATGCAGCGTCTTGCCATTCGGGAACAGGCTCACCAGTTCCTGGCGGCTGATGCCGGGCCAATGGCGCACATTGCCGACATCCAAGTGGACGAACGGCGAACCGGATGTCGGATAGTAGCCGACGCCGCCGCCCTGCATCTTGAGACCGATGTTGCGAAGCTTCTTCAGCGGCACGCCGGGAATATAGAAGTCCATCGCCTTACCAAGCATATGCTGGCTCTCTTTGGCGACACCCCGGCTGCGGCTGCGCAGCATCGAGTTCGTTGCCGGCGAGCGGTAGCCGCAAACGACCTGAATATAGTCGGTGGCGCGGCTTTCCCGATATGCTTCCCAGACCAGGTCCAGCAGACGCGGATCCATCTTGGTCGGCTCGTTGCGACGCCAGTCGCGCAGGATGATGTTGATCTTGCGCAAGCCCGCCTGGTCGTAGCGGCCATTGCGCTTGTAGACGATTTCGGCCTTTTCGCCCGTATGGAGATGATAGAGCTTGAGCGAACGTGTTTCGGCGCTGGCACCGGTCGCAGCCACGGCGAGGAAACCAAACGCAACAAGCACGGCTGCCAGCCATCTCGGCCAGACGCTCATGTAAAAATGCCGCCGTTTTTGCGTCGTTCGACTTTGTTCAAATCAAATGGCCTTGCGCTGCCGTTTGTCCCCGGATTTGCCCAAACGGATGTGTTGTTGTCACATCTGAATATCGACCCTGATGGTTAACCATCCCTTGTTGAGGCGGAAATGAGGTAACACCGTGGCGGCACTCCTTCAGAACCGCCTAGGGCCATTTGGGCAATTCCAGCAATGGGGCAAAGGCAACATACGACGGCGATCCGCCGCCTTATGGGTGGCCAAGATCGCTGACCACGGCCGCTCAGCAAGGCGTTAGACAGTCATCGATCCTTGCGGTAGCGATCTTCAGCGCGTCGGTATCTGGCTGCTTGAGCAGATCGTTGATGCGCTCTCGCTCGCGGTTGAAGGCGATCAGGTCGTCGCCTTTCAGCACCTTGCCGACCGGCAAGCGGACGCGCATCGGGTCGACCTTGGTGCCGTTGACGATCAGTTCGTAATGAAGGTGTGGACCTGTGGATAGTCCGGTTGTTCCGACATAGCCGATCACCTGTCCTTGCCGAACGCTGGCGCCTGGCTCAACGCCTTCGGCAAATCCCTTTTGGTGATTGTAGGACGTCTCGTAACCGTTGGCGTGGCGAATGATAGTCTGGTTGCCGTAGCCGCCAGCCCAGCCGGCCTTTTCGACGACGCCGTTGCCGGACGCGATGATAGGCGTTCCGCTTGGAGCGGCCCAATCTGTGCCTGTGTGCATTTTGACGTATCCAAGAATGGGATGGCGTCGAAGACCGAATCCGGAACCGAACCGGCCATTTGGCACCGGGTTGCGAAGCAGGAATTGTTGTGCGCTGGACCCGCCTTCATCGAAATAGTCGGTAGTGCCGTCCTGCATCTGGAAGCGGTAGAAATTGCGCGTCTGCCCGCTGAAATTTGCCGAGACATAGAGAAGTTCGGACTCGTCCGACGCCTGATTGTCGCCGTCCGGTTGGGAGAACAGCACGTCGAGTCGATCTGATGGATTGAGCCGTGACTGGAAGTCGACACCGGAGGCCAGCAGCTTGACCAGCCGCTGGGTCATGGCCTTTGACATGCCATAGGAATAGGCTGCGCGGTAAATGCCGTCATAGACGTTGGGCAGATTGCCGCGCACCACCACCGGTGGTGAATCTTCGAAAGCCGTGAGCAATCCGGGATTGGGCTCCGGCTCCTGCGCCGGCACGTACTGGCCGCGATCGTCGAGTGCGATGGTGACGATGTGCTGGGTCCGATCATAAACGCTGGTGCGCACCACCTTGGCGTCGTCGCCATGGACTTCGAGCCCGACGCGCAGCACAGTTCCCGCCTTGAGCACGGTCGCGTTCAACAGCTTGCCGATCGCCTCGGCCATGCCGGCGGCGTCTTCACCCGTATAGCCGGAATCAGCAAAAGCCTCGACGATGTCGAGATCTCTGGTGAAGGGAATTATTTCCTCGGCGAAGGCCGGCGCCTGGTCGTCGACGACCGCACGCGGCGTCACGGAGACGTTTTCCCGGACGATTTTAACGTCATAGGAGCCGGCCATGCTCTCGGCGAAGGCGTCGCCGAATCGCTGCGGGTCGACATAGTGGAGCGAAGCGACCTGGACGGCGCCGTCACCGAGATCGGTGCCGGCTTCGCGGACCACCTTTTCCACCTCATCGGCGGAAAGATCGCTCTTTTCGTCGAACGAAGCAGTCTCGAGCGGGAAATCGACGGTCTTCAGAGTCATTTCGCTTTCGACCTTGGCGCCGTAGATCTGGCCGGCGGGCACGGGCGCTGTCGGTTGAGGATCATCGCCGTCGTCGCCGAACACCTGCATCGGGTTGAAAGGCGGGTAGGGGCGATTGGTGGTGTGGCCGGCGGCCAGCCCCATCTTGATTTCCACAAATGGCATGGTGTGGATGACATCACGGTCACCAACCTTGGTGACCATCGGCACTTCCATGCGGCGCCGGTCCTTCGCCTTGGCGATCTGGCGCAGCGCCACCAGTCTGGTCGTCTTGGTGACCTCGCCGGAATCGCCGCCACCTTCAAGGTGGGTGAGCTCGGCGATCTCGGGCGGCGTCGCCAGTTGCTGGCGGCCGTCGACAGCGGCAAACAGCGCGACGCCCATCAGCACGCTCGATGTCACGCCGGTCAGAAAGGTTCCCGACAGCCAGCGCGCCGAAATCTCGCGGCGGTCGGGCGGACCGCTGCGGCCGTCGGCCACCAGCGGCGGCTCATTGCCGAGCATGGCTATGACGTCATCGGTTTTTGGCATGCGTGAGGGCGGCTTCTTCCCCGGCGGATCTGCTTGTCTTTTTGCGGCCAACATTTGCTTGCCGCGGTCAACAAAGTCAACGATGCGGCGTTGCCGAGGCTAACCAGTTGACGGTGTCATACGGCATTGAGGCCGCAGTTGGGTCCAATTGCGGCAATCCAAGCTTGCCGTGGCCACAACTTGGCGCAGCAGGCAATTTCGTGATTGAGACGCCCTAGCGGGCATTTTTGCAGGAGCCATTGCTGCAACGCTGCGCGCAGCGCAGTACACCGACGATTCTCCGCTGTTTGTTGCGACGTGGTATACGATCGCGATCTCCGGCCTGGCGGTGGTCGGCGCCATCGGTGCCAACATGGTCGCGCGCTGGTAGATGTCGTCGTCAGGACGAACTACGCGCGGACAGATGAGAAAGCATCGATCACATATCCGAGAGACAAATCCGCTTCGCTCGGCAGTCACCCGTTTTGGCTTGCAAAAGTCGCGTTTAAGGGTCAGCTTGCGCCCGATGACGACATGGTGGCGATCCGGGCGTCTTTTTGCCCTCCTTGTCGCGGTTCTTGTGACCGCAGGCCTGAACACGTCGGTGGTTCAGGCCAACATCATGTCGGTAAAGATGGCTGGGATGCAGGGAATGGCGGACGGTGCCAGCAACTGCGCTGCATGCCCGAAGAGTTCAGACGGCAGCGGGAAGCCCATTGTCTGCCCGCCTGTTTGTTTGGCCTCTGCGATCGCCTTGCCTTCGCAGGATGCCATTCCTTTGATGGCGATCCAGGTGGTGGATCCTTCTCCGTCGTTATTTTCGCCGCTTCACGGGCGAGATTTCCTTCCCGACCCATACCCTCCCAGACACGCAATTTGACCTGAAACGCTCTCAGCTGGTTCGCCACTGATTTGCGTCCGTTCGCGCGTGCTTGCCATGGCAGCAGCGCAGCGATGATCAGGATGACGGCGGTTTTCGCCGCCTCCCATCTGCCTCGCGGAAGGCCTTTGCGTTGGAACTCGACTTCAAATATCTCGTCTCGCGCCGAAGACTGCTTCGCGCAGGGGCATGCCTGGTCTCGACAGCGGTGATGGGCTCGCGCTTGTCGCTGGCATCCGAAGTCGATGAGCACGAGCTAAACGCAACACACGGCCGGGCCAGCCTCGCCGGCGCCGATGCTCCTTGGACCCCGGTCTGGGCTTATGACGGGATGGTTCCTGGTCCGACGCTCCGCGTACAGCAAGGCCGGCCTGTTCGCATCAGTGTCGTAAATGCGCTGGATGAGAGCACTACCGTTCATTGGCATGGTATCCGGTTGCCGAATGCCATGGACGGCGTGCCGGGGCTGACGCAGGCGCCGATCAAGCCCGGCGAAAGCTTCACTTACGAGTTCACGCCGCCCGATGCCGGCACCTTCTGGTATCACCCGCACGCCGACAGTCTGCAGCAGATCGGCCGCGGTCTTGCTGGCGCTCTCGTCGTCGAGGAGGCTGACCCTATCGTTGTCGACCGCGACCTCCTGTGGACGCTGCAGGACTGGCGGCTCACAAAGGATGGGCAAATCGCACCGGGCTTCGGCAGCATGATGGATGCGGCGATGTCTGGCCGCGTTGGCAACATCGTCACCATCAACGGAGCTCCGCCCGGTGACCAGACTGTGCGGGCCGGCGAGCGCGTGAGGCTGCGCCTGGTCAATGCGGCTCTCGCCCGCATGATGGCGCTGCGCTTCGAAGGCCATCGCCCGATCATCGTCGCTATCGACGGCCAGCCATGCGAGCCACGTGAGCCGCAGGGCGGCAGGATCGTTCTTGCCCCGGCGATGCGTATCGACGTCGTGCTCGACCTGCAGGGCGATCCCGGCAGCCGTCACGCGGTGACCGACGATTTCTACGACGGGCTTGCCTATACGCTGACCAGTTTCGTCTATTCATCCGAGCCGCCACTGCGGGCAAATCCGCTCGACGCGCCTGTGCGCTTGCCGGCCAACCCACTGCCAATCCCGAACCTGGCCGATGCCGTGCGCCAGGAGATCGTCCTGCAAGGCGGAATGATGGGCGGTGGCAAGCTGAAGGGCGTGGGCGGCATGGTGGGCATGGCCATGCCCGGCATGAATGGTGGTCCAGCATGGGCCATCAACGGAATGTCGATGACCGGCGATGGACACGCGGGCATGGCTCCGCTGTTCACCTTGCAACGCGGCGCGAGCTGCCGGCTCACCATGCGCAACGAAACCGCCTGGTGGCATCCCATGCACATCCACGGCTTCAGCCTCTCGCTGCTGGCCCGCAACGGCGAGTCCGTGCCGCACGGGCAATGGCAGGACACCGTGCTGCTGGCGCCGAAAGATACGCTCGAATGCGCTTTCGTCGCCGACAATCCCGGCGACTGGATGCTGCACTGCCACGTCACCGATCACCAGATGGCCGGTCTAATGACCGTCTTTCGAGTCACCTGAACCCTATCCGTTCAACAAAGGAGAACCGTAATGAAAATGACCTACCGCCTTGCCGCATTGGCCGTCGCAATCGCCATGCCGCTCCCGGCCGTTGCCGCGACGATCAATGCGGTCATGTACAAGAACCCGCAATGCAGTTGCTGCGAATCCTATGCCACCTATCTCGAGCACAACGGCTTCAAGGTCGACATCAAGCCGGTCAACAACCTCTCCCAGATCAGCAGCGATGCCGGCGTGCCGGCCGATCTCGAAGGCTGCCACACGCTGATGGTCGACGGCTACGTGGTCGACGGCCTGGTGCCGGTCGATATCGTCAAGAAGCTTCTGACGGAGCGGCCTGCCATCACCGGCATCACTCTGGCCGGCATGCCGGCTGGCGCACCCGGGATGGGCGGCGCGAAGGACGGACCTTTCACGATCTATGCCTTCACCAAGGACGGCAAGGCGCCAACCGTCTACGCCACGGAGTGAGTTTGCATAGCCGGAACGTGTGACCGCCGCAGCGACCAAAGCGAGGTACAATGACGACCCCTGCCATCGACCAGAATGCGGATCCCCCCGCCAAACAGGTGAGAGTGCGCAAGATCCTGCTGTTGCCAGCTGGTATCTTCGCCGGGCTCCTGGTCATCCTTGGGTGGGGCCTCACTCGCAACGCAGAAGAAATCCCTTCCGCGCTTATCGGGAAGCCGGTGCCGGAATTCAGCTTGCCGCCGGTCCAGGGCCGGCAGCTCGGTCTATCGAGCGCCAATCTTCGGGGCGAGGTTTCGCTGGTCAATGTTTTCGCTTCCTGGTGTTTGCCCTGTCGCGAGGAGCATCCCGTGTTGATGGAATTGGCGGCGGCCAAGGAGCTGCCGCTCCATGGCCTGAATTACAAGGATCAGCCAACCGATGCCGCGAAATGGCTCGACACGAGGGGCGATCCTTACACGCGGACCGGTGCTGATTTGAACGGCCGCGTCGCTATCGACTGGGGCGTCTACGGCGTGCCCGAGACGTTTGTGGTCGGTTCCGACGGACGTATTGCCTACAAGCACATCGGTGTGGTGACCGAGAAGATTCTTGATGAGAAGATCCTGCCGCTTGCCCGGCGTCTGAAGGCCGAGGAGCAGCGGCCATGAAGTTGTTAGCCTTTGCACTGCTGGGAGTCTCGCTCATCCTGGCCCAGGCCGCCTCGGCTGCGGGGACACCCCAGGGTTTTGCTGTTCAGGAGCCGTCGAAACCACTTCCGGAGATCCAGTTCGAGGACGGCGCGGGCCAGCCGAGGACGCTTGCCGATTTCCACGGCAAGATCGTGCTGGTCAACATCTGGGCGACATGGTGCGCGCCATGCCGCGAGGAAATGCCGACGCTGGATCGGCTGCAGGCGAAACTCGGTGGGCCCGACTTCGAAGTCGTTGCGCTGTCGATGGACCGCGCCGGCCCGGACGCCGTGAAGAAGTTCTTCGCCGAAAACGGCATCGAGCATCTTGCCCTGAACATCGACACATCGGCCAAGGCGATGTTCGCGCTCGGCGCCTTGGGCCTGCCGTTGACATTGCTGATCGACCGCGAGGGCAAGGAGATCGGCCGGCTGATCGGCCCCGCCGAGTGGGATTTGCCCGAAATGGTCGAATTCATCCGCAGCCACTTCGCTATCAATTGAGAAGGGATTTGCGATGACCACGCTGACCCGAGCTGACGACGCCTCGCCAGGCATATTCTCAACGATCAGGTCTCGTCTCGCCAACCGACGCATCATCATCCTGCTGGCCGCAGCCGGGGTCGCCGGCGGCCTGGGCTTCAACTGGAGCTGGCTGGTCGCCGCGGGGGTGGCCCCCCTGCTTCTCAGTGTTCTGCCATGCGTCGCCATGTGCGCGCTTGGCCTGTGCATGCATCGCGCGACCGGCCGTTCCTGCTCGAGTGAGGACGCTTTCGAAGAAACAGCCGAGAGCACGTACGCGCCGAAAGCGTCGGGCGACGTCAAAGGCCCGCATTGATGACCTTCCGGGCCGATTCCAGGGCGCGTTGGGTTTCGCCGGTTTGGGTTGGGTGGCTATGCGCCCTTCGCCGCCTGATCGCCGTCGCTGCCTTGATACTCGGCTTTGTGCATGGCGCGCAGGCGCACTCGCTCGATGAAGTCGAGGCAATGCTGCAGGAGGACGAGAAGTTTTACCAAGCAATCGACAAGCCGGCGCCCGACTTCACCTTGCGCACGGCGGATGACCGCATCGTTCGGCCCGCCGACCTGCGCGGCAAGGTCGTTGTCCTCCACTTCATCTACACATCCTGTCCGGACGTCTGTCCTCTCCATGCCGAAAAAGTCGCCGAGATACAGGCCATGGTGAACGCCACGCCGATGAAGGACATGGTCCTCTTCGTCACCATCACCACCGATCCGTCGAAAGACAAACCGGAGGTGCTGCGTGGCTATGGCGCGGCGCATGGGCTCAATCCCGCGAACTGGCTGTTCCTGACAACGACGGAGGGCGAGCCCGAGGACACGACCCGCAAGCTGGCAGAGGCCTTTGGCCACAAATTCAGCCTGACCGATGACGGCTACCAGATGCACGGCACCGTCACCCATGTGATCGACAAGGAGGGCCGCTGGCGAGCGAATTTCCACGGCCTGAATTTCCAGCCCGTCAACCTCGTCACCTTCATCAATGCACTCACCAACAATGTCGAAAGTCCGCACCTTGAGCAGGCAGAGGGCTGGTGGGCGAAATTGAAGAGCTTGTTCTGATCCAGTTTCCTGGCGGTGCCCGGAAAGTCCGCCACAACCAAGAGGGAGAATTACATGATCACCAAGGCAAAGCCGCTAAGCAGATACAAAAGCCGCGTCGCCCGTGCCCTTTTGCTTGCTGCTATGACAGGATGGCTCCTGGTCGGCCTTCAAGGCGCTTTGCGGCCTGCGGTGGCGGCGGACGAGACGTCCCAGGATCAGCTCGACCAGCGCATCCACGACTACATCCTCGCGCATCCCGAGGTCATCATGGAGGCGCTGCAGAAACTGGACGCACAACAGCGCGAGACCGAGGCGGCTGCGGGAAAGGCCACTCTCGCGGCGCGAGGCGACGACCTATTCCGCGATAAGAAGAGTCCCGTCGGCGGCAATGCCGAGGGCAACGTCACCATGGTAGAATTCTTCGACTACAATTGCCCTTATTGCAGCCAGGTGATGCCGGTCATGGAGCAGGCGGTAGCCGATGACCCGCAACTCAAGATCGTTTACAAGGAATTTCCCATTTTAGGCCCGGATTCGGTATTCGCCGCCAAGGCGGCGCTCGCGGCTGAGCGGCAAGGCAAATATGCGGCGTTTCACAAGGCGCTGTTCAGCACCAGGACGCGGGTGACCGAGTCGGTCGTGCTCAGGGTTGCGGCCGAGACCGGCCTGGACGTGACCCGTATGAAGACCGATATGCAGCAGGCCGATATCCAGGGCTTGATCGACCGCAACATCGAACTTGCCCAGGCGCTGAGAATTACCGGCACGCCGGGCTTCGTTGTCGGCGAGCAGATCTTTCCGGGCGCAACCGATCTTGCAACCATGAAGAAGCTGATCGAACAGGCGAGGGCTCTGCAGAAATGAAGCGCCTGCCGGCAAGAGAGGGCAACTGAGCGATGCCCGAAATCTCCAACATCGGCGTGCTAGCCGCTTTCGCGGCCGGCATCATCTCGTTCCTGTCGCCCTGCGTGCTGCCGCTGGTGCCCGGTTACGTCTCGTATATCGCCGGGCGGTCGCCGATGTCGATGTCGGCCGAACGCCCAGCTGCGGCCCGCTGGTCGGCGGCGGGCCCCAGCCTGTGTTTCGTGCTCGGATTTTCGAGCGTATTCATCGTGCTGGGTGCGAGCGCGACGGCGCTGGGCCAGTTGGCGCTTGGCTACCGCATCGAGCTCAACATGGTCGGCGGTGTCATCGTCATCCTGTTTGGCCTGTTCCTTACCGGTGTCATCCGTCCGACCTGGATGATGCGGGAGGCGCGGTTTCATGCCGACATTCCCGGTGGGCGGGCGATGTCGGCCTATGTGCTCGGCCTTGCCTTCGCTTTTGGCTGGACGCCCTGTATCGGCCCGATACTCGGCGCCATTCTGACCGTCGGCGCCGGGTCCGCGACCGTTATCGACGGCGTAGCCCTGCTCGCCATCTATTCGCTCGGCCTTGGCGTCCCCTTCCTGCTTGCCGCTCTCTTCACCGACAGCCTGACGCGACGGCTGAAGGCGATGCGACGCACGGGCTCAGTGCTGCAAATCGCCGCCGGCGGCGTCATGATGGCCATGGGGGTTGCCATGATCACCGGGCAGATGTCGGCATTCTCGTATTGGCTGCTCGACCGCTTTCCCATCTTGACGCAAATCGGCTGAACCTTTGGAGGTGCGACATGGTAGAACGATCCAGACTGACTGTTTCCCGCCGGGATTTCACCGTCGGCGCCGGATACATCGCGCTGCTGTTTGGCGCAGGTGTGCCTGCGGCGACCGCCGAGACCCAGACACTCGACGAGCGCTTCGACTACCTGAGCAAGAATGGTAACAGCACATGCATGCCGACATTCGCCGACTCGATCGCCAAAATGCCGGTCACAGCGCGGCTGCGCGGCTCGTGCTGCTCCGAGATGGAGCGCAAGCGCTACGCAAGACAGGTGCAGGGCCTCACCAAATACGCCGCCATTTCGGAAATCCCACCTGACCCTTACGACATCGCAGCGGGCGTCGCTCAGAAGGTCATGCCCTATTACGAGGCCACACTCTCGGCGGGACAGCAGCAAGCCTATCAATACGCTATGGACAAATCGGACGAGAAGGGGCCATGCTGCTGCCAGTGCTGGCGCTGGAAAATGTATGGCGGGCTGGCGAAGTTCCTGATTGTCGAACACACGTTCAGCGGAGAACAGGTGGTGGACGTCTGGAACCTGTCCAACGGCTGCGGCGGTTCAGGTTGAACGAAAGTGCTCGCTTTTCCGGAGGATGATCTCGATGTGGTGTTCCCTCCACTTGTCGAAAAAGTGAGCGCGGCCACCTTTTCTTGCACTGCACAACATGTCACTTTGCGGCCGTGAAATTCTGGTCCTTGTTCCCCCGCCTGCTTTCCATCCTGGCGATCATCATCCTGACGGCCGCGCCGATTGTGACACCATCGGCCGCGGGGATGATGGCTGGCGAGTCGATGGCGGGAATGGAGCAGATGGCCGCCATGCCGGATGGCTTGCCGTGTTGCCCGGACCAGAAGCAATCCGTTCCCGACTGCCAGAAGTCCTGCCCGCTGGCCACATTGTGCGCCGCCAAATGCTTCGCGAACGTAGTTGCGGCCGATCAGCTTGCGCGCGTCCGGGTTTCTGCGACAGCCTCGATTGCACCGGGCAACGACTTCGGGCGCGATCTCCTTGCTGAACCGCCACCACCCCGACCTCCACGTTCCTGAGTTCATCGCCGGCTCGCCTCGAGCCATTTGTCGCCGTGCGGCCGACTGCCGTGCGGGGGAGAGCGCATGGCATTTGCCGTGAACTGACCGCGCAATCGCGCAGAACAACGATGAATTTTGGGAAACTGAAAAATGAAGCTCTTTACATTGAATCGCACGCTGGTGGCGGCGTCGATCGGTCTCGCTTGCGTGGGAGCCACCTCACGGGTGTGGGCCGGCATTGAGGACTACGAGTTCCAACTCGTCCAGAACGAAGTCAAGCAAGGCAATGCGGCGGAAGTGGCCGTCCGCCTCATCGATAAACGTTCGGGCAAGAGCGTGCCGGATGCCGTGATCTTCGCACAGCGCGTCGACATGGCTCCGGACGGGATGGAGATGATGGCCGCGCCGATCGAGCCGCTGCCATCAACGGAACCCGGCATCTACCGCTTCAAGGCGCAGATTCAGATGGCCGGCGGCTGGCGTCTGTCACTCGGCGCCAAAGTCCAGGGAGAAACCGGGTCGCTGGAAAGCAAGTTGGAATTCAAGGCCGTTCCTTGAGCCGGATAATCCGCAGCGGCCTTACCCTCGTCGCCATTGTGGCGGCGGGGGCTGGAGGCTATTGGGCCGGGCACAGCGATATCGCGGTGCCCGGCCTTCACTGGCTCCGATCGGTCCCCTGGCTGGAAAATGCCTTGGCCGGTACGCCGAACTCCAATCCCGCACCATCAGGGCCGGTCATCTACTACCGCGATCCAGACGGCCGCCCAGCCTATTCGGCGGTTCCGAGGAAGAGCGCCGGCGGCCGTGATTTCGCGGCGGTTCATGCAAGCGAAGACCTCAGCTTCGACGTCAAACCCGCCGCCGTTGCTGCCGAGCCGGCCGCAGCCGGAATGGAGTCAGTCGCAGCAGCAAAAAAGCGGGTGCTCTACTATCGCAATCCGATGGGTCTCCCCGATACGTCGCCGACGCCGAAGAAGGATTCGATGGGGATGGACTATATCCCTGTCTATGAGAGCGACGATGAAGACGGTTCCACCGTCAAGGTCGCCCCCGGCAAGCTGCAGCGCACAGGGGTCCGATCGGAAACGGTTGCCGACCGCCTGATCGTACGTGCCGTGCGGGTGCCCGGCACCGTACAGCTCGACGAACGGCGCATCAGCGTGGTCGCAACCCGATCAGAGGCGTTCATCAACAAGGTCGCCGACGTTACCACCGGCGGCAAGGTCACGAAGGGACAACCGCTCGTCCAGCTCTATTCCCCCGAAGTAGCGGCGGCCGGCGCCCAGTTCCTGACCGATCTCAGCAGCGCTGCAAGGGTTGCTGCGGGTGGCGCCCGTCAGCGACTGGAAAATCTCGGCGTGCCGTCGGAGGCCATCTCGGAGATGGAGCGGACACGGAAGGTGCCGTTATCGATGACGTGGCGGGCGCCGCGGGACGGTATTGTTCTCGAACGCAACGCCGTCGACGGCATGAAAGCATCCCCCGGCGAAGTGCTCTTCCGTCTCGCCGACGTTTCCGTGGTCTGGATCATTGCCGACGTGCCTGAATTCGACCTTGGCGCGGTCAAGCCGGGGGCTCCTGTCACGATCCGGGTTCGCAGCATGCCGGGCCAGACGTTCAGCGGCCGCGTCGCCCTGATTTATCCGCAGGTGGCCAAGGAGACCCGCACGACAAAAGTACGGATCGAGATCGCCAACCCAGAAGGCGCGCTGCTGCCGGATATGTATGCCGATGTTGAGATCGCAGCCGGCTCGGGCAACCCTGTTGTGGCGGTTCCCGACAGTGCCGTGATCGACACTGGCGCGCGGCAGCTGGTGATAATCGACAAGGGCGAGGGCCGTTTTGAACCGCGCGAGGTCAAGGTCGGCACCCAGGGCGGCGGCTTCACCGAGATCCGAAGCGGGGTCGCTTCCGGCGATCGGGTGGTTGTGGCGGCAAACTTTTTGATCGATGCGGAGAGCAATCTCAAAGCCGCGCTGAACGGCATGGCTGCGGGAGATGTACAATGATAGCTGGTCTGATCGCGTGGTCGGCACGCAATCTCGTGCTGATCCTGGTCGGCACGGCCTTCGCCGTCGCGGGCGGGGTCTACGCGTTAAAGACTTTGCCGCTTGACGCCATCCCCGATCTCTCCGATGTCCAGGTCATCGTCTACACGGAATACCCAGGCCAGGCACCGCAGGTCGTTGAGGACCAGGTCACCTATCCGCTGACGACAGCCATGCTGACAGTGCCGAAATCGAAGGTCGTGAGAGGCTTCTCCTTCTTCGGCGCGTCTTTCGTCTATGTCATCTTCGAGGACGGCACCGATCCCTATTGGGCGCGAAGCCGAGTGCTTGAATATCTCAATGCAGCCGCACAGCGCCTGCCGAGCGGGGTCTCGCCCGGTCTTGGACCAGATGCAACCGGCGTCGGCTGGGTCTACCAATATGCCGTCGTCGCCAAGGACATGACGCTCGCCGAGTTGCGGTCCCTGCAGGATTGGGTCATTCGCTATTCAGCCTCAAAAGCCGAAGGCGTGGCGGAAGTCGCAAGCGTCGGCGGCTTCGTCAAACAATACAACATCGTCGTCGATCCGCTGCGGCTAAGGGCGCAGGGTATCTCCATCTCCATGATCCGCGATGCTGTCCGCGCCAGCAACCAGGACGTCGGCGGACGCACGCTCGAACTTTCGGAATTCGAGTTCATGGTGCGCGGCCGCGGCTACATCAAGACGCCGGCCGACATCGAGAACATCGTCCTAAAGACAGACCAAGGCGTTCCCCTGCGTCTCAAGGATGTCGCGCGTGTCGAGATCGGGCCGGATGAGCGGCGCGGCATCACCGAGCTGAACGGCGAAGGCGAGGTGGCGAGCGGCATCGTCCTGCAACGCTTCGGCGCGAACGCGCTGACCGTGATCGAAAACGTGAAACAGCGGCTCTCCGTTATCTCAGGCAGCTTGCCCAAAGGCGCGGAGATCGTGCCGGTCTATGACCGCTCGCAGCTGATCGAGGCGGCGATCGAAACGCTCAAGGGGACGCTGTTCGAGGAAAGCATCATCGTCGCTCTGGTTTGCGTGGTGTTCCTGCTTCATCTGCGCAGCGCGCTCGTTGCCATACTGATGCTGCCGGTCGGCATTCTGATCGCCTTTGCCGCCACGAAAGCGATCGGCCTCGGCTCCAACATCATGAGCCTCGGCGGCATCGCGATTGCGGTCGGGGCGATGATCGACGCCGCAATCGTCATGATCGAAAACGCGCACAAGCATCTGGAACGGGCGCCGCCCGGCAAGCCGCGCACCGAAATCCTCATCGAGGCGGCGAGCGAAGTTGGTCCCGCGCTTTTCTTCAGCCTCCTGATCATCACCGTCTCGTTCCTGCCGATCTTCACGCTGGAGTCGCAGGAAGGCCGGATGTTCGGCCCGCTCGCGTTCACCAAGACGTTTTCGATGGCGGCGGCAGCACTCCTTTCCATCACACTGGTGCCGGCGCTCATGGTCATCTTCGTTCGGGGGCGCATAATCCCGGAGCACAAGAACCCAATCAACCGGTTCCTGATCTGGATCTATCGGCCGGTGATCCGTGGCGTGCTTCGCGCGAAGACCCTGACGATCATTCTCGCCCTTGTGGTGCTCGGCGTGAGTGTCTGGCCGGCGCGGCAACTCGGTTCAGAGTTCATGCCCAGCCTCAACGAAGGCACGCTGATGTACATGCCGACGACACTGCCAGGGATTTCGGTGACGAAGGCGGCCGAACTCCTGCAAATGCAGGACCGCATCATCAAATCATTCCCGGAGGTGGCCTCCGTCTACGGCAAGGCGGGACGGGCGATGACCGCCACCGATCCAGCGCCGACCGAGATGTTCGAAACCATCATCAACCTGAAACCGAAGGAGCAATGGCGCCCCGGACTCACCATCGACGGCCTCAAGGCCGAGATGGATAAGGCGCTGCAATTCCCTGGCGTTTCCAATGCCTGGACCATGCCGATCCGGGCCCGCATCGACATGCTCTCGACAGGCATCCGCACGCCGGTGGGTGTCAAAGTGTTCGGCACTGATCTCGCCGAGATGGAGAAGATCGCACGTCAGATCGAAGCAGCGCTCAAGACGCTGCCCGGCACATCGAGCGCCTATGCCGAGCGCGTCATCGGCGGCTACTACCTCGATATCGTTCCGGACCGGGAAGCTCTCGGCCGCTACGGTTTGTCGGTCGGCGATGTGCAGGACGTCATCGCAACGGCGCTCGGCGGTGAGACCGTGACCACGACGGTCGAAGGGCGCGAGCGCTACGGCGTCAACATCCGCTATCCACGGGATCTCCGATCGAGCCCACAGGCCATCGCTACCGACGTGCAAGTGCCACTGCCCGGCAGCGGCGCAGTGCCGCTCGGGGAGGTCGCCAAGGTTGAGCTCACACGCGGCGCCACTTCGATCCGGACCGAGAATGGACAGCTCGCGACCTACATCTTCGTAGACATCAACGGCCGCGATCTCGGTGGGTATGTTGCGGACGCGCAAAGGGCGGTCGCCGAGAGCGTTAAGTTGCCGCCGGGCTATTCGGTCGCCTGGAGCGGCCAGTTCGAATATCTGGAGCGGGCCGCGGCCCGGATGAAGATCGTCGTGCCGGTCACGCTGCTCATCATCTTCCTGCTGCTTTTCCTCAATTTCCGGGCGCTCACCGAGACGATGATCGTCATGCTGTCGCTGCCCTTCGCTCTGGTTGGCGGCGTCTGGCTGATGTGGTGGCTGGGCTTCAACATGTCGGTGGCAGTCGCCGTTGGCTTCATCGCGCTTGCTGGTGTGGCAGCCGAGACCGGCGTCGTTATGTTGATCTATCTCGAGCAGGCGATGGCGGAGGTGAAGGCGGAGCGGGAGGCCGCAGGCAAGCCGTTCACGAGATCCGATCTCTACCAGGCGATCATGCTTGGCGCGGTCGAGCGTGTGCGGCCGAAGATGATGACCGTCGTCGCCATCATGGCTGGTCTGGTGCCGATCCTGTGGAGCACTGGCGCCGGATCGGAGGTCATGCAACGCATCGCCGTGCCCATGATCGGCGGCATGATCTCGTCGACGGTCCTGACGCTGGTGGTGATCCCCGCCATATACGGGCTTGTCAAAGGGTGGCGGCTGTCAACCGAGGTTGCCACTCTCCCGGCCCACGCAGATGCGGCAACCGAACAATGGAGCTTGCGACAAGCAGCCGAATAAGGAGAGGGCACGAAGAGGCGTCGCCGCTGGCGATATCGGCCACCTTTCCGGTACGCTTACGCGCCCTAGTATTGTGGGGGCGTCGGCGAAGCGAGGATGGCATGAAACAGATCATTCTAACTGCATTATTGTTTCTGATAGCGACCCTACCGGCCAACGCCGATGTCAAGGTCGAGGAGAGTTCCACCTATTTCAACCTGCAAGGCCTGACGAGCCGCGAGATACACCAAGATCTGATGCGCAATGCGCCCCGCGAGGGCGGCGAGATCATCGAAGGTGAGGTCGCGGATCACTTCTCGGTCGATTTTCAATCCAGGATGGATGGCCAAGAATGTCGGGCTTTCGACGAGCGTGTAACGCTCAAGCTGAAAATACAGCTGCCTAAGTGGGTTGATGAGAAACGCGCGGCGTCAGCCGTTCGCGTTTCATGGAACCAGTATATGGACAAACTGCTGGCTCACGAGAACCGTCACAAGGAAATTGCCATCTCTGCCGCTCATGCGGTGCACGATATTATCCACACTGCATCCATCAAGGGCTCCTGCGAAGGCCTTGATGCAAAAATAAGGCGGGCCGCGAAACGGACGATTTCCGAGTCGGAGAGGCGACAACAGGCTTGGGACGAGAATGCCGAACAGTTCGGAATTGAATAAATTCGCCGCTCTGGAAACTAAGGCGAGTGGCACAGCGATGACGAGTTGAACGCCGCTGCTTCAATTGGTAGGGCATCGCGGTGGAACAACATTGCGACTGGCTGGTTAATGCGGGAACGCAAGGACGGCCATGCCAAGGTTTCGGTGGATATTCGCAACGCTACTGGTGAGCTACATTGCGGTAATGTCTGCTGCGCCATCTTTCGCTGCGGAGCGCGCTTCTTCGAACGTCATTGACATAGGCTACACCGCTGCATCGGCCGCAAATTCCTGCCAGCCAGGCCAAGTGCACGAGCGTTGCTGCGGATGGCTTCACTGTGTGGCTGGTATTCCCGTTCACGTCCCCACGCTGGAGATTACAGGAGCAGGCTCCAGCGCATCTGCATTCAATACGGATGCGCCGCCATTCTTGACCGTCAACCAGTTGGACAGGCCTCCGAAGTCGTTGACGTGAACTTGTACGCCCGAGGCCGCCTCTCGGCCTTCCTTCAACGAAATTCGGAGACAAACCATGCATACGATCAAGTTTGCAGCTGCATTTGCGTTCGCGCTGACTGGAGCAAACTTCTGGGGTTTTGGCGCAAGCGCTGCTGAGCACACATCGTCACTGCCGGAAAAGTGCCGTCAAGCTGAGGCCAAGCCAATGGCGGGGATGACCGATATGTCAAAGACCGACATGTCCGGCATGGACGAGGCACATCAGGCCTACATGCAATCGATGATGAAGATGAACCCTGACATGATGCAGGGCATGATGGCCAGCGACGCGGATGTGGCGTTCGTCTGCGGGATGATTGCGCATCACCAGGGCGCCATCGACATGGCGAATGTCGAGCTGAAGTACGGCGATGACAAGAAAGCCAAGCAGATGGCCAAAAAGGTCATCGCTGCTCAGAAGGAGGAGATCGCGAAATTCACCAAGTGGGTCGAGGCAGAGGCGAAATGAGCGACCGACGCAATTTGATAAAGAAGGAGAAGCCTCATGCATCACATCAGCACTGAAATGAAAGGCTGTATCGACGAATGCCTGCGCTGCTATCAGACGTGTCTGTCAACGGCGATGGGCCATTGTCTCGAGCTCGGCGGGCAGCACACAGAGCAGAAGCACTTCACCCTGATGATGGCCTGCGCCGAGATATGCCGTACGGCAGCGCATTTCATGCTGCTCGGCTCGGAGCACCACAAACACGTCTGCCGCGAGTGCGCCGAAATTTGTGGGCAGTGCGCGGACGATTGCGAACGCCTCGGTGACATGCAGGAATGCGTCGAAGCTTGCCGGCGCTGCGCTGAAAGCTGCCGGGAAATGGCAGCATAAGGCTAAATCCGAGGAGGCGCGGAGCGTGATTCTCTAACGCTTCGCGCCTTCGGAATCTTGGGTGGCTCCCCGCCTGCCCAGCGCTGCCATCGGCCGCTTCGAAGGATTTGAGCAGCGCGGTCACATTTGGTTGCAACGCAGCATTTCTGCCGAAAGCCGCCTTGACAAATCAAGCGAATACTTGTCCCAAGGGGCACGATGAGAACTTCTGGGCGCATCTCGATTGCTGGAGCCACGCGATTTCGCGCGGCGATGGCACTCGTTTTTCTGCTCGTGACCGTCGTCCAACCTGGCCTGTTCACCAAAGCGAATGCAGCCTTCCCGACCGAGGTGCAGTTGAGCCTCGGTGCCGAAAACCCGATGCACGCTGATAGCCTTCATGGTCATGAGCAGGTTGATAAAGCTTCGGGCGATCATGACCACAAGAAAGCTGGTCACGGCAGCTCCGAGGATGCCTCGGACGACGACTGCGAGGTGCATTGTGCACCGCTCCATGCAGTTCCCGTGGCATGTCCGGCTATTAATTCTGCCGCAACCCGGTGTTTTGCTCCCGTCATCGCGACGGTCCTTCCGCTCGGCGAGTATGCGGAACTGATAAGGCCGCCCAGATCCTGAACTGACGACGCGCCTCCTTAAGGCGCTCGCGTGAAGCGTCCGGAATCCATCCGGCGCTCGCCAACGTTCACGTCGAAATTCAGGGTCACAATGAAAATCGCAAGCCTCGCGGTGCTCGCATCGCTGTCGGTTGTCGGTTGCTCGGCAACCACTCCGCCAGACATCCTTCCCGACTTCAATCCGGCCGATCCCGTCATGGGGCTCGCTGACGCACCATACCGTCCCATCATAGCCGACTATCATCACCGGGAGCCCGCCGACCCGCAGAATTGGCGGCGCCTTAACGACGAGCGCTCGCCCGCCAAGCAGGGAGCCGGATCATGAGCGGCCGGGTTTTGAGAATGGCTGCCGCCATGGGCATTCCGCTGATCGCGGCCGGCTGCGCGACCACCGCTTCACTTGAGGGGATTTCCGATCCAACCGTCGGCTTCGCGGCTGTTGCCGCACGGACCGGACCAGCGATCGGAAAAGAGATCGTATGGGTGCAGTCGAGCGAGAACGCGCGGGCTGTCGCCGCTCGCGTGAAGAGCCTGGTGCAGAAGAAGTCGATCGGTCCAGATGTGGCGGTCCAGGTGGCGCTGCTCAACAACAAGGGCCTGCAGGCCGCCTACTCCGAGGTTGGCCTGTCAGCGGCCGATGTCTGGCAGGAAACGATGCTCGTGAACCCGACTGTTTCTGTCGGCTTGATCGGTGTCGATCCGGTGCGATCGATAGAAGGGGCGGTTGTGAGCAACATTCTCGCGCTGCTCACGCACCAGCGTCGCGTCGCGGTCGCCGACACCCGCTTTCGTCAGGCTCAGCTTCGTGCGGCGGAGGAAACGCTGCGGCTTGCCGCCGATACAAGGCGGGCTTGGATCAATGCGGTGTCGGCCTGGGAGAACGTGTCGTACCTCAATCGGGCGCAAGCCGCCGCGGATGCGGCTTCTGCCCTGGCTCAGAAGCTTGGAGAAACAGGAGCCTTCACAAAGACCGGCCAAGCACGGGAACACGTCTTCTACGCGGAGATTACTGGTCAGGCGGCCGAGGCGCGCCTCGCGGCCCGGACTGCCAAGGAAGAGCTCACCCGTCTGATGGGCCTCTGGGGGCCCGACATCGAATACTCGCTTCCCAACGCGCTGCCGGCATTGCCAAAAGACGCCAAGGCCAAGCGCGCCATTGAAGGCGAAGCGCTGAAAAATCGCGTCGATCTCGCCGTTGCCAAGCTCGAGCTCGAAGCGCTGGCAAGGTCCTATGGCCTGACCGATGCAACACGCTTCGTGAGTGATCTGGAGCTCCTCTCTGGAGCAGAGGTGGAAAGGGAGCAGGAAGAGGACGGCAAAACCGAGACGAGCGTGTCTCCGACCCTCGAAGTCGAGTTCGTCATTCCGATCTTCGACACCGGCAAGGCGCGCATGCGCAAAGCCGAGCTTGCCTACATGCAAGCTGCGAATCGCTTGGCGGAAAAGGCGGTCAATGTTCGGTCCGAGGCGAGATCGGCTTACGATACCTACCGATCGACCTACGACATTGCGCGGCATTACAGGTCGCGGGTGGTGCCGCTCCGCACAAAGATCGAGGCGGAGTCGCAGCTGACCTACAACGGCATGATCACCAACACATTCGAGCTTCTGGCGGACACCCGCGCGAAGATCAGCTCGATCGCGCTTTCCCTCAACGCCAAACGCAATTTCTGGCTGGCCACTGTCGACCTCGGGACTGCCGTCCACGGCGGCGGCAAGGCCGCGGGCGGCGGCGGTGATGCGCCGGCAACGGCAGAGGCGAGCGGCGAAGGCCACTGAATTGAAGGAGAAGAAGATGCTTTCAAGACGACAGCTACTTGGCGCAGGAGCACTGCTCGCTGGCGCCACGGCGTGGACGAAGACCTCGGCAATGGGGTTGCCGGAGGCGGCCGTGATGGACTCACCCGACATGCAGGCGCCGATCTTTCCGAAGAGTGGGCCTGATTACCAGCCGGTCGTGACGCTCAACGGTTGGACATTGCCGCACCGGCTCAACAATGGCGTGAAGGAATTCCATCTGGTCGCCGAACCGGTCGAGCGCGAAATGGCGCCCGGCATGACCGCATATCTCTGGGGCTACAACGGCCAGTCTCCGGGGCCGACGATCGAAGCGGTCGAGGGTGATCGCGTTCGTATTTTCGTTACCAACAAGCTGCCGGAGCACACGACCGTCCACTGGCACGGCATGATCCTGCCGAGCGGTATGGATGGCGTGACCGGACTTACCCAGCCCGGAATTCCTCCAGGCAAAACCTTCGTTTACGAGTTCGATCTCGTGAAGAGCGGCACCTTCATGTACCACCCGCACGCCGACGAAATGGTCCAGATGGCCATGGGCATGATGGGTTTTTTCGTCATTCACCCAAAAGACCCGCAGTTCATGCGGGTGGACCGCGACTTCGTGTTCCTCTTGAACGCCTTCGACATCGAGCCGGGATCTTACGTTCCGCGCATCATGGAGATGACCGACTTCAACCTGTGGGCTTGGAACAGTCGCATCTTTCCGGGGATCAGCCACCTTCCGGTATCGAAGAACGACCGGGTTCGGGTGCGGGTGGGCAATCTCACCATGACCAACCATCCGATCCACATGCACGGCTACGACTTCGAGGTGACCTGCACCGACGGCGGCTGGGTGCGGCCGGAGGCACGATGGCCGGAAGTCTCGATCGACATCCCGGTGGGCGCCATGCGTGCCTACGAGTTTGTTGCCAAATACGAGGGTGACTGGGCCATTCATTGTCACAAGTCGCATCACACCATGAATGCAATGGGACACGATGTGCCGACCTTCATTGGCGTCGACAACTCGAAGGTCACCGACAAGATCCGCAAAGTCCAGCCGGAATACATGCCGATGGGGGATCGCGGCATGGCGGATATGGGCGAGATGGAGATGCCGCTCCCTGACAACACTGTCCCGATGATGACCGGTTTCGGCCAGTTCGGCCCAATCGAGATGGGCGGCATGTTCTCGGTGGTCAAGGTGCGAGAGGGCTTGTCAGCCGACAATTACGCCGATCCCGGATGGTATCAGCATCCGGAGGGTACCGTCGCCTACGAGTGGAAAGGAGACATCCCGGCTCCGACCAAATCAGGCGACGCAAAAACGATGGTCCCGACACAGCAAGGCGACCACGGCAAGCACGGATGAAACTGCAACTATCCTGAAAGGAACCACAATGAGAACTGCAATGCTCACGGCGTTTGCCGTGTTCCTCACCGCGAGTACAGCGTTGGCTGGCGGCAAGCATGCCGGCGGCCACGGCGATGAAGCAGCGATGGCGATTGGTCATCCTGCTGGCGATGCAAAGCCGCTGCGCACCATCAACCTGGTCATGAAGGACAAGGCCGACGGCGGCATGGTCTTCGAGCCTTCCACCATCGCTGTCCGAAAGGGCGAGACAATACGCCTCAAATTCCTGAACAAGGGCCAGCAGGACCATGAGTTCGTGATGGATACCCACGAGAACATTCTCGAACACAAGGAACTGATGGCGAAGTTTCCCGAGATGGAACACGACGACCCCAATGCGGTCCGCCTAGCGGCCGACCAACGAGGGGAAATCGTCTGGACGTTCGCGAATGCGGGTGAGTTCAGCTTCGCCTGCTTGATTCCGGGCCATTACGAATCCGGAATGAAGGGCGCGCTCAAGGTTGCCGCCAAGTAGCAGATATCAACAGAGGATAAATTCATGACTTCCATCATCAAGCTTACGCTGGCCGCGCTGATCGTCTTTGGTGCCGCCAATTCAACTTTCGCGGCTGAATACACCAAGGGTCAGGTGACCAAGGTGGACACCAAGCTGAAAAAGATCACCGTCAAACACGGGGAACTGAAGGACCTCGGAATGCCGGCTATGACCATGGTATTCGTCCTTGCCGATGATGCCATGCTGGAGAAGGTCAAGGCTGGCAAGAATATCGAATTCCTCGCAGAGCGGGTGAACGGACGGATTACCGTCACTGAAATCAAGTAACAGGCTCTGGCCGCAGGTCGCGATCCAGCGGTCTGCGGCTGGCCATCCAGATTACGAGGATGGAACCGCGCAGTACATTTTCCAGAGGTCTTCCTTCCAGTCGCTTTGTCCGGCTCCCGTCAATGCCGAGATCGGAAATTTCCGCATCCCGATGCCCACATAGGCTGGATTGGCGCATCGCACCTGAGCCTGATGGCGCCCAGGATCTACATATTTGGTCGAGCCGTTGGCATCTGTCTCGACCAGGCTTATGCCCACCTCGAAATCGTAATCCTGGCCGCTTGCGGCGCTGTCAGTCGCGACCATGAATTGAACGGAAGTGGCATCCGCGAAATTGGTCCTATGGAAGACCACCTGCTCCGACCCGCTTGAGGGTGTAGCCACCAATACGCCGGCAAGGAATGCAATGGCGCGCATTTCCTCCTCCTGAGGATGAGGCAGACTATCACGTTCGAGCCGAAGCTTGGAATCCAATCTTCATCAAAGATAGCGACCGCCGGCTTTGAAAAATGGTCTTGAACACGCCTTGCGAACAGAGTGACAAGCCTGGCGCTGACTTGAGGCTGGCTGCTAACGCTCTTCGGAATCCGGCGGCATGATGCCTTCGGTTGCCAATTGCCGAAACATCCCGTCCATCCGCTGAGGCGGCAGCTTCGCGCCGCCGTCGAGCCACCAGGTCAGCAACGCCATGTAGGCGCCGACGACGTAGGTGACGACGACGTCGCGTGGGATGACATCCCCGGGATTGCGGTCGGCATTATCGGCAATCTCTTCGCGCACCAGATCGGAAACGATCTGCCGGATTGCACCAAGGCTAACGCCGCCGCCGCGGCTGCCGGCAAGCGCCCGGTAAAGGTCCAGATGGTCGCGGGCGTGTTCGAACAAAGGCAGGCTAAAGGCCAGGTGCCGATCCTTCAAGTCTCCCGGTGCAGGGGCATTCCTCCGCCGATCAGCCAGCAGTTCGCGCAAATGCTCATCCAGGCCGCGGCGCTTCAGATCGTCCTTGCTGGTAAAATGGCTATAGAACGTCGATCGGCCGACATTGGCCGTCTCGCAGATGTCATCGACCGTGATCGCATCGTAGCCCTTCGTCAGGATCAACGAACTCAAGGCGCGCTGCAGCGTCCCCCTCGTGCGCGCAATGCGCCGGTCCATCACCTTATCCGCCATCGCTATTCCCGGCCGTATCGGGAAGATCGTTCGGTACTGGACATTCCGGCAACTCTGTTCGTTGACAAGTTCCGGCCACGATGTCCTTTTTCGGACATTCTGTCCATTTTTGGATCGAAGGATCGCGCAAGGAAATCCGAGATGGACCATGAACGCTACCGTCGCATGCATGGCCGCTCTGGCGCTTCGATGAAGAAGGGGTCATTCGAGGTGCCGTTGAAAGCCAAGGAAGAGATAGCGGACGGCACCTTGGCCTTTTTCTTTGAGAAACCCGAGGGATTTCGTTTCAAGGCCGGCCAGCATGTGCGCATGACGCTCATCGACCCTGCTGAAACCGACGGCGGCAACAGCCGGTTTTTCTCGCTGGCAAGCACGCCTCAGGACGTTGATTTGGTCATCGCAATGAGAATGCGTGACACCGCATTCAAGCGCGTCATGGGGTGCCTGCAGATCGGCGCCAAGGTTCGCATCGACATACTTCTGGATGTTCCGCATGGAGCGTTCGCCCTGCACGAAGACACCGCTAGGCCAGCAGTCTTTCTTGCCGGGGGTATCGGCATCGCCCCAGCCTTGTCGATGATCAAGGACGCGGTGGAGAGAGGGCTGCCGTACAAGATGTTCTTGTTCTACTCGAACCGGCGGCCCGAGGACGCTGCGTATCTCGACGAGTTGCGCAAACTCGCGGAGCAAAGCCCATCTTTCAAATTGATCGCGACAATGACCGAAGCCGGCAATTCGGCAGGGCAATGGAAGGGGGAAACCGGTCACATAGACCGAGCGATGCTGGCCAGGCAGGCCGGAGATCTGCCGTCCGCGATCTACTACGTTTCGGGGCTACCGGAAATGGTCAGCGCCATGAAGTCTGTGCTGGTAGACTCGGGAGCAGGCGAGGACAGCATTCATGCCGAGGAGTTTACCGGTTTCAACCTCAATGAGATCGTCGCCGCTCAGGGGTGGAAGCGACATGTTGCAGCCGCCGCAATCGTGCTGGCCGTGGTCTTGGTGCTCGGAGCGCATGCCGGCGTCGCTGTCTCGATATCGCGCAACGGCCTCGGCGAATTTCTGAATCCGCTTTCGTATGCGGCTATCGGGCTCTTGATTTTTTTAGGGATGATCAAGGTCAGTTTTCTTGCCAGCCTGCATCGCACCGGCAGAAGCTTTTTCGGTCATCTGTTCGGTAATCGCGGCCATCACTGAGCCGGCGCGAACCCAGCCATTGATGGCGAGAAATCGCGCCGACACAATGGTCGGCCGAGATGCGAGAGCTTTCCATGCTCAGGGGCTTGGCAGGACATCCGCCGTCTTTCCCGCCAGACGATACGTTGCTAGCCCGAGCCACTCGTGAGCGGCAATGTCCATCAGCACCAGCCCATCGGCAACGGAATTCATCGGGCGATGGAGGTCGCCCTGTCGCGTACGGTAGTCGACCGGATACGCGACGATCGGGAAATTGGCCGCGCGGAATGAGGCGACGGCCCGCGGCATGTTATAGGCCGAGGTCACCAGCAGCCAGATTTCGCCTGGCTTCGGCTTGGCGACGGCAACGCTTTCCATCGCATTCTCGAAGGTCGTGCGCGACCGCTCCTCAAGCTCGATCCGCTCTTGCGGAACACCGAGTTCGACGAGCAGCCTGCGGGCTCCTTCGGACTCGGTGAATGCGTGGCCGCTGAGGAGATGCCCGCTTCCCCCTGAAAGCAGGATGCGGGCGCCGGGGTATCGCCGCGACAATGTGGCGACGGCGACGACGCGCTCGGCATTGTCGTTCAGCGTGATGCTGCCGCGATCTTCCGTAATGTGTGTATTCACTGCGCCGCCAAGCATGACGATGCCGGCCACTGAAGCCGGCATATCCGTCGGCGGGAAGCGATCTTCGAGCGTCATCACAAGGGCCGAACCCAAGGGCGTCCAGCCGGCCATGATCAGGAGCACAGCCGAGGTGGTGAGCAGCGCCAGGCCGATGCGCCTGCGTCGCACGATCAGGGCCAGTATCCCCAGCGCTGCGAGAAGGCCGATATCGTTCGATGGAAGCAGAACGGTTTCGACCAGTTTCGACACGATGAAAAACATGCTTCGCCCCCGATTTCCTCGACCGCCTTCGCCGGCCAGCAGGGCTGGCCGTCCCAATTCGGCCCGCTTTGATGCTACTGTTCCGTTAAGATCCAGAATGGAACAAGCATGATTCCGATTTCCCGGCCGTGCATGTCAGTGATGTTGCTCGCCGGTGTGCTGGCGCCCAACGTCGCGAACGCGCATCCCCATGTTTTCGCGGAGGCGCGGCTCGCCCTTGCCGTGGACAACAACACTTCGACCATCAGCTCGCTGCGGCACTTCTGGCGCTTCGACGAGCTGTTTTCCAGCGCTGTGATGATGGAGTTCGACAAGGACTCCGATCTCCAGCTCAGCAGCGCCGAGATGCAGGCCGTTTCCGAAACGGTTTACGCGTCGCTGGCGGAGTACAATTATTTTCAGATCGTGACGGTCGACGGGAGGGACATTCCGATGAGTCCCCCACCGGCATTGAAGGCGGAATTCGACAAGGATCAACTGATCATCTCGTTTGAGTCCAAACCAAAAGAGCCGTTGAAGCTCTCAGGGAAGGTCGATTTCGGGATTTATGATCCTTCGTTCTACACGGCGATCGATTTCATCAAGGACGACGACATTGTGGTAGAGGGGCTGCCTGCGACCTGCAAACCCGCCGTGATCCGTCCGAACGCCGATGACGCCATTGCTCAGAACCAGAAAACGCTCACCGATGCGTTCTTCAACGACCCCACCGGAACCGACATGAGCAAGATCTTCGCCACGAAACTCGAATTGACCTGCTTGTCACGGGAATAATCCGCTGCTGCAAACCACGGTCCAATGAAACGCACCTCAATTTACGCCATCCCTCTGCTGCTGATCGGCATCGCCGCAGCGGTCGCCGCGACGCATCTTCCTGACAAGCCCGTCATCGTCGCGCGCCAGTCGTCGATGAAGGAAATGGCCGCCGCAGCAAGACAGATCGCCGGCATGTTCGGCGGGAAGATAGCCTACGATGCGCCGGCATTCAGGCAGGCGGCCGAGACGATCCATCGCCGCACCGGCGTCTTGGCCGCGGAATTCCCAGCGGATTCACTTGGTAGCCCTTCCGCGGCAAAGCAGGAGATCGACCAGTCCCGCGACGAATTCGATGCGCTTGCCAGCCATATCGCAACGCTGGCGAGCGCTCTCGCTGTCGAAGCCGACAAGGCGCCTGCGGACAGCATCTCGAGCGCCATGAGGATGGGGCCCGACATGGCGATGGGTGGCAGCCTGCTTGGAAAACGGGCTGGCGCCGCCAAGGAAGCTGATCCCTCCAAGCTGCCGGCGGAACATCTTCTCCACCTGATCCTGCAGGACTGCACAAGCTGCCATGCGAAGTTTCGTGCGAAGGTGCAGTGATCGGGACGGTCTAGTGTCAGGCCGCCGCTAGGATCCATGCATCATCGCATCCGCGCCGTGATCGCGCACCTGTGCCTCGAACCATCGATGCAGCGCGGCCACGAGCGCTGGATCGCTGGCTGTGAAGCGCAGATGAGCCCCTGCAGGAATGGTGGCGAATGTGACGCCGATGCGCCCGGCACCGGCCCTGAGCTCGGCCAGACCTGGCATCGCAGAACCATGGATGGATGACGGATCCGCATAGTCGCCGCGTGCAAAGGCGTCGGCTTCCTTGCGCAGATGCGCCCGGATCAGCTCCACCTGCGCGGGATCGCCATCGCGCGAGGTAACGGCCTGCGTCCCGCCATCCGACAGCGGCGTGAACACATGCATGCTGCGGGCAAGGTCGAATGGCATAACCGCCGCGCCGAGATGTTCGGCATGCCCTGCTGCATGATCCGCTTGCTGGGCTGCGGCGGGGACGACGCTGAGCAGGGTGGTGAGGGCAATGGCGAGCTTTGCATTCATTGGCGGCGTTCCTTCGATAGGGGAGAATGAACGGGTGAGCTCAACCGCATCCGGCGGCGATCGCGGCTGATCGCGCCGGACCTGGCCAGGTTTGCGAGGGCGCGATAGTAGGCTTCGTGCGTCAGACCAAGCTCGGCAGCAACATCGAGCAGCCGTCCCTCGAACGCGACCTCGCCGGCGGAATCGGCGCGGAGCCGGAGATGCTGGAGGACGCGTTCCTCGGCCGAGCGGATGTTGCGCAATTCGATCAGCGCCCGTGCCGCGTGGAGTTGCTGTGTCACACGCTCGATCCAGGCGAGCGACATGGACGGCGAGGCACCGAAGGCGCGAAGTACTTCCGCCTTTCGGCAACTGGCAACTGCCGCGGCGTCCACTGCCTGCCCGTCACAGTGGTAGTTCTGAGCGAACAGCGCCGCCTCGGCGAAGAGGTCGCCAGTCTGCCCGGTATGAATGACGACGGCCTCTCCGGAAGCGAGATGGCGGACCATCCGTAGGTGCCCGCGCCGGATCAGGAACACGCGATCGGCCGGCTCCCCCTGACGGAACAGGAACTGCCCGGGCAAGAGGGGGCGATCCCTGTCCTCCGCGAACAAGGAAGCCAGATCGAAGCCCGCGGCTCCTTCATTCGTGGAACCACATGACGAATTGGACGACTGGTCGCCGCGTTTTCTCATGGGCCGGACGTTACCGCCTCGGAAAAGCGAAGCATATGATCGAGATCACAAATTCAATCTATGCGATCAACCACATTCCTCCGGCGACGATCGCTGCATAGCGCGCGGCCTTGCCAATCGCGACGAGCACCACGAACAGGCCGAGATGCACGCGAGCAGCACCCGCCGCGACCGTGAAGGCGTCGCCGACGATCGGCAGCCAGGCAAACAGGAGCGTCCAGGCGCCATACCGGCGAAAGGTCCGGCTCGCGCGCTCATATTGGTCGCCCGATATCGGGAACCAGCGCCTGGTCTGCAGCGTGTCGATGCCTCGTCCGAGGACCCAGTTCAACACCGAGCCCAGCGTGTTGCCGACGGTGGCGACCGCAAGGAGCAGGGCAGGGTCGGCGCGTCCCGAGGCGAGCATGCCGACCAAGACGACCTCGGACGACACCGGCAGGATTGTCGCGGCCAGGAAAGCGCTGGCGAACAGGGTGCCATAAAGGGCCAGCGTTTCCATCGTGTTTTGGATTGGCCCGTCCGTTGGCTACGCCTGCACGTCGACAATGCCCATCATTCCTAGCTGCTCATGCTCCAGGATGTGGCAGTGATACATTCTAGGCCCCGGCCGGTCTTGACGCAGCAGCAGGCGCACCGTCTCGCCGCGGGCGACGTTGACGGTATCTTTCCAGGCCCGATAGGCGGGCGCGCTCTTCTTGCCGTCGCGCTCATGTTCCACCACCTGGAACTGCGTCCCGTGCACATGGAAGGGGTGGTCCATGTCGGCCTGGTTAACGACCTCCCAGAGTTCGACCTGTCCTGCCTTCGAGACGACATCGACGCGGGACATGTCGAATGCGGTGCCGTTGATCAGGAACCCCATCTCCATGCCGGTTGCGTTCATGGCCATCGTCTCGGTGAAGACGAAGCGGCGGTTGACCAAAGGGGCGCCGAGTTGCGCCATTGGCCGCAGCGTATCGGGCAGCGGCGGAACCTGTTCAGCCGGCGTTTCCGAAACATTGACCGTCAGCAGCGTGAGGCCCGCATCGGCAGGCCGGCCAGCTCCCATCCAGCCGCGATCGTAGTCGAGCGTGTACAGCGTCACCGGGCCGGGTTTTTCGAAGGAGACGATCAGTTCGAGGCGTTCCGCCGGGCTGAGCAGGATGTCGTCGGCTGCAACCGGCGCCTCCAGCAGACCGCCGTCGGTTCCGATGATCGTCATCGGCGCGCCGTCGAAGGCGAGCCGCAAAAAGCGCGCGTTGGTGACATTGTAAAGGCGGAACCGCCGCTTGGTGCCGAAGGGGACCTCCAGCCTTGGGTTCTTCTGTCCGTTGACCAGCACATGGTCGCCGACGCGGCCATTCATCAGGTCGATCATGGTGTTGTCGGGCATGGTGCCGTCGGCGGCAAGTCGAAGATCGGTGAACACCAGCACCGTGTCGCCATAGGCGGCCGGAACCGGATCGGCCTTCGGCCTGACCAGGAAGACGCCGGCAAGGCCGCGATAGACCTGTTCGGCCGTCTTGCCGTGCGGATGCGGATGATACCAGTAGGAGGCGGCGCTGCCTTCCGGCAGGTCGAAGCCGTAGGTTTTCTCGGCGCCCGACGCAACCGGGTCCATCGGATTGCCGTCCTGGTCGGCGGGCACCGGCATCCCATGCCAATGGATGGTGCTCGCCTCGTTAGGAATTCCGTTGGCGAAAGTGATCTCCACGCGGTCGCCCTCGACCGCCTCGATCAGCGGGCCGGGGCTCATGCCATTGTAGCCGAGGGCCGGCGTATCGAGCCCTTCGGCAAAACGGAGCGTGGCTGGTTCGGCCGAGAGCCTCGCCTTGAACAGGCCGGGCGTGCGGGACTCGTTGACAAGGCGAGGTAGCTCCCGCAACGCTTCGCCTTCCGGCAGCGTTACTGTCTTTCCGGATGGCGCGCCCATGTCGTGACCCATGTGATCGCCCATGTCCATGCCGGGCATGTTGTCCATGTCGTCCATTTTCATCTGGGCGACGGCAGGGGCGCTCGCCAGCGAGGCAAGGCCTGCGAGGAACGTACGTCGATGCATTGCTGATCTCCTCAATCGATCATGAACATAGATGCGAAGCACGGGTCACAAAGCGTGCCGACGCCCGGCCGGATCATTGCGGCGTTTGGTCTGCTTTGGCTTGAGCAAGCCGGCCTCGTGACCGCTGGAAAGATCCTCGATAATCGGGCAATGCGGACGATCATTGCCTTTGCAATGCTCCGCCAGATGCCGGAGTGTCTTCGTCATGTCGCGCAGCTCACGCATTTTCCGCTCCAACTCGGCGACATGTTCCATGGCGATGCGCTTGACATCGGCACTGGCCCGCGAGCGGTCGCTCCAGAGCGCCAGCAAATCCGACATCTGCTCGACCGAGAAGCCGAGATCTCGCGACCTGCGAATGAACCGCAGCGTGTGGACATCGTCCTCCGAATAGACGCGGTAACCGGCACCGGTGCGCGATACCTGCGAAATGAGCCCCGTTGATTCATAGTAGCGGATCATCTTGGCCGAGACGCCAGAGGCGGACGCGGCTTCGCCTATGTTCATGAAGTTAAGCTCCTGCTGAGAATTCCAGATCAAGTGAGCCGCACCGGCACCGGTGCGACTCGATGGATTATTCGGCCGGCATCATTGCTGGTTGGCCCATTTGCCGGCGATCCTCTTCCAGCGGGGCGCGGAAGCGCTTCAGCCGCAACGCGTTCGTGAGCACGAAGACGCTGGACAATGCCATGGCCCCAGCCGCCAGCATCGGCGACAGCAGCGTGCCGTTCACAGGATAGAGCAAACCGGCAGCGACCGGTATCAGCGCCACGTTGTAGGCGAAGGCCCAGAACAAGTTCTGGCCGATGTTGCGCAAGGTCGCCTTTGAGAGCGCGATCGCGTTCGCAACGCCTGTGAGGTCGCCTGACATCAGCACGACGTCGGCGCTTTCGATGGCGATGTCGGTGCCGGTGCCGATGGCGATGCCGACATCGGCAGCCGCCAGCGCCGGCGCGTCGTTGATGCCGTCACCGACGAAGGCGACGCGGGCACCGCCGGCGCCGAGCTTCTTGACCGCGTCAACCTTGCCCTGCGGCAGCACCTCGGCAAAGATCTCATCAATGCCGACGCGCCGTCCGATTGCCTCGGCCGTGCGCCGGTTATCACCGGTCACCATCACGACCTTGAGGCCGAGGCCATGCAATGCCTTGATCGCAGCGGGCGTCGATGCCTTGATCGGGTCGGCGACGGCTATGACTGCCGCAAGCCGCCCGTCGACGGCTGCGTAGAGCGGGGTCTTGCCTTCGTCGGCGAGGCGCGCCGTCGTTGTGGCAAAGGCCGAGATATCGAGGCCGAGTTTCTGCATCATCCGATCGGCGCCGACCTCGACCCTGCGGCCGTCCACGGTTCCCCGCACCCCAAAGCCGGGAACAGCCTCAAAATCCGCGACGGCGGCGAGGGCAACGGAGCGTTGTCCAGCCGCACGTGCAATTGCCTCAGCGACCGGATGCTCCGAGCGCGCTTCCGCCGAAGCGACCAGCCTCAGCACTTCATCTTCCGGCAAGTTGCCGGCCGTGGCGAAGTCGGTCAGTTCGGGGCGGCCCTCCGTGAGGGTGCCGGTCTTATCAAGCGCGATCACAGTGGCGTCACGCAGCGTCTGCAGCGCATCGCCCTTGCGGAACAGCACGCCGAGTTCGGCCGCGCGGCCGGTGCCGACCATGATCGAGGTTGGTGTGGCCAGCCCCATGGCGCACGGGCAGGCGATGATCAGTACGGCAACCGCATTGACGAGAGCGAAGGACAGTGCGGGGTCAGGACCGAAGACCAGCCAGATGCCGAAGGTAAGCACGGCCGCGGCGATCACCCCCGGGACGAACCACGCTGTCACCTTGTCGACAAGCGCCTGGATCGGCAGCTTCGCGCCTTGCGCCGCCTCGACCATGCGGATGATCTGGGCGAGCAGCGTCTGAGAACCGACCTTCGTCGCACGGAACGTGAAGCTTCCGGTTTTGTTGATGGTGCCGCCGATGACCTCGGCGCCGACGCCTTTGGTGACAGGGAGCGGCTCGCCGGTGATCATCGCCTCGTTGACGAAAGACGAGCCTTCGACGATCTCACCGTCGACGGCAATCTTCTCGCCGGGGCGCACGACCACCAGATCGCCGCTTCGCACCTCGGCCAGCGGCACTTCCACCGTGACGCCGTCCTTGACGACATGCGCCGTCTTGGCCTGCAGCCCGACGAGCTTCTTGATCGCCTCGCCGGTGCGGCCCTTGGCGCGCGCTTCGAGAGTGCGGCCGAGCAGGATCAGCGTGACGATCACTGCCGCGGCCTCGTAATAGACGTTGGCGGTCCCAGCCGGCAGCAGGCCGGGTATGAAGGTAGCGACCACCGAATAGGACCAGGCGGCGCCCGAACCCAGGGCGACAAGCGCGTTCATGTCCGGAGCGCCCTTGAGCAGCGCCGGAATGCCTTTTCGGAAAAATCGAAGGCCGGGTCCGAAGAGAACGATCGTGGTCAGCACGAATTGCAGGCGCCAATTCCAGTCCCCAAGCGTCATCATCACCCAGTGATGGAATGCCGGCACCAGATGCGAACCCATCTCCAGAACGAAGACCGGCAGCGTCAGCACGGCGGCGACGCCGAGCACGAGGGTGAGGGCACGGATTTCGGCTTCGCGGCCACTCCGCTCCTGATCGCCAGCGGATTCGGGAGAAATAGCACGAGCCTGGTAGCCAGCCGCAGCGATCTTCTTTTCCAGCGTCTCGGTGTCGACCGCGCCGGCAATGGCGCGAACGGTGGCGCGCTCGGTCGCGAGATTGACGCTTGCGGCGACGACGCCTGGCACAGTCTTCAGGGCTTTTTCAATGCGCGAAACGCAGGAGGCGCAGGTCATGCCCTCTATGGCAAGCTCAAACGTGTTTTCGCGCGCAGCATAACCGGCGGCCGCGACCGCCGCCAGAACCGGTGCGATGTCCACCTTGCCCGAGAAGGTCAGTTCTGCTCGTTCGGTCGCCAGATTGACCGAGGCACTGGCAACGCCAGGCGCCGCCGCGATCGCCTTTTCGACGCGCCGCACACAGGACGCGCAGGTCATGCCGTCGATGCCGATCTGGAAGGTCGAGCTGAAAACCGGGACGGAGCCGGCCGATGTGGATTGAGTCATGGCATTCATGTCCTTGCAACTCCCTCGATGGGTCATCGCAGCTATAGATAAAGGTTCCCATCATGGTAAGGTCAAGGGCATTCTCTCGAGCAATCAGAAAAATGATGAAGGAGGCAGGCACGCCCTTGACCTTCCAACGGTGGGAAGCCTCATAAAGCTCCCATCGGCAACAAAGGAGAGCTGTGATGTTGAAACTGAAAGTACCCGAGATGAGCTGCGGCCACTGCGCCAGCACGATCGATAAAGCTGTAAAAAGCGTCGATCCGGAGGCGCGGGTCGCTGTCGATCTCGCATCATCGACGGTAGCGGTCGAAACCGGTGCCAGCGAGAATGCAATTTGCGAAGTGATCCGTTCGGCCGGCTACGAAAACGAAAAGCTGGCCGCCTGAGACTCTCATCAACGCGGCGGCGGGATCATTGTCCCGCGCGCCGCGTTAGTGCTTGATTGAACCGACTGGCGTGGGGGCGCAAGGTTAAATCATGTTCATCCAGCCGATCGACTATTTCCTCGCCTTCTGGTTCGTACTTGCCGCGGCTTCGACGCTCTGTGTCGGTGTCGATCAATACCGCAACAATCCCGAGCCGGTGGTGATGAAATGGGGCTTCATCCTGGTGACCCTGTACATGGGACCCCTCGGCCTGCTGCTTTATGTGCTTGCCGACAAGGAGCCTCGGCCTGGCGAGCACGAGGATTTCACCAAGCCGCTTTGGAAACAGGGCGTCGGCTCGACCATCCACTGCGTGGCCGGTGACGCGACCGGCATTATTCTTGCCGCCGTCATCACCGCGACGCTCGGCCTGCCGATGTGGATCGATCTGATTGTCGAATATCTCGCCGGCTTTGCCTTTGGCCTGTTCATCTTCCAGTCGCTATTCATGAAATCGATGATGGGCGGCACCTATTGGGAGAATGTCCGCAAGAGCTTCCTGCCCGAATTCATTTCCATGAACTTCATGATGGCCGGCATGGCGCCGGTCATGAGCTTCCTGATGATGGGGCGCGACATGCGCGCCATGGAGCCGACGGAACTGCTGTTTTGGGGCGTGATGTCGCTCGGCGTCATCGCCGGGTTCACGCTGGCCTATCCGGCCAATGTCTGGCTGGTGGCACGCGGCCTCAAACATGGGCTCATGACACAACGGGACGAGGCGGGAGCCCGGCACCGGCCTGCCACAGAGCAGCGTGCTTCGATGCTGATGCAACACCAGCAGCATCAGGCCGCCGCCGCCGCCGATCACCGAGGGAAAGGCCATGACAATCAAAGTGCCGACCACGATTCCCATCAAATGGAGACGGATGCCACGACGCCGCAGATCGCAGCCCTCGGCATGGTCTCACTGGTAGCGCTCGCCATCGGCATGATCGCACCGGCGAACTGGCTCAACATGACGCTCTCGGCGCGCGATGTCGGCGGGGCCATCATGCCCCAAGGCATGATCATGGACCGCGACACTCCGGCCGACACGATGCGCGACATGGCAGCGGTCGATCCGCGCGGTGTGAAAACGTCCTACGACCTTGCCGCCAAAGGCGACCAGGACCTGCCATTCCGGATCCAAAACGGCGTGAAAGTCTTCGACCTAAGGCCGTCGGTAATCGGTTGGCACATCCTGCCAAATGTGACCGTAGACGGCTATGCCTATAATGGCGAAATTCCCGGCCCGCGCATTCATATTCGCCAAGGCGACCGAATCCGGGTCAATGTCACCAATGCGCTGCCTGAGGAGACAACAATCCACTGGCACGGCATGATCCTGCCGAACCAGATGGACGGGCCGGCGGAGATCACACAGCCGCCGATAGAGCCGGGCCAGACCTATTCCTATGAGTTCACCGCGACCCAGCACGGCACCTATTTCTACCATCCACACGCCAAGCCGGACCGAACGCAGGCGCTTGGCCTCTACGGCGCGATGATAATCGATCCGGCGAACCCCGCCGACGAAGTTGCGGCCGACCACGACTATGTCATCCAGTTGCAGGAATGGCTGCTGCGGGAGGGCCTGACCTATCCTTCGATGCCGATGGACGGCGGCATGCCGAACTTCTTCACCATCAACGGCAAGGCCTATCCCTCAACCGAGACCATCCATATGAAGGTCGGCGAAACCTTGAAGGTGCGCTTCATCGGCACCAACAATGGCTTCATCCACCCCATGCACATCCATGGTGGCCCGTTCGAGGTGGTGGCGCGCGACGGTGAGACGATCCCTGCTTCGGCGCGGTTCCTCGCCGACACGATCAATGTCGGGCCGGGCCAGCGCTACGACGTCGTCTGGAAGGCGCGCGAGCCCGGCAAGTGGCTAATCCACTGCCATATCCCGCATCATACGACCAATAACAACGTTGAGGAGAAGGGCGGTGGCGGGCTGATGGTGGTCATCGACGTGGTGTCTTAGGCAACCAGATTGAGGTCAGCAGTCGGAAGAGGGTGCATTGCCGGCTCGCACACCAAATTGATGACTGCATTGACGTTGAGGCTTCCGAATGTTTCGCGCGGATGTGCTGTCCCATCATCGGCTGAGCGACTTGGCTACTTGCGGGGTCAGAAACTTGAATCTCTTCGAAATCCCCCGGATCGATGAAGCTGTGAATTACGAATTCGCCATTGACGGCCCGCATTTGCGCTAGGTCAAAGCTCGTCTCGTCCATTGCGACTACAGGATGTTGCAAAGGATGGCAGTGGGCCGTCCGACGATGGAGACGATCCCAATGAAGCTGATGGCTTCTCTGTCCTTGGCGACGTATCCAGACGCGAGCTCCTCGAAAATCGGAGCGAACGCGGTCGCTCTCGTCCAGCAGATCGACGCGGCGCTGCATGCCGTTGCCATCAATGTCGACATCCCCGACGTTTCGAACGCGCTCTCAAACTACTTGCTGGACCTTCCCTACAAGATACAAGAGGTCGAGGCGACCAGCCGCAAAAGTGGCAAAGACCTGCTCAAGGCAGTCACCCAAGAGGCCGCGCGCGGGGGTGTGACCCTCACCACGCAGGAGTTGACCGCACCACCGGCCCTGATGGGCGATGTTGCCGCGAACCACTCCCGCTATTTCGATGTCTGCCTGGTCGGCTGGGCGCCTGCCAACCAGACGGCGCGAATGCTAGCCGAGGCGATACTGTTCGGCTCGGGTCGACCGACCCTGCTTCTTCCCGACTCCCAGGACGTCGAGGTCCTTGGACATGTCGTTATCGCCTGGGACGGCAGCCGAGTGGCTGCACGGGCTGTTGCCGACGCGCGGGTTTTTCTCGAACTTGCCTCGATGGTCACCGTCGTGACCGTGACCGACGAAAAGCCGCTTCCGGGGCAGGGCATCGGCGAACGCCTTGCGCTGGGCCTGAGGATGCGTGGTCTGGTGGCCGAGGCCGTCTCTATCCAGGCAGGGGACAGTTCAATCGGAACGGCGCTTCAGGAGCATGCTCTCAAGATCGGCGGCAACCTGCTTGTCATGGGCGGATATGGTCACTCCCGCATCAGGGACTTCGTGCTTGGCGGTGCCACCGAAGGCATTCTCGCGGATCTGCGCCTGCCTGTTCTGCTGTCGCATTAGGTTGTGGCGAGATGACAGGCGACACTGATCCTATCCTGCGTTTCCACGGCGCGGCCCATGGCGTCACCGGCTCATGTTATGAGATCGAGAGGCCGCATTCGCGCATCCTCATCGACTGCGGCCTATTCCAGGGGTCGAAGTCCGAACGGGAATTGAACTATGGTGCGTTCCCGTTCCCACCGGAAGCGATTGACGCCGTCATCCTGACGCACGCGCATATCGACCACAGCGGCCTTCTGCCGAAACTGCTCAAACAGGGCTTTTCTGGTCCGATCTATACGACCCGCGCCACCATTGATCTTTGCTCGGTCATGCTGCCGGACTCGGCGCATATCCAGGAAATGGAAGTGGAACACCTGAATCGTCGCAACGCGCAGCGCGGGCGGCCGCCCGTCGAGCCGATCTACAGTCAGCAGGATGCCGCCGCGTGCATGACATTGTTCCGGGCTGTTGAATACGGCGAATGGACCACCGTCGCCGAAGGCCTCCGCGTCCGCTTCTGGAACGCTGGCCATCTACTCGGTTCGGCATCTGTCGAGCTGGAGATCGACCGACACGGTGCGCCGCTGCGCATCATATTTTCGGGCGACATCGGTCCAGGCCACAAGCTGCTCCAGACCGATCCTGAAGGTCCAGCCGGGGTGGACTATCTGATCTGCGAATCGACCTACGGAGACAGGGACCGGCCCGATGTCTCGCCCGAGCAGCGGCGATCGCAGCTCGGCGACGTGGTGCGTGGCGCCGCCGATCAACATGGCCCGCTGATCGTTCCGTCCTTCGCAGTGGAGCGCACGCAGGAACTGCTGGTCGATCTCCATCTGCTCATGACGACCGGCGCCGTGCCGACAGCTCCAGTCTTCGTCGACTCGCCGCTGGCGACGCGCGCCAGTGCGATTTTCGAGCGGCACGCCAACGAAATCGAACAGGGTGACGTGCTGCGCCAAGCTCTCAACTCGAAGGAACTGCGCTTCACAGAGACGGTGGAACAAAGCAAGGCGATCAACCGCCTGAGCGGTTTCTTCGTGGTGATCGCCGCCAGCGGCATGTGCGATGCGGGGCGTATCCGCCATCATCTCAAGGCCAATCTCTGGCGCAGGAACGCCACGGTGATGATGGCCGGATATCAGGCCCAAGGGTCGCTCGGGAGGATCCTGCTCGACGGCGCGCAGCGCGTGCGCATCCAGGGTGAGGAAGTCGAGGTCAAGGCACACATCAGCCTGTTCGACCTCTATTCCGGCCACGCCGACGCCAGTGAACTGGTCGCCTGGCTCAGGGCCCGAACTCCGGTGAGGCAGCAGGTGTTCCTGACGCATGGGGAGGAGGCTGGACTCAACGGCCTGCGTGGCAGGCTTGCAGGACTGATACCCGAAGACAGGATCATTATCCCGAGGCTAGACGATGCTTTCCAATTGACCCCCGGTCGCAGTTTGCCGGTCGAGGTCAACGAGCCCCGCCGTCTGAAGCCGGAAAAGATTGCCCGCCTCGACTGGCACAATGACCTTTCAAAGCTTCTCCTCGATATCAATGAGGCGGTCAGCGCCGCAGCCGACGAACGGGGTCGCGCAGCGATGATCAGGAGGATGCGCAGAGCGCTAGAGGACAAGGACGCGTAGGGGCCGCGAAGCGATGAACTGAACGCGCGCGAGCGCGTTGGTGTCCATTCGCTGCAGATCGACGAACACTGGCTCATGTCGCAGTCCAGGCGACAGGGTGCTAACAGACGATGGGAGCCGGACATGACCGAGCATAACACAATACCAGCTTCCGGCGACCGGCTTTCAGAGCGCCAGCTGCGCGACATTGATGCCTATTGGCGCGCCGCCAACTATCTGACGATCGGCCAGATCTATCTGCTCGACAATCCGCTGCTGCGCGAACCGTTGCGGCTGGAGCACGTCAAGCCGCGTCTCCTCGGCCACTGGGGAACGTCGCCGGGTCTAAGTTTCATTTACGCGCACCTTAACCGCGTCATCCGCCTCAGGGACACGAATGTGATCTACATCTGCGGCCCCGGCCATGGCGGCCCGGCAATGGTGGCGAACACTTATCTCGAGGGCACGTATAGTGAGCTCAATCCCGATATTTCGATGGATGAGCAGGGAATGCGCAAACTGTTCCGGCAGTTCTCGTTTCCCGGCGGCATCCCGAGCCATGCCGCACCAGACGTGCCCGGCTCGATCCATGAGGGCGGCGAGCTGGGCTATTCGCTTTCGCATGCCTATGGCGCCGCCTTCGACAATCCCGATCTGGTCGTTGCCTGTGTTGTCGGTGACGGTGAAGCGGAAACAGGGCCACTCGCCACCGCATGGCATTCCAACAAATTCCTCAACCCCGCGCGCGACGGGGCGGTTCTGCCGATCCTGCACCTGAACGGCTACAAGATTGCCAATCCAACCATCCTGGCCCGCATTCCCGAAGACGAATTGCGGTCGCTGTTCGTCGGCTACGGCTATGAGCCGTTGTTCGTAGAGGGCTATGAGCCGGCCCTTATGCATGAGCGAATGGCGAGCGTGCTCGACGATGCGTTTGATCGGATCCAGGTTATCCAGCATGCGGCACGCAACGGATCTGCGGCCATCGCGTCACGGCCGAGATGGCCGATGATCGTGCTGCGCAGCCCCAAGGGGTGGACGGGGCCGAAAGAGGTTGACGGCCTGAAGACCGAGGGCTTTTGGCGGTCCCACCAGGTTCCGTTGTCAAGTCTTGCGGAGAACCCCGCCCATCTCAAGCTGCTTGAGGAGTGGCTGAAAAGCTACCGCCCAGAAGAGCTGTTCGATGCCGCCGGCGCTCCTGTCGCCTCGATCAGCGCCACGGCACCGCAGGCATCAAGACGGATGAGCGCCAACCCGCATGCCAATGGCGGCCTGCTGCGCAGGTCTCTCGATCTGCCGGCGTTGCAAGATCACGCGATTGCGCTCGGGCGCCCTGGCGCCATCAAGGCCGAGTCGACGCGGGTTATGGGCAGCTTCCTGCGTGATGTCATGCAGTTGAACGAGGCCTCGAAGAACTTCAGGATCGTCGGCCCGGACGAGACTGCCTCAAACCGCCTTCAGGACGTGTTTGAAGTGACCGAGCGTGGCTGGATGGAAAAAACCCTGCCCGAAGACGTTCATCTCGGGCGTGATGGCCGGGTGCTCGAAATCCTCTCCGAGCACACCTGCCAGGGCTGGCTGGAGGGCTACCTGCTCACCGGACGCCATGGCCTGTTTTCCTGCTACGAGGCGTTCATCCACATCGTCGATTCCATGTTCAACCAGCATGCGAAATGGCTGGATGCTTGCCGCGACATCCCTTGGCGGCGGCCGATCGCATCGCTGAATTATCTGTTGTCGAGCCATGTCTGGCATCAGGAACACAATGGCTTCAGCCATCAGGATCCCGGCTTCATCGACGTTGCTCTCAACAAGAAGGCCGATGTCGTGCGGGTCTACCTGCCGCCGGACGCCAACACCTTGCTGTGCGTGACCGACCACGTGCTGCAGACATGGAACCGCATCAACGTCATCGTCGCCGGCAAGCCACCGTCATGGCAGTGGCTGTCGATGGACAAGGCAATCGTTCACTGCAGGGCAGGGATCGGCATCTGGGACTGGGCGTCGACACATGATGGGGCTGAGCCTGACGTCGTAATGGCTTGCGCCGGCGATGTTCCAACCCTCGAAACTCTGGCCGCCGTGCAGATCCTCAGGCAACAGGTTCCTGATCTCAGGATCAGGGTGGTCAATGTCGTCGACCTGATGACGCTACAGCCAAAGGAATATCATCCGCACGGTCTGTCGGATCGCGATTTCGATGCGCTGTTCACCGCCGACAAGCCGGTCATCTTTGCCTATCACGGCTATCCCTGGACGATCCACCGCCTGACCTATCGACGCACCAACCATGACAACATCCATGTCCGCGGCTACAACGAGGAGGGCACGACCACGACACCCTTCGACATGACGGTGTTGAATGGCCTCGACCGGTTTCATATCGTCAAAAGCGTCCTCGACTGGGTTCCGCGATTGAAGAGCATGCGGGTCGGCCTGAAGCAGGCGATGGACAGCAAGCTGCTTGAACATCGAGCCTATATTCGCGCCCATGGACAGGATATGCCGGAGATCCTTGAGTGGAAGTGGGAACAGGATCCTGATGCGGCGCCGAAGCGTCCGGATTGATCGGGTCCTCGTTCGCAAGCGCATAGGGGCGGCAACACATCGGATAGCTTGATGACGGATGCGATCCTTGTTCTGAACGGCGGTTCTTCGAGCCTGAAGTTCGCCGTCTTCGAGCGACTTGAAGAACTCCCGCTGCTGCTGCGCGGCAATGTCTCCTCTCTCGGTCAACAACCGCGGCTGCGTGTCGAGCCCGCGGCCGGCGGGTCCAAGATCGACAGGAGCCTGGGCGAAGCACCGATCGATATGGGTAAGGCGTTCGCCGCGGTTGCATCCGTGCTCGCCGAAAACGATCTTCTGCACCGCATCAACAAAGTAGGGCACAGGATCGTTCACGGTGGGCGTGACTTCACCGGAGCGACGCTGCTTGACGAACGCACGCTCAAAGCACTGCGCCTGCTCGAGCCGATGGCGCCTATCCATCAACGGATCAATCTCGAGATTGTCGCGCTGGCCACGAAACTCTTGCCGCAGGCTCTCCAGATAGGGTGCTTTGACACGGCGTTTCATTCAGCCCGGCCGGAGCTCGCCAAAATCTACGGGCTGCCGCGCGCGATGACTGAGACGGGCATCGTTTCCTACGGCTTTCATGGGCTGTCCTACAGCCACATCGCTGCGAAGCTGCGTGGCCGATATGGCGCACGGGCCGGCGGTCGGGCCATCGTCGCCCATCTCGGCAGCGGCGCCAGCCTATGCGCTATGCACGCCGGACAAAGCGTCGCCACGACGATGGGGTTTTCGACGCTCGACGGCCTGGTGATGAGCACGCGTTGCGGCGCGCTCGACCCAGGCGTCATCCTTCACTTGCTGCAGGAACGGCGGATGTCTGCAGAAGGATTGGTCACGCTTCTCTACGAGCAATCCGGACTGCTTGGAGTGTCTGGAATATCGGGTGATATGCGAACACTGATCGCCTCAGAGGATCCCGCCGCCGCCGAGGCTGTCGATCTATTCGTTTATCGAATCGGACGTGAGATAGGATCGCTGGCCGCTGCCATGAGAGGACTGGACACGCTGGTGTTCACGGCCGGCATCGGAGAAAACGCGCCGTTGATCCGGGAGAGGATTTGCGTTGCCGCTGCCTGGCTTGGAGTCGGTCTCGACGAGGAGCGAAACCGAGAAGGCGAGGAGGTGGTCAGCAATGCGACTTCCCGCGTCGATGTCCTTGTCATTCCAGCGGATGAAGAAAGAGCTGTGGCCGCGGAGATGCTCGTCTTTCGATCTTCCGCGTCCACAACGGCCCGGGAAGGACCGCTCTAACTCCTTGTTTTCACGCAATTCCGGACGGAAAACCGCTCACACTTTTCCTGGAATTGCTCTAAGCCGCTGACCGCACCCCCAACTCTCGCCGAACCAGAACACGCACAGCCCCTTTTTCTGCAGGGCTTTAGAATAACGCCGTGGATGGTGTGAAACTTGCTGCGAAGGAGACTTAGAGTTGCACCGCATTTCCGCCTGATTGTAAATCACGCTCCGCTACGGACACGCCGTCAATGACTCTGTCACTCGGGTGCAGCACCACGCGATCGCCTGCGACAAGGCCTGACAGAACCTCTGCCGTCCGACTGTTTCGCTGGCCGATCTTGATGATGGTCGCCCGTGCATGGCCATCCCTGACCGCGAACACCGCCCAGTCGTCCCCTAGTCGGAACAGGGCGCCCACCGGCACGGCCAGGATGTCATCGGCTTTCCAAATCGTGACATGCACGATCACCCGATAGTCATGTCCCAGCTGCGACCATTTCGCGGGAGGGTCGGTGAGGTCTATGGTCGTGCGGACGCGTTGTTCCTCGATGCCAAGTGCGGAAACCTTGGTGAAACCGGCCGGATCGACTCGGGAGACGCGGCCCTGGAGGGGCGGTCCACCCCAGTTGTCAATCATGACGGGTGCGCCAGGCTTGATCCGGACAGCATCGGTCGACAGCAGATCCGCGACGATTTCGAGATCGAGTGGATCGCCGATTTCGATCAGCGGCGCACCGGCCTGGACGACTCCTTCGCTCTCCTGGATGATCATCAGCACGCTGCCTGTCACGGGAGCGCGCAACTGGATGCAGCAGGCCGGATCCGGCTCCGGCGCGCTGCCCGACTGTTCGCCAAGTCGCGCTGCAACGCTGTCACGTTCGTTTCGGCGGACCTCCAGCTGAGCCTTCGCACTGGCCAGCGCTGCTTCATTGGTTTCGACGTCGAACCTGGCTCCGTCGAGGGCTTTAAGAGAGATCGCCTCGGTCCGCGCGAGCGCTTCGGCTCGCCCAAGCTCCGTTCGCGAAAATGCAAGCGCAGCCTCGATCCGACGCATCTCGGCCTCAGCAAGGTTTACCGTTGCATCGGCCGCAGCCAGCGCCGACCGCAGTTCCTCGTGGGTGCGCGCATCGTGAAAGCTTGGCAGCATTGGTTGCATCACCGCCATGACCGTTTCGTCCTTGGTGACCTGGTCTCCGATGTGGCGGGGTGGAGATATTCGCAGGACCTTGCCGGTGATCGGGGCCGAGACTGTATAGACGTGACGCACGTGCGTTTTTGCTTCGTCGTCGATCGTGACCTCCATGGGACCTTTCGTCAGCGTTGCCAGATCCACTGCAACCGGCCGCGGCCATGCGAACCAGACGGCGCCCGTGGCCAACGCCACCAAGGCCGCAATGCCCAACGTTCGCTTCATCCAGATCGTTTGCATGGTTCAATCCCGCGTCTTGAGAACGGCGATAAGGTCCAGCTCGTTGAGCCGAAGGCGAACGAGGAGGGCAGAAAGGGCGGCGGCGGCGATCACGATCGAACTGGCGAAGACGTAAGTGGATTGCTCGACGATCAGGCGCACCCGCATCAATTCGCCGGCCAGGTTCTTCTGCATGATCCAGGCGAGGCCATAGCCAATGAGCCATCCGGGTGGCTGTGCGATCAATGTGAGCAGAGTGAGTTCAAGGAGGAGGATGCGCAGCACTTCTCCCCGGGTGAAGCCGAGGACGCGCAGGCTGGCCAGCTCCCGCGCCCGTTCGGAAAGCGAGATGCGGGCGCTGTTGTAGACGACACCAAACGCGATGACAGCAGCCAGCCCGGTGTAGATGCTCGCCATTGTCGTGATCAGCAAGGCAACCAGTTTGCGGAAATTCGCAAGCGATACACGCTGCAGCGCCAGACCACCGACAATCGGCATGTCCTTGACAGCCGCATAGAAAGCCTCCCGGCTGTTCTGGTCCAAACTGACATTGATGCTGTTTAGTGACGGCGCTTCGCGTATCAGGCGCGCGAGCGTCTCTGAATCCATCATCCCGCGGATGCCGAAGTAATCTTCGACCAGCGCCGCCACAGGGACAACAACAGTCCGCCGCGTCCCTTCGAGCAAATCGACCTCGACGGAATCGCCGACCCTCACTCCGAGGATACTGGCAAGCATGCTCGAAATCGCCAGGCCCGCTTCCGGCAGGACGACAGGGCGCAAGTCGACGTCGATGATGCGGTTGAGATCGGCGTCACGCGGCCTGCCGCTGATCATGATGCGGCGCTCGACGTTTCCGTTCCTGATGAGGACAGGCACCTCGCGGTAAGGCTCGGCGGCGAGAACGCCCGGAAGCCGCGCGATCTGCAGGACGACGTCCCGCGGGCGCTTTTCCACGAAACTCACGGTGGCGTCCTGACGGTCGGCCAGGAAATAGGTCACGTCGATGAGCTGCTCCATCGCGTCGCCGGTGAAAAGTGAAACAATGAGGATCGCTGTCGCCAGTGCAATTCCAAGCGATGTGAACAACGATCTGACTGGATGGCGAGTGATGTTGCGCAACATCATCGTGGTCGGTTGCGACATGAACCTATCGACTGCGAAGCCCGCCGGCAGCAGTTGCCGATAGTGCGGAGGCGCCGGCGCCTGCATCGCGACGGCGGGCGCCAATCGTACGACCTCGCGAAGCGCGCGCACCGCCCCGATGATTGCAGCGATGAGGCTGAGCGCAGCGGCAACGACGTAGAGGTCCGGGCTCTTGGTGAAGACGAGGAACGGAAAATGGAAAAAGTCGCCGAACAGACTGGTGATGCGCATGCCCAGCCAGGTGCCCGCCGCACTGCCGATCACAATGCCGATCATCACGATGATGATGACGAATTTGAGGTAGTGCGTGACGATGCTCGCGTTGCTGTATCCCAGCGCCTTCATGAGCCCGATCTGCTCGCGTTCCAGAGCAACGAGCCGGCTGAGCGTGAGATTGACCAGAAATGCCGACACCAGAAGGAAAATCGGTGGCAGCGTCCGGCTCATGTTGTTGAGCATGTCGAGTTCGTGGTTCAGCCAGGCATGCGAGGTCTGGTCCTTCCGGCCATAGGCCGCCCGCCCACCGTAGCGCTCGAGTATCGCGTCGAGGCGCATGATGACTTCGCTCTCGGACGCGCCCCGCAGGAGCTTCAACGAAACGGACGACAACGCATCATCGAGGTCATAGGCGCTGGCGAGCGCTTTTTCCGACATCCAGATGAGGCCGAAGCGGCGGTCGTCCGGCATGATATCGCCTGGGCCGACCGCGTAGATAAACTCAGGGGACAGCGCGATCCCGACAATCGTCAATTCGCGCTTTCGGCCGTTCAATATTGCCGAGAAGCGCGCCCCGGGCTGAAAGCCGTGGGACAAGGCAAAGCCTTCGTTCACGACGACCTCTTCGGCGCGTCCAGGCTCCGGCATGCGGCCAACGCGCATATAGAGGCGGTTGAGCGAAGCGTCGCCGCTCTGCGGCAGGGAAATGACTTCGCCCGTGGCCGGTTCCAGATAGTCCGGTATGTCAAGCAGCACGAGCTTGGCTATTCGCGCGTCGACCGAAGCGACGCCAGGAATCTCGGCAATCTGGTCGACGAGCGTCCTCGGCGCTCGGCTCACCGTGGCAAAGACGTCAGCAAACCGGTAGCGTTCGTAATATGCGGTGCGGGTCTCGTCGAGGGATCGGTAGGATCCGACCGCGAGGATGAGCGTCGCCACGCCTCCGGCAATGACGAGTGCAATCGCCAACGCCTGCGCCCAGAGCCGGCCGAAGTCGCGAAGAAGCTTCATATCCAGAGCGCGCATCCGGATCACCAGACAAGCTCGGCGGCAGTCCGGCGCACCTCGTTCTTGGCAATTCTGGAGATCTGGCCGTCGGCGAAGAACAGCACGCGGTCGGCGACATCCTGAATGCTGGCGTTATGCGTGATGATAAGTGTCGTGGTGCCAAGCTGCGTGTTGATGCCGAGCAGTGCCTCGATCACCCGAATACCTGTCTTGGAGTCGAGAGCGCCGGTTGGCTCGTCGCAGAGCAACACATCCGGGCGCTTGGCGATCGCGCGGGCAATGGCCACGCGCTGCTGCTCGCCACCGGACAGCTGAGCCGGGAAATGGTGCATCCTCGGTTCAAGTCCAACCAGCGCCAAAGCCTCCTCCGGGCGCATCGGATGATCAGCAATCTCCGTGACCAAGGCGACGTTTTCATATGCCGTCAGGCTGGGAATCAGGTTGTAGAACTGGAAAACGAACCCGACGTGTTGCCGTCGATAGGCGGTCAGCTCGCGATCGTCGAGATTGGTCAGTTCCTGATCCCTGAAGAACAACTGGCCGCTCGTGGCATGGTCAAGGCCGCCCATGATATTCAGCAGGGTCGACTTCCCGCTGCCCGACGGGCCAAGCAGAACGACCATCTCCCCTGCTGAAATCTCAAGGTCCAGCTTACGCAATGCAAGCACTTGCGTCCCACCTGACGTGTAGGTCTTGGTCAGCGCTCTTGCAGTGAAAACGTTGTCAGCCATGGCCGCTGGGGGGTCGGATGTTCGAGGCACTTCTCGTGTCGCATGCCACAGTCGCCCATCGAGGTGAGCGCGACATTGATGCAAGTCAAAACGGGAATCCGAAGGCCATCATGTGTGCCAGAACGGCTATCGACAAGTAGTGGGAGTGACCATTCAAGTCACCCGGATCGGTTGGATCGCAGCCGGTATTGATTTGCCTCAAATGAAATCGTGGGCGGCTGCGCTACGATATGACCAATTGGCGCTCGGCGCCCGCTCACTCGAACTAAGTTGGGGATGACGGCAGATGAAAGCGAAGGATGTAATGACTGCAAATGTCGTTTCGGTCTCACCTGACCACAGCGTAAGACACGCAGCACGGATCATGCTGGATCATCGCATCAGCGGCCTGCCGGTAGTCGGTGACGACGGCCGCCTAGTTGGAATTGTGAGCGAAGGCGATTTCCTGCGCAGGTCGGAACTCGGTGCCCCAGCGTTCCCGCCAGGTGAAGCGCGTGACTATGTGAAGGGCCACAGCTGGAAAGTGGCTGATTTGATGACTTCGGACGTCGTTATGGCGGACGAGGAAACCCCGATAGAGCGAATTGTTGTGCTGATGCAGGAGCACGGCATCAAGCGCATACCGGTGATGAGAGGACAGCGTCTCGTCGGCGTTGTCAGCCGTGCCGATCTCTTGCGCGTCATCGTCGCGGCGAAATTCCACGATGATACTGCGGCAGGTGACGATGCGATCCGGCGCAGCATTCTTACGCGGTTGCAAAAGGACGCAGGCGTCAAAGGAGACGCGTTAACTCTTACGGTCAGCGATGGTCTGGCGCATTTTTCGGGTACGGTCTCATCGCAGAGTGAGCGGGACGCTGTCCGCGTGGTTGCCGAAGGCGTCAGGGGCGTCAAAGGTGTGTTCGATCACCTGTATCTGGCCCATCCATGAACAGCGGTCCGGGAGGGCATACAGCGATGCGATCGCATCCTCCCGAAACTGATCATCCGGTGAACACCTCTGCCATGCAAGATGATCTGGCGATATTGCAGCGGGAGACATTCGACTACTTCATCCATGAAGCGAACCCTGCCAATGGTCTCATTCTGGACAAGACCGAAGCGAATTGGCCCGCAAGCATAGCGGCCACCGGCCTTGCGCTGGCTTGCTATCCGGTGGGAGTCGAGAGCGGATTCTTGACGCGAAGCGCGGCCGCGGAACGCACCTTGGCAACGCTGCGCTTCTTCTGGAACAGTCCGCAGGGCCCGGAGCCGGACGCCACGGGATATCGCGGCTTCTACTATCACTTCCTGGACATGCGGACTGGCCGGCGAGCCTGGCAATGCGAGCTGTCTACGGTCGACAGCACGTTCCTGCTGGCGGGCGCGCTGGCTGCAGGGCAGTATTTCGACGCCGACAGCGAGGCCGAAGTCGAGATCCGCACCTTGGCGGAGGCCCTCTATCACCGAGCCGATTGGCGCTGGGCGCAGGACGGGGGAGAAACCGTCACCCATGGCTGGACACCCGAGCACGGATTCCTGAAGTATCGCTGGGAAGGCTATGACGAGGCGCTCTTGCTCTATGTCCTGGGACTGGGTTCGCCGACCCACCCCTTGCCCGAGAGCAGCTACACTGCCTGGACCGCGACGTTCCGATGGGAGAACTGTTACGGCTACGAATATCTTTATGCCGGACCGCTGTTCATTCACCAGCTTTCCCACGTATGGATCGATTTTCGCGGCGTGCAGGATGCCTTCATGCGCAGCAAGGGAAGCGACTATTTCGAGAACAGCCGACGTGCCACTTTCGTCCAGCAGCGTTATGCCGTCGATAATCCGCGTGGATTCGCGGGTTATGGCGAACACTGCTGGGGCATCACCGCCAGTGAGGGGCCAGGCCCTTCCACGCTCAAGTTGAACGGCATCGAACGCCGGTTCGAGGGCTATGTCGCACGCGGTGTGCCCTGTGGTCCCGACGATGGCACGCTCGCTCCGTGGGCCGTAGCTGCCTCCTTGCCGTTTGCTCCCGAAATCGTCCGGCCGGCGATCAGCTTCTGCATCCACCAGGCCAAGCTCAAGGCCGCAAATGCCTATGGCTTCAAGGCGGCCTTTAATCCGACGCATCCGGGGACATCCGGCAACGCCTTTGGATGGTGGGTTTCGCCTTGGCACTTCGGCCTCAATGAAGGCCCCGTTGTCCTGATGATCGAGAACGAACGCAACGGCCTCTTGTGGCGGTTGATGCGCTCGTGCCGGTATATCCGAAGCGGTCTGCGACGGGCAGGATTTGAAGGCGGTTGGTTGCAAGAGTTTGATCAGGGATCAACGCCAGCTGTTTGAACAACGGGCTGGCGGGGGATGAGACTAAAGGCTGTCAAACGGGCGAGCGCTGTGGTTATGGCATCTCTTTTGGAAGAACGCTCCCGAAGAATTCGGCGCTACCCTCAGCCAACAAGCCGGCGATGGAAATCGCATTCGACGGATGCGGAATGGAGTCCGTGCTCACGACTTTTTCGGCACCGGCCGCCAATAGCTGTTCGTAGGCGTCTTGAGCGAACACGGGATGGATGACGATGCAGACTGCGGGAAGCAGACCAAGTCGCCTCAGGTGATTCAGGGTTTCGATCATCGTCCGCCCGGACGAGGCGATGTCATCAACGATGACCGGGGTTCGGCCGCGAGCGGCATCAATCGACGGAAGGCTCACCTCGACGTCGCGGTCTCCGCCTCGGGTTTTCGTCAGGATCTGATAGACAACACCGGCGCGGTCGGCGATCTCGGACACCCACTGGTCGCTTTCATTGTCGGGACCTATCAGGACGGCATTCGGGACGTTGTCTCGAATCCAGTCAGAGATACGTGAAGCCGTGGCAACCGCCCGGGCCGGGATGCGAAACAGCTGGGAAAGCTCGGGAGTCCTGTGCAGGTGCGGATCTGCTGTCACCAGCCAATCGAAACTTTCTGCCAGGAAACGTGCGAACAATGGCGCGCTTACCGCTTCGCCGGGATTGAACCGCTTATCCTGGCGCATGTAGGCCAGATAAGGCGCAATGAGGCCAACCGAACGAGCGCCGAGTTCGCGCGCTGTCGCGGCGACGAACCGCAGCGGCAGGGCGAGTGCATCGGGATTGCGCAAACTGGCGACGAGCGCCACATCAAGGCCGTGCAAATCCTGCTCGATTGTGACCAAGGATTCGCCATCCGGAAAGTGGCGCCAGTTGAGTCGGCCGGTTTGCGCGCCCAGCAAAGGGGCTATCGCGTCAGCCAGCGGTCGCTGCAACGGGAAAGGAAGCAGCATGCGGGTCATTGTCCGCCCCCGATCTCGAATATACCCGAATGAGCCGAGGCATAGTCCAATGCGTAGTCCAGTTCCCCCGGTGACCGTGCATGGACGTGAAACAGCGGCTCACCGGCCCGGATGCTGTCGCCAATCCGAACCCTTGAATCAATTCCAGCCGTAGCGCTGCCTGGAGCGCCGGCGAGCTTGGCGATCTTTGCAAGCCTACGATTGTCGATCCCCTGAATCTGACCGTTGCGGTTGGCGAGAACCGGCCGCATATGCGGAGCTACTCCAGGCGCGGTAAAACCGCCCTGTGCCTCGCAGATCGCCAGAAACTTGCCAAGCGCAGCGCCACTGTCGAGCAACGTGGATGCCACGGCCCGCCCTTTTCCCGGCACTGCCCCGGGTGCGGCATCAAGCAAGACGCCAGCAATGTCGAGCGCACGGCTGCGGAGATCGCGGGGCGCTGCCGCGTCGTTGCGCAGGACGTTTAACACGTCTCGCGCCTCAAGAGCCGGACCGATGCCGTAGCCGACGGGCTGCAGCCCGTCGGTGCGTAGCACTGACAGGTTAAGGCCAAGGGCTTGCGCTGTTGCAATGAGCCTTGCCTCAAGTAACGCGGCGGCGGCAGAAGAACGCACCTTGGCGGTCGGTCCGATCGGAATGTCGATCAACACGTGGGTCGAGCCGGCGGCGACCTTCTTCGAAAGCACACTTGCGACCATCTGCCCGTCGCTGTCGAAGTCGAGCGGGCGCTCGACGCGGATCAGAATGTCATCGGCTGGACTGAGCCGGACACTTCCGCCCCAGACAATGCAGCCCCCTTCGCGCTCGACCACGCTTCGCATGGCTTCGAGGTCCAGCGCCACCGGCGCCATGACCTCCATGGCGTCGGCTGTGCCGGCAGGGGAGGTGATGGCGCGCGAGGACGTCTTTGGGATGCGGTGACCAGCGGCAGCGACGATGGCGACAACGATGGGCGTGGTGCGATTTCCGGGAAGGCCGCCAACGCAATGCTTGTCCAATATTGCGCCGCTGCCCCAATCGATGCGATTTCCAACCGCAAGCATCGCTTTGGTGAGGGCAAGTGTTTCCCCTTCGTCCAGCCGCTCGCCAGCGCATGCCGTAATGAATGCCGTCAGTTCGATATCTGACAGCCGGTTGCTGACGGTGTCGCGCATGAGGGCGAGAAAGTCCGCCTCACCGAGCCGCCGGCCGAAGACCTTCGCCCGCAATGCCGGTGTCGAAACGGGGGGCTCTGGGTGACTGAATACGGCGAATGCGTCCGCGGTTGGTTGGAGAATCGTCCAGGCCGCCTCCGACAGCGCGGCGACATCCAGTTCGAGATGATCGTCGACAACCACGTTGAGCGTGGCGACCACCTCGCGGTCGCCGCTACGCGCCAGAACCCGGGTAAGAGCGGTGAAACCTTCCGACCGGCAGACGTGACAATCGCGATGCATGTAGACGACAGGTTGCTGATAGGTGTCGATACCCGCTCGGACGAGGCGTAACGGGCCGTGGGCGTCACTCATGCCGGCTGCTCCAGCGGCGGTGGTTGCGGCAGTTTCAGGCTTGCGATTGCGGCGAGACCCATGCCCGCGGCAGCGACGAGGAAGGCGGTGCCTTCCAGACGGTGGAAACCAAACAAGAGGCCGGCGGCCGCGGAGCCCACTGACAGCCCGAGGTTGACCGCTGCCGACTGGATGCCGAGTTCCATACCTTGGCTGCGTGCGCTGATGCGCGACACCCAATAGGCGAGCAGCGGGCTGATCACGCCGGCTGAAGCCGAAACAACGGAAACCGCAAACAGCATTTCCGTGAGCCCGACAAGTGACGGCATAACCGCCAAACCGATCGCCATCACCAGGAAGGCAGGCGTCACAAGCAGCCTCGTCGCTGCCGGTTTGACGAACGGCGAAAAGACCAGGCCCTGGACTGCAAACATCACAACGCTGCATGTCGCGAACATGAGGCCGAGCGCGGCGGGACCCATTGCGAGTTCGACGTTTCGCAGGGTGAGCCCGACCTCGAATGCACCAAGTCCTGCCGCGGCCACGGCGGCAAGAGCGAGCAGCCGTATCTCTCCAGATACGAACATTGATGATCCGGGCTTGCTCGCCTCAACTCGGGGGCCGGGCACCAGGTTTCCAGGCAGCACAGACCACACGCCAAGAGCTGCCGCTACAGCGAGGCTGGACGCAAGAAGGAAGGGAACGGTCTGCGGCGGGACAGCCGTCACGCCCAAGTCAAGTTTCAGTTTCGCCACGAGCCCGCCGAGCGTGGGTCCAACCAGGAAGCCTGCGATCGATGCCATGCTCATCCAGCCGAACGCTCTTGTGCGGCGATCGTCCTTGCCTTCGGTGTCGGCAATGAACGCAAGAGCCGTTGGCCCCACGGCAGCCGCGAAGCCGCCATTCAATATTCGCCCGACATAAAGAATGAGCAGACTTGGGGCCAGCGCCGAAGCGGCCAGGGTTATGGCAAAGCCGATCAGACCGACGGCGAGGACAGGTCTGCGCCCGATCAAATCCGACCACTTCCCCCAGAGGAAAGCGGCGACCACCGGCGCGGCGACATAGGCAGCGGTCAAGAAGCCAATCTGCCGCGCATTGAATGTCGGGTCCGTGGAACCGGCAAGCCGCTCGACCATCATCGGCAGGACCGGCAAGACGATACCGTAACCGAGCGCAACAACAAAGGCCGAGGCAAGAAGTGCGCCCACGGCCCATCTCGACGTCGGCAGGCGAGCCTGCATTGACACGCTCATGCCTGTGCGCCCGTAGGGTGCTGATGAGCGACGCCTTCGGTCATCGATCCTGCGGCAGGTCGAATGCCTTCGAGCCTGGTTCGCTTGAGCAGCAGGGCGTTGATGGCCACGAGAGCCGAACTGCCCGACATTGCCAGCGCCGCTAGCTCGGGGCTCAGCAGGAACGGGTAGAACACGCCCGCCGCGATCGGGAAAGCGATGAGATTGTATCCGACCGCCCACCACAGGTTCTGGTGCATCTTGCGCAGCGTGGCGCGCGAGAGCGTCATCGCCCCGACCACATCGTAGGGATCGCTCTTCATCAGCACGATATCGGCGCTTTCAATGGCGACATCGGTGCCTGCACCGATCGCAAACCCGACGTCGGCTTGCGTCAGGGCTGGCGCGTCGTTGACGCCATCGCCGACCATGCCGACCTTCAGGCCTTGGCCTTGCAGGTCCCTGATCTTTTCTGCCTTCTGCCCAGGCAGGACGTCGGCCAGGACAATGTCTATGCCGAGTGCGTCGGCGATGCGTTTGGCTGTGCCGGCGTTGTCGCCGGTGAGCATGGCGACGCGCACGCCCTGCTCGTGCAATTTGGCAATCGTTGCGATGGCCGTCGGGCGCGGCATATCGGCGATTGCAATGAGCCCGAGCAGCTTGCCAGAGCGTGCCACGTGGATGACGGTGCGGCCTTCGCCCTTGAGCGTTTCGGCCTTGTTGCCGAGTGCCAGAAGATCGATCTTCTGCTCATCCATGAGGCGCCGGTTGCCGAGGAAAACCGGAGTTCCACCGATGGCGGCGCTGGCGCCCTTGCCCTCGATGTTCAGAAAGTCCGAAACCTTAGGAAGCTTCTGGTCTTTGGCCCGCTCGACGATGGCGACAGCCAACGGATGATCCGACCCCTGATCCACGGCGGCAGCGACTTGCAGAACCTCGTCGGGTGAAACGCCGGCGGCCGGCACGATTTCGACCACCTTCGGCTGCCCCATGGTGAGCGTGCCGGTTTTGTCGAAGACGATCAGATTGAGCTTGGTCGCCTCCTCCAGGGCGGCTGCGTTCTTGAACAGAATCCCGTTTGCGGCACCAAGGCCGGTGCCGACCATGACCGCCATGGGTGTGGCGAGGCCGAGTGCGTCGGGACAGGCGATGACGAAAACAGTGATGGTCAGGGTCATCGCGAACAGCAGAGGCTGGCCGAGCCACCAGAACCAGACGGCGAAGGTCACAAGCCCGATGACGATCGCGGCGAGCACCAGCCACTGCGAGGCACGATCGGCGAGCAACTGCGCCGGCGCTTTTGAATTCTGAGCCTCCTGGACCAGCTTGACGATCTGGGCAAGGGCGGTGTCGGCACCCACCTTGGTTGAGCGATAGCGCAGTGTCCCGCTCTTGTTGATGGTCGCCCCGATGACCTTGTCCCCGACCTTCTTGGTGACCGGCATCGACTCGCCGGTCAGCATCGATTCGTCGATGGTCGAGGAGCCCTCGATCACCTCGCCGTCGACGGGAAGCTTGTTGCCGGGCCGCAGGACCACGATGTCGCCGAGCACGACGTCTGCGGTCGCAACCTCGACCTCCTTGCCATCGCGGAAGATGGAGGCCTTGGGTGGAGCAAGGTCGAGCAATGCCCTGATCGCGGCCGAGGCCCCGGCGCGGGCGCGCATCTCCAGCCAATGGCCGAGCAGGATGAACACGAGCAGCACGCTCGCGGCCTCGTAGAATTGCTGCCCCTCGAAGAAGAAGGTTGCGCCGACGCTGAACATGTAGCCGGTGCCCACGCTCAGCACCACCAGCACGGCCATGTTGAGGACGCCGTTGCGCAAGGCTCGCCAGGCGGCGACCAGGAAAGGCCAGACCGGATAAAGGATCGCGGCGCTGGCGAGGAAAAACATCGAGACGTCTTCACTTAGCCCGAAAGGCGGGCGCAGCCAGGGCTCGCCCAGGCCCATCGGCTCCATGGCGAAAATCGGCAGCGCGAAGACCAGGCTGATGAAGAACCGGTTGCGCATGTCCTTGACCATGCCCCGCATGTCCATGCCGGCACCGTGTCCCATCTCATGAGCCATGGCGTCGTGCGGAATGGCCGCAGCCGTCCTCTTGCCCACCGGAACCGGCTCGATCATGGCGGCGTGCCCCCCATGATCGTGCTGGGCGTGGTCGTGCCCGGCGTGCTCAGAGGTCGCGCGCGGACGCCCCGGCGGTATCGTCGTGCTATCGGGAATGCACACATGCCGCGGCACGACCTCGCCACGGCAATGGAAGCCGCAGGCCTTGATTTCCATCGCAAGGGCTTCCGGGCTCGTCTGCCCCTCGTCAAATTCGACGCTCGCGGTTGTCGATCCCGCGTTCATGGCGACACTGGCAACGCCCGGCAACGCCGCGAGACGTTTTTCGACCGCCGCGAAATCCATCATGCCGACAAGGTCGCGCACTTCCAGATTGACCTTTTTCATCATTCTTCTCCGTGCCGCCCGTTCGTGGCAGCAATCGCACCGCCTGCGGTGTCTCAGCTTCGGTAGGCAAAGGTCGACATCATGCCGCTCGCCATGTGGTAGAGATGGTGACAGTGGAATGCCCATTTGCCGGGATTGACGGCATCGACGGCAATGGTGATCGAGTGCATCGGCGGCACCAGCACGGTGTCGCGAACTGCGCCCCGGAAACGCTGCCCGTCAATCGCGACCACCTGGAAATGATGGCCGTGAAGGTGCATCGGGTGAGCCATCATGGTGTCGTTGCGCAGCGTGATCTCGACGCGATCGCCCTTGTCCACGAGGATGGGCGCGCTGGTTTCGAGACCCCAGCGATAGGCGGCCATGTCGCCGTTCAGCGCCATTTCGAACGTCTTGTCGGCAGGGCGTGATGCAAGTGGCGCGATCGCCCGAAGTTGTGCCTCGAGCGCCAGGTCCAAAACCGGAGCGTCGACATCAGCCACCGTCCCGAGCTTGGCCACCGCCGCCCCTGCCGGACGCAGGACAATTCCGGTCCGTTCCTTGCTTCCCTCGCGCAGCGCCAGGATCGGAAAGGAGGAGGTGAGGTCGCGCGGCAACCGCGCGCGCACGTCGATACGCTGGCCCATCGTCATTGGAAACCGCCGGCCCCTGACCGGTTCGACGGGCTGGCCGTCGACAGCGATCAGTTCACCTTCAAGCTCGCCGAAGTCAATTGTGAACGCCGTCGCCGTGGCGCCATTGATGATCCGCACCCGCACGCGCCCGCCCTGTTCGACCGGGACGATCTCGGGGTCGTTCAGGGACCGGTCGTTAGCCAGATAGGCGTCATACTCGATGTCGTTGATATCCATCACCATGCCGCCATGCTTCATCCCTGCCATGGCGTCGGGTTGCGCTCCCGACATATCCATACCAGCCATCGGCATGGAGCCGGCGCTATTCTTATTCTGCAGACCGGCCAGCAACTCCTCCGGCGATGAGAACGAGAAATCGTGGAGCAGGATAACAACCTCCTGCTCGTCTTTTGCGTCATCGGCGGGGTCGGCGACGATGAGCGGCGCAGCGAGCAACAATTGTTCCTGCAGGGTATGGGCGTGCATCCAGAAGGTGCCGGGCTCCCCGACCGGAAAATCGAAACTACGATCGGCTTGAGCGCCGATGAGCGGCAGTGGCGCGTCGGCGACGCCGTCGCTCGGCCAGGGCGGCGTCAGCCCGTGCCAATGTATGATGGTCGGTTCGGCAGTCTCGTTTCTAAGCAGCACATTGAAGGCATCGCCCGCCCGCAAACGCAGGCCAGGCGCGCCGTCGACCCTTCGCAGTCCGAAGACGCTTGCAGCTTTGCCGTTCACCTCGACCGTGCGGCGCGAGATGACAAGCGTCTGGCCGCCTGACTGGCTGGCGAAGGCTGCGGCGAGCAAGGCCGATGGGATCGCAAAAGCTGCTGCGCCTGCCACTGCGCCCTTCAGGATATCGCGGCGTTTCATGATCGTTCCGTTGCTTTCTAGTTCGGATTTCGGAATTTCGTTGTTTCGTTCAGCACACAAGGATGAAGCCCCAATGGGGTCCGCCCTTCAGGGTGCGCGGCGCTCGCCGCCGGAGCCGAACAGCTTGGCCAGATGCGGGAAAAAGGCAGGCACACGGGCTGCGTAGCGGTCGTATGCGTCGCCGAATTCCTTTCTCGCCTCACGCTCTTCGATCAAGGAAAGTCGCACATACATGCCGACCAGTATCGGGAACATCGCCAGCGTCAGCAGCGTCGGCCATTGCACGAGGAATCCCGCCATGACGAGGACGAAGCCGACATATTGCGGATGCCGGATGGAGGCATAGGGGCCGCCGGTTGCGAGGCGATTGTGACGCTGCGCGTCGTAAAGCACTCGCCACGCGGTCGAGATCAGCATGAAACCGCCGCCGATCAGGAAGAAGCTGAGAACGTGGAAGGGCCCGAAATGCGGATTGAAACGCCAGCCGAACATCATTTCCAAGAGGTGACCGGCATCATGCGAGAACCAGTCGATGCCGGGGTATCGTGATTGCAGCCACCCCGAGAACAGGTAAATCGTCAGGGGAAAGCCATACATCTCGGCAAACAACGCCACCAGGAAGGCGCTGAATGCACCGAAGGAGCGCCAGTCACGGCCGGTTCGCGGCTTGAAGAAGCTGAATGCGAACAGAATGAAAACCGCCGAATTGACTATGACCAGGCCCCAGAGGCCGTAGGCTGGAGATTGCTCGACCATCGTCATGCTCCTTTATGGTGGGTGGTGCCGTCTTGCCCGCCCGGTTCAGTTTCCTGGTGCTGAGCATGCCCCTGGTGGCTCCCATGGCCCCCGGGGCGGCCGTGGCCGCCATGCATGAAAACGTGAAGCAGAGGACAGGCGAGCAGCAGCAGAAACGGAAGGACACCGAAGGTATGAGCCCGGTGCTCAGTGAGAAGGAAAAACGCGGCGAGCAGCAGGAAAGCGATCGTGACCAGGCCGGTCTTCGAAGTCCAAAATCCACCTGCCTCGGCCTCCGGTTCTGGTTCGGACCCGGTCGGGGGATCGGACATGCGGTGCACGTTATTGGTATTCATGGGACGGGTTCCTTATTCGTCAGCGGTTGTCATTGCCGGAGCTTTCGAGCCCATACGCGATGAGGCTCACGGCCCAGACCATCGCGCAGGCAAACAGTGGCCACCTGAAGTCGGAGCCAATCACGAAGTTCACGACCGACATCAAACCGATGGACGACGCTCCTCCGACCACGGCGCCGGCCACCGCGACCGGATCGCGTGCGCGGAACGCGGTGAGCGCCAGCGCAATCAGAAGAACGCCGGTGGCGAGGGCGTAACCACCGAGCACCCTGAAGATCTGTGTCAGCCACAACGCAAGACGTGGACCGATCGCTTCGAGCTCGGCGGCCGAGAGATTCATATAGCGGACATCCTCGGGCAGCAGTGGTGGCCTGAGTGTGATAAAATACAGTCCGATCCCGGCGATGATCATCCCCGCCAGAGCAAGGGTGACGGACGACGTCGTCCGTGGATTGGCGGTGGCTTTCATGGGCTGAACCTCGGCTTGCTTTACCGCCGCCCCGTGGCGACGACATTGTAGATTGAGGCGTAAACGACACCCGCCAGCAGCCCGACGATGCCAAGTCCGAGGACGCCGTAGAGGACGCGGAAGGGGCTCATCGGCGCCGTGGATCTGACCGCGCTGAGGTCGAGCCCGTGCATGATGGCGCCGAAGAAATTGAGCGCTGCGTCCGGCCAGATGGCGACGGCCAAAGCGCAGAGCATGCTCGTCAGGGCCGACGTCATGCCAAGCGCAATGCCGACGGACAGGACGCTGAGTTTGTCCATGTCTTCCTCCTGTCACTTCGCGTGTTGCTTGAGCCATCCCTGCATGGCGGCGATCTCAGACTGCTGAGCCGTGACAATCTGATTGGCCCAGACTTTGACCTGATCATCTTTGCCGAATTGCAGGACAGCACGGGCCATATCGATAGCCCCTTGGTGGTGTGGGATCATCGCCTGGACGAAAGCGACATCGGAATCGCCGGCCTGGACGCCCTGCATCATCGGCCCGTCCATTCGCTTCATGGCATCCATATAGGCCTTGGAGGACTCGGACATGTTGGCAGCGTCCATCGGCATGTTTGTCATGCCGCCGCCTTGCATCATGCCGCCGCCCTGCATTGTGCCGCCTTGCATCATCTGCTGCATCATCGGCATCATCTGCTGCATCATGGGAGCCATTTTCTCCATCATCGGCATCATCTGTTGCATCATCGGCATCATATTTTGCATCGTGGACATCATCGCCGCGCACTGCTCGGGTGAGCTGCCCGGCATCGCCTCCGCAGCCGGCGCCGTTGTCGTAGCTTGTGGTGCGTCAGCCGCCGGATGGTGCGGATCTGTCTGTGCAGAAGCCGCGCCCGACAGGGTTACGAATGCGGCAAGCGTGATCAAGCGAAGGTGGGTTTTCATGACTGTTTCCTTGTCGTCGATGTGAAACGGACAGGCAAATTAGGAATTGGGTGCGAAAAGGCAGACCGGATCGCCGATACCGGTTTGGTTTCGCGGATTCTCGCTGAATCGACCCTGACGAGTGGCGCCGAGCTCAACAGCCGCGATGCGCAATTCTCAGACGAAGATCTGGGGAGGTTGCAGGAGCGCCTCGGGGTCAATGCCCGTTGCCAGGAACACCTTGCCCGCTACGAAACGGGTGGTGCTTGGTGCGCAATTGACGACCGCACATTCGCCGGCCGCAAAAATATAAGCAGCACAACAGCCCGATGCGGACGAGTACGTACAGTCAGGGTGCTCGCAACAGCCATCGGGGTGATGCTGGGCAGTTGCTGCGACATCACTTGTCACTTGGCTCGAGCCACCGGTGGAACGGGCTGCAACGTCGGCAACGGGCCGGATGTCGGCGCCCAAGACCGAACCCTGCCCGGCGAAGCCAGCCACCGCAACGACGCCGCCCGCGATCAGGACGATCACGGAAAGTAAGGTGCGAAGTTGGGCCAGCCCTGTTTTCATTTGTTCAGCATGGCACAATTGCGCATCGCCACTTTGACGCAAATCAATGCCGAAGCTCCGACGGAGCACTTAGTTTGTGGGGATCGGATGTTTTCTTGGGTCTCTCCTGAAACCTGGGATGAACCGGAGGTGAGACAATGCCAGCAATGCTCCGTTGCACCGAGGCGCGAAGCCGATCCCGGCGAGGTGGCGCAGCAGGGTGGATTTGCCCGATCCGCTCGATCCGGTGATGGCCACCGGTCCGGTCCCTGGCAGAGCGATGTCGCATCGGTCAGGGCGCGGGTGGCTTTGGCGGCTTCGAAAGCCGGGGATTGCGGACGACCTGCCAGCACAAGCGTGTCGAGCGCGGTCGCGGCGGCGAAGCCCTCCGCCTTGGCGTGATACTGCTCGGCGTAATGGCGGAACGGGACAAAATACTCCGGCGCGATCATGAGGATGAACAGGCTTTGCCAGAGCTGAAGGTCGGCAAAGCCTGGTTCCGTATTGGCGACAGCGCGGTCGGCCACCAGGCCGATGACCGAGCCGAGGGATCAGGCTCGCCAAGGCCGCGCGGAGCAGCGGCCAGTTGACTCGGCCAGAGATCATCCCGCCCACGAACATGGCCGCCAGGCCGATGCCGATGAAGGCAAGCCGCAGCACAGCGCGCGCTGCCTGCAATGCAAGGGTGGAAAGAAAGCCGGGAGCGGCCAGCCCGTGCGCGACGCGGAGCGTCCTGCCGAGGGTGGGCTCCTCGGAATTGGCTGCCTCCGTTGGACGCGTCGTCCGAGCTCGGCATCCCTAACCTCCTGATCACCATCCTCGGCTTCATCGTCGTCTACGGCGTGCTGGCCGTGATCGAGGTGCGGTTGATGCTGCAGGCGATAGCAAAAGGTCCGGCTGTCGGCGCGGATATCGCGCCTCCCGTTGGCGATCGCACACGGATCGCCCAATAAGCCCCTGCAAGGAAGAATGACGATGATCGATTTTCCCTTCAACTATGAAACGCTGCCAATTGTGTGGTGGATGCTGCTTGGCGTCCTTTTGATTGGCTTCGCGGTCACCGACGGCTTTGACATTGGTGTCGGGGCATTGCTGCCCTTCGTCGATCGGGCTTCTACCTCGCGATGTTCCTGGTTCTGTTCGCGATGATCCTGCGACCGGTTGCCTTCAAGTACCGTTCCAAGCGGGAAGACGCCCGCTGGCGTTCGAACTGGGACTGGGCGCTGTTCATCGGCGGCGCCGTGCCGGCGCTCGTCTTTGGCGTGGCGGTGGGCAATGCCCTGAGAGGCGTGCCGTTCCATTTCTCCACCGACCTGCGGCCGTTCTACGAGGGTACCCTGTTTGGCCTGCTCAATCCGGTGGCGTTCTATTGCGGCCTTGTTTCGCTTGCCATGCTTGTCATGCACGGCGCGGCGTGGCTGGCCTTTAAGGCGGAAGGGCCGGTGGCTGACCGCGCGCCCGCATCATTGGCGGGAAGGCAGCGCTGGCCGCTGCTGTTTTATTCGCTGGCGGTGATCGCACGTTTTCATCACCCGATCTGGACGAAGTTCGCGTCGGTGACTTTCGTCGCGATTGGCGTTTCGGCGCTCTGGCTTGGTATGCCGATCGTCCCGTTGGCACTTGCATTCTACGGCGCTGGCATCGGCCTGGAATCGATCGCGCGGGGAACGCTACCGCTGGCGATGTTCGGCTCAGATGACTACGCCAAGCTGATGGGACGCCTCGCCATGCCGAGCCTGATTGCCCAGGCGGCAGCACCGTCCATCGGCGCTTTGCTTCTGGAGCGCTTCGGCGCTTACGGCACGCTGGCGACACTTGCCGGCCTGGCACTGATCAACGTCGCCCTGGCATGCGGGTTGGGTTGGCTGGTTTTCAGTCGGCGGGGCGCCGAGGTCCCTACCAAAGCGCGCGTTTTCTGATTTGTTGGAATGCCTTAACTCCGAAGGCAGAGGTCACAGGTTCGAATCCTGTCGGGTGCGCCAGTTTTCAATATAACACTTTTAGCGAATCTAGGATGAGTGTTCCCCGCGCCCTTTTGCGCGGAAGCACTACGGAAGCTAGGTTGCCGAACGGTAAAGCCGCCATGCCCCGATGCTTCGGCTCGCTCTGCACTAGGAACCTATAGCTTCGTCGCGAATTGAGTCGCGTTCGCATTTGGGAGGGTTGTTTGCAGGACCAGCGGTTTGAAAAGCCTGTGCGAGTGGCGCTTGGCCGGTCGCGGAACACTGTCTACACCGTGGACCGGGTAGTCCAGGCAGCGGATATCTTGTTCAACAGATGGCCGGCGATGACAGGCAAAAACATGTCGCTGCACGAAAAGCCTGCCTCGGCGTTCTCGAGGGGATCAAAGAGACCCCGCGACGCTCGGAAGGCCTTTGTTGAGGCCGCAAAGGAGGCGGATATTCTGGTTGAGCGGAACCCTTGAGGTTGAGCACCCGCCACTTTCCATGGCGTGCTCGCTTGCCGTAATATCAACAGAGGTCGCCCAGGTCTGGAGCTCTGCATGTGCAATGATTACGAGCAGCATGTCGCTTGGGCCGAATATTGCCGGATCATGGCGTCGCTGGCGCTTAAGATCCCGGCCCACCAAACCGAACTCGATTTGCCACAGGCCGACGACGTCCGCATCAAGGATCCGGCGCCGATAATGCGCGCCGCCGGGGACGCGATCGAACTGGCATCGATGACGTTCGGATTTCCGCCGACAGGACCAAAAGGCGGGCCTGTGTTCAACTTCCGCTCCGAGGGTCGGCAATTCGGAAACAGCAACCGCTGCCTGGTTCCTGCCTCCGCATTCTTCGAATTCACCGGCGCCAAATATCCGAAGGCGAAACATCGCTTCACACTCAACGGCTCTCCGTTCATGGCCGTCGCGGGGCTTTGGCGTGAAGCTGTCGGCAACAAGCCACCCACCTTCACCATGCTGACGACCGATCCCGGACCGGACGTCGCGCCATATCACAATCGTCAGGTCGTGGTCCTTCAGCCGGAGAGCTGGGCGGCCTGGATCAATTTGACAAAGCCTGAGGCTGAGCTGTTGCGGCCGCTTCCGGCCGGATCGCTCTCGGTCGAGACTGTTCGCCCCGAAAGCTCGTGACTTAGCTGCGCAAGATCTCTGGTACGCTGAGCGGACCGAGATCGAGAACCGGTGTGTATTCACCCGTCCGGCGCCAGACGCCCCGCACGTTTCCATTCTCCCGATCCCGCCTTGGATCGAACATCAGCCCCTCGAAGTGGTCAATGAACGACTTTGCTGATGCCGCATCGCTGAAGCAATGGAGCCGATAGGTTTCATATTTGCCGTTCGGCCATATCGCCTGCACATGCCGCGTCTGGTGCTTAAGCCCTCGTTCCTGGCAGAACTTCGCGATCATGGTGAAGTTCCGGTCGGTGCAGAGGTCATCCGGCAGCGCAACCTGGTGTGGCCAGTCGCGGTCGATGACCGATGGCGTTGGTGAGCCTCGACTGCGTTTGACCACTATTCGAAATGCATAGACTGGCCGCACATCATTGCCAGCGTCAGCGCGATTGCAGGATTTGCCGGCGGCTTCTCCATATGCAAGGAACCGTCGAAATCACGCGATGCCGCCATGCGCAACTCATCACCGTCATCGCTGGCCGCCGGGTTGAAAACGTGGGCATCACAGGGATCTCGGTCGATCTCGATTGTCCAGTCCTTGAGCGCCTTGCGAGCCATCTCTTCGACCTGGGCAAGGTCGCTGGTGAAGAAGGGGATGCGGTCTCCATCTTCCGACAGCGGCTCAACCCGATCCAGCGTCGGCCGCTCGGGAACCCAACCCAGAACGAAGGCAATATCGAAATCGATCTGGCGGTCCGGCCCGGTCGTGATTTCCAACCGCTTGACGACGTCAGGATAGAGCTGCTGGCGCTCTGGCCAGGTGTCTGGAACCGCCTCGGCTTGCAACTTTGTGCGGGGGACATTGATCAGTTCCATGACCTGATGGTGCGGAACTTTTTCCGCCGGCCAGCCCGCACAACATGCCGTCGCTGCAGCCTCGTCGGCTTCCATCCAGATTGCCGCAGCTTGGTCTTTGTCCTCGGTTGGCTGATCGTCTTCCGGAAAACCCTTGATGTCCCAGCCTTCCAAGGCGAACAGTCCTTCCGCGCCCTGCAAGGCCGTAATGCCGGCGCGTGCAAACACCGCTTCGGCTGCCGCGATGCCGCGTTCGAGCTCTTGGGGTGTGGCGTCTTCAATGTTCAAGCGAAGTTCCATGGTTCGCCTCCTATGGCCTAATCCTGCCAATTGTGAACAAAAAGAGAACACCGAGTCAAGCGCGCCCTTGACGAGAGAGGAATATGTTCCTTATTTCAGCGTGATCTTGAGCAGCAAAGGACCATGGCTCGGCGTCAATCGCGCTGGCCGGCGAAGCTATGGCAAAAACAGCGGAAGACAATTTTCGGATCGAGGTCTGGGATCGCGACGAGCAGGCTTTGTCAGAAACCATTTCGCGTTCTACCGATTCAACGGTGAGCCAGGCAGCCTGGCAAGCCGCCATCCGGCGGCGGCCGGGCATGTTGCTGATCCACTACAACAGTCGGCACGTGATGGAGAAAATTCTGACACCGGGCGAGGTGAAAATCCCGCCACAGACCATCATCGACGGCAGCGTTCACGCAGGGCTCGATGTGGCGCTCGGAGATCTTCGCGAGTGGCATGTGTTGCGGGCCTGGTGCAGATCCTGTTCACACCATGCAACGGTAAAGCCTGCCGGGCTTATCGAACGCTATGGAAAAGGCGCTCTGTTCAGTTCGGTCGAGCGAGCGCTCTTCTGCACAAGTTGTGACAGGGGAGGGCCTGTCAGGCTGGAAATTCACAAGCTGCCACGCAATTGAGGGGTGAAGGGATGCAAGACCTCATCGATTTCGTCCGGGCCAACTCGCCACTGGGTTGGACAATCCTATCGCATCGTCGCCGATCAGCGGTCGGACTGTCGAGAGCCGGAAATGCGCGCGATCTCGGCCGGTCGGCTTCGACGCAAAACATGCGGACCACCGCGGACGGGGACAGTCGGTCCCGCGTCCCGTCCTGCGGCCGGCGCTATGCTGACGCTCCTACGGCTGTCCCGTTCACCGCCCGCGGCGGGGGCGAATTTCCTCCGTCCTACGCGCGACAATGATCCACTGTTGCGGACGCGCGCAGGACTACGGTTTATACGCCGTTCTTCCTTAGAGCGCCGCCGGTCGCCGTCGCGTAGATGCTTGGGCATGGAACCGAATCCAAGGCAGGGTATTGAATCGGACTATGTATCCGAGTTCCGCATGGCGGCTGTAGATGGCACCCTCAGCAAAAGGCGCACACGGCGCAGAGACTCAGAATCTATCCCTACCTATCCGCTGCCGGAGTTTCGGTCGTTCCAGCTCTGCACATTGACAGACGACATACCGGTCGGCGGAGATTGGCTCTTCGAGATGAAGTTCGACGGCTATCGTGCCCAAGTCGCCATCTCCGGCTCGAACGTCGTCGTCTATACCCGCAATGGTCACGACTGGACCCGACAGTTCAAGGTCATCCTGCCGCCGCTTCAGAAACTGACCAAAGGCTCGGTGCTGATCGATGGTGAGATCGTGGCCATAGACAGCCAGGGCCGCACGAATTTTTCCATGTTGAAAACCGGCATTGCCGCAGGTATGCCGCTCAAGTTCTACGCCTTCGATCTGCTTGAATTCGATGGCGAAGATCTATCGAACCAGCCGCTCATCGAGCGCAAGGAGCGACTTGAGTCCCTGCTGGGCGCTCGCCGCCCTGACGACTGCCTGCAATTCTCCAGCCACATAGTCGACCAGGGCAAAAGGGTGTTCGACGCCATGTGCGAGGCCGGCCACGAAGGCGTCATCGCCAAGCGCGCCGACAGCTCCTACGTCGGCGACCGCACCCGGAGTTGGCTCAAGATCAAGTGCACGAAGCGACAGGAATTCGTTGTCGGCGGCTACCGCCCAAGTGACACAGGACAGGGCATGGCCTCGCTAATCCTCGGCACTTACGACAATGGCCAGCTCATCTATCGCGGCCGCGTCGGCACGGGGTTCACCGCGGCGATGCGCAAGGACATCCTCGCGAAGCTCGAGAAACGCCGTGTTGAGAAGCCGGCTTTCGCTTCTGTTCCGCGAGACATTGCCCGCCGTGCCCGGTGGGTAAAGCCCGAGCTGGTCGCCGAAGTCACCTATGCCGAAGTGACACCGGACGGCAGCTTGCGGCATCCGAGCTTTGAGGGCATGCGCGAAGACAAGCGGGCCGACCAGGTGGTGATGGAGATGCCGAAGACGCCGACAACTCTTGGCTCCGCCAATCTCGATCCGGGAATCGGCAAGGAGATCGCCGCTGCTGTGGGCGTCAAGCTGACGCATCCGGACAAGGTCATGTATCCCGGAACCAAGGTGACCAAGGCCACACTCGCCGCCTACTACGCCGTGGTCGCCGAGAAGATGCTGCCGCACATCCAGGATCGGCCGCTTTCGCTGGTGCGCGATACCGACGGCGATCTGCAGCAGACCTTTTTTCAGAAGCACAGACTACCAGGCATGCCCAAGGCGATCCATGACGGTCAGTTGGAGAAGATGTCCGGTAAGGAAAGCCGCATCTTGTGGGTCGATGACCTGGCCGGGCTGATCGCAGGCGTCCAGATGAATGTGCTCGAATTCCACATCTGGGGAAGCCGTCGTCAGCAGCCGGATCTGCCGCACCGCATGATCTTCGACATCGACCCCGACGAGGGCTTGGGCTTCACTGCCGTCAAGCAGGCAGCCCTCGACATTCGGGGCATTCTGGAAGCGCTTGGACTGCAGTCGTGGCCGTTGCTGTCGGGCGGCAAGGGCGTTCATGTGGTCGTGCCGCTCGTCCCGGAGGCAGACTGGGACGAGGTCAAAAGCTTCTGCCAAGACTTCGCCGAACTACTGGCCCGTACAGATCCGTCGCGCTTCGTCGCCAACATGAGCAAGGCGAAGCGCAAAGGCCGAATGTTTCTCGATTACCTGCGCAACGGGCAGGGCTCCACTGCAATCTGCCCCTGGTCGACTCGGGCACGCGCGGGGGCGTCGTGCGCGGTGCCCGTCAGCTGGGATGAATTGCCCACCTGCGAACGCGCCAACGGTTTCGATGTTTTCGCCGCCGCCGCGCGGGCTCAGTTGCCCGAAGCCTGGGAAGGTTATTTCGACGTTGAACAAACGCTTACCGACCGCATCCGCCACGCAGTCCGGTAGCAATAACCATACTAGATGATCAGCGACACTTGCCGATTTGGCGCGGAGCGCCTTTGCCCCAAATTCGAGAGCATCGCCCCTTCTGCGGGGAGCCCCGCAACGCCGTCTAGAGTGAGAGTAGGGACCGTTTTGCCGTGACGGGTTGAGAGCTGGTGGAGAGGCCTCCGGCGCCCGTCGCGGAGAACCGCGATGTCCAGACATTACGCTCACGCCGGCGCCGACCGAAGAAGCCTCTATGACGATATCACCAACAAGATCGTCGCCGAGCTGGAAGCAGGCCGCTTTCCCTGGGTGCAGCCCTGGGGCACGACGGCGGCGCGAGCGCCCCTCGCTATGCCGGCCAACGCCGCCACCGGCCGCGCCTATTCGGGGATCAACGTGCTGATCCTGTGGGGTGCGGTCGTCGAGCATGGCTTTCCCGTCCAGGGCTGGCTGACTTTCCGCCAGGCGCTATCGCTGGGCGGCCATATCCGCAAGGGCGAACACGGGACCACCGTCGTCTATGCCGATCGCTTCATCCCTGACGACGAGAAGAAGCGCGCGCGGGAGACCGGCGAGGCAGCACAGGCCATACCGTTCCTGAAGCGCTTCATCGTGTTCAACGTGGCGCAATGCGAAAATCTGCCCGACGATCTGGCCGCGGCTCCGCCTGCGCCGGAGCCCGGACTGATCGAGCCTGCGGTCGAGGCGCTGATCAAGGCGACAGGTATCGATTTCCGCATCGGTGGCAATCGCGCCTATTATGTGCCGGCGCAGGACTACGTCCGGGTGCCGCCCCCGCAGGCCTATTTCGAGACCATCGACTGGCACCGCACCGCCCTGCACGAGCTTGGTCATGCGACCGGCCATGCCTCCCGCGTCGGCCGCGACCTCGGCGGCGCCTTCGGCACCAAGAGATATGCTTTCGAGGAACTGGTCGCCGAGATGAACGCAGCTTTCTGCTGCGCCTCGCTTGGCATCGTGCCAACCGTGCGCCACGCCGACTACTTGGCCTCATGGCTCGAGGTCCTGCGCGAAGACAACCGCGCCATCGTTCGCGCGGCCTCCCAGGCCAGCAAGGCGGCCGACTGGCTGCTCGCCTTGCTACCGCAACCTGACGGGGCAGCCAAGGCAGACCCGGCCGAGGTCGAAGATGCCGAGATCGACAGGAGGGCGGCATGAACCTCCTCACCGACGAGCTGCGCGAGCGCCTGCTCGCCAATGGCCGCGAGCGCGACGCCGATCACGTGCCGGTGGTGAAGCTCTTCAACCCGCTCGGCGAAGGAACATGGCTCGCGACCGAGCTGGATGCCGATGGCGACGCCATGTTCGGTCTCGCCGATCTCGGCTGTCCCGAGTTGGGCCGTTTCTCGCTCCTTGAGATGACGTCGATCCGGCTGCCCTTCGGCATGGGCATCGAGCGCGACATCTTCTTTGCCACCGACTTGCCGATTTCGGTCTGGGCAGAGGCCGCTCGCCGGGCCGAAAGCATTCGCGACGCCGAACGCGTCCTCTACCAGGCCGCCCAGCTTGGTTGGGAGGGCGGGTGAGATCTCAGCTTGAAATCCGCAAAGCCGCAAATGCGCAAAGTCGTGTCTGCGGTCTTGTGTTCCTTCAGATTCGCGTGCGGCGCAGTCCTCGGAGTGAGAGGGCTGCGCCTTCCTTTGTGACGGGTTTGGAGGTCGAGAGAGTCTCGGCCGCCCGTCGCGGAGACAGTCCACATGGTTACGCCCAAGCAGAAGATCACCCTCAACGCCTCGCGTGATATCCCCTTCAACAAGCTGATGCTGAGCCAGTCCAATGTCCGGCGCATCAAGCGCGGGGAAACGATCGAGGACCTCGCCGCCTCGATCGCACGGCGTGGCCTGCTCCAGAGCCTCAACGTCCGGCCAGTGTTGGATGGCGAGGGCAACGAGACCGGAATGTTTGAGGTGCCGGCTGGCGGGCGCCGCTATCGCGCGCTGGAACTGCTGGTCAAGCAAAAGCGCATGGTCAAGACCGAGCCCGTTCCCTGCGTCGTCAGCGATGTCCACAGCGCGATCCCGATCGAGGAGGATTCGCTGGCCGAGAATTTTCAACGCGAAGATTTGCATCCGCTCGACATGTTTCGCGCCTTCCAGACCCTGCACGACCAGGGCGCGAGCCGCGAGGAGATCGCGGCACGCTTCTTCGTATCCGCAACGTTCGTGCAGCAGCGTCTGCGGCTCGCTAAGGTTTCGGCCAAGCTGCACGAGGTTTACGAGCAGGAGGGCATGCAGCTCGAGCAGCTCATGGCCTTTACCGTGACCGACGATCACGCCCGTCAGGAGCAGGTCTGGGAGGCGCTCGAAAACTCCTGGTCGAAGGAGCCGCAGCAGATCCGGCGCCTGCTGAGTCAACTGAAGGTCTTCAGAGAAGTGTTGCGGGCTGGTTCGACAAGGCGAGCGGCGGCAGCACTCGGGATAAGCCAGCCGGCCGTCAGTCAACATGTGAAGCAACTCGAGACCACGCTCGGCATCACACTCTTCAACAGATCAGCCAACCGCATCGTCCCCTTGCAGGAAGCCTGGGAACTCCTGCGAAACGTAGAACTTGCCCTGACGTCCCTGGATCGGCTGGAAGCGTCGATCTTCGCAATGAAGAACGAGGAAAAGCAACGGATTGCGATTGCCGCGCCTTCTGTTTTCGGGTTCGTGACCTTGCCCAAGGTCGTGGCGATTATCCACTCAAAGACCGCTTCGAATATCCGGTCGATTTCGGGAAGCTACGAACAGATCGGCGAGCACATCCTGTCTGGGCGGGCGGATCTTGGAATCTCGAGATTGCCCCTGGATCCACGGCTGTTTGAATGGGCGCCGCTCGGGTCGGCACGAAACGTATGCATTTTCCATCCCGACCATCGCTTCTCGCAACAGACCTGTATCGAGGCTCACGACCTGGCAGGCGAAACGATCGTCGATATCGATCCGCAGTTCGCCGCCCACCAAATGAACTTCAACGCGTTGCGCTTCGCCGGCGTTGAGCCGGACATACTGGTGGAATTCGATTGCAACGGTCACGAAGCCGGATACGTTTCGGCTGGCCTAGGCATTTCGATAACCAACGAGATTATCGCGCGTGAGTACGCTGCGTTTCACTTGGGAATAAGGCCAGTGGAGCCGTCCGCGCTCTATCACTACGTTGCGATTTGGCAGAAGGGCCGGACCTTTTCCAGCGCATTGAATGTCTCGCTCGAGGCGATCATCGCTGCGTTTTCCACGGAGCGGCCTGCGGTTTCCTTAGGAAGCGCCAATTTATTGGCGGTCGGCTAGGCTGTCCTCGCAGCTCGGATCGTGTGCAGGGTTTCCGGCTAAGATGAGTATATCAACGCAACATCTTCCAATCCTTGCGACCCGTGACAACGTCGCTCAATCCATCCTGGATTCGTCGTTGTCCTCCCAGCAACGGCGGATGTCTGGCAAAGTGGTATTAGCCGATTGCTTGCCGCAACTCCGTATGTGGCGGTGTCTGTTGAAGCCTCGCCGCGATCACATGAAGTTGCTCCGGCCTCAAGTGGGTATAGCGGCGGAGCATCTTCCAATCCTTGTGCCCGGTGACCATGGCGACCTGCTCGATGGTGAAGCCAGCTTCAAACAGGCGGCTTGTGCCTTCGTGACGCAGGTCGTGGAAGTGCAGATCCTCGACCTTCAGTTCATGACAGGCACGTCGGAAGGCGGTTCCGGCCGACTTCCCATTGTAGGGGAAGATGCGTCCCTTTCCCTCAGTGGAGAAACGCTGCTCTTCGAGGATCGCGCGGGCGTCGTAACCACTCACATCGAGGAGCGGGATGCGCATGTGATTGCCCTTTTTGTGGCGTGGGTCCTTGCGATCTCGTATCAGCAGGGTGTTGTTGCGGTCGTTCAGGTCCTCCCACGTGGCGTTGCAGATTTCCCCGAGCCGCATGGCGGTGGCGATCGCAAAGCGGATGATCTTGTCGACGGGGATAATCTGGAAGTTGTTTTCTCTGAAGTACCGGATGAGGGCCTCTATCTCGCCAAGTGTCGGCCGCCGATCGCGTTCGTTGCCCTTGCCAACAAGACCCAAGCGGGCGAGGGCGACACGACCAAGTTCCACCGGCTCCGCTGAATAAGGCAGTCCATGCACAGCCGCGCCGTGCACCAGCAATGTCCGGATGTATCCGATGTCTATTCCAACGGTGACAGGTCCGGCGCCTTCCTCGGCTCGTTCCTTGCCGAACTTTATGACCTGTTCGCGACTGAGATCCGCGATGTTGAGCCTTCCGAGCCTGGCTCGTAGCAGGTCCAGGCTGAATGCCTTCGAACGCCCGATCAACTTGCCAACTTCCGTCATATCGGCGATATGCAGGTCGATCAGGTCGGAGACCGTTTTGATCCCGTCCTTGTGCTTGGGAGCGGGCTTCTGACCCAGGTCGATTTCTCGCTCAATTCGGCGTGCCCACATCTCGGCGTCCTTGCGAAGCGAGAAGCTGGTGCTGAGGTAGTGGCCCTTGCAGCGAACCTGCACACGCCACTTGCCGGAAGCCAACTTGTTGATGGATGCCATGGGTGGTCTCTTTTTCGTGCACGCTGTGTGCACAGGGAGGGGTACAAAATGCGAAAACTGACGGATATCGTGTCGTACAAACGGCGAACGTGTGCACGTTTTAAGGCCCTGAAAATACGAGAAAAAGCGTGATAAATCAAGCCCATAGGATTTCCGTTGCGCCTATGATGGACTGGACGGACCGGCATTGCCGGTTCTTCCACCGCCAGCTGACGAGCCATGCGCTGCTGTACACCGAGATGGTAGTGGCCGACGCGGTCATCCATGGCGCACGCGAGCGGCTGCTCGGCTTCGATGCAGTGGAACATCCGGTCGCGCTGCAGCTCGGCGGCTCGGATCGCGAAAAACTTGCCGAAGCGGCGAGCATCGGCGAGGCTTTTGGCTATGACGAGATCAACCTCAATGTCGGCTGTCCGTCGGACCGCGTTCAGTCGGGCACGTTCGGCGCCTGCCTGATGAAGGTGCCGGACCTCGTCGCCGGCTGCGTCGCAGCAATGAAAGCGGCGGTGAAGATCCCGGTGACCGTCAAATGCCGTATCGGCGTCGACGAGCAGGATCCGGAGCCGGCCCTCGATGCGCTGGCGGATGGAGTTTTCGATGCCGGCGCCGACGCATTGTGGGTGCATGCACGCAAGGCGTGGCTGGAAGGATTGAGCCCCAAGGAAAATCGTGACATCCCGCCGCTCGACTACGAAAGGGTCTATCGGCTGAAGGCCCGAAAACATAACGAATTCATTGGCATCAATGGCGGCATTCAGACGATCGAAGAGGCGTTGGCGCATCTCGACCATGTCGACGGCGCCATGCTTGGCCGCGCCGCCTACCACACGCCCGGCATTCTGGCCGGCGTCGATGCCGCTTTCTACGGCGTCCAGTCCGAGCCGTTCGATTTCGCCGCGCTGATCGATACGATGGCGGACTATGCGGCACGCCATATCGAGCAGGGTGGGCGGCTTGGCCATGTCACCCGCCATATGGTCGGACTGTTCCATGGCCTGCACGGCGCGCGCCGCTACCGGCAGATCCTGTCCACCGATGCGACAAAACCCGGCGCCGGCCCGGACGTGCTGAAGACGGCTTTCGCGGCCGTCGAGTTCGGTGGAGCAGCAGCCGAAGCGGCTTGAGCTTTGGGGATCAATCCCTGAGGATCATGCGGTCGCCGCGCACGTCAAAACCCGACAATGAACCGATGAAGTTCATGCCGAGCAGGCTCTGGCTGAGCATGCCGGGTGCGGCGATCATCACCGACATATCTCTGCGCATGATGCCGCCGATCGCAATCTGATCGGTTTTCACGGCCGCGGCGCGGGCCATGCCGTTGGCGGTCGAAACCGGTATGGTGTAGTTGAGCGCGGCCGGATTGAAACCGGCGGCCTGCGCATCCTGCGACGTCAGCACGGTGCTGGTCGCGCCGGTATCCACCACGGCCCGGACCGGGTTGCCATTGACCAGGATGCGCGCTTCGAAATGGCCATTGTCCGCCTTGTCGAGCGTCACCGTGGCGTGACCGTCTTCGACGCCAAGCGCAAGCGGGCTGCCGGGAACAAGGCCCGCGGTCACCCGGCTGGCGACATCCTGCAACTCATAGCGATACTGGTAACCGGCGATCAGCGCGAGTGCGATCGCCGCCCAGGCGCCGAGATTGCGGGCCATGGCGCCCAGGGGCCTGCCTGAGCGAAGCAGGCCGGCGCCGATAAGGGCGCCAAAGGCGCCGAGCCAGATCAGCCGGCTGAAATCGTTGTTCTCCACGCCGAGCGTGCTGCCGGCGGAATCGTTGAGCATGAGCAGGACTGCTCCCACCCCGATCGCGGCCATCAAGACCCAGAACAACCGGCTCATCCGCACCTCACGATAGCGCGTCGCGTTCGCGCGCCATGCGGGTGCGGCGCGTTTCCCGGCGCGGCCGGCGCTCGACCGTTTCCAGCCGGGCCGGCAATTGCGCCATGACGCTGCGGCGCGTTTCCGTCGTCATCCCCATCCAGGCGCCGATTTCCTCGCGCGTGCGACCGCAACCGAAACAGAAGCCGGTTTTCACGTCGATCGAACAGACCAGGATGCACGGGGATTCGATGGCCGTCATGACTTTCTCTTGGGTTTCCATCCGGAATCCCTTGTTCCACCTCACATGGTGCAACGGCAAAGCCAATGCAAGCCCTCGCGATTGCGCCCTTCGGGGCCGGCTTTGCGGCAAATGCAGATCCATCATCCCGGAGGTTGTGCCAACCCCGCAAGGCGGCTATGCCGCTCACCAACTCCAGGGAATGATCGATAACAAGATGACCAGCGCACTGCCTTTCGACGATTTTCGCAACCTGTTGGCCAATCTGCCGGCGGCCGACACGGCAGCCGAGACCCGCGTGCGCTCGCTGTTTGCCAAGGCCGACAAACCAGGCAATTCGCTTGGCCGTATAGAGGACATCGCCGCCTGGCTGGCAGCTTGGAGCGGGAGGGCTCCGCCCGCGGTGACAAGACCGCTGATGGCGGTCTTTGCCGGCAATCACGGCGTCACGCGCCACGGCATTTCGCCACGGCCGGTGGCGGCGACCGCCAACGCGGTCGAACTTTGCGCCGCCGGAGGTGCCGCGATCAACCAGATCTGCATTGCCTACGATCTCGGGCTGAAGGTTTTCGATCTTGCCCTGCACATCCCGACCGCTGACATCACCGAAGAGGCCGCACTGGACGAGCGTGGCTGTGCCGCCACCATGGCCTTCGGCATGGAAGCGATCGCCGGTGGCACCGATCTCTTGTGTCTCGGCGATCTTGGCGTCGGCAACTCGACCGTCGCCGCCACCCTGTTTGCGGCGCTGTTTGGGGGCAGGGGCGCCGATTGGGTCGGCCCAGGGTCGGGCGCCGATGCGGCGATGCAGGCACGCAAGGCCGACGTGGTCGATGCGGCGCTGGCTTTTCATGGCGGCCATCTCGGCGACCCGCTCGAGGCGCTGCGCCGGGTCGGCGGCCGTGAATTCGCGGCGATCGCCGGCGCCATCCTTGCCGCGCGGATGCAGAAGATCCCGGTGCTGCTCGACGGAGTGGCCGCGACGGCAGCCGCAGCGGTGCTGCATGGCGTCAATCCCGCCGCGCTCGATCATTGCCTCCTGGCAAGCCTGTCGCCAGAACCCGCGCATGCACGCGCCGCCCAACGGCTCGGGCTGCACCCGTTGCTTGATCTGGGCATCAGCCATGGCGAAGGGACAGGGGCCGCCCTTGCCGCGGGTCTGGTCAAGGCCGCCGTGCTGACCAGTTCGGGCATGGCTGCGGCGGTGCGCGGCTAGAGTCTTGCTGTATTACCGTCGTCGAGCCGCCACCGCCGCGGTCGGCAGTGCTGGCAGTTCCTCCATCACCCGGCTGAGCGGGAAGATGGCGATCGCCTCGGTCCCTTCGCGCAGCTTGGAATGAAGTTCGAACTCGCCGCCATGCATGGCGAGCAGCCCTTGCACGATCGGCAGGCCAAGGCCGGTGCCTTGCTCGGCGCTCTTGATGGCGATCGAGCCCTGGCCGAAGGCGGAAAGCACGATCGGGATCTCGTCTTCCGGTATGCCCGGCCCGTTGTCCTTGATCGAAATATATTGTCCGCCGCCCGCGGTCCAACCAACGCGGACACGGATTTCACCGCCGGTGGCGGTGAACTTGATGGCATTCGACAGAAGGTTGAGCGTGATCTGTCGCACCGCACGCTCATCGGCGAAAAGGCGCGGTAGCTCGTGTTCGAAATCCTGGACGACACGGATATCCTTGTTGCGCGCCCTCAACTCCATCATGTGGCAGCAGTCCTCGACGACGCCAAGCAGCATCACTGGCTCCTCATTGAGCTGGTAACGGCCGGCCTCGATGCGCGACAGGTCGAGGATTTCGTTGATCAGGTCGAGCAGATGCTGGCCGGATTCGTGGACGTCATGGGCGTAGTCGCGATAGGTGGGATTGCTCATCGGTCCCAGCACCTCGTTCGACATCACCTCGGAAAAACCGAGAATGGCATTGAGCGGCGTGCGCAATTCGTGGCTCATCGAAGCGAGGAACCGTGATTTCGCCAGATTGGCGTCTTCCGCCCGCCGCCGCGCCTCATCCGACATCGATTTCGCCGTCTCCAGTTCGGCGATCAGCGCATCCTTTTCGGAGCGGAACGACAACACCATCAGGGACGAGCGGTTGAGATGATGGGCCACATAGGCAAAGAACGGCAGCGACGCGATCAGCAGCCCGGCCATGATCGCCTCAACCGGCATCCATAGCTTGGCGCCGGCATAGGCGTAGAGCGCCACGGGAACGGCAAACGTCGCCAACAGCGCCCCGCCCAGGGACGAGGTCATCACCGCGGTCGCCGCCATGGCGAACAGCAGCACGACGGCCTTGACCAGGTGGAACTCGTCGACCTCGCAGACGCTGCAGCCAAGCCAGACGAACCATGCCCAACCGAGGCCGCACAGGAAATGGCCGATCAGGAATTCCCGTCGTGCTTGCAAAGGGTTGAGCTCGGAAGCTTCAGTGCGCTCGATGCGCCGCGCCATGAAGGCAACGATAGTGTAGCAGGTTAGGGTGAACAGGGCCCAAAGCCCGATCTCGTTGCCGATTCCGGCCAGCCGGCCAGCCGCGGCAATCGCCAGAACAAGAAGCGGGATGGCGATGGCGCCGCTTGTCATCGCGCGGGCATGCAGCTTCAGCAGTTCGCGATCGAAGTCGGGATTGCCGGCCTGCTGCGAAAGGCGGTCACGCGTCTTGCGCACCGCGCGCGCCACATCGCTGTTGCGATGAGGTTTCCTGCGGTCCACAATGAACTTGTCCGCTGTGTTCGAGCGTTGCAAGGGCATCAAAACTTCAATTTATGCGAGCAGCGGTTTCCAAGTGTTAAGCTACGTTCGAATGATTAACCAACCGTTTGCCATATGAGCCGATCCTGGTCGCCAAGGCCGCGCCGGCGATACGCTGCGCCACCCAGAAGCCTGTGGCGCCGGCTGGTGGATTACGGGCTTGCCGTCATCATCCTCGGACTGCTGATCCTGCTGGCGGCACGCCTCGACCGGGTGGAGACACGCAAGACGCAAGGCGCGGCCATCGTCAACGACGGCGATTCGATCACGCTTGGCACCGAGCGTATACGCATGCGCGGCATCGATGCTCCGGAGTATACGCAAACCTGCCGCAAGAACGGCGCGGACTATTCCTGCGGCACGCTTGCGCGTCAGTCGCTCGTTCGCCTGATCGCCGGCAAGCCCGTCTCTTGTACCGGCTGGCAGCGTGATCGTTATGGCCGGCTGCTTGGCGACTGCACCGCCGGCGGCAAGGATCTCAACCGCGCGCAGGTCGAGGCGGGCTGGGCGGTTGCCTATGGCGACTTCGAGAGCGAGGAAGCCATCGCGCGCGCGGGAAAGGCCGGCATCTGGGCGGGAACATTCGATCAGCCGCAGAATTGGCGAGACAGCCATCACGGCGAAGTCGTCGAGAAGAAGCACGGCACACTGGCGTCGATCGGCGATGCCGTGCGCGAGATTTTTCGCTTCTGGTGATGCGCATCCTGGAACTGGAACCCAGAACGAACAGGAGGATGGAATGAAGCTCTTCGACGGTGGCCGGGCGCCCAATCCGCGGCGGGTCCGCGTCTTCCTGGCCGAGAAAGGCATCGAGGTTCCGCAAGTGCCCATCGACATGGGGGCGCTGGAACACAGGCAACAGGCGGTCAGTTCGCGCAATCCCTTGCAACGCCTGCCGATACTGGAACTCGACGACGGCACCGTCATCACCGAATCCGTCGCCATCTGCCGCTATTTCGAGGAGCTGCATCCCGAACCGGCCCTGTTCGGGCGTGGCGCACTCGGCAAGGCGCAGGTCGAGATGTGGCAGAGACGGATGGAGTTCAATTTGCTCAACTGTGTCGCGCAGGCTTTCCGGCACATCCATCCGGCCATGAAGGAATGGGAAATCCCGCAGGTCCCCGAATGGGGTGAGGCCAACAAGCCGAAGGCCGTGGCGTTCCTCAGGCTGCTGGACGGCGAACTGGGCAGTCGGGAGTTCATCGCCGGTGACAGCTATTCGATCGCCGACATCACCGGCCTGATCGCTGTCGACTTCATGAAGCCGGCACGCATCACGGTGCCGGATGAATGCGAGAATGTGTTGCGCTGGCATCAGGCTGTCTCCAGCCGGCCGAGCGCATCAGCCTGAGAATGACTGTCGAACTCGAAAACCTCGTCGCCAGGGTCCGCGCCTGCCGTATCTGCGTGGAAAATCCGGCCGGCAAGCCGTTGCCGCATGAACCACGGCCGGTGCTGCGCCCATCGTCCAGCGCCCGTATCCTGATCGCCAGCCAGGCGCCCGGCACCAAGGTGCATCTGTCGGGCATGCCGTTCACCGACGCCTCCGGCGACCGCCTGCGCAGTTGGCTTGATGTGACGAGCGACGAATTCTACGACATCGAAAAATTCGCCATCGTCCCGATGGGCTTCTGCTTTCCCGGCCAGGATGCCAAGGGGGGAGACCTGCCGCCGCGGCGCGAATGCGCGGCGGCCTGGCGCGCACCTTTGATGGCCTCGATGCCACGGATCGATCTGGTGCTGACGATCGGTATCTACGCGCAGTCCTGGCACATGGGTGCGGCGCGCCGGCCCTCACTGACCGAAACGGTCATGGATTGGCGCTCCATCTGGGAGAATTCCGTCGGTCCGAAAGTGCTGCCGCTGCCGCATCCCTCGTGGCGCAACACCGGCTGGCTGAAGAAGAATCCATGGTTTGAAATGGATTTGCTGCCTTTTCTGCGTTCGGAAATCCGCTATCGCCTCGGCTGACCTTTCAGCAAGAAATCACTCGCTTTTTGCCTGATCGGCAGAATTTCTTTCTTGTGAATGGCCTGGATAAGGCAGAGTATAGGCATTCTATTCCTTTGGGAGCACGATATGGATCGCCTCGATAGAAAAATTCTCCGCCTCTTGCAGGAGGACGCGACACTCGCGGTCGCCGATGTCGCCAAGAAAGTCGGGCTGTCGACGACGCCTTGCTGGCGGCGCATCCAGAAGCTCGAGGAAGAGGGCGTCATCAAGCGGCGCGTTGCCATTCTCGACCATGAAAAGGTCAATGTGCGCGTCACCGTCTTCGTGTCGATCCGCACCAATTCGCACAGCCATGAATGGCTTCGGCGTTTCTCGGAAGTCATCCAGGAGTTTCCCGAGGTGGTCGAGTTCTACCGCATGAGCGGCGACGTCGACTATCTCCTGCGCGTCGTGGTGCCCGATATCGCCGCCTATGACGCCTTCTACAAGCGGCTGATCGCCAAGATCGAAATCCGTGACGTGTCGTCGTCCTTCGCCATGGAGCAGATCAAGTACACGACCGAAATCCCGCTCGACTACATGGTGCTGGACAAGGAATCGGGCGCCAACGCTGCGTGAGCTTGATCTCACACAAGGTCGTTCCGCTTAGTTCTTCTTTTTGTTGAGGAAACTCCAGGGCGAGTTCACCGGCAAGGTGATGGTGTCCGGCACACTGTCGACGGCGGCCACGTCTGCCTTGCGCACCGTGTAGCCCGATTGGATGACGCTGACGCCGTCGAGGACGAACAGCTGGCTCTTCTCCATGTCCGGCTTCAGCGCGCCGGTGACCGCGACAGGCTGATAGGCCTCGGACATCTTGTAGGGACGGGCCGGCGTGACCAGGACAATCTGGTTGGGCGGCGGCGTCGGCATGTGGCTGCAGGCACCCGTCCAGGGTACCAGCAGGAACTGATAGACGAGATCACCGTCGCGATCGACCGGCAATGCGTAGCCGGCTAGCTGAATGCTTCTGTCCTGCAGGTTGAGGGACAGCGTCTCGCCATGGTCGGGCAATTTTGCCGCGATCATCGGCAGTCCGACATTTTCGGCGGCGGATTGCGTAGCCGGACGGAGATCCTTCCAGAATATGTGCGCGGTCTCGGCCGAGGCATCGACGGCAGCGGACACAAACAACGCAGCCGCGAGCACTATGGTTGATTTTAGAGGATTGCTCATTGGCCGCTTCCTTTGAGGCTCAAGTAAAGACGCCGCTGTCAACGACGTCAACGCTCCCGCCGCATCACGTGTCGGCAGCTGCATCACAAGGCGGCGAGAACCAGACATGCCGGAAAGCGGATTTCCGCGCCGTCAGACTTTCCTGGCGGCGATCCGCGCGAGCGTCTTGGCATTGGTCAGCTCCCTTACGGCGTCCTTGCCGATCCAGCGCGCCGTCTTGTCCGCCGACTGCGCTAGTCGTTCAGCGACAGCTAGGGCAGCACCGTGCATGTCCATCGATCGTTTGCCGATCGACCGAAGCGCCCAGTTCACGGCCTTCTTCACGAAATTGCGGCTGTCGGTAGCATGCATTTCGATGATCGGCAGGAAGGAGAGAAAGGTCGCCCCGGGCTCCTTCTTCCGGTGAACGACAGACCAGGCCATCATGGCAAAGGCCGTGCGCCGAACGAATTCCCGTTCGTCCGCCGCGAACTCACTGATCAGTTCCTTCCAGGCGTCCGTATCGACAAAAAGGTCGGAGACGCCGTCGACGATGTCCCAGGAGTCGAAACTCGCCGCCCATCGTCTTGCATCTCCAGCAGAAAACCGTTTCGGGTCAGCCGTGACGGAGGCAATGAACTGCGCCTCCATGATGCCGGTGTCCCATAGCTCGAAGGCGCGCGCGTGGTTGCGTTTGATCTTCCTGGCGATCTGCCGCTGCATGCCGTGCGAGATGCCAAGCGCACGGTCGATCTTGATGCCATAGCGCAACATGCCGAGGCGGCTCTCCTCCGATCCGATAGCGCGAAGATGGGCGACGATTTCCGCGGCACTGGATTGAGGCGAGAGCTCTGCCACCGCAGAAACCTTATTTTTCGAGACGGGCGAGCAGCGAGGACGTGTCCCAGCGCTTGCCGCCCATCGCCTGCACATCCTTGTAGAACTGGTCGACGAGTGCGGTGACCGGCAGTCTGGCGCCATTGCGGTCAGCCTCGGCCAGGCAGATGCCGAGATCCTTGCGCATCCAGTCGACGGCGAAGCCGAAATCATATTTGCCGGCGTTCATCGTCTTGTGGCGGTTCTCCATCTGCCAGGAGCCCGCGGCGCCCTTGGAAATCACCTCGATCACCTTCTCGATGTCGAGTCCGGCCTGCTTGCCGAAATGGATGCCTTCGGCCAGACCCTGGACGAGGCCGGCTATGGTGATCTGGTTGATCATCTTGGTGAGCTGGCCGGCACCGGCCGGCCCCATCAAGCCGATCATGCGGGCAAAAGCGTCGATGACAGGCTTCGCTTTGTCGAAAGCGTCCTGCTCGCCGCCGACCATCACGGTCAGCACGCCGTTCTCGGCGCCGGCCTGGCCGCCCGAGACCGGCGCGTCGAGAAACGAAAACCCGCCAGCTTGCGCTGCCGCCGCCAACTCGCGAGCGACCTCTGCCGAGGCCGTGGTGTTGTCGATGAAGACCGAACCCTTCTTCATCGATTTGAAGGCGCCTTCCGGACCGGTCGTCACCGAACGCAAATCGTCGTCATTGCCGACACAGGAAAAGACAAAATCCTTGCCCTCGGCGGCCTGCGCCGGCGTCACTGCCAGGTTGCCACCATGCTGGCCAATCCATTGCTCGGCCTTGGCCTTGGTGCGGTTGTAGACGGTGACGTCATGGCCGCCCTTGTTCTTCAAGTGCCCGGCCATCGGATAGCCCATCACGCCAAGACCGAGAAATGCAACGGATGCCATGAGCCTGCCCTTCAGAATGGAAACGGAATTTGCTGCGAGACGTCTAGGCTCTGCGCGCAATTCGTCAAGATGCGTAGGGCAGGATCGACGGGTGCAGCTGAATTGAAAATAGTCAGCGTTTCAGGTGAACGGTGATCCGGCGCTCGATCCATTCGACGCCATGACGCAATATCTCGACCATCACTAGATAGACGAGCGCGACCCAGATATAGGCCTGGATGTCGAATGAGTTGGCGAAGGCGAGCTTTGCATTGCCCATCAGATCATAGACCGTGATGATGGCGACGATGGCGGACGCCTTGACCATCAGGATCAGTTCGTTGCCATAGGGCCGCAAGGCGACGATCAAGGCTTGCGGCAGGATGACCTTGCGCAAGGTCTGCAGTTTGTGCAGGCCAAGCGATGCCGCCCCTTCCCATTGCCCTCTTGGCACGCTCTCGATGGCGCCGCGCAGAATCTCGGCCTGGTAGGCAGCGGTGTTGAGCGCAAAGGCAAAGACGCCGCAATTGAACGCGTCCTTGAAAAAATCCCAGAGGCCGACCGACTGGAGCTCGACGCGGAACGAGCCCAATCCGTAATAAACCAGATAGGTCTGGACCAGCAGCGGCGTGCCGCGGAAGAAATAAACGTAGCAATAGGCGAGGCCGGACAGGATCCGGTTCTTGGACATGCGCCCGTAAGCGACGGGCACCGACAGAATGGCGCCGAGCACCATAGATATGGAAACCAGCGCGAGCGTTACCCCAAGCCCTCGCAAATAGGCAGGCGCATATTTGGCGAAGAAATCGGGATTCCAGGCAAGGAAGAGATAGCTGACGATGCCAATGCCGAACAAAATCCACAGGCAGACCAGCGCGTAACCGGCGATACGCCTGCGCGGCCAGCCGCGCGCCCGTGGCGGGGGACGTTCGACCATCGTGGCCGCGGCGCTCATCGCTGGGCCTCCCGCCGGCCAAGCGAGCGCAGAATCGCGTTGGTGGCGAAGGACGACAGGACGGCCAGGGCAAGAAAGACCAGGGAGGCGACGCCGAAGAACAGGAAAGCGTGCTTGGTGACGCGGGCGGCAATGCTGGCATTGCGCAGTGTCTCGGCCAAGCCGACGACCGACACCAGCGACGTGTCCTTGAGCAGGCTGAGCCAGCAGTTTTCCAGTCCGGGGAACGCGATGCGCAGCAGCTGCGGCACGATCACCTTGCGCATGGTCAGCCAGTTCGAAAGACCGATGGCATAGCCGCCCTCATACTGGCCTTTGGGAATGGCGCGGAAGGCGGAAAGAAAAACCTCGCTGGCATAGGACGAGAAGATCAGTGCAAGCACGATCATTCCAGCGACGAAGCTGTTGACGTCGACGGTGGTGTCCGGCCGGAAATACCTGACGAGATGCTGCAGCAGGATCGGCATGCCGAAGAAGAACAGGAAAAGCGTCACCAGCTCCGGCAGGCCGCGAAAGACGGTGGTGTAGATGTTGGCGGCAAGGCGCAACGAGGGTTCTTCGGACTGCTTGGCGAGTGCAATGAAAAAGCCGATCGTCAATCCGATGGGCAGCGTGGCAAGCGCAAGCGCAATGGTGATCAGGGCGCCATAGGCAATATCGTCAAGCCAGCCTTCGGGTCCCCAACTGAGAAGTGTCCATATGCTCTGGGCTGGCATCGACCGGTCTTACCCCCACGGCGTTCCTGAGACGAATAGAAAGACGGCGGGGAAATTCCCCGCCGTCTTGACCCCGTATTTATCAGGACTCGGCGCCGTAGACGTCGAACTTGAAGTACTTGTCGTTGATTTCCTTGTATTTTCCATTGGCGCGAATGGCGTCGATGGCCGAGTTGAGCTTGTTGACCAGGTCGGTTTCGCCCTTGCGCACGGCAATGCCGGCGCCAGGCCCGAAGATCTCGACCGGCTGCGGCGACGGTTGGCCGAGGATCTTGCAGCAGGCGCCGTCAGGCGAATCCAGAAACTGCTGCAGCACGACGATGTCGTCCTCGATGGCGTCGAGACGACCATTGGCAAGATCTGCCTGCTCCTCGGGGCTGCTCGGATAGCCCTTCACGGTGCTGTCGGTGTAGGTCTTCGAGGCATAGTTGAAATGCGTCGTGGTGGTGGCGACGCCGATGGTCTTGCCGGCGAGATCTTCCTTGGTCACGCCTTTCAGCGTGCTGTCTTTAGGCACGGCGAGCGCCGACGGCGTGTTGTAGTATTTGTTCGAGAAGTCGACCTTCTCCTTGCGCTCGGGCGTGATCGACATCGAGGCGACGATGGCGTCGAACTTACCGGCCTGAAGGGCGGGAATGATGCCGTCCCAATCCTGGGCGACGAAGGTGCACTTGACCTTCATCTCATCACAAAGCGCCTTAGCGATGTCGATGTCGAAGCCCACGAGCTGGCCATCGGCGGTAAGGTTGTTAAAAGGCGGGTAGGCGCCTTCGGTGCCGATCCTCAGGGTCTTTTCCTGGGCCTGGGCGACGCCGAGCGTCAGCAGCGCGGCCGATGCGGCAAGCGCGATACGCAGTGAAATACGCATGATGGTCCTCTCTTTATGGTCCCGGCCGTCGTTCCGAACGGCTCTGTGGGGCGGTGCTTTTGACCGCCCGCTGGCGCGATACTCCCACTCTTTCCAAGAAAAAAGCAACTGCAAAACCGTAAAAATGGGCAAGGCTATTCTGCCGTTGCGTCAGCGCTCAAGCAACGAGCCCGGTGGTGCGCTCGATGAAGTCGGCTATCGATTTTGCATCGTCGAGATCGAATATCGGCAACCGCTCGTCTTCAATCGCAAAATCGGCGGCGACAGCGACGATGTTGGGATCCTCCGCCGAAAGCGGCGTACGGTCCTTCGCATCCAGCCGGCGAGTTTCGATCTTGTCATGGGCTTCGCGCTTGTAGCCCTCGACCAGCACGAGGTCGCAAGGGGCAAGCCGCGACAGGACAGTCTCCAATGTCGGCTCGTCCTCGCCGCGCAGCTCGTGCATCAGTGCCCAGCGAACGCCGGAGACGATCGCGACTTCGGTGGCACCGGCCTGCCGGTGGCGAAAACTGTCGGCGCCCGGTTTGTCGATGTCGAAATCATGATGGGCGTGTTTCACCGTCGACACCTTCCAGCCACGCCGGACAAGTTCGATGACCAGCCTTTCGGTCAAGGTCGTCTTGCCGGAATTCTTCCAGCCGGTGATGCCGAAGACGCGTCTGTTCATGGCTTGATGCTCTGCAACAGACGCTCGGCAGACACAAGATCGTCCGGTTCGTTGATGTTGAAGAAAGGGTCGACACCCGCCGATTGCGGAACCGGGAACTCCACCTCGACAAAACCGTGCCGGTCGATGAAAGCCGAAACCCGCCTGATATCCTCATCGACCAGAAAGTGCCGCAAGGCATCGCGGCAGCCGATCGGCCAGAGCGCGAAGGTCGGGTGCCGCTTGCCGGCCGAACAGGCGACGGCAATCGAACCGGGACTTTGATCGGCGGCCGCTGCCAGACGCTCGACAAGGTCCAGCGGCAGGAAAGGCGTGTCGCCGGCGGCGCTGGCGATCGCCTTGCAAGACGTATTGGCCGCAGCCCATTCGAGGCCGGTCAGGATTCCGGCGAGCGGCCCGGCAAAGCCGGACACGCTGTCGGCAAGCACCGGCAGTCCAAAGCGCAGGAATCGTGCAGGGTTGCCATTGGCGCTGAGCGCCAGCGATTCTATTTGCGGGGTGAAGCGCGAGACGACCTGGTCAAGCAGGCAGCCATCGCCAAGCGGCAACAGGCTCTTGTCGCCGCCGCCCATCCGCCTCGACTGGCCACCGGCCAGGATGATCCCCGCAATGTCTCGCTTCATGCTATCGAGCCTGTACGCCAGCCGCCGAAAATCACAAGAACCCTTCAACGGGTCAGGTTAGATTCCGTCCGGAACCATGCTCGGCCCCGTGCTTTCGGCGACGATCTTTCGCCGGCCGACCACGCGCTCGCGGTAGAGCGCATAGAGGCCGGAGGCAATGATGACGGTGGCACCAACGATCATCGGCAGATCGGGAATGTCGGCGAAGATGAACAGGCCAAGCAGGATCGACCAGATCAGAGCCGTGTAGCGGAACGGCGCGATGAAGGAGATGTCGCCCGCCCGCATCGCCATGATGATGGACTGATAGCCGATGAGCACCAGCACCGCGGCCAAGGCCAACAAGGCCGTGCTGTTGCCCGTCATCGGCGTCCAGCCGCCCATGGTCGGCAACAGCGCCGCACCGACAACAGTCATGGCAAACGCGGTCGCGGTCGACACCAGCAATGTCGGGATGGCCTTGGGGATCCGCTTGGTGGCGAGATCGCGCACCGCACAACAGGCGACGCTGGCCAGCGCCGACAGCGAGTAGATGCTGAACCCTTCGAAGCCCGGCCGCACGATGATCAGCACGCCGGCAAATCCGATGGCGATGGCCAGCCAACGCCGCCAGCCGACAGTCTCGCCAAAGACAAGTGCCGCTCCCATCGTCACCGCCAGCGGCAGCGCCTGCAGCACCGCCGAAACGTTGGCGATCGGCAGATGGGCGAGGGCGACGAGGAAACTCACCGTTGCGCCCGCCTCGCTGATCACGCGCAAGGCGACCAGAGGCTGCAGCATCGAGCCCGGGCGGGCGAGAGCGCCGCGCTGCCAGGCGAGCAAGCCGACGAAAAGCGAAGCGAAAGCCCCGCGGATCAACATGACCTGCGCCATGTTCATCGATTGCGACGAGTATTTGGTGATGGCGTCGTTGAGGGTGAAGCCGGCCATCGCCACCATCATGAACAACGCGCCGCGAAGATTTGGTGACAGGGGCAAGACGGCTACCGGTTCTGCTAATGCAGGTCGCCCAAAAGTGACCTCGGTTTTGGGAAACGACATGCATAGGAAACAAAGACCTAAAGCGCGCTGCCTGAATCCGTTCAACGCGATGCGCTTTAGGCAGCAAGCCTGTAACAGTCAGGCATGAAACAGCAACAGCAAAGGACTGGGCCACAGCCTTGTTTGTGGCCCAGAATATCGCCTGCGATGGCGAACTTACTTCTTCGGCGTAAGCACCTCGGTGCCATTGCCTTCCTTGCCGGCGATCGTCCAAAGACCGTGCAGCGAACCGTCCGCCGCCACCTTGTAGACGACGAGGCCGATGTCCTTGTCCATGACATAGCCGGCGGAGAAGGCGTCATCGTTGCGCATGCAGATGCCGTCGGAAGATGAGCCGCCCGTCTCCCAATGGATCGCGCAGGTCGTCCCGCTGGTCAGCGTGATGGTGGCTTCGCCGTCATAGGCCGAGCCGTCGAAGTTGGTGCCGGCGACCGTATAGGTGCCGCCGATCGACTGGGCCGCCGCGGGCATGGCCGCGAGACCAAGCAAGGCTAGAGAAAGAACGAGTTTGCGCATGGTGTATTCCCCCCTGTGAGCGAAGATCCGCTTCCAGGGAAAGGCTAGGCTGGAACAGACTGGCCGTAAATCCGACCGCGGTTCGCAAACAAGACTTTTTCTGGGGTGTGATCCGAAATTTTCATGGCCCCTTGAGACTGTCGGCAATGACGCCGACCAGCGGGTCGTATTTCGACTTCAGCGCCGGCGGGTAGTCGACCCAGACCGTGCGGATGATGCCGTCTTTCCCAAACAGACGTCGCTCGTAAAAGATCTTTCCATCCTTCAGGCCCGACAGCACGGCCCAGTCCTTTCCGGTCTTGCTGTAGGTGACCTTGTAGCCGGCGTCATCGCTGGCCTTCTCGGCCGCCACAAAACCCTTCGGCGTATCGTCGTCGATGTTGAGGATGCCCGAGCAGATCAGACTGGCACCGTCGGCACTCAGCCATTGCTGTCCGTCGCCATTGTCGGGCTCGGGCTGGCGCTCGGTGAAGACATCGTCGGGAAAGGTGCAGGCGGTGCCGAAGCGCTCGTTCACATAGGTGAACGGCGCGGCGACCGCACCGGTTGCTGCCATTGTCGCAATGACCAGGAATGAAGAGTGCAGCCGCATGCTCGCCTCGAAGTCATGATCCCGAAGCGATCTTGCATGAATTTCATGAAAAGGTCAGCCGCCGGTGACGCTCATATGGCGCGACACCGCTGGGCGGCTGGTGCGGCGGTCGATGATGAAGTCGTGGCCCTTGGGCTTGCGGCCGATGGCTTCGTCTATTGCCTCTGCGACCAGCTCGTTGCCTTCGGAGGCGCGCAAGGGCGCGCGCAGGTCGGCGGCATCTTCCTGGCCCAGGCACATATAGAGCGTGCCGGTGCAGGTCAGCCGGACGCGGTTGCAGCTTTCGCAGAAATTATGCGTCATCGGCGTGATGAAGCCGAGCCGCCCGCCGGTCTCGGCGACCTCGACGTAGCGCGCCGGGCCGCCGGTCTTGAAAGGAATGTCGGTCAGCGTGAACTGGCGTTCCAGCGACGCGCGCAGCAGCGACAGCGGCAGATACTGGTCGGTGCGATCGGCATCGATCTCACCCATCGGCATGGTTTCGATGACCGTCAGGTCCATGCCGCGGCCATGCGCCCAGCGCATCATCTCGGGCAGTTCGGCGTCGTTGAAATCCTTCAGCGCCACCGCGTTGAGCTTGACCTTCAGCCCCGCCGCCTGCGCGGCATCGATGCCTTGCATGACCTTGTCGAGATGGCCCCAGCGGGTGATCTTGTGGAACTTGTCGGCATCGAGCGTATCGAGCGACACGTTGATGCGCCTGACGCCGCAATCGGCGAGTTCGGCGGCAAAGCGCGACAGCTGCGAGCCGTTGGTGGTCAGCGTCAGTTCTTCCAGCGCGCCGCTGGCGAGATGCCGCGACAGCTGGCGCACCAGATGCATGATGTTCTTGCGCACCAGCGGCTCGCCGCCGGTGAGGCGCAACCGCCTGACGCCCTTTTCGATGAAAACCGTGCACAGCCGGTCGAGCTCTTCCAGCGACAGCAGGTCCTTCTTTGGCAGGAAGGCCATGTCCTCGGCCATGCAATACGTGCAGCGGAAATCGCAGCGGTCGGTGACCGACACGCGAAGATAGCTGATCGTGCGGCCGAAAGGATCAATCATGTCCATGCTTCAAGCGCTTCCCGTGGCCGTGAACGGCGTCGTTATATATCGCTATGTGATACGATCCGGCCTGCCATTCAAGATAGTGCCTCTCGATCTTTGGTAACATCTCTCAGCCGACATCGTATGTCGGTCGGTCTCATCAGGCCTTTTCCCGTTTGGCGAAGCGGGGTAGGGAAGGGCGGATGAGACGGGATCGAACAGCATGACCGCACCGAAAGAGCTCAGGGTCTCCAAGGACCGCAAGCTTCTGTCCGTCACCTTTCCCGACCATCATCCGTTCGAATTGCCGGCGGAGCTGCTGCGCGTCGCCTCACCATCGGCCGAAGTGCAAGGCCATTCGCCGGAGCAGCGGGTGACGGTTCCCGGCAAGCGCAATGTGGCGATCCTCAAGATCGAACCGGTCGGCAACTACGCCGTGCGCATCACTTTCGACGATTTCCACGACACCGGCATCTTCACCTGGAATTACCTGCATACGCTCGGCCACGAGAAGGATGCGCGCTGGGAGGCCTATCTCGCGGAGCTTGCGGAAAAAGGCTTGAGCCGCGACCGTTAAGCCATCCTGGCCGCACGCATCGGCTGGCCCAGGGTCGCCAGAATCTCGCTCGTATCGTAGTAGAAGGGCGTGCCCTCCAACAGCAGACCATCCCTGAAGCGCAGCACCTCGGCAAACGGCTGCTTGATTGTCACGCCGTTGGCTCGTGACGTCAGCGAAAGCGTGCAGTTCATGAAGATGATGTCATCATCTTGCGCGGCTTGAAGATTCTTCACCGCTACATTGCTCCAGCTTTCCTGCATCTTGTGGAAAAGAGCTGCGATGCCTTCAAGGCCCTTCCAGTCGCCGGCATAGGGGAGCGATTGCGGCTCATGCACAACGACATCCGTGTGGAAGGCGTCGGTCAGCATATCGATGTTGCCCGACCCTGATCGCAGGAAGCGCATTTCGACATCGAACATGTTTTCGAGAAGTTCCATGGCGGTGCTTCGCGGTTCAAATGCTTTGTCCATTTCGATCTCCGCGTCCGTTTTGTACGGTCGTAACGGTTTGCGCCAGAAATCGTTGCGTCGACACCCGTTTCCTGTCGCGAAAACGTCATGGATCTGGAGTAGCGCCGGCAAAGGTTTCGGAGACGAGAAAATGCCCCTCATCACCACGGTCGAACAGCTCGAAGCGCTCTACGGTTTGCCCGGCGAAGCGTCGACGGTCAAGGAACTCGACCATGTCATCCCCGAATATGCAGCGTTCATCGAAGCCTCGCCCTTCGTCGCGCTGGCGACCAGTGGACCGGAGGGGCTCGACTGCTCGCCGCGCGGCGATCTCGCCGGCTTCGTGCGCATCGTCGACGGCAAGACGCTAATGATGCCGGACCGTCGCGGCAACAACCGCGCCGATTCGCTGAAAAACATCATCCGCGACCCACGCGTCGGCCTGCTGTTCCTGGTGCCGGGCTCCGGCACGACGCTGCGTGTCAATGGCCGCGCTCATATCACAACGGATACAGCGCTGTGCGCATCATTCACGGTGGACGGCAAGGCGGCGCGCTCGGTAACCGTCGTCGAGATCGATTCGGTCTATTTCCAATGCGCCCGGGCCATCGTCCGCTCCGAGCTCTGGAATGCGGCAAGGCACGTCGACCCGAAGTCGCTGCCGACGCCCGGACAAATCCTGGAAATCACCAGCCGCAAGACCATCGACGGCGAAACCTACGACAAGGAATGGCCGGAGCGGGCGAAGAAGACGATGTGGTAGGTCTGGGCTGAAAGGCGTCACGCCTCTTTCAGCACATCATAGATCTTGCGCATCTGATCGCCGATCATGTCGCACTGTTCCGGCGTCGACTGGCTCATCGCCTTCTCGATCAGCGCCATATGCACTTTCAGCGCCTGCATCAGCAACGCCTCGCCGGCCTCGGTGAGCGCGAGCCGCAGGATGCGCTTGTCCTTCTCGTCGCCTTCGCGGCGCAGCAGGCCACGCGCTTCCAGCTGCGGCAAAAGCATGGTGATGTTGGAGCGGCCGACGAGCAGCTTGCGGGCAAGATCGTGCTGCGACATGCCGGGGTGGCGATAGAGGTTCATCAGCACGTCGAGCTGCGCCGGTTTCAAATCGAGCGGCGCAAGCTTCACCGCCAGCGTGCGCTCCAGCACATGGCAGGCGCGCGCCACCGCGACCCAGTTGCGGAAACGCGGGTTGTCCCAAGGCAGCTCTTGTTTATTGTTCATCTTTGAACTATTATGTTCATGCTTGAACGTATGGATGGATCCTCACTATGGCATCATTCGGGCTGAAGGTCATCCGGGGCGTGTTCGGTGCGGCCGAGCGTGTCGCGCCACGCCTGACCGGGCGCGCGGCGTTCGAATTGTTCTGCCGCACCCCGAATGTCAAGGCGCTCAGCGACGGCGAGCGCCGCGCTGTCGACCGTGCGGCCGGGTTCATGACCGAGGCGCGTCATCACCGGCTGAAGACCGCGACCGGCTGCGTCATGGTGCACGAGTTCCGGCCCGAGCCGGGCAGGGCGGCCGCCGGCACGGTGCTCGTCGTCCATGGCTGGCGCTCGCGCACCGAATATATGCGCGCCTTGATCGAAGGCTATCGCGCCGCCGGCTACAGGGTCGTTTCGCTTGACCTGCCCGGCCACGGCCAGTCGCAGGGCCGGCGCCTGAACATGGTCAATGCGGTGGATGCGGTGCGGGTTGCGGGCGAATGGTTCGGCCCCTTCGTGGCAGCGGTCGGCCATTCCTTCGGCGGCGCCGTCGCCGCCAATGCCATCGCCGGTTCGGTCAAGAACATCCCGCCGCTGGCGGCCGGACGCCTGGTGCTGATCGCGGCGCCCAGTTCCCTGCCGGCGATCTTTGCCGACTTCAGTCATATGTTGAATGTCGGCCCGCGCTCGCAAGCCGCCATGGCGGACCGGGTCGAGCATCTTTCCGGCCGGCCCCTGCACGAATTCACCGGCGACCGCCAGCTCGCCCAGGCGCCGGTGCCGACCCTGGTCATCCACGCGCCGGACGACCGCGAAGTCTCGGCCGATCATGCAAGGCGCTATGCCGGCGCCGGCGGCCACGTGCGGCTTTACTGGGCCGACGGGCTCGGCCACCGCCGCATCCTCGCTGACAGAGGCGTGGTCGAGCGTGCCGTCGGCTTCGTCGCGGAGCATCTGGAGCCGTCGCGGCTCCATTGAGCGGCGATCAAAACTATTTCTTCTTCTCTCCGGGTTCGACCGGTAGTCCGGCGGCCTTCCAGGCGGTGTAGCCGCCAAGGATGTGCTTGACCGGCGACAGTCCCATGTCCTGCGCCGTCTTGGTGGCCAGCGCCGAGCGCCAGCCGCCTGCGCAGAAGAACACGAAGTTCTTTCCCGAGGCGAAGAACGGCTTGTGGTAAGGGCTTTCGGGGTCGATCCAGAATTCCAGCATGCCGCGCGTGACATGTTTGGCGCCGGGAATCCGGCCGTCGCGTTCTACCTCGCGTGGGTCGCGCAGATCGACGAAGATGGTGCCTTCATCGTCGAGCAGCCCGGCCGCTTCCTCCGGCGAAACCACCTCGATCACGGCGTTCGCCTCGTCCAGCAACTCGCGATAACCCTTTTTCACGCTCTCTCCTCTCCCGGTCTTGCCGGCCCTAGCATTGCTGGCAACTCCGAATTTCGAGCACACCGGCCGGCGTTTGTCACGCCGCGTTGCCACCGGCCATCGTCTGCCAGGCAGCCATGGCACCGGCCACTGTCGCCAGCAGGGCGTCATGCGATGCACCGTCGCGTGCCTGGATCGACATGCCGTGCTGGACCGTGGCGAAAAAGGTCGCGGCGGCGCAGGCATCGAAATTCGCCGGCAGTTCGCCTTGGGCAACGCCGCGCTCCAGACGCTTCTGCAGGGCGGTGTGGTTTTCGGCACGACGACGGCGCAGGTCGTCGCAGATGGCGCCGCGGCTCGAATCCTGATGCAGTGCGCCCAGCGTGATCAGGCAGCCCTGCGGTCGATCGCTCTGCGCATAGGCTTTCGCCGTCAGGCACAGGAATTGTTCGATCGCCTGCCGCGCGGTCGGAGCCTCGTCCAATGCCAGCCAGATGTCGGCACCCTCGGTGTGCGAGTAAAAATCCGTCGCCTCCAGGAACAGCGCCTCCTTGCTGCCGAAGGCGGCGTAGAGGCTGGGCGAGTTGATGCCCATGGCGGCGGTCAGCTCGCTCATCGATGCGCCTTCGTAACCACGCGCCCAAAACACCTGCATGGCGCGGCGCAGGGCTGCGGTTCGATCGAAGGTGCGGGGACGGCCTCGTTCCGACATGACGCTCTTTTCTGTGTTGATCGATACATAATTCAGTTGACGTCTGCGGGCAAGGCTGGCAGGTATTTATGTATCGATCATTACATAAAAGGAGAATTCGATGTCATCCAGCAAATTGAACGGCAAGGCCGCGCTCGTCACCGGCGGCAGTCGTGGCATCGGTGCGGCGATTGCGCGGAGGCTGGCGGCCGATGGCGCCAGCGTTGCGCTGACTTATGTGCATGGCGAGGAGCAGGCCCGCGCTGTTGTCGCCGAGATAGAGGCCAAGGGTGGCCGCGCCATCGCGATCAAGGCCGACAACCGCGATGCGGTTGCCATAGACAAGGCGGTCGACGATGCCGTAGCCGCCTTCGGCCGGCTCGACATCCTGGTCAACAGCGCAGGGATCTGGCGCGCAGCCCCAATCGACACGCTGTCGCTCGCCGATTTCGACGAGACCATGGAGGTCAATCTCCGAGCCCCATTCATCGCCTCCAAGGCAGCGGCCGCCCATATGGGTGAGGGCGGCAGCATCATCTCGATCGGCAGCAACCTTGCCGAGCGGGCGACCGACGGCAGCCTCACGGCCTATTCGGCCAGCAAGGCGGCGCTTGTCGGCCTGACCAAGGCGCTGGCGCGCGACCTCGGCCCGCGCGGCATCACCGCCAATGTCGTCCACCCCGGTTCGACCGACACCGACATGAACCCTGCCGACGGCCCGCACGCCGAGCATCAGCGCCGGAAGATGGCAACGCCGCGCTTCGGCAAGGCCGACGACATTGCCGGCATGGTCGCCTGGCTCGCAGGCCCGGAAGGCCGCTTCGTCACCGGGGCTGCTCTGACCATCGATGGCGGCGCCAACGCCTGATCCCGACGGATTTCCGGCTGGGGCGGAACCACCCTCCGCTCCGGCCGTCACGATCTTGTGAAACCGTTCTGCAACAGGCTTTCCAAAATTTATGAAAGCTTAACGAAATCGGTATGAATCAGTATAGTCGCGCCTTACATCCGCCATGCGGTGAGCGGGACGATCTAGCGTGCGGAACGGGAACCGGTTGCGGCCGGAGCGGGTGATTCATGAAATTCCTCGGAAACAAAGCAACCGTGATGCCGCTGATGGCAATCACGGCAACGCTGGCTTTCGGTGTACCCCAGGCAGGCGCACAGGGGCTCTTCGACATGCTTTTCGGCGGCGGCGTCAAGCATGCGCCGAAAGGCGAGTTTCCGCCCCCGCCGCCGAAGAACAAGCCAAAACCGAAAGTGTCCGATGGTGGCGGCGGCAATGTGAAGATCAGCAGCCCGTCCTATTACACCTACAAGGCCGACCGGCTGGTGCGCGTCGACTTCTCGGCATTGGCCGCGACGCCGCAGCCGGCGACACCGCAGGACGCCGCCTTCGTTCCGTCTGCTACGGGTGCCGCGTTTCGTGATGCGGTTGCCAGCTTGGGCGACTATGAACTCTTAGCCGAGCCCGACATCGCCAAGGCGCTGATCGCGTACTACTCGGCCAATCCGGATTTCATCTGGATAAGCGGAACCAGCCTCAACAGCCGTGCGCAGGATGCGGTGCGGGTGCTTGGCGAGGCGTCAAGCTATGGCCTCACGCCCGCCGACTATACGGTCGAAGTGCCCGCCGCCGGCGCATCGTCGGCCGATGCCAATGCGCAACTGAAAGAGCTCGTCCGTTTCGAGATGGCGCTTTCCGCGCGTGTGCTGCGCTATGCCCACGACGCCCAGAACGGCCGTGTCGATCCCAACCGCATGACCGGCTATTATGATTTCCCGGCCAAGCCGCTCGATCTGCAAGGCGTGCTCAAAACGCTGGCTCATACCCAGCAGGTGCGCACCTATCTCGAATGGCGGCATCCGCAGAATGCGGAATACCAGGCGCTGCGCGTCGAACTCGAAGCGCTGCAGGCCAGCGCTGAAAACGAAATCGTCGTCGACCCCAAACTGTTGCTGAAGCCGGGCGAGATCAGCCCCGAACTGCCGAAGCTGCTGACCCTGATCGCGCGCAATCTCGATGACGAAATGGGCGGCGCCTACGGCGAGACCCTGTCCAGGCTGGCCACCAGCGAAGTCTATGTTCCGGAACTGGTCCCGGTCATCAAGGCCGTGCAGCAAAAGGCAGGCATGAAGGGCGACGGGGTCATCGGCCCGCGCACCGTCGCGACGCTGGCTGGAACATCCAAGGCCGACAAGCTGCTGAAGGTGGAAGTGGCGCTGGAGGAACTGCGCTGGCTGCCCTCCGATCTCGGCAGCCCGCGCGTCTTCATCAACCAGCCGGCCTTTACCGCAAGCTACATCGACAATGGCGAGGAAAAGCTCAAGACGCGTGTCGTCGTTGGCCGGACCACCAACCAGACCTCCTTCTTCTACGACCAGATCAAGCAGGTCGATTTCCATCCCTATTGGGGCGTGCCGCAGTCGATCATCGTCAACGAGATGCTGCCGAGATTGCGCAACGATCCGGGCTATCTCGATCGGGCCGGCTATGAGGTGACGGATTCGCGCGGCAAGCGCATTCCTTCGTCGGCGGTCAATTGGGGCGCCTATGGCTCGAACATCCCCTACAGCGTTCGCCAGCAGCCGAGCGAGGCCAACGCGCTGGGCGAACTGAAGATCCTGTTCCCCAACAAGCACGCGATCTACATGCACGACACGCCGCAGAAATCATTCTTCCAGCGTGATATGCGCGCGCTCAGCCATGGCTGCGTGCGGCTGCAGGACCCGCGCGGCATGGCGGCGGCGGTGCTTGGCACCTCCGTGGACTATATCGCCGAGAAGCTGAAGCACGGCCACTCGACCGAGAACGTGACACGCACCATCCCGGTCTATGTCGCCTATTTCACCGCCTGGCCCGACCTGTCCGGCAAGGTCGAATATTTCGGCGACGTCTACGACCGCGACTCGCGGCTGAAGCAGGCCCTGGACGCCACGGAAGCGGTGCGCTCGCCTTCGAGCTGATTTAGCGCTCGAACAGTGGCCGCCGGAAGCCGGCGTCGCGCCCGGCGATCAGCCAATAGAGCAACCCGGCGACAAGGCCGGCAGCGGCAATGATGCCGATGTCGACCCAGCGCTCCGGGTCCATATCCTCTGGTGCGCTCGGCCAGATCAGGGCGAAGCCGCCGACCGCGGCGCCGGCGCCGAAAACCATGTGCAGCAGGACATTGCGCAACGAGAAGAACTCCGCGATCAGCGCGAAGATAAGCGTCTGCAGCGCGGTCACCACGATCGTCAGGAAATAGACGAACATGCCGAGCGGCGGCACCAGCAGCACCGCGATCGGCGAAACGCCCATGACATCGAAATAGTTGGGCGCGTTGGGCAAGGAACTGAGCACGCCATAGATCACCACGATGGCGATCAGCCCGACCAAAACCGACACGAAGTAGCCGGCCAACATCATCAATAGGCGCTTCATCACGTGCTTTGCCGTCGCCATGCCCATCCCCCAATGCAGCGCCTGACGCAACAGTCAGCCATCAAAGCGAGACTGACGCAAGGGGATGCGCCCTTGGCAAGCTGGCCGGCGGCGCCAAGAGTGGACGATTTTAGGCGATGCCAGGACAATCGCTTCAGACCAATGACAAGTTCGACTTGTGGCTGAAACCACCAATAGCCGAAGTCGGCGCCGCCCCTCATCGCCCTGCCGGGCACTTCTCCCCGTATAGTGACGGGGAGAAGGGGCTGCCCGCAACCTCGGCACCCTTTCCGCACTGCTGGCGATTGGCGAAAACCTTCGATGACAGCGTCCCTCTCCCCGTCACTATACGGGGAGAGGATGCCGGCAGGCAGGTGAGGGGCGGCGCCGGCGCTCGGAAAGCCATTGCCATGGCCGAGAATGGGCTAGCGCGTCGGATACGTCGCTGTCGGCAAACCCTATTTCGGCTCCGCCGTCACAGGATCGTAGGTGATTTCGACCTTCGCCTTGTCCGCCGTGTAATAGGTCACGGTGTAGGCGCCGCTGTCCCAGTCGACCTCGTCCACATAGCGAAAGCCGTCGCGCTGCTCGACCTTGGCGATGATCTCCGACAATTTCTTGGCGTTGGGCGGCGGCAGCGGCTTGTCGTCAGCGGCCAAGGCCGGCCCGGCGGCGAGAAGAACGGCGACGCTCGTCGCCAGGATAAATCTGGACATGGGCTTTCCCCCAAGTTGCGTCGCACAGAAACTCGCCGGCAAGCCGGTTTGTTCCCTGGAGACTTACGGCCATGAAGACTTGAGGTCATTCGATTTGACGGTCGGGCAAGGAAAGCCCGTCGGTCAGGCAGGCTATCCCGCCGTGCCCGCTGATGTGCCGCTTTCAATCCGGTACAGTTCTTCCACATAGCCTCGGCGGAGCCAGTAGGGGCTCCTGTAGGTGCGAGCAAAGCTCGGATCGACACCCAGCAGCTTCGAAACGTGAAGAAGCCGCGTGCCCCCGGCGATGAGTTGCTCGCCCTCATGATTGATGCTGAGGAAGAAGCCCGATGTGATGCGCTTTATCTGTTGCACATACTCGTCAAAGATGCGGCGGTTGATTTCCGGAAATGAATCCTGGTTGGCGGTGACCCGAAAGGTGCCGTCCGCTTCATTGGTGCAATTCCAATTCGCCTTCAGTTTGATGGCGTCCCTGCGCGAGGGTTCGCCTTCAAGGCAAACGGCTTCCTGGCCAAGGGTTCCGATCAAGAAATAACCCGACAGCACGTTCACGATCGGAAGGTCGAAGATCGTGACATCCTTGCGGCCCATCCGGTTCAGGTAGAATGCGGCAAGCCCGAGCCCTCCGCCAAATTCGCAAATGCAGTCTTCGGGTGCGGCAAGGTCCCGTATCCGGGTCGCCAGATAGAGTGCGTTAATGTGCCTGTAGTGGAGCAGGCCACTCCTGATTTTCAGACCGGCGACATGAACCGGCCCCTCGGGTGGGATGATGCGTATGCCGAGTTGGGCCTCTATGGCGTCCACGATCTCGTTTGGATCCTGAAGACTGTTCTTGCCCCATTTCCCGTCCGTCCCCTGTTCGGGGCTTTCCACCGACAGGACTCCGAGCGCCTCGCCCAGGCAGAGCAATTTGTCGAAATAGCTGTATGCAACAAACTGCTCGTCGCGATCCCAATAGGTATAGCCGTCTATTCCCGTCGTAATTCCGCCGAACCAGGTGTATTCCTTGCCGAAATCGACGAGATAGCGCGATAGCTGCTCCGCATCCTCGGCGTGAATGAGGCTGAACATCTGACCGAGATTGTCGCGCATATGCCGACCAGAGGTCGTCGTCCGTGATTTGCTTGAGCCGGCTCTCCTGCAGCATGGTCGCCTTGTACGCGGCAATCAGCCGGCGACAGGTAACCACCATCTCCGGGTTCCATTGGGCGTCCTTCTTGCCGAACGGCAACGGGCGAGCTTCGCTCCCCATCGGATGCACTAGCGTGTGGCGGAAAACATCGTTCATGAGTCGAGTTGTCTAAAGGCCATTGACGGAGCGGGCAATTCCAATCTCTCTTCCACAATCGTCTCCGGGAAGGTTGCCCGGTGCAACCCCGGTATTGAACCTCACGATCCAACCTCCGCCTGATGTGCAAAAACCGTTTCTGCAAAACACGCTAATGAAAGTCAGATCACATATGGCGGGAAAAGGGGGGCCCTCCCAAAAAGAGTCGTGATATTCCGGCCATAACGCTGCCAGCTATCACTCAGGGGGTCTTCCACGCGTCATGTCGTTGCCCCCACGATGTCCCCAACTGATGTGGAGCGCATCACGCTGAGCCCTTGCTTACCGGTTCGACGGGCCGCCGCCCGTTTAACTTACGCGGCGCGTCGTTGAGCGGGGTGGAGACCTGAACGGGTTCGACGAGGGTCGACGGCGGTCACGATGCTGTGGTGGTGATCGCAATAGACGCGATCCGCCGAAGTTGGCCCAGCACAGAAACGATAACCGCCGGGTACTGACCGGTCTTCGCTCACCGGGAAGCGGCACTGATAGACGCCTAGCTGAATGAGGGGGACGTCTTTCGAAATCGGTCTGATATTTTCAGGCATGGTTTTTCAGGTTCCTGGTTCATAGCCATTGCCGGCCGATGGCCGCAATGCGACCGTGTCAAGGCAAGCTTCTCTCGTTTTGGAGGGCTGTGGGTCATCATATGGTGTTGGTCGCAGCGTCAATGAAGCCCGAAACCTGCTTTTCGGAGGCCGATCATTGCGACTTAAGGCCACACTGGCCGTTGGGCGGGGGGCTGCGGAAGCGAATACATTTTGTCAGCAGACAGTGTGGTCGCGTCCCCGAGCATCTCTGCGGACCGCTTCGCCGGTGCTATGGTGTGCCTGCATGATCAGGCAGCAGGGATATGAGCCATGCCCGAAGTCACCCGCCGTACACTTCTTGCGTTCGCCGCCGTGGCCTCGGTCGTCGAACCGACGTTTGCCGAAGGGGAAGGGGCCTCACCCGAATTGCGGGCGCTGATCGGAGCCCACGAAGCCAGCTATGTCGGGCTTCACAGGGTTGTTCATCAAGCGGGCAGCAGCAGCTGCGAACGCGAGAGGGCAGACCGGATTGAACAGAAAGCATTGCTGGCCATCTGCTCCTACCCTGCGACCAGCCGAGGCGACCGCCGGGCCAAGGCCGATTACCTGTTGACCGCCGAGACTCGGGGTGAACTCGACCTGGAAGAGCACATGCAGGCCATCCTGCACTCGATGAAGCGCTGATCGCGGCTCGACCGGGGCATCTCCACAACGAGACATCGCCGACTTTACCACCATGGCAAGCGGGTCGGACATTGCCGGTATCTCTAGGTCGATGCTCTATAAACTTGTTTGGCGAAGGCAAACTGCGTGCGAGCAAATTCGGGCGCGCGCACGTTAATCCTCAAATTCGAATCGGAGCGGTATTTGAGGGAGATGACCTGATCAATGGGGCAGCGTTCACAGCGGCCACAAATCGACTGCCGTAGGGATTTGGTGGGCGATGCAGGGATTGAACCTGCGACCCCACCCGTGTGAAGGGTGTGCTCTCCCGCTGAGCTAATCGCCCGCTCTTGCCCGAAGGCCAAGCGAGCCGCGATATAAGGGAGGCAGGTGCGGGAAGTCAAGGCGGTGTGGGGCGTTCCGGCAAGGATCGGATTTGCCGTCCTTTCAGCCGGTCTCCGACGCGATGCCGGCCGCTTTCCGGTCAGTTTCCGGCAGCGGCAATCAGCTTCTGCGCCAGATCGAGCGTCAGCGCGTCGAAATGCGAGATGACCGCCGAGGGTTCGAACTCGCGAACATGGCGGTCGGTGTAGCCGAAATCGACCGCCACCACCGGGATGCCGGCGGCTTTCGCCGTGTCGATGTCGGTTTGCGAATCGCCGACCATCAGCGCGCGGTGCGGGTCGCCGCCGGCCAGCTTGATGGTCTCGATCAGGTGGCGCGGGTCGGGCTTGCGGAAGGCGAACGTGTCCTGCCCGGCGATCGCGGAGAAATGTCTGGTCAGGCCGAGCGCCTCGATCAGCGCCAGCGAGTTGGCTTCGTATTTGTTGGTGCAGATGGCGAGGATATAGCCGGCCTCCTCGAAGCGTGCGATTGCCTCGACGACACCGGGGTAGGGGCGCGATTTGCCGGGGATGTTGAGCGTGTAGTGGTCGAGGAAAAGTTTCAGCAGGCGGTCGTGCTCCTCGACGGCAAGCGATCGCTGATGGGCTGCGTGCGCCCGCTCGATCATCACCCGGCCGCCGTGACCTACAAAACGCCTGAAGCCGGCTTCGTCAACCGCGGCGATCTCGCTGGCGGCCAGGCTGTGGTTCAGGCTGTCGAGCAGGTCCGGCGCTGTGTCGATCAGCGTACCGTCGAGGTCGAACACGATGATCGGTCGGGTCATGATCTGTCCTGGGCAGGTGTGCAATGGGCAGGCGATAGCGGCTGCGGCGCGTCAAGGCAAGCGCTGGGCCGGCTCGCTCAGGCTGGCCTGCCCATCAGGCCGGGCGTTCGCGGCGGACCGTCCTACATGAAAAACCCGCCTCGGCGGCGGGTTGTTGGCGCAAATCAGCCCGTCGCCGAGGGCTTTGACCGGACCGGCAAAAATGCTACGAGCCCGGCAGCGAATTTCCGGGACAATAGCCGACATGGATGCAAGGCAGTTGAAGGTCGAGGCCGCGCGAGCAGCACTTGCCCATGTGGGCGACGGCATGCGGCTCGGCATCGGCACCGGCACCACAGCCGAGGAGTTCGTGCGGCTGCTTGCCGAAAAGGTCGCCACCGGCATGACCGTCATCGGCGTGCCGACTTCGGAACGCACCGCGTTGCTGTGCCGCGAGCTTGGCGTGCCGCTGTCGACGCTGGAGGAAACGCCAGAGCTCGACCTCACCGTCGACGGCGCCGACGAAGTCGACCCGGAACTGACCTTGATCAAGGGCGGCGGCGGCGCGCTGCTGCGCGAGAAGATCGTCGCCGCGGCGTCCCAGCGCATGATCGTCATCGCCGACCGCTCCAAGATGGTCGAGACGCTCGGCCGTTTTCCCCTGCCGATCGAAGTCAATCCGTTCGGCCTGCGCGCCACTGAAATCGCGGTTGCCGCAGCGGCTGACAAGCTCGGTCTTTCCGGACCGGTCACATTGAGGATGACGGGGCAGCAGGCTTTTGTTACAGACGGCGGCCATTTTATCCTCGATGCATCTTTTGGCCGCATTCCGGATACAAGAGCGCTTTCGAATGCTCTCCACGCCATTCCGGGCGTGGTCGAGCATGGTCTTTTCATCGGGCTGGCTTCAGCGGCCATCATCGCCGGCGGCGACGGTATCCAAACCGTCCATGCCGCCCGAAAACCAGGGAGTTCTACCGATCATGATGTTGCATAACCGGGTTCGCAGCCTTTCCGTCCTTCTGGCGGCCTCGGCCGTTTTCGCCTTCTCTTCGCCGGCGTTTTCGCAGGATGTCACGGAATCGCACCTGAAGGCCGCCCGCGCGGCGGTCGCTGCGATCCACGCGACCGACCCGTTCGACAACATCCTGCCGCAGGCAGCCGCAGCGCTCGAATCGCAGCTGATCCAGAAGAACCCGGACATGCAGGAACTGATCGGCAAGACGATCAGCGAGAAGGCGCTGGCGCTGGCCTCGCGCCGCGCCGACCTCGAGAAGGAAGCCGCACTCGCCTATGCAAAAGTGTTCTCCGAAAAGGAACTGGCTGACATCGCCGCCTTCTACAATTCCGATTCGGGCAAGAAGCTGCTCGATAGCGGCCCGACGGTGACCCGCGAACTGGTCAAGGCAGCCGACATCTGGCAGAACGGCCTCGGCCGCGATCTCGCCCAGCAGGTCGGCGAAACGCTGGCCGCAGCCGCCAAGGCAAAGGCGCAGGCAGCACCTGCCGCGCCCGCCGACGGAGCCGCCGCTCCGGCCGATGGCGCAGCGCCCGCCGATGGCGCGGCCCCCGCGGACAACAACTGACCCGCATTTTCAAATGGCCTTGCGGCCTCCCGCGAAAGCCCGGCTTGTCCGGGCTTTTCTTTTGATGGTTTGCGGCCTACCTGTCTGACACATTTCTGAAGCCTGGAGAGCCGCGTCATGGCTGGTTACGACTACGATCTTTTCGTCATCGGCGGCGGTTCGGGCGGGGTGAGGGCGGCGCGCGTCGCCGCGGCTCTCGGCAAGCGTGTCGGCATCGCCGAGGAATACCGCTTCGGCGGCACCTGCGTCATCCGCGGCTGCGTGCCGAAAAAGCTCTACGTCTATGCCTCGCAATTTCCCGAGCACTTTGCCGACGCCGCCGGCTATGGCTGGACAGTGCCGGAAGCCAGTTTCGACTGGCAGACGCTGGTCGCCAACAAGGATCGCGAGATCAGCCGGCTGGAGGCGATCTACGTCAGGAACGTCGAGGGCGCCGGCGGCGAGACCTTCCACTCGCGCGCCATGATCGTCGATCCGCATGTCGTGCATCTCCTGGGCGAGGATCGCACCGTCACAGCAGACCAGATCCTGATTGCCACCGGCGGCCGCCCGGCGGCGCATCCGGCGCTGCCTGGCCATGAACATTGCATCTTTTCCAACGAGGCTTTCGACCTCAAGGAATTGCCCAAGGCGATCATGATCGAGGGCGGCGGCTACATCGCCGTCGAATTCGCCAACATTTTTCACGGTCTCGGCGTCGACACCACGCTGGTCTATCGCGGCAAGGAGATCCTCAGCCGGTTCGACATGGACCTGCGGCGCATGCTGCACGAGACGATGGAAAAGAAGGGGATAAGGATCCTCTGCCATTCCGTGTCCGAATGGATCCGCAAGCGGCCGGACGGCCGGCTCGACGCGCTCGTCAGCGGCGGCGAGGTGCTGACCGTCGACCAGGTGATGCTGGCCATCGGCCGCATTCCCAACACCGAGAATATGGGCCTGGAAGGCATCGGACTGGAGATGACCAAGACTGGCGCCATCGCCGTCGACCAATATTCCCGCACCAACATCGACAGCATCTGGGCGATCGGCGACGTCACCAACCGCGTGCAGCTGACGCCTGTGGCGATCCATGAGGCCATGTGTTTCATCGAAACCGCCTTCAAGGGAAATCCGACCGCGCCCGATCACGAGACGATCGCGACCGCCGTCTTTTCACAGCCGGAAATCGGCACGGTCGGCCTGTCGGAGGACGATGCCGTCAAACGCTTCCCCGACATCGAGATCTACCGCGCCACATTCCGGCCGATGCGGCACACGCTGTCCGGGCGCGACGAGAAGATGCTGATAAAACTGGTGGTCGATGGCGCGTCGAAGAAAGTGCTTGGCGCCCACATATTGGGGCCGGACGCCGGCGAGATGGCGCAGCTTCTCGGCATCCCGCTGAAGGCCGGCCTGACCAAGGACGATTTCGACCGTACGATGGCCGTGCATCCGACGGCGGCGGAAGAACTGGTCACCATGTACAAGCCGACCTATCGCGTGAAGGACGGCGCGCGGGTGGATTGACGGCAAAGCCGGACTGCGGAACTCCGCCGCGGCAAGGTATTTGCCACGGCGGAGATAGGAAGCGGCTACAGCAGCGTGCCGCGCAGGATCACCAGCGCCACCGAGAAGTAGATCACCAGCCCGGTGACATCGACCAGCGTGGCGACGAACGGCGCCGATGCGCTTGCAGGGTCGAAGCCGATACGTTTCAAGGCGAACGGCAGCATCGACCCCGACAGCGAACCGAAGGTGACGATGCCGACCAGTGCAGCGCCGACCGTCGTTGCGATTAGCGGCCAGTGCGGGCCATAGTCGTAGAAGCCCATATATTGCCAGAGAGCGATGCGGCAGATGCCGACCACGCCGAGCATGGCCCCAAGCACGAGACCGGTGGGCAGTTCGCGCAGCGCCACCCGCCACCAGTCGCCAAGACCGATCTCGCGCAGCGCCAGCGCACGGATGACCAGCGATGTCGCCTGCGAGCCGGAATTGCCGCCGGAGCTCATGATCAGCGGGATGAACAGCGTCAGCACGATCGCCTTCTCCAGCTCACCCTCATAGCTCTGCATGGCGTTGGCCGTCAGCATCTCCGAGATGAACAGCGCGCACAGCCAGCCGCCGCGTTTCTTGATCATGGCGAGGAAGCTCATCTTCATGTACGGCTCGTCCAGCGCCTCCATGCCGCCGAAACGGTGCACGTCCTCGGTCGTCTCCGCGATCATCGTGTCGATGATGTCGTCGATGGTGACGATGCCGATGATCTTGCCATGGTCGACGACCGGAACGGCGAGCAGATCGTATTTGGAGATCGTCTGCGCCAGGGTTTCGCGATCGGTCAGCGGGCTGACCGTCACCGGAAGATGATCCGGCGCCACCGTCATGATCGAATCGTCGGGCTCCCCGGTGATCAGCCGGCGCAGGCCCGTCGAGCGCACAAGCAGGTGCGTCTGCGGATCGACGATATAGATCGCGTAGACGGTCTCGCGCGTCCGCTCCACCTTGCGGATGTAGTCGAGCGTTTGCCCGACGGTCCAGTCCGAGGGCACGCTGACGAACTCCGTCGTCATGATCGATGCGGCGCTGCCTTCGGGATAGCCGAGGATGGAGAGCAGCGTTGTGCGCAGCGGCGGCGCAAGCCCGCCAAGCAGCTCGGAACGGGCCGGCTCTTCCAGCTCGCGCAGGATGTCGGCGGCACGGTCTACCGACATGGCGGTGAGCAGCTTGCCCGCCTTGGCGCGCGGCAGCGCCTCCATGAGTTCGGGCGCGCCGTCGAGTTCCGGCTGGTCGAAGATTTCGACCAGGCGTTCGAACGTCACTTCACAGAGCAGTTCCGTCGCGGTCTCTCGGGGCTCCCTGTTCAGGGCCTCGACAATGTCGGCGACGTGATCGTTGGCTAGGATGCGGGCAATCGCGACGGCCTCGTCGCTTACCACTGTGGTAAATTCGTTCATGGCTCACTCCTTGCCGTCCGGCAGGACATGAACCATGTGAGGTCACGTCTGGGCGGACGGCTGTTGCGTTCGACTGTGACTGTCGCCAGGCATGGCGCGGTGACCTTTCCGCTTGCGGGTTCGCGTTTTTACTATCTGCAAGCGGGCGCAACATAGGAGCGCGCCTTGCCGTGTCAATCGCGGTGAGGAGGGAAAGTGCCGACGAGCGGCCGGTATCGCGAGACTGTGATCACCGGCCGCCGTTCGACCAGGCGGACCGGGGTGGAATAACGGTTACTTCTGCTTCAGCCGGCGCGAGAAACGCAGCCACTTGTCCTCGACCGGCCTTGGGGCTGGCAGTGGCTGCGCGAGAATGGTGGTGAGCTCGACGGGCAGGGTCGGAACCAGCGGCTTCTTGGTGGCGACGCCGTCGGCGATCGCGACGATGCTGTGATAGAATTCGCTGCCCGTCATCGATCTTGGCGCAACCGCTTCGTGCATGACGCTGATCACCGTGACATCGGGGCAGTTGTCCTTGATGGCTTGGTGGAAGGCGACCTTGCCATCGGGGTCGAGCGCGCCGGTCGCCTCGTCGAGGAACAGCAGCCCCGGCTGCTGCAGCACGATGCGAGCCACCACCAGCTTTTGTTTCTGGCCGCCCGACAGCACCTGGTCCCAGCTTTTGCCTTCGCGGCTTTCGTCGCCCATGTGCTCGATAAAGTCGCCGAGCCCCGCCTTGTGCAGCGCCGACGCGACCTGCGCGTCGCCATGGTCCTGCTCGGAGCCCGGAAGGCAGACCAGTTGCTTCAGCGTCACCTGCTGCAGCTTGACCTCCTGGGCGGCATAGAAACTCTTGACGCCCTCGGGGAAGACGATGGTGCCGCGGCCATAGGGCCACAGGCCGTTGATCGCCTTGATCAGCGAAGTCTTGCCGCTGCCGGATTCGCCTTTCAGGAAGGTCCACTCGCCACGCCGGAAGCGCAGATTGGCGGCGCTGAGGAAGGGCGTTGCATCCTCACCCTGATGCGCCAGTTCGAGCTTCTGGATGGTAAGGCCGAAGACCGGGTTCTGGCTGGCATAGCGGAAGTCGGAGCGGCCTGTCTGGCTGTAGAACTCCTGCGGGTGCTGAACATTCTCGATCGCCTGCGCCAATTCGATGACGCGCTGGCTGTTGGCGCGCAACGTGGCAAGGGCAGGCATGACGTGGATGAACCACGAGCACTTGCTGATCAGCGCGTTGACCTGCTCAGAACCTGTTATGTAGCCCTTGAGGTCGAGGCCGTTGTGGATGAACGGCACCAGACCCGGTCCGTAAGCAACAACTTTGGCACCGACAAAATTATAGACCGATTCGAATCCCGCATAGACGGTGTTGACGATGTTGAACTTCGACCAAGTGCTATCGATGTCGAGATAGAGCCGGCCATGTATCGTCTTCTGCACGTCTTCGCCTTGCGAGGCCGCGACATGGAAACTGCGGCGCAATAACGTGATCAGTTCGCCGCGATAGCTGCCTTCAGCCTTCTGCATCCTGATGTTTAGCCACTCCAGCATTCCGCCGAGTTTCATCGCGATCCAAGTGTTGAAGGGGACGTAAATGGCGACCGCCAGCAGCGCAAGGGCGGCGCTGCCATAGCTTCCTAAAAACTCAAGTCCCTTCACCTCCACCGAGTTTTTCAGCAATGCGCCGCCAACAAAGTAGAACGAGGTGAAGACACCGAACACGCCCATAGCAAGCCCTATGGCGCCGCCTGTCATATCCTTGATCGATTCCTGCACGCGCTGGTCGATATTGTCGGGCGCTGCCGTGCCGGACGAGCCATGCTGGGCATGGTAGTGCGTGTGGTTGGTGTCGAGTAGCGCCTCATTGAATCGGCTGTTTAGCCAGCCGCGCCATTTGCGATGCAATGTCGCCGACACAAACTTGGAGGCACCTGTGATGCCCATGTCCTTGAGCACGACCAACAGCACAAGCAGGCCTGCATTGGTCAGCAGCGATTCAAGTGGGGTGGTATTCGCGGCGTCGTGGAAAAAAGCGATTGAGGTCGCTAGTTCACCCGCCGCCACGGTAAACCAGACGTCGGCTTTGCTGGAGAGCGCTGTCAGCAAGGCTATCACCAGCGTCAGCGTCCAGGCTTCCCTCCAGCGGCTCGAGAACCAGTAGGCTCTCATCAGGCCCCAGAAGCTGCGCATCGACGACACCGGCGTCAGAAGCGATCGCCCTGCGGCATCGCGAGGTGTTTTTTCCGGTACTGACTCTTGCGATGGTCTACCGACCCGAATCACGATCCCGCCCAAACCTTTTTTCTTTTGTTACGGATGGTAACACCAATTGATCATTTTCCATTAATTTAAAACCGGGCCGACCGGATTGCCTCGGCAGCCGTGGCCGTGAGGCAACAGATTACACGCTGAAACATGGCGACAACGGCCGGCAAAAATCGGAATATTGCTATTGATTTCAAATACTTGATCTGCGGTGGCATGCCGCCGGACAAGCTTCCCCTAGGGAAGGTTTTCACACGGTTTTGTGAACTCAAATCGTACGAACTGAGCGATTTTCTCAGTGCGGGGCTGCCCCGAACACCAGAAAGTTGCCGTCCGGGATCCCGCCGGACTTGCCGTCATCGTCATTGCCGGAGGCAGGAAGTGACCGGAAAATCGTCTGAGCGGCGCGTTCCGTCTTGTCGGGTCGGCTGATGAACTGCGTTTGACAATTCATCCGTCCGGGATTGAACCTTGCCCGGCATCGTCGACACCCATGCATATCCGGTTCTCCAACAAGGAAGCTCCCAATGCTTGCACGCGCGGCCGCAATCCTGTCCCTCTTCGCCTGGCTGCCCCTCGTACCTTTGGCGCATGCCGGCGAGCAGAGTATCCCGGCCAGCGCCGAAGGCCAGATCGAGTTCAACACGCCGTCCGGCAACATCGGCTGCATCTACACGCCCAAAGGCGGCACAAGCACCTATGAGCCAAGGGATGGTGGCCCGGAGCTGAGCTGCTCGCGCGTCGAGCCAAGCTACGTCACGATTATCCTGGGTCCAAAGGGGCCAGCCACGCTGATCAAGAACCCAGGCGAGCAGGGCTGCTGCAGCGATGTCGACAAGCTTGGCTATGGCAACAGCTGGAGCGCCGGGCCGTTCTCGTGCCAGTCGTCAACCAAGGGACTGACCTGCACGGCGACGAACGGCCATGGATTTTTCATCAGCAAGGCCAAGGCGACGGTGAAGTAACGTTTGCTGCTGTCGCGGAGAGGAGAGGGCGGTCGGCTCAGCCGGCCTTTTCCAGTTCGCCGCGCGCCTTGGCAGCCGCAACCTGGCGAATGGCATCGGCCAGCGTGTCGGCATCCTGTGCGCCCATGACCGCGTATTTGTCCTCGAGCAGGAAGCACGGCACACCAGAAATGCCCATGCGCGACGCGGTGGCGATCTCGGTGCGCACCGCCTCGACATCGGCCTCGGTCGGCAAAAGCGTGGCGACCACGGACGCATCCATGCCGGCCTCACGCGCGGCCTCGACCAGCACGGCATGATCGCCGATGTTGGCGCCTTCCTCGAAATTCAACTGGAACAGCCGGCGCACAAGCCTGTTTTGAACAGCTTCGCCGGCGGCCCCAGCCCAGCGGATCAGCCGGTGCGCATCCAGCGTGTTCGGCGCCACCTTGATGGCGTCGAAGGCGAAAGAAATGTCCTCCGCTTCGCCGAGCGGCTCGATGCGGGCGTGAATCTCGCGGATGCGCTCGTCGCTGCCGAATTTTGCCAGCATGTATTCGCGGCGATCCTTGCCTTCCGGCGGAATGGTCGGATCGAGCTGGAACGGTCGCCAGCGGACATGCACGTCGACATCGCCGACGGCGGCGATTGCCCTGTCGAGCCGCTTCTGGCCGATGAAGCACCACGGGCAGACGACATCGGATACCACATCGACGGTGATGGCGTTCGGTTCGCTCATCTCGATCTCCTGACTTTTCAATTCGGCTTGCGCCACCAGGTCGGCAGTTGATAGCCAAATATGGGCGTCTTTTGCGGATGTGCCAAATAGTTCCAGTAGGCAATCCATTGCTGCGAGTTGTGCTGCATCGGCACCATATAGTTGCCGGAGATCAGCAGCCGGTCGAGAACGCGAACGGCGGCAACATAATCCTCCTTGGAACGGGCGCGCAGCATCGCCTCGATTGCCGCGTCCACAGCCGGATCGGCGACGCCGGCGAGATTGAACGAGCCTTCCGTCCTGGCCGCGGCCGAACTCCAGCGTCCGCTCTGCTCGATGCCGGGTGACAACGAATTGTTGAAGCCGCTCGATCCGACCAGGACCTCGAAATCGAAGCGCTGCTTGCGCGACTGGATCTGATCGCCGTCGAGGCTGCGAATGGTGAGGTCGATGCCGATCTTCTCCAGCGTGCGCTGGTAGATGCCGGCAAGGCGCTCCTCGTCCTGCGAAGCGGTCAAGATCTCGAAGCCGAAGGGTTTGCCTTCGGGATCGAGCATCGTTCCATTCTGCACGTGGTAGCCGACACTTTTCAGCAGATCGAAGGCTGCCTTCAAGACGCGGCGGTCCTGACCGGATCCGTCGGTCACCGGCGGCCGCCATGTACCGTCCATGACATCGGCCGGCACGCGGCCGGGGTAGGGCGCCAGAAGCGCTTTCTCCCTGTCGTCGGCTGGATGGCCGAGCGCGGAAAGCTCGGAATTCTGCCAGTAACTCATCGTGCGCGTGTATTTGCCGCCGAACAGGTTCTTGTTGGCCCATTCGAAGTCGTAAAGCATGCCGAGCGCGCGCCGCACGACCGGGTTGGCGAATTTCGGCAACCGCGTGTTGAACAGGAAACCGGTCACCACGGGCGGAATGCCGGTGTCGAAGGTCTGCGCGACCACATCGCCCTTGTGGAAGGCCGGAAAATCGAGATCGCGCTCGCGTTTCACCGGATCGCTGTCGTCGTCGATGGCGCAAAGGCCTTTCTTGAACGCTTCGAGCTTGGCATTGGCGTTGAGGAAATACTCGATGGTGATCTGGTCGTAATTGTCGAAGCCGCGCTTGGCCGGGACGTCCTTGCCCCAATATTCGGGGTTGCGCTTGAACACGATGCGCTGGCCGGGCTGCACCTGAGCGATCGTATAGGGGCCACTGCCGATCACCGGCTTGAGCGTCGTCCTGTCGAAAGTCTCCTTGTCGAAGGTATGCTTCGGGATGATCGGGGTCAGCGCGATGATCAGCGGGAATTCGCGATCGGCCTTGTCGTTGAAGGTGAAGCGCACGCTGTGGTCGCCGGTCTTTTCGAGCTTGGCGACCCTGGCCATGCGGTCGCTGTAGGGCGGGCGACCTTTCTCGGTATAGACGTCATAACTGAACAGCACGTCCTCCGGCGTCACCGGCTGGCCGTCCGACCATTTGGCATTCGGGTTGAGATGGAATTCGATGCTCTTGCGCTCCGGGTCCATGTCGGCGCTGTCGGCCAGCAAACCGTAGAGCGTGAAAGCCTCGTCGGCATTGCGTTGCATCAACGGCTCGAAGACCAGATTGCCGAAGATCGTGTCCATCATGCCGCGCGCCGTCGTGCGCAGGCTCTTGAGGATGAAAGGATTGAGATTGTCGAAGCTGCCGACGACGCAATAGGTGATCGAGCCACCCTTCGGCGCATCGGGATTGACGTAGTCGAAATGCGTATAGTCGGCCGGCAGCGCCGGTTCGCCCTGCATGGCGATCGCGTGCTTCGGCTCCGATGCGGCCGGCTGATGCGAAAGTGCGAGAAACGACATCGCGGTGATCAGCCAAACAACAACGCGGCCCATGACCGTCTCCTTAACAGGTCGGCTTGATGATTCGGTGCGCACCCTAGCATGAGGCGGCTGTGCGCCGGCCAACCGCGCGCTCAACAATTGCTGACGCCGGGCTGGATTCGGCATCGCTTGCAGTGTAACACGCCCTCCGAAGTCATTCTGTTGCCTCATTTCGGCAACAGGTAGCTGGACCACACGGCACGAAGAAGCCGGTCCCGGGATCATTTGAGAGGAAGTGCACGACATGACGAGCCTGAACAGCAACGCGTACCGCCTGTCGGTCATGGCCGCTGGCGTGATCGGCTTTCTGGGCGCAGGACTCCCCGCCGCTTCCGCACAGCAGCAACAGCAGATTCCGCAAGGCTGGTTCAAGGCCTGCACCAAGCAGGAAGACGTCGACATCTGCAACGTCCAGAACATCACCACCGCCGGCAACGGCCAGTTGGTCACCGGCGTCAGCCTGATCGAGCTCAAGGGCAAGGTGAATCGCAAGGTGTTCCAGGTGACGGTTCCGACCGGCCGTCTGGTGCCTCCGGGCATCGGCCTGCAGATCGACACCGGCAAGGCGCAGAAGCTCGACTATGTGATCTGCTTCCCGGATCGTTGCGTGGCCGAAGTGCCGCTGACCGACCAGCTCGTCGCGGCATTCAAGAAAGGCCAGGCGATCACGCTGACCTCGGTGAATTTCCAGAACCAGCCCAATCCGATCAAGATCGCCCTGCAGGGCTTCAGCGGCGCCTACGACGGCCCGGCGCTGCAGCAGTCGGACATCGAGGACCGGCAGAAGAAGCTTCAGGACTTCGTCGCCAAGAACAACCAGGATTTCGCCAAGAAGCTCAAGGAAGAGCAGGACAAGGCGAAGACCGCCAACTGATCGGCCGATATCGCCGAGCCAACAAAAAAGCGGGGCATGCCCCGCTTTTTTTGTGCCGCCTCTCCGCGGGTTAATGCCTTGACTGCCGTTTCGGCTGGTAGCCGCCGTCCGGCTTCTTGTCGAACATCTCCTTGATCTGCGGATGCCGGACCGGCTCACCCGACTGATCCTCAAGCAGATTCTGCTCGGAGACGTAGGCGATGTATTCGGTCTCCGAATTCTCGGCGAGCAAATGATAGAAAGGCTGATCCTTGCGCGGCCGCACGTCGGCGGGGATCGCTTCATACCACTCGTCGGTGTTGGCGAATTGCGGGTCGACGTCGAAAATGATGCCCCTGAATGGAAACAGCCGGTGGCGAACCACCTGTCCGATTGCGAATTTGGCTGTTTTCATCGTACTCACCACTGAATTCCTTGGGCTTATTTGGCGCAGACCGCGCATCAATTCAATCCCGAGGCGCTTGACGCCCTATTAAGCAACGGGCTAGCCCGGCGTCAGGGTTTCGGACCAGCATAAAAATGTCTGACGTCGTCGGTCTTGTTCTTCCGTTCTTCGGCTTGATTTTTGTCGGGTTTCTGGTGGCGCGCATCACCAGGCAGCCGCTGGAGGCGCTCGGCTGGATGAACACGTTCATCGTCTATGTCGCGCTGCCGGCACTTTTCTTCCAACTGCTTGCCAAGACGCCGTTCGAAGACCTGACGGAATGGCGCTTCATCTTCGGTTCGGTCGTCTCCACCCTCATGATATTTTCCTTGATGTTCATGGGGTCGGTCCTGACCTCGCGCGGCGAGATAGCGCAATCGACCATCAAGGCGCTCGCGGCCGCCTATGGCAATATCGGCTATATGGGACCGGGGCTGGCATTGCTGGCCTTCGGCGAGGAGGCGGCTGTGCCGGTCGCCTTGATCTTCTGTTTCGAGAACATCATGCATTTCGCCATCGCACCCATGATGATGGCGCTGTCGGGCGACGAGAAGACCACTCCTCTCCGGCTTGCGCTGGGTGTCGTGCGCAAGATCGTGCTGCACCCGTTCATAATCGCAACCGTCCTGGGTGTCGGTGCCGCCTATATCGGCTTTCGACCGCCCGTGGCGGTGGAGCGATTTCTGGAATATCTTTCCCGGGCGGCCGCACCTTGCGCGCTGTTTGCCATGGGCGTCACCCTGGCGCTCAGGCCGCTCAATCGCGTCCCGCATGAGATGGTTCCGATCGCGGTGCTGAAACTGATCCTGCACCCGTTGCTCTGCTATGTCGTGCTGAGCTGGATCGGCAATTTCTCTGAGACATGGCTCTTCTCGGCGGTGCTTCTGGCGGCATTGCCGACCGCCACCAACGTCTTCGTCATCGCCCAGCAGTATGGCGTCTGGGTGCAACGGGCGTCGGCCAGTGTGCTGATCACAACCTGCCTGTCGGTCGTGACCGTCACCGGGCTGCTCTACCTGATCCGGCACAATATCCTAGCGCCGGACCTGTTTCCCTAACCCGCCGGCAAGCGCGGCAAAACCGCTGCCTGGACGAAGTCCCTCGCGCATGAAAAAAGCCCGAAGCGGCGCGAAGCCTCCGAGCACGCCGAGCCCGGCAACGCGGGCCATCTGGGCCGGCAGCATGTCGGAAAGCAGCGACATGTTGAGCAGGTTGACCGCGCTGCTGCGCGCCAGAATGTCGGGGCGGCGCTTGAAATCGTAGGCTGCAAGCGCCTTGGCTGCACCTGGATCGGCTCTATTCTCACAAGCGATTCCAATTAGATCGTCGACGTCCCTGATGCCGAGATTGAGGCCTTGCGCACCAATCGGGGGAAACACATGGGCGGCTTCGCCGACCAGCGCCACCCGATCTCGGGCGAAACGCAGTGGCGTCACCGCCGAAAGCGGATAGATCTGCCGGCCCGACTCAACCGTCACCCGGCCCAGCATCGACTGCATCTGCTGTTCGACCCGCTGAGAAAGCGTCGCATCGTCCAGTGCGGCGAGGTCGGTCGCGGTCTCGGGCTTGACCACCCAGACCAGGCTGGAGCGATTGCCGGGCAGGGGAACCTGCGTGAACGGACCGGTCTCGGTGTGGAATTCGGTCGAGGTGAAGGCGTGGTCGCCGCTATGGCCGAAATTGAGGACGAGAGCTGCCTGCGGGTAGGAGCGGGCCGAGGTCGAGATGCCGGCCGCCTGGCGCGCCGGTGACAACCGCCCATCGGCCGCCACCGCCAGCGCTGCGTCGGCCGTGCTGCCGTCGGTCAGGACGGCACGGACGTGCTCGGCGTCGAGATGCCAGTTCGCCACCATCGACTGCTGCCATTCGATGCCGGCATGCGCGACAACCTTGCTGGCGAGTGCCGGGTTGAGGACGCTGTTGGGAAGGTTCAGCCCGAACTGGTCCTCGTCGATCTCGCTGGCACGGAAGGTGACGACCGGGCTGCGGATCAGCCGTCTGGTGGCGTCGACGATGCGCATCACTTTCAAAGGCGCCGCTTTGGATTTGACGGCTTCGAGCACGCCAAGCCGATCGAGCACTTTCAAGGCAGGGTTCATCAGGGCCGTCGTGCGGCCATCGGGGGTGGTGGCCTCCGGCCCGACCAGTGTCACCGGGAAACCTTCGGCGGCAAAACCGAGCGCCGCGATCAGCCCTGCCGGCCCAGTGCCAGCAACCAGTATCCGCGCGGTTTGCTCGTGCTCCAAGATCGGCTTCCGGCTTGCAATGCGAGGCGGTCCACCCGACCTGCCGTTCGATCAAGCATATAGGTCAGATCATGCCGCTTGATCAACGCGGCGATTCGGCCCATTCGGATGACATGACCGGCCAGCAGGACGACTTCCGCCATCTCGATCGCGCCGGCCGCGCCATGGCCAACATAGCGCGCAATCCTCGCGTCGCGGTAAACGTCGTTGTCGGCGCTTGTATCCTGCTTGCCTGGCTGTCTCTTGCGGCGATGGCAATCCGCGGCGCCGAAGGCGGGATTGCGGGCGCCGGCGCCCCTGGCGACACGATCCTGCGCAGCCTGCCGCAACTGCCGCTGCCCGATTTCCTGGAACGGTTCTTTGTGCTGTGCCTCTCACCGGTGCCTTTGAACGCAAGTCTCGGCTTGCAGGCCGGCGCGCTCGTTTCGATGTGGTTCCTGATGGCGATTGCGACGATGCTGCCTTCGGCGGCGCCGATGATCCGTACCTATTGCGAGATCGCCGATACGGCTCGCATCAAAAGCGAGCCGGTCGTTCACCCGCTGGTGCTGGTCGCCGGCTACCTCAGCGTTTGGCTCGCCGCTTCAATGATGTTCGCGGCGCTGACCCTGGCCGCCCATGCATTCGCTTCGTCAGCCGGGATGCTCGATCCGGTCGTTGGCCTTGCCGGTGCGCTCGCTCTTCTGATTGCCGGCCTCTACCAGTTCAGTGGCCTGAAGGAAGCCTGCCTGAAGAAATGCAAGAACCCCTTCTCGATCCTGTTTTCGAACTGGAGCGCAAGGCCTCTCAGCATCTTCCGGCTTGGCGTCGAGCAAGGCCTGTGGTGCCTCGGCTGCTGCTGGGCACTGATGCTGGTGATGTTCGCCGTCGGCGTCATGAACGTCTTCTGGATGGCGTTGATCGGGCTGTTCACCCTGATCGAAAAACAAACAGCCAGCAGGGTTCCAACCCGGCTGGCCGGTGCGATACTGCTTGTCTGGGCAGCCGCGCTGCTAGTAGTCTCGCTGTGAGTGGGGGAAAATCGATGGCAGACCAGAGCTGGGCGATGAAGGGAGAGCTCGTACTCTCCTGCAATTGCACGGTTTTTTGCCCTTGCGTGCTGTCGCTCGGCAATCATCCGCCAACAGAAGGCTATTGCCAGACATGGGCCGGGTTTCGCATCGACGCAGGCCATTTCGGCGACGACGACCTGTCCAATCTCAATCTCGGGCTGGTCATGGAAATCCCCGGCTACATGAGCCGCGGCAACTGGACCGCGGGCCTGTTCATCGACAGCCGCGCCTCTGTCTACGCGGTCAAGGCGCTGACAAAGATCTTCACGGGCAAGGCAGGTGGAACCACATCGCTGCTCTCCATCCTGGTCGGCAAATTCCTCGGCGTCGAGCAGGTGCCGATCACCTATGAGACGCGTGACAAGACGCGTATCTTCCAGATACCCAGGATTATCGACGGAGCGGTGACACCCATCCCCGGCAAGGACCGCGACAAGGACACGGTGATCAGCAATTCGGAATACTGGATCGCCCCTGAGATCATCGTGGCCAGGTCCGACAAGAGCAAGATGCGGGCTTTCGGCCGCAACTGGAATTTCGCCGGCCGTTCGGCCGAAATCTGCAAGCTGGATTGGCGGGGCCCGTGAGCAAGAACACAACGGCCCGAAAAGCCGCCAAAAAGATCACGGACCGGATTCCCAGGCCGAAGAAGAAGGTCACCTGGCCACAGGCGAGGGCGTTCTCCGTCCACCTCTTGACCGCCTCGGGGTCGTTCCTGGCCTTCCTGTCGCTGGTCGCGGCAAGCGAAGAGCGCTGGACGGCGATGTTCTGGTGGCTCGGGCTCGCCCTGTTCGTCGACGGCATCGATGGGCCGATCGCGCGGAAGCTCGAGGTCAAGGAGATCCTGCCGACATGGTCGGGCGAACTGCTCGACAACATCATCGACTACGTGACCTACGTGCTGATCCCGGCTTTCGCGCTCTATCAGCGCGGCTTCATGGGCGAGGGCCTGTCATTCCTGTCGGCGGCGATCATCGTCGTTTCCAGCGCCATCTACTATGCCGACACCGGCATGAAGACGAAGGAGAATTTCTTCAAGGGTTTCCCCGTGGTCTGGAACATGGTGGTGTTCACCCTGTTCGTCATCGAGCCCGGACAATGGGTTTCGTTCGCGGTTGTGGTGGTGGCCGGCGTCCTGACTTTCGTGCCGATCAACTTCATCCACCCGGTGCGGGTGGTGCGGCTGCGGCGCATCAACCTTGGGATGACTCTCCTGTGGTGCGCTTTCGGCGCGCTTGCCCTGGCCCAGGCGGCACTCGCTGCCTTCTACGATCAGATCGGCGTGCTGGGCGAGCAGGTCAGCACCTTCACCAAGATCGGCATCACCATCACCGGGCTTTACCTTGCCTGCATCGGTGGCATCATGCAGTTCTTTCCCAATCTCGGTGCCAAAAAGGCCTGATCAGCCACTCCCACAGAGAGCCCAGCCCACAGGAAGCCTAGCAATGTCCAAAGCGATCCGTATCCACGCCAATGGCGGCCCGGAAGTTCTGACCTATGAGGACGCTGACCCCGGCCAGCCGGGATCCGGGCAGATCCTGGTCCGGCACACCGCGATCGGCCTCAATTTCATCGATGTCTATCACCGTTCGGGCCTTTATCCGCCACCCGGCGGCTTCCCGCTTGTGCCAGGCAGCGAAGCCGCCGGCGTGGTGCTGGAGGTCGGCCAGGGCGTCGACTGGCTGAATCCGGGCGATCGCATCGCCTATGCCGTGACGACGGGGGCTTACGCGCAACAGCGCGTCATCGATGCCAGCCGCGTCGTCAAGGTTCCGGATGGCATCAGCGACGAACAGGCCGCGGCGATGATGCTGAAGGGCATGACCGCGGAATATCTGCTTCGGCGGACGTTCAAAGTGAAGGCCGGCGACACGATCCTGTTCCATGCCGCGGCAGGCGGCGTCGGGCTGATCCTTGGCCAATGGGCAAAACACCTCGGCGCCACCGTCATCGGCACCGCCAGCTCGTCCGACAAGATCGAGCTCGCCAGGGCGCATGGTTTCGATCATGTCATCAACTACAAGGAACAGGATTTCGTTGCCGGCGTCGCTGCCATCACCGGCGGCAAAAAATGCGACGTCGTCTACGATTCGGTCGGCAACGACACATTTCCGGCTTCGCTCGACTGCCTGCGGCCGCTTGGCATGTTCGTCAGTTTTGGTCAGTCATCGGGACCCATACCGCCGTTCAGCATGTCGTTGCTGGCACAGAAGGGCTCGCTGTTCGCAACAAGGCCGACACTGTTCGTCTACAACGCAAAACGCGAGGACCTCGACGCTTCTGCTGCCGCCCTGTTCGAGGTCGTGCTCAGCGGCGCGGTCGAGATCAAGATCAACCAGCGCTACGCGCTCAAGGACGCCGGCAAGGCGCATTCCGACCTTGAGGGCCGCAGGACCACAGGGACGACCATTCTCATCCCTTAGTTCGTTCTGCCTTGCTATCCCTTGAATTTCCGCTGAAATTCTTGAAGCTCTTTCAAGACGTGTGCCGCTTTCCGATGAGAGCCGGCCGCGCCTACCATGTCTGCGGGAACACAGAACATATCTGGCTAACCAGATGGGAGGCACTGTGAGTGCAAATCAGGACGGCACGAACCTGCTCGAGGTGCGTGGCCTCACCAAGATATTCGGCACGCTGACGGCGTGCGATCACATCGATCTCGACATCGCCAGGGGTGAAATCCACGCCTTGCTCGGCGAAAACGGCGCCGGCAAGTCGACGCTGGTCAAGATGCTGTTCGGCTCGCTGGAGCCCAATGCCGGCGAGATCTTCTGGAACGGACAGGCTGTCAGGATTTCCAGCCCCGGTGTCGCGAAAAAGCTCGGTATCGGCATGGTGTTCCAGCATTTTTCGCTGTTCGAGGCGCTGACCGCGGCCGAAAACATCGCGCTATCGCTGGACGACGGCTCGCCGATCAGCAGCATCGCGGCGAAGGCGAGGGCGCTTTCCTTCAGCTATGGCCTGCCGCTCGATCCTGAATCGCTTGTCGGCGACCTGTCGGTGGGCGAACGCCAGCGCATCGAAATCATCCGCTGCCTGCTGCAGACGCCGCAGCTCATCATCCTGGACGAACCGACCTCGGTGCTGACGCCGCAGGAAGCCGACAAGCTGTTCGAGACACTGGAGCGCCTGCGCTCGGAAGGCAAATCCATCCTCTACATCTCGCACCGGCTCGAAGAGGTCAAACGCATCTGCGACCGCGCCACGGTGCTGCGCCACGGCAAGGTGGTCGGCCACTGCAATCCGCGTGAGGAAACAGCCTCTTCGCTGGCCCGCATGATGGTCGGCAATGAGGTGCAGGCTGTGGTGCGCGCGCCTGTCGAGGGCATCGCCACCGCGCTGCCGCTGCTCGAAATCCGCAACCTCAGCCGCAAGCCGGCAACGCCGTTCTCGATACCGCTCAAGGGCATCAACCTGAACGTCCGCGCCGGCGAGGTGATCGGCATCGCCGGCGTCGCCGGCAACGGCCAGGGCGAGTTCTTCGAATCCGTTTCAGGCGAAGTGCTGCAGCAGGATGCCGTCTCGGTGCGCATTCGCGGCAGGGATGCGGGAGGCCTCACCATCACCGGACGCCGACTGCTGGGCGCTGCCTTCGTGCCGGAGGAGCGCCTCGGCCACGGTGCCGCACCGCGCATGAAGCTTTCCGAAAACCTGTTGCTGTCGCGCCATGCCACCGACGGCAAGGCGTTCGTCGGTTCCGGCGGAATGGTCAAGAGCGCCGCCATCCAAGCCGCGTCCCAACGCATCATCGAGGCGATGGATGTGCGCAAGAGTGCGCCGGATCCGGAGGCCGCGGCCCTTTCGGGCGGCAATCTGCAGAAATTCATCGTCGGCCGCGAACTCGACCGCCGGCCAAGCGTCATGGTGGTGAACCAGCCGACCTGGGGCGTCGACGCGGGCGCCGCCGCTCATATCCGCCAGGCCTTGATCGAGTTGTCGCGCAGCGGATCGGCGGTACTGGTGATCAGCCAGGATCTCGACGAGCTGTTCGAAATATCGGATGCAATCGCGGTCATGCACAATGGCGAGCTGTCGAAGCCGATGCCGATCGCCGAGGCGACCTTCGAGAAGGTCGGCTTGCTGATGGGCGGCGCCGAACCAGGCCACGCCGAACACACGCTGGAGACGGCATGATGCGCCTCGAACTCGTCAAACGCCCACAGCGTTCCATGCTGTTTTCGGCCCTGTCGCCGTTCATTGCCTTCGCGCTGACCATCATTGCCGGCGCCGTCATGTTCGCGCTGCTCGGTGTCAATCCGCTGACCGCGTTCAATATCTATTTCATCGAGCCGATCAGCCAGGTCTGGCAGTTGCATGAGCTGGCGATCAAGGCCGCGCCGCTGATCCTGATCGCCGTCGGCCTGTCGGTCTGCTACAAGGCCAACATCTGGAACATCGGCGCCGAAGGCCAGTTCATCCTCGGCGGCATCGTCGGCTCGATGGTTCCGGTGCTGTTTCCGCAGTTCGAAGGCCCGCTGGTGCTGCCGCTGATGCTGTTGCTCGGCATGGTCGGAGGTGCTGCCTATGCGGCGATCCCGGCTCTGCTCAAGACGCGCTTCGGCACCAATGAGATCCTGACCAGCCTGATGCTGGTCTATGTCGCGCAGCTTTTCCTCGATTGGCTGGTGCGCGGCCCCTGGCGCGATCCGCAGGGCCATGGCTTCCCGCAGACCATCCAGTTCAACGATTCGGCCGTGTTGCCGGAACTGATGCCGGATGCCGGACGGGCAAACTGGGGTTTTGTCTTCGCGCTGGTCGCCGCGGTGCTGGTCTGGATCCTGATGGGCCGCATGCTGAAAGGTTTTGAGGTGCGCGTGCTGGGCTCGAGCCCGCGGGCAGGGCGCTTCGCCGGCTTCGGCCTCAACCGCATGGTGTTCTTCGCGTTCCTGCTCTCCGGTGCCTTGGCGGGACTTGCCGGCATCTCGGAAGTCTCCGGCGCCATCGGCCAGCTGCAGCCCGTCATTTCGCCCGGCTACGGCTTCACCGCCATCATCGTGGCGTTCCTTGGCCGCCTCAACCCGCTCGGCATCGTCGCCGCCGGCCTGGTGCTGGCGCTGACCTATCTCGGCGGCGAGGCGGTGCAGAGCGCGCTCGGCATCTCCGACAAGGTGGCGCGGGTGTTCCAGGGCATGCTGCTGTTCTTCGTGCTCGGCTGCGACACGCTCATCCACTACCGCATCCGGGTGATCGGCCTGGCGCTGACCAAACCGGAAGGCGTGGCCAAACTCGAAGCCGCACCGAAGCTGAAGGAAGCCCGTTAATGGACATCACCGTAAACATCCTTCTGACCATCGCCACCGCGGCAACGCCGCTGCTGATCGCGGCAATCGGCGAGCTGGTGGTCGAGCGCTCCGGCGTGCTCAACCTCGGCGTCGAAGGCATGATGATCATGGGCGCCGTCGGCGGCTTCGGCGCGACCTATCTCACCGGATCACCCTGGATCGGCCTTCTGGCGGCCATCGCCATGGGCGCGGTGTTCTCGCTGCTGTTTGCCGTCATGACACTGTCGCTGGCCACCAACCAGGTGGCGACCGGCCTGTCCTTGACGCTGCTCGGCCTTGGCCTGTCCGGCATGATGGGCACCAGCTTCGTCGGCCAGCCCGGCGAAAGGCTGCCCAACCTCTACATTCCCGGCCTGACGGAAATCCCTGTGGTCGGCAGGCTGCTGTTCGGGCAGGATCCGATCTTCTACATCTCGATTGCGCTGACCGCAGCGGTCATGTGGTTCCTGTTCAAGACCCGGACCGGGCTCACGCTGCGCTCGATCGGCGACAGCCACACCTCGGCGCATGCGCTTGGCATCAAGGTGATCCGCTATCGCTACCTCGCGGTCATCTTCGGCGGCGCCTGTGCCGGTCTTGCCGGCGGCCATCTCTCACTGGTCTACACGCCGCAATGGGTCGAGAACATGAGTGCCGGCCGCGGCTGGATCGCGCTGGCGCTGGTGGTGTTCGCCTCCTGGCGGCCTTGGCGGGTGCTGGCCGGCGCCTACATCTTCGGCGCAGTGTGGATCGGCCAGCTTCATGCACAGGCTTTTGGCATTCCGGTGCCCTCACAGTTCCTTTCTTCGCTGCCCTATCTGGCAACCGTCGTGGTTCTCGTTCTAATCTCGCGCAACAAGCGTCTGACGATGATGAACACGCCGGCTTCCTTGGGGCAGCCATTCGTTCCGGATCGTTGACAACAAAAACAAACGGGAAGCTCCAAGGCTTAACTCAGAGAGGTAACACAATGAAAAAACTGCTTATTGCCCTGATGACCACGACCGCCGCCATGTCGCTGGCAGCGACGGCCGAGGCCGCGGACAAGTTGAAGGCCTGCTGGGTCTACACCGGCCCGATCGGCGACTTCGGCTACTCCTACCAGCACGACCAGGGCCGTCTCGAGGTGGAGAAGGCGCTCGGCGACAAGGTCGAGACCGCCTATCTCGAAAACGTCTCCGAAGGCCCCGACGCCGACCGTGCTTTCGAGCGCCTGGCACGCGAAGGCTGCAAGATCATCTTCGGCACCTCCTTCGGCTTCATGGACCCGGAAGTGAAGGTCGCCAAGAAATTCCCAAAAGTGATGTTCGAGCACGCCACCGGCTACAAAACCGCTGACAATCTCGGCATCTACAATGCGCGTTTCTATGAGGGCCGCTATGTGCTCGGCCAGATCGCCGCCAAGGAATCGAAGGCTGGCGTCGCCGGCTACATCGTTTCCTTCCCGATCCCCGAAGTGGTGATGGGCATCAACTCCTTCATGCTCGGCGCACAGTCTATCAACCCGAACTTCAAGGCCAAGATCGTCTGGGTGAATTCCTGGTTCGATCCGGGCAAGGAAGCCGACGCCGCCAAGGCGCTGTTCGACCAGGGCGCCGATATCATCGTCCAGCACACCGACTCGACCGCTGCCCTGCAGGTGGCCCAGGAGCGCAAGCTGCACGGCTTCGGCCAATCCTCCGACATGATCAAGTTCGCCCCGAACGCTCAGCTGACCTCACTTACCGACGAATGGGGTCCGTACTACATCAGCCGGGTCCAGGCAGCCCTCGACGGCACCTGGAAGCCGGACAATGTCTGGCTCGGCATCAAGGACGGCGCAGTCAAGCTCGCCCCCTACACCAACATGCCCGACGACGTGAAGGCGATGGCCGAAGCCACGGAAAAGAAGATCGCCGGCGGCTGGAACCCCTTCACCGGACCGATTGCCAAGCAGGACGGCACGCCATGGCTGAAGGATGGCGAAGTCTCCGACGACGGTACGCTGCTCGGCATGAACTTTTATGTGAAGGGCGTCGACGACAAGCTGCCGCAGTAAGCAGCGCAAGAGATCGAAATGAGGAGTGCGCCGCGAGGCGCCCTCTTTCATTCGGCGGGCTGTGCTCCGGCAGAGACGCGACGAAACCGTGCCAGGCTGGCATCGACCGCGCGGCCGAGCCAAACCCTGAGCAGCCGCTGCGCGGGTCGTTCGCAGTTGCGCCAGATCGCCCACGAAACGAAGAGCATGAGCGCGACGCAGCCGAAGGCGGCAAACCATTTGCCGACAAGGGGCGTTGCCGCATTGATTGCGAGATAGCCGATCTCCTGGTGCAGCAAATAGAGCGGATAGGTCAGCCCGCCCAGCGCCAGGGTGAGCCCCGATGCCCTGACACGGTCGCGCAGCAGCACCGCGCCGATCAAGGCCGCGTGCATGACGACGTTGGCGACGACGAGATTGGCCGAGGCAACGGCAATGCCGTAGTGGCCAAGCATCCAGTGCTGCGTCACCGACAGCGTTCCGCACGAGATCAGGAACGCGGCGGCAAGCAGCAGCATTGCAGGCAATGAACGGCCATGAGCATGCAGGTGGTGGACCAGCGCGCCGGCGGCGAAGAACGGTCCGAACTCGGTGATGAACAGCAGCCTGGCGGCGCCGCTGCCGATGAAGAGCTCGTTCAAGGCCGAGATCGCCAGCCACACGAAGATCAATTCCAGCTTGCGTCTCTGAAACAGCCCGGTGAGCAGCGCCACCGTCACCCAGCCGTAGAACACGAGCTCAAGAACGATCGACCAGTAGACGCCGTCCATAAAGGGCTGGCCGAACGCCGGCGCGAACATCGACAGATTGGCGGCATACTGAACGAAAGAGGCCGAAAGCAGCGGCGACCCGACAAGGAAGACAATCGCGAAGGTGATCGTCATGCAGAGCAGGAAGCCCGGATAGAGGCGAACGAACCGCGCGATCGCAAACTGGGCCCAGTTGCGGTTTTCCGCCGACCAGGCAATGACGAAACCGCTGATCAGGAAGAACAGATTGACGCCGAGATAGCCGTAGAGGGCGAACGGTGCCGCAAGCGGATAACCCTGCGCGAGGTAGCCTTCGGCGGCAGCGCCGCGAAAGAAATAATGGAAGAACACGACGGCAAGTGCTGCCCCAAGCCTGAGCAGGTCCAGCGTTGCGATATGATTTTGTTCCGCAGATCTGGTGTTCATCCACATTTCCCGCATCTACGGTCAGCAAACCATAGAGCGGATCGCGGCTGCGCGGGTTAAGACGGCTGAATTATCGCCAGATGTAGTAAATACGGCCCGTCAGACCGCCGAACCATAGAGGTCATAGGCATCGGCACGGTCGATCTTGACGGTGACGATATCGCCTTGGCGTAGCGGCCGGCGCGACTGGATGTGCACCGAGCCGTCGATCTCGGGCGCGTCGTATTTGGTGCGGCCCTTTGCCGACGTGCCATTCGCCTCGTCGATCAGCACCGGCAGGCGCTTGCCGACCTTCCTGGCCAGCTGCGTCGCCGAAATCTTCTGCTGGCGCTGCATGAAGCGGTGCCAGCGCGCCTCCTTGATTTCCTGCGGGACCTGTTCGAGACCGAGATCGTTGGAGCGGGCGCCGCGGACCGGCTCGTATTTGAAGCAGCCGGCGCGGTCGATCTTGGCTTCGTCGAGCCAGTCGAGCAGCATCTCGAAATCATCGTCCGTCTCGCCGGGGAAGCCGACAATGAAGGTCGAGCGGATGGCGAGATCCGGGCAGACCTCGCGCCAGCCGCGAATGCGCTCGAGCGTCTTTTCGCCATGCGCGGGTCGCCGCATGTTCTTCAACACCTGCGGCGAGGCGTGCTGGAAGGGGATATCCAGATAGGGGAGGATCTTGCCGTCGGCCATCAGCGGGATGACGTCGGCGACATGCGGGTAGGGGTAGACATAGTGCATGCGCACCCAGATGCCGAGCTTGCCTAGTTCCTCCGAAAGATCGAGGAATTTCGCGCGCACTTCACGGTCGCCGAACATGGACGTCTGATACTTGATGTCGATGCCGTAGGCGCTGGTGTCCTGCGAGATGACCAGGAGTTCCTTGACGCCGGCCTTGGCCAGTTTCTCGGCTTCGCGCAGCACATCGGCGGCCGGCCGCGAGACGAGGTCGCCACGCAGTGCGGGAATGATGCAGAAGGTGCAGCGGTTGTTGCAGCCTTCGGAAATCTTGAGATAGGCGTAGTGGCGCGGCGTCAGCTTGACGCCCTGTGGCGGCAGCAGGTCGATGTAGGGGTCGTGCGAGGGCGGTGCGGCCTGATGGACCGCAGCCATCACGCTCTCATAGGCCTGCGGCCCGGTGATCGCCAGCACGTTGGGGTGCTTTTCGCGAATGACGTCCGGCTCGGCGCCCAGGCAACCGGTGACGATCACCCGGCCATTCTCCGAAAGCGCTGAGCCGATGGCGTTGAGCGACTCGTCGCGGGCGGAATCGAGAAAGCCGCAGGTGTTGACGACGACGAGGTCGGCGCCGTCATGCTTGCGCGCGATTTCGTAACCTTCGGCGCGCAGGCGCGTGATGATGCGCTCCGAATCCACAAGGGCTTTCGGGCATCCAAGACTGACAAAACTCACGCGAGGAGCGGACATAGGGGGTTTCCGGGCTTTTCAGGATTGCCGGCGCAGTACCACACTTATTGCGGCATTGGTATGGGCAGGCCCGCGATGCGGCAAAACGCACGGCGATCTTGCTTCCACGGAGCGAAAACGTGGATGTCCGCCAGCCTCAGCCGACCACGTTGTTTACATGTGGCCAGACTTCCACCGCGCCACGATAGACCATGTCCAGCGCGACATAGAGTATGATCAGCAGGCCGACATAGGCGATCCAGCGGTGGCGATGCAGCAGCTTGGCAATGAAAGTCGCGGCCAGCCCCATCAACGCGATCGACAGCACAAGGCCGATGACCAGCACCGGAAAATGATCACGCGCCGCTCCAGCCACCGCCAGCACGTTGTCGAGCGACATCGACACATCGGCGATGACAATCTGCAAGGCAGCCTGGCCAAGGGTCTTTCGCTTCGTCTTGCCGGCGACCGCCTGGTCACTGTTGAGGTCCGAATTCGACAGCGCCTCGGTCGCTTCCAGCTCATCGGCATGTGACGTGCGTAGCTCCCGGTACATTTTCCAGCAGACCCACAGCAGCAGGATGCCGCCGGCCAGCAGGAGGCCGACGATCGCCAGCAGCTTGACGGTAACGGCGGCAAAACCGATGCGCAGCACCGTTGCCGCAATCACGCCGATGAGGATCGCCTTCTTGCGTTGGTCAGCCGGCAGGCCTGCAGCGGCAAGGCCGATGACGATCGCATTGTCGCCGGCCAGCACAAGGTCGATGGCGATGACCTGGAGCAGGGCGGTCAGGCTGGCAGCGCTGAAAAAAATGTCCATCGACCGGAAGCCCTTGCTGATTTTGCCGAGTGTTCGTCGATTATCCAGAGGCCCTAACTTGGTGGTCCCTTGGCGTCAAGGGATCACGCGTGGCGCCGGCACCCAAGCATCGTTACGTCAAGCCGGCACCAAGGCTCGCGGCAATCGCCGACAGCCAGGCAAAACCATGTCGATCACAAATCAATCGTAGAGATTATACTTTGCCCAGTCGGCTTCCGGAATCTCGTCGCCGATCCGGTAGCGGAGCTGCAAGATTTCCATATGGTCCGGTGCGGTCTGGCACTTGAATTTCAGCCTGTACCACTGCCCCTTGCTGCGAAACGCAGCACCCGAGCTCTTGATTGCATCGGCACCCATCTCGGGCGTCGCAAAGGCGTAGGCTACGACGCGATCGGCTTTGAACTTGCGATCGTCATGGGTGATGCGATCGAGCACTTCGGCGTCGCAACGCTGTTCAAGACGGGTTTGGGGATCGAGTTTCATCAGGCCGGCGCGCAATGCATTGTCCATTGCGCTGGCTGGAAAACTCAGTGTCACTGACGCCAGGGCGGTCATGCAGAGCTTCTTCATGGGCGGGACAAGCAACATATTTTGTCGGAGAAATCAACCGAGCGGACCGCCTCGAGCGCTGCGGGAATCTTCAATCATATGGCCGGTGCGTTCAAAATTGCGTGTCGGGATTCGTCGTGCGATGCCTGCGGCCAACGGACCAAAGAGGCACGGCCGGCATCCGTAAGGTCGTACAGACCACGGTCGACGCGCGCGAACCAGCCATAGACATTGTGCTGCAGGATCTTCGGCGCGATCGCCGTCAGCGCCTTCAGATCGCGCGGGCGCTTCGGTCCATCCACCATGGCGGCAGCGCAGGCGAGGGCGCTTTGGCGATAGGCCGTCATGATCGGATTGCGCGATCCTCCTCCGGCAACGGGATCGCCGCGACGGCGCTGGTGCTCGTCGACCAGGCGAGAGCGCCGGCGGGCATTCTTGCGCGGCGCCGGCGCGATCGGGCTGAGAAGCACCTCGACCCGGTCCGTCGCGGTCACGCCAAGCAGGCCGAAACCAAGCCGGCGGCAGAGATTACGGAACCTGGCGTCGCTTTCGCGTCCCTTGCCGCGAGCCGACATGCGCGCGGCCAGCCACACCTCGTCGCAGACCGCGGCGCGATCGACACCTTGCAGCACCAGTTCCAGATTGAACTGCAGCTTCAGCTCGCAAATGACGACAATCGGCGGCTCGCCCTCACGCAGCGCGACGATATCGCAGCCGCCGATCTCGCCTTTCACGACGAAGTCGAGGCTTTCGAGAAACCGCTTCACCGGCGCATAGAGTGAGGTCTCGTTCATGCCTAGAAGGTTAGCCGATTCGAGGCGAAAAGCCTTCCGGTGGTGTTTTCGTGCTCGGCGCTGTCCGATTCAATGGCTTCCTGCGGCGCAGGAGCGGATAGCTGATCTGACCGAAATAGGTGGAAGGGATCGGATCGTCGACGCCGTACTTGTCCGGCACCTTGTCACCGGTGGGATTGTAGGTGCCGAACAGCATGTCGAGGAAAGGCAACTGCCCGGCGAAGTTCTTGTCATAGGCTTCGCGCTGGTTGGCATGGTGCCAGCGATGGAACTGCGGGCTGGCGATCAGCCACTTCAAGGGGCCGAACGGAATCCGCACGTTTGAATGAACAAGCATCGTGTGGCCAAAGTAGATCATCGAAAAGAGGGCGATCGAGGCGTCGGAGAAACCGAGGAAATAGACCGGCGTCAGCGATACTGCCTTTGTGACGATGATGTCGACCGGATGATTGTGGAAAGCACCGAGCCAGTCCAGTTCCTCGATGCCATGGTGAACGGCATGGAATTTCCAAAGCGCGGGGATTTTGTGGAAGGCCCGATGTGCCCAATAGACGCCGATGTCGGTGATCACGATGATTTCCGCAACCTGCAGCCAGACGGGCTGACCACTGACGGCTTGCGTAATCGATTGCGGGACCAGGATCGCAGCGGCGCCGAGGGCGCCTGCCGCCATCATGACGATGGCCAGCTTTATGATGAAGCCGTTGAACAGCAGATAGATCAGATCGACAGCGAAACCCTTGCGGAAGATCTTCTGCGGCCGCTCGGCAAACAGATGTTCGAACGGAATGAAGATCAGCGCGCAGATCAATAGTGCCTTGATGCCGAAGATATCCATCGATTCGCCTCATGCTGCCGGCGCGCCGCCTGCTCCGTCGAGAAGAAACACATCTCTCTTTCCAAAGGCTAAAGGCCCGGCCTTTTGCGTAAGGGCGCCGACGCGCGGAAGGTGCGAGCAATGTCGCCGAACGCGACGGCTCGGAACGGGGGCGTACCTGAAACTCCGATTTTTGCTGACCAAGGGAACCTGGCTCTGAAAATGAAGTTCGGTTGGTAGCTTGGCTTACACCCCCGGGCCAAGTGGTCTCGAGGCAGGGCCCGTCATTGCTGATCAGTGACGGGCCTATATGCTCGTGCGCTACACCAGCCCTCTGCCAATGACGCTACGCGAAAGGCTTGCTTGGGTCCGACTAAAGCCCGATGCCGAGGCGCAAAGGTCTGACCCTGAAACAACACAGCCTTTTCGACATTTTAGAACGTGGCCGTCGATCATCGTCCCTTCATCGCCGGCGTTGATTACCCGCCACGGCTCGCTTGGCGTGGCGGGTAATCATTCACGGAGAGCGCATGCAGCTTGGTGAGGTCATTGCGAACGCATTTGCAGCGGGGTTGGTCATCGTCCTGGTAGCAGTCGCTTTCCTGATTTTCGGGGCGCCGCTCTGGCCTGAACGAAACGTTCGGATGGTAATCATCCCGCCCGTCCATCGGATGACCACCACCGCCATCAACAAGGCGGGGCCCGACCTTCCAACCAAATTTGATTTGAGCATTGTGCGGTCGAGACCGCTTACCAATGAAGGGACATGAGGGCTGCCCGATTGACACGCAGCCGACTCCAAGGCAGAGGCTGACGGACTGAAAGATTTGGCAAAGGGGGAAGATCGATGAAGAAGACCTATCAGAAGCCCGTTTTCACGAAGCGTGAGCGACTGTCGTCGGTGACGGCGTCGCCCATCTCATCAACTGTCAGTGGCTAGTCCTTGGCAGCAGCGCGCACCGCGCTCCTGTTACTATCACTGGGCTATACTTGGCGACACCACAACTCCGCCCGCTGCCGAAAGGTGGCGGGCTTTTGTTTGTCCCGGAACCGAGAACGATGGAGCGGCCGGCGCGACGCACCTATTTCGAAAGTCCCAAAGCCCACCCCAGAGACAAGGCTAACGCCAATCCAATACAAACTGCCCCCAAAATCCACATTATCGCTATCTCCACTCGCCAAGCGAGCAACAACGCAGAACGCGATCAATGGTTGCGCACAGACGTCTAACGCCGGGTGCGGCGGGGTTACTCTGCCGGCGACAATAGCGGCTTGTGCTTTGACTGTTCGTGCCCAATTACCTAGCGCATGTCGACCTGCTGACCGCAAACTGGGCAGTGTAGAAATTATCCAGATCGTCCGCCGCCTCGCCATCGTGCGCCGTGTCACAACTGCTTGATAAATTAGATGGAATTAAGGTGCGGGTGGCGCGTTTCGGCGCGGATGTAGGGGTGCAATTCACCATGGAAAGCAGCTTGGTTCTGGAGACGAGCCACTAATCTTGCTCGACGTTGAAACGACCTTGGAACAGGCTGGCTTTCGGTTGTGGCAGTCCCCACTGCCGAAGCGGGGATTGAGGCGTTTAGCGCGAAGCCGGTGTGCGCCTATCGTTGCTAAGGCCGAGTTCTTGAAAGAGTTCGCCACCGGCAAAACGGCGCCCTCCAGACTGGAGACATTGACGCGCTGCTCTGGTCGTTCCTGCCGGAAGAAGCATTTGGAAGACGCGGTCAAGGCTTCGGAAGGCGGCGCAGCCTGAAACATGTCGCGTTTGGCCCGCTACCTCACGGTTGCGGGCTTCTCTGCGAATCTAGAGCGTAGCGGGCGATAACCCAGATACCGAACGCACACTACCAGCTGAGAAAACCACGAAGGCAAATATCAGGACGGCCGCAGCTACGATCAATGAGCCGCCAGCGACGATCGGCTCAAACGCCGGGTTGCCTTGCAGCATCAGATAGAGCGCTGGCAGCATCACCACCAATCCGGCCGTATACAGGCCATAATGGATCATCGCGATTTTACGGGCCGCCTTTGCCGGGTTAAGGGCGTAATAGCCGCCGAAAATTGCACTCGTAACCCATCCGAGAAGATTGATATGTGCATGCGCCGGAAAGGCACCATGATCGCCCGAGATTGCCATCTGCAATCCGGCGCCTATCCCCAGGATAAGCCACACGATAGCGGTCTTAAAAAAGAGATCCGAAACCTTAGGCATGATACTTCCTCCCCAGAGTGCCGGTTTCAACGCCGTGATATTAGGGCTTCCTAAAAAGGCAATGCAATAAGAATCAGCGACCATCCAAAATGACTCTGCCTCACGGTGGCGGGCTTCATCGTTCGTGGACGTTAGGCGCTGAGCTAGGCGCCAAATAAGGAAAACCCGAAAAACGATCTTATTGCAGCAAGATAGCTAAGATTCTGGCGGAGGAAGTGGGATTCGAACCCACGGTGAGCTTGCACCCACGCCGGTTTTCAAGACCGGTGCCTTAAACCGCTCGGCCATTCCTCCATCGTGATTTTTTAACCACTTGGGTAGCGCGGGGCCAACTCGTTCGGCCTGTTGGCACCGGATCGGCGCCGAAGGCGCTCCCGGCTGGTTCACGCACCATTCCTGTAAAGCGGCATTGAGGGCTGCGTCAACCACCGCTGTGTCGCTTCCTGGTGTCCTGGCAGGCCCTGAGCGTGTCGGAATCGAGCACCGGAACCCTCGCGATCCCAATGGTGCATCAAGAAGGAGCCCGCCGACTGGCGATGTGCAGTTTTGCGCGAACACGAGAAGCCTGACGCGCTGCAGTGCTTCCGCGCAGGAGCCCAGGCAAGTGCGCGGACCTGCCATCGACCAGAACCATCCTTGGAACTGGGCGCGAGGCTGGGCAATCCCCACCGCCCGCCTCTCGGGATAGCTGCGGTATTTCCCCAAAAATCCAGTTTTCCAAGGGAACAGTGCTCCTGAGGAAGGCCGAAGCTGCATATCGGCTCCGGCCTGCGTGTTCCTCAGTCTTTGCAGCTTTCGTCCGCCTTTGCCGCCGCGGCCTTATCACCATGCTGCTGCGCCTCAATGTCCTGCTGCGAGGTTGCAAGATTCTTGTCGCCGCCGCCTTCAGCCCCCGCCAATGGCATTGTGGCGCCATCCTTGGCGGCTGGCTTGCCCGCGCTGTCGGAGGCTTTCGGGGTCTCTAAAGGCGCGTGAGTTCCATCTTTCGAAATACCAGCGGTCTGTTCGGCATCCGTCCCTGCGTTGGAAGCCGACTTGTCCGGGCATGCGGCGATTGCAGCCCCGGCAGTAAGCGACATTGCGATCGCGATTATCGAAGCCATTTTCATCATGCTCGTCCTTCTGTTGGAGTGCCCTGCGGATGAAACTAGCGGCGCATTTCTTTGTTCCGAACGGTCGGTCCGCTGCCCGGCAGAACCGTCAACCGGCAGGCATGGCATGGCAGGAGCTAAGCCAGGCTCTCTGCGGCAGAGGGCATCACATCTCTCGCATGGAAGCACGAAAACCGTTACTTTTCAGAGAGCTCTCACGGTGGAGACGCCACAATCTTGCCCGGTTGCGGCCACAATCGGTTAATACCGTGATAAGCAATTCCTGCGCACAAAGGATCGGGGTCAAAGGGTCGTTGGTATTTGTCGGGTGAGTGTTTCGGCTTCTCCGACAGTTGGATGCGGCGTCTTAGCTCAAGACTAAGGGGATATCGGGAAAATGCAGGCTGTTGCGCAACCGCGCCTTCGTCGCGCTGCTACAGTCGCGTTGTTTGCCATGTCGGCCGCCTTGCTGGCTGCCTGCGCGTCGCAGCCTGAGCCGAAAGCGATGGTTCACAAGAAGACCCGCTCCAAGGAATATTTCGCCGAATCCGAATATGGCGTGAAGGCAAGCCCGCGTGTGATCTCCCAGAATGGGCGCATCCAGCGTGGCGGCGGCAGGGATCAGCTTGGCAAACCCTATCAGGTCCGCGGCAAGTGGTATTACCCGAAGGAAGACAAGCGCTACGCCAAGGTCGGCCTGGCCTCCTGGTATGGCGATGCCTTCCATGGCCGGCTTACCGCCAATGGCGAAGTCTACGACATGACCCATCTGACGGCGGCGCATCCGACCATGCCGCTGCCAAGCTATGCCCGCGTCACCAATCTCAAGACCGGCAGTTCGGTCATCGTTCGCGTCAACGATCGCGGCCCATATCACGAAGGCCGCATCATCGATGTGTCGGAGCGCGCTGCCCAGATGCTTGACTATGCCAACACCGGCACCGCTCAGGTGAAGGTTGAATATGTCGGCCGCGCGCCGCTCGACGGCGATGACGACCAGTATCTGATGGCTTCCTACCATCCCGGCAACAGGGCGCCAGACCCGTCGGATGGACTGCCGACCGGCGTCATGGTCGCCATGAACGGGCCGTCGCCAAGCCTGCCTGCGGGCGCCGCCGCCGTGCCGTTTCCGGGCCAGTTGACCGATTCCGGCGCTGTCCAGCCGGTCATGTCGACGCAGTCCTCGGCCTATGGCGATCTGGCGCTTCCGGATTTCGGCCCGATCGTGCCGGAGCGCCCGCAGATCAATCTGCCGCCGCAATCGCCGTTTGCCGTGGCCTCGCTGTCCTATGCCGACGAGCGGGTCGAACGCGCCTCAAATGCCTTCGCCGCGATGGGTGGCGACGGCATGTCGCCGGCCGACGTGCTCCAATCGTGGAAGCGGCAGCCGCCACCGGCCGGTCCATCCACCGATTATGTCGCTGCCGGTTCGTTCGAAGATGCGGCGGAGGCTAAGCGTATTGCCGCTCAGCTTGCGGCATACGGCAAGATCGAGATCCAGCGCTCGGAACTCGATGGCGAGGATTGGTATTCGGTCAATCTCTATCCCGATGGCCACCGCAATCTGGATGATTTGCTGCAAGCAGCGTGGTCGCATGGCGCGCCCGATGCGCTGGTTGTGCGCAACTGAGCGCAAGCCTAGTCGGATTTCCGCAGCGCGATTGATCCGCCGTGCAAAAAGCCTGATACTTTTCGCGGGCTTGCCGGCGGTGCCGGCCAATGGGTCGAACATCATGCAATTTCGCTTGCTCCCGCCTCTCGCCGGGCTTCTGGTTTTTGGCTTGCTGCTGTTTTTCCAGGCTCCGGCCGGAGCGCAGCTGTTCGAGACCAAGGCCGCACAGGCCTTCATGATCGACGCCGAGACCGGGACGGTGCTGTTTTCCAAGGATGCCGACAAGCCGATACAACCGGCCTCGATGGCCAAGCTGATGACCATGGAAGTGGTTTTCAACGCCATCAAGTCCGGCCGTCTGAAGCTCGACGATACGTTCGTGGTCAGCGAGAACGCCTGGCGCAAGGGCGGCGCCCCTTCGGGAACATCGACGATGTTCGCCAAGCTCAAGTCGTCGATTCGGCTCGAGGACCTGATTCAGGGCGTGACCGTGCAGGCGGCCAATGACGGCTGCATCGTCATCGCCGAAGGCATGTCGGGATCCGAGGACAATTTTGCCGCGCAGATGACCGAGCGTGCCCGCCAGATCGGCCTCAAGACGTCGACTTTCGTCAATTCGACCGGCCTGCCGGCGGATGGCCAGCAGACGACCGTGCGCGAGCTGGCGCAGCTTGCCCTGCACCTGTGGCGCGATTATCCGGATTTCTATCGCTATTACAGCGAGAAGGATTTCACCTGGAACAAGATCTCGCAGAGGAACCGCAATCCGCTGCTGGCGATGGACATCGGCGCCGACGGCCTGGCGGTCGGTGCGAGCGAGGCAGCCGGCTTCGGCATCGTCGGTACGGTCAGTCACAACGGCACACGGGTGATCGCGGCGATGAGCGGGCTGGCCTCGGACAGGGAGCGTGCCGAGGAGGCGCGAAAGCTGCTCGACTGGGGCGTCCGCTCCTTCGAGAAGACCGAGATTTTCGCCAAGGACGAGGTGGTCGGCGAGGCCGAGGTTTTTGGCGGTGCGAAATCCGGCGTGACGCTGAAGGCCAAGGGGCCGATCGACATCTTCCTGCCGATCACCAATCGCGACAAGCTGACCGCCAGGATCGTCTACAACGGCCCGGTTGCGGCACCCGTGGAGGAGGGGCAGCCAGTGGGCGCGCTGCGCGTCTGGATCGGCGATACGCTGAGCCAGGAGACGCCGCTTTTCGCCGCCGAATCGATCGGCGTCGGCACACTGCCGCAGCGCGCTCTCGATGCAGTCAAGGAACTTGCGATCGGCTGGCTGCGCTAACGCACGTCGCCCAAAACCAGCGATGGTTTTGGGGAACGACATGCATAAGGGCAAAAAATTGACGGCATGGACGTTTGACCGAACGCGGACTATCTAGAGCGCTACAATCCCATTCAGCCATGGACAAGAAGGCCTCTCGGTTGGCACGCGGTTTTTTCATCACCTTCGAAGGCGGCGAAGGGGCAGGCAAGTCGACGCAGATCGAGCGGCTGGCCAGGAAGATGCGCGCCAAGAAATACGATGTGCTGCTTACCCGCGAACCCGGCGGCTCGCCTGGCGCCGAAGCGGTCAGGCACGTATTGCTTTCAGGCGCCGCCGAACCGTTCGGGCCGAAGATGGAAGCGCTGCTTTTCGCCGCCGCGCGGTCCGATCATGTCGAGCAGGTGATCCGGCCGGCGGTCGAGCGTGGCTCCATCGTGCTTTGCGACCGCTTCCTCGATTCCTCACGCGTCTATCAGGGCGTCACCGGCGGCATCGATGCGGCGTTCATGGATGCGCTGGAACAGGTCGCCATCAACGGCATGATGCCGGACATGACGCTGATCTTCGACATCGACCCAGCGGAAGGCTTGAGGCGCGCAACGCTGCGGCGCGGCACCGAGGCAGTCGCCGACCGTTTTGAAAAGGAGACGCTGGCAATCCACCAGGCCCGCCGCGAGGCGTTTCTGGCAATCGCCAAGGCCGAGCCGGAGCGCTGCATCGTGGTCGACGCAGCCGCCGTGCCCGATGTGGTCGAGGATGTCGTCACCGCGGCGGTATTCGCGGCGCTGGCGGCGAGAGCGCCGGCACGCGACAGGCAGGCGACGCCGGCATGATCTTCGATCGCATCGCACCCGAGCAGCACGACACGCTCGACGGCGTGCCGGAGCCCTCCGAAACGCCCCTTCTGGTTGGGCACGGCCAGGCTGCAGGCGTGCTCACCGCCGCCTATCGCGCGGGCAAGCTGCCGCATGCGCTGATCTTCTCCGGGCCAGTCGGCATCGGCAAGGCGACGCTGGCCTTCCACCTTGCGCATCATCTGCTGAAGCACCCGGATTTTGCGCAGGCGCCGGAAAGCCTTGCCGCTCCCGATCCGGCGTCGTCGCTGTTTCGCCAGATCGCCACCGGGGCGCATCCTTCGGTGCTGCATCTGACCCGACCGCTGAACGACAAGACCAAGAGTTTCAAGACTGTCGTCACCGTCGATGAGATCCGCAAGGTCAGCCGCTTCCTGTCGCTGACCTCGCATGACGGCAGCTACCGGGTCGTCATCGTCGATCCGGCCGACGACATGAACGCCAACGCCGCCAATGCGTTGCTGAAAAACCTTGAAGAGCCGCCGGCACGGACGCTGTTCATCCTGATTGTCCACGCGCCGGGCAGCCTGTTGCCGACGATCCGGTCGCGCTGTCAGGTGGTGCGATTGAGCCCGCTCGACGCCGACGACCTGATGACGGTGCTGGAAATGACGGAGCCGGCGCCGCCTGACGACCCGGCGGCGCGCGCGGCACTGGTCGAGCGGGCAGGGGGCAGTGCCCGCAACGCCATCCTGCTGACGCAGTATGGCGGGCTGGAGATCGCCTCCACGCTCGACGCCCTGGTCACCGGAAAAAAGAGCGATGTCGGCGGCGCGTTCCGCCTCGCCGAAGCCGTGGCCGGCCGCGATCAGGCGATCCAGTTCGATATCTTCAACCGCCGGGCGCTGGACCTGTTGTCGGACGCGGCAAGCCAGGCAGCACTAACGGGCGATCTCGCACGGGCCAAAACGCTGTCGGACACTTGGCATGAGGCGCGGGACGCTATATCTGAGACCGATACCTACAATCTCGACAAGAAGCAGCACGCCTTGATCATGATCGACCGCCTGAATTCTGCAATGCGAATGTGACGGCCTTCGATGCATGCCGTTGGCCCCAAAACCGGGACCACTTTTGGGCGGCATGCATTGGGATCGGGATGGCAAATGCTGCCTCGATACGATATCCACCGCCACGCCTTTCCATTCAGACATTCATGACGGTTCATTCATGTCACGCGATAAATTCTACATCACCACCCCGATCTTTTATCCGAACGGCAAGCCGCATATCGGCCACGCCTATACGGTCATTGCAACCGACGCCCTGGCTCGCTTCCAGCGCCTGGACGGCAAGGACGTCTTCTTCCTGACCGGCACCGACGAACATGGCCTCAAGATGCAGCAGACGGCCGAGAAGGAAGGCATAACGCCGCTGGCGCTGGCCGACCGCAATTCGGCGATTTTCCGCGCCATGACCGAGGCGATGGGCGGCTCGAATGACCAGTACATCCGCACGACCGAACCGCGCCACTACGAATCCTGCCAGGCAATCTGGAAGGCGATGGCCGCCAATGGCGACATCTATCTCGACCGCTATAGCGGCTGGTACTCGGTGCGCCAGGAAGCCTATTTCGACGAGAGCGAGACGACGCTCGGCGACGACGGCGTGCGTCGTGAGCCGCTTGGCTCGCCCGTCGAATGGAACGAGGAAGAAAGCTATTTCTTCCGGCTTTCCGCCTATCAGGACAAATTGCTGGCCCTTTATGAGAGCCAGCCCGACTTCGTCGGTCCGACCGAGCGCCGCAACGAGGTGATGAGCTTCGTCAAGTCCGGGCTGAAGGATCTGTCGATCTCGCGCACGACCTTCAAATGGGGCGTGCCGGTGCCAGGCGACGACAAGCATGTGATGTATGTCTGGGTCGACGCCTTGACCAATTACATCACCGCCGCCGGCTATCCCGACACAAAGGCGGAGCAATGGCGCTATTGGCCGGCCACGCACATCATCGGCAAGGACATTGTCCGCTTCCATGCGGTCTATTGGCCGGCATTTCTGATGTCGGCAGGCATCGAGTTGCCAAAGCGCGTTTTCGCGCATGGCTTCCTGTTCAACCGCGGCGAGAAGATGTCGAAATCGGTTGGCAACGTCGTGGACCCATTCGCGATGGTCGAGCACTACGGTCTCGACCAGGTGCGCTACTTCTTCCTGCGCGAGGTGCCCTTCGGCAACGACGGCAGCTACAGCCATGACGCGATCGTCAACCGCACCAATGCCGACCTTGCCAATGGTCTCGGCAACCTGGCGCAGCGCTCGCTGTCGATGATCGCCAAGAACTGCGGCGGCGTGGTGCCGCAGCGCGGCGAGCTGACGGATGCCGACAGAGCGATCCTGGACCAGGCCGTCGCCGCTCTCGACACCGCGCGCAAGGCGATGGCCGAGCAGGGTATCCATCTGGCGCTGGCGGCGATCTTCGGCGTGGTGGCGGAAGCCGATCGCTACTTTGCCGGCGAGGCACCATGGGCGTTGAAGAAGACCAACCCGGCGCGCATGGAAACGGTGCTGTGGACGACCGCCGAAGTGGTGCGCCGCGTGGCGGTGCTGTGTCAGCCCTTCACTCCGGGATCAGCCGCGAAACTGCTCGACCTGTTGGCGGTGCCGGCGGAGAGCCGCGATTTCGCGCATGTCCACGCGGACCATGCGCTCGTGCCCGGCACTGCGTTGCCCGTACCGGAAGGGGTGTTTCCGCGTTACGTCGAAAAGCCGGACGCGAACGCCTGATGTTGGTCGACAGTCACTGCCATCTCGACTTTCCCGACTTCGCCGAGGAGCGGGCGGCCATCGTCGCCCGCGCTTTAGCCGCCGGAATCGGCCGTATGGTGACGATCTCGACACGCGTGAAGCGGTTTCCCCAAGTGCTTGAGATCGCTGAAACTTTCGACGAAGTTTATTGCTCTGTCGGCACCCATCCGCACAATGCGGCCGAAGAGCTGGATATCCCGGTCGAGGAGCTTGTGCGGCTATCCGCGCACCCGAAAGTGGTGGCCATCGGCGAGGCCGGGCTGGACTACTTCTACGACAAAGCGCCCCGCGATGCGCAGGCGCAAGGCTTTCGCACCCACATATCGGCCGCGCGCGAGACCGGCCTACCGCTGGTCATCCATTCGCGCGACGCCGACGACGACATGGCAGCCATCCTCGAAGACGAAACAGGGAAGGGCGCCTTCCCTTTCATCCTGCATTGCTTTTCTTCCGGACGCCGGCTTGCCGAGGTGGGCGTCGCTCTCGGCGGCTACGTGTCGTTCTCGGGCATCCTGACCTTCAAGAATTCAGCTGAATTGCGCGCCATTGCCGCCGATGTCCCGCATGACCGACTGCTGGTCGAAACCGATGCGCCCTATCTGGCGCCCATCCCGTTTCGCGGCAAGCGCAACGAGCCGGCCTATGTCGCGCACACGGCCAAGGTGCTGGCCGAAACAATCGGCGTCAGCGAAGCTGAAATCGCCGATCTGACCACGGATAATTTCTTCCGGCTGTTCGGCAAGATGCGGCGGCCTGTAGAGCAAAGTGCCTGAACGATGACCGACCGGCTGCGCGTCACCATTCTCGGCTGCGGCTCGTCCCCAGGTACGCCGCGCATCACCGGCGACTGGGGCAATTGCGACCCCGATAACCCCAAGAACCGGCGCATGCGCACTGCCGCGCTCGTCGAACGGATCGCGGCGAACGGCAGCCGCACGACTGTCGTCATCGATACAGGGCCGGATTTTCGGCAGCAGATGCTGCTGGCCGGCGTTAAACGTGTCGATGCGGTCGTCTACACCCACCCGCATGCCGACCATATCCATGGCATCGACGATCTGCGCGGTTTCGTCCTCGATCAACGCCAGCTGATCGATGTTCATGCCGACAGCGCGACAATGCTTCGGCTGCGGGAAGCGTTCGGATACTGCTTCGAGACGCCGCAAGGCAGTTCCTATCCGCCGATCGTCAGGCCGCATCTCATCGACCACGCCAGGCCGGTGGTCATCGAAGGAGAGGGGGGTACCCTCATCCTCGAGCCGCTGCCGCAGATCCACGGCGACATCGTATCGCTCGGTTTCCGCATCGGCGCGCTCGCCTATTGCCCCGACATCAGCGACTTTCCGGAACCCACCGCCGAACGGCTTCGGGACCTCGACGTGCTGATCATCGACGCGCTGCAGTACCGGACGCATCCAAGTCACCTGTCACTTGGCGAAGCGCTTGAATGGATCGAGCAGCTGGCGCCAAGACACGCCGTGCTGACGCATATGCATGTGCCGCTCGACTACGCCACCGTGACGGCCGAGACACCAGCCAACGTGGAACCGGCCTATGATGGCATGGTGATTGAAATCCCTTATGAATCAGCGCGATGCGAATAGACCTTCATCACGGCTTTCGGCTACTTAGTGCAAATATCAGCAGCGTTCCAATCCGTTCGTAGCCCATCCGGGGATAAAGCAATGCCCCGGCGTGGGTCGCAGCCAGCGCCGAGCATCTCGACCCAAAAGCCCGATCGTCGTGCAACATCTTCGAGATCAAAGCCTGGCCAATGCCGCGACGCCGGTGCGACGGCTCGACATACATGCTCGAACACCAGGTGGCTCCCACGGCATCCAGGCTGCGAACGCGCCCAACGATATCGGCGCCATCGACTGCCACATACTGGCGGAACGGCGCGCTGTCGCCGAGCAAATGATCCGGGACCGGCTGCCTGCGGATGATCTTTGCCAACTGCGCCGCCCGTTCGGCTGTCCGCACGCGTTCGATCGAAACAACCGCCGGCGAGCTGGGAATCCGGCGCAATCGGTGGACGAAAAAGCCTTCGGTCCGAAGCAGCCGGGAGCCGAGAGCTTTGTAGGCGGTTCGTGTCGGCCCATCCGGATCCTCGTTCGCGATCACAACGGAAATGGCAAAGCCCGGCCGTGCATGCTGCCGCACGATGGCATCGGCTTCTTGAGCGGCGACGTCATGGACGACCCATTCTTCGCCGCGGTAGTCGCGAGGATTCTTGCGCTCGGCGTCGCGCATCAGCCACAACGGTCCAACGCGGCTGGCCTCGTAAGGAAAGGTGCTGCTTCTGTCGGCGCTGAAGCCATGCACGAACACCTCGATCGCCGCTTCGATCCCGCTGTTTGCCATCTTCATTTCGACAGCCTAGCGTTGGCTATCCGCTCAAGGCAATACGCCAGGATTGGATCAAGCCTGTGAAAATCAGCGGCAATTTCCAGTTCTTGGCCGATGCGTTAGTTCCATAATCTATCTTATGCGACTTTCCGATATGGCTGGCTGGCTGTATGGATGCGGCGGTCCCCGACATCCCCCGACTCCACTTTCCAGTTCCTCGGCAAGGAGTTTGGAGGCTTCAGCCTGGAGACGTCAGGCTTCGAAATATCGGTTCGATATTGTGAACGCGCAGCTGTACGTCTGGCTCGCCTCCAAGGCGGCGCAGGCAGCGGGCAAGCCCCGGGTGCTCGATGCCACCGCGCCGGTGGCTGGCGCGGCTGCATTGCAGCTGAATTGTTGCAACTGGCGACATCGTCGTTACGCATCGCCAAACGCTGGTCGGAATCCTCTCGGCAGTCGATCTTTTGTGCAAACCTTTTTGCCTGACATGCGTTGTTTCCTTTCCAAGCCAAGGAGACGATCATGCAGATGAAGTCGGAAATAGCCGGTGAAGCGGCCAAGCAGCGCCATATCCAACGTGGCATAGATTCCAAGGACAAATCGAAAAGCGACGGGAAGCAGCGAGGCGCCATGCAGGCTGGCGCCCGTGAATATCCCGAGCCCCCCTTCCCTGAGCAACATCAGCCCAAACCGGGGCATGAATGGGCGCTAGAGCCGGAGCCGCTTTACGATGCGCCGTACTATCTCGGATCGAAAAAACTCGACCAAAAGGTAGCACTCATCACCGGCGGCGATTCCGGCATCGGCCGCTCGGTGGCGGTGTTGTTCGCCCGCGAGGGCGCCGACGTCGCGATCGTCTATCTGACCGAGGACAAGGATGCTGAAGAAACCAAATCCGCGGTGGAAAAGGAGGGACGACGCTGCATTCTGATCAAGGCCGATGTCAGCGAACGCAGCCACTGCCACAAGGCGGTCATGGAGACCGTTGAAAAGTTCGGCCGCATCGACGTGCTGGTCAACAACGCTGCGTTCCAGATCCATTCCAGCGATTTCGGCGAGCTGACCGAAGAACATTTCGACACGACGCTGAAGACCAATCTTTACGGCTATTTTCATATGGCGCAGGAAGCGGTGCCGCACATGAAGCCCGGTTCGGCGATCATCAACACCGGTTCGGTAACCGGTATCGACGGCTCAAAACAGCTGGTCGACTATTCGATGACGAAGGGCGGCATCCATGCCTTCACGCGGGCCCTGTCGGGCAATCTCATCGGCAAGGGCATAAGGGTGAATGCGGTAGCACCGGGTCCGGTGTGGACGCCGCTCAATCCGTCCGACAAGGAAGCCGACGACGTCTCGAAATTCGGCGCGGACACGCCAATGAAACGACCCGCGCAACCGGAAGAACTCGCGCCGGCCTATGTGTTCCTCGCCTCGTCGCATTGCTCGAGCTACATCACCGGCGAGATCTTGCCGGTCGTCGGAGGGTACTGAGGATGGGCCGTCTGCTTTTCATGGTGGCGCTCGCTTGTGTAGCGTACCGCATCTACGCGGAAACTGCAGGATCCGCTCGGCATGTGCCGCAGGATGACGGTGAGGCGCTGCGCAAGCAATCAGCGGCCCTGGGCGTCGACCCGTCCCGCTGACGGAGTGGAAACCTAGGCATCCGGCCGGCCGAGTTACCAGCCGGCCGGATGGCAGCCTTATTCGGCTGCCTGCAGGTTGATCTTGCTTTCCGCCATTTCGGTGAGCTTGCGATCGGTCGCCTGTTCTTCCCTGAGGTTCTTGGCCAGCACATTGGCGCAGTCGGTGCGGCCAAGCTGCTTGGCCCAGGCGATGAGCGTGCCGTAGCGGGTCATCTCGTAGTGTTCGACGGCCTGCGCCGAAGCAATCAGCGCGGCGTCGAGAACCTCCTTGTCATCGACGTCACCGCTCACATCGTCGGCCTCCTCGAGAATGCCGTCGATTGCCGGACAGTTGACCTCCTTGGCCTTGACGCCATGCAACTCAAACACCTGTTCGACGCGCTCGATGTGGCCTCTCGTCTGGTCGAGGTGTTTTTCAAATCCGGCTTTCAATTGCGCGTCGGTTGCCTTGTCGATCATCTTCGGCAGTGCCTTCTCGATCTGCTTTTCGGCGTAATAGATGTCGCGCAGCGTGTGCACGAAGAGATCGTCGAGTGTCTTGATGTCCTTCGAAAAGAAGCCCATGGCCTTACCTTTCATTGCACCTGGTGTGGATTTCGGCGACGGGGTTTGCGCGCCGCCAGCAAAGACCGGGACGGTTCCCGGCTTGTCTGGTCAACGTGCCGGCACCGAAGGAGTTCCTGATTCCGAGGGCGAACCGTCCCCTTCTCCAAGATCTGCGATCCGGTCGTTGGGGAGCCTTTGTCTCGATCACACGTTCTAGCCGCAGAGCAACCGGAACGAGAAGGTCGGCGGAATGTATTTCATTGCATTGGCGACAGACTATGACGGCACGCTGGCTCATGATGGCATCGTCGCCAAGAAGACGCTCGTCGCGCTTGAGCGGTTCAAGAAAAGCGGCCGCAAGCTGGTTCTCGTCACCGGGCGTGAACTGCCCGATCTCAAGCGCGTCTTTCCCGAGCTTAGCCTCTTCGACAAGGTCGTCGCTGAGAATGGCGCGATGATCTACACGCCGGCCAGCGAGGAAGAACGGGTGATCGCCCCATCGCCCGAGCCTAAATTCGTCGCCAGATTGAAGAGGCGGGGCGTCAAGCCGCTTTCGGTCGGGCGATCGATCGTCGCGACCTGGGAACCCCATCAGGCGGCCGTGCTCGACGTCATCAAGAAGATGGGCCTCGAACTGGAAATCATCTTCAACAAGGGCGCGGTGATGATCCTGCCGAGCGGCATCAACAAAGCCACCGGGCTCGCTGCGGCCCTTCAGGACCTTCGACTTTCGCCGCACAACGTCGTCGGCGTCGGTGACGCCGAGAACGACCACGCGTTCCTGCAAGCCTGTGGCTGCAGCGCCGCCGTCGACAACGCAATTCCGGCGGTCAAGGATACAGCCAACCTGGTCATGCGTGGCGTCCGCGGCAAAGGCGTGGAGCAACTCATCGCAAAGCTGATAAAGCGTGATCACGCGATAGTACCGAGGCGCCATGACGGCATCGTTCTTGGATCATCTGGAGGCGGTGACATCTTCCTGTCGCCGAGTGATACGATCCTCATTGCCGGGAGTTCCGGCATCGGTAAATCCACCTTGGCCACCGCGCTGACGGAACGCTTCGTCGAAAGCGGCTTTCAGTTCTGTGTGTTCGATCCCGAGGGCGACTATGACGGCCTCGAAGGCGCCGTTCGCCTGGGAGACGGCTCAAGCGCGCCGACAAAGGCGCAGGTGCTGGATCTGATCGCCCAAGCCGACAGCAACGTTGTCGTCAATGGACTGGCGCTGCGCGTCGACGAGAGGCCGGATTTCTTTGCCGACCTGCTGCCTGGCCTCAGCAGTTTCCGCCGGCGCACCGCGAGACCGCACTGGCTCGTCATCGATGAAGCGCATCATCTTCTGCCCAAGCGGCGCGACGATACGCGGGCGGTCTTGTCATTGGAATTGCCGGGCACAATCCTGATCACCGTTCACCCCGAGGCGATCTCGACAGACGCCTTGCGCCTTGTGACAGCCATCATTGCGCTTGGCCCCAAGGCGAAGGACGTTGTGAAGGTCTTCTGCAAGGAGACCGGCATTGAGCCGCCAAAGGACATCCCCGGCCCCAAGGGTGCGCGCGTGCTGTTCTGGCGGCCGCAGACGGGCAAGAAAGTCAAGACGGTCAAGGTGGTCGAACCACGTCAGTCACTCAAGCGGCACAGCCGGAAATATGCCGAAGGCCAGCTCGACGAAGCCGGCAGCTTCTATTTCCATGGCCCTGACAATGCGATGAATCTCAGGGCTCACAATCTGATGATCTTCGCTCAGATCGCCGAGGGCATAGACGACAAGACCTGGGAGTTTCATTTGCGCACCGGCGACTATTCCAAATGGTTTCGACATCAGATCAGGGACAAGGGCCTGGCGCGCGAAACCGCCGAGGCGGAAGAAGACAAGACCCTGTCGGCGGAGGAGAGCCGCAAGCGGGTGCTTGATGCTGTGCGCCGCCGTTACACGGCTCCCGCCACAGCCCCGGAGTGACACTCAAGAGCCAAGGCAACTAAGCTGTCACGCGAAAACTTTTCAGTCAGGCAACGCCGCCACCGCGACAATTTCAACGACGATGTCGGCTTGCGCAAGCGCTGCAACCCCGATCACCTCCGAGGGCGGCGGGTTGTTATAGCTGCAGTGCTTCGGGCAATGCTCGGCAAAGAACTCGTCCAGCACGTCGAGACGAAAATTGGGTGAACTCAGAACGCCGCCATCGGGAAATGGCCCCTTGATGAAGAAGGTCAGCCGGATGAGGTAGTCGAGCGCGCTGCCGAGTTCTTCCCATATCTGATTTGATGTTCGCCAGAATTGCGCGCCACTGTGCCGCCGCATCGCCAGTGAAGCCCCCTCCTCTCTTTACGGCAGGATCGTAATTTTCGGCGGTTGCCGTATTTCCGCAAAGGTAGACAAATCCCTTTGCTCCGGTGACGACCGTGCCTTTTCCCCACGGCATCAACCTGCCGTTTTTGAATTTCCTATGGGTTACGAGTTCCATGCTCCGTCCAGAGCTCTTGATCGTCAGTCTATCAAATCGTCTATTCTGATCGGCAGATCGCGAATGCGCTTGCCGGTGGCGTGATAGACGGCACTCGCCACGGCAGCAGCCGTTCCGACATTGCCGAGTTCGCCCAAGCCCTTGACGCCGGCAGGATTGACCTGATGGTCGATTTCGGGGACCAGGATAACGTCGACCTGTTTGATGTCGGCGTTGACCGGCACGAGATAGTCCTGCAGGTCGCGATTGACGTAGCGCGCGTATCGCTGATCGGTTTCCGTCGCCTCGTGCAACGCCTGGCCGATGCCCCAGATCATGCCACCCATCAGTTGGCTGCGCGCGGTGCGCGTGTTCATGATGCGCCCGGCAGCGAAGGCTCCGACGATGCGCGGCACCCGGATTTCGCGTGTATAGCTGTTGATGCGCACTTCGACGAACTCGGCGCCAAAGGCATATTTGACCGAATCTTCGTCGTTCTCTCCACCATGAAACTCCGACTGTCCGGCATAGAGTTTCCCCAAGGCTTCAGGCGAAGAACCCTTCGGCGCAAACTCGGCATATTCTTCGAGGGCGCCGACCTGCATGGCCTTGAAGACATCGGCCAGCTTTGCGGATTTGCCGGTCTCGGTGACGACCTCTTCGTCCTTCAAGTCCAGCTTCGCATTGCCCGAACCAGCCAGCGGAGCTCCCCTGCCCGCAGCGGCTGCGAACAGCTTTTCGCGTATCGCGTCGCAGGCTTTCATGACCGCCGAGCAGACACTGGCGGTCGAGATCGATCCGCCCGACACGGGAGCCGGCGGCAAGGCACTGTCGCCCATCTCGACGCTGACCTTGTCCATGCCGACCCCCAGCCTTTCGGCCGCCATCTGGCCGGCGATGGTGCGAATGCCGGTGCCGATTTCATGCGAGCCGCACTGGACCCGGACCTCGCCATCGGCGGTGAGACGAACCCTGGCCGCGCAGGGTGCGGCGGCAGTCGGATAGATTGCCGTCGCACAACCCATCCCGACCAGCCAATCGCCGTCGCGCATCGAGCCGATCCTGGGGTCGCGCTTCGACCAGCCAAAGGCATCCGACGCCTGGTCGTAGCACTTGATGAGTGAGCGACTGGAAAATGGCTTGCCTCCGATCGGCTCCTTCTCCGGTTCATTGATGCGACGAAACTCGACAGGATCCATGCCGAGGGCCACGGCCATTTCATCCATGGCGTTTTCCAGCGCGTAGACATAAGGCGTCTCCGGCGGCGATCGCATATAGCCAGGCGTGTTGCGATCGGCATGAACCAGCGAAACATGCGTCAGAACGGAGCCGTAATCGTACATGCGCGCGGTGGCGGACGTTCCGCCGACGACATAAGGATCAGGGCGTGACGTCACCTCCCAGGCCTCATGTCCGAACGCCGTGATGCGGCCGTCCTTGCGGGCGCCCATGCGGATCCGATGCCGCGTTTCGGCTCGATAGGTCTGCGTACCGAAAGCTTGCATGCGATTGACGACGCAACGAACCGGCCGGCCGATCCGCCGCGCCGCGACGGCAACGATCGCAGTGCGTGCCGTCATCGGCCCCTTGGAGCCGAAGGCACCGCCGATATAGGGACTGACGATCCGCACATTGGCCGGATCGAGCTTCAGTTGGCGTGCCAGTTCCACCTTCCAGCCCGTAACATTCTGGCTGGGCTCGTGTATCGTCAACTGGTCGCCCTGCCATATGGCCGTGGTCGAAAACAGCTCGATCGGATTATGATGCTGGGTCGGCGTCGAATATTTTTCGTCGATCTTCACCGTCGCATCCGCCCAGGCGGCGTCGAAGTCACCGGCCTTCGCATCCTCCTTGAACATAGGGCTTTTGCCGGCGGCCGGTTCCATCTTCACGCCCTTGGAATCAAAGCTGGCGCTGGGCCGTTCGTTCTCGTAGTCGGCACGGATCAACATCGCTGCTTCCTCCGCCGCCTCGAAGGTTTCGGCGACCACCAGAGCGACGATCTGACCGTCGTGAAAAACCGTCTTGTCGTGCAAGGGCCCGATCGAACTTGCGCCGGTGTTGCCGAATTTCGGCTTGTCGGTCTTGTCCATATCGCCATAGCTGACGATGTCCAGCACACCAGGTACGGCCCTGGCGTCTCTCGTGTGAAGTTCCGAAACCTTGCCCCGGGCAATGCTGCTGGTGGCAAGGGCACCGTAGGCGACGTTGGCCGTGACTATGTCGGCGGGATAGTCGGCCTGTCCGGTAACTTTTAGCCGGGCATCAATGCGGACAACCGGGTCGCCCTGGTTTTCCTTTGGAGTGGGTGCAGCTTGGTTCATGGCTCAGCCCTTCAAATCCCGTGTTTCGAGCAGCGCCCGCACCAGCGTGCGCTTGCCGAGCGGTATCTTGAATGCGTTATGCTCGCGCGGCCTGGCATCGGCGAAAGCAGCCTCGGCAGCCGCTTGCGCCGCGGCTTCGTCAAGCACTTTGCCCTGTAGCGCGTCCTCTGCTTCGCGCGCACGCCACGGCACCGTCGCCACACCGCCAAGCGCAATGCGCGCACTCCTTACCGTCTCGCCATCCATGTCGAGCGCGACAGCCGCGGACGCCAGCGCAAACGCGTAGGATTCGCGATCGCGTATCTTCAGATAGCGCGACCGGGTGCTCCACCGTGCGAGCGGCACTTCGATGGCGGTTATGAGCTCGTCGGCGGCAAGATCCGTCTCGATGTCGGGCGTTTCGCCCGGCCGTTTGTGCAGCTTGGCAAAAGCAAGCGTGCGCCTTCCCCGCGGACCTTCGACATCGACGGTGGCATCCAGCGCAACCAGCGCCTGCGCGAAATCGCCGTGATACGTGGCGATGCAGGCATCGCTCGTACCCAGCACTGCATGCTGGCGATTGGACCCTTCCATCGCAGCGCAGCCGGAGCCAGGGTCGCGCTTGTTGCACGGCCAAGAAATCTCCCGAAAATACTCGCAGCGCGTACGCTGCAGCACATTGCCGCCCAGGCTCGCCATGTTGCGAAGCTGACCGCTGGCGGCGAATTTCAGGCTGTCGGCAAGGACCGGGCAACGCCGCCTGACATCATTGTTGTCGGCTGCTTCACCCATGCGGACCAGTGCACCAAACCTGATCGTGTCATCGTCAATCCTGATCTGCCGCAAGGCCGGCTCGGCAAGAGTGTTGAGGTCGAGCAGTCGCTCCGGCCGCGCGACACCGAGCTTCATGTAGTCGGCCAGATTGGTGCCGCCCGCGATGAACTGCGTGCTGGCGCCGGTTGGCGGAACACGCACGGCATCGGGATCGGACGCCATGGCGATGGCCGCGGAGACGCTGGTTGGTCTTTCATATACGAAGGGGCGCATCCTAAGCCCTCCTGATCTCGTCGCGTGCCTGAACGATCGCCGCAACGATGTTGGGATAGGCCGCGCAGCGACATAGATTGCCGCTCATGTATTCGCGAATATCGTCTTCCGACCCAGCATGGCCTTCGTTGATGCAACCGATGGCGGACATGATCTGACCCGGTGTGCAATAGCCGCATTGAAAGGCATCGTGGTCGATGAAGGCCTGCTGAACCGGATGCAGGTCCCCGCCCGTCGAAGCCAGCCCTTCCACCGTTGTGATCTCCCGCCCCTGGTTCATGACGGCAAAGCTCAAGCAGGACAGTACCCGCTTCCCGTCGATCAGAACCGTGCAGGCGCCGCACTGACCGTGGTCACAACCTTTCTTGGTGCCGGTCAGGCCAACATGGTCGCGCAGAGCGTCAAGCAGGCTGGTTCGATTGTCGAGCGCGAGATTGTAGGTCTGTTTGTTGATACGCATTGAAACCGCCGACAAGTCGCGCGGTTCGCCTGGTTTTGCGGGCGCTGGCTGGGCAGCTCTCGTCGGGGAATTAACAAGCGGCATCACCGCCGCCGCCGAAACAGAGGCCGTCATGAACATGCGTCTGCTCAGGCCACTGGACATCTTGGCATCGGACATGGCTGGCTCCGGGCTGGCTGGGTCTCAAGCGGCCCAAACCAATCGCGGAGGACAAAGTTCCCCTCCTCACGAGCCTGTGATCCTTTTTCTGCTGGCGGGATCGATGTAACCGGAACCTCACCTGTCGAGCGATGGTTGTGTGCCAAGAGCCGGAAGGAGCGATCATGAGCGATGGTCGGGAATAGGACGGTGACGCGCACGCGCCAGGTTATCTTCATAGCCGGCTTGGTCGGTCGTGATCCTGGCCATCGTGGTCAGGTTGGCAATCGGCTGAACGAACGCGAACTTCTGTTGGAACCAGCGCATCCAGTCGACGTTCAGCCCTTATTCAACAGGAGGAATAGGCCATGCCACGAGGCGAAAAATCGAAATACACTGACAAGCAGGAGCGTAAAGCCGACCACATTGCCGAAGGCTATGAGAAGCGCGGGGTTTCCGACAAGGAGGCAGAGCGGCGGGCATGGGCAACCGTCAACAAGGACGATGGCGGTGGCAAGAAGGAAGGCGGTTCCGGCCGCGGCAAACACACGGGCCATCCTGCGGCGCACAAAGGCGGCAGAAGCGGCGGCAAGGCATCGGCATCACGGTCTGCCGCGAGCCGATCGGAATCGGCAAAGAAAGCTGCAGCGACCCGCAAGCGCAACGCGGAACACCGCGCCCATTGATCTGGGTGACGGCACTCAATGGGCCGAACGATGGAAGCACAGCGATGAAATCGCAGCTCGTCAACGAGATCGGCGGACAAAGGACTTTTGTCGTGGTGCTCGACCCGGGCGAAGAAGCGTTCGCGGCGCTGACCGCCTTCGCGGTCGAGCAGAAGATCGGTAGCGCGTCCTTGACGGCCATAGGGGCTTTCGAGAAAGCCACGGTGGGCTGGTTTGATCCGGACGCGAAGACCTACCTCAAAATCCCTGTCGACGAACAGTGCGAGGTTCTGAGCGCGATCGGCGATGTCGCACTGGGAGATGACGACAAGCCCAGCCTGCACGTCCATGCGGTGCTTGGATTGAGCGATGGCACCACCCGGGGTGGACATCTGCTTGACGGCATCGTCCGGCCAACGCTCGAAATCACCCTGGTGGAAGCGCCCGGCCATCTGCGCCGCAGCAAGCGCCCGGACCTCGGTGTCGCGCTGATCGATCTGGACGATTGATCTACAGCCGCTCTAACACGTTCTCACGCTTTCTTGCTCCGCTCAGCAGGCGCTGTATCCGGCGCCGCTTCCCACCCGAACACGCTGCGCCCGCCAAGCAGATGCGACTGGTCGAATTCTCCCGCGACAATTTCCTTCAGGCTGGGGCCGGTCACGTATCGTTCGACTTGCCGCGACTGATCGTCGAGCCGCCTCAAGGCACCGATTTCTTCATCGCGACCGAGCTTTGCCTTCTGCATGGCCGACTTCAGAACCCCAATCGTCTCATCATAGACCTTCAGCGGTACAGGAAATGGATGCCTGTCCTTGCCGCCATGCGCCAGCGAGAAGCGACCGGGATCGGAAAAACGGCAAGGCGCGCCATGCACCACCTCGGCAACGAGGGCCAGCGCGCGCACCGTGCGCGCGCCGACGCCAGGAACCAGAAGGAGTTCGGCGAAATCGGTAGGACCGCGGTCCGCGGCGGCTGCGATATTGCCGTGAAGACGATGCATGACGACATCGCTTTCGCGAACGTCATGGTGAGCGGGCATGACCAAATGCGGGAGCAGCGGCTGCTCCGGTTCCTGCCGGCGCGGCGGCTCTGCGCCACGCTGCAATGCTGCAAACTCGCTCAGGATGCGATCGGGTCCGAGGTCCTGCAAAAGGTTCAGTTGCCCTTGGCGCGACGCGTCGGCGCGCCTGTCCGTCAGGTTGACGATCTCACCTTGATGGGCGCCCTCGATGGCGGCATGCGGCTGGTCGACAAAACTCTTGAGGCCCTCGGAGAGCCAATGGTAGCGGCGCGCCACCTTGCTGTCACCGTTCATGCCTTGCTGCACAACGACCCAGCGACCGTCATCCGTGACGATGAAACCATGCAGGTAAAGATCGAAACCGTCCTGGACTGCGGCGCTGTCGACCTTGGCGACAAGCCGACTGACGGTGGCCAGGCCCGCTCCGTCGAAGCCGACGCGTTGGCCGATGGCCTCCAGCTCATGCGGGGTTTTGCGCGAATGCGCGCCGCGACCGCCGCAGACATGAATGCCGAGCTCGCCGGAAAGCGGCGTGAGGCCACGCTTCAAAGCGCCCACGACGCTGGTCGTGATCCCCGACGAGTGCCAATCCATGCCCATGACAGCACCAAACGACTGGAACCAGAACGGATGCGCCAGCCGCCGCAGCAGCTCGTCTCGACCATAATGATGAATGATCGCCTCGCACATCACGGCGCCAAGACGCGTCATGCGGTCGCCGAGCCATTTTGGCACGCGCCCACCATGGAGTGGAAGATCAGCACTTCCCGATCGTTGCGTCACGTCTGCTACCTGTCCTAGTGTCCGTCGTTCTCTTAACAGATAGGCAGCCCAACCGCGCAAGGAAGCATGGACACTTCCCGCCCGAGCCGGGTTGGCGGACGTCACGTCCAGTTCGAGAGAACCGTTTCCATTTCAACCGTCTCGACCTGCTGCGCGAAACGTTGGTGGTAAACGGTCAGCAGTGCGTCATGAGTTGCATCGGAAGAACTGCATAGCGCGTCGGTGACGAGAACCACGCGATAGCCGAAATCGATGGCCCCTAGCACCGTGGCGAGAACGCAAACATCCGTTTCGCCGCCAGTGATGACCAGCGTATCGATCCCGCGTTCCACCAGAAGGGCTCTAAGGCGCCCTTCGAACCAGGGCGAGTAGATGTGCTTGTCGATGATCGCCGCGGGCGGGCAGTAGCCGGCCAAAGACGGCAGCAGTTCGATCATTTCGGGCCCGATCTTCTCGATCGTCAGTGAAGCCCAGCGCTCATAATAGCGCTTCCATGTGCCGACGCCCTGCCCCGGCTTCCCGGCGGGCAGGAAGCGTGTAAAGACCGTCTGTGGCGCGCGTCTTTCGACCAGCCTCTCGATCTGCGGGAGAACCCGGGTGATCCAGGGTGTTGCCCATTGAGACGGCTCGGCAAACAGCCGCTGCATATCCACGCAGACATGCATGCATCGATCGCCCAGGGGACCGTATGCCAGGCCCGGCATCGACATCAGGGCGTCTCCGACCGGCCATGCATTCCCAGACTCCTCACTGCCAGCAAAGACACGCAACGCCGCGCGCAAGCACTGGTTCCTGAGATAGCCACAGGAACCGACGCAAATGGCTGGCGTTTCCGATGAGATGAATGGAGGTGCTCGCATGAGACCGCGCGAGAGGCGTTGGAGCCGCAAGTCAGCCGGGGCCCCAAAATGGAGCTGAGCGGAGGATGTCTCTGCGGCACGATCCGCTTCCGCGTTGGAAGCGAACCGCGAGTGCATTACTGCCATTGTGATATGTGCCGGCGAGCGACCGGCAGTGCGTTCGCGGTTCTGGCTTGGGTGCCTTCGCAAAGCGTGACCTGGACCAATGCGACGCCGACCTATCGCAGGTCTTCGCCGATTGCCCGCAGGGGGTTCTGCTCGGCCTGCGGATCACCGCTCAGCCTTGCCTATGACGCATCACCCGGAGAGATCGCGCTGCATGTCGGAACGTTCGACGATCCGGCTCGCCTGGAGCCGCGCTACAACTATGGATCGAGGCAGCGACTTGGCTGGGTTTGCTGCGGAATAGACCTACCGCACCACGATACCGAAGAGCGATGGTGAAACCATGTCTGAAGGGCAAGCCAGATGAGCATGTTTTACCGGGCGGCCAAGATTGCCGAAGAGGTCCACGCAGCACAGCGCGACAAGACCGGGCGACCCTATGTCGAGCACTGCCGCCGGGTCGTTGACGCTGTCGAAACCATGGACCAGAAGGTCGTCGCCTATCTCCATGACGTCGTGGAAAAAGGCGAAGGCTGGAACCGGACCAGGTTGGACGAGGCCGGTTTTGGCCCAACGATCGTTTCGGCCGTCGACGCCATGTCGCGCAGGAACGGCGAGGATTACTTCGCGTTCGTGCGACGAGCGGCAGCAAATCCATTGGCGCTGCCGGTGAAGCGCGCGGATCTGACGGACAATATTTGGCAGGCACGACAGGTCGGCGCATCGACTGTCAAATACGAGGAGGCACTACGCATCCTTGATGACGAGTTTCCGCGCCGTCAGCCCCAGCCTTGAATTCAGCTCGCCCCGCCTCGAAAGCGCAATCTACTCCGGGACGTGGGGCGTGTGCCGTCTGTCCTCCGCGGGCTCAGCATCGATGCGCGCCTTTTCCGGATCGAATGCACCATGCCGTGCAATGGCCCGCGCCGCGGTTTCAGGCGTCTCGTATGCCCACATGAAATCGTCAGCCGAGCTGCCCACGGCATGGACGCGCCAGTAGCTCGCGGTGCCTTTCAAAGCGGAGCGGCTGGTGGTGTTCGTCTTTTCGAAAAGGTCGAAATAGATATCTTCGAAAGGGATGTAGAACACGGGCTCCTGTCCTTCTTCCTGAAGTACTTTCGCCCGCTCCGTGGCAGCGACTATGGCGTCGGAAAATCGTACCGTCACCGTCCCCGCAAACGGTTCTATGGCCAATTGGCCAGCATGGTGTGTTGAGATTGCGCCTGAAGCTTGCATCCAAATTCTCCCTGGCTGCCGATTGATTGCGAGACCTAGCATGAAGACGAAATGCGCGGCGATGCGTCAGGTTCCGGCTTCAGCGCTTGCAATGGCTATCGAGAAACGCCGCCAACAATCGCGAAACTTGATCCGATGCCTCACGCGTCGGGAAGTGTCCGATGCCATCCAGCACCACCCGCCTGTAGAACGCGGTGAAATGCTCTTCGAGCCCCTCTGAAGACTGGGCAAACACAACGCGGTCGTCGCCACCATGAAGCATCAGGATTGGCACCGTGATGATCTTGACCGCTGCTTGCCGGCGGGCGAGTTCGGCATAGCGCGGATCGGGCTCGGCCTCTTCCCATCGGACCCGATAAGAATGCAACGTCACATCCGCCCAGTCAGGATTTTCGAACGAACTCGCGACACCATCGAAAATAGCGTCGTCGAACCAGCCTGATGGACCCCAGCTGTCCCACTGGTATCTGGCGAATTCCTTGCCGTTGTTTCGTACGAACTCAGCGCCCCGTGCCGTCGCCATGAACCATTGATACCAAAATGCTTTCGCTTGTCCGGGCGTCGGCGTTGCTGGTTTGCCCGGTTGCCAGCCGAGCGACAGCGCAGCACAGCACTTGATGCGGTCCGGGAAAACCGACGCGAGCAGATAGGATATCCGAGCGCCCCAATCGTGTCCGACGACTGCAAAGCGGCTGAGGCCAAGCGCATCGGCAAAATCCAGCACATCCTGCGCCATCGCGGCAATCTCGCCCGAGCGCATGATATCTTTCGACAGGAACGATGTCGGCCCAAAGCCTCGCAACCAAGGCGAAAACGTCCGGAAGCCAGCCTCATGAAGGACCGGCGAAATGCGAGCGTATGTCGTCGCGTCGTCGGGCCAGCCATGCAGCAGGATAACCGGAGCGCCGTTCTGCGGTCCCCCATCGAGATAGGCGACGCGCAGGAGAGGTGTGTCGCAATGTGAGACGGAGTTCATTGGCTCTGGGGCACAGTAGCTGATTACCACCAGTCGTGGACTCTGGTCTGGCGGCCTGGTCAACCTGTGGGTTCTTGTTGATGCTGCCGGTGTTGGCTTTCATCGGCTCGGTATTGTTGTCGCAGGCGCCGAGCGCAAGGACAGCGGCCAAGACCAGGAGTGAAAAGAACCTCTTCATCGAAACCTCCTCTGGTTGCTGTCCGGCAAACGAGGTTCCACCAATTTGGTTGCCTGATCGGGCTCTCAAGACGCCACGGCATTTGACGATCAACGCTTCAAGCTATTGGAATCGGCTGCAACTGTCGGGTCAGGCAAAACCGGGCCACGTTCAGTCTCCGAACCCTCAGCTTCGATCTCCTGCACGGCCCGATCCCAGTGCTCCTGTTCGCGGCCGGCCGGGCGGCCCTCTTGCTCCCAGATTTCATGGGCTCGCCGTTTGATCTTTTCTTCCCTGCTGTCCATGGCTAAATCCTCCAATCCGTCAGTCTCAATTCCGGGCCCTTTTTTTTGTTCCTCCTCTGTCGGGAGCAGCCGCTGCCGGAGCCGCGATTTGGGGAAAGCCTTGTGGATTGCGTGGATGAGCCGCTTGGTAATTTCCGTACCGATATTTTTTCGTGACACACCGATGCCCGCAGTTTTATGAATCAGGCCATCGGCCAGCGCCAAGCAGGTCCTTCTCCGATCCCATTGCCCGGCGCTCAATGCCTGATCGCCCGTCGCGCCGATATAGCGGGCTGTTGCTTCGATTGGAGGTAACGCCCATGCGGGAATTGCCGAAAGACATCGACGCCGATGTGGTCATCGAAATCAGCAAGCTGCTGGACGACAGCCCGCTTTTCGTCCCGGTGCGGGTTCATGAACTTGCGGCCAGGGTGAGGCAGAGGGTGAAGACCGGTCTGCCGGATCTTTCGATCGAAGAACTGATCGTGGAGATGGCCTCCGTACGCCAGTTGGCCATGGCCTTTGATCTGCCTGGATCGGAGAATGTCGTGCAAATCCCGGTGCGGTATCGCCGCTAGCACTGCGGCATCACACGCTCCATCCGGAGGTCAGGACAAGCGACGCCTCAAACATCTGCGCACCGATCTCATCGCGCACTTTGACGGTTACCTTGACGAAATCGCGATCTGGCATTTCGTCTTGGGCGACATCCTGCAAAATACGAATCGCTTCCGCTCTGGCTTGTTCCCGGGATTCGAACAGCTGCCCGTCATCGTCGGGTACGGTGCCGTCACCATTTTGAAGATCGAAATAGTACCGCTTCATTTTCGGGTCACGCTGGAAACATCTTGCGTATCAATGATTTCGCTTAATTGGTGGTTCCTGCTCGCTCGGCGGCCGTGCTGGTGAGGACGTGGTCGTTCAACGCACGGCAGCGCGAAGCGCCGATATGAAAAGAACCAGCAACGCCAAGGCATTGAGGCCCGCGGCGATGGCATGCGAATACTCCCATTGGCGCCGCAACAGCTCCCAGTTTTCAGGGAGGACAGTCCAGTTCCGGGTCGCCTGATTGATTGGATAGGTCAGCGTCCAGAAGGCAAATTGCGTGGCGCCGATGCTGAGAAAGGCGACAACAACCAAGCCGAAAGATGCACTCGCTCGGTAGAGCAGGATCGCCAGGGCGGCCGTAGAGAGCAATGCTCCCAGCACCACGATGCCGAACAGGCTCCATCCATCATAGGCGCGCTGCGCAGCCAGATAGTTCGGCCCGTCCAGCTTCATCTTGTTGAACATCGCGAAAAAATGCGCGGCGGCCGGAGCGAAAGCCAATGCAACGAAAATGAAGCTGACCATTCTCAGACTGTAAATTGCCATGTCCGGTCTCCTCTAAGGAGACAGCTAGGGCAATCGGCAAGGTTGAAAAGGTCGTTTTGACCACGGCTTCCGCCCGCCATCGTATGTCTCAAGTGAGGTCGTTTTTTTAGCCGTCACTCAACTATCTCGGAACATTTTTTTTGGGTGCTGGTTCTACGCACTGAAGGGACGAACCTTACTCAGGGAGATTTCCCATGAAACATGTTCTCATTACCAGCATGCTGGCGATCGGGCTCGGCTGTGGAACGGCAATGGCTCAGACACAACAGCCCGAAAGCCAATCTGGCGCAGACGCCAATTGCGCTTCCGGGCAGGCTGACTGCCAGAGCGGTTCCAAGATGGGCGAGCAGGCCCAGGGCAAAGCCAAGCTGAAGACCGACGAGCAGGCGCAGGGCAAAGCCGGCACCACCACCGACCAACAGGCCCAGGGCAAGGCCAAGCTGAAGACAGATGAGCAGGCTCAGGGCAAGGCGGGCACCTCTACCGCCCAACAAGCCCAGGGCAAGGCCAAGATGCAGACCGACGAGCAGGCTCAGGGCAAGGCCGGCACCTCCACCGACCAGCAGGCGCAGGGCAAGGCCAAGCTGAAGACCGACGAGCAGGCTCAGGGTAAGGCCGGCACCACCACCGACCAGCAGGCGCAGGGCAAGGCCAAGATGCAGACCGACGAGCAGGCTCAGGGTAAGGCCGGCACCTCCACCGACCAGCAGGCTCGGGACAAGCAGGCTCAGGGTAAGGCCTCGACACAGGATACGACGTCGACCGGTTCCATCAACAACGTGACGGTGGAACAGAAAACCCAAGTCACTCAGATCATCCGGGAGACGAAGGTCGAGCCTGTGTCCAATGTCGATTTTGACATCACCGTCGGCGTCGAAGTGCCACGCCAGAAGGTCAGGCTGCATCGTTTGCCGGCTCGTATCGTCAAGATCGTTCCCGCTTACGAAAGCTACGAGTATTTCGTGCTTGCGGACGGCCGAATCGTCATCGTTGATCCGGATACGTTCAAGATCGTCCTGATCTTGACCTAACATGTCTGACGATTGGTCCGCCCTCTAGAGGGCGGACCGTCATTGCTGGACTGCTATCGATTCAAAGCAACCCGGGAAGGACCGCAAGCGGCAGGTAATACATTCTGCCACCCGCATCGCGGGCTCGCTAGAGACGCCCGAGCACGACCAGGATAATGACTATCAGAAGCAGCAGACCGAGGCCGCCGCCGCCATAATAGCCGGTACCGTAGAATGGCCCGCCGCCAAGCCCACTAAAACCGCCAAGCAATGCAATAATCAGAATGATGATGAGAATTGTGCCGAGACCCATGACTTTCTCTCCTGTTTGCGGTTCGCGCCGTATAGACAACGGCGCTCGCCGCTGATGAATATGAACTCGCTACAAGCCTTCCTGTTCCCGACTAGACCTCATCGACGCTGCCAGGGTCTGGCCGCTCAAAGGTGTTTAGGCGGACACAGGTCACTTCGAAACGCCCGAGTAACCTCGGTCCTTCAACAATCCAGCGAGATGGGCAGCGTTTGAGGCTGCCATTTCGATCGCACCCGAGACTTTTTCCGGTGTTGCCGGCAGGTCGACATAGTTGACCTCCTCCATGGCTTCGCCAACCCAGTAGACCCCGCCATTGGCCGGGATGGTGAAGCCAACATCGTTCAATGCCTGAAAGCATTCCGCGTGGCAGTGATGCGCACCGTCCTCATTGCCGACGACAGCCACCAGCGCCACCTTTCCTGCTGCCGGCATTCGCCCTCTGTCATCGGTCTCCTCAAGAAACGCATCCATCCGCTCCAGGACGCGCTTGGCCACACTCGAGGGCTGGCCAAGCCAGATCGGGAGCCCGAGCACGAAGATGTCGGCCGCCAGTATTTTCTTCCTGAGTTTCGGCCAATCGTCGCCCGCGCCCATTTCGGAGAGCACGCCGGGTTTGATATCGTGGCTGAGCGCACGCACGATCTCGCCCTTCACTTCGTATTGCATCAGCGCCGCCAGGACATCCGCGAGCAACCGATCGGTGGAGGATTTTTCGCTGTCGTTCGAAGCTTTGAGCGAGCAATTGAGCGCGAAGGCCGTAAGCGGCATGTGAATCTCCCTGCATTGTCCTAATTGCAAATCGCCGCCGCGATGACATTGCGACAGCTCATTCGCCCGTTGCGGGTTCGCCCGCATTTCAACGCCAGCGTTGAATGCTTGTTCCGCAGGCGGACCAACAGGCCGGTGGCGAGATGGCCCCTCCTCCCACTTGGTGACGGTCCAGCCAGCTCACAGTGGGCTGGGTTCTTGAGCACTGACCACAACAGGCAGCGGTGAGCGATGCCGGCAAAACCTGGCCGAGCAACCTATTCGTTCGCTGGTCGTTTTCTCGTGAGTTCCTGAGAATGGATAGACGATGCTTGTCCGGACCCTCGAAGCAGGCAATATGCGGCTGGCGGTATCCACGGCCGGCGATCCGGGTCGACCGGCCTTGATCCTTCTGCACGGTTGGCCCCATTCCCGGAAAATCTATGATGGTGTGATCGATGAGCTCGGCACGCGGTACTTTACGTTGGCTTTCGATCTTCCGGAGATCGGGGAATCGCGTGGCACTCCGCCGTCGGCGGAAAAGAAGGTTCTTGCCGATATCGTGATTTCAGCCGCCGGGGCGCTTGGGGCCAAATCCATCGTCGTTGCCGGCTTTGATGTGGGCGGCATGATTGCCTTCGCCGCTGCTCGCCATCATGGCGATCGCATCGTTGGCGCGGTGCCGATGAATACGGTTATCCCCGGCCTTCATCCATGGACGAAGGTAGTCGCAAGCCCGGACATCTGGCATTTCGCTTTCCATACGGTGCCTGAGTTACCGGAGTTGCTGGTCACAGGCCACCAGCGCGCCTACTTCGATTTCTTCTTCGATCTGCTCGCCGGCCGTCCCGATGCTTTGACCAATGAGATGCGGGAGACGTTTACGCAGGCCTATGCGAGGCCGGAGGCACTTAAAGCCGGCTTTGATTGGTATCGCGCGTTCAAGGAGGATGCCAAGGTCAATGCAGTACCGGCGCGCATCGAAGTTCCGATCCTCTATATCCGCGGCGACGCGGATTTCGGATCGATCGACGATTACCTCGAAGGCTTGAGGCTGTCTGGCGCAAGGAACCTGCAAGGTCACAGGATCGCCAACTGCGGCGAATTCCTGCCGATCGAGGCACCGGCAGAATTCGTCAAGGCGCTGGTGGAATTCGCACCGAGATAGTGCGATCCGCGTTTGCGCAGGTGCCTACCGGCTCGCGGGAGTCACGCGCCAGACCGTGTTTCCAACATCATCAGCGATCAGCAACGCGCCCGATTTGTCGATGGCAACGCCGACGGGCCGCCCGTGTGCCTTGCTGTCGTTGTCCAGGAAACCGGTGACGACATCCTGCGGCTTGCCATCTGGATGGCCGTCCTTGAACGGCACGAACACGACCTTGTAGCCGTTGAAGCTCTTGCGGTTCCAGCTACCATGCTCGCCAACAAAGGCGCCATTGCGATATGGGTCCGGCAGGTTGGTTCCAGTGTAGAACGTCAAGCCCAGAGGTGCGACGTGGGAACTCAAGGCGTAGTCGGGAGGGATCGCCTTGGCGACGAGATCCGGCCGCTGCGGCATCACGCGCGGGTCGACATGCTGACCATAGTAGCTGTACGGCCAACCATAGAACGCGCCGTCCTTGACCGAGGTCATGTAGTCGGGAACCAGGTTAGGCCCGAGCTCGTCGCGCTCGTTGATCACAGCCCACAGCGCGCCGCTCTGCGGCTCCCAGCTCAGCCCGTTGGGATTGCGCAGGCCGCTCGCAAAAATGCGATAGCGGCCAGTGGCCCTGTCGACTTCCCATATCGCGGCCCGGTCCTTTTCTGCCTGGATGCCGTTCTCGGTGATGTTGCTGTTGGATCCGATGCCGACATAAAGCAGAGACCCGTCGGGGCTGGCCACGAGAGACTTTGTCCAGTGGTGATCGATGGGCCCGCCGGGCAACGGCGTCAGCACCGTGCCCGGGGCGGTGATCTTGATGTCACCCGACGTGTAGGGGTACCGCACGATGGCGTCGGTGTTGGCGACGTAGAGATCGCTGCCGACCAGAGCGACGCCAAAGGGCGAATTGAGATGATCGAGGAAGACTTCCTGGACATCGGGCACGCCATCGCCGTTCGTATCGCGCAGCAGGGTAATACGGTTGCTTCCTTCGGTGCCGCCGCCTGACGTCGCCATGGACTCGATCCAGCCCATGATCAGGTCTTTCGGCCGCTTGATCGCGGCACCGGGCGGCGCCACCGACTCGACCACCAGAACGTCACCATTCGGCAATGTGTAAAGCGAGCGCGGATGCCTCAAGCCCTTGGCGAAGGCCTGGATTTGCAACCCCTTGGCGACCATCGGCTTCTCGTCTTGTTTCCAACCGATGACCGACGCGACATGCATCGGCGGCACCAGATACTGAATAGGTTCAGGCAGCATCGGGTTCGCTCCGACCTGGTCGGTGGGCTTCGGTTCGTTGTCGCTGCATGCGGGCAGCGCCAAAATCGATCCGAACAGCAGACCGAGGCTCGCGATACGCCGGATATGTCTTGCGGAGACATTCATTCGACCACCTCCACTTGATTGCGGGCGGAACTCCATCCCAGCAGCCCCAGCAAGAGGATAACGATTACGGCGACGGCGGACAGGATGAGCCCCGTCGGCACGACCGAGGTCCAGGCATCCCGGCTGTGCACCAGTGCGTTGAAGAGCGATACGACGAGCACGACGAGGCTGCCGAGGAGATATGGCCATACACGCCCGGTTTCACCGGAAAGCCGGCCGGTAAACAAATCGACCAGTGCTGCAAGAACCGCGAGCACGCCCACAACCAGGCCGGCAAGGAGCAGCCAGGCGGAAAAATCGGCCCACATCATTTCAGCGCTTCGCCAATAGGCAACGTCGGTCAGCAATGTGCCGACGAAACATGCATTTGCGACTGCCATTGGCGTTTTATGGAACGGACGCCTGGCGGCCACCAACACGGATCGGGCACGGGCCATGGACATTCTCCTCCTTTGAAGCTGTACCTGTCCTCCAAACCAACTTGTGGTTGGGAGGTTCCCGGAACCGTTTGCGTTCAAGAACTCGTGATGGCGCTGGCGATGCCTCAGAACGGCTCGGCGCGCGATGCTCACGCGGAGTTGGCGCGCAATGTCCGCAAGGTGATCGAGTATCGATGCAGGTCAACTGGCGGAATGCTATGCTCCCATTCCGTGCGCGATGGTCCGGTCATGAGATACGCCGACCTTGGTTCGACGACGATGGTGCGGCGATCCCACTTGGCGCCAATCTTCCGCCGCAGCCGGAAGCTGCAAGGCGCCAGCAACGAAACACCCGCAACGTCTTCGAAATGAGGCTTGTCTCGATGCCAGCCGATACCGGCGCCGGGCCGGTATTCATTGATCAACACTTGCGCGAAGGCCTCGGCGGGCCTGCCTGCCAATGCCGCGATCTTATCGCGTAGGGCGAACAGGAAGTCAGGGATCGGCGGCGCCTCAACGACCCGACGCCTGTCATAGTCGTAACTCAGGCCGAAACGGACGACGCGCCGGTTTGCCAGATGGCCATGGAAATCGAACGCCTCGAAGGACAGGCCTTCGAGATGCCCGGCGAGTTCCGTTTCTTCTTGCGCCGCGATCAACTCGGGCTGGTAGAGGAAACCTTCCGGCAGGTTATCGGCAGCACCAAAGAGATCGTGCTGGAGCCTGGATGAGCCGAGTGTTTTCGATGTGGGTGTCGACATCCTGGCTAGATGGTGAAGGCCAGCCCGCCTGGCAATATCGGAACCTGGTCAGCAAATCTGCGCCCCACCCTGCGGACATCACCGCATCGACCGGACAAAGCTTTGCGAGTCAATTCGGGCCGAGGCTGATTTGAGGGTTCTTGCGTCCTTGCACCGTCCGGCCGTCGGCCCGAAATTGTTGGGAACGATTGCTCGGCTGAGAGGTTCAAATATTCCACGTAACAGGAGTCTCGAACGATGGATCACACCAATCACGTACGCCTCACAAGCACCGAACTGACGCCAGACATTCTCGAAGACGCCACGATTTACGACGCGGACGACAACAAGGTCGGCAGCGTTTCGCATGTCCATGGCTCTGGAGCCGCCAGTCAGGTCGTCATCGATGTCGGCGGCTTTCTCGGCATAGGCGCCAAGCCGGTGGCCGTTCCCGCGAGCCAGTTGGAATTCATGCGCGATGAAGACGGCGACGTTCACGCGGTGACGAACTGGACCAAGGATCAGCTCAAGAGCATGCCCGAGCATCACGATGCATGATTTCAAGGCCTCACCTTGAAGGGGAGCGGCCGTTCGGCCGCTCTCTGAACGTGTCTTAGGCGCAACAGGATGGACAGACGATGCGGCGCGAGACCGGAGCCTGCTTCTGCAGACGGATCGCGGCAGCCATGGACGGAGAGCCTTTCTGGATATGCTACGATCACGACGACGACTGCCGCCGGGCCATCGGAAGTCCGCTGACGATCTGGGTCGGTTACCGACCAAAGCAATTTCAGCTTCTTAGAGGAACACCAAAGGCCTTTTCCAAAACGCCAGGCGTCACCCGCACGTTCTGCCCAGACTGTGGAAGCTCGATAGGGTATAGTGACGCAGGGCTGCCGGACGAGTTCTATGTGACGGTCGGCTTCTTTGACAAACCTGAAGGTTTTCGGCCGCAAGCCCATGCCTACTGGGGGCTGAGGCTGCCGTGGATCGAGTTTGATGACAGCCTGCCGCGCATCGACCGATATTCGAGGAAGCGCGACCTGAAATTCGGCAACCCGCGCGACCGGTAGTCGCGGTGCGAGGCGCGAGGACATCGGCGGAACCTGACGATCGCTAACGGGTTATTCGGAGAGACCCGTCGGGTGCCACTATGCCATCGACCGTGATCCGAAACGCACAGTACGATCCTGCTACGAGAATCCTCTCGGTCTGGTTTGTGCCGAGCGGCAAATGTTACGACTATGAGGATGTTGCGCCGGCAACTTATGCCGCTTTCACCAAAGCCCCCTCAAAAGGTCGCTTCTTCAATGAATTCATCCGAGATCGCCATCGGTACCGCCGCGTGGCGTGACAAGTTCGGGCGTGAGCAACCGATCACGGAACCTGACCGGCATCGTCTCGTTGACGTCTCGTCGAGGCAAACCAGGCATTTGTCTGGAGATGCTCGGGTGTTCGCACCGGCAAGATCGATCGGAACACGCTTCAAGGGAGTTCAAGAGCCATGACGGCCAAGAAGCAGAAGACTGGAGAAAGCAAGGACAAGAAGGCGCTGCGCTTGGCAGAGACCACCGACGTCTCACCCAAGCAGGCCAAGGAACTCATGCGAAAGCATGGCAAGGACAGCCCCAAGGTCGAGAAAGAAGCCAGAAACTTCAAGGCGGAAGGATAGGATCCGCATTGACGCCCGGCCTGTATGATCCCTGCAAGCGATCGGCCGCCAGTTAAGGGGGTGCCCCGGCCCTTTCGGCCGCGAGCGCAAAGGGGAAGCGCAGCACCAGGTTGCGGTTCTCATCAAAAATCTCGAAGGCCAAACCGATACGCAACGGTTTGCCATGCAGCAGCTCTTCGGCGAGGATTTCCTTCGCCGACGCCATCGCGTTTTCCTCGGCGCTCGCGAGATCAGGAAATTCCTGGCCCTCGGGATCCTCCTGCAAGCTTCCGCTCTCATCTCGAAGGTCGAAAAAGTATCTGGACATGCCGACTGAACTCCTGCGCGATGGTGGCATCGGAAGCGCCAGCCTCAGATTTCAGTGCCTGTACCCGGATTGTCGAAGAGCACAGCGAGGCCATGCTCTATGGCGCAGGCCGCGATCAGATTATCGAAGGCCTTTCCCGAAAGCGGGCAACTTGGCATCACCTCTCGAATTGCGGTTCCGGCCTTGGCTGTAGAGATCACATCGTGGCGCTTCTTGCGTGTCTCGACATATTGCTCGACCAGGATTTTCAGGCGCCTCACCGCAACGTCGTCCTTAAACATGGATTCCTCAGCCAATGCCCAAAGTAAGGCTATCGGCCTGATCATCAGCCGACGATCTCGGGGTTAGCCGGGATTGCTCGCACAATATTCCCATGGGCAGTTGGTTCCCCCGACCGCTCGCTTGGTAATTTTCGTACAGGGAAAACCCCTGCCGTCGCACTTTTTATAGAGCCGAACCGACGCCGATTTTCCGATGCCTATGGCCAGCCCTTAGACTTGAATTACCTTGCGGCTGTGATGCGCAACGACACTTTCCTCATCGGTCGCAATCACGCGCACCTCCACCTTGCTCTCGGGCCGACTGATGATTTCGGCGTGGTTGTCGTTGGCGTGTTCTTCAATCACCACGCCAAGCCAGGTCAATTTTTCGCATATGGCCTTGCGGATGGACGCGGACCGTTCGCCGATGCCGGCGGTGAACACGAGGCATTCAAGACCACCCATCGTGTTTGCAAGCGCCGCGGCCTCTCTCGCGGCGCGAAAGGCGAAAAGCGCCATCGCCTCATGAGCGCGAGGATCATTGCTCGCTTCCAGCGTCCTCATGTCGCCCGAAATACCGGATACGCCGAGCAGTCCCGACTTCTCGTAAAGGATCGTCTGCAGTTCCTCAGCCGCGATGCCTCTTTCCAGCAGGAAGTACAACAGTACGCCGGGATCGATGGCGCCGCACCGCGTGCCCATGACGAGGCCATCCAGGGCCGAAAACCCCATCGTCGTATCGATGCTCTTGCCCTGCTGCAAAGCGCAAAGGCTGGCACCATTGCCGAGATGGGCGACGATGGTGCGTTTCGCCGCAAGAGTTGGCGATATCCCGCTGAGCCGCCCGCCGATGTATTCATAGGAGAGACCGTGAAACCCGTAGCGGCGCAAGCCTTGCCCTTCATACTGGCGCGGAAGGGCGAAGCGCCGCACGAGCGGATCGATCGTCTGGTGGAAAGCGGTGTCGAAACAGCCAACCTGTGGCAGGTCCGGTTGCAAGGCAGCTATCGCGCGGACCGGTGCGAGACTGCGAGGCTGATGTAGCGGAGCAAGCGGCGTCAACCTGTCGATGGCGTCGATGATGTCTGGGGTCAGACGGACAGGTTCGACGAATTCGCTCCCGCCATGCACGACCCGATGGCCGGCGCAGAGCAGGTTTCTGTCGCCAACTTCGCCCTGCACCCAATTCAGCATCTCGCCTATGGCCGCGTCACGCGGCTTGTCGGTGGCGAGCTGCCGCTCGCACTGCACCGTTCCGTCGGCCGCTTTTGCGCGGAGCGCGGGTGTGTCGCTCAGGTCCAACGTGCCGCGTGAAACGAGCTGCAGATCCTGCGACGAGGCAATATCGTAAAGCGCGAACTTTATGCTGGACGAACCGGCATTCAGCGCCAGGATCGACCGGCGGGTCATCGGCGCGCCTTTGCCGTGCTTTTGTCGGGCCAGCTCCATTTCTGGATTTCGGGCATGTCTTCGCCGTGCTCGCGGACATAGGCCGTGTGCTTCACCAACCGGTCGTGGAGTTCGCCGGCAAGCCCTTCGGCCCTTTCGGCCAATCCCGGCACGCGTTCGATGGCGGCGAGCGCGAGGTGGTAGCGATCGAGTTCATTGAGCACCACCATGTCGAACGGCGTCGTCGTGGTGCCCTCCTCGCGGAAGCCATGCACATGCAAGTTGTCGTGATTGGCGCGGCGGTAGGTCAGGCGATGAACGAGATATGGATAGCCGTGATAGGCGAAGATGACGGGCCGTGTTTTCGTGAACAACGCGTCGAAGTCTCCGTCGGCTAGGCCGTGCGGGTGCTCCGTGTTCGACTGCAGCGTCATCAGGTCGACAACATTGACGACGCGGATTTTCAGGTCGGGGATTGCAGAGCGCAGAATGTCGGTCGCAGCAAGCGTCTCTAGCGTCGGCACATCGCCGGCGCAGGCCATGACCACATCGGGCTCCTCGCGCTGAGCAACCGTACCGGCCCACTCCCAGATGCCCGCCCCCGCCTTGCAATGCGCTTCGGCTTCTTCAATGGACAGCCATTGCGGTGCCGGCTGCTTGCCGGCGGTAATGACATTGATGCGATTATAGGTTCTCAGGCAATGATCGGTGATCCACAGCAGAGTGTTGGCATCCGGCGGGAAATAGAGCCTTACCGTATCGGCCTTCTTGTTGGCGACCAGATCGGCAAAGCCCGGATCCTGATGGCTGAAACCATTGTGGTCCTGCCGCCAGACATGTGAGGTCAAAAGGTAGTTGAGCGAGGCGATCGGCTTGCGCCAGACAAGCTCGCCGGAGGTCTTCAGCCATTTGGCGTGCTGGTTGACCATCGAATCGACGATATGAATGAAGGCTTCATAGCAGGAGAACAGGCCGTGGCGGCCGGTGAGCAGATAGCCTTCAAGCCAACCTTGGCAGAGGTGCTCGCTGAGTACCTCCATGACACGTCCGTCACGGGAAAGATGGACGTCGTAGGGTTCGATGTGCTGCATCCAGATCCGATCGGTGACCTCGAACACCTCGTCAAGGCGATTGGATGACGTCTCGTCCGGCCCCATCAGGCGAAAGTTCCGCGCCTCCGTATTGAGGCGGAAGACCTCGCGAAGATAGCTTCCGCAAATCCGCGTCGCTTCAGCGATGACGCCACCTGGACGCGGCACTTCCAACCCCAGGCTTTTCCAGTCCGGAAGCACAAGATCGCGCTTCAGCAGTCCGCCATTTGCGTACGGGCTTGCGCCCATGCGCTTTGTCCCTGTTGGGGCAAGTGCCGCGAGCTCTGGCAACAGGTGTCCGCTTTCATCGAACAGCTCTTCCGGTTTGTAGCTTCGCATCCAGTTTTCGAGGATCTTGCGGTGTTGATCATTCCCTCGAGCGTTCGATACCGGCACTTGATGCGAGCGCCAGAAACCCTCGACCTTCTCGCCATCGACTTCCTTCGGCCCGGTCCAGCCTTTGGGACTGCGCAGCACGATCATCGGCCATAGCGGACGTTGACCATGCCATCCTGGAGCCCGGGCCTGCTCCTGAATGGACCGGATGCGATCGAGCACCGTGTCGAGCGTCGCGGCCATCGACTGGTGCATGGCAAGCGGCTCGTGGCCCTCGACGAAGAACGGTTCGTAGCCATAGCCGGCGAAAAGGTTTCGCAATTCCTGGTCTTCCATGCGGCCGAGGATCGTTGGGTTGGCGATCTTGTAGCCGTTGAGATGCAGGATCGGCAGGACGGCGCCGTCCGACATCGGGTTCAGGAACTTGTTGGAATGCCATGCCGCCGCGAGCGGACCGGTCTCGGCTTCGCCGTCACCAACGACGCAGGCAACCACCAGGTCCGGATTGTCGAAGGCCGCACCGAAGGCATGGACCAAGGCATATCCTAGTTCACCGCCCTCGTGGATGGAGCCGGGCGTCTCGGGCGCGGCATGGCTTGGCACGCCGCCGGGAAAGGAAAACTGCCGGAACAGTTTCCTGAGGCCGTCTTCGCCCTGCACGATATCGGGATAGATCTCGCTATAGGTGCCCTCGAGCCAGGTGTTGGCAACCATTGCGGGCCCGCCGTGGCCTGGGCCGCAGATAAACAGAACATCGAGGTCGCTTTCGCGGATAACGCGGTTCAGATGCAGGTAGAGAAAATTCAGCCCCGGCGTCGTGCCCCAATGGCCAAGCAGCCGCGGCTTGACATGTTCGGCTTTCAACGGTTCGCGCAACAGCGGATTGTCGAGCAGATAGATCTGGCCGACCGAGATGTAATTCGCGGCGCGCCAGTAACGGTCCATGAGGTCGATCCGTTCGTGGCCGATAGCCTGCGGCGTCGCGGCTGCCTTGTCGTTCATCGACATCTCCAGCTTCGGTTCGCTGGTGATAACTGGGGCATCTTTGCGTTTGAGCAACCCCTGACTGCCGCCGTCCGGGACGGCGTCGCGACCCACGCGGCCAAGAGACCGGACGCTATCCCGGCGGGCCCGCGGCTCTGTCCGCAAATAGTCGGGAACCTTGAAGTCCCCCGGCGGTTAGAAACTGGAATCGCGAAGGCAGGCTCAAGGCAGGTACCGCGAAGGATAGCCTCGAAGCGTTGCACCAAAGGGGAGCTAAAAGATGCTCGATCTTCCTCGTGCCCGTGATCGAATGGTCAATATCCATGTCGGCCGGCGCGGCATCCATGACCGTGAGATTCTGCAGGCCATGCGCGAAGTTCCACGCGAGGCCTTCGTCGAACCCGGCTTCGAGGAATTTGCCTATGAAGACACGCCGCTGCCGATCGCCGACGGCCAGACCATATCGCAACCCTACATCGTCGCGTTCATGATCGAGATGGCGGATGTCAAACCGGGTGACCATGTGCTCGAAATTGGCACCGGCTCGGGGTACGCGGCCGCGGTGATGAGCCGGATCGTCGAACAGGTCTACACCATAGAGCGTCATCCCGGTTTGGCCGAAACGGCGAAGCGGCGGTTTGAAAAACTCGGCTACCAAAACATCGAGGTTCGGACAGGCGATGGCACCAAGGGGTGGCCGCAGGCGGCGCCGTTCGATGCCATCGTGGTGACAGCCAGTGGTCCTGGCGCACCGCTCGCCCTTCAGGAGCAACTCGATGTCGGCGGCAGGCTCGTTATTCCGGTCGGCGACGACCCCGATTTGCAACGTCTGCTCAAAGTCACCCGGACAGGTGCTGCAACCTACAGCGAGGAGGATTTCGGCGGCGTGCGCTTCGTCCCTCTGATCGGCGAGCAGGGTTGGTCGGAAAACGGCACGGTCACCAAAGTCGGTCGTCCGCTTCGACATCCGCATCCGATCAGCCTGCCTGATCTGATCGCGGCCGCGGCTGAGCCGCTGCCCGATTTCGACGATCCGGCCTTCGGCGCATTGTTCGATCGGTTCGCCGACCGGCGCGTCATTCTGCTTGGCGAGGCAAGCCATGGCACGTCCGAATTCTACAGGGCGCGCGCGGCGATCACCCGCAGGCTCATCGAACGGCACGGCTTCACCATCGTCGCGGTCGAGGCGGACTGGCCCGATGCAGCGGCGATCGACCGCTATGTTCGCCATCGTCGCCCGCGGTCCGGGACTGATGCGCCATTCCAGCGATTTCCGACGTGGATGTGGCGTAACACCGATGTCGCGGCTTTCACCGACTGGATGCGCCGCCACAACGAGAAGCTTGAGCCATCGGAGCAAGCAGGGTTCTACGGTCTCGACATCTACAATATGAGCGGGTCCATCGCCGCGGTTCTGGATTATCTCGACCGCGTCGATCCCCAGGCAGCCAAAATCGCGCGCGAACGGTATGGCTGCCTGACGCCCTGGCAACACGAACCGTCTACCTACGGCCGCGCGGTGCTCACCGCCGGCTATCAAAAATGCGAGAAAGCCGTGCTGGAACAATGCCGGGACTTGCTCGCCAAACAACTCGATTATGCAAAACAGGACGGAACCGACTTTCTCGACGCCAGTCAGAATGCCCGGCTGATCGCGGCCGCCGAACACTACTACCGGATCATGTACTATGGCGGCGCGGAGTCCTGGAACCTGCGAGACACGCATATGTTCGAGACCTTGGAACATCTGCTGCATGCAGGCGGCCCCAACGCCAAGGCGGTAGTGTGGGCGCACAATTCCCATATCGGCGATGCCCGCTTTACCGAGATGGGTGTCGTCAGGGACGAACTGAACATCGGCCAGCTCTGCCGGCAGCGTTTCGGGGATGAGGCAGCGCTGATCGGTATGGGCACGCATTCCGGCACTGTAGCGGCCGCCAGCGACTGGGATGGCGAAATGGAGGTGAAGCAAGTTCGCGCGTCGCACGCCGACAGCTACGAACGGCTTTGCCACGATTCCCTTGTGTCGCGGTTTCTGCTCGACCTCGGGCACGACACGACGCTGCATGACCGGCTGCTGGAACGCAGGCTGGAGCGGTTTATCGGGGTGATCTACCGGCCGGAAACCGAGCTGCGCAGTCACTATGCGGACGCTTCCCTGCCCCGGCAATTCGATGCGTTCCTATGGTTCGACGAAACCGCGGCAGTGACGCCGCTTGGCCCGGAGCATGCAAGAACCGGCGTTCCCGACACCTACCCATTCGGGCTTTAGCCGACGCACACGCCAATGAGAGAAGAGAGCTGGAGCCGGAGCGAGTCATCCGCCTTGCGATTTTAAAACTGAAATCCCCGTCGAAGGAGTTTTCTCATGACCGGAACCAAACATCCAAAATGGAAAAAACCGAGCGATGCCGACTTGGCGAACAATCCTGGTATCGGGACTTCCAAGGGAACGATCAAGGAAGGCGAAGAGTTCGAGCTTGAAGGCGAGAACACGGTCGAGGGTGACGTCGAAAACGACACGACCGCCGCTGGCGGGATCGATCCAAGACAAAAGATGCGGACCAACAAATAGCGTGCCGGTTCGCGTCGCTGCGATCAATTTTCCCGGAAGGAATGAACCATGCCACTTGCCCTGAGCAGTGCCGCTTTTGCCGAAGGCGGACCAATTCCCGAAAGATATACACGAGATGGCAAAAACGTATCGCCGCCGCTGAAATGGTCTGGAGTGCCGGATGAGGCAAAGAGCCTCGTTCTCGTCGTCCAGGATCCTGATGCGCCGAGCGGAACGTTTGGTCATTGGGCGGTGTTCAACATCTCCGCGGACACAAGGGAACTTCCCGAGGCCGAAAGCGGCAAGCCGGATCCGGGCGCCCTCCGGCAAGCAACGAATGATTTTGGCAACGCCTATTACGACGGCCCTGAACCGCCCGTCGGACATGGCGTTCACCGCTACCATTTCCGGTTGGCAGCGCTCGACACGCCGAGCCTTGCCATTCCGGCCAGCGCGGGCGTCGAGCGCATCTGGCGGGAGGCGCAGAAGCATTCGCTCGAGCAGGCTGAACTCATCGGAACCTACGAACGCAGTCCGTAAGTTGATGACCGAGGTGGCATTGCCCTGCTGCTGCGCGGAACGGTTCTCCTCCTCGCCGGTTGTCTCGGAAAGGAGATGCCGCCATGTTTGGAGATATCATGTGGTTGGTCGTCGTTGCCGGCGGCCCATTGTTGTTGATCGTGCTGTTGGCCTATGCTGTGATCGCACGCCGCCGGCGTGGACCCGCCGAACAAAGGGAAAGCGACCGAGCGACCGACCGGCTATACCAGGACAAGCATTGATCCGCATCGGCAAGACATCCGATCGGCAAAATATCCAATCGGCAAGACATCCATCGGCAAGACAGGGGATCGTATGCCGCACCGAAGCGACGACGATCCCCAATTACGGTCAGCGCATTATCCTCTGCCGCAACCATGCAAAGAACCTGCCGCTGATGGCTGAGCGGACCCGCGTCGCAGCCCAGCGCGCTTTCATGGTTGAGCCGACGTGGCAATCGCAGACGATGTCGTGCAACTGCCAGTCGTTCAACTCGAAAAAGCGCCTTGCCTCACCATATGTGTCGTCTTTCAAGCCCGATGCGCGCAGCACTGGATCCTCGAAGGCAACCGAAATTGCCGTACCCTCGCCCCGCATCATTGAACGTGCTTCAGGGTTCAGATGTTCGGTGCCTGCAAACGCCCCAAGGCATCGCTCGGGATTACGCTCCAGCAGTTCAGCCCAGCGCTCTATGCGCTGATTTCGTGTCATTGCGGAATATGCAGCCGACGATTCAATCTTGGCGACGGCATGCAGTTGGTCGAGTGTTTGATGTTTCATGGCCAGCTCCTGTTGAGGCAGCGAAGCGCCCACGCCTTCAAGGGAATTACCGCGCCGTAATGCTTCGACAAGAGCGCTAGACTGGAGAATTCGACGCGACCGGATTGGGCCGGGATCATAAACACGCGTGCTGCGTTCATCCACGAGGGCTGCTTATGACAAGCCGCTGATCCGCGACGGGATGCATCCATGTTCATCCAGCCGATCGACTATTTCTTTGCCGTCTGGTTCCTCTTGCCGCCGCCTCGACGCTCTATGTCGGCTTCGATCAATACCGCAACAATCCCGAACCGGTGGTGCATCACACGACGAACAACAATGTCGAGGAAAAGGGCGGCGGCGGGCTGATGGTCGTCATCGACGTCGGCTAGATCTGCCAACCCCTTGTGGATTTGCCGGTCATCCGGGGGCGCGTTGTTGCGCGCTACTTCTTGATAATGGTTCCGTTGCGCAAGTCGAATGCTTCGGTACCGCGAGCCTGGCGGTAGAAATCATCCTGCAATTCGCCCCATTCGCCGAGAAAGGCGCCGCAATTGCTGCAATGAATTGGCGTCGATTCCTTGGCGTTGTCGGGAATGTCCATTTGGATAGTCCCACAAGCCTTGCAATCGAGTTTGTCGTCCAGCCGTCGTCCCATTTCCCAATGATTGCGCATTTTCAGCCATGAGCCAATTGTCGATTTCGTACCAAGTCGCATCGACCATGGCTCATCGGTCAATCGCGAGAGTCAAAAAGGACGGCCAGCCCCAGTTCCCGTGCCAGCTCGACGATCGTCTCCATCAACTCATCATCTGTATCCTGCAAATAAGGCGCATCCCTACGAGCGGCCTCTATCGCAGCTTTGACCGAAACGATGTCGCCGTATCGCGCACTTCGAAGCTCCTCTGCCAGAAACGCCTTGGCGGTACCGACAGGTCTTGTTGCCCATCTGGCGATGCTCATGCGGCTCCCTCCCATGGTCACCTCTGCTTCATTTTGATCCTGTCCAAGGTGCAGATCAATCGATGGTACGATTCCGTACGGAACCGCCCACCCGGCTGGGGCGACAGCCGTGTGACGAACGCCCTGGCCAGGGTTTTCGGCGTCTCTCCGGTGAGTTGGAACGAAATCGCCCGGTGGGACCAGGCCCTGCGGAACCATCGCTCAACATGGGGGTTTCTTCAAAATCTCTCGAAGGATGCAAGGAGCGACCATGCGCATGTGGACGATAGCTGTCGCACTTTCCGGGGCGGTCATCATTCAGCCCGTCTATGCTCAAACTATGGGACCGCAGCTTCCCCAGGTGGCGCCACCGCAGGGCGAAGCGCAGCCGGAACTGGCGCTGCCCGATCCAGGCTCTGCCGATTTGAATTTCACCGGCGTCGCTATTGTCGCCGTCGAGGATTTGCCTGACGAAATCAAGGCGCAGGCAGATGCGGTGATCAATCAGACCAGCGCTGAAGATTTGCTTCGCCTGCAAAACTCCGTCGATGCTTCACCTCAGGCGACATCCGCTTTGAGGGCGAATGGGCTCAATTCCTCGCAGGTTGTCGCTGCAAACATAGATGGCGATGGCACCCTGACGCTGATCATTCAGACGACGACTTGAGCCGCCGAAGCACCCATCCATTCTTTGCCGATCTGCAGGCGACGAATTTTCTGTCTCGACGGCACATGGCCACCGACATCGCCGCGATCATCTGGTCGATCGACTCGTGTTGGAGAGATCGATCGCTAGCCCTCCAGAGGTTGCACGCTTGCCCCGCGATGCAGAAACTTCACTTCGTCCTATGCGTGGACGGGAGGCTCGTCATTCTCGTCGGGGTTGGGGAGCGGAGTCTCGTCCGGAAGCCTTTCCGGTTCGGGTTCCTCGATCGGTTCGGGCTTCCATGTCGGAGCCGGCATGGGGACATCACGATTTGGGTCTGGCTGTCTTGGCTGTGGCATCTAGCTATCTCCGTTCAGTCGGAACAACTCGTCCGCCGTGGCATGGTTCCTGGCAGAATCCAGCCGTCGTGATCGTTACGCCCTCAAGGCAGGCGCATGTTGGTTCGCACACGGATGCCGGCGCAAAAGTGCAGATCGTTCGGAACCGGTCTGATTTTCGAGCCGTTGTCGTCGAAAGCGATGAAGGAGAAGCGTGATGAAGGACAAGACAGGAAATATCGATCATACATTGCCGCAGGTCGCCATCGACGATCAGCAGGTGCGACAGCTGGCCGCCACGACGGATTTGCCGTCCAGGCAGGCTCGTGAACTGGTGCGCCGTCACGGCAACGATCCCCGCAAGCTGGAAGAGTTGGCGAAGTCGATCAACGCCACCAATTGAGGCCAGGCCGATGGACATCGACGGCGCATGCTGTTGGCATCAGATTTCGAGCAAGGCGTAGGGGCGGCCGCCAGGCTTGGCCACATGCATGGCGACGTTGTAGACCTTGGCTCCGCCAGGCGTTTGACCTTTGTAAGAACCGCGATGTGCATGACCGTGCACGACAGCACTAACCTGGAATCGATCGATCGTTTCGGCCAGACGTGAAGAACCCAGAAATGGAAATATCTCCGGCGGTTCTCCCGCAACGGTGTCGGCAATCGGCGCGTAGTGGAGGATCACCAGCGTGCGCTTGGCCCGCACTTGGCGCATCGCATTTTCAAGTCGCATTGCCTCGTTCACGCTTTCCGCGACCATCGTCTTGATCGCCGGTTCACCGAATGAGCCGAGCATGCGTGACCCGAAGCCGCCTATGAATCCTTTCACGCCGACAAAACCGACGCCCTCGATTTCGACTGCCTGCCCGTCGAGGAGGTGAACATGCGCCTGGCGCAGGATCTTCGTGACGTCTTCCACCGCTCCAGACTCGTAGTCATGATTGCCGAGCACCGCCACAACCGGGATCGAGCAGTTGCGCAGATCCTCGGCCAGCATCTCCGCTTCACGAGGCTTGCCGAGATTGGTCAGATCTCCCGTGAGAACGAGAATGTCCGCTTCGCTCGATATCTCGCCGAAGAGGTCTCGATACGAGGTTTGCGCATCTTCCCTCACATGGAGATCCCCGACCGCGGCAACTTTGAGCGCGCGTGCGCCGTCCTTGGGCGCGCTGCTCTTGACGGGATCAGCCATCACGGAATTCTCCCACACCCCCGACGCCGGCGAAGCCCCATTCCTTGACGTCGATTTCGTAATCGGTTTGCGAAAGCAGCCGCCCACGGCAGATCTTCATCCTTGGAGACGGCAACTGCCGTTGCTTGGCGAGGCGGTCGAGCAATTCATCGAGCAGCCACGCCGGGATATGATCGCGCTCGCTCGGATAGATCCATCTGAAATTGACAAGCTGCATCAACAGAACCTCCCAGTGAACCTCCAGATAAGAAAGCAGCCGGTGCCAATCGATCTGATCGCCCGCCTTGAGAATGGTGTGTGCGATATCGGCGCCATCGTGTCGCCCTCTGTCCTGGATAAAGCATTTGGACCAGATGAGTTCGGTCGGGCCGATGATCCGCACCCTGCTGCCCAACAGCTCGGTTTGGCGGGCGTGTTCCAGCCACAGGTCGCCAACAGGCATCATGCCGTTGGCCGAGCCGAATATGACGTCGAAGAAATGCGTGCCCTTGAACACCTTGCCGAGCCACCGGTCGTCCTCGATTTCGATGGCATATCCAAGCTGCTTGAAATGGGCGAGGATCCGCGCGTAGTCCCCTGCCTTGCAGAAGATATCGAGGTCCTTGGTCTGGCGGGTTACACCCGTATAAGCGCTTACCGCGTAGGTCCCGGCGACCAGAAAGGGTATGTCGGTGACGGTAAGCTCGCGGATTGCTTCCGTGTAAAACACCTCCGCCTCGGCATTTTTGAGCGTCGGCGCCGCCTTTGCGTCGATCATGGGAAGCGAGACCAGGACGTTTTCAGGCAATGGACCATTGGTCATGAAACGATGACTCCGAATCCGGCAACCGGCAGTCGCCCGCTGTGGTAACAACGTGAACCTCGCCTGGTTCCGCTATCAGGCGACCAGCCAAGGTTCATTCTCGCCACGTACTGGAAATTTCGGGATCGCGCCTGCCGATCCAAGCCCGCCCCAACGTCCTCACCTGCAGCGCAAGTCTCTATGTCGCCTCGAAATCGGCCCCGTGCCATCGTCAATGCCCCATTGGCCCAAATTTGAACACCACGTGGGTGATCGATCTCGATCGTTTTAGAGTTTATTTGGGTTACCCAATCGGGCACACAAAGCTGAAGCCGAGGCGCTTGATTTAACCGCACCCGATCGGCGTGCGCTAAGCCATCACCAGGACCACCAAGGCATGACCCCCTCGCCTCCCTTTCTCGGCTTGCCCGACCGCCTCGCGGACAGCCGCGTCCCCCGTGCGGTGATCTTCGGGGCCGGTCACGGCAGCACCTATCCCGGCAAGGACAGCAGCGGCCACGCCTTGGCGGCGGATGCCATCGGCGCTGCGAGCCAGGACGATGCCGCGCTCGTCGAGCACTGGGATTTCGATCTCGGCGGTCCGCTGTTCGACGGCAAGCCGGTCTCTTGCATCGACGCCGGCGATATCTCGACCACCATGCATGACAATGCCGGCAACCGGGTCAGGATCGAGGCGAAAATGCGCGAGATCCTGGCATTGCCGGCTGTGCCGATCCTGATCGGCGGCGACTGTTCCATGACCATTCCCTTCCTCGCCGGCTTTGCGGAGCACGGGCCGGTCTGGGTTCTGCAGATCGACGCCCATATCGATTGGCGCGACGAGGTTCATGGCGAGCACCACGGCTATTCGAGCCCGATGCGCAGGGCGAGCGAGATGGCGCATGTCGCCGGCATCGTGCAGGTCGGTCTGCGTAGCGTCGGCAGCGCGCGCTTCACCGACATCGAAGCGGCACGGCGCTATGGCAGCCGCTTCGTCACCGCCCGCGAGGTTCATGCCCAGGGCGTCGAAGCCGCGCTCCGGCATATTCCGGAAGGCGCGCGGGTCGTCGTCACCCTCGACTGCGACAGCCTTGATCCGAGCATCATGCCGGGCGTGGCGGCGCGTACACCCGGCGGTCTCACCTACACGCAGGTGATCGACCTGATCGCCGGCCTCGGCAGACGGGCCCGGATCGCAGGGTTCGACCTTGTCGAGTTCTATCCTCCGGCCGATATTGACGGCCTGTCAGCGCTGACCGCCGCGCGCCTTCTCGTCAATGTGGTCGGCACCGTCGTCCGGCAGGTCTGACGTCAGAATCCTGCTCTCCGCCGCAGAGCGGCCCAAAAGCGCGTGAGCGAGCTTGCGGTTGAAATGCCCTTTTCCGCACCTGGGTATTCGATCCTGCCTTTGCCGGCCGGCTCGTCGCTCCAGGCCATGTTGAAAGCAATGCCCTTGAGCCCAAGCGCCCCGATCCGGCGCACGATCGTCTCCTGCAGATAGATATCGGATACTCGCACCCCATCGGCACGCTCGGGCAGCTTGAATATCTCGGTACCGCCGATCGCGTCCGCTCGAAGGACGAGGCTTTCGATCACCATTATGCCGCCATCGTCAAAGCGAACGATCTTTGAACGTTCCTCGTCCAGCGCGTCGATCACGGTGGTGACATTGAAGAGCGATATTGGCTCGTCAGCACGAAGCGGCAGGAATTCACCGTACGGTTCGAGGGTTGGTCGAAGCACCTTCAACGCCCTCGCCCGCAGCATGAGCACATGCTCGCCAAGCCATGGAAAATCTGAATGTTGCCGGAGCGTACCGTCGTCGTGTTCGCGCAGTATTTCCATCTCGGGCGGATGCCATTGTGTCTGCTTCCGTCCGAAGAGCGTCGAAAACAGCTGGTAGTCGTCCGCCTGTCGAGGAAGGACCCATTCCTGTCCTTCGACCACACTCAGGACATAGATCTTCATCCGATCCCCCCGCACATCATTGCTTGGCAGACTCGGCCTGCTGCGCGGTTCTTCGCGCGCGTTCTCACCGCTGGTCCGCGACAGCCGTTTGCGGCACCGGCGGCAATTCGGGTGCATCCATCCCCTTGAAAGGGTTACGCCAAGCGTCGATGTCGTTAAGCCGACGGTACCAGCGGCTGACAGAGGAATAATCATCGAGCGGCAATCTGGCGGCATCGTTGAAGGGCAGGAAGGTCGCCATTCGAAAATCGGCATAGGAAATCGAACTCCCGACCAGCCACTGCCGCTCGGCAAGCACGGCGTCGAGTATTGCCGCGGCCGTATGGAATTGTTTTAGGCCCTCCTCCACCCGCTTCTGATCGATCGGTCCGATGCCATACCGCTGTTTGGTGCCACGTTCGAAATGCACCGTGTCGCAAGCGAGTGCGAAGTGCTCCTTGCCCCAGCTGAGCCACCGGATCATCTCGGGTTCGTCGTCGCCGGCGCGCCAGAAATCCGAATGCGCATTGCGCGAGAGCCTGCAGGCTATGGCGTCTGCCTCCCAGAGGCTCTTTCCCTCATCATCCACAAGAATGGGCAGTGAGAGATTGGGATTTAACGGGCGAAATTTCTCTATTTGCCCGGCAGCGAATGGCGAGGCGAATGCAAAGTCCACTTTCGTTTCGAGATAGCGTGCGACCGTGACCGCCAATCGAGGATTGGGATTGCGGCTGAAGTACAGCTTCATTGGGCACTCCCGGTGTGGCTGGATCTGCCGATCAGGAACGTCACAGCAGCCGTATCTGATAGCTCATCCCGCGCCTAGCGCCCGGCTCGATCAACATCACGCCAGGCTTGTCGATGAACTCACCATCGAAGTCCACCGGGCTTGCAATGCCGTGCCAGGGTTCGATGCACAAGAACGGCGCGCCGCCCGGCTTTGACCAGACGCCCAACTCCCGAACCCCTTGCCACGACATCTCCAGAGCCGGGCCACGCTCGGCGGCATAACGTACGCTGGTACTGGCGGGCTGGTCCATGATCACGGCGTCCTCGTCGAACAACCGCTCGGAGAGCGGGAGGATGTTGCCTTCGACGGGCGTCGGCTGTGGCGTTTTCAGCAGCAGTCCGTCCTTGAGGCGGCGGATCGGCGCCGGCTCATCGTCGGTGAAAATCAGCCGGTAGTCCGTCTTGGCCAGATCCGGCAGCAAGGGCCAATTGAATCCCGGGTGCGCCCCGATCGATGCCGGCAGCGGCTCATCGCCGGTGTTGGTGATGTCGAAAGTCACATCAAGCTGCTGGCGGACCAGCGTGTAGGTCACTTCAAGCCGAAAGGCGAACGGATAGCGCGCCCGGGTGTCGGCATCGTCGGTGAGCACCAGCGTGCAGGATCGCGGCCCCTTCTGCGCCCAGGCAAACGGCTTGTCGCGCGCAAACCCGTGCTGCGTCATTGGATAGGTCCGGCCGCGATGGCGCAGATGATCGCCCGCCAGCCGCCCTACGATCGGGAACAGCACCGGCGAGTGACGCCGCCATTCTGGCCCCGCCTGCCACAGGAATTCAAATCCGTGCGCGTCTCGCAGCGAAATCAGTTCGGCGCCCTGCGCGACGATGGTCGCCGAGATACCGTCGCCTTGAAGCGTTTGGCTGTCCTGTGCCACATTTCCTCGCGGGTCGTTGTTGAAGGCCGGCGCGGGGCAGACTAGCAAAAGCTCTTGGGGACTCAAGGTGCAGCCTTCTGCAGGAACGAATTGTGGCCGGAGGATCTCCCTCCGGCCACCTCTCCGCATCAAGAGCAATAACCCTCGCTCTTGCCCACAGCGGATAGTCGTTATTCGCGTTCGCCGGTGAAATTCAGCAGCAGCTGGAAGATGTTGATGAAGTTCAGATAGAGCGAGAAGGCGCCGAATACGGCAAGCTTCTGGCGCGATTCCGCGTCGAAATTCTCGGCGTACTGTTCCTTGATCGTCTGCGTATCCCAGGCGGTCAGGCCGATGAACACGGCAATGCCGATCACCGAGATGGCGAACTGCAGCGCGGTCGAGCCGAGGAAGATGTTGACGATGCTGGCGATCACCACGCCGATCAGGCCCATGATCAGGAACGACGAGAACTGCGTCAGGTCGCGCTTTGTCGTGTATCCGTAAAGGCTGGTGGCGCCGAACATGGTGGCGGCGATGAAGAAGGTGCGTGCGATGCTGGTTCCGGTGAAGACCAGGAACACGGAGGCGAGCGACAGGCCCATGACCGCGCAGAAGGCCCAGAACATCGCCTGGGCACTCGCCGCGGACATGGTCTGCATCTTGAACGAGAACAGCATGACGAAAGCGAGCGGCGCCAGCATCACCACCCATTTCAGCGGGCTGGAGAAAATCGGCACGTAGAGCGCCGGCGTCGATGAGATCATGAAGGCGACGAGGCCGGTGACCACCAGGCCAATACCCATATAGTTGTATACGCGCAGCATGTGCTGACGCAGGCCCTCATCGAAGATGGCTCCGGTTTGGGCGCCGGCGCCGACGCGATATCCCAGATTGGGGGTGTTCATTTGAGTTCTCCTTTGTGGATCGATCAGTAAAGCGTCTTGGCGAGCGTCTCGGCGGCGCGGTCGAGGTCACGGACCTCGCTTCGTCCGACCACCGCATAGGCGACCTCGCCGATCTGGAAATAGGCCGAGGAAATATCACCCGAGGGCGCGATCGTCGGCTTGACGACGTCGAAGGTTCCAGGCCGGATCGCAAACAGCGACACCAGCCCCATGTCTTTCGTCTCGACCGCCATCTCGACGCTCGGCCCAAAGCGCGACGGATAGATCTGCACGTCGCGAACCTTCCAGTCCGCCGGCAGCGATGGCATGACGATGGCGGTCGCGGCGCGTATCTCGCCGGCGTTGTAATTGGGCGCTTCGGGCTGCGACGGCATGCTCTCGCGCACCAGCGTCGTCCGGTGGGCCCGCACCGCCTCGTCGACATAGGCGGGCGGCTGCGGCGAGGCGACGACCTTGGTCACCGACATCGGCCCGATGATGCCGTTCGCCAGCCAGCCGGCGGCGACGAACGCAGCAACCACCGCGGCGCGCTGCAGCACACCGAAGATGCGGCCGCGGGCAAGCCCCCTCTCCAGCCGCCGCGCGGCATCGGCGGTCGCGGGCCGTGCCATGCCCTTGGAGCCGGCAAGCGCCACGCGCAGTTCATCGCGGGTCCTGAGATCCGACATCACGCGCGCTGCCGCCTCCGGGCGAGCGGACAAGAATGCCTCGACCTCGATGCGGCGGGCGACGTCGATTTGGTCGTCGACATAGGCGTCGAGGTCGATATCCGTCACGGGATCGACAGTTGCGGTCATGACGGGCCTCCAACGATCCTGAGGTGGTTTTTTGCCTTCGCGGGCTCCTCCATCTCGCGCAGGGCGGCGCGCGCCCTGCCGATGCGTGACATCAGCGTGCCCAGCGGCACGCCGCTGGCTTCAGCGGCTTGGCTGTAGGAGAGGCCTTCGATGGCGACGAGGTGCAGCGCTGAACGCTGTTCTTCCGGCAGGCTGAAAAAGGCCTCGCGCACTTGCGCAAGGCGCACCGAATGCTCCTGCGGCGCCGGCGTGCTGCCCTCGGCCAGGTATCCCGCCTGTTCGACGCGCGCCGCTTCGGACCTGCGGGACCGCATTTTGTCTATGAAGGTGTTGTGGACGATCGACAGCAGCCAGGCACGCAGGTTTCCGCCGGAGCGGAACGTGCTGCGCCGCTCATAGGCGCGCACCAGCGCGTCATGGACAAGATCCTCGGCGTCGGTGCTGTCGCGCGTCAGCGAGCGCGCATAGCGGCGTAGCGAACCGAGCTGTCCTATGATGTCAAAGCGTGGCATCGACGGTTTCATGTCCTGTTTACGGAGCATGTGGGGATTTTAATCCCTGCCCTGCCAATTTTTTCCCTTTGAGGACATCGTTCGAATGCAACGATTGTTGCCGGCATCGATTCCATCATTGGTATCGCCACGATGCGCGATGCCCAGTAGATCGTGCCTACTTCACACGCCTCTTCTCAAGCTTTCGCGCCAGAGTCCGGCGGTGCATGCCCAGCCGTCGTGCCGTCTCGGAAATATTGAAGTCGGCCTCCACCAGCGTCTCGTGGATGCGCTCCCATTCGAGGTTCTTTATCGAGGTTGGCCGCTCGGCCAGCGGCACCGAAGCATTGCCCTCGACCTGGCCGAAAGCCGCTTCAATGTCGTCTGTATTGGCAGGCTTGGCGAGATACTGGCAGGCGCCGAGCTTGATCGCCTCGACAGCGGTGGCGATGCTTGCAAAGCCGGTCAACACGACGATCCGCATTTCAGGATCGTGTTCGTGCAGCGCCCTGACGCATTCCAGGCCCGAGCCGCTGGCGAGCTTGAGATCGACGACGGCATATTGGAAGGCAACGGTGCCGATCAGCGCATGCACGCCGTCGACGCTCCGGCAGCTATGCGTTTCGTAATCACGCCGTTCGAAAGACCGGCGCAGTGCGTTGGCAAAGGCGATGTCGTCCTCGATGATCAACAGCGTGCGTTTAGTCGGCATTGTGCCCTCGCGGAGACAGAGCAGCCAGCGGCAGATTCAACGTGACCGAAGCTCCCCCCTCGGTTCTGTTTCTTACGGTGACGCTACCCCCCAGCTTGCGGATGACATTGACGACCAGAAACAGGCCGAGACCGCTTCCTGGCCGGTTTTTGGTCGACGTGTAGGGCTTGCCGAATTCAGCAAGCATGGCTTCTTCAAATCCCGGTCCCGCGTCGACAACTTCGACGATGAGATTGTCCGCGTGGCGGCTGACGATCAACCCGACCCATAGAGGCGACGCTTCAAGTGCGTTGTCCAGTACATTGAACATCACCTGTTTGAGCGCGGGGTCGGAGACGATCTCCTGGTTGGCGCCGAAACGCCTGGTGTATTCGAAACCTTGCGGCAGCCTTGTCGATTTCCATTCGGCCACCAGCTCCGCCAAGAAGGCGTCGACGGAGGTGCGAACAGTGCCTTCGCCGCGCAATTCGCCCGACGACATCAGGATTCCCGAAACGATCTTCTTGCAACGGTCCAACTGGCCCTGCATCTCCCGGATTTCCTGCGCCAGATCCGGATCGGCCTCAAGGGCCGGCATGCGCTGCCAGTCGTTGAGGATGACGGAAAGCGTGGCTAGCGGCGTGCCGAGTTCATGCGCGGCGCCAGAGGCGAGCAGGCCCATCCTGACGATGTGAGCCTCCTCCGCCGATTGCTGGCGCAAATCCGCAAGATGGGCGTCGCGGGTGCGAATGTTGTTCTGGACCCTGGTGATGAACAGCACCAGAAGCGTTGCCGCCAGGACGAAACAGATGAACATGCCCTGGATGTGCAGGCTGAACAGCCCGGCACCGTGTGCGGCGGGCAGGCTGATCTCACGGTAGAAGGTGGTCAGCGCGATGAAGCACGTACTTGCAATGAAGACAAGCGCCCAGACCGACCATGTCTCCAGCAGTACCGCGCCCAGGATGACCTGGAGCAGGTAAAGCGAAATGAAGGGATTGGACGCGCCGCCGCTCAGGTAAAGCTGGACCGTCAACGCGGTGACGTCGAGCAGCAGTCCAAGAAACAGCTCGGTGTTGGTGATCGCGTCCTGGCTGCTGTGCCGGCGCAGGCTGGCGACGTTGAGAGCGATCAGCAGCAGGATCACCACCGCCATCGGCACCAGCGGCAGCCCGATGCCAAGCGCGTAGCGGACGAACAGGATCGTCACGATCTGACCACCGACCGCGATCCAGCGCAGTTGAATCAGAAGCAGGAAATTCTGTTTGTTGGTCTTGTCGTGCAGAGTCATCGGGCCGGGAGGTCCCCAGCCCTGGCCAAGCAGGTCGCTCAAGCGGGCGTCCGATCCAGGCGCTGGTTGAGCCTCAGCGCCAGCAGCGTGCATAGCGCTCCCGACAACAGATAGGCGCCTGACGAGATCAGGCCGAAATGGGCGGACAGGAACAGGGCGACAATGGGGGCGAAGCCGGCGCCGAACAGCCAGGCGAGGTCCGATGTCAGCGCCGCGCCGGTATAGCGGTAGGTCTTTGAAAAATTCGAGGCGAGTGCTCCTGAAGACTGGCCGAACGACAGGCCGAGCAGGACGAAGCCCAAGACCATGAAGACGGACTCTCCGGCGAAGCCGCCATCGAGCAGCTGTGGCGCGAAACCGCTGAACACGGCGATGGCCACCGCCGAGCCTCCGAGCAAGGGCCAGCGTCCGACCCGGTCGGCGACGAAGCCCGAGATCGCGATTGCCGCCAGGCCGAAGAAAGCTCCGATCGTCTCGATGACCAGGAACCGTGCTGGTCCCTCGCGCGTGAACAGGAAGATCCAGGACAGAGGAAACACCGTCACCATGTGGAACAGGGCGAAGCTCGCCAGCGGCGCGAAGGCGCCGAGCACGACAGTGCGCCCTTCGGCGCGCAACGTCTCGCGGACGGAAGTCGGCTCCAGTTCCTGGCCTTCGAACAGTTTGGTGTATTCCGGCGTCACCACTATGCGCAGCCGCGCAAACAGGGCGACAACGTTGATGGCGAAGGCGACGAAGAACGGGTAGCGCCAGCCCCAGCTGAAGAAGTCTTCGGCCGACAGGTTGCCGACGAAATATGCAAACAGGGCGCTGGCAACGATGAGCCCGAGTGGCGCGCCCAGCTGCGGGATCATCGCATACCAACCGCGACGCTTTTCGGGGGCATTCAACGCCAGCAGCGAGGCAAGTCCGTCCCATGTCCCGCCCAGCGCCAGTCCCTGACCGATCCGGAACATGGCCAGCAGCCAGGCCGAAGCCGCGCCGATCTGGTCGTAACCGGGCACGAAGGCGATCGACACGGTCGAGGTCCCCAGCAGGAACAGCGCGATGGTGAGTTTGGCGCTGCGTCCGTAGGCGCGGTCGAGCGCGGTGAAGATCGCCGTCCCGATCGGCCGCGCGATGAAGGCAAGCGCGAAGATGGCGAAGGAGTAGAGCGTGCCGGTCAACGGATCGGCATAAGGAAATACGAGCTTGGGAAAAACGATGACGGAAGCGATCGCGTAGACGAAGAAGTCGAAGAATTCCGACGTCCTGCCGATGATGACGCCAACGGCAATTTCGCCGGGCTTCACCTGATGATGGCGCGCGGCGATCCGTCTTGCGTCGGCTTCGATCTTCGAAGTTGGGCTCACAGCATTCTCCGTCGCCCCGCCGCGGTCTCATACGATCGCTTGCCATGTGCGCGGGCCAGATGCTTTGATGACGCCTGCCGCGTCATTGCGGCATTGGACAAATTGTCCAATGCCTTCATTGCCGCGGTACGGCTAGCACTGGGGGGAACAACCGACAGGTCATACATTGAGCCGTCTCCGTACCCTTTTCCTGCTGCCTCTGCTGGCATCGCTCGGCTCCTGCAGCATGGTCGTCATGAACCCTGCCGGCGACGTCGCCGCGCAACAGCGCGACCTGCTGGTGGTGTCCACGGCACTGATGCTGATCGTCATCATACCGGTGATGGCTCTCACCATATTCTTTGCCTGGCGATACCGCCAGTCCAACCGCGAGGCGCGCTACGAGCCGGATTGGGACCACTCGACACATCTCGAGCTCGTCATTTGGGCTGTGCCGCTTTTGATCATCATCTGCCTGGGCGCAGTGACCTGGATGGGCACCCATCTGCTCGACCCATATCGTCCGATCGGACGTGTAGCGGCCGGCAAGCCGCTGCCGCCGGACGTGCGCCCGCTTGAGGTCGAAGTCGTCGCGCTCGACTGGAAATGGCTGTTCATCTATCCCGAGTACGGCGTCGCCGTGGTCAACGAACTGGCTGCGCCGGTCGACCGGCCGATCAGCTTTCGCATCACCTCCGCATCGGTGATGAACTCCTTCTACATTCCAGCACTGGCCGGCCAGATCTATGCGATGCCAGGTATGGAAACCAGGCTGCACGCCGTCATAAACAAGTCCGGCGACTATGAAGGGTTCTCCGCCAATTACAGCGGCGCCGGCTTCTCCGGGATGCGCTTCGCATTCCACGGCCTCGACGATGCCGGTTTCCAGGCATGGATCGCGAAGGCAAAGGACGGCGGCGGCAAGCTCGACCGAAACGGCTATCTGGAGCTCGAACAGCCCAGTGAGAAGCAACCCGTGCGCCACTATGCGGCGGTGGATACCGATCTCTACAAGGCGATCCTCAACATGTGCGTCGAGCTCGGCAAGATGTGCATGAGCGAGATGTCGCAGATCGATGCCAAGGGCGGTCTGGGAATGGCTGGTATCCGCAACACCCTTCCGCTGCTGTACGACAAGTTCGCCCGGCGCGGCACGATATTCGGCCCTGCCCCGTCCTATGTCGCCAGCATATGCACGACCGAAGAAGCACTCGCGGCTTCGAAGGCTGATCAATCCGCCACGCCGATGACCTCGACGCCGATAGTCGGCGCTGGTCTGCAACGGCCACTGCCCCTGTCGATCCGACTGCCGTCACCTTCCGCAACCGGCACGCTTCGGTCGCCCTTCAACTCCTGAGGCGCCACGCAAGACATGTTCGACAATCCTGCTCTTCTCAAGGCGATCTTCGGCCGGCTTACGCTCGAGTCGCTGCCGCTGCACGAACCCATCGTGGTCGCGACCTTCATAGTCGTCGCGCTGGGCGGCATCGCCCTCGTCGGCGCGCTGACCTACTTCAAGCTCTGGGGCTATCTGTGGCGCGAATGGTTCACCAGCGTCGACCACAAGCGCATCGGTGTGATGTACATGGTGCTCGGCATCGTCATGCTGCTGCGCGGCTTCAGCGACGCCATCATGATGCGGCTCCAGCAGGCGATGGCCTTCGGCGGTTCGGAAGGCTATCTCAATTCGCATCACTACGACCAGATCTTCACCGCGCACGGCGTGATCATGATCTTCTTCGTGGCGATGCCGCTGGTGACGGGCCTGATGAATTTCGTCGTCCCGCTGCAGATCGGCGCGCGCGACGTGTCGTTTCCGTTCCTCAACAATTTCAGCTTCTGGATGACGGTCGGCGGCGCGGTCATCGTCATGATGTCGCTGTTCGTCGGCGAATTCGCCCGCACCGGCTGGCTTGCCTATCCGCCGCTGTCGGGTATCGGCTACAGTCCCGACGTCGGTGTCGATTATTATATCTGGGCACTGCAAGTGGCGGGCGTCGGCACGCTGCTGTCGGGCGTGAACCTGGTCTGCACCATCGTCAAGATGCGCGCGCCAGGCATGACCATGATGAGAATGCCGATCTTCACCTGGACCGCGCTCTGCACCAATGTGCTCATCGTCGCCGCCTTCCCGGTGCTGACGGCGGTGCTGGCTTTGCTGGCTCTCGACCGCTATATCGGCACCAACTTCTTCACGAACGACTTCGGCGGCAATCCGATGATGTACGTGAACCTGATCTGGATCTGGGGCCACCCCGAGGTCTACATCCTGATCCTGCCGGCCTTCGGCATATTCTCCGAAGTGACCTCGGCCTTCTGCGGCAAGCGGCTCTTCGGCTACACATCGATGGTCTACGCAACCATCGTCATCACCATCCTGTCCTATCTGGTCTGGCTGCATCACTTCTTCACCATGGGGTCGGGAGCGAGCGTCAACTCGTTCTTCGGCATCACGACGATGATCATTTCGATCCCGACAGGCGCCAAGATATTCAACTGGCTGTTCACCATGTACCGGGGCCGCATTCGCTTCGAACTGCCTATGATGTGGACAGTCGCCTTCATGCTGACCTTCGTGGTCGGCGGCATGACCGGCGTGCTGCTCGCGGTTCCGCCGGCCGACTTCGTGCTCCACAACAGCCTGTTCCTGGTCGCGCATTTCCACAACGTCATCATCGGCGGCGTGCTGTTCGGCCTGTTTGCCGGCATCAGCTACTGGTTTCCCAAGGCATTCGGCTTCCGGCTCGATCCGTTCTGGGGAAAGATGTCGTTCTGGTTCTGGGTGGTCGGCTTCTGGTTCGCCTTCATGCCGCTCTACATGCTTGGCCTGATGGGCGTAACGCGCCGGCTGCGCACCTTTGAGGATCCCTTGCTGCAGATCTGGTTCATCATCGCCGCCTTCGGGGCCTTCCTGATCCTGCTTGGCATCGTGTCCTTCCTCATCCAGATCTTCGTCAGCGTGCGGCGGCGCGAGCAACTTCGCGACGATACCGGCGATCCGTGGGACGGGCGTACCCTCGAATGGGCAACCTCGTCGCCGCCCCCGGTCTACAATTTCGCCTTCACCCCGGTCGTCCATGATCTCGACGCCTGGGCGGACATGAAGAAGCGCGGCTACCAGCGTCCTCTGACGGGCTTCCGCGACATTCACATGCCGCGCAACACCGGAGCCGGCGTTATCCTGGCGGGATTGAGCGTGGTGCTCGCGGTGGCACTCATCTGGTACATCTGGTGGCTGGCGATCGTCAGCTTCGTCGCCCTGATCGGCTACGCGATCGCGCACACCTTCAACTATAGCCGGGATTTCCACATTCCTTCCAGTGACGTGGCGCGCGTCGAGGATGAGCGGACGCGTCTGCTCGCGGCCGAGGGCCAGGCGGGGTGAACAACATGGCACACGCCGATACGGTGATCGACGACACGATCTTCCACCTGGAAGACGACCACGGCCATGCCGAGAGCGGCAGCAGCACCATGCTCGGCTTCTGGATCTATCTGATGAGCGACTGCCTCATCTTCGCGATGCTGTTCGCGGTCTACGGCGTGCTGGGTGGCAACTACGCGGCCGGCCCCGCGCCGAAGGACCTGTTCGATCTTCCGCTGGTCGCGCTCAACACCACCATGCTGCTTCTGTCCTCCATCACCTACGGCTTCGCGATGCTGGAGATGGCGAAAGGACGAGTGAGGCCCATGCAGGTGTGGTTGGTGATCACTGGCCTGTTCGGCCTCGCCTTTCTCGGCATCGAACTCTACGAATTCGCCCATTTCATCCACGAGGGGGCGACGCCGCAGCGCAGCGGCTTCCTGTCGTCATTCTTCACGTTGGTCGGAACGCACGGCCTGCACGTCACCTTCGGCCTGGTCTGGCTGGTGGTGTTGATGGTGCAGGTCTCCAGGCATGGGCTGATCGCCGCGAACCAGCGGCGCCTGATGTGCCTGAGCATGTTCTGGCACTTCCTCGACGTCATCTGGATCGGCGTCTTCACCTTCGTCTATCTGATGGGAATGTTGCGATGAGCGCCGGGCACCAAATAGACACCAGCGACCACAGCCACGCGCATCACGGCGTCGATCACGGCTCGCTGCGCGGCTATCTGTCAGGCTTCGGCCTGTCCGTCGTGCTGACCGCCATTCCCTTCTGGCTGGTCATGACCAACGCGCTCGGCAATCAGATGGCGTCGGCGATTGCCATCATGGCCTTCGCCGTCGTGCAAATCATCGTCCACATGGTGTTCTTTCTGCATATGAACACCAGGTCGGAGAGCGGCTGGACCATGATGGCCCTGATCTTCACCCTCATCCTGGTGGTGATCGCGCTGACGGGCTCACTCTGGGTCATGTACCATCTGAACGTCAATATGATGCCCGGCCATGAGATGAGTCAGATACCCTGAGACGGGATTCGGCTTTGGACGAGCGGGCGCGGACGCCGCCGCGTGCGGATACAGGCAGCGTCCGACGAGAGCCGCGTTCGAGATGGACGCTATTGATGCTTTGCCTTTGCGGAGCCATCGGCATCGCAGGGTTCTCGGCGCTCGGTATCTGGCAGCTGGAGCGCCGCGTCTGGAAACTCGACCTGATCGAGCGTGTCGACCAGCGTCTCAAGGCAGTACCTGTGGCCGCCCCGGCGCCTTCGGCCTGGCCAGCGATCAACGCCAGGGATGACGAGTATCGCCAGCTTGCCGTCACGGGCCGGTTTCTCGGTGGTCGCGAGACCCTGGTCCAGGCGGTCACCGATCTCGGCGGTGGCTTCTGGGTAATGGCGCCGTTCCGAGCGGATGATGGCTTCACGATTCTGGTGAACAGGGGCTTCGTGCCGACGGACAAGCGCGATCCGGCAACCCGCTTCGCAGGCAAGCCCTCGGGCGATCACACCGGAATTCACGGCCTGTTGCGCATCAGCGAACCGGAAGGCGGCTTCCTGCGTACCAACGATCCGGCCGCCAACCGCTGGTATTCGCGCGATGTGCAGGCGATCGCCACGACGCAAGGCCTCGGGCAGGTCGCTCCTTATTTCATCGATGCCGATGCCACGCCCAATCCGGGAGGGTGGCCGGTTGGTGGCCTGACGGTCATTTCGTTCCACAACAGCCATCTGGTCTATGCCCTGACATGGTTCGGGCTGGCCTTGATGGTGCTGGGCGCGGTCGCCTATCTGTTGCGGCAGGCTGGGAAACACGGCGGAGGCTGACCGCACGCCGTGGCAAAGCCGAAATTGCGCACGGAAGCGCTCATGCCGGCGCGGACGATGGCGTGATCTCGCTGTTGGTGCCGGCTTGTCATTTTCCCATGTGCATCAATGGGTTCCGCATCGAACCCCGTGCATATCACAGGAGCGTGCAGGGCAGGCTTCCCGGCACCCCCGTCTCGGGCTGGAGCACCTAGCTAAAACCGCTGGCGAAACGCGACCGATTTGCGTATCACTCCGCCGCCATTGGAGCTCTATCGATGTTTGAGACCCTGCAGCCCGCCCCCGCCGACAAGATTCTGGCCCTGATCGGCCTTTATCGTGCCGATCCGCGTCCAGACAAGGTCGACCTCGGTGTCGGAGTCTACAAGGATCGCGACGGCAAGACGCCGGTCATGCGCGCCGTGCGCGAAGCGGAAAAGCGCCTGCTGCAGGCCCAGGACACCAAGACCTATCTCGGCCTTGCCGGCGATACCGGCTTCAACACGGTGATGGCCAGGCTAGCCTTCGGTCCAGGCGCCGACATGACGCGCATCCGCGCCGCACAAGCACCCGGCGGCTCAGGCGCACTGCGGCTGGTGGCGGAACTGCTGAAGCGGACACGCTCGGATGCAACCATCTGGCTGTCGGACCCGACCTGGCCGAACCACATGCCGGTGATGCGCGCCGCCGGCCTGCAGATCCGTGAATATCCCTATTTCGACGCCGCGTCGGGCGCCGTTCGTTTCGACGACATGCTGGCGGCCCTGCGGACCGCAGAGAGCGGCGACGTCGTGCTGCTGCATGGCTGCTGCCACAACCCGACCGGCGCCAATCTGGATGCCGCCCAGTGGGCGGCCGTTGCCGATCTGTTCGTCGAGCGCGAGCTGCTGCCATTTGTCGACATCGCCTATCAGGGCTTTGGCGATGGCCTTGAGGCCGACGCTCTCGGCTTGCGCCTGCTGGCCGCAAAAGTTCCGGAGATGGTCGTCGCGTCGAGCTGCTCGAAGAATTTCGCCGTCTACCGCGACCGTGTCGGCGCGGCGATGATCCTGGCCAGGGACGGCGCACAGGCAGATGTGGCGATGAGCCAGATGCTCTCAGCGGCGCGCGCCATGTATTCGATGCCGCCGGACCACGGTGCGGCAGCCGTGCGCATCGTGCTCGAAGACGCCGCCTTGCGCGCCGACTGGGAAGCCGAGCTCGAAGAGATGCGCCTGCGCATGCTCAGGCTTCGGGTCCAGTTCGCCGAGGCGCTGCGCCGGCAGTCCAATTCCGACCGTTTCGATTTCGTCGCCAGCCATCGCGGCATGTTCTCCCGCCTTGGCCTCACGGAAGCGCAGGTCGAGCGGCTGCGAGCCGAGCACGGCATCTATATGGTCGGCGACAGCCGTATCAACGTCGCCGGCCTGCCCGAGGACGGCATGGACGAACTCGCCAAGGCGATCGTGTCTGTCCTCGACTGACGGGCTCACCTGTGGACAAGGCGCCCTCGCCGGCTGACAACGTTGGCCGCGCGACCGGCGGCGCGATAGCATCCGATAGACTGTTTTGACGCAATTCCGGACAGAAAACCGTTTCACACTTTTCCTGGAATAGCTCTAGATGACGCCATCGAAAGACATTTCGCGCCTGATCGAGATCATGGCGGCGCTGCGGGCGCCGAAGACCGGCTGTCCCTGGGATATCGAACAGGATTTCTCGACCATCGCGCCCTATACGATCGAAGAGGCCTATGAGGTTGCGGATGCCATCGCGCGCGGCGACCTCGACGATCTGCGCGACGAACTCGGCGATCTGCTGCTGCAGGTCGTCTACCACGCGCAAATGGCCGAGGAGGCCGGCGAGTTTGCCTTCCCCGACGTGGTGCAAGCCATCACGACGAAGATGATCCGTCGCCACCCACATGTCTTCGGCGACGAAAAAGCCCGTAGCGCCGGCATGGCCAAGGGCATGTGGGAAAAGATCAAGGCCGAAGAGAAGGCGGAGAAGCGAAGCGCCCGTCTCGCCCGCGGTCTCGATCCCGAAGACAACGGCAAGGGGTTTCTGGACAGCGTTCCGGTCGCCCTGCCCGCGCTGACCCGGGCGCTGAAACTTCAGGAGAAGGCCGCTCGCGTCGGCTTCGACTGGAGCGAGGCAGCGCCCATTCTCGACAAGATCGAGGAAGAGATCGGCGAATTGCGCGAGGCACTGGCCAAGGGTGACACCGCCTCGATCAAGGACGAGTTCGGCGACATGCTGTTTGCCGTCGTCAATCTCGGCCGTCATCTCAAGCTCGATTCGGAAGCAGCGCTGAGCGGCACCAACGAAAAATTCCGCTCACGTTTCCATTATGTCGAGCAGACTTTGGAGAAAGCCGGCAACACGCTGGACAAGGCTGATCTGGCCGAGATGGAAGCACTATGGCAGGAAGCAAAGACCGCGAAGTAAGTTACATTAGCCGTTGTTTTTACGACGCAATCTGCTTTCGATCTCTTCGCGGGCGCTTTGCGTGGCCTTGAGCGAGATGGTGGCGCTGCCGTCATCATTGTCGCTTCGCGAAACGACATCGCCATTGCGGTAAAGCCAGTCGACAAGGCCGAACTGTGCCGGTTCTATCGTCACCGTCAGGTCTTCGAGTTCGCCCGCCATTCGCGTTTCGATGATGGCTTTCAGCGCATCGATACCCTCGCCGGTCACCGCCGACACCGCAATCGGCGGCGCCTTGCTGGCGTCGGCGCCGTCTGCAAGCAGCCGGGCCCGGTTGCCCTCGTCGAGCCGGTCGATCTTGTTCCACACTTCAATCACACGCTTGGCGTCACCGGCGTCAACGCCAAGATCGGCCAGGATGCGCTCGACATCTTCCGCTTGTGCCGCAGTGTCCGGATCGGAAATGTCGCGCAGATGAAGCACGAGATCGGCCTCGACCACCTCTTCCAGGGTGGCGCGGAAAGCGGCGATCAGATGCGTCGGCAGGTCCGAGATGAAACCGACCGTGTCCGAAAGGATGATCGGCGTGCCATGCGGCAGGCGCACGCGGCGCAGCGTCGGATCGAGCGTGGCGAACAGCATGTCCTGCGCCAGCACATCCGCGCCGGTCAGCCGGTTGAACAGCGTCGACTTGCCGGCGTTGGTATAGCCGACGATCGCCACCACCGGGAACGGCACCTTCCTGCGCTTGGCGCGGTGCAGGTCGCGCGTGCGCCGCACGGTTTCCAGCTCCTGCTTCAGCTTGATGATCTTTTCCTGCAGCTGCCGCCGGTCGGATTCGATCTGCGTTTCGCCGGGGCCGCCGAGGAAGCCGGCGCCGCCGCGCTGACGCTCAAGGTGGGTCCAGCTGCGCACGAGGCGGCCCTTCTGGTAGTTGAGATGGGCGAGCTCGACCTGCAGCGTGCCTTCCTTGGTACGCGCGCGCTCGCCGAAGATCTCGAGGATCAGCCCGGTGCGGTCCAGCACCTTGGCGTTCAGCTCCTTCTCGAGATTGCGCTGCTGCACCGGGGTCAGCGGATGGTCGACGACGACCACTTCCGCATGTCCCTCTTTGACGATTTCGGCGAACTCGGCGACCTTGCCGCTGCCGAGCAATGTCGCCGGGCGCGGATCGTTGACGGTCACCACCGCTGTGTGGACCAGGTCCAGGTTGATGGCGCGGGCAAGTCCAACGGCCTCGTCGTGACGAGCATCAGCCGAACGCATCAGCCGCGGGCGGTTGGTCTCGTCGTCGTTGCGCTGGTGGCGGGTAAGGACGGGCACAATGACAACGGCCCGGGTCGGGCCCTTGGCCTCGGTCCCGGGGTGATGCGCTGGTTTCCCGCGAACGGTGGCGTCCGCGTCTTTCTCACGTGCCAATCAGGCGCCCTGGCTTTCCTCACCATCGAACATCTGAACCGGCTGGCTCGGCATGATCGTGGAAATGGCGTGCTTGTAGACGAGCTGGGAGTGACCGTCGCGGCGCAGCAGGACACAGAAATTGTCGAACGAAGTGACCACGCCGGTCAGCTTCACGCCGTTGATGAGGAAGATGGTGAGCGGGTTCTTGCTCTTGCGAACTGAATTCAGGAACAGGTCCTGAAGGTTTTGCGATCGTTCCGCCATTGTTCTTGTCTTTCGCCGATCCCCTTCGGTTTGCAAGCCAATGCGCCAAATTAACGGGCGCATGTCAAGCTCGCAAACACCGTCTTGTCGTCAGTAACGACAAGCAGAACGAGATATATTGATGTTCATTCCACCTGTGCGGTTATCAGGCTGGACTTTTTTCCGCAATGTCAAAAAAGGCCTGCCGCAACGAAAGTGTTATTGAGCCGGGGTGCCCATTGGCGACCGTATCGCCGTCGATGGCCACCACCGGCATGGCGATCGTCGTTGCGGAGCTGATGAACGCCTCGCGTGCTGCCTTGGCCTCGGCGACGGAAAAGCCGCGCTCCTCGATCTTCAGGCCAAGCTTGGCCGCCACTTCGAACATGGTCGTGCGGGTGATGCCGCGCAAGATGCCGTGCTCGGCCGGCCTGGTGACCAGGACGCCGTCCCGGGTGACGATCCAGGCATTGGACGAGCCGCCTTCCTTGACGTTGCCTTCACCGTCGACGAACCAGGCTTCCTGCGCGCCGGCTTCCTTGGCCTTCTGCTTGGCCAATACATTGGGCAGCAGCCCCACGGTCTTGATGTCGACGCGGTCCCAGCGGTTCTCGGGCACGGTGATGACCGCGATGCCGGTCTCGGCTCGCCTTGCACCAGCGGCGGGATCGGCCTTTCTGGCGGTCACCACCAGGGCCGGCTTCGTGTCGGCGGAAGGGAAGGCGAAGTCGCGGCTGGCCACGCCGCGCGTCACCTGCACGTAGACCAGGCCATTGGCGACGTGGTTGCGATTGACCACCTCGCGCAGAATGAGCGGCAGCACGCGAGAGGTGACCGGCCAGGCGATCGACAATTCGCTCAGCGAGCGGTTCAGCCGGGCCAGGTGGCGCGGCATATCGACGATGAAACCACGCGCCACCTCGCAGACCTCATAGACGCCGTCGGCGAACTGATAGCCACGGTCCTCGATATGCACGGCAGCATCGGCGTGCGTGACATAGCGCCCGTTGACATAGGCAATGCGCGGCATGGGCAACCTCTTGGGAATTCTCGGGCTTTCTTATGCGATTCCACTGCGGCCGTAACCGGCAAATGCTTGGCCCAGGTGCGGCTGGATATGACGCGCTCAGACGCCCAGCGACTTCAGCTTGCGATGCAGAGCGGAGCGTTCCATGCCGATGAACTCGGCGGTCTTCGAGATGTTGCCGCCGAACCGGTTGATCTGAGCGATCAGATAGTCCTTCTCGAACTGCTCACGCGCTTCACGCAACGGCAGCGCCATGATGTGCTGGTCGGATTGATTGGGCGTGCGCGGCATGACATCGCCGATCTCGGCCGGCAACAGGTCCGCGGTGATCGGCGAATCGACGTCGTCGCCGCGCGCAAGGATCATCAGGCGCTCGACATTGTTGCGCAGCTGGCGAACGTTGCCCGGCCAGTTGTGAGCCTGCAGAACGGCCAGCGCGTCGTCGCCGATGCGGCGCGGCTTGATGCCGGCCTGGCGGGCAATCTGCTTCATGAAATTGTCGACGAGGTAGGGAATATCCTCACGCCGCTCGGCCAATCCCGGCACGATGACCGGAACAACCGCCAGGCGATGGTAAAGATCCTCGCGAAAACGCCCGTCGGCAATCATCGCTTCGAGGTTCTGCGACGTGGAGGAGATGATGCGGACGTCGACCTTGACCCGCTTGGTTCCCCCTACCCGCTCGAACTGCTGCTCGACCAGCACGCGCAAGATCTTGTTCTGCGTCTCGCGCGGCATGTCGGCCACCTCGTCGATGTAGAGGATGCCGCGATGGGCTTCCTCCAGCGCGCCGACCTTGCGCTCGACGCCATTCGATTCGGTGCCGAACAGCTCGATCTCCATGCGCTCGGGCGTGATGTTGGCGGCGCTCAGCGTCACGAAAGGTGCGCCCTTGCGCGCCGACAGCGTGTGGATGGCGCGCGCGGCCAGCTCCTTGCCCGAGCCCGACGGTCCGATGATCATCACGCGGCTGTTGGTCGGGGCGACACGTTCGATGGTCTGGCGCAACTGGCTCATCGCCGACGACATACCGATCAGGTCGAAGGTTTCGCCGCTGCGCAGCTTGAGGTCGGAAACCTCGCGCCGCAATTTCGAGGTCTCGAGCGCACGCTCGGCAATAAGGATCAGCCTGTCGGCTTTGAACGGTTTTTCGATGAAGTCATAGGCACCGCGACGGATGGCGGAAACCGCCGTTTCGATGTTGCCGTGGCCGGAGATCATCACCACCGGCAGGGTCGGGTGCATGGTCTTGATCTCGTCGAGCAGCGCCAGCCCGTCCAGACGCGAGCCCTGCAGCCAGATGTCGAGGAAAATCAGCCGCGGCGCGCGATCAGCTATAGCAGCGAGCGCGCTGTCTGCGTCGAACGCCGTACGGGTTTCGTGACCTTCGTCGCTCAGAATGCCCGCGACGAGTTCACGGATGTCTTCCTCGTCATCGACGATGAGAATATCAGACGCCATTACCGACCTTTTCAGTTTCTCTTTCGTTTTCCGTCCTGCTTTCGCCGCGTGGAGACGCAGCAGCCGCAGGCGGCAGGATGATGCTGATCATCGCGCCGCGCCCGTTGTGGAAGTCCGCAGGGGCATCATGAAGTTCCAGCCTGCCACCATGGTCCTCCACGATCTTCTTGACGATAGCGAGGCCAAGTCCGGTGCCCTTCTCGCGTGTGGTCATGTAGGGCTCGAGCAGCCGTTGGCGATTCTCGCGCGGCAGGCCTTTGCCATTGTCGATGACGTCGATTCGAATCGCGCCATTCTGGCGCCCGGCTTGAATCCGGATTATGCCGTGCGAACCGTCCTTCTGTTCCAATCCATCGATCGCCTCGGCGGCGTTCTTGATCACATTGCCGAAAGCCTGCGCCATCAGCCGGCTGTCAAACGTACCCTTGAGCGGCTCGTTGCCGAACACGCGCTCGAAAGCAATGTCGGCGCGGCTGACCTCGACCAGGAACGAGGCCTCGCGCAACGATTCGCGCAGGTCGATGGCTTTCATCTCGGGCTTGGGCATGCGCGCGAAAGCCGAGAATTCGTCGACCATGCGGCCGATATCCTCGACCTGCCGGATGATGGTGTCGGTGCATTGATCGAAAATCTCGCGGTCCTCGGTGATGACCTTGCCGAAGCGTCGCTTGATACGTTCGGCCGACAGCTGGATCGGCGTCAGCGGGTTCTTGATCTCGTGGGCGATGCGCCGCGCCACGTCGGCCCAGGCGGAGGAGCGCTGGGCCTGAACCAGATCGGTGATGTCGTCGACCGTCACGACATAGGATTTTTCCTCCGAGCCGTCGTCGCCGGCCTCGATGGTGATCTGCACGTTGAAGGTCCGTTCGGCGCCGGCGCGGTAGAAGGTCACCTGCTCGCGATAGACAGGCTTGCCGGACTTGCGGCCAATCTCGAAGACGCGGCCGACATGCGGCAGCACGGCGGAAAGGTTCTGCCCAAGGGATACGCTGGCGGAAATCGCCAGCATCGCCTCGGCCGAGCGGTTGACGATGGTAACGATGCCGTAGGGATCGACGCCAATGACGCCGGCGGTGACGCCGGCAAGCACGGCTTCGGAGAAGCGGCGCCGTTCATCGATCAGGTCCTTGGCCGACAGGATCTCGTTGCGCTGCGATTTCAGTTCGAGAAGCATCTTGTTGAACGTATCGCCGAGCGAAGCGACATCGCCGTCTGAAGGCCTGACGGGAACCGCGACGTCGAGATTTCCGGTTGCCACTTCGTCGGCGGCGCCGATGAGCTGGCGAATGGGCCGCACCAGGCGGTCGGCGACCGCAATGCCGGTCCAGATCGCGGATAGGATGATGATCAGCGTCAGCGACAGATAGGGCAGCGCGAAGGCCACCTGCGAGGTACGGCGATTATCTTCCAGCCCCCGATATTCGTCGGTATTGGATCTGACGATCTGCCGTGCCTTGATCACTTCGGGATCGACGAGCCTAATGGTGTAGAGATAGAGCCCTTCGATCTCCCGCAGCTTGACGATGGCGCCCATGATGTTGCGCGTTTTCGGTTCGATCAGCACCGGTTTGCCATCGGCAGCGCTGGCCACGGCGCCTTCCGGCGGCTCGGGCATGGCGAAATCCGTGTCGGTCTTGGCGCTCATGACGAACGAGCCATCGGGCTTGATCAGCGCCGCATGGGCCAGCGATCGGCCAACGGCCTCCTTGTTCATGAGGTCGAGAAAGCCGGTACGATCAAGGCCGTATAGTGTGCGCGACGCATCGAGGTCATAGGCCATCGACAGCGTCGTGCCCTGGAGGTTGCGGGCATTTTCCTGGACGTAGGCGTCGGCGATCGACAGCGACGAATTGACGATCGTCTTGGTGCGGATCTCGAACCAGCGATCGAGACCGATGTCGAGCGTGATCGAGGCGATGATTGCCACCATGATGGCGGGAATGGCGGCGACGAGAGCAAACATGGCGACGATGCGCACGTGCAGCCGCGAGGCGGCCTTGCCATGCCGGCGCGCCATCAGGATGCGGTGCACTTCCCGTCCGACCAGCGCGATAAGAAACAGGACGAAAGCCGCGTTGAGTGCAATCAGCGCCAGCGTCGTCGACTCGTTCGGTGTGATCGGCGTGGCGCCGACGAGGATGGTGAACGAGATCGCCGCTGTCATCAGCGCGCCGACGACCGCGATCACGCCTGGCAGCGCAAGCAGCCGGCGCCCGTCACGAACGCCGGGTTCGCTGAAAAGCGGTTGGTTTGTTGTCGGTGCCTGCGGAGCCATGTCGCCGTCTAGAGCCATTATTGCGTCGGATGTATGCAACGCATTGTGGCGATTATGCAACAAGTGTGACCGAGACGGAAATCTTTCGCGAGCCGATCCCCTGAAAAGAGCGCGGCTCAGATCAAAGCTCAGCCCTGCCGCGATGATTTGTAGACGTTGACGCCGAGTTCGCGAATCTTCTTGCGCAGCGTGTTGCGGTTCAGGCCCAGCAGTTCGGCGGCCTTGATCTGGTTGCCACGCGTTGCCGTCATCGAGGCCAGGACGAGCGGAAACTCGACCTCGGACAGGATGCGCTGATAAAGCCCGGCAGGTGGCAAATCGCCGGCAAAGGAGGCGAAATAGCGCTGCAGGAAGTGCTCGACCGCCTGGCCGATCGACAGATCGTCGGGAATGAGATTGCCGCCGCCCGGCACCACCGGACGTTCGCCGGTCTTGAGCTCCGCCTCGATGATCTCGGCGGAAATCTCGTCCTGCGAATAGAGCGCAGCGAGCCTGCGAACCAGGTTTTCCAGTTCACGCACATTGCCCGGCCATGGGTAGCGCTTCATCAACTCGATGCCGCCGGAAGAAATGCGCTTGGTCTGCAGGCCTTCCATCTCGCCGAGCTTGAAGAAGTGGCGGACGAGGTCCGGCACGTCCTCGGAGCGCTCACGCAACGCCGGCAGCCTGAGCGGCACGACGTTGAGGCGATAGAAGAGATCCTCGCGGAAAAGCCCCTGGTTGATCAGCGTGCGCAGATCCTTGTTGGTGGCGGCGACGATGCGCACGTCGGTCTTGATCGGCGTGCGTCCGCCAACCGTCGTGTATTCGCCCTGCTGGAGCACGCGCAGCAGGCGTGTCTGCGCCTCCATCGGCATGTCGCCGATCTCGTCGAGGAACAGCGTGCCGCCTTCGGCCTGCTCGAAGCGCCCGGTCGAGCGGTTCTGCGCGCCGGTGAAGGCGCCCTTTTCGTGGCCGAACAGTTCCGATTCGATCAGATCGCGCGGGATCGCCGCCATGTTGATGGCAACGAACGGGCCGCCGCGGCGGCGGCCATATTCATGCAGCGCGCGCGCCACCAGCTCCTTCCCGGTACCGGATTCGCCCGAGATCATCACCGTCAGATCGGTCTGCATCATGCGCGCCAGCATGCGGTAGATGTCCTGCATGGCGGCCGAGCGGCCGACCAGCGGCATTGCGTCGGGCTGTTCTTCCGGCCGCGGATCGATCTTCGGCCGCCGCGGCTCAGAAAGCGCCCGGTTGACGATGTTGAGCAACTCGGTCAGGTCGAACGGCTTGGGCAGATATTCGTAGGCGCCGGTTTCGGACGCACGGATGGCCGTCATGAAGGTGTTCTGGGCGCTCATGACGATGACCGGCAGTTCCGGCCGCGCCTTCTTGATGCGCGGCAGCATGTCGAAGGCGTTCTCGTCCGGCATGACCACATCGGTGATGACCAGATCGCCCTCGCCCGCCGCCACCCAGCGCCACAGCGTGGAAGCGTTGGAAGTGACGCGCACCTCATGACCGACGCGCGAAAGCGCCTGGTTGAGGACCGTGCGGATCGCCGCATCGTCATCGGCGACGAGAATATTACCGCGAACGGTCATTTACGTTCTCCTTCGCCTTCATCATCGGCGCCGTGTGGTGCTTCTTTCCAGGCCGGCATCAGGATGCGGAATGTGGTCCCGCGCGGCGTCGATTCGCATTCGATGATGCCGCCATGCTCGCCGACGATCTTGGCGACCAGCGCAAGACCCAACCCTGAGCCGTTCGGCTTGGTGGTGATGAACGGGTCGAACAGGATCGGCAAAATATCTTCCGAGACGCCGGAGCCATTGTCGCGCACGCAGAACTCCAGCGGCAGCGATACGCGATCCTGTGTGCCGGGGACGGAAACGCGAATGCCGGGCCGGAAGGCGGTCGACAGCACAATCTCGCCCTGCGGGTCGCTGCCGATCGCCTCGGCGGCGTTCTTGACCAGGTTGAGGAACACCTGAATCAACTGATCGCGGTTGGCAAACACTGGAGGCAATGAAGGATCATAATCCTCCATTATCTTGATTCGCTTGGCAAAACCGTTCTTGGCAATGGCCTTCACATGGTCGAGCACGACATGGATGTTGACGGGATAGCGATCGATCGGCCGCTCGTCGGAAAACACCTCCATGCGATCGACCAGCGATACGATGCGGTCCGTCTCGTCGGTGATCAGCCGCGTCAGTGCGCGGTCCTCGTCGGAAGCAGATAGTTCGAGCAACTGGGCAGCACCGCGGATGCCGGAGAGCGGGTTTTTGATCTCATGGGCAAGCATCGCCGCCAGGCCGGTGACCGAGCGAGCTGCGCCGCGATGCGTCATCTGCCGGTCGATCTTGTCGGCCATCGACCGTTCCTGGAACATCACCACCACCGAGCCCGGAAATTCCGGTACCGGCGCGACATAGAGATCGACGACCTTCTCGATGCCGAGGCGCGGCGACGACACGTCGACCCGATACTCGTTGACCGGGGCTCGGCGCTCGCGCACCTGGTCCACCAGCGTCAGCAGCGGACTGCCGAAGGGAATGAGTTTTGACAGCGTGTTGCGGGCGAGCATGGTCGCGCTCGAACGAAAGAAGTCCTCCGCATCGGCGTTGGCGAAGGTGATGAACCCCTGCTCGCTGATCATGATCACCGGGCGGCGGATGGTGTTGAGCACGATCTGGGCGGCATCCGCCATTTCAGCGCCTTGGCCGGCGGTGGCGTTCATGCGGCGCTCCGCAGGTTCAAGGGTTGCGGATCGCGCGAAAACACATCGCGCAGCAAGGCGATGACGCGCGCGGGCTCGAATGCGGTCAGTATAACCTTTCGGCTGTCGTCGGCGACGCCGCCGGCATGCCGATCAAGATACCAGCCGAGATGCTTGCGCGCCTGGCGCAGGCCGCTTTCGGCGCCGTAGAGCACCAGCATGTCCTCGTAGTGGGCCACGATGTAATCGGCGAACGCCGTCGGGTTCTGTGGAATATTTGGCGTCGCCTTGCCTGTTGCTGAGGCCGCAATGCCGCCTGCGATCCAGGGCGCGCCATAATGGGCACGGCCGATCATCACGGCGTCGGCACCCGATTGATGGAGAATGTCGGCCGCTTCCGTCGGCGAAGAGACGTCACCATTGGCGACGACCGGGATGGACACGGCTTCCTTGACGCGGGCAATGGCGCGCCAGTCGGCTTTGCCCTGATAGAACTGGCAGCGCGTTCGGCCGTGCACCGTCACCATGCTGACGCCGGCCTGCTCGGCGCGGCGCGCCAGCATCGGCGCGTTGAGCGCGCCTTCGTCCCAGCCAAGCCGCATCTTGACCGTCACCGGCACCTCGACCGCGCCGACAACGGCGTCGATCAGCGACAGTGCGTGGTCGAGATCCAGCATCAATGCCGAACCGGCATAACCGCCTGTGACCTTTTTGGCCGGGCAGCCCATGTTGATGTCGATAATGTCGGCCCCCTCACCGGCTGCGATTCTGGCACCTTCGGCCATGTGCAGCGTCTCACGGCCTGCAAGCTGAACCATATGGACGGGCAGGCCGGAGTGGCGTATGCGCAGGTTGAAACCGGCCCTGCCCTTGGCGAGTTCGCCGCTGGCAACCATTTCGGACACGACCAGGCCCGCTCCATGCGCGTGGGCACGCTGCCGGAACGGCTCGTCCGTAATTCCCGACATCGGTGCGAGGAACACGCGATTGCGGAGTCTCACACCGCCGACATCGAGCGGCGAGGCCAATTTGGTCAAGTTAACCATGCACAAAAACCAAGCATCTTCATTCGCTGCACATTCTCTAGCCATATCGGCCGCGATGTGCAACGCGGAATGACGCCACATTGAGGCGCAATTGGGAAAATGCTGGCCTTCGGCTTTGGCCCCGCCCAAAGCGCCGCGCGTCCCCCGGACGCGCAAAGGATGCTTTGGAATTTCATAGTTAGCGCACGATCTTTCCGAAAACCGATTACACTTTTCGGGATCGTGCGCTAGGACCAAACGGGCATGACTGACGCAAGTGAAAATCACGTTTCGGGTGAGGATGGCAAGGTCGCGGTGGTGATCGTTGCGGCCGGCCGTGGCGCACGCGCCGGACAGGCCAACGGACCGAAGCAATATCAACACATTGGCGGCTTTGCCGTCATCGCACACACGCTGGACATTTTTCTGGCCCACCCGCGGACCAGCGAGATCGTCGTCGCCATTCATGCCGACGACCATGAACTGTTCCGGCAGGCGGCGGGCGCCAACGCCGAGCGTGTCACCGCCGTTATCGGTGGGGCAACCAGGCAGGAATCTGTCCGGCTCGGCCTGCTTGCCCTTAGAGGCCACGCGCCGGGGCAGGTTCTGATCCATGATGCCGTCCGCCCGTTTGTCGATGCGGACCTGATAGATCGTACCATCGCCGCCATCGGCGAGCGCGAGGGCGCGTTGCCCGCTTTGCCCGTCGCCGACACGCTGAAGCGCGAAGCGGCCTCTGGCGTGGTTGGCGAAACCGTTTCGCGCAGCGGGCTTCACGCGGCGCAAACGCCACAGGGCTTTCCGTTCTGGCCCATCCTTGCCGCGCACGAGAAAGCCCATCATCTGGGAAAAATGGATTTTACCGATGACGCCGCGATCGCCGAATGGGCGCATATTCCGGTCAAGATCGTTCCGGGCTCGCCCAACAATGTCAAACTCACCTGGGCACGGGATATTGCGATGGCGGACCAGCGGCTTTCCGGCGAACGCGTGCGCTTTCCCGACATCCGTACCGGCAATGGCTACGACGTCCACGCCTTCGAGCCCGGCGACCATGTCACCCTGTGTGGCGTCGCCATTGCGTACGACAAGAAACTGTCGGGCCATTCAGACGCCGATGTCGGTCTGCACGCCTTGACCGATGCGCTGCTGGCGACTTGCGGCGCCGGCGACATCGGCACGCATTTTCCGCCGTCCGACCCGCAATGGAAAGGCGCCGCGTCGCGGATCTTCGTCGAGCATGCGGCAGGGCTGGTGCGCGAGCGCGGCGGCCGCATCGCCAATGCCGACATCACGCTGATCTGCGAAGCGCCGCGCGTCGGCCCGCATCGCGAGGCGATGACGGCAGCCCTGTCGCAGATGCTGGCAATTTCCGCGGACCGCATCTCGATCAAGGCGACAACCAACGAAAAGCTTGGCTTTGTCGGGCGCGAGGAAGGCATTGCGGCGATCGCCACCGCCAGCGTGGTGTTTCCCGGCGAGGTGCCGGAATGAACAATAACGAGCTGGCAAATGCCCTGCTGCAAGCCTGCCGAGAGCGCGGCATCATGCTGGCAACGGCGGAAAGCTGCACCGGCGGCATGATCATCGCCGCGCTGACCGACATTGCCGGCTCGTCCGCCGTGGTCGATCGCGGCTTCATCACCTATTCCAATGAAGCCAAGATGGACATGCTCGGTGTTTCCACCGCCACGCTCGAGGCGCATGGCGCGGTTTCGCGCGAGACTGCGATCGAAATGGCGACAGGCGCGCTTGCCCGTTCGCGAGCCGGGCTGACCCTGGCGGTCACCGGCATCGCCGGGCCTGGCGGCGGTTCCACGGAAAAACCGGTCGGCCTGGTCTGGTTCGGGGTCGGCCTGGACGGCCAAGCCGTGACAGCCGAACACAGGCTGTTTGCCGACAAGGGTCGCGACTTCATCCGCAGGGAAACCGTACGGCACGCATTGGAACTGGGGTTGCGTGCGCTTGGCCGGCCTCAGGCCGAGGGTGCCGCACCGTAGATGACGTCGGCACGCTTCTCGAAAGCCTCCGCGAACATGCGGAAGGCGCGATCGAACATGGTCCCCATGACCGCGCCCAGAATACGGCTCTTGAACTCGTAGTCGATGAAGAAGCGGACGGCGCAACCGGCGCCGTCGGGTTCGAAACGCCAGACATTGCTCAAATATTTGAACGGGCCGTCGATGTATTTCACGTCGATGGTGTTCTCGTCGGGCTTCAGCAGCACCTGCGTCGTGAAGGTTTCGCGGATCGCCTTGTAGCCGATGCTCATGTCGGCAAGGAGAACGGTACGCCCGTCACGCTCCTTGCGCGAGCGAACCGTCAGCGCTTCGCAAAGCGGCAGGAATTGCGGATAGGATTTAACATCGGCGACCAAAGCAAACATCTGCTCGGGTGTATGGGATACGCGTCGGGTGGCTTCGAATTTTGGCATGAAACCAGCTGATTAAGCTGACTTGTTGAGAATCGCTTCCCGTGCCGCGCGCAGCTTGGCGAAATCGTCGCCCGCATGATGCGACGAGCGCGTCAGCGGGCTCGACGCCACCAGCAGGAAACCCTTGGTCCGGCCGATAGTCTCGAAGGACTTGAATTCGTCCGGCGTGACGAAGCGGATCACCGGATGGTGCTTCTTCGACGGCTGCAGATACTGGCCGATGGTCATGAAGTCGACATTGGCCGACCGTAGATCGTCCATCAACTGCAGGATTTCATTCCGTTCTTCGCCCAGCCCCACCATGATGCCGGACTTGGTGAAGATCGACGGATCAAGCTCCTTGACCCGCTGCAACAGCCGGATCGAATGGAAATAGCGGGCGCCCGGACGAACCGACAGATAGTTCGAAGGCACGGTTTCGAGATTATGGTTGAAGACGTCGGGTTTGGCCGCCACGACGATCTCCAGCGCGCCTTCCTTGCGCAGGAAGTCGGGCGTCAGGATTTCGATCGTCGTCGACGGCGTTGCCGCTCGGATGGCGCGGATGACCTCGGCGAAATGCTGCGCACCGCCGTCGGCAAGATCGTCGCGGTCGACCGAGGTGATGACGACATGGGTCAGGCCCATCTGCTTGACGGCATGCGCGACGCGGGCCGGCTCATCGGCATCAAGTGCTGTCGGAATGCCGGTGGCGACGTTGCAGAACGCGCAGGCGCGCGTGCAAATCTCGCCCATGATCATGAAGGTGGCGTGCTTCTTTTCCCAGCACTCGCCGATGTTGGGGCAGCCGGCCTCTTCGCAGACCGTCACCAGCTTGTGCGACTTCACGATTTCGCGCGTTTCGGCATAGCCCTTCGACATCGGCGCTTTGACGCGGATCCAGTCGGGCTTGCGCAGCACGTCCTGATCAGGCTTGTGCGCCTTTTCCGGATGCCGCAAGCGCGGGGCGTTGGCGATCGTATCGAGGACAGTGACCATCGGGAAACCTGGTTCATTCGCGACCGCCAGTCAGGCGTTCGCTGTCATAAGTTCATCTAAGACTTTTCAAGGCAAAGAAAAAGGCCGCGGCGGCGCATGCCGCAACAGCCTTTTTCGCATAGCAGTTTTTCAGCGGTATTAACGACGCACCAGGCGTCCGGCCCAGATCAGCAGGCAGGCGCCGATAAAGCCGGTGATCAGATAGGCAATCCAGCCGACGCCGAACGGGCCGAAATTGAGAGCCTGCAGAATGGCGTTCAGCACGACCGCGCCAACGATACCCATAACAATGTTCATGAAGATGCCGGTGTTGCTCTTCATGAACATTTCGGCGAACCAGCCTGCCAGACCGCCGATAATGATGGCTGCTATCCAGCCGACGCCATTCAGGTGCATATGCCGTCTCCTTGTGTGATGGAAGAAAGTGCATCCGCAAACGAAGTACCTTGCCGCCGGGTTCCATCTGTAGCAGCGCTTTCAATCTATCACGCGTTGAGCGCGCGGCCATAGGCGTCGAGCACGCTTTCCTTCATCATCTCCGACAGCGTCGGGTGCGGGAAGATAGTGTGCATCAGCTCTTCCTCGGTTGTTTCGAGGTTCATCGCCACGACAAAGCCTTGGATCAGTTCGGTCACTTCGGCGCCGACCATGTGAGCGCCGAGCAATTGACCGGTCTTCTTGTCGAAGATGGTCTTGATGAAACCCTGATCCTCGCCGAGCGCAATAGCCTTGCCATTGGCGGCGAACTGGAAGCGCCCGACCCGGATATCCTTGCCCTCGGCCTTGGCCTTGGCTTCGGTCAGGCCAACCGAGGCGACCTGCGGATTGCAATAGGTGCAGCCCGGAATCTTGAGCTTGTCGGTGGCATGCACACCGGGAAAATTAGCAATCTTCTCGATGCACACCACGCCCTCATGCTCCGCCTTGTGCGCCAGCATCGGCGGGCCGGCAACATCGCCGATGGCGTAGATGCCCGGCACATTGGTCTTGCCGTAGCCATCGATGACGACACAGCCACGCTCCGTCTTCACGCCAAGCGCCTCAAGCCCGAGGCCCTCGATATTGCCCTGCACGCCGACGGCCGAGATCATCCGATCGGCGGTGATCTTCTCGACCTTGCCGTCCTTCATCTCGACATGCGCGGTGACCGAGTTCGTGCCCTTCTCGACCTTGGTCACCTTGGCTTCGAGGATGATCTTCATGCCTTGCTTCTCGAACTGCTTTTGCGCGAATTTCGAGACTTCAGCATCCTCGACCGGCATCACTGCCGGCAACAACTCGACCACCGTCACGTCGGCGCCCATGGTGCGGTAGAAGGAGGCGAATTCGATGCCGATGGCGCCTGATCCCATGACCAGCAGCGATTTCGGCATCTCCTTCGGTACCATGGCCTCAAAATAGGTCCAGATCAGCTTGCCGTCCGGTTCGATGCCGGGCAGCGCGCGCGGCCGGGCGCCGGTCGCCAGGATGATGTGCTTGGCGGTGTAGGTGCCCTCGCCCTTGACGCCTTTCGGCACAGGCGGCTGCGGCTCCATCGGCTTCTTGGCCGTCTTCGACACGACGATCTCACCTGGCTTCGAAAGCTTGGCTTCGCCCCAGATGACGTCGACCTTGTTCTTCTTCATCAGGAAGGCAACGCCACCGTTGAGGCGCAACGAGACTTTTCGCGAGCGGTCGACCACGGCAGCCGTGTCGACGCTGACCTTGCCATCCAGCTTCAGCCCATAGTCCTTCAGGTGATCCGAATAGTGCATGATCTCGGCCGAGCGCAGCAACGCCTTGGTCGGGATGCAGCCCCAGTTGAGGCAGATGCCGCCGAGATGTTCGCGCTCGACGATCGCCGTCTTGAAGCCAAGCTGGGCGGAACGCACCGCCGTGACATAGCCGCCGGGGCCGGAGCCGATGATGATGACGTCGTAGTTCTCAGCCACGATTTTTCTCCTTGATTCACAATTCGAGCATGACGCGCACGACGGGCGCCAGCGCCTTGCCGATGTTTCGTGTGTTTTCGGCATCGAGATGGACACCGTCGAGAGGGGTGGTCGCCGCCACGCTGCCGGCATCGAAGAAGCCACAGCCGGCTTCGTCGGCGAGAGCGGCATAGAGCGGCGCCAACCGGGCCGATGCCTCGTCGCCGCCTGCAAACATTTCCTTGAATTCAGCATCGTCGGTACGGCTGACGGCGGGCGGCGCGACGATCAGGATCTGCGGCGCCGGCCAGTCGAACGGATAGTCGTGGCCGCGCACGATGTTGATCAGACGCTGGATGCCTTGCTTGGCTGCTACCGGATTGCCGTGGATCCAGGGCTTCATGTCGTTGGCGCCAAGCATGATGACGATCAGGTCGATCGGCGCATGCGTCGTCAGGACCGTCGGCAGCACCCGTGCACCATTGCGATCGGCACCAGCCAGATGATCGTCGAAAGCCGTGGTGCGGCCATTGAGACCGTCGGCAATCACTTGCACGCCGCCACCGAGGCTAGCCTGCAGCACGCTCGGCCAGCGGTCTTCCCACGCATGGCGGCCGCCTTCGGCATTGTAGCCCCAGGTCAGCGAGTCGCCGTAGCAAAGAACCGTCTTCATGCGCCCACCTGTGCCTTGATCGAACCGCGTCCCACCCGCCAGCGCACGAACAGCCAGTGAATGACAATCGTCACCAGACCCGGCAGACCGAGGCCGGCAACAATAGGAATATCCTTCTTCACCACTGCGGAACTGCTATCGGCGTAGAGGATCAAGGCAACCAGCAGGGCAAGCAGCACCACAAGCATGATCAGCAACCACTTGCCGGCCCTGGCCACAGCCGCCACCGGATCGGCCATGAATTGCGCCACGAAGAAGACGAAGGTGACGATCAACGTCACCAGCACCGAGACCATGAAAACGAGGATGTATTCTTCCTCGGCGCCGGTGGCGATGGCCAACCATTGCGCGGCCAGTCCGCCGGCAAGCCCGGAAATGACGAAGGCGAAAAGGCTGGTGAAGAATTTCCGCACCGCCCTCTCCCTTCCTAGACCAGCATGCCCATCGGGTTTTCGATCAGCCGCTTGAAGGCGACCAGCAGTTCTGCACCCAGCGCACCGTCGACAGCGCGATGGTCGGTCGACAGCGTCACCGACATCACGGTGGCTATTTT